>CAYOUT010000041.1:0-1545 GCA_964407215.1 uncultured Anaerolineales bacterium | reverse complement strand
GTTGCTGTAATTCTTTCGTAGGCAGGTCTTAGAAGGAAAAAGAGGAGAGACCACTCAATTATTCCTGAGTGAAAGCTAAACAAACAGGAGAAAGGAGTGATCTCTCACATGTCAGATCTGTCTCAGCTTATCTCAAGGTTAATGGAAGAGAACGACGATTTCAACGAGCTGGAGGACGGGCTGGTAAAAGAGCTGTTCGAGGTGGGCAGAAAAGTGTTGCGGGGGATACTTGAGAGCATGGACGAAAGGCTCATGAAAGAGAGGACGGAAGGCCTGCGCCATCTGGGGGTGCGGGAGCGCACCGTGCTCACCCGCCTCGGCGTACTGAGGATAAGGAGAAGGTACTACCGGGAGCGCGGGGGCGGGACACGCTTCCTCTTAGGCGAGGCCCTGGGCTGGGAAGGCGGGTTGGCCGCCACCCCGGCGCTCGAGGCCCGGGCGCTGAAGATGTGCTCCGAATCATCCTTCCGCTGCGCGGCGGATAACCTCTCCTTCTTCCTGGCGGAGAACATCCGGCACACCCTCCTGCACGAGATGGTGGGCAGGCGGGGCGGCGAGGCTGCCTGCGCCAAGCAGTCTGTGGCTTGCGACCTGTTTGAATCAGGCGCACTTCCCGCATCTGCCGGCAGGCGCGCCGAGCGCCTGTTCATGGAGGCCGACGGCTGCGTGATCAGCCTGCAGAGGGAGCAGAGGCGCAAGCACGAGCTCAAGGCGGGCATCTCCTACGAGGGCCGGGAGCAGGTGGGCAGGGATAAGTGGAGGCTTGCCCGGAAGCGCTCCTTCCTCTCGGCAGCCCCGGCGGATGACTTCCTGGCCGCCTGGAGCGCGGACCTTGCCACCGTCTACGACTACCGGGGTGTGAGCGAGGCGGTGTGGTCGCCGGTGGGGCGTCCTGGCTGGCTCGGGGGCCGGACCTCTTCTCCGTCACCGTGGCCCAGCTGGACTGCTTCCACCTCGCCCGGGCCCTCAGGCGGGCCCTGGGGCCAGACCCCGAGGTCTCCCGCCTTATCTCTTTGGCGCGGGAGGGCCAGGGAGATGCAGTGGTGGGGGCTATGGAGGAACGCCTTGCCAGCACCCTGGACCCCAAGAGGAGGAAGCGCATCTCGGAGGCCATCTCCCTGCTCAAGGGGGCCTCCTCCCGCCTTGCGGACTGGCGCCTGACCCTGGAGCCCCGCGAGGGCGACCGCTCCCTGGGCTGCATGGAATCAAACGTGGACAAACTGGTTGCCTGCCGCTTCAAGAAACGCGGCATGAGCTGGAGCGTCTCCGGAGCGGACCACATGTGCAAGATCATCGAGCTGAGGTGCAACGGCGAGCTGGCAGACTGGTGCGAAGGGAGACGCACATCAGCAGAAAGCATAGAGGCCAAGGCCTTCGAGAAACTCAAAAGGGAGGTGAGGCGCGATCCCGAGCGGTGGTGCCGGGCCCATGTTCCGCTGCTCTCCGCGCGGAGCGGCCAGCCATGGGTAAAGGACGTACTCAGGCATCTTGCGGGCCTGGCGGTATCGGCATGATTGCTTTCACCGGGATGAGGGTGCCTACTTT
>CAYOUT010000040.1:0-1624 GCA_964407215.1 uncultured Anaerolineales bacterium | reverse complement strand
CGGAAGAGCCCGTACCGGTACCGGGCCTCACCTTCCGTATGCGAACCGGTCCCTACGATGACACGTTCGGAAAAGCATGAGGGGCGTCCGGAAAAGCATGTGCCACCCACGCCCCGAAGGGACGTCGGAAGAACATGTGCCACCCCGGCCCCGTGGGAGAGCCGGGAGGAACATGTTCCACCCCGGCCTCGGAAGAGAGCCGGTAAGAACACATGCGATCCGGCTCCTGCAAGACGCTCACTTGAAGCATAAGAGAGCTCTTTGCCCCAAGAGCAAGCGCCCGGAAGAAAGCATGGGGCCACGTCTTGCGAACCCGAGGTAAAACCCCAGGTGCGAACTGGGAAGATAGCGGAGCAGGCAAAGAACAAGACCTGACCCCTTCTGTGGAACGCCCGTGCCTTTGGAAGACGTCATAAAGACGTGGCCATTCAGGTGCATGGCAAGGAGGTGGGCCGATGAAGGGGCGGAGGTGGGCGGCAGCCACGGTAGCGATGACGTTCGCGGCGCTTTTTATCGCGGCGACGATGTTGGGATGCGGCGGCGCGAACGGGTGGGAGACCGCCCTCACGGGCGATGCCCCCGTGGGAGATGAGGCGGCGGTGGAGGGCGGCAAGGGCCTCGGAGAGCGCTCGCGGGCGTGGTCGAGTGAGGCGAGAGACGACTATGCCACGGCGGAAAGCTCAGCGCCAGCTTTGCCGGTCTCCCTGCCGCAGCTCCGTTCCAGGGTCATCAGGACTGCGCTGATGAAGATGGAGACGGCCAGGGACGGTTACGCACGGGTCAGGGAGGGAGCACTGGGCGCCGCCGCGGCGGCGGGAGGCTATCTGGAGGGCGAGAGCTCGAGCAGCAACGGCGAAGGGCTGACCTCCGGCACGCTGACCCTGCGCATACCGGCGGAGAAGTTCGACGAGGCGATGACGCAGGTCGGCGAGCTGGGGAAGGTCGTCTCCAGACGGGTCTCCAGCGATGACGTGAGCCTCGAGTACGTGGACTTAATGAGCAGGCTGAGCCACCTGCAGATGGAGGAGGCCTTCTACCTCGCCCTCATAGATAAGGCGCGGACGGTGCAGGAGATGGTGACCATACGCGAACACCTCAGCTCCGTCCAGCTGGAGAAGGAATACGTGCAGGGGAGGATGGAATTCCTCGACCAGCAGGTAAGCTACTCCACCCTCACCCTCTCCGTGGAGGAGAGCGAGGACGGGGGCGAGGGCTTCTGGGGCTCCGTGGGCGGCGCGCTCAAGAGCTTCGGGCGGGGGATGGAGAGGCTGGCGATAGGTCTGTTCTACGCCCTCCCCTACCTGGTCATCCTGGCCGTGGTCTGCGTGGGCATATGGCTGCTGCGACGCCGTGGCCGCGATGCCTCCGAGCCGCGAGGCGAGGATGCCGGGACCTGACAGCAAGTGCTGCGTGAGGCATGGGAGCCGGGGGCGCGGCCCTCGCTCCGCACTCGCAGGTCTTGAAGGGCCGTCGTCTGCCCTCCTTGCCCTTTACATTATCCGCAGCATCTGCCCTCCCCGGCTCTCTCTTCAGCCCGCCGCATGGGCTCGCGTTTTGCCTCCGAGCCGCGAGGCGAGGATGCCAAGACCGAGCCCTCTCTCGCGCATCGCGGCGGAGGGCGCGA
>CAYOUT010000039.1:0-1691 GCA_964407215.1 uncultured Anaerolineales bacterium | reverse complement strand
TCCCCACGGTGAGGGAATCGGTTTCGTGATTTACGTCGGGGTTGCCCTCATCGACGTAAGCGTCGGCCGCCGACAGCTTGACCCCGGGCTCCGGGAACAAGGCGATCTCGAACATGCCCCCCGGCGGGACGGAGACCGAAAGGCCCGCCCGGAGCGTGCCGTCAGACGACAGCTCATAGAACGTGCCCGCGTCCACCGGGCCGGGTATGAGGTCGACGCTCCGGCTCGCCGCCATGTACTCCAGGTTGTCGATGCGTGATTGGAGCTGCTCCACGTAGCGCTCCATCTCCTCCAGGCGCGTGAGCACCCCGGAGGCGTCGGCTGACCACACTATCGTCTGCTCCCCACCCTGGGCCAGCATGGGCCGGGAAAGCGGCTGTTTTATGCGGTTACGGAATATCGCATCGAAACTCAAACTACGGCCCCCTTGGGTATCAGCGTCAGCTCCGTTGAGTCCTCGGGCATGGCGATCTCGGCTATCACGTAGTCGGCGTCTATCTCGAATAGGCTCGAATCCACGTGCACCACGTCTCGGAGCTGGAGATGAGGCGCGGGGCGGTTGAGGGTCAGGGTGAGCGCTCCCGAGCACGCCTGCAAATACTTAAGAAGTTTGTCCCCGTAGGTCTTTGCCCGCGCGGCAGAGTTTGTGTAGATGGTGGCCTCGATGTCCCTGATCCCCCGACGCCGGATAGACGGCACGTCCTTGGCCTCATAGATCGCTTCGTTCGAGCCTTTGTCCAGGGGCGTCCCCGACAGCTTGATCGCAAAGGTCCCCGCTGATGCTACGTTGTTTCGAACCGTCACCGTTAGCGAGTAAGCGTCGGCGGCCCAGGCGGTGATCGTGGGCAGGGTGAGGTCCTGGTTATTCGAATCCTTGAAAGACTCGATGAAGGGGACCTTGAGTTCCATGGCCGGCGACTTGCTCATGCGAAAGATGAACGTCTTGGTTTCAGAGGCGGCCAGGGGAGCCGAGCCGGAGAGCACCACATCCGGCAGGCCCTTGCGAATGTTGCCGTAATGCACGACCACGTAGTTGATCTCGCGTGGCTTGGTCTGGCTGATGTCCTCGATGAGATCGTCCGTGATCGTCAAGGCCGATGCGCCATAGGATGAGCGGGCGTGAACCTGCCCGAGTTCGTCCTCGTATATGGCGACCCCGAACGTCTCCGCCGCCTTGCGTAGGCACTCATCGCAAGGGCCGCTTTCCACTATATACCACTCCCAGGCCGCGTCGGACGCGAGCGAGAAGGCGGCTTCTTCGGCGGCGAAACCTATCCATTCCAAGAGTGAGCCGATAAGGGTGGAGGGTTTGATGCTCTGGAACACGCTGTCGGGATAGCGGTGGTAGGCCGAGAGGGAAAGAACGCCGTGGGCGGTGATGTTCCAGAAGTCCACCCCCTCATTGGCCTCGCTGATGATAAACACCCCCTGCTGCAGCAGCTCCCCCCCGAACCCGGCGGAGAGGATCACCAGCTGGTTTTCAGCGGGGGTGATCCAACACTCTTTGGAGAGCGAGAAGGACAACTCGTTTATCCCGAACCCCGGGGACGCGGGGGTATAGGCCGATACTGACCCGGAGGACTTGCGGACCTGGATGTTCTCGCACCAGTCCTCTAGGGTCCCCAGGGTCTCGGCCGACCACTCCACGACGGGCTCTATCTCGGTCAGGCGGGCGTAGGTGCTGGCGGTCT
>CAYOUT010000038.1:0-1745 GCA_964407215.1 uncultured Anaerolineales bacterium | reverse complement strand
TGGACGAAAACATCAGGTGCCAGGCCCTCAAGGTGCCGCGGTCAGACTGTGAAAATCACCGCAAGAGCTTGTGGGACGTGGTCAACGGTCTTTCCCGCAAGGTATGGATCGCCGTAGGGATCGGGATTGCCGTGCAACTGTTCGTCGTGCCGGTGCTGATCTGGCTGGTTACAAGGGGGTGATGGGGGATGAGGCTTTGCATAGATCCCGGACATGGGGGATCGGACCCCGGCGGTACGGGATACGGCAAGCAGGAAAAAAATATCGTGCTGGACATCTCCTATGCCATGATGCACCAGGCTACCGCGCGGGGGCTGCAGGCGATACTCACCAGGACGGGGGACAAGGACGTCCCCATCAACGTGCGCTACGAGATAGCTAACCACTGGGGTGCTGACCTGTTTATGAGCGTACACACAAACGCCTCGGGGGGCAGGGGGATAGAGTGCCTCTACGGCAAGGAGCGGGATAAGTCGCTCGCCGCCATGCTGTCCGCTGAGCTTTGCCGGGTGACGGGGTGGCCCATGCGGCGTGGAGACGGGACTTGGTACAGGCCGAAAGTGGGCGTGCTGAGGGGCACGCTCATGCCCGCCGTCCTCAGCGAGTGCGGCTTCATCGACGTACCCGAGGAAAATACTGCCATGAGCGACCCCGCCTGGACAGAGCGGGTAGCGGAAGCACATATCAACATCGCCTGCGGCTACCTGGGAATTATACCCGGAGAGGAGGAGGAAATGATTTACAGCTTGGAAAGGCTGCCGAGACAGGGCGGCCTGTACGTCTGGGGGGCGGCGGACGTGTTCACCCGTATCGACAACCCCCGGCACTCCGCGGACTACCTCTGCTGGCTCAACATCAAGAACGAGAGCCCGGATCCCGTGCCGATAGAGATATTCGGCACGCCGGAGCTGGCCGCGGGCCACCCGCTCAGGGACACCATACCGCCCTGGGAGAAACGGGGATATGACATCTATGCGCTGGCGGGCGGGCACTTCAACGGTTCGGTCATCGTGAAGGCGAACCAGGAAAGCCTGCTCGCCACCATGACCCTGCTGAGGCTGAAATAGAAAGGAGGAGCAACATGGACGTTGCAACCGTAGGAGGGGTGGCCGTGGCCCTGATCGCCCTGGCCGTACTCGTGGAGACGGTCACAGACATCGTAAAGGCCAGGCTTCCCATGATCCCGGCTGGCGTGGCCGGTTATCTGTGGCCGCTCCTGGCCATGGCCCTGGGGGTCGCCCTGGCCTTCTGGGCGCAGGTGGGGGTATCGCCTATCTTACCGATAGATGCCTCCGTAGCAGTATGGGCCGATAGGTTGCTGGCAGGATTACTAATTGGTGGAGGAGCCTCGACGATATACGACTGGCTCGACCGTACGAAGACCCCGTAACCACAGGCGCGAAAGATCGCCATCGCCCGCTTTCCCGGAACTCACCCGCCGGGAGGGCGGGCCTTCTTTTTTTGTCACCCCCTCATGCTATCCTGTCCCTACGCGCCGGGTAGCGCCCGGCAACCGGCACCTGGAGCCGGGTGCGGACGTGGCTCCGCCAGTCACCGCAGGCCCCCTCATCCAGGGGAGGGGGTCTCTCTATACTCCTGAAAATCGTCCGGCGAATCGTCCGATTCTGCTGAAACTGCTGGTTTTCGTGGCACGTATGTTGTTGCAAAACCCCTGATAAACCGGGTTCCCCCATAAAATCCCAGGTGGGGGAACACCCCCACGTAGAACTTAAAATCCCTCGGGG
>CAYOUT010000037.1:0-1801 GCA_964407215.1 uncultured Anaerolineales bacterium | reverse complement strand
TAGATCTCCGGTTCGCACGTCCACTGGGTTAGATCCCAGTCGCCATCGTCGCTGTACTGCACAGCTGCGGCACGCATCACAGCTGGTGCTGCTGTTGCGGCCTCGGTGGCCATGTTGTCCATGAAGGTGTCCAGGTCCTGTTCGGCCAACAGGTAGAGGGTCAGCTCACGCTTGAAAGAGTCGGTGTACTTGGATTCCTGGTAGCTGAACCAATTGAGTGGTGCGGGCCACGGGTGACCGGCACCGGCCACCAAACGCGTCTCGCCCACGAACAAGTTCTCCACCTCCGGCAGGCTCTTGGCCTTTTTGTTGGCCGGGATGAAGGAGGGCACCTCGTTCACCACATACTCGTCGTTCTCGGGCGTCGTGATGAACATCAGCCAATCCACACAGGCGTCGACGTTGCCCTTGGCGATGCACTTGCGGTTGATGCCGTAAGCCAGCGAGCCGTAGCCGCCCACACCGATGGGCAGGATGGGCGTGTCGTTGGCGTACTCGCTCGTCTCCTTGGTGATGGGAGGCAGCCAGAACGAGGAGAACTCGAACTCGCGGCGGGTATCCTGCAGGATGTTGCCCACACGCCAGCTGCCGTCCCAGAACATGGCCAACTGCCCCTGGAGATAGTACTCCCAGGGCGTATCCCACATGGTGGAGGTGTCTACAAAGCCCTCGGGCATGTACTGTACCAGGTCTTTGAAGATCAGGAACATCTCGCGCATGCGAGGATCCTCAAAGGGCTTGTACCCCTCACAGTAGTACTGCATCAGGATCTCTTCCTGGCTCACCAGACCCTCTTGGAACTCCATGGGAGTCTTGTCGTGGTAATTGAGCTTGTCGAACTGCTCCGTCTGGTCCCAGAAGAGCTGGTCTCCCAGCACGCCCTGCAGCCACCACTCCAGAATGTAGCCGCTGGAGCTAAAGGCCCAGTATCCCGCGTCCTTGATTTTCTTGCACCACTCGATGAGCGTCGCCCAGCTATCGGGTGAGCCGAGCTCCGGCACGATTCCCCCGGCCAAGTCGATGCCGGCCTCCTCGAAAATGTCGTTGTTGCAGTAGACGCCGGTGGAGACCAAGTCCATGGGCACACCACCCCATTGCCCCTTGGGGCTGAAGGTGGTCATGAAGGGGGACTTGAAGGTCTCCTTCCAGGGCTCGGTGTCATTGGGCGTGTATTTGTTGGGCAGATCGAGATAGTCGTTCATCGGGACGACCTTGCCCTCGTCCGCCATCTGGTTCAGCGTGCCCAGGTGGATCCAGAACATGTCGGGGCCGGTGCCGCCGATGAGCTGGGTGTTGATCCAACTGGTATAGTCGCCGCTGGGAGCGTTGATAAACTTGAAATCGATGCCCGGGTGGAGGTCCATCCACTCGTTGGCCAAAACCTCCATAGCCTCCCGCTTGGGGGCGTCGGGGTCAGGGTTAATCAGGATAGAGCTGGGGTTGTAGGCTTGGGCATAGAACTCGATCTCCCCTGTCCAAGTGATAGACTCTGGCGGGGCCTCCTCGACCTCCACAGGGGCCTCTGGCTCCTCCGCGGGGGCCTCTGGTTCGGCCTCACCATCGCCGGGCGCAGGCGCCGTAGGGGGTGGGGCACTCGGCTGGCACGCCGCCGCCACGGTGGCCAGCGCGGCCACTGCGGATAGCCGCATGAAATCGCGGCGCTTCATCGTCTTTGCTTCTTCCACGAGAATTCTCCTTTTGAGACTGTGTTGCGTGACTCGTTACTGCTACACCATGGCCGTAGCCGTTCACGCTAGCATTGGATCACGCTGGCTGCAATCTGGGCTTGCCACCTCCTTTC
>CAYOUT010000036.1:0-2307 GCA_964407215.1 uncultured Anaerolineales bacterium | reverse complement strand
CCCCCCACCTCACTCCGCGTAGATGGCCTCTTCCGGGCAGCGGCTGAGGCACAGTTTGCAGCGAATACATTTCTCCTCGTCTATGGCGTGGGGCTCCTTCTTCTCCCCCGTGATGGCCTCGGTCGGGCATATCTTCACGCAGGCCCCGCAGCCCGAGCAGAGGTCCTCCCGGATGCGCAGGGTGATGAGGGCCGGGCATACGCCGGCCGCGCAGCGGTGGCGGAGGATATGGTCCTCGTACTCCTCGCGGAAGTACTTCATGGTGGTGAGCACGGGGTTGGGGGCGGTCCCCCCCAGGGCGCACAGGCTGCCGGCCTTGATGTCGGCGGCCAGGACCTCCAGCCTCTCCAGGTCCTCGGCCTCCCCCTCGCCGGCGCAGATGCGGGTGAGTATCTCCAGCATGCGCTTGGTGCCGATGCGGCAGGGCACGCACTTGCCGCAGCTCTCCTCCTGGGTGAAGGAGAGGAAGTAGCGGGCCAGGTCCACCATGCAGGTGCTGGAGTCGGCCACGATCATGCCGCCGGAGCCCATGATGGCCCCGGTGGCGGTGATGGCCTCGTAGTCCACCAGGGTGTCCAGAAGCGCGGCGGGCAGGCACCCCCCCGAGGGGCCGCCCATCTGCACCGCCTTGAACTCCTTGCCCTCCTGCACCCCGCCGCCGACGTCGAAGATGACCTGCCTGAGGGTGTAGCCCATGGGCACCTCGGCCAGGCCGCTGCGGCGCACCTTGCCCGCCAGGCAGAAGACCTTGGTGCCCTTGCTCTTCTCGGTGCCCACCGCCGCGTAGGCCTCCCCGCCGCGGGCGATGATCCAGGGGATGGCGGCCAGGGTCTCCACGTTGTTGATGTTGGTGGGCATGCCCCACAGCCCCTCGTTGGCGGGGAAGGGGGGGCGCGGGCGCGGCATGCCCCGCTTGCCCTCGATGGAGGCGATGAGGGCGGTCTCCTCCCCGCACACGAAGGCCCCGGCCCCCTTCTTGATCTCGATGTCGAAGTCGAAGCCGGTGCCGAAGATGCCCCGGCCCAGGAATCCCCTCTCGCGGCAGGCGGCGAGCGCGATGTCCAGGCGCTTGAGCGCCAGGGGGTATTCGGCGCGGCAGTAAATGTAGGCCCGGGTGGCCCCCATGGCCCAGGCGGCCACGATCATGCCCTCGATGACGGAGTGGGGGTCGCCCTCGAGCACGCTGCGGTCCATGAAGGCCCCGGGGTCGCCCTCGTCGGCGTTGCACACCAGGTACTTCTGCTCCCCCTGTGCCTTGCGCGCGAACCCCCACTTGGTGGCGGTGGGAAAGCCCGCCCCGCCGCGGCCGCGGATGCCCGATGCCGCCACCTCGGCGATGGTCTCCTCCGGGGTCATGGCGCTGAGCGCCTTCCTTGCCGCCTCATAGCCGCCGGCGGCGATGTACTCCTCGATGCTCTCCGGGTTCAGGTTGCCGCAGTTGCGCAGCACGATGCGGTGCTGGTGGGCGAGGAAATCCCCCTCGGCGCAGGCGGGGTCGTCGCTGCGGCGCACCATCCAGTCCTCGATGACCTCGCCGGCGCTCACCGCCTCCAGCAGGCGGGGCACGCGCGCGGGGGTGAGGTCGCCGTAGAGGACGCGGAGGCCCTGCGGGGTGGTGACCTCCACCACCGGCTCGCGGAAGCAGACCCCCATGCAGCCGGCGATGTCCAGGTAGGCGTCGTGCCCCCCCGCCGCCAGCCCGCTCTCCAGGGCGTCTTTGACCGCCGCGGCCCCGGCGGCGATGCCGCAGGTGCCGTAGCCCAGCACCAGCTTGGTCCCGCCGCCGCTCATCGCTCTCCCTCCCCGGCGCGGTAGCGCTTGACTATCCTGCGGATGTTCGCCGGCTTGAGCTTGCCGTGGGTGTCTTCGTCCACGATCATGATGGGGGCGAGGGAGCAGGCCCCCACGCACATCACCGACTCCACGGTGAACTTCATGTCCGGGGTGGTCTCCCCGTCCCTGATGCCCAGCAGGTTGGAGATCTCCTCGCTGATGAGCTCGGCGCCGGCCACGTGGCAGGCGGTGCCGTGGCAGACGCGCACGAGGTGCTCGCCGATGGGCTCCAGCCTGAACTGGGTGTAGAAGGTGGCCACGCCGTAGACCTGGCTGAGCTGGTACCCCGCCCCCCTGGCCAGGGCGCGCATCACCTTCTCGTCCAGGTAGCCGTAGGCCTCCTGGGCGTCCTGCAGCAGGGGGATGAGGGCCCCCTTCTCCCCCGCGTACCTCTGCAGGATGCGCTCGAGGGGGGCCGGGTCGTCCGCTTCCGCGTAGCGCTGTTTGCCCTGGGGGGCTGCGTCGTTCATGTCC
>CAYOUT010000035.1:0-2601 GCA_964407215.1 uncultured Anaerolineales bacterium | reverse complement strand
GCCGCCACCTCTCCGAACCTCTTGGGCTTGAAGGCCTTGTCCAGCAGGGGCACGAAGCAGTTGGCGATGATGACGGAGTAGGCCACGGCGCCGGTGGGCGCGCCGTAGATACGGATGAGCACGACGAGCACGCCGATGAGCAGGCCGAATATCACCTGGCCCCAGGCGTACATGGGGCTCGAGACCCAGTCCGTGGCCATGAAGAAGGCGCCGAGCATGACCCCGCCGGCCAGGATGTGGTAGAGCCCGTCCGAGCCCATGATGTAGCCGAGGACGAGCACGGTGGCCAGCACGGTCACCGGGATGACCAGGTTGATGACCTTGCGGTAGACGAGATAGGCGCCGCCCAGGAGCACCCAGAAGGCCCCCACCTCGCACAGGGCCCCGCCGTAGTTGGCGAAGAGCAGGGCGCCGTAGGAGGGGCCCATGCCCTCCAGGCCCGGCTTGATCCAGGCCAGGGGGGTGGCCCCGGTCACGCCGTCGAAGCCGGCGGCGAGGAAGCCAAGGTGGCCGGTCCAGCTCACCAGGAGGCCCGAGCAGGTGATGATGAACACGTAGCCGAAGAGGGCGGGGTTGAAGATGTTGCGCCCCAGCCCGCCCATGAGCTCCTTGACCACCACCACGGCGATAAAGGCCGCGATGACCATGTTCAGCCAGTGTATCTGCGCCGGCATGAGCAGGGCCAGGAGCAGGCCGGTCACCGCCGCGCTGCCGTCCTGCAGGGTGACCTCCTTTTTGCGCAGCTTGCGCGCGGCCCACTCGAAGAAGAGGCACGAGCCCACGCATACCGCGATGACGAAGAGTGCGTTGTAGGTGAACGCCACCAGCGCGGCGATGGTCACCGGCGCCAGGGCGATGAGCACGTCCCGCATGGCCGTGGATGTCTGTTCCCGGCTCCGCAGGTGCGGGGGCGGGGTCACGACGAGGTTATCAGTTGCCATATGCCGTCACCTCCTATTCCTTCTTCCTCTTCAGGGCCGCTATCTCCGCCTTGGCCCTGCGCACGTAGTCCACATGGGGTATGTAGGCGGGGCACTCGAAGGAGCAGCACCCGCACTCGAAGCAGTCCAGGGCCCCCCACATCTCCGCCTTGTCCCACTGCCCGCGCCTGGCGGCCTGGACGATGAAGTTGGGGGAGAGGAACATGGGGCAGGCCTCGATGCACTTGGAGCAGCGCACGCATTCCGCCTCCTGGCCCAGGTCCACCACGTCGGAGGTGAGCACCACGATGCCGCTGGTGCCCTTGACCACGGACGCGGTGGCCTCCCGCTGCGCCCAGCCGGTCATGGGGCCGCCCATGATCAGCTTCACCGGGTTGCCCACGAAACCCCCGCAGGAGTCGATGAGCGTGGCGATGGGGGTGCCGATGGCGGCGAGCAGGTTGGCCGGCTCGCGGATGCCCGGGCCGGTGACGGTGAGCACCCTCTCGTAGAGGGGCTTGCCCCAGGCCGCGGCCTCGTAGAGGGCGATGGCCGTGCCCACGTTCTGCACCAGGCAGCCCACCTCGCTGGGCAGCTTGCCCGGGGGCACCTTGCGCCCGGTGAGGGCGAAGATGAGCATCTTCTCCGCGCCCTCGGGGTACTTGACCTCGAGGGTCTCTATCTCCACGTCGGGGAGGCCCGCCGCCTTGGCGCGCAGCGCGTCCACGGCGTCCATCTTGTTGAGCTCGATGCCGATGATCACCTTGGAGGCGCCCACCGCGGTCTTGAAGAGGCGGGCGCCGGCGATCATCTCCTCGCCGCGCTCCAGCATCTGGCGGTGGTCGCAGGTGAGGAAGGGCTCGCACTCGCAAGCGTTGATGATCACCAGGTCCACCGGCTTGTCCTTGGGGGGGGTCAGCTTGACGTGGGTGGGAAAAGCGGCGCCCCCCATGCCCACCAGGCCGGCTTCCTTGGCTATCTCGCGTATCTCGTCCGCGCCCAGGGACTCCAGGTCCCTGGCCGGCTTCTTTGCAAATTCCGGCTGCTCGGGGTCGGGGGTGATGACGACGCTCTTCACCCTGGCGCCGGTGAAGTTGGCCACCTCCGCGACCTCCTTGACCACGCCCGCCACCGAGGAATGCACCGGGGCGGAGACGAAGGCGTCGGCGGAGCCTATCTTCTGGCCCACCTCCACGCGGTCCCCCGCCGCCACCAGGGCCTCGTTGGGGGCCCCGATATGCTGGGAGAGGGGTATGACCACCTCCGGGGGCACGGGGGCGCGCTTGACGGCCCTGCCCGAGGCCAGCTCCTTGTTGTAGGGGGGGTGGATGCCTCCCCGGAAGGTCTTGGCCTCCGCCATCTCACTCACCCCCCTCTCGCGCCTTGCGCTCCATGCCCTGGTTGCGCTTGTTGACGACGTATCCCGCGCCCGCGGCGGCGGCCAGGCCCACCAGGGCCAGGCCTCCCCAGGGGGCCCCCGGCTTGACCAGGGTCTCCCAGACGGTGACGCCGGCGGGGACGGAGGGCTTGGCGGGCAGGCCGTAGGTCGCGGGCTCGTCCTCGAGCACGTAGATGTAGTGCAGGCCCCCCACCTGGTCCAGGCCGTAGACCTGGGCCTTCTCCTTGCCGCGCTCCTTTTTGAGGAACTCCGCCCTCTCCTCCGCCTTCTCGATCATCTCCT
>CAYOUT010000034.1:0-3266 GCA_964407215.1 uncultured Anaerolineales bacterium | reverse complement strand
TCCGGGCCATCTACCGCCGGCCCCGCACCACCATCCCCGATGCCAAGCATAAGGTCTATCCCTATCTCTTGAGGGGCCTCTCCATCGATCGGGCCAACCATGTCTGGGCGACAGACATCTGTTATCTGCCGATGGCCAGGGGATACGCCTATCTCGTCGCCATCATGGACTGGGCCAGCCGCAAGGTGCTCTCCTTCCGGCTCTCCAACACCCTGGACGCCTCCTTCTGCTCAGAGGCACTGACCGAAGCCATCGCCAGGTACGGATGCCCCGAGATATTCAACTCAGACCAGGGAGCACAGTTCACCTCCGATGAGTTCACCGATGTTCTGAAGGATCACAAGGTCAGGATCAGCATGGACGGCCGTGGCCGCTGGGTAGACAACGTGTTCGTGGAGAGGCTGTGGAGAAGCGTCAAGTACGAGGAGGTCTATCTGAAGGCATACGAATCACTTACAGAGGCACGCCAGGGCCTCGGAGACTACTTCGAGTTCTACAACGCAAAAAGGCGGCACCAGGGCCTTGACTATAAAACACCCGATGAGGTCTACTGGGATACGCTTCCCAAGGAAGAGGCGGCAGCATAGTGATGAGCAGTGTACCACTTAAGGATCACGAAAAGCTGTCCAACGAACCCCGGCCATCTCTGACTTATCCCTTGTGGAGGCCACTCAGTATGCAGATAGACTCAGACCCCCGGCTGGCTATGATTCGGGGAGGGAGAGCGAAAACCTTTGGTGGAGGGTCAAAGATATACCTGCCAACACCACATTTACCATCGACGTCTGTATACCCAAAGGCGTCATAACTGACATATCCCAAGAAACAACTGCCTTTTAGGGCTCAATCACCAGCTGGCACAATATTGTCGATTGCCCCGATAATATGCCCAATAATTGTTAGGAGTGATGCACCACAGACATCCATGCCACCCCTTGTTTCCACAGTTTCTTACGATCAAAGAAACAGTGAGTCAATGCGAAAGGAAAATCTATTTATTGACGTCAATCACCTTTCATTTGAAGAGAAGGGCTCGGCGATCATCGTGCCCATCTCCAAAAATATCGCTCTCCCCAGTTCAATCGCCGGAAACAGGGCTTAGAGATTCTGGGCTTCACGGATCCAGCTGAAAGTCATAGAGATAAGGGGTCTTTGAAGCTGTGGAGAATGTCTCCCAAGCTAGCTCCAGTTGGTGAACGGCACTCATTTCGTTCTCATATTGGACAACAATTGTTATATAATCACCGACTGCTTTGTAAGAGAGAATCCTATATCGAGCAGGCCTTAAAGAAACAAAATAGTCCTCTATGCCACCATAGTCCGCGAATACGCCAAGTAGATTGATTATGGTTGTGTAGTCTTCATCGAGGATTGCGTCCATAAGTAATCGAGTCGCTGAAATAGAAAAATCACCTTCCGGATAATCGGCCTCCGCTTTCCAATCTATATCGCCTGGCTTGGGTGAGCCGAATACGTAGTAAGGATCGTCGGATAATTTTCTATACGCTCCCGACCTTTGCTGGCTGAAATCAGCGCCGCCATCGTAGTCTTCTAAAAGCATGTATAACTCGCTGCCATCTCCATACACATACGCAGCGACCTTTGGCCGGCCAAGACCGTTTTCTTCTCCTGATTTGAATATCCTGCCGTCGGCATTTCCCCAATATGTGTTGTCAGTTCCCTGTAGGTGACAATGGAAGACGGCTTCATGAAAATCGGGGAATAAGCTCAAGGCATGGTCGCTGTCATCGATTTGTGTCCACGTACCCTCCAGCTCCTTTGTGTCGCTTGTGAAAACGGGTGGAGTCTCGAAAACAGGGTGGTCCCATTCTATAGAGCGGGCAATATTTAACATCTCATATTTGTATTTTGGGCTGCCGTCTATGAGGATTTGTCCATCAACCATGTAAATCACGAAAGCAGATAAGTCCGCCTCACCCCTGATTGAAGAAAGCGCAGGGCCGAGCTGTTGGGACGGCTGTGTTGTGTAGGTTATCGCGGCTTGGCCTGCTAGCCGGGTCATCTCGTATGGGTAGTCTTCAATGTATTTCCTTGTGTAGCATACGGGGTCTGGATAGGGATAAATTAGAAAGATGCCTTCATGCTTTTCAGCGCCCTCGGGAAAGACCCTAATGGTATGGACGGTAAACCCACAGAGCTCCTCCTCATGCTGTATCTCCGATTTGAAGCCATTCGGCAAGCTGAACATCAATGTCGTGCCGAGTTGTCTTCGGGGCCCCTTGAAGACGGTAAGGGCCAGAGAAATCATGATAGCCGCAAGCACGATCAAGCTGATTCCGCTGTATACTATGTATCGTTTTGTTCCGCTTGAAACCTTTCCCTTGCTGATATCAGCTGGCCCGCGCCACGATTTGCCCGCCATCGGGGCAGCGGTTAAAGGTGATTCCTCCAAGCCTGCCTGTTGTTCGGCGTATTGCTTTTCGATGTTGTTCTGCTGGAGCAGTTCTGCTGCTATGTCCCCAATGATCGTATCATGAAGCATCAGTAGTTGTTCCTGCCACTCCTCCTTTTTAGCTCCAGGGGATTTCAGGCACTTGCCCAGAGCCTGTCTGATTGCTTCTCTCGCCGGTTGGATCGTTTTTTGGTAAGTTGCCATCTCGGCTTCTGTTAATTCAGCGATGGATTTGCTCAAGACGATAATTATCGCATCGGAGAGTTTCTTGCCCTGTCCACCGTAATAGTCTCCTAGCTGTTCGATGAAGAAATTATCGCTGTAATCCATAACCCAAGCCCCCTTTCATCAGGCTTCTGATTGGGAGAAAGGATATCGGCATGTCGGGCATGGTCACCGGCCAGACCCAATGATCCCAGCATATTTCGGGCCCGCGCTCAAACTCCTCCAAAGAAGAAGGCAACAGAAAAGAGTTCATTGAGAACATACGACTGAGGAATCAACCATTAAGTCATCCTGCCGAGTCTTCAACGCTTTTCTATGAGACGATTGCACTTCTTGCTCCCCCCTCAGCGCACAAGAGCAGTATCCCGAGCATAATCGCATATCTCTATGCGCTCAAACCTTCAGCGTGCATGTATAATGTAAGTCCGCTCTTTCCAAGAGCCTGTTTTGGTATATATCGGCAATAAAGGAGGGCGCCCTTAATTGCCTATTCTTACGTAAGAGGACGCCGAGGATTAACGAAGGTGGGTGCCCCAGAGTAAAGTGTTGCCAGGGCCTTCTGGCTCATCTTCCGGCCACGTCCTAAACTGTCTGTAAATTCTTAGCGGTCTGGACTACCATATCGGTT
>CAYOUT010000033.1:0-5997 GCA_964407215.1 uncultured Anaerolineales bacterium | reverse complement strand
AGATAACCGATACGGGATGGCTAGATCGCGTTTACAGACGTCCTGGGACTTGACCCTCCAGGAAAGTCGGGGCGGTTCAAATTCGTGGGCATAAGGATATGCGTGCGTCTAAATCTGGGCAGTAGCTGTATACTGCATTTCACAGCTGCCCCCTCTTCGATGTAGAAAACAATATGAAAGAATCGGAACAGGATTATAAAATGTCCGCCTCCCCCCCCATCAATGGTAGAATCATGCTATCAAACAATGCTATGGGGAGCGTCAAGCTGTAGGCGATATGCGCAAGCAATAACAAAGAGAGAAGGGTACCCAAGACTATTTTGTGGGCTGTAATGCTTACTGCATCAATCGTTACTGGGTAGGAGGAAACAAATGCGAAGAACACTAAGCAGTTTAGCGATTCTTAAAGTAAACTGGGATAGATTTCAAAAAGACTATATCGAGAATTTTGTTCCATTAGCATTGAACATCATTAAGACCCGCGGATATGATGAGATTCATACCGACGGAATATGCAAGGATTTTGCTGATGAATATGGCTTCATCGTTCCATATCATCCAATGATGGAAATATTGAATAGGATACGGAAGGAAGGCTTCATAGAACAGAGGAACTTTAAGTACTACCCGGTGAAAAGAAAATATGAGGAGTTCGATTTACAACCCACGATTAAAAGACAAGCAGCGAAGCTTGAAAGTCTACTGGAAGCATTCTCCAACTATGCAGTTAATAAATACGGAGTACCCTTTAGTGTTAACGAGGCGGAAATAGCACTTATTGATTATCTAAAGAGGCATGACCTCGATATCCTCTTTGTATCAGAACAGAGTTCTTTGTTGCCAACTTACCCAGAAAGAAGAGACGCAAAGTTCCTTGTTAGTAAATTTGTGGAGCATATTCATGATGAGAACCCTGAAATGTTCGGTTACATAGTTGATATTTCCATAGGACACATTCTTGCGAATACAGTAACGTTCTCAGAGAAGAGTGGCCTTGAAGGCAGCCTTGAAAAGGCTAAGATTTATCTAGATACAACCATTGTTTTCAGGTTGTTGGGATACGACACTATCCCCTGGCAGGAGTCCTATATAGAGTTGCTAGACGCCTTAAGGGAGGCAGGCGCAAGAGTATATATTTTCGAACACACGTTTAGAGAGATTGAAGTTATTCTGACTAACTGCCGTGATTGGTTAACAACTGGCAACTATGATTTATCAAAAGCTAATCCAGCACTAAGGTATTTTGTTCATTCAGAGCTCACCGCCTCTGATGTTGACAGAATAATCATTAATCTAAGGTCCACATTAGAGAAGCATGGCATAAATGTGGTGGAGAGACCAACACCCTTTGAGCATAGGGACTACCAAATAGACGAGAAGGCGCTTGGTGATTACATCATAGAAGCTTATAAAGGATTTGATGCTCGTTTTAATGAGCAAGAGAGAAAAAACACGATATTAAGAGACATTGACTCGATTTCTGCAATATATTACCTAAGAAAAGACAAAGTACCACTGACAATCAAGGATTGCGAGCATATTTTCGTAACTACAAATGCCTCTTTGGCTTTTTCGGCAAAAAGGGCAGAATCAGAGCAAATACGAGGCTTTTCTATGCCAGCATGTATGACCGATGTATTCCTAGGAACTCTGCTCTGGATTCAAGCACCTGCAAAGCTAGTTGACGTTAATTCAAAGAAACTGATAACTAACTGTCTTGCTGCCCTGCACCCTAGCGAGGACTTATTGAAGAAATACTTTCGACAGATAGAAAAGTTGGAGAGGGAGAAGACAATAACAAGTGATGAGTATTATCTCTTACGTACTTATCACGTTTCTCTCAAGTTATTGGAAGAAAAGACAATGGGCGACCCCAACAGATTCTCAGAAAAAACCGTAGACGAGATTCTTGACGAGATACACGGAAGAGCACAGCTAGAGGCAGCGGGAAAACTCTCACAAGAGCAGGAGGAGCATGAGCTGACGCGGCTTAAACTCCAGCAATCGGAAGCTGAGAAGAAGGATATGGAGCTTACTCTTATCGAGACAGTCAATAAGTTGGCTGGGATAACTGGAAATGCAATTTTCATAACAATATTAGTAGTATGCTTATCTTCAATAATATATACTTCTCTCCGTAGTTTCGACGTAATAGGCGGGAACGTCATATTGTTATGGATAACTGGTGTAATAGCGGTGTTGACTGCTATAGCCGGACTTGCCTTTAAACTAGATTTATGGGGTTTAAGGGAGATAATAGTAGACAATATTGCAGAACATTTACTTGACACACTCAGGAAAAGACAGAATCAACAGGCTGAAGAGAATGCCTCGGCCGAATAGGCGCCTTAAATCAATCTCTGTCTATATATGGCTGGATATTAAAGCTATCGTTTTCCCTGGAGATATTATAAGTAGGACGAAGTCCTACATCGCTTCGATAGAGGGTTTGCCCTGTGACGCCCCGCATCGCCCGACGGCGCCGGCTTGTGGCTGATCAGCGACAATTAGAATTCCCGGCCCCGTTGCCTCAATTCGAAATGTTACCATGCAACTGATCGCCCAGCACTGGGTTTGTGCCTTCCAAATAGGCTGCTCCTGCCTACTTCCCAACAAGCGCAAGATCGTCATCGTCAGTGCCATAGTAGCAGCCGCGGGCAAGCTCCCAGCCATGACGCTTCGCCATTCCCAGACCCGCCGCTTGAGAGTCCGCAATTGCCCGCAGCTGAAATGACCTGGATAGGCATCCTGCAGGCGCAAGCAAAAGAGACTTCGCTGTGGCATCGGGGTCTTCGCTCAGCCAGAGAAGGATATCTGGCCATACTTGCCCGGAAAGGATCTTTCCTGGTCCGGTAATCCCTGGTTTTGCCCTGGTGCTTCCAGGTGGGCCCGCCGCACCTCCCCGGATGCCTGCAGCTTCGGCAGCTGCTGAAAGGAATGCACCTGCGTCCTATTTGCCCGGGCTCTCCATGCACCCCGGTGAAGCGATGGCCGCCAGCGCGGCCCTTGCATCTCGCGAATCCTGCGTAAGAGGGCTGCGGGGCCTCAGGCGGCAGCGCTCATCACGCAGGGCACACTTGACTGCACCGCATGCCAGGCCGCTTTGCAGCAGGCGATCCGCCGGTGTTTGCGGCAGGCAGTATTGCTTCTTCACCTTGGGGCCCTCCCTGGTCTTCTCCTTCAGCTTGAAGGAAGGCTGGAAGTAGCCCGCGTAGAGGTACGCGGCCCGATAGAGCTGGCCCGCAAGCTGGCCCGCACGCTATCCCGAAAGAAGCGCTCGCATCCTGCGAAAGCGCTCACAGCTGCGCCGCTTCTCTCCTCGATCCAGGCCTGATCGTTCTTCTGGTACGGCCTTGCGCGCGCGCGTGCAAGGCCGTTATCTTCACAACAGGCCAGCAAGGTGTCGCCGGTGAAGGCGCTGTCACCAGCGGAGTTGAAGCAGGCGGCCGGCATGGGGAAATTGCTGCTGGTGACGCAAAGCCCCCCCTCTACCAGGGATTGCTCGCGAGCCAGGAGCGGGACGGCTTTCCGTCCAGCCGGAGAGGACATCTGCCTTTGCCAGGCTTGCGGAGATACAGACCGCGTGCGCTATGGCCCGCAGTGCAGCACCATGCGCGTCTCTGGCTCTCCCGGTCCCCGCTCGGCCCAGTCGCAATAGGTCCTTTGCGGGGATCTGTTTACTCGCCTTTTTCGGCGCGTTACTCTTCCTCCGCCCTTTCGCCTGCTGGCGAACCGGGGCGAGCAGTCTGTCAATAGTCGAAGCGCTGATGCGCAGGAGGCGATCGCGGACTTCCGGATCAAGGTGCGTATGGCCGTTTACCTCCACAGGCTCGATAAGAGGCGGCAATACTGCCTTCAGGCGCCTGTCGCAGATTCTGCCTGCCGCTTCCCATAAAACGATCAAGGACTCCTTCACCGCTTCGTCGTATATTCGTCTTGAATGAGGGGAAGTGGTGGCTGCACGTTCTCCCCGCGAGCCGAGCAGGCGAATGGCATGTTTTCTGTGGCATTTCGTCAGGGCGATGAACTCATCCAGTATCTCCGGCTTTTCCTCTTTCGTAGAGGCCAGATAACGTTGCCGGACCGCTTCCGTCAATTCCTGGATTGCCTGCTTGCTGATCTCGCTTTCCATGTTCCGCCTCCCTGGATCTGTTGGTAACATTTTCGTGAGGCACAGGTAGCATTTGGGTAGCAGAATCAGTGAGTCAATGCGAAAGGAAAATCTAGTTGACGTCAATCAATGGCAGGCCAGACAAAAGAAAAGGTCAGAGCACATTCTCTCTGACCTGGTTTTATGCTGGTGGGCCCAGCAGGACTCGAACCCGCGACACGTGGATTATGAGTCTGAGATATCGGTGTTCTTCCTGAAATTACCTTATTTGCCTGCTGCTGCTTGTAACGCTCTGCTACGCAGCAGCACTGCGTTTGTTCTATATCCTATTGTTGTTTCCTATTTATGCCTTCACCGGCGTGCATCCTGTTTTGTGGTCATATTGCGGTTATGGGAATCTCGGCTACCTATACTCCGGAGGCATCCTGCTCTCTACCCACTCGAGAAACTCATCCGCGTATCTTACCAGGCTCTCGGCGTCCCCCCTCCTTGCCAGCTTGACGCCATAATCAATACCTGTCTTCTTGCTTACTATACGCCTGAATATGTTTTCCGCTTCCTTTACATCTTTCCCTCTGACCCTTTCCACCAGCAGGAAGGCGGCGTCTTCATGCTTCTTCCCCGAGGATATCTCTCCCGATACGGCCACGGTCAAAGCGTTGCAGGCGTTGATGGCGCACTTGACCGCGTTCGATGCAGCGGAGTTGAAATTGCCTTTCTCCAGCTCCGAATGCATGGTATCCCTGGCCTCGAGAGCCTTCTTCAGCAGGTTCCTGGAATCAGATCTGTCCACGGATTTTCTATTGGTCTTCCGCACCATAAGTCTCTATATCCTCTCTGGTATAGGTTATGGACTTATCCCTGTCGAAGATCTCTTTCCAGATGCCCTGCTTGCCCTTGGCCTTTTTCTTCTTCTCATATTCGCCCGCCTGGATCACTATGGGCATGACCGGATTCCCGGAAGCGGCGGTCGCCAGGTTGGCGGCCTCGTTTAGCTCGTCTTCAATGGCATCGGTCTCGATACCATCGCTGATTACTATCAGGATATCAATATCACTGTCCGGCCTCTCTTTCTTCTTGGCAACGCTTCCAAAGATGACCGCTTTTTGGAATACCCCCCCCAGCTGTTCTTTGAATATCTTCGCGATCTCCCGTATGGAGTTCTGCTCAGCGAAGAAGGCCTTGTTGACCACCTTGCCTACGAGCATGTGATCTTCGTTGAGATAATAGTTGTAGGAGGTCCCCACGTAATCTCGCCTCAGCAGGCCATGTCTCGTTAGGTCATTTAGCGCTCTTTGCGTTGCATCTTGAGAGAATTCAACCAGCTTCGCTGTTTCCCTTCCTGTATATGATCCCCTGGTGCGGTAGAACAGGCGCAGGATCCTTATCTTGATCTTGCTGCCCAGTATATCTTCCAGTGTTTCATGAAATTTCATTGCTATATCCTCATGATTTTCTATTCTCTGAATGCCCTTATATTATGTCACGTGCCTTAATATAATGTCACGTGTCATAATATACGGTCACTTTTGCGTCCTCAATGTCGTCGGTGCTTGAATCAGTCTCACCCACGATCAACTAGATCTTGTAGACAGTGTACTATGACCAGGATGGAATCATCGATTGCTGGAGCCTTGAGATGTTTCCTTAAACAAAAAGTCTTCCTGTGAAGACCTTTTGCCGACCGGGGACACCCCAATCCGCTTATCAAATTACCCTGCGCCAGCACTCAAGTCAACAGCAACATATTATGTACCGGTGACAGTGTGAGGGCACTTTGTACATAGTGGCAGCACGGAGACCCCAAGCACATGGGCTTACATCTAAAGCAGACCCGATTTCCTTGGACACTGAATAAGGATAACCTTATGTCCAAGGAGGTGGGA
>CAYOUT010000032.1:0-6070 GCA_964407215.1 uncultured Anaerolineales bacterium | reverse complement strand
TAACATGTGTGAGGCTCTATTGGGCAAACGGCCTACAGTGATTCCGCCTCGCCCATCTTGATGGCCTCGAACATGCGAATGCGGCGTAACGGGCCGATCATTCCGATGATCACAAGCAATAGGGCGATGCCTACGATGCTGTAGACACGCCAAACGCCATCCCAGGCGATTTGGACCAGCAACGGAGGCACCGGCAACAGCTCGGCGTAACTCACTTGGAGGAACGGGAGGAACAGATAGCTCATCCAGATCCCAAAGCCGGCGCCCGAGATGATGCCCAGCAACACGATGGCAAGCTGCTCCAGAACCACCAGCGACACCAGCTGATTCGCTGTCAGGCCGATCGCCCTGAGCACACCGAATTGGATCGTCCATTGTCGAAGAGAGATAAAGGCGTAGATCATGAGCCCCAGCATGCTCAGAAAAGAGATCACCATAAACCCGACCGACAAGAACCCAAAGAGCCCCACGCGCTCCATACGCCCCTGCTCTTTGGCGATCTGATCGAGAGCGCTGTGGGACGAGCTGATACGAAAGCCCACCGACTGCATGCCAGAGACGATATCCTCGGTTGAAGTGCTATGGTCCACAGAGAGCCAGAGTTGCCCTGTAATCGGGTACCCCAAGAGGTTCTCTACATAGCTGATGTTGGTGACCATATAGAGCGGCGTGCCTCGGCTGTCGTCCGGATACACCGTGGGGAAGAGATCCAGTATCCCCGCAATCACGAACTCGATGCGTGTACGCTCGGCATTGTTCACGCGTACCGTAACGATGTCCCCAACGCCCAGACCACTGGCCGCCAAGTACTCGCGGTTCACCAACGCACCCCGTTGGTCCACAGCGAGCTCGTTCATGAGTGCACCAAGCGAGCGCGACGCAAAGTCGCTTCGGAAAAAGGCGACTTGGGGCAGAGTGGTTCGCTCCACGGTCAGCATTCTACCGGATTGTCCGGTGTCAGCCGTTACGCCGAACGATGCGACGCGGGCGGCCTGTCGCACACCGGGGACTTTTTCGGCTTCACTCGAGGGCATGATGAAAATGGGTCCAGCCGCCTCTTCTTCCTCTTCCGAATCACTGGAGTCTCCCGCTCCCCCCCCAGAGAACGGCGATCTGGGCCCGCTGGTGAAAACACTCTCTTCGAGTGCGACATCGGCGCCGACGTTATAATAGGCTCGTTGCGATACGTTGCTATCCAACGTCTTGGCGAGCGAGGCGGTAAACACCGATAATCCTACCGTGATCATCAGTAGAAGCAGCACCCCGTTATAGTTCGCCGATCGTGACAGGCGACCAGAGGAGAGCAGTAGCACAGTGCCCGGGAGGAGTCGGCTGATCCAGTGAAACACGTCCATGAGGAGCGGGAAGAAACGGATAAAGACCAGGCTCATCGAGATCACAAACAATGTGGGCGCCAAAAGGAGCAAAGGATTCTGCAGCGGATCGCCCTGGCCGCCCAACAGGAAGGGCAGGCTTCCTTGCTGGCGAAGCTGGTGCAGGCCGTACATGGAGGCCCCCAATAGGAGGATATCCACATAGTACTTGCGCCACCAAGGCGATTCGCCCATGCGCGCAAAGAACTGCTTGAAGGTGACTACCGTCAGCCTGGCCCAGCGGAACGCGGGCAAGAGATTCGACAACGTCGCCACCGCGATGGCCAGCCCGCTCAGCTGTAGACTCAGCCGAGTGACTCGCACTCTGAGCATCTCCGCTCCGCCGAAAGACAAAAAGCCCCGCGTTTGGCCGATAAGTTGTGCCATAAAGCGGCCAAGGAAGAGGCCCCCTGCGAACCCGATGGCGCCGAGGACAAGGCTCTGGAACAGGTAGATGAGCACAACCTGCTGCGTACTGGAGCCGCGACTCTTTAGTAGTGCGATCTCTAGGCGTTGCTGCCTGATGGACAGCGACGAGACAAAGATGACATAACCAAGCGCAAGCAAAATGAGTGGGATGCTAAAAGTGAGCAGCACTTTGGTCTGCAGGCTGACGGTGCGCTGGTATCGTGTCAGGGCCCACGCGGGGGAGATGGGATAGTTCAGATCTCGAAGCAGGCCAGCCAACTGCGAGCGCACACGCTCCATGCTACGCATGATACTGGTGACGTTCTGAGCCTCCACGAGGCTGCCATCGAACACCTGATACCATCCAGCATAGGTAAGGGTGTACGGCTCGTCGGAGACGATGCGTGCAATATAACTGTGCTCAGGGAGCAAAAGCACGTCTTTGTAGGCCTCTGGCCTGAGGAACCAGAACGAGTCGGAGGGATCAGATGCCCGCCAGATGCCCGCGATCCGCACCGTGTCCTCGAAGCGCTTGGTCTGGATGCCGGCGCTCTCCTCCGACTTGCGGTAGAGAATGAACTCGTCGCCCGCATGAAGCCCAAGCTCGTTAGCTTTTTCCTCCGCGATGATCACTTCGATGGGGCCATCCGGCTGCGACTCGGGCGCGAACTGGCCATCGACAATGTCAACATGCTCCTGAAGCTCTCGCACAAAGCCGAGCTGAACCCGCGACAAAGGCCTCCGACCTCCGAACTCTGCGCTATACACGTCCGTGCCCGACGGGAATAGCGAGAACTGGTTCGAGTGGACGTACAGCATCGACTGCTCTAAGGGCAACCCTATAAGGCCGACGGCGGTCGTCCCGATGTACTGATCCACTTTCTGGATGTCTGCCCAGCGAGTGGAGGTGCCCGGCAGCTGACTGTACAGATACATGAAGCTGAAAGCTGGCCGCGATCCTCCAGCTATGCTCCCCAACTCTTGGCTAAGGACTTTGTTGTTGGCAGCTTCAACGTACATCGGGATGCTGGAGGTCAGAGTGACAACCGTCACCAACCCAACGAGTACGCCGAAAGTTAATTCGGGGGCGCTGCGAAGTCGCTTGATTGCCAGCCAGAGTACGCCCCATGTCCTGCCGAAGAGAGAAGCTATTTTCTTCATGAATCCTTTTGTTCTTTGTAGGGCTCGACACGCGCGCCGAGCCCTGATTGGAATGCTAGACCTTTAGCGCACCGGATGTGAGCCCTTGGATAAAGAGCCGGCTCGTGAACGAGAACAGGATCAGCAAAGGAACTGAGCTGATCACATAGGCTGCGTTCAGAGGCCCCCAACTCTGGTGATACTGCCCTTGGAAGCCCCACAGGCCAAAGACAATGGTCTTGTACTTGTCACTCGACACAGTGACAGACGGCCAGATGACCGCGTTCCAGCTTCCTGTGACATTCAGGATAGCGAGCGTGCCCATGATAGGGGCCGAGAGAGGCACCGCGATCCGACGGAGCACCTCGGCTTCACCAGCGCCATCTAGGCGAGCCGACTCGAATAGCTCGTGCGGCAGACCCTCAAAGAAGGTCCGCAGAAGCAGGATGCCGAAGGGAAGGCTACCGGCTATACCGGGCAGAATCAGTACCCAGTAGCTATCCAACAGCTTCAGGTCGCGCACCAGCAAGAACGAGGGAACCAGCGTCAGAACGCCCGGGATCATCATCAACGCGATGATGATGATATAGAGGAACCCCTTGGCGGGGAACTCGAACCTGGCAAACACGTAAGCAGCCAAGGCAGCGATCACCACCGTGCCGATGGCCTGGACACTACTGACGAGCAGACTGTTCCACACATAACGCCCCACGGCCTCCCACGCATAGGCATAGTTTTCAAAGTGCATCGGGAGGGTTGGCACCCAACGCGCATGGATGAACTGCGGGTTGTCCTTCACGCTCATAAAGAGCATCGCGACGAACGGATACAGCGTGAGTATAACAAGGATCAAGAGCACAGCGTTCAGGCCAACGTCCGCCTTTGCCAGCCGCACCGAGATGGATTTTCGCGCGGTCGGGCGCGTCACCGCTCTAGCCTCTCCCATTTCTCTGTCAAGGGATTGTGTCGCCATGAGTCCTCCACATAATATATATATTGGTCTCACACAGAGCAGGCGCTAGACGTACTCAGCGCTCGACCGCACGTATTTCATATTGATATAGGTGAAGACCAAGATAACCAGGAATGTAAGCAGACCGATAGCATTAGCGTAACCGATGCGGTTGTAAGAGAACGCTTCTTGATACATCACAAGCCCGGGCATCATGCTCGCGTAACCGGGGCCGCCATTGGTCAGTACCAGCTGCGCCTGGTACGCCTGCAGACCACCGATAACTCCTAGGATCAGCAATAGCTTCACCTGCCCCATCACCAGCGGCAGGTCGACCCTGAAGAACCTCTGAATACCCGTAGCTCCGTCGATGAGACTCGCATCAAAGATCTCGCCAGGGATTCCCTGCAGACCCGCTAGATAGATCAACACGTTCACGCCACTGACCCAGGGGAATCCCATGATGATAAAAGAGGGCAAGACCGTTTTGATACCTCCCAGCCAGGGCTGCCGCCATCCGGGACCACCGATGGCCTCGAGGAGCATGTTCATGAGCCCCACGTTTGGATCCAGGATAAAGCGCCATAGAAAAGTGCCAACCAGGCCCGGCACAACCATGGGGATGATGAAAGCCAGTCGGTAGAGGTAACGAAGCCGGTCGTTGCGAAGGTTAAAGATGAGCTCAGCCACTATCAACGGCACAGACAAGCCGATCGCCAACCCACTGCCCATCAGGATAAACAGGTTCGAGATGGATCTCAAGAACACCTTGTCTTTGAAGATGTCACGAAAGTTCTGGAGCCCGATAAAGACCCGAGCCTGGAACCCGTCCCACTGAAAAAATGAGTTATAGATGGCGAACAGCGGTGGGTAATAGCTGAAAACAATCAGAAACGCAAAGGTTGGCAACAGGAAAAAGTACAAATGCTTCTTGTGCCATAGTTCTTGCATGACGCTCATCTGACTCACTCCTTTGTCGTGAAATAAGGTGTGCCGAGTCGAGCAATAGATGCCGAAATGGGTATTCGGAGAAGGTGTGTGCGAAAATACAGTACCTCGCGTATCGGCCACGTGCAGTGTAGAGCAATCGTGATGTTGTCATCCCTGGCGACTGACGGCAGCTTGCGACCGTCGGTACGATAAGTCAAGCCAGAGACAAGGAGGGCGCGGTCTCTGCCATCCAGCTTGCTGAGATCAACGACCAGAACAGGCGCCTCGCGAGGTGACAACTTATTGGTGGCCGTTTTCTCGGTCAGCTGTCGGGTCGTGTCCGAGTCCATCAGAATCTGTCCATTGGCAAAAGACGGTGTCAACGTTTTCAGCGCCAGGGTCGCCCAGCGCCGATTTCGACCAGCGGCCAAACGGGCTAGGGTTGACGGATCGGGTACCGAGGTTCGTGCCCCGAAGGGTTTGCTCCTCTACCTGGTACAGACCGATGGATGTAGTGGTTTTGTCTGCCTCCGATCTGCTCGAGCCTGAACCTGAAGAGGAGGGTCTCTAGAGCGCTAGCACGGTCGATCAAGCACGCAGGAGCCACTTGCTTCCCAATGCATCTCACGGTAGCCCGCGGGCTCAACGGACGATACTAGTATCGCGAACTTGCTCTCACCCAGGTGAGAATCATCAGTATTAGAGCTATCGGCGTATAGTCGCGAGATCAGGCAGCACTGGTTCACTCTGCGCGGTGAATACAGCACAAAGAGGCCGAAACCCTCACTTCTGCAGTGCAGCGAGTTGCATCAGCCAAAGCGCGAGGCCCCTCCTAGAGTAATCGATGTGGCAAATGATTTGAGCACGATACGAGAGGGAGCTGGTGACGTACAGAACGTAGAGCCTGGTGTGATCGGTACGTACCCAAGCCTTGAATACGGAAGGATTGCGCTGACACCTGTCGAACCAATGGATGACACTGGCAAAAATAATACGTAAAATCCAAGCATCCAAATCCGCCAGAATTATAGACGAACTCTTGATCAATGTCAATTTTCGTGGAGAGCGTCACCCACTCGGCGGTACGCGGCATAATGTCACTCTCTCAGCTACGCCCCTCAATCAAATGGGGAGGAGCGACAGATGCGCACCTCCCCCGCTCGATAGGTTCGCAAAGGAGGTCAAGAGCCCTCCTTACAACAGGGCTACATCTAGATCTCCGGTTCGCACGTCCACTGGGTTAGATCCCAGTCGCCATCGTCGCTGT
>CAYOUT010000031.1:0-6843 GCA_964407215.1 uncultured Anaerolineales bacterium | reverse complement strand
GTCTTGAGCAGATCTCAGAGGTGGCACAGGACCCTAAAAGCCACCGATAACCCGGTGACTATTACCATACAAGGTCCCTCTTTCATTCCCACCTCTTGTTGTCAAGCTTTTTGGCCACAAAATACGGGAGGGAGCCAGGGATGGCCGGCAAGAAGAAAACGGACCCGGCCTCGGAGATCAAGCGCAAGCTGGCCGGAATGGACCTGGTCTGTTCGGGAACGCTCTATTCTCGCCTGAAGTCCTGTGGCCGGCCCAACTGCCGCTGCGCCTCGGGACGCGAGGAAGACCTGCACGGTCCCTACTACGAATGGAACCGCCGGGTCGGGGGAAGGCTGCTGCACAAGATAGTCTCTGCCGAGCAGGCGAAGGAGCTGTCTCGAGGTATCGCCAATCGCAGGGTGATCGACGCCCTCCTTAAGGACTGGGAGCGGATTACCGCCGAGGTGGTATTAGGGAAGAGCAAGTAAAAGCCTAGCTGAGCTGGGAACTTAATTCGGAGATATCTGTTCTGAGATGTGCGGAATGAGAGCTGAGATGTGCGGAATGAGAGTCAGGCTAGTTGACGCCAATCAGTTCAGAGAGTCTATTCGTTGAAGAGTTCTTTTGAAGGACATTGAGCTTTTTCGGCCTTAAGTGCTATCGTAGCTTATAAACTCAACTATTTATTTCTTAGAAGCACTACCTGTATTGGTTCACTGATGTGGTATATAGGTTTACTTCCTGAACGTATTACATGTGAAATAAATAGTCGTAGGGCCTTGCCTCTGTTCTCAAGAGAAGAATCCAGCTTTTTGCTCCGACGAGAAAGCCATTTCCCACCATACTTATTGCAGGCATCAACGAATAACCCGAAATCTCCGTTCCTGGTAAACCAATATCCTTTATCCATGAATTCTTTAGGGGACATATCGTGGTTTGGTCTAAATTCACGAATTGGGGGCGACTCCTCTGGTTTAAATCTTGATGAGACCTCCACGCCATTTTCAATGCACTTGTTTTTCTTTCTATCGCGTAGAACTACATAGCAGCCGTTATTAACATGGTAGAAAGATGGACCATATACGCCAGCTACTTCTTCGAAACCAGCAACATGAAAACCCATTCTTCGGTTATCAAGGCCTTCAATCTTCTCACAATGAAGTAGGTTTCCTTTGAAATCTTCGTTTAACCTGTCCGCTAATAAGGCAGCAACATTTCTTACGGGCATCCACTCAGCTAGCTCTGCGGTGATAAAGTTCTGGAGCCAGTTGTCAACATAACCATAGTCTTTGCCAGTATGTATATCAAAGACTTGAAATAAGCCCCACGCTGAAATCCCGACATTAAGATGGTCTATGAAAAATAGTTTGTTTGCTTTATTTCTAGGGCCATTCGCCAGTTTCGGTAAACCCGTGCTTGCATGAATGCAGGTAAGGGCTGAGTCGGCTGCCATGGCAATACCATGTTTTGATAATTCGGTGAGAATAAGTGTCATTGGAGCCCTCCCCAGGCAAGATGGTGAATTAAGTCTTTATGGCCGCAATACCAGGCTTCCTTGATACCCCATAGTAGGCACTAAGCTGCATAGCTCGCAATAATGGGTATTCTTCGGGAACGGCATCCCTCAGAGGGCTACGTTTCGATAGGTCTTCCGTAATGCGCTCAACGAACTGCGGTATGATTAGCAACTCAATACCATTTCCGAAATCGACAGGTGTTCTAGGCCTGAAATAGCTGATTATTGCTAAGCGTTTGATTTCCCTGATTTCGAAGTTGAACAGCTCTTCATAGTGAGCATTGGCATCCTTGAATTTACGGTTGATGTCAACCTTTCTCTTGCCCCATGGGCTTGCGTCAGTGCTTGCTTCGACATGTGTTAGTATGCTTGTGGTTGGATGGTAGGCGACGACATCCATCTCGCCTTTCCAGCCGCCCTTCGCCCTCTTGCCGAACTTGATGTTCGTGCGAACGAAATGCCCCCTGTAGGCATACCATTCTGATACCAATTGCTCCAGGAAGTTCATGTAAATCACCCCTTAGAAAGCCCTATTTATTTATAGCATATCTTTCCGCAAAGACAAATAAGACCTTCTGTGTCTGAACTCCTAAACTCGTCTTAAACTCATCTTGAGCAGTTGACCACCCTTGATGGCTGTATGAACTAAAAATTGCACCGTGTGCATTAACATAAATTACGGTCAGTTAATAATTAGGGAAATTGCGAGAAAGCTACCTGCTAGAGAAAGCACTGCAACTGCTAATCCAAAAAACATCTGAGAGGCACGGAGAAAATCAGCTAGATGATCAGCCCGAACTTGGTTATAATTAGCATATTGCATGAACTCCTTGCCAATATGAATACTTGAAACGCCCACATATTCTGCCTTTTCAGGGTTAAAGATCATTAAGATAAACGGTGTCCTAAAACTAGTGACTGCTAGTGTTCTAAGGGCGGCGAAGACGGACAATAATAGGGCAAGAATTGAACAAGCAACGATTACAGAGAGGGAAACCCTGATAGGAAAGCTAAGCGTGCTAGCTTTGCCTGATGCATATACAAGGGTTGCAGAATAAATTGGAATAAATATGCCAACAAGGCCAAGCAGCTTTTGTGCTTTATCTCGGATAGTATTTATTCTGGAGGCACCCTCATCGAACATTTTTTGCCCAAGTCTTTCAAAGAGAGCTTCGTCTAAGTTGCTAGATGGTTCTGGCTCAGGGAGCTCAATATTTGGTGAGGGCAGATCGCCCCATGCGTATCCGCAGAACAAGTGGCAAGAAAGCCCCCAAGCCTTTTTAAACCAGTGCGGAAAAGCTTTGCATATGCCTATTTCTTCTGGTTTCTTGTAGAGATAGTCAGTTAAGCTAGCTGAGGTAATAGAATCAGGTGCCTCATGTATCTTGTGCTCAGAGAACCCACTCATTTCTTAATCTTGACCTTCTCAATCAGATTCAAGAGGGCCTCCCTCATACTAAGTCCCAGTTCTTTCTCCAGCCACGCCCACTCACCTGCTGGGTTTATCTCTAAGAAATAGAGTTGCCCTGTCTTGTCACGGATGAAATCAAATGCACCATAGAAAAGACCTAGCTCGCTCATGAAGCGACAGCATGAATCTATTACAACCTCATCGAGATCGACTTCCTTGTAATGCAATTGCGCTCCGGGTCGCCTCCAGTCAATTAAACCTTCATCACTCTTGATAGATACAGCGAAATAAGATGCTCCAAAGAACGTAACCCTGATGTCCTCTATTCTGCTGATCTCCTCCTGAAGATATGTAGGACAAAGTCTTATTGCTGCGTAGTCTTCTAGGTCTTCGTAGTCAGGCTGGTGAGTATAGGCACTATAACAACCGTTCTTGGTGATCTGTAGTCCACAATAAATAGGCTTGCATATAAATCCCCCCTTCGATTCCCTAGCTCCCTGAAAGGCAAGGGGGTTATTGCCAACGATTGTCTTTGGAATTGAAAAACCACAATCATAGGCGACTCGAAGTTGATATAGTTTTCGCTCTCCGATTTGTGTTGCATAGAGGGAGTTGACCCATGGCGCCCGGAGTGCAAGGAAAGTGCCTTCAAGGAAATGGCGGCTTTCTTGCCTGATATATGGAACACTATCTTCTTCAAGGCCTACAATAGAAGGAGGAAGCAATGCTCTTCTATACCAAATAACAGAAACGTCTTCTAGGGCGATGCGACAATGTCCATCCGAAATGACACCGACAATACCATTCGAAGTAGTTCGATATTCCATTTCAACAGAGGTAGGAAACCTATCAACATTGAACCTAAAATAAGGGATGCCGCACTCTTCGAGGTACAGGATGAAGAAGTCAGCAGTTAAATCATCTGTATTCGTAAGAATTAGCAGCATTGAAGAGAATCATCTTCTTTCTGTGGCATATCAAAGGCTATTAAAGTTGTCATCTATGACTTCACTCTGGTCGATAGATTCAAAGGTTTCCGTTATTGAGGTGCGGTCAAATTGATGGAGACCAAGAGACTCAGGAGCCTCGTCTGCATCTATCCCCCCTTCTGCACGAGTAATATCAGTACTCTTCGACATGCTCGCGATCTCACTGGCTTCTGACTGGTCAATTCCTTCACTGGTACTAGTCGAAATAGTGCAACCAAAGACAAAGCCGTCTTCCGGTAGCTTCATTCCGAAAGCTTGTCCCCTAATATATGTCTCTCGCGTTTCAGAATCATCAATCCCTTCCCGGGCTTCTGTAATTGTAGTTTGTGGTTTCGCCAATTCCACTAGTGGAATCCCGTTGAATACACTCATGCTTCTTACAGGGTCGTATCTTCCTCTTAGAAATCCTGAAGCAGAAATTTTTTCTCTATGTCTCAGTACAATCGGCAGTTTGTCGTTCTCTTTCATGGCAGTCCCCCTCATGTAGCCAACTTCACCCAACATATCTCAATCGGTATTTCCCATATGCACCTCCTGATGCCATGATTTTACCATAATTCGAGCAGCTATCTCCTTCAGGGAAGCGATTCCTTTCCTCCTTTCGATTCGCCCCCTTCCCTTTGGCCGAAAACAGCTCACTTCGCCGATATCCGGAGTCGGGCCACCGGCTTTCATCTTTCATCAGGACTCGCCCCTTCGTGCCTGCTACTTCAGGTCGGAACTGCAGTCAGTCGGCGGATACGGGAAAGGACCTCGGCGAACAGCTCCCCGGGCACGGCGACCTCCGCCATCTGGAAGACCGTTCTTCTTGAGTGGTTTATGACCTTGGCCCCGATCTTTATCAGCTTGAGCTGGACACTTCTGAGCGACCAGTGGGATATCTTTGCGGGCAGGGCGAAGCGGCGCAGGAAGTTGCCAAGGTTGTAGGCCAGGACAAAGAGGGCCAACCTCACCTGGTTGCATGCGTATCTGGTGCACGACAGCCTGGTCCAGGTGAAGGCAGCTTTGCCCTCCTTGATATGCTGCTCGCATAAGCCACGCTTGTTGTAGAATCTCACCACGTTCTTCGCTACCTTGCTTAAGTTGGTGACGATGAAGCCCACCCGGGGGAAGAGCTCTCCTTGATGCCACTCTATCTTGGCGATCACCCTCCTCGACTTCTTCCAGGAGGCAGCCCGATAAGTGAAGTCATGGTAGAAGACCTGGGGTTTTGAGGGCGGTCTGCCCACCGGGCGGGTAAGAAGGTGTTCGATATGCTCTTCCAGCCGGCTGTTGGCCTTGATCCTCATGGTGTAGAGGATGCCCTCATCCTCCAGGTATTCATAGAGGTCCGGGGAGGCGAAGGCGGCGTCTGCACGGAGGTAGAGCTTCTTTCCCGTAGCCCGATACCTATCAACTATGGGCTCCTGCAGGTTTCGCCAGCCGTCTGCCGAGTGGACGTTGCCGGGGCGAAGCATGGCGCCCTCGCAATCACCGTGTTGATTGAAGACGAACGGGGGGTGATAGCAGCGGGAGCAGAAGTGCCCGTTGTAGGCCGATCCCTCCTGATTCCCATGCACCGGGGACTCCGACGAATCCATGTCCAGGATGACCTTCTTGCCCTCGCTTGAGCGCATCGCCCTTGCCACCCAGGCATGATTGATGGATGAGAGGGCTGTTATGTTCTCATCGCTTGCGAGTATCTCCGTCTCGAAGCGGGACACGGTCTGGGAGCTGGCGGCACTGCGCTCCAGCGCCTTCTTCCCGACAACAGCCCGCATGGCCGGGTCGCGGGAAAGCGCCTCCTGGTCGTTCACATCCTCATAACCCGCGAGCCTCGCGTAAACTGACTGCCGCAGCAGCCCCGTCATCTGGTGCCTGATATTCCCTCCGGTCCTTCCGTCCTGTATCATCGCCCCCGCCATATCGGCGAGCCCCAGCACTTCGTCCAGCTCCCTCACCGCCAACAATCCCGCGTCGGTTGTGACCTTGGCTCCCCGGAATTCCAGCCTCAGATGGCCGTCGAAAGCAAGCCTCAAGCGACCGTTTTCCGCTTCACCCGTAAGGTTCCCCATGCTTATCCCCCCTGTATCGCTGCTGAGGCGTCATGATGCATATTTCAGCAATACAAGCTCATGTTCCTCTAGGATTTAATATGATAAATACGGGTCAATATCAGAATATATCGCTTCTGATTTCTTCTTTTTAATTAAGGATGCCCTGGAGCCAAAGGCCTAGGTCTACGTTGTTCGTCCATCCATTTGACATTTCCAATAATATTTATCGCCCTTCTCTCGTTGCCTAGATATAAATGCTGTTGCGGCCCCGGTTCCCTGGACATAACTTTGGATTAAGTCTCGCCGCCGATTATAGCTCATGCAGCAATCCTCTCGCAGTAAGCCCTCCTCGCGTCTCGAGGGCTTAGGTAAGAGCTCTGTTCATCAACTACTCAAGAGCCATGTCAAATTGACACAGGGGTTACGAAGTCGTCACGCATTAGGAAGGCATCAGGAAGGCAGAGCTTGAGCCGTGCTCTACGAGCAGGTCGAGTAAAAAAGAGGACTTCTTCACGAAGATCAGCGTACCGCTTAAGTTCCAAGGGGCTTCCATATACATAGCGTTGGAGGAGAACCTCCATTAGAAGTACAATATTGGCCTTGCTCGGCATCTTCTGGGGGTCTCCTTGCCGCAACTTCCTTGCAATGCGAATGAACGCATTGGGGAGTGATCGCTCTCCAATGTGAAAGAGGAAATAAAGGTAGGCGTCTAAGACGACAAAAGATGCTGGTAGATCATCAAATAATGAGTGCCCATGCCCCGCATGCCCCACATGCCCCGCATGCCCCTCCAAGCTTCGCCAGTGTCTTATGTCTTCTTTCCACCATGTATTTAAGAAAACCGTCGAGATCATTTCCGGCTGAGCCCTCGAAGTTCTGTAAATTCCCCTGAAGCCCAAACGGGCTTGCTTT
>CAYOUT010000030.1:0-9340 GCA_964407215.1 uncultured Anaerolineales bacterium | reverse complement strand
GGTAGGACACCTGACTCTGGATCAGGCGATCGGGGTTCGAATCCCTGTCCCTCAGCCAGAAACCTGAGATGGGGCCGATTGTTGATGCAATCGGCCCCATCTTTTGTCTCGTTCAATGTGGATAGGCGCGGCCGCCTTATCGGTGGGGCACGCCGTCGCCCCTCACTCAGCCTCGTACACTGGATCTACCCCAACAGGCTACCAATCCCTTTGGCGAGATCAAGGCCGCCCTCGCCCCCAATGAGGCTCTCAAGCTGACTGGCCACCGGGGCTGGCAACCGTTCCTTGAGGGCCCCTAACACGAGGTTGACGGCTATCTTGGCCTGCTCTTGCGAGATACCGGTCTTCTCGGCAACTAGCTTTACGAGTTCATCCATACTCTCTCTCCTTAATCGAGTTGCAACTCGGAAGTGCAATGGGGGCATCGAGTTGCTTTGATCGGTATGGTCGATAGGCAATACGGGCAGTCCTTCTCCGTCGGCTCCACCGGGACGGCTTGTGGCCGTTGCAGTTGGCTCAGCGCCCGCACGAGGATAAAGACGGCAACCGATATGAAGGTAAAATTGATCAGCGTCTGTATAAAGACCCCGTAATTGAGCGTAGGCGCGCCCACCTCTTGAGCCGCCGCCAGCGACCCATAGGCTTGGCCGTTCAAACTGATAAACATATCGCTAAAGTTGATCTGCCCCAACACCAACCCGATAGGTGGCATGAGGATATCGGCCACCAGCGAGTTGACGATAGCTCCAAAGGCGGCGCCCATGATGACAGCGATTGCGAGGTCCATCACATTGCCGCGCATGATGAACGCCTTAAAGTCCTTGAGCATAGTTACCCCCTATCGAACGGATGACTGTTAATGCGCTCTAGGAATCGCCCGTTGTGGCGCCCCCCAACCGCCTACACGAGGCTCTATAGGGCGCCGTGCTACATTCAGGATCCGATCGTTGTTTGCCTAACTGGTTGCTCTGCGAGCCAATCGATGAGCACTCAACGAGCTTCTGAGCGCACCCACGCGGCCATTATAAGTGACAGCGGGGCCAAAGTCCAGTGTGCGTTTAGCTCACGTAAATTTGACGCTGCTACCGTGACTCGGCCAGAAGAAAACCTGATCGGGAGGTGTGGTGAACGAGAAGGGGCTGCGCCCCGCCAGACCTGGTGTACCCCCGCCACAGCGAGGGCTATGCCCTCTCATCTCGGCCCTGATCCGCAACGGGGGTCTGGTGTAGCGGGGGCTCTTTGGCATCTGCTCCGAGATCCTTGGGCGTAGCATCACCTGTCCGCGCCCTCTGCCGTGGCTCCAATCTCCAGGCGACGGAAGGCATCGCATACTCGGTGTAGCCTCGCGACACCCAGAACGGGTTGTAGCTCCAAACCTGCCTCAGCACATCTTTGGGCGAAAGCGCCTGTTCGCGAAGCGCCCCCTCCAGCCATGAGATGGCCGGAGTGTCTTCTTCCCGCCCGCGCCACGTCGGGCTAAGCAGCTCGGGGTGCGTCTTGATGGCGTACTCGAACTCGACACCGGATACGAACACTTGCGTATCGTAAAAGGGGAGGGGCGTATCGGACAGCCATCGGCTGGGAAAGTACAGGGTTCCGCGATCCCCGATGTGGCGCCACATGGCGGTATCGCCGTCGACCTCCAGCGGGTTGAGGCCAGCGTGTACGCCATCCCCATCTATCCTCAGTATGTGAAACTCTTCAAGGAACGACACGCGATAACCTCGCCGCTCGAACAGGGCGGCCATGTCATGCCGTAGCTCCCAGAGGTTCAGTGTGAATCCATCCACATCCCCGTGATCTCTCAGGAAGCGACCTGTCATCACGTCCTGCACCAGGCCGGCCCAAATATAGGTCCTGGTGGAGAGCAGGTACGAGACGCTATAGATAGCTCTCAGCAGGCCTATCTGTGCCGTCTGCGCGTTGGTGAGGGCCATCGTCCTCCTCTTAGCTATCGTCACGCAACTACCTCCCGCTACACCGTTAATCCGTCGTAGGCTACCTCGTAGCCGTGCTCAGCGGCAAACGCGGCCAACTCCGGATGCGGCGGATTCCCCTCGTGTGCGATGTGCGTGGCCAGAACACGGGCGTCAGCGGTCAATAGCTCCTCTTCGCGCATACGCGCAACGTGCTCGATGAGCTGATAGGCAGAGAGGTGATCCTCGCCCAGCTCGTGGGAGCCATAGGTGTGGTCGAGTATCACCAAGTCAAAGCAAAGACGGTGTTGGTGAAAGCCTCGCCAGGTCTCCTCGGGCAACGCCGCGGTGTCGGCGCCATAGAAGATGGTACGTGCATCCGTCTGCACAGCGTAGAGCAGCGGCTCGACAAAGGGATCGTGGTTCGCTGCAAAGGCTGTCACACGATATGCACCGAGAGTGAACGACTGCCCGGCCTCGACGGGATGAATCTGCAGGTTCAGCCGTTCGCCCATCTCGGGGTCTAGAAGGCCGCTCGGAGCGCAGTCTCGCTCAAGGAGCTGCGCAGCCACTTGCAGCGTGGCTCGCGATGCATACAAGTGCAGCCTCGGCGCGCCCACCACACCGTACGCGGGGCTACGCGACAGCAAGTGGGAGGTGTCCATATGGTCAGCGTGAGCGTGGGTCTGCAGGCAATAGCGTACACCGGTGAGCGGGCGACCGTGGAGGTTGGAGGCGGTCATGATATCGGGCCCCAGGTCGATCAGCATCACATCGTCGATCAACGCGGAAGAGCGCTTTCGCAGGCTGGGGCCGCCTAACAGTCGAGCGCGCTGGCAGTTGTCGCACTGACAAAAGGCCTCCGGGAAAGCGTTAGCGGCTGCAGTCCCTAAAAACGTAACCTGCATACCGAGTATCCTCTCTGCTCTCAGCGGTGTGTCGTTTCCACAAGCGTTTTTGCCAAACTTGTGCCTCAACAGAGGGGGTGTCGTCCGCTGCGAGGAAAGTGTGGATGCGCCCGCTCCGAAAGGGCTGCAACTCGTGCGAGCGCTAGCGCAACGGCTATGCTGGCATGGAGCGACTGGGGCACTGCGCCGACTTTTAGCGAGTCGTGCCGGCTACGCTATCAGCCAATACCTCAGCACGGGCCTCAAGACGACACAGCGCATATCATCCGTTCCGCCCAACAAGAGGACCTATCGATTTGTCACACAGGTTCGCCAATAACACCGCCCCGCTCGGCCATCACGTCTCATCCACAGGGGCAACCGGCAGACCCGACTCTGGGGTGACGCTCGAAAGCTTGAGAAAAAACTCGACGATCCGGTTCAGGTTCCTGCGATTCTCACGCCCCGAAGGATCCACCAGGCATTGCTCGATATGGTGCGTCACCACATGCAAGCTGGCGCGATCCAGCGCCGAGCGCGCCGCCATCAACTGCGTGACGATGGCCTCACAATCACGCTGCTCTTCGATCATGCGTTGGATCCCGCGAATCTGTCCCTCCACGCGCCGCAACCTTGCGATGGTCTCCGCGCGATGGCGATCCCTGGTCTCTGTCACATTCACCTACCGTTTCTCGCGAACCTCATGCTCTTCAGGCCCCACACACGGCAGTATAGCTTTTGGCATCTGGGTGGTCAAACACCAGACCCAATCGTTCAGCGCACAGCGCTGGAACCCGCGCTGCCTTGACTCGCCCGCTATCGCTTGTCCTTCAATGCGTTGAGTACAAGCACACTACCCAACGCCATCAGTAGCAGCGGCCCCAGCCCACGTGCGTTGAGCCAGAACAACAAGCCATAGTTATCCAACAGGATCAGCAGCCCCACTGCCACCAACAGAGCTCCGCCCACCACCATGCGGTTGCTCACGGCCACCCCGCCATCGGAAGACGCGCCGTAGCCGGGTTCCAGCGCCACAGGGCTCCTCTGCCCCGACTGTTCATGGTGTGTACCGAGCTGCTGTCCGCCTTTGCTGTCGGCCCCTGCCCATCGTCCATCGAGCGTACTACCGCGTGGCACGAGAAGCCACAGTAGAATGTACACCACAACGCTCACGCCGTTGGCAATAGTCATCACCACAAACGCGATCCGCAACAACAGGGGATCCATGCTCAAATACTCGCCCAAACCCCCGCAGACCCCGCCCAGTAGTCGGTCCGTCTCGCTGCGATACAGCTTGCCCATATCCCCTCCCACGGCGACCAGCCCCCGTCACCGGATATCGTGTACTATACGTACCGGCTGAGAGGTGGTTGCTGGCGTCAGCGCCGCCCAAACTCTTTTTCGAGCTGCTCTTGCGTGAGATGAATCACAGTGGGGCGGCCGTGTGGGCAGGTGTGGGGCAGCTCGGCGCGCTCAAGCTGGCGCACCAAGTCGCGCATCTCGTCCAACGAGAGCGACTGCCCCGCGCGGACGGCTGTGTGGCACGAGAGCGTCACCAAGGCCTGATCCTCCCAAGAGAACCCTTCACCTTCGCCCGCGGCCGCGTCGATCATCTCTACCACCGCCGGCGCGATCGGTTGGTCGGCCAGGCTCGCGGGTATCCGCTTGACCAGAAAGGTGGCGCCACCAAACGGCGTGATCTCGAACCCATAGGCTTCTAGCACGTCCAGGTGCTCCTCCAGCAGAGCAGCCTGCTGCGGGCTCAGGTCCAAACTGATCGGCTCCAGCAGCTCCTGTGCGGGCGCTTGTCGGCTGGCCGCTTGGGCTTTGAGTGCCTCATAGCGAATCCGCTCGTGCGCTGCGTGTTGATCGATCAGGTACATGCCACCCGGCCCCTCGGCGATGATATACGTTAGAGCGATCTGTCCCAGCACACGCAACATAGGCAGCCGCTCGGGCGACTTGTTGGGCACAGCCTCCTCCAGGGGCGTTCGATCCGCGGTACGTTGGACCTCCATGGCCATGTGCGCCTGTTGAGGCGTGAGGCTCCGCGCGCCCTGACCCCACTGTGGGAAGCGCGCGCTCGGCGAAGCGCCTTCCGCCATCAACGGCACCACGTGGTGCGCCATCAGTGTTGTACGCACGGCTTTTTGTACGGCCGAAAAGACATCGCGGCTGTGGCGAAAGCGCACCTCGCGCTTGGTGGGGTGGATATTGACATCCACATCCTCCGGGGGTAGTTCCACATTAAGCACAATGAGGGGGTATCGCCCATCGGGCAATAGCGTGCGGTAGGCTTCGCTGGCAGCGTAGGCCAGGGAGCTGTCCTGGATCCAGCGCAGGTTCACGAAAAAGATGACATCCTGACGGTTGGCCCGGTGGAGCGAGGGCCCGCTCACATAGCCCCACACTCGGATCGGCTCCTGTGCGCGTCCTGGCACTTTGATCATTTGTTCCGCCACATCCAGGCCGTACAACGCCACGATCACGTCCAGCAAAGAGCCCGTACCGGTAGTGCGCGCCACGGAGCGGCCGTTATTTTCAAGCGAGAAGCGCTTGTCGGGGAAGGCCAAGGCATAGCTGCTCACCAGCTTGGCGATGTGCCCCGCCTCTGTGGTATCCGCGCGCAGAAACTTGAGCCGTGCTGGCGTATTGAAGAACAGGTTCTCCACCGTAACCATCGTACCGCGAGCGCGCCCCTGCGGTTGGCGGGCGCTCATCCGCCCCCCCTCCCATTGCACTAGGGAGCCCAGCTCCTCGCCCGAAGCGCGGGTGGAAAGGGACAGCCGCGAGACCGCCGCGATACTCGCCAACGCCTCGCCCCGAAACCCCAACGTACGCAAACGGTACAGATCCTCCACGCGCGTGAGTTTGCTCGTAGCGTGACGAGCAAAAGCCACCTCCACTTCGTCGGCGGGGATGCCGCAGCCGTTGTCGCTCACGCGAATGAGGCGACGCCCCCCTTGGGCGATTTCGACGCGAATTTCGTCGGCCTCTGCATCCAGCGCGTTTTCGATCAGTTCCTTAGCCACCGACACGGGGCGCTCAATCACCTCGCCGGCAGCGATCTTGTCGGCCACGTCGGGCGGCAATACGCGTATGGGCATAGCTCACACAACCCTTCTGTTAACTCTATTCTATTCTACCACACGACCCTTGCATCGCAAGAGTCTGTGCCTCGGCCTTTGACGTTCGGCCGCAAAAGGCTAGAATCGCAGCATGACAGCCAAAGCTCCTCCACCCGACATCGGCGGCGCCGCGCAGCCGGAGAACACCCATAGCCCGCTCCACTGGGGCGCCGTCGCCACTGGTGTGTTAGCTCTCTCCACCGCTTCGGTTCTCATTCGCTTGGCGAACGCCCCGGCGCTCGTGGTGGGCGCCCAGCGCCTATTGTTGGCCGCTGCGATTCTCACGCCTTGGGCTTGGCCCCGGGTTCGGCGCGAATGGGCCGAACTCGATCGCCGTCAAATCGGGCTTGTTATCTTGTCGGGGCTGGCTCTAGCGGCGCATTTCGCCCTGTGGATCACCTCCCTCTCTTTGACCAGCGTGGCCAGTTCGGTGATTCTAGTGACCACCACGCCCATCTTTGTAGCACTCATCTCGGCCGTCTTCTTGGGCGAGCGGATACAGGGCGCACAGCTCATCGCCATCGGGGTGGCCTTTGCTGGGAGTGTCGTGGTGAGCTTGGGCGACTTGACCCTATCGGGTGACGCACTGCTGGGTGATGCCATGGCGCTTGGGGGTGCAGTGGCCACCTCCATCTATATCCTGACGGGGCGGGCGGTACGCCGCCGCCTATCCACCTTGGCATACGTTTGGCCCTGCTACTCCGTAGCAGGGCTGGGCTTGTTGCTCTCCTGCTTGGGGACGCAACAGCCGTTGACAGGCTATGACACACAGAGCTACTTGGCGTTTCTGGCCTTGGCACTCGTACCCCAAATCCTAGGGCATTCCTGTTTCAGTTGGGCGTTGGCACACTTTTCGCCCGTTTTCGTCACCGTGGCCATCCTCGGCGAGCCCATCGGCGCTACCTTGTTGGCGTTCCTGGTGCTCGGAGAGACACCACCCCCCAACGCGTTGCTGGGCGGTGTGCTAATACTCGGCGGGATCCTGCTCGCCTCGGGCCAGGAGGGCAGCCCGGCGGTACAGTCGATGCCATCCGACTGATGACCCGCGGGCGCTTGCGAGGGCCGCCCACATCGATACTGCGACGGGGCCCGCGTCTCGACGTGCTAGAGACTGTCGCCCCGTCAGCGCACAAGGAGAGACACATCATGGCAGTTAACTGGGAAACGCGTTACTCTCGCCGCTTGGAGTGGATGACCACCTCGGCCATCCGTGACATACTAAAGTTCGCACAGGCGCCCGATACCATCTCCATGGCGGGGGGCTGGCCTGACGCGGCCCTCTTCCCCATCGAACAGATCGCAGAGATCTGCCAGCACGCCCTCCACACCATGCCTCAAGAGTCGCTGCAATACGGCCTCACCGATGGGCTACCCGCCCTGCGTGAGGCGCTGGCCGACCACATGACGCTGTCCGGCATGCCCGCCAAAGTGGAGAACATCGTCATCACCAGTGGCACTCAGCAGGGCCTCGACTTGATGGGGCGCATCTTTGTAGATGAGGGTGACATCGTTCTGGTAGAGAACCCCACCTTTTTGGGTGCGCTGCAGTCGTTCAAGGCTTACGGGGCGCGGTTCGTAGCCGTACCCGCCGATGATGACGGCGCGGATATGGCCCACCTGGAGCGCCTCATCGCTGAGACGCGCCCCAAGTTCATGTATCTGTTACCCACCTTCCAGAACCCCACAGGGATAACCTACACACTGGAGCGTCGCAGAGAAGTGCTGGCCTTGGCGGAAGCCGCTGGCGTACCGATTCTGGAGGACGACCCGTACGGCGCCCTGCGGTTTGAGGGAGATCACCTGCCAACCCTTCTCAGCCTCGACTTGGCTCGTCTCGGGGTCAACACCCCCACCGAAACCAGCGGCAACGTAATCTATATGAGCTCCTTCTCTAAAACGCTTTCGCCGGGCTTGCGCATCGCCTGGGCAGTGTGCCCGCCCGAGATCGCGCAGCAGTTCGTAATGGCCAAACAGGGCTCCGACCTGCACACCAGCGCCTTGGCGCAAACCATCGCGCTCGAGTTCCTGCAGCGCGGTTGGTTGCCCCCGCAAGTGCAGCGTATCCGTGCCACCTATCTGGAGCGCCGCAACGCCATGGTGGAGGCCCTCGAAGAGCATTTCCCGCCAGAGGTGCGCTTCACTAGGCCACAGGGTGGGCTGTTCCTGTGGGTGACCCTGCCAAAGGGGATGGATGCGGTGCCGCTCCTCCAAGAGGCCGTACAGCAAAAAGTCGCCTTTGTGCCGGGGGGGCCCTTCCACGTCGATGGTACGGGGCAGAACACGCTACGCCTCTCCTTCGCGAGTGTGCCGCCGGATAGAATCCGTGAGGGCGTGCGGCGCCTGAGCGTCGTCGTCAAGCGGCATCTCGTATAGGCCGGCACTCTGCCGCACGGCGTAGATGTCTGGTGGCTTTTCCGCCCGTCAGAGCTTTTGACGCGTAGCGCGGCCGGGTGTACACTAGATTGTTGATGCGTCTGGAGCCTGAGAGAGGAGTCTCCAATGCCTCTGTACGAATACCGTTGCGCCAGTTGTGGCGCCCAGTTCGATCTGCTCCGCCCCTTCTCCAAGGCCGACGCACCGGCGCCCTGCCCTCAGTGTCACGGGGGGGAAACGCAACGTGCCATCTCGCGTTTTGCCTGTTTTTCGACGGCGGGGGACGGCTCCAGCTCGGCGATAGCGGGTGGCGGGGGGTGTGCCGGTTGCTCAGCCAGCTCTTGCGAGGGATGCAGACACTGAGCTTGCGCGACCCCGATGGCGCACGGTGCGGATCGCACCGCAGTGCCATGTCCTCTGTATAGCACACTCCGAATTTCTATGAGGATCTCACGACCAGGAGGGAGGGTATGAACGAGAAAAAGGGCAATCTGCTGGTGGGGCAGTCCGGCGGCCCCACCGCGGTGATCAATAACAGCCTCGTCGGTGTTATTCAGGAGGCGATGGAACACGAGGAGATCGGCGGCATTTATGGCATGGTCCATGGAATAGCCGGTGTTCTCAACGAAGAGTTCGCCGACCTACGCAAGGAATCCCCCGAGACCCTGGAGACGCTGCGCAACACCCCGGCATCGGCCCTGGGCACGGTGCGCTACAAAGTCACCGATGCCGACTATGAGCGGCTCCTCGAGGTCTTTATGGCGTACGATGTGCGGTACTTTTTCTACATCGGCGGCAACGACTCGATGGACACCACCCACAAGATCGCCCAGCTGGCGCTGAGCCGTGGCTATGACCTGCACGCTATCGGCGTCCCCAAGACAGTGGATAACGACCTCGCGGTAACGGATCACTGCCCGGGGTTCGGAAGCGCGGCTCGTTTCGTGGCCACCGCCATTCGAGACACCGGCTACGACACGTGGGCGATGGGGGATAGCAGCCCCATCAAGCTGATGGAGATCATGGGGCGAAACGC
>CAYOUT010000029.1:0-9417 GCA_964407215.1 uncultured Anaerolineales bacterium | reverse complement strand
ACAGCGACGATGGCGACTGGGATCTAACCCAGTGGACGTGCGAACCGGAGATCTAACGTTCGCTGACCGGTAACGGCCGCTAGCCGGCCTGAACGCGCACGAGGGGCCCCGAAAGGCCCCTCGTGCGCGTTCCTCGTCGGCGTGTGCGGAGGTTGACCTCGTTACTCCAGCAGTTCGAGGCTGGCTGCGATCTGCAAGATGTGATCGGTGTCTGCCCAAAGAACCAAATACTGGTAGCTGCCGCCGCCGATGGCCCGAGGCTCAGAGTACGCCAAGAGAACGACGGCTTGGCGCTCCATCTCGCGCGGCTGGTCGGCAGAGGGGCGAACCAGGCAGGCTTCTCGATCGGATACCGACAGCGTCTGTACGCTGGGTTTGGAGCCGTAGGGCTGCAGCACGTGGTCGTATTCCAGCGCGCAAATCTCGGCCAGCGACAGCCCCGCTCCCCCCACTGCCCCAAGCTGAACAAAGCCGTCCTCGCCGGCAAAGCGCTCATCATATCCCGCCACCGACGCCCAGTCCGCAGGGTAGCGCAAGCTGACGCCGTAGGCGCTGCTGGTGTAGAGCGTTGTATCCCCCTCTGTGGGCGCGGCAGGGGACGCTGTCGGCACATGGGCTTGAGCGGCTTCTGTACCGGAGGGCTGAGGCGTCGCGGAGCCCTCGGCGCCGGGAGCCTCTGGCGGGGCGGTAGGAGTGGCGTGTGCTGCCTCCGCCGTCTCGCAACGCGCCAGCTCCTCGGCCAGCGCGTGGAGCGCCGTCACAGTCGCCGCGAGCTGCGCGTTCTCTGCCGCCAGTGCCATCACAGTGGCCTCGGGGACCAGGGCGACATCCGCAGTGGGCGGTGCCCCACGGCAGGCGAGCACCAACAGCGCCAGGCACAAACTCCCCAGGATACGCGATGGCTTGCCCATGGATTCCCTCCTCACAAGTCGCACCGCCCACCCGCACAGTGCGCCGCTTGCGGGCCGCCGGGCGTCAAGGCCGCTCGGGGGCGGCGGTAAAGATGCGCTCCAGAATCTCGCGGCGCTCGCCGGGCGTGGCCCAGCGCGGCTGGGCGTAATCCTCCAGCACCGTGGTCAGGATTTCGCTGCTGATCAAACGGCCCTCGTAAATCGTGTGCCGAACGATGAGGCCCGTGCGCGTCTCCCAGCTCCACATCTGGTCAAAGAACAGGTTCCCCAGACCGTAGACGATGGCCCCCGGCCCGTTGGGGTCCGAGGCCCCGTAGGGCTCCATGGCCTGCGGCACGTGGCTCTGGACGCCTGTCACGATATGGGCGCCCGCATCACGCACCTCGCGGAACTCGATCACCTGCCCAAAGGTGGGGAAGGGGTTGTAGGTCTCCTCGTATTGCAACTCGACGGCCACTATATCCACCTGTTCGCGAAGCTCGGCGATCTTGGCCAGGATCTCGTCCCTGTTATAGTAATAGTAGCAGGCGCCGGGCTCTGTTTCGGTGGCCCAAGCGTATTCGGGGGCGAACGCCAGCGTCGCCAGGAAGGCAAAGGTGTTGCCGTTGTGCTCCCACATCAGGGGCGCGCACGCCTCCTCCTCGTTGAGCCCGCTGCCATAGATCGCGATGTCCCGATCGCGGTAGAACTGTATCGATTCGCGGGCGCCGTCGCGGCCATAGTCGTTGACGTGGTTGCCGCTCAGGCCGACGATGTCGGTGCCGATGGCCTCCAAGGCGGCCCAATACGGATAGTCGCTGCACATCACCAGGTTGTTCTCTGTAGTGTTGACCACACAACCCTCGACAAAAGGCACTTCGTTGCTCACATGCACGATGTCCGCCTGGCTCACTTCGGGCGCGATGACCTCAGCGGGGTAGGTGTAGCCCATGGCTTCCATACGCGCCGCTGTGGCACGTGTCATAGCAGTGACACCGGTCATCACCAGCGTGGTGAGGTGCTGAGGGTCGCGATTGTTCGCAGGGCTGATCTGATCCAGCAGAAGCGGCGCCACTGAGGCGGCTTTGGGCCCGGCGAGGTTGATAGCGATGGCGAGCGGATAGGTTTCCGGGTCGAGCTGGTTGCTCAGGATGTTGAGGTCGCCGAGCGTCAACACCTTGAACCGCGGGTCCAACTGCTGAAACGGCAGCACGCCGATGGCGCCCTCGTTGGCGAGCAGCGCAGACTCTATCTCCTCCACATCGGCGATCAAGCTGCCCGCACACTCTCCCAATACCGGCGCCAACTCTTGAGCTGTGGCCTCTGTGAGGAACATGGGGGCTTCGCCCTCGCCCGCCCAGCGCGCCTGGAACTCGGCCATGTCGATGTCATCGTTCACCGTCTCAAAAGGGACCACGACAGCGTAGAAACGCTGAGCCAGCGTGAACTGTGTGGGAGGCTCGGTGTTGGTCGTTTCGTCTATCGATGCCAGAGGAACCACCGAGACCCTTGCAGCCGCCTGCGTGTCGGGGCCAGCGATGCCCAGCGGCCGCTGGATACCCTCATACTCCACAGTGCTCGCCTGCTCCAGAACAGTGCGCACCTGTTCTGCAATGCTCACGGGCAGATCGGGCGCAAGCGCCACCCACAGCGGCGATGGGGTGGGTGTGTCGGTTGGCGGGGGTTCGGTGGCCTCGGTAACACTGGCTGCAGTTGGCGCACCGGTCGAGTGGGACTCACGGTCGACCTCGCCCGCCGTTGGCACGTTCGGTGAGCTCGCCGTGGAGGGCTGCTGGCCGCTGCAACCGACCAGCAGCATTGCGAGTAGGATCCCGAGGATGAGGAGACCTGATAGCGTTGGACGACGCGAGACCGGCGATGACATAAACTATACCTCCGAGTGGAGAGTGTGGGGGGCGAACAGCGCCGTGCTGCTAGCCGCTCGCTTCGCGGGTACAGACATTGTAGGCGAATACGAGCGATGAGCAAGTAACGGCTTGCTGGATCGGGCGGCCGCTGTTGGCGGCGGAGGGCGCTAGGTGGCGATGAGCGTCACGGTAGACCACGGAGCGATGCCGGGCAAGGTGAACGTCACGCCGTCGGGCGCCGGTTCGAGGCGCAGAGGGATGTCTATCCCGCCGGTGTAGAGGGTGATCGCGGCTGTTTGCGCACGGACGAACACCTCCAGGGCGCCCGTGGGGTCGTAGCTGGCGTTCAGCAGCACAGCTATGAAGCGGGTCGCATCGTCACTGATCCGCATAAGAGCCGCTACAGGCAGCATACGATTCATCCAAAGGGGGAGCCGATCGCGGGTGGCCCAACGTAACCCCGCCTGTAGCTGGGCCCATTTGCCCCGGGTGCCGAGATGCTCCCAAGGGGAGTATGTGTTCACCACCACACGGCCACCCAGCGGGTTCTCGTAGGCAGTGGCACACGGGCCGCAGTCTGTGTTGTCGCAACGCATCAGGTGCGACAGGTCGGCCACGGACCCGCCGCAGGGGGCGCCGGGTGCCAGCGGCCCCAACGGCTCTAGGCTCCGCGCCAGGACGGAGTGTTCCATCGCAGTGACGGATCGGGTATCGCCGGCGTAGGGGGTGTTGAAGGGGTGCTCGCTGAAGCGTTCCCACAGATACCCCCTGTGCTCGTCGCGCAGCCTCACACCAGCCAGTTCGCCCAACCCGCGCTTCCACAGCGCCCGTAGCGAGGGGGCATCCAGCAACACGCCACCGGCCAGAACACGTCGCAACTCGTCGTCGCCGAGGCCCTCTACCGCTCGCCCCGTGAGCAGCGCCGCGCACGGGTTGTCCGGCTCTGCCGCGAACGGCGCTCCGAGGGCGGCCAACGAATTGACGGTGGCGACGTCGCTCGCCCAGTCGCTGTGGGGCCAACTCGGCGGGCGGTCATCCATCCAACGCGCCACGGGCTGTCGTTGCTGCACAGGCCAGATGCCCACCGGCCGTGTACCAGCGGCCGCGGCCAAGAGCGCCTCCCAGTGTGGGCGAGCGCCCTCGATGGAGACCAAGCGCCTCTCCATGGCGTCCAAACGCTGCAGCTGCCCGGGCAGTATAGCAAAGAGGACGCCGTTGCAGCCCGCGGCAAAGGCCATAGCGCACTCGTTGAGTATCGTCTGATCGGCTTTGCCCAGCTCTGTGCAGGGAGAACCCGTCAGCGCATACTGGATGTGATCCACTGCGGCGGGCAGGGCGCGCACCTGCCGGGCCACCTCCAACGCCTGGCGCACCTGGCCGGAGGGCTGGCTATCCACACCGAACCCACACCCAGAGCACGCCACGCGGCGCCCTCCCAGCGCGGCATAGCACGTACCGATCCGGCCCGAGCTCGAGCCGGCGGCTATCAGGCCCACGTCAAGCCCGGGGGCCATCTCGCGCAACGCCTCGCCGATATCGGTGCAGAGCCCCTCCAGCGTGGCGGCGCTGAACGCTGCCCAAGCTGTGCGCAGATCTTGGGCGGCGGGGTCGCCGAGTCGCGCGACCAAAGCGCCGCGATCGCTGTCGCTCGCGCAGAACTCGGAGCAGAACTCGGACACACAGGCGGGACAGTAGCAGGCATCGTCCGCGTCAGGGTATGTGTGGTACAGATCGTCATCCACCCACAGGAAATCCGGTCGCGCGCCCGCGGCGAGACGGTACTTGTCGCATACGTAGGTGCGGTACTGTGGGCTGTTGCGACAGGGGCGGGAGTACGGCTTGCCGTTGCGCCCCACCATGGGCGGAAAAGAGAACGCGGGCGAGCATTCGCCGAGGGCGCTGTGATGGCCCGAGGTAGTCTGTACAACAATCCCCACGCGGGCAAAGCCGCGAGTATGTAACTGTTCGATGCGCTCGGCGGCGGCAGCGGCTCGCTCCCCCAAAAGCTCCAGGGGTTTGTCACCGGGGGCAGCACTGTCCACGGCCAAGCTGATCTCATCCACTGCGCGCCGATGGCGCTCCAGGAGCTCGGCCAGCCGGGCGAAAGAGCCATCCTCGAGCCAGTAGGGCAGCGGGATACGGTACGATAGGAGCATGGGCCCCCCTTTTGAGGCAGTTGCCCCCATTCTAGGCCAGACGAAACAGCGCACCAAACGGGCCCATCGCCCAGCAGGCTCGGCGCTTTGGGCACAGCGCCTACGCGGCTGCACAACCCCGGCGCTACTCTACGAATCGATGCGGGCTCTGTGCCGGCCCTCGCGCTGCCGAGAGCCCGGGGGTTGGCGCGAGGTGCAGTGTGAGGCGCACGGCAGGCGCAGCTCGCTTGCGATGTTGGCGCGGGGCGAAAGGGGTTGCCAGCCCCCAGCAGGCCGGCGTAGAGCAGCGAGCTATATGCACCGTTGCGTAGCTGGCTCAAAGATCGGCGAACCAGGCGATGAGGCGGTCCGTGGCGGCTTTGGGGCGCGGATCTACATGCTGAGGCAGATGGTCGTAGATGCCGTAGACATGGCCCCAGTAGCGTGCACGGAGCGCGTCATAGTCGGGCGCGTGCGAGGTGAGGTCGGCGAACAGGGTCGCAAAGAAGAGCAGCTCCAATCGGTAGCGCTCCGGCGAGGGGTGAAAGGGGACATCCTGAGACGCGTCGCGCAGGCTGTGCAACACGTCGACCAGCTCCAGCATCTCTGCGTGGTATTGTGCACGCTCCACGGGCTCCAGGTGCTCGTTGCCCCAATCGGGCACGACCTCAAAGAGCGGCACACGCGCGGCCAGTTCCGCCCCGTCCGGCCCGTAGAGGCGCTCAAAAAAGGCTCGCGCCACGGTAGCGTGCTCGGCGTGGGGTTCGGCAAAAGACCGCGCACTCTGGTACAGAGAGAGCTGATTGATGAGCGGGCTCTTGGTGTAGCAGATGCCCCCAGTGTAGGGCGCGGCCTCGCGCTCCTCTCGCCGACGACGGAACAGCCGCTCGAAGCGATAGTGCGGGAGCACCACATTCTCGCCCTCGGTGAGCGAGTAATCCCAAGTGAGGATGCGGTGTGTGCTGGCGATGCGCCGGGCCCAGGGGCGCGCGTCTTGGTCGCCCACGGGGTCGCCGTTTCCGTTGAAACCCAGGTTGATGGACACGGCGGTGTGTTCGGAAAAGTCGGGCAGGCGGCGCAGCAGGTGCTCCATGGAGCGTTGGGCGCGGCCTCGATCGAAAGACCATGCGCTGGCCTGAATGTGCGGCAGGAACTCGCCGCGCCAATCCGGCGGGGCCTGGAGGTTGCCCCAGCCGAAGAAGGGCGGCCCCCAGGTGCCCAAGTCGATCCGCGCGTCGGGGATATTGCGCACGATGATCTCGGCGACGGCCTGGGACGCGTCGATATAGGTCTCGGCCGTGCAGCCGTTGCGCGAGCAGCCCCCCGGGTCCCCCGGGAAGATGGCCACGATGTCCAGCTCGGGCAGGGCGCGCGTCCATTGATCCCACAAGTGGCGTATTTCGGACCATTGGTCGGCGTCTCGTGGGCAGTAGGTGATCCAGTCGGTGCCGACGGTGGAAAGCGACGCCAGAAGCTCGACAGCGACGCCACGCCGGTGTGCATGGTCGATGAGAGCGTTCATCTCTCGGATAAACGCGCGCCCAAAGGGGGCTTTGAGGCCGTGTCTGCAAAAGAGCCGGGGCACGAGCCAGAACTCGAACACGTTCAGCCCGAAATCGGCCACCATGTCGATGAACTGCCGCCAATCGGCGCTCGTCCAAGTGTTCGGCAGGCCCGGATACAGCATGTTGGGGCCGTAGGCGTTGAGCAGGTGACCCGCAAAATTGACATACACTATGCGCCGTTGCGGTACGTCAGCCAGTTTCGCGACCATCACGACCTCCGCTGCTTTGTGTGGTGTGGGATGCCTGGCACGCTGGCAACGCGGGGTAAGCGTCAGCCGATGCGCCTCGCCGAGCGCTCCAAGGCAGCGATAGCGCCCTCTATGAGGCCAGCACCGGCGGATAGGGCCGGCCGGGAACCAGACGCCCCCCCTCGACAAAACCCTCGGGCCGCCCCTCGAGCTCGCGCACGAGACGCCCCCGCCAATGCGCCAGGCGCTCGGCAGAGGCCCCGTCGCCCGCCAGATCGTGCAGCTCCTGAGGATCGTCGGCCAGGTTAAAGAGCTGCTCGCGTCCGTCGGCCACCCACCAGATGTACTTTTCCCTGCCGTCGGTGAGGGTCTGATGCAGGGGCGAGTGCTCGATGTGCAGGTAGGGCCGCCAGGGCTCTGCGTCGGCGAGCTCACCGCGCAGCAGGGGCACCAGGCTGCGCCCCTCGACCGTTGCCGGTATCTCTACCCCCGCCATCTCCAGGATGGTGGGCATGATATCCTCCAACGCCACAGGCTGGTGTGCGACGGCGTTGCGCAGGAAGCCAAACCGCTCCGGCGCGCGCACCAGCAGCGGGATGCGCGCAGAGGGCTCGTAGGGCACGGACTTGCGCCACATATAGTGGTCTCCCAGCATCTCGCCGTGGTCGCTCGTGAACATCACAACGGTGTTGCGCCCCGTCATGGCGTCCACGCCGAGGATGGGGTTGATGAGGCGCCGTATCTCGTCGTCCACGTGGTTGATCAGCCCATAGTACCCCGCGCGACACGCGTGCAGTGCCTCGCCGCGTAACGCGACATAATCGGGCGCTACGAGGTCGTTGCCGCCGATCCTCTCGCCGGGCGGCTGGGCCCAATCACCGATCACGGGCTGGGGCAGGCTCTGCCGGAGGTAGCGCTCCATATAAAAGGCGGGCGGACTGAGGGGCGGGTGTGGCGCCAGGAACGACACCACGAGAAAGAAGGGGCAGGAAGGATCGCGCTTGCGCAGGAACTTCAGGGCCTGGTTGACGGTCCAGTGTGTGAGGTGCAGCGCGTCGTCGAGGTGCCACGGCCTGGCGGTCCAATCGTTGTGCATGACCCCGCCCCCGAACAGGCCGCCCCCATCCGGCGCGCGCTGGGCCAGCCAGTCCGCATAGTCGCCCCCCGAACCGTGGATGACCATATGATCAAAGCCGTACCGCGCGCGCTCGGGGTGTTGGTGCATGTTGCGCCCCACCAGGTAGGTGTGATACCCCGCAGCGGAGAGGGCGGCCGGCAGCGTCACGGGCGCATCCCATGGCACGGCGTCGCGATACCCCACCATACGATGGGTGCGCGGAAACTGGCCCGACAGCAGAGACCGCCGTGCGGCGATACAGGTGGGGCACGTGGAGTAACAGTGCGAAAAGCGCACGCCCGTTTGTGCGATGCTATCCATATTCGGCGTGAGCAGCACGGGATGGCCCTCTGCGCTGAGGCAATCGCCCCGCTGCTGATCGGTCATAATCAGCAAAAAGTTGGGTTGGGAGTCCATAGCATCCTCTCTGCCAGCTTGAGGTGCCGCCGCGATACACCAGCGCATGGCCGGCCTGTGGCGCCCGCTGTGTACACGGCCAGCATATCGCAGGCCGAGACGCCTTGCAAGGGGGCTGGGGCGATCGCCCGGGGCGGCTACTGGCCCCGCAGGATGACCGGAACGTAAGACATGACGCAGATTTTTTCAGTGCTTATGACGTCACCCACCCCATCGAGCCAACCCTGGAATTCGAAAACTTCCGGCTCGCATACCCCCGTGTCGCAGAAGTAAAAAGTTACAAGTCCTCGGAGATCGATCAGCGACATGGGCAGCGGACAATAGAGCGGGTTCGAATGGATATACAGGCGTTTCAACTTGGTGAGGTTGCCCAGTTCCGCCGGTACAGGCCCAGTCAGCTGGTTGGCCGCGAGATGGAGCATTGTCAGGCTGCTCAGGTTGCCCAGTTCGCGCGGGATGCCGCCAGAGAGCTCGTTGGCATAGAGCTCCAGCTTCTCGAGTTCGGTGAGGTTGCCCAGCTGCGTCGGTATCGCGCCCGAGAGTCGGTTTTCCGCGAGATCGAGCTCTGTCAGATTGCTCAGGTTGCCCAGTTCGCGCGGGATACCGCCAGAGAGATCGTTGTTTGACAGAGCCAGCATCGTCAGATTGCTGAGGTTTCCAAGCGACGGCGGGATGCTGCCCGACAGCTGGTTATATGACAAGTACAGCACCTTGAGTTTGGCGAGGCTGCCCAGCTGCACCGGTATCGCGCCCGAGAGCTGGTTGTGAGCGAGCTCCAGATGCTCCAGATTGGTGAGGCCCCCGAGCAACGCGGGTATCGCGCCCACCAGTTCGTTTTGATAGAGGGAGAGGGTAACGAGGTTCTTCAGGCTGCCCAGCTGCGCCGGTATCGTGCCCCAGAGCTTGTTATTCAAGAGTCTGAGTTCCACCAGATGGGGCAGGTTTGCCAGTTGCCATGGCAGGGGCCCGTTCAGTTTGTTGCTTATGAGCTTGATTACGGTGACGTGTCCCTCAGAACAGGTGACGCCGTACCAGGAGCAGGGGTCGTCATCCAGCAGCCAGCCCGAGCTGTTGGTCCATTTGGGGCCATTCGTGCTGTTGTAGAGCGCAACCAGAGCCGCACGCTCCTCACTTGGGATAGAGGGATCCTGAGAGACGACGGCGGGGGGCCGGGCGGACGCCAGGGCGAGCAAAAGCACAACACACAGCAACAGTCTTTGGGCGGCGGATCGATGCC
>CAYOUT010000028.1:0-11590 GCA_964407215.1 uncultured Anaerolineales bacterium | reverse complement strand
TTGGCCGAACCGCTACGGGTCTACACGCAACGGTTGTATGTGACGAGTAACACTGTCCTAGTATTCTATCAGGTCTGCTTTGTGTCTGCTCCCCTGGAGGAGTTCTTTTTTCGAGGCATCGTACAGGAGCAAGTGGGCCCTATCGTGGGCAGCACGCTCTATGCGCTGATGGGCGCGCTGTACTTTTTGCCACATGTCCCAATTCTCGTCACGCTCATTGTCGTGGTGGCCATGGGGCTATTGGGGATCGTCTACAGTATGATCCGCGAGCGCCACGGGGTGGCCGCGGCCATCGCATCACACGTGATGATCGGTTTTGTGTTGCAGGTGCTGCCTCTTCTCCTGGATACACTGCGCCCTTTGATCCCTTAGGGGATTGTACGCTATGTGATGACGCGAATGCGGGTGAAACACGGAATGACAGATCGTGGCGTAGATGATCCCGATGTGGATGGAGCGTCTGGGCCGGCCCCTCACCCAAGCGAGGAACGTCGATACGAGGCGACGATTAGTATCGACTCCGCTAACAACATCGCCCTGGTATTCTTGCCAATGAGTGCGCTATTGTTTGTTCTACCACACCTGCTGCGTTGGGGCACGCTTAGCATGGGTACAGTAGGCTGGTTGTTGCTCATAGCCGCGTATGTGCCCAGTATTGTGCTGCACGAAGCCCTGCACGGCTTGGGATTTCGCGTACTGGCGGGGGCTCCTCGCCACGCGGTCGAGTTTGGCGTACGCTGGGAGATGCTCACTCCGTTTACTCACGCTTCCGTTCCGGTAAGAGCACGCGCTTACCGCTGGGCTGTGGCGCTCCCAGGTGTGCTAACGGGTCTGTTGCCGGCTGTCGCGGGTGTTGGCCTGGGAATCGCTTGGCTTACGTGGTGGGGGACGCTGATGTTCGTGTTGGCTGCTGGGGATTGCTCGGTGCTGTGGGCTATCCGGTGCGTTCCGGGCCGTGCGCTCGTGCTAGATCACCCCGATAAAGTGGGCTGCTACGTGCTTGTGTCGTAAGCTGCACGTTGCGGTGCGCTATGTGTGATGCTATTTGACACTTACGCTGATATGGGGTACCATACCAAGCGTTGCGGAGGCGTGGTGTAGTGGCCTAACATGTCGGCCTGTCAAGCCGAAGATCGCGGGTTCGAATCCCGTCGCTTCCGCCAGTGAAAGCAGTCAGGATCTGCTGACTCCAGAGGATGAGATCGTGGTCTTGCGGCCACGATCTTATTGCTATCTACCCAAGGCTCGTCAAAGATCAATCTAGTTATCTTTTTCTGCTGTTCTCGATTCGCGGCCTTTCAGGCCAAGTAGAATTGGCCCAGCAATTCTGCAGCCTTCTGTAAGTCCACCTGGCGGTCCTCGGCGGGCTTCAGCTTGGCCAGTTCGAGGGTAGCCCAGATGCCTTGGTTGGGCTCAGCTTTAGCCCACGTCCTAGGTCACATTGGGGAGTGCTATCTGCCTGGCCTCGTTGATGAGACGCATGAAATGCACACAGCCCTGCGTAAGTAGCAGTCGTTCCGTCGGTTCGAACGTTTGTCAGTTGTGGATAGGCGGCCGCTAGATGCGGTTGTGTAGGATATCGTCCGTGCAAGGCCGAGTGATGCTTGCTGCAGCAATAGCTCTCGAAGAAAGCTAACGAATGGCGCTGGACAGCTGCCAGATTAGACAACTCAGTTTTGTCCCACACATTTGCTCGTAGCCCTGGTGGAAACGCTCGACGGTCCCGTTGCTCTTGGGGTGATAGAACGGCGAGTAAACCAACTCTATTCCCACTAATAACCCCAAGCGCAGCACTCTACCGAGCACATACGGATGGGTGAAGCCACCGCTAAAGCATCCTTTGTGTCTACCTGAGAATATGTAGGTATGCAAACGCGTTCCAGACGTGGAGCAGGAAGTGGTCTGCATCTATGGCTTGGTGGGCGTATTGCTGGCCCGTTGGGTAGCGCGAGGCCATGTTGAGGGCATTGAAGCAGGCGATACTCTGTCCGCCGGTTAAATATTTGGAGAAGATGTCCGCCTGCACCACCACATTGGTTTGAGTGGGAGAAAGATGCGCATATCAGATATCTGCCTGTTGTGGCTGCTGGGGGCGGACCGTCACTGTCGCGTACAGTTCTTGCTCGATGCTGCTCAGGTTCGGTAAAGGCCCAGATGCTTTTGACGCAGACGGACTAGGATCATGGGGGCTCGCACATAGCTGAGCTTATCTGGCGTGCTCGCCTCTTTCTCCAGTTCGCTACACGTTTGACGGTTCGCTTCTGTCACTTGTAGACTCATGTCTGGCTGTATCCCAACTCAGCGGTGATTTCCTTGGGCGTCTAGCCACTGCACAGCATGTGCAGCGCCGCTCGCCGATCGGCTTCGCTGTCCACATCGTTGGTCACCTGTCTGTCTTCTAGTATGGCAGGCGATGATAGCCCAAACGGCGTTTTCTACGATGTTGTGAAGCCTGCTGTGTTAGTCGTCTATGATGTCATGAAGGGCGGCAATTGCCTCCTTGCTGGGTGCACGGAGTCTCCAGAACCGCTTGTCGCCGCGGCTACTGATACGGTTCTATGACAGCGCGAGGCTGCTGCACAACGTTTCCCTGTGCTCCAGCTGTGCGACGTCTACCAGCGGATGTTCGCTTCGGAAGACCTTGAGTTCTTTAACTTTCTGGTTGATGCTGGACATATGCTTGACATCAGTTTGCATCTGATCGGCCGAGAGATCCCTCTCCACTGTGAGATGCCATTCGGTCGAAACCTGGCCGATACTCAACGAAAGGAGCTACATTTTTACGCCTGAGGAGTGGCACAGATCGGACGAGACGAAGGGCGCTTGGGATGAAGACTGATTTCAGCCTGGAGTAGGGGGATCCAGCCATGATGGGGGTTGGTGTGACTACCAAAACGACAGAGATAGCAGAACTGGCTCGCCAGCGCCGACAACGGGCCGGGGTGATAGCGGAGGCCGGAGGAGTGGCGGAAGCGATCGCGGGGCGAGCACTGCCTAGGTGTATAGATACGACGCTCTCGGAGGCGGTCGTCCTCGGCCTGTTACGCCAGGGGGTGCGTAACTTCGTCGGCGTGTTTGGGCATGGCTCCATCGAGATCGGCGAAGTACTGCGCATCTACGAAGAGGCAGGTCTGGTGCGCACCTTCGCTGTACGCCACGAGGCCGAGGCGTCCCACGCCGCGACCGCCTTGCGCTGGGTCACCGGGGAAAAGGCCGCCGTGTTCACTTCCATCGGTCCGGGAGCACTGCAGGCACTGGCGGCATCACTGGTACCCTCCAGTAATGGCATCGGCGTCTGGCATCTGTACAGCGACGAGACGACCGAGGACGAGGGCCTGAACATGCAGCAGATCCCCAAGGCTGAGCAGGGCCTGTACTTGCACCTCTGTTCGGTTATGGGACGAGCTTACAGTCTACACACTCCCCTAGCTCTGGCGACGGCCTTGCGTCGTGGCTTGAATACCGTCGATCATCCTCATAGAGCAGGCCCATTCTTTCTGCTACTCCCGATGAATACACAATCGAGTCTTCTGCCGGCGTTCAACCTCGACGAGTTGCCCGCTGGCGCTCCCCCCCGGCTGGGGGCTGCCGCGAACGATGACGCTTACCAACGAGCTGCTGAGGAGCTTCTCAGCGCTGAGCGCGTGGTGATCAGAGTCGGCGGTGGCGCCCGCGAGGCTAGGGCGGAGATCTTGTCACTCCTTGAGCTTGTGGACGGCGTCGCCGTAGTGAGCCCGATCGTTAGCGGGGTAATTCCCTACAAACACCGACGCAACATGCTGGTTGGAGGTTCGAAGGGCTCGATCTGCGGTAATTACGCCATGGAAGAAGCTGACTTGCTCGTAGCCGTCGGGAGCCGTGCCGTCTGCCAGTCCGACAGCTCGCGCACGGCTTACCGCCACGTGCGCCAAGTCATCAACGTGAACACAGACGTCGAGGCCGCTATGCACTATGGACGGTCGATCGCCCTCGTCGGCGACGCCGGGCCGACGCTGGCGCGGCTGAATGAGGAAATCCGCAGGCTGGGGGGACGCAAGGTCGCAGATAGCACGGGTTGGCTTGCCCGCTGCAGCGAGCAGCGGCGACGTTGGGAGGCGTTCAAAGCGGAGCGCTATGCCAATCCGACCCTTCATGATGAGGTATGGGGTGGCCAAGTGCTGACGCAGGTAGCAGCGATCCGCACGGCGACAGAATGGGCGCGAACAAACGGTATCGTGACCTTTTTCGATGCCGGCGATGTGCAAGCCAACAGTTTCCAGATCGTTGAAGATGATCGCCTGGGCCAGACATACTCTGACACGGGTGCTAGCTACATGGGTTTTGCCGTCTCAGCGCTGCTGGCGACAGCGCTGGCATCCAAACCTTTCTACGGCCTGGCAATCTCTGGCGATGGCTCTTTTACCATGAACCCGCAGATACTGATCGATGGGGCGGCACACGGTGCAAAGGGGTGCATCCTGCTCTTAGATAACCGACGTATGGCGGCAATCTCGGCGCTGCAACACGATCAGTACGGCGCCGACCATGCCACCAACGATAGCGTTGCCGTCGACTATGTGGCCTGGGGCCGCGCCATACCGGGGGTGGCTGCATTCGACGGTGGTCGCTCTCCAGACTCCCTCAGGGCTGCTTTGGCGCAAGCCAAAGGTCATAACGGCCTCTCGCTGATCCATGTGCCTGTGTACTTTGGCCCTGACCCGCTCGGTGGGTTGGGCAGTTTTGGCCGCTGGAACGTAGGCAATTGGGTCTCCACGACCCAGGCGCTGCGCCACGAAATCGGCCTGTAGCAGAAGGAGGTATTCCAATGCGTGTTGCAGTCACCGGCGGTAGCGGAGCCATCGGTACATTCGTCTGCGATGAGTTCATCGGCACCGGGCACGAGGTCGTCGTCGTGGATCGCGTCCCACCCAAAGACGATATAGCATTTGTCCCTGTAAATCTGCTCAATCGCGAGCAGACCCAGGTCGCACTGAAGGGTTTTGACATTGTGGTCCACCTGGCTGCGATCCCCGATCCCTACAGCGACCCGCCCGAGGTCGTGATCGGCGAGAATACGCGCAGTGCTTTCAACGTTTTTGAGGCGGTGTGGCGGAACGGCGTGCGCCGCATCATCTATGGCTGCAGCGACTCCAGCACCGGCTTTGGCATCCACAACGTCGCGCTCAAGCCGCTTTATGTCCCTCTAGACGAGGAACATCCGCTCTGGCCGCATGAGGCCTACAGCCTTTCCAAGCATTTTGGCGAACGCATGGCTGAGACGTACGCCAAAGCCTATGGCATTGAGGCCATATCGCTGCGCTATCAGTACGTCTTCGTCAAGCGTGTGCAGAAGGTGGCCGCGGAGCAGGTTGCACGGGCGCGGGCAGGCACCTTCGACCCGAAGGCGGCTTGGTTCGGTGGCTACATCTCGACCCGCGATGTGGCCCGCGCCTGCCTAGCCGCGGCGAACTATACCTTCGGGCCCAAAGCCGATGGGCCCTACGAGGCTTTCTACCTCTCCGCCCGCGACACATTGTATCCCGTGCCGACGCTTGAGCTCCTCAAGGCGATCTATGGCGACCTGCCTCCGATCAAGGATCCCACTTACTACGAACAAGACCCCTACGCGTCGGTCTATGATATCCGCAAGGCCGGGCGGTTGCTGGGCTGGGAGCCCAGGGACGAATGGACTAACTTTGAACAGATCGAGTTCTGAAAGGTAGGTATCCATGCGCCAATGGAAGCTGGCCTTCCTCGCCGGGCTCGGCTATGCCACGATGGAGCCGGCCAGAGTGATCGCTTCTCTGAAGGGCTTCGGCTACGAGGGCATAGAATGGACCACCGACCACTTCAACCCCGACAAGCCACTGTCCCAGCTACGGGAGTTGGTGAAGCGGACGCGGGATGCCGGCCTGGAGGTCTCCCGCATCATGGCACACGAGGACCTGGTGTCACTCGATAACAGGGTGCGGCAACGCCGCATAGAGAGGACCCTGCGGGTCATCGAAGCCGCAGGCCAGTGTGGCGTAGCAACCGTAGGCACGATGACAGGCCCGGCGCCCTGGGACCCAGCGGCGCCGAGGATCGGCCGGGACATCAGCGAGTCGGCTGCCTGGGAGCAGGTGTTGGAGGCCTACGACGCCTTTCTGAGGGCCGGCGAAGCGGCGAGGGTGGTTATCAGCTCGGAGGGCGTGTTCGGCATGGTCGCCCACGACTTTTATTCCCACCGCTACCTGCTGGAGAGGGCCGCTAGTCGCTTCCACAGGGTAAACCTGGATCCCTCCCATGGGACGCTTTATGGCAACCTGGACTCGGGGTGGATCGTTCATCAGTGGGGCGATCTCATCGCCCATGTGCACCTGAAGGACGCCGTCGGCGAACCGGCCGTGGGCAAGTTCGTTTTCCCCCTGCTGGGGGAGGGGCAGGTCGACTGGCCCGCCTTCTTTGGTGCCCTGGACGAGATTGGGTACGCCGGGTTTTGCAGCGTTGAGTTTGAGTCCTTCGCCTACTATCAACGGATACTGAGGAGCGACCCAGAGGCCGCTGCCCGCATCTCCATGGAGCAGGTGCGCTCTCTGCTTCAGCAGCCTTGACCATTGAGTGATGTGACGTCTGCAGTTGACTTGACGTTTCACGAACAGGAGGTGGCGATAGAGATCGGTTTCACAAGCGGGCTTTTCAGGGAAACCTCGCTGGAGAAAGTTTTTTCCTGGAGCACTGAGCACGGACTGAGCGGCCTGCAACTGGACGGTTGCCCCGACGATGCTGGACGGCTCAGGACGCTGCTGGACAGCTACCCTCAAGTCAAGATTTACGCCTTGGGCTGTGCCCAGAACTACCTGGCCGGCGATGCTGCAGAACGAGGGCAGCGAGCGACTACGCTGAGACGATGCATTGAGGTTGCAGCCGAATCGGGCATCAGCAACGTTGTCATCTTTGCCGGCCGGGACCCGTACAGGACTGTCGAAGATAATCTACTGCTCTTTCAGCAGGTCTTTACGCCTTTGGTAGAAATGGCGGAGCGCTACGGCGTGCGCTTGGCCATGGAAAACTGCGCCCAGCGCAACTGGTGGCTAACGGGCGGCGATCTGGCCAGCACCGTCGAGAACTGGCGCCAGCTCTTCGCCATCATCCCATCTCCCGCCCTGGGACTGACCTTCGATCCCTCCCACTTTGTCTGGCAGGGCATGGACTATCTCAAGGCGGTGCACGAGTTCGCTGCGCGCATCTACTACGTCCACGCCAAGGATACGGAGGTCCTACAGGAGCAACTCGCGGTGAAGGGGATTTACGGCGAGGGCTGGTGGCGCTACCGTCTACCTGGCTGGGGTCAAGTGGATTGGCCGGGCTTCTTCACTGCCTTGCGGGAGGTTGGCTACAGTGGGGCGATAGGCATCGAGCCTGAAGATCCCCTGTGGAGCCAAGACGATGCCCAGCTCAAGCACGGCATCCCTACCGGGAGGGCAACATGAAAATCGTAGTCACAGGCGGCTCGGGGCGACTCGGCCGCTATCTACTGCCCGAGTTGGCAGCGCAAGGCCATGGAGTCAAGGTCTGCGACTTGGTGTCACCTGAGGGGCCCTATCATTGGTTGCACGTCGATATACTGAACGTGGGCGAGTTGGAGTGGGCGTTCGCTGGGGCGGAGGTGATCATCCATCTCGCGGCTATCCCCCACCCGCTCAATGATCCACCGGAGCGGGTCTTTGGGGTGAACGTACAGGGAACCTACAATGTGTTGGAAGCTGCGTTGCGGGCCGGCGCACGGCGCGTAGTGGCGGCTTCCAGCGAATGCGCTCTTGGCCCGGGTTTTCAGGAGCGAGAGCTTGATCTGCACTACCTGCCCTTGGACGAGAAGCATCCTCGCTATCCACAGGATCCCTACGGCCTGAGCAAGGCTTTCACCGAGGATTTGTGCGCCAGCTTTACGCGCCGGAGTGGCTTGGAGACTATCTGCCTGCGCCCGACTTATATCTGGTTTCCCGGGTCGCCAGATGAGGCCCACTACCGCAGAGTGGTGGACAACCCGCGATTGTGTATGAAAGGCCTCTGGACCTATGTGATGGCCCAGGATATGGCTACCGCCTTCCGTTTGGCCGCGGAGGCGCCGCAGTTGCCAACGCACGCGGTGTGTGCTATGTATCGGCGCCGGATTCGAACTCGCGCGAAGAGACGCTGGCGCTCGTCGACCGCTTCTGGTCCAAGGTGCCCCAGGTGGACCGCGCGCGTTTGGCCGGGCAAGCTGCACTCGTCGATTGCAGCTTGGTCGAACAGCTTCTGGGATTTCGCCCCCAGCGCAGCTGGCGGGATTGGCTATCACAGGAACTTGAATGAGGTGAAGATGCATGCCAGACTATCCCGAATCCCTTGTCGCCGAACTCGAGGAGCGAGCCCGTCGGTTGCGCATTGACAGCCTCGGCATGATCTACCGGAGGCAAGCAGGGCATCCGGGTGGGTCGCTCTCCGGCGCCGAGATCGTGGCAACACTCTTTTTCCAGTATCTACGCCTCGATCCGCAACGTCTGAATTGGCCCGAACGGGACCGTTTCATCCTCAGTAAGGGCCACGCCTCGGCCCTTCTCTACGCGGCTCTGGCGAGGCGGGGCTTTTTCCCGGTCGAAGATGTAGAGAAATGGGGCGATCTGGCCTGTCACCTGCAGGGCCACCCTGATTGCCTCAAGACTCCGGGAGTCGAGATGACCTCAGGCATCCTAGGGCACGGGCTAGCCATCGGCGCGGGTTTGGCGCTGGCGGGACGCATGAACAGCCTGAGATACCGGGTCTTTGTTCTGATGGGTGATGGGGAGTGCCAGGGCGGCATCGTTTGGGAAGGCGCCATGTTCGCCGCCAAGTACCGTCTGACGCACCTCACGGCGATCGTCGACTATAATGGTGTCCAGCTCGATGGCCCTGTGCACGAAATTATGCCCCTGGAGCCTTTCGCCGACAAGTGGCGGGCGCACAACTGGGCCGTGCTAGAGATCGACGGCCACAATGTGCGTCAGGTTCTGGGCGCGCTGGACACGGCTGGTGAGATCCACGACCGACCTACCGTGATCATAGCCCGCACTACCAAGGGTAAGGGCGTGTCTTTCATGGAGAATGACTCGCACTGGCATGGCGTCGCGCCCAACGAGGTGCAGTACAGGCAGGCCCTGGCAGAGTTGAAAGGGGGTGCGTGATGGCTGTCCAGGTGCCGATGCGGCAAGGGTACGGACTCGCTCTGGCGGAGTACGGGGCGGCCGATGAGCGAGTCGTCGTGCTGGATGCCGACACGTCGAGCTCGACTCTCTCCTGCCTCTTCGCGGAACGCTTCCCACAACGCTTCATCAACGTCGGCATTGCCGAGCCCTGTATGGTGGATGTGGCTGTTGGCCTCGCGCTGGGCGGAATGATACCCTTCGTGAACGGGTTTGCCGCTCTGTTAGCGCTGCGAGCCCTCGAACAGGTTCGCACGTGCGTGTGCTACGCTAGGAAGAACGTCAAGATCGCTGCCGGCTATGCCGGACTCTCGGATTACAAAGATGGCCCCACGCACCATGCCATCACTGATATCGCCATCATGCGGGCTCTGCCCGAAATGACCGTCATTGTGCCGGCCGATGCAGCCGAAGCGGCTGCCTGGGTGCCTCTCGTGGCTGGGTGGGACGGCCCCATCTACCTACGGCTGAGCCGCGCGGCGACCATCTCTGTGCATGACGGGCTGGTGCGGGTAGCTATCGGCAAGGGCCTGACGTTGCGGAACGGTACGGATGTGACCCTCGTCAGCACTGGCTCGATGGTGGGTCGGGCCCTTCTCGCAGCGGAGCACCTGGCCCGTGAGGGGATCGACGCCCGTGTGCTGGAGATTCACACCATCAAGCCACTCGACGTAGACCTGATCCGGCAGGCGGCGGAGGAGACTGGTGCCATCGTGACGGCCGAGGAGCACTCGGTGATCGGGGGCCTAGGGGGCGCGGTGGCAGAGGCTCTGTCCGCTGCACGGCCGGTGCCCTTGGAGCGCGTGGGAGTGCCTGACGCCTTTGCCCGCACCGCACCCGATCCCGAGTCGCTGATGGATGCCAGTGGCCTGGCGGTCGGCGATGTGGTCACCGCAGCCAGGAGGGCGCTGAGCCGAAAGGGGTAACGACCATGAGAATCGCTGTCGTCAATGAGACGAGCGCAGCAGATCGGAACGCCGATATCATGGCAGCGCTGGCAGGCCGCGGCCACGAGATCCTGAATGTCGGCATGACCAGGTGTGGTGGCCAGCCGGAGCTACAGTATACGCATACCGGCTTCATCTCGGCTTTGCTGCTGAACCTGAGGAGAGTCGAATATGTGGTCGGAGGGTGCGGCACCGGTCAGGGTTATCTCAACTCGGTGATGCAATATCCCGGAGTCTTCTGCGGGCTGATACTGGATCCTCTCGACGCCTGGTTGTACACCCAGATCAACGCCGGCAACTGCATCTCGCTGGCCCTAAACAAGGGGTATGGTTGGGCAGGGGACGTTAACCTCAGGTTCGTGTTCGATCGTGTGTTCAGCGTCGAACCTGGCTGCGGATACCCACCGCATCGCCGAGGGCCTCAGCAGGCTTCAATCAAGACGCTCAAGGGGATCTCGGCCGTGACTCACCGAACGTTCGCCGAGATCATCGCCATACTCCCGGACGGAGTTTTTCAGCCGGCGATCGAGTATCGGGGTATACTGGACTTGGTTGACGTGCCATCCATCGGGGATGCGCCCCTCAGAGAGGCGCTAGAGAAGCGTTTGGGCTGAGCCGATCGTCTCACACCAACCAGCGCACAGCTGGAGAAACTCTCTTCATGTCCCCCGAACGGTTTGGGTATCGCTGATGCGATCGCTTTAACTCGCAACGGCCGGTTGCCCGGGGGTCGAAAGGATGCGGGTGAGCGCCTCGATACAGCACAGCATCTGCGGCACGGATAGCCCGCCCCCACAGGTCGCCGCCAGCGCGTTGCTTAGGACTAGCTGTCCCGCCGGATTGCGAGCCGAGAGGATGATGGTTGGGATGTTGCACAGCGAGGAGTCAGCCTTCTTAGCCTCAAGGAACTGGAACCCATCCATGTTCTGCATGACCAGATCGAAGAGAATGACGTCGGGTCGTTGCCGGCTCAGGATGCTCAGTGCCTGTCGGCCATCGGCAGCTCGCAGCACGCGATAGCCCCGCTCCGCCGAAGATAGCATGCGCCGCAGCAGGCGCTGCACGTCCGGCTCGTCATCCACTAGCAGCAAGGTCTTCCCCCCTAGGTGCAGGCGAGCGCCCTCCTGATCAACGGGGCCTCGGTCACCGAGAGCCTGCGGTGCCTGCTGGAGGCGGAAGCCCTGCCAGGGCTTCCGGCAGGCTGGCCACAGAGACTGTCTCGGTGTCATCCGAATAGAGCGAGAGCAGGCGCCTGATCATGCCTCTGCCCTCCAACACGACAAAGCGCGAGCGGACGACCGGGTGCGGGGCCTCGGCACGAGGGATGTGTTTGCCGTATTCCCAGTGATGGCTGAGCCAGCGCGCGGGACCGCCCTCGATGCATTTGTTTGCATCGGGGGGCAGGCGGACACACTGCCTACCCCAGCGATGCGCGAGGCCATGTATCGCGCCGAACTGGGAGAC
>CAYOUT010000027.1:0-11869 GCA_964407215.1 uncultured Anaerolineales bacterium | reverse complement strand
GTGAACCCTTACCTTGGCGGGTGGGGATTTACAGAACCTTATGGGCTTAACCTCATTTCCTTACCACTCGCATATTCATCATCAATCTCAATCAATCTCAGGAAGCCATACTGCTTGTCGTACTCTATGTGCAAACAGTTCCCATAATGACCAGAACTGCTGGGTATTCGCGCGACGATCCTCGGCGCTTATTAACCCAAGTAGAATCCCATGGACTTCTCGCGGGTTGCGATCAATGGCGTCTAAGATAGGCTGGAGAATAGTCGATGCTGCTGAAGTTGAAGTTTTCAATAGGAAGTTTTCCAGGGATTGCGACAGCGCCGGCTCGACCTCAATGTCCCTATAATGCTGTTGCCCATGTTGGTCATTAGGGTTGTCCCACCAGCTAACCAACGTGTATGCTGGCCTTTTAAACGCAGCAATCGCTTCTGGTTCGTCCGGGGCATTCCACAACATTACCAGTATCTGCCTGCAGGCCCTCGCTCCTCGCCAGGTAGTCATATCCATTGAACGAAAAGCGACTTCGCCTATGGCACCTGGTTTGTTGAAACACCGACGAATGAAGGCTGCAGCCTCCTTTTCGATGTCGTCGAACTCCCTACGTTCGTAAGATGATTGGCTGCTTTCAGCATCCAATGCATTTTGCAGCATCATTGACTCCATCGCAAGCGCATTAACGCAGCGCATCGCTAGCTTCCGATCAACTGCCCATAGATGCTCTCCAGCGCCTAATGCAGCGTATAAACGGACTTCTTCAATTGCGTGTGCAAGTGCGGTAACGAGTGCTCGGTGGACTATGCGCATGTGGTCTTCTGCGAGTGATCCCGGGTGCAGACAGCGGCCACAAATCCTGGCCCGTCTCTGCACGCGTCATATTCCTCACAAGATTGTTTGCCTTGGTATGATTCCCGGGCTTCTCCCAATCTCTCTTGCCATAGAGCAGGGTCATAATCCGCGTCTTCCTCATAGAAGAAAGAGTTCAAACCCCAATTCAGAAGCCCTAATCCAGTATTTATAGATAGGCATTGGGCAGCACCCTGCTCCACTATCTCCTTGAGGTCTGGTTCTGGTTCCTTGAGGTTGAGCCGTACATAGCCTTGCTTCTCTTCAGCAATTGTATTGCTACCAGGAGCAAGAAAGACTTCATCTTCCTTGTCGGTTATTTCATATCGGCGAAAGTCCATCCGGTGAAGCGCCTGACGCCAGATCCGGTCATCTTCATCCTGCCTCTCAACCGGGGGTATTTCCGCGCGCAGCTGATCCAGAACCCCATGAACCTGTGGGGCAAATGATCCCAGCTGCAAATCAAGAATTGCGTGTTCAAGATGGCGGAGCCTGTGAGGGAATTCGTCAGCCTCCTTCCGCTCCTCTTCATAAAATTCATTGCGGGCGTCCAATTGAGGTATCAAACCTGCTAACCGCGAGGGAGTTCCAGACTCATTTATAAGTCTGTTCCTATCAAGCCAGATGCAGTCCTGTGATCGGAGAAGGGCAAGAAGCGCCTCACGGGAGATATGTGAAAAAGCAGTTGCGATACTCGCAACGACCGCTGTAAGAGCGGCAGAATCGCTATTCTTAAGAATATAAAGGAGAGTCTGGTCCAATTCATTTGGATGAATCTCTGCGATTTCAAGAAGCCATCGTTCCAGTGCCATCAAAAGAGACTGGAGGACAGGGGGACCAACCGATGTTCCTCGATAAAGGTTCCAGAGACGCTGATTGCACCATTGCTTCCGCGATGTTCCGTCAGCAAATACAAGGCTGATCTGGAATGGAGGCTCTATCATTAAATTGACCCGTGGGTGAGCGTACCAATCAGCGCTGTGGTTAAATACGTCGATAAGAATAGCGAGACCTTGTTCAGCGTGGTAGCGCAGGAGAGGGAGAAAGGGTCCGCGGTAGGCGCTCGCAGGGTAGAAGCCGTAGCCGCAGTGTAAATTGATGCCGAATTCGGTTTCAAGTTCCAAGCCACTTGCATATCTGATAGGAGCCAATATGCAATCGCTGCAACAGATTTAGCACCATCCGGGTAGGGTGTACGCCAGCTAACACCTCTAGCCCAATCCTCGCTAAGTCCCAGGAGAAGAAGGCGGTTCTCCTGAGCGAATAAATCCAAGTGATCATGTACTAGCTGCAGGACTGTCGGCCAAGCATATAAAATAGGTTCGGAATGGTCTTTCAGCGCAATTGTGGGATGCGAGGAGCCCACCGGCACCGGCAGCTCCTTCGATGTGCAGTTCAATGTGGTGGACACCGCCACCTTAAGGGACGCCCAGGCCCACCCCGAGCGCTACCCCGACCTGGTGGTGAGGGTCTCCGGCTACTGCGCCTACTTCACCGACCTGGGACGCTCCATACAGAACGACATCATCGCCCGCACCGAGTTCCACCACCTCTGGTGGGTCAATCCCCCAAGGGTCAATCCCCCAGGGGTCAATCCCTCAAAAGGGACAAAGCCGGCCATACAGATGAGGTCAGCCTCCAAAGCTTGAATCCGCAATGCTCCCAAAGAGCTTTGTCCCTTTTGCGGGTTGACCCGGGCATGCTGGCACAATGTCCCTTTTGCCGGTTGGCCCCAGATGCGCCAACACGCGGGCTTTTACTGGTAGAATATATTCTCGAGCGCGCAGAGGGCTTGCCCGGCGCACTTGGGCTGTGGAGGCATAGCGGGCGTAAAGCCACAAGGTAAACGACGCCACAATAAGCATGTAAGATGAGGGTGAGATGGAAGAGAAAAGGAAACACATCGCGCTTGCCGGCCTGGGCTATTGGGGCAAGAACATCTTGCGCAACCTGCATTCGCTCGGCGCTCTGCATTCCGCATATGATGAGGACCAGGAGGTCACCTCCGCGCACAAACAGCACTACCCCGATGTCGCCTTCAAGCGTTCCTTTGACGAGGCTTTTTCCGATCCATCCGTGAAGGCCGTGGCGATAGCCACGCCCGCCATGACCCATTACGGCTTCGTCCGCGCGGCCCTGCTGGCGGGAAAGGATGTCTTCGTGGAAAAGCCCCTTGCGCTCTCCACCCAGGAGGGCGAGGGGCTGGTGCGCCTGGCAAGCGAGGAGGGCAGAATCCTCATGGTGGGCCATACCCTCCAGTACCACCCGGCCGTGCGCAAACTGAAGGAGCTGCTCGACGGGGGCGAGCTCGGCAAGGTGCAGTACATCTACTCGAACAGGCTGAACATCGGGAAGCTGCGCTCGGAGGAGAACATACTGTGGAGTTTCGCCCCCCACGACATCTCGGCCATGCTCATGCTCTTGGGTGAGATGCCGGAGAGGATCGCGGCCTTCGGCGACGATTATCTGAGCAGGGGAATATACGATACCACCCTCACCACCCTGCAGTTTCCCGGCGGCGTGAAGGGCCACATCTATGTGAGCTGGCTGCACCCCTACAAGGAACAGAGGCTGGTCGTGGTCGGCAGCAAGGCCATGGCGGTCTTCGACGATGTCGCCGAGGACAAGCTGCGCATCTACCCGCACACTATCGAATGGAAAGGCGGAAAGACGCCCGTAGCCCGCAGGGCCGAATTCCTCTCGGTGCCCACGGAGAGGGAAGAGCCCCTGCGACTGGAGATGGAGCATTTCATAGAATGTGTTGCGGAGAGGAAGCGCCCCCTGACAGGCGGGGAGGAGGGCCTGCGCGTGCTGCGCGTCCTCCAGTGCGCGGAGGAGAGCCTCGCCTCGGGCGCCGCCAGGCCGCTGAGCCGTCCCGATGGCGGCGTTTTCGTGCACGAGAGCGCCTATATCGACGAGGGCGTGTCCATCGGGAGCGGCACGAAGGTCTGGCATTTCGCGCATATCCTCGCGGGGTCGAGGATAGGCGAGGGCTGCGTGCTCGGCCAGAATGTCATGGTGGGGCCCGATGTCAGCATCGGGGACCGGTGCAAAATCCAGAACAATGTCTCCATCTACAAGGGAGTGACTCTGGAAGATGATGTGTTCTGCGGCCCCAGCTGCGTTTTCACTAATGTCTATACCCCGCGCTCCTTCGTGGACAGAAAGGAGCACTTCATCCCCACCTTGGTCAGGAAGGGGGCCAGCATAGGGGCCAATGCTACCGTGGTCTGCGGGGTGAGCATAGGGAGGTATTCCCTGGTTGCGGCGGGCGCGGTGGTGAAAAGCGATGTGCCCGACCATGCCGTGGTCGCGGGCGTGCCCGCGGTATGGAAAGGCTGGGCCTGCGTGTGCGGGGAGACGCTGGCGGCCCTTTCGGAGGGGGATAGCGTCTCATGCGAGGCATGCGGGCGCGCTTATGCCCTTGAGGGCGGCTCACTGAAAGCACCTGAGGAGAAGGCATGAAACCAATCCCCATGCTCGATTTGAAGCTCGAATACGAATACATGAAAAGGGACATCGATGAAGCCATCGCGAAATGCTTGCGGCATCAGCAGTGGATTAAGGGCCCGGAGGTTACGGAGCTGGAGGAGAGAATGGCGGAATACCTGGGGGTTGAGCACTGCATCGGCGTGGCCAGCGGCACCGATGCCCTGGTCATCTCCCTCAGGGCTCTCGCTATCAAGCGCAAAAGCAAGGAGTTCTTCGACCGCGACGACGAGATCATCACCACCCCGTTTACCTTCGTGGCCACGGGCGGCGCCATACTCAGGGCCGGAGCGACGCCGGTCTTCGTAGATATCGATCCCAGAACGCTGAACATCGATGCGGCGAAAGTAGCCGCCTACCTCGATGGAAACCCCTCGCGGGCCGTAGGCATCCTGCCGGTTCACCTCTACGGCAATGCATGCGATATGGACGCCATCATGGGCATCGCCGCCGAGCGGGGGCTGTTCGTCCTCGAGGACGCCGCGCAGGCCCTGGGGGCCGCCTGGGATGGCGAGAGGCTGGGGGGCATAGGCGACGCCGGCGCCCTGAGCTTTTTCCCCTCCAAGAACCTCGGGGGCTTCGGCGATGGCGGGATGGTCGCGACCAACGATGGCGAACTGGCCGAACTCGCCAGAATGCTCCTGCAGCACGGGGGAAAGGACAAGTATCGCGCGGTGCATATCGGGTACAACTCAAGGCTGGATACCCTGCAGGCGGCGGTGCTCCTGGCCAAGGCCAAATATCTGGAGGAGATGAACGGAAGGAGGAGGAGCATCGCCTCCGCCTACGGCGAGCGCCTGCGGGGCTCCGAGCTGCTCACACTGCTCGAGACGCCCGCCCAAGCCCATCATGCCTATAACCAATACACGGTGATGGTCGAAGGCGGCAGGAGGGACGAGCTGGCGGAGCACCTCAAAGCGAGGGGCATCTCCACCTCGGTGTACTACAGGCTGCCTCTGCACGAGATGCATGCATTCGCGGGGAGGATGAAGCTCGGCTCAGCGCCCCGTGCGGCGGAGGCGGCGGCAGGGCAGGTCCTCAGCCTCCCCATCGAGCCCCTTATGGGGTCGGAACAGATTGAACGCATAGCGGAAGGTATTAAGGGCTTTTTCGGTTCGCCCTGATTCTGAGAGAGCGAGATCAAGTCAGCCGTTAGCCGTTATATGAGAAGATGTTGGAGCCTAATCAAGCATGAAATTACTGATATAGCAGGCAAGAGTCCTCGATTTTCAAAGCTTGCCCCTGTTCTTTGGGCAATCGGCCTTCGTAATCAAGGCAATCCAAGACAAAAAACAGGCAAAGCAAGCTATTGTACAGAGATGGCATAGCCGCTGAGCGGATAGTGAGATTATTGGCGTTAGGTGGTCGATATGGCTGGTTCTGAACAAGAATATTATGATCAGGCGAGTTTATAGGAGAGAAGGATTTCCTCAGCATTCCCGCAGAGCGGGAGAGGAAAATCTATGAAAAGCCTATGGCCAAATTGTGAATCACCATGGAATCAGAATTAATCAATAAGGGTTTAAGGAAAGTCGCAGAAGGCGGCTTGTTGCTCTTTCTAGGCGTGGTTATCTCAAAGCTATTTGTCTTCCTCCGACAAATAGTCATAATACGACTCCTATCGCCTGCGGATTATGGTCTATTTTCACTTGGCTTCACCTTCTTGATTCTTTATACAATTATAGGCAGCCTGGGGCTAAATTATGGCTCACAAAGAGAGATCGCCTTCTACTATGAGAAGGGTGATATTCTTGCTGTTAGGGGGGTCGTTAAGGCAACATCCTGCATTTTAGCGGTATCATCTACGATTGTGGCTATTTTAGCGATTATCCTGGCATGGCCCCTGCCGGGTGTATTTGATGAACCGCAGTTGAGAACCGTCCTCTTGTTGCTTGCGCCAACAATACCATTATCAATAGGAATTGCTGGAGTTACCTCCTTTTACTTGGGGTTCAAGAGAGTCGGGACAAGAGCCTATTTAGACTATATAGGGTTGACTGGTGTAAGCCTTATATTGATTCTGGTACTGACCTTGGTGTTTAGATCTTTGGTGGCGGCTTTAGCCGGTTTGCTGATCGCTTATGCTGTTATCTTTGTAGTTGCATTATTATATTCAATTTTCAGATTTCCAGTTTCAATTCTAAGAAAAGAATCAAAGAGGGGCATGTCAAGAGAATTGTTATCTTTTTCTGTGCCGCTTTTTGCGGTGTTCTCTTTGAATTTCCTTGTAGCGCACACGGATATATTAATGCTCGGATATTACTCTACTGCAGAAAATGTGGGCTTCTACAATGCCGCATTTGCGATTTCAGCTTTTGTAGGGATCTTCCTAAATACTTTTTCCCATATATATTTATCGGTTGCCTCGGGCTTTATCGCTCTCGACGCAAAAAAGGAAATACAGACACTCTATTCAACAACAACCAAATGGATATACGTGTTCACATTCCCGCTCTTTCTTCTATTCTTTCTGTTCCCTGGGAGTATCCTCGGACTTACATACGGTGTTTCGTATGAAACAGCAGCAACGGTTCTTAAGCTGCTTTGTCTAGGAGAGTTCATATTTATTATTACAGGTCCTAATGTTGCCACCCTCACAGCTTATGGAAAATCGAGGAGCCTTATGCTGTATTTCCTTCTAGGCGCTATTGCAAACATATTACTAAACATGTTGTTAATACCTGGTCATGGCATCAACGGAGCAGCGATAGCATCGGCAATCTCTTTGATGATCGTAAACATACTGTGCTCATTGCACCTATTCATTGGCTATAGGATTCATCCGTTTAGCAAGAGTTTTATCCAAGTCATCCTGCTCTTGTTGGTTTTAAGCGGTGCCTTCTATTTTGCGTTTCATTATCTGGAAAAGGCAGCTATACTGTTTCTAGTCGGTTTTTATCCACTGTTTCTTGCCGTTAGTGTTCTCATCATACAGAAAAGCCTGGATCAAGTAGATAGAATGATAATAATGGCTGTTAGAGGCAGAATCAAAGTTGCAGTGGAAAGCCTTTTAGGAAGAACCGGGATGGCAAGGAGCACTAATGATGGGGGGTAGGAGTTCTTATGGTAATCACTTATTTACACCAATACTTTAATACTCTGGAAATGTCCGGGGGCACGCGGTCTTATGAAATGGCGCGCAGCTTGGTTGAAAGAGGGCATATAGTCCATATGATTACATCAATACGTGAGCCAAAGCATAATGATAATAAGAAATGGGTTCAAACCGTTGAAAATGGTATACATGTTCATTGGTATCCTGTGCCTTATGCAAATGAGATGCCATATGGAGAAAGGATAAGAGCGTTCTTTGCGTTCTCTTACAAGGCGGCAAGCAGAGCTGCCGGGATTAAAAGCGACGTCGTCTTTGCCACGAGCACACCACTAACTATCGCCATTCCAGCAGTTTATGCATCGAAGAAACTCAAGGTTCCGATGGTATTTGAAGTGCGAGATCTCTGGCCGGAAGGGCCGATAGCTGTTGGTGCTCTCAAAAACCCCCTTGCTATTCTTGCTGCTCGTTGGCTTGAGCGGTTCGCTTATCGCAATTCAGTTCGTATCATTGCCTTATCGCCAGGCATGAAGCAGGGGGTTGTTGCTACTGGCTATCCGGATAAATATATTACGGTAATCCCAAATGGTTGCGACCTAGACCTGTTTTCGGTAGAAGATGAAGTTAGGCAGGCATTGCGAAGCGAACATGCTTGGTTGCAGGAGCGCCCTTTAGTTATATACGCAGGGACACTAGGTTTAGTAAATGGAGTTGATTATCTAGCAAGGCTGGCTTCAGCTGTGTTCTCGATTGATCAAGAGGTGAGATTTGTTATCTTGGGTTCTGGCAGGGAAGAGGCCTCACTGAAAATAATGGCAAGCAGGCTAGGCGTTTTGGACAGGAATCTCTTCATGCTGCCCGCGATCCCAAAATATCAGATGCCGGCATGGCTTGCTGCGGCTGACATCGTGACACCTACAAAGTCGAAGATCCCTGGCGCGAGGTCATATTGGATGGATTCCCAGAACAAGTTCTTTGATGCACTTGCGGCTGGAAAACCAATAGCGATGAATTATGGTGGTTGGCAAACCGATCTTCTTAAGGAAATTAATGCGGGGTTGGAATTGGATGTTGATGACATTGATTCTGCTGCTGCGAAACTCGTGTCCGCAATTCGCAACCGCGAATGGTTAGAGCAAGCAGGTGCAGCGTCTAGAAGGCTCGCTGAGACATACTTCAACAGAGATCAGTTGGCAGGACTGCTGGAAGAAGTCCTGGAGCAGGCAATAGAAAGACAAGGAGATATGGTTACCGAGAAATAGAGGTGCGGTATGATTATTGAGTAACCTTATCTTGGAGTTGCAGGCATTTTAGAACGATGTGCGTTTATCCAGAACATGATAGCGTATGCGGGCTAGGGAGATGCCGCTATGGAAAAAGATTTGGATGGTTTAGAGAAGAAGAACCTAAATAGTATTAAGAGGTTCCAAATAATCCTGCTTTGCTTGACAGCAATGTCAGGGCAATTTTCGCTTTCTAGGATTGATCCGCAACTTGAATATCTAGGATACCTAGGAGAACCAAGAACCTGGATGATTGTATTACTGGCGTTCTTCTCTCTGCCGCTGATTAAACGGGAAAAGGACAGCTACTCGGCCATAGAGCGGGAAAGAAACAGATTCGTAATGTCTTGGCTGTTGTTGGTTCTCAACTGTTTTATATACCTGGCAATATCTGCCTTGTGGTCTACCCAAAGCGACTATGCAAGAGAAATAATCGTATCCTTAGTAATATTAATTGCAATAATGCTATTTGCCTACTTGATACTGCGCTCAAACGTTGAAGCTTGTATTTCGTATTTCTTGAGGGTATTTGCAATTGTATCAATTGTATATGCTGTGGGCGGACTGGTTGGTGCAAGGTACTGGAGCACCAGGGGGCAGCTTGCTTTTTTATGGGGTGGTGCAAACGCATATTCTCGTGTTGTTGCGTCTGGCGCGATAATCTCATTATATTTATGGGTCAAACATAGGAATCGAGCTTGGCTTATTGTTGTGCCGCTTCTTTCGCTAACTGCGCTATTGTCAGGATCAAGAGGTGGAGTATATGGTACTGCTTTCGCCTTCTTTCTCGCTCTGGTCCTTCTCGTTAAGGACTTCTTGAAATGGACTTTAGTGTTGGCGGTAGTTGTTGCTTTCATTATCATCTTCATTCTATCGCCGGCGGGCACGACCTACGGCGAGACATTGTCTGTACGGTTCCCAACTAGCGTACAAGGTTTCCATGAAGCATATGAACATGCTCGAGCGCCTTGGTTCTCCAAATCGATGGAAGTATTTCGAGAGTCACCTCTTATCGGTGTAGGAATAGGCGGGTTCATGGCCTACGGGATAGGCCATTCGCATAATATGATTCTAGGTTTTGCCGCCGAGGGTGGAATCCTTGGCTTGTTATTCCTGTTAATTGCTTTTATTCCTGTGTGTCTAGCCTGGCGCAGAAGGAGAACAATCGAAAGCAATGTCTGTTTCATATTAGGAATATCTTATCTAGCGGGAAGTATGATTTCTGGCTCTTACTATGATCAAAGATTTGTATGGCTTTTCTTCCTCTTGTTTCTTTTGTCGACTACCAGGAAAGGTGTTGAGTGCAATATTGAAAACGGTCTTTGATGGGCACTTCTGATTAGGTGCGTTGTAGTGATTGCTCGAGAGGGCTTACTCAGTTTCAAAGGAGGCAAGTGCTGGCTGCAGTAAAAATACCTAGAAAAAGCTGTCGGTCAGGGATGGAGAAGTGGGCGTACAATACTATTTAAGAAATTAGGAGGTAACATGGACATTAAGTTTCAATTCTCCGATTTAGTTAGACGTTTAGAAGAAAAGGGTCTTGTTGAAAGAATGGAAATTGGCGAGGATTTTAAGATTACTGGATTCAGCGCAATTCATGATACGAGACCAAACACAATTACCTGGAGCCTAACTGGGGATGCAGACTGGCAGAACATTCAAGCTGCTGCAGTTGTTGTCCCATCTAGTTGTGATCCACCAGAAGCACCTGGTTTGCGTTTCATCAGAACTCCAGACCCCCGGAAGGCCTTCATTATCGCAATGCATGAATTTCTCCCGAAGGTGAAGCTGAGCGGCATATCAAAGAGAGCAGTAATTGGAGAGAACTCTACCATAGGCAACGATGTGTATATTGGAGATTACGTGGTCATATCACATGATGTAAATGTAGGAGATAATACGCAGATATATCCTAATGTGGTTATATACGACAATGTAAATATTGGTAATAACTGTGTAATACACAGCGGTACGGTTATTGGCTCTGTAGGGTTCCAATATATAAAGAGCGAGGAGGGCCTCCTAGGTTTTCCTCATATTGGCGGTATAACCATTGAGAATAATGTTGAAATTGGAAGCAACAACAACATCGAACGAGGAACGCTGTCAGATACAATCATTAGGAAAGGAGCAAAGATTGATGATCTCTGCTCCATTGGACATAATGTATTGATAGAAGAGGACTGTATCGTTACGGGAGGCTCGCTTATATTTGGCAGTGCAACGCTTAGAAGGGGTTGTTATGTTGCCCCGGGTGCAATGGTGAGAGAACATCTGGTCGTAGGTGAGAACGCTACCGTAGGCATGGGTGCGGTTGTTACAAAGGATGTGGGGGAAGGAGAAACGGTAATAGGGATTCCCGCAAGACCCATGAAAAAGGATTGAACAGCATTATAAGAAGAACCAAGTGGTGGACCTCTCGATATAAGAAGAATAATGGATTGACCGAAATTCTCGCCGGGGTCTAGCAAATTGAAGAAGTCGCTTATTTATGGGAACAGAATTAAGAGATCTTTAGATATAATCCTAAGTTCGTTGGCTCTGATTATTGCTAGCCCCTTGCTGTTAGTTATCTGTCTCATGATAAGAATTGAATCCCCAGGGCAGATAATATTTAGACAAGATAGGGTTGGGATGAACGGAGAAGTGTTTTGCCTATATAAGTTCAGAACGATGTTTGAAGCACGCGAGTGTGCGCGGATCCTTCACAATGAAAAAGATGTTACGAGAATTGGGTTGATTTTACGAAGATGGAGGTTAGATGAGATTCCTCAGTTTTACAATGTGTTAAAAGGCGACATGAGTATAGTTGGCCCAAGGCCAACCTTGCCATATCAGGTTGAGAGGTATAACGAAGAACAATTAAGAAGGCTTTCTGTACGACCAGGACTCACGGGTTGGTCGCAGGTAAACGGCAATAGAGAAGAGCTGAGCTGGCCAGCTCGTATTGCTCTTGACCTATTCTATATTGATAACTGGTCAATTCTACTTGATTTCATAATAATGTTATTAACACCATATACTGTAGTTAAAGCCCGTAATCTTAATGCAGAGAAAGGATTTGATGAAGACGAGATATCAAGGCTTAACTAGAGCTGGGCTTGCTACTGAAATACCAGTACCGCGCAGCATGTAAATTGGCATATCAGGCTGAGCCCTCGAAGTTCTGTAAATTCCCCTGAAGCCCAAACGGGCTTGCTTT
>CAYOUT010000026.1:0-13914 GCA_964407215.1 uncultured Anaerolineales bacterium | reverse complement strand
TCGCCTGCACAGGCCACTGGAACTCGGAGGTCATGGGGCATCACGTTACCAAGCGCGGCGACCGCTTCGCCGCCCTGGAGCCCGCAGCGCAGGGGCTGATGACAGAGTTCGCATCGGTGGAGGCGGGCTCGGCACGCGGGCTCAGCTTGCGCACCGACCACGGCAGCCAGTATCTCTCGAACCATTTCCAGAAGCAGATCAAGGCCTGGGGGATCGCCCCCAGCTTCGCCTTCCTGGAGCAGCCCCAGACCAACGGGGTGGTGGAGAGGTTTTTCCGCACCTTGAAGGAGCAGATCATCTACGGCAGGGTATACGAGACCTTGGAGGAGGTAAGACAGGCGGTATCGGAGTTCGTTGATCTCTACAACAACAAGTGGCTCATCGAGAAGAACGGATACCTAAGCCCTCGAGACGCGAGGAAGGCTTACTACGAGGGGATTGCTGCATGAGCTATAATCGGCGGCGTGGCTTAACCCAAAGTTATGTCCAAGGAACCGGGGCCGCAACACTTCCTGGACGACCTTGCCGTCCCCCGCGAGGACGGTAAAAGCACCGTTCCAGCCGTCTTCCTCTCGGGGAATGGGCCCCTGGTGGAAGTGCTGCAATACGAATTGCGGGAAGCGGGCGGGGGAGGGAAGACATTCGTGCGCGGCGTGAGGGATTACGTAAGAAGGTATTCAGGGAAGAAAAGCCTGATACCCCCGGAACACGTGCTGATCTTCGATGAGGCGCAGCGCGCGTTCGACGCAGATAAGGCGGATATGACCCACAGCAAGATGCCGGGGTTTGAAGGTGGCAAGTCAGAACCCGAGCATTTTATAGAGTTCGCGGAAAGGATACCGGAATGGTGCGTGGTGGTCGGCCTTATCGGTAGTGGACAAGAGATTCACGTTGGCGAGGAAGCGGGATTGATCCAATGGCGGCATGCGATTGAGGGTTGTGGGGCTCCAGGAGATTGGGAGGTGCATTGTCCGCCTGAGGCCGCTGCTATCTTCGCGGGAAGTGAGATGAGGAAAAGGGTGTCTCCCGAGCTCTCTCTTGATACGGAGATACGCTTTCATCTTGCCACCGATATCCATTATTTCGTCAGCTCCATTCTGGAGGGGAACGCGGAGGAGGCGGCAGAGACCGCCGGGTTACTGGAGCGCCAGGGATATCATCTGCGCATCACGCGTGACCTCGAGACAGCGAAGGAATACCTGCGAGAGAGGTATGCAGAGCACCCGGAGGCCCGCTACGGCTTGCTTGCATCCTCAAAGGACAAAGACCTGATACGCTTCGGCATCACCAACGATTTCCAGTCCACAAGGAGGGTGAGGTTCGGGCCTTGGTATGGGGACTCTGGGGAAAGCGCAGACTCTTGCAGAAGGCTTCACAAAGTAGTGACGGAGTTCGGCGCGCAGGGACTGGAGCTGGACGCGGTCTTGCTTGCCTGGGGAACCGATCTGATGATCGAGGATGGGACATGGAGCAATCGAAGGGCGAGAGGCTATGTGAGGGGCGCCAAGGTAAAAGACCCATTCAAGTTGAGGATCAACGCCTACAGAGTCCTTCTTACCAGAGGAAGGGATGCAACTATAGTGTATGTCCCACCGCTTGAAGATCTGGATGAGACGTTTGAATATCTTGTAGAGGCAGGTTTCCGGAAAATAGAAGACCTGGGTTCTTGCGGAGAAGTGTTTTTCTGAAAGACAAGGAGTTGAATGGAAATGCGAGCATGAAGAGGGTAACGGCGGCGGTCATCGAAAAAGACGGCAAGATACTAATCGCAAGAAGGCGTAAGGGCGATCACTTGGAGCACAAGTGGGAATTCCCAGGCGGCAAGATCGAGGGCGCGGAAACGCCGGAAGAATGCCTGAGGAGAGAACTGCAAGAGGAATTTGGAGTAGAAACCGAGATCAAGGAATTTATCTGCTCAAACAGGCATGAATATGACCATATAACGATAGAGCTGCTGGCTTATGCGGCCTCTCATATTTCTGGCGAGTTCGAGCTGAACAGCCACGACGAGATACAATGGATCGAGCCAGACAAGCTCGCTTCCTACGATTTTGCCGAAGCAGATAAGCCCATAATCGAGAAGTTGATTGATAGGATTCAATGACCGGGGGTAGTTTCAGGCTACCATCATCAGAGTTGTCCGATTCATCGAGTTCAGAGTTCAGAGCTCAAGCAACTCATGCGTTCATCTTATACGCGAAATTAGGGGGTGAAACATGCTAACAACCTGACAACCTGAGTTTTTTCGTAGAAGTGCAGAGATCTGGAATCTACGTATTCATAATAAGCTTAATCATCTATTCACTTTCTAAATAATCAGAATCCACCTTTTTGATCATTAGAGTCTCTATTGTTGAAACACCAACGTCATGACGAATCATCAATACCGCTAGCTTTTTTCCGTCGATCAGCATTACTTTGCTGCCGATTTTTTCGACAAATTCAAGTGCACTCTTTGAAAAAGACGCAGTTGTAATAAAAATACCCTTCTTTGCACGTTTCCCTTCCAGGGCGCCCGTAAACTCTCTGACTTCACGTGCGCCCACTTGATTGGATTGCCACCCGGAGCGTGTCAACGATTATGAGACACCTACCTTCGGAATTTAGGGAGCAACCACCCCCTTTCCGACCGTGACCAAATCATCCTGTGCGTCTTTCGGTTTGTTGATTCATACCGCCAGCGGCAGCGCAGGTGGCTGCGGCACGCTGTTCAAGCTGCAGAAGGTCCTGGACAGCACCGCGGGCATGTACGGCGAGATGCAGGGGATAATCGGCATCTCCATGCCGGAGATCGAGAGCCTGGACCTGAAGGCCCTGGCGCCAGGCGACGGTGGAGATGAGGAGGAAGGCGAGATCGTTCTTTGATCCCTGCCCCTGAAATGTTTACCCGAGCCAGCCTTGGCAATACCTGTCCATGAACTCGACGGTTATGGCACGCAGCCTGTCGTCCAGGAGTTCCAGGACCCTTTCTGCTATATCCCGGGGCACCCCGCCGTAGAAGGCCTGGGCGATGCCCCCGGTGATGGCGCCCAGGGTGTCGCTGTCCCCGCCGATGGAGATGACCTTGCGCACGGCGTCCTCGTACGACCCCGATTCCAGGAAGGCGATGATCCCCTGGGGCACGGTTTCCTGGCAGGTCTCGTTGAAGTAGTACCACTCCCTGATGCTCTCCAGGGGCTCGCTCAGATCGTAGGCGAAGGTGCTCTCCACGTATCCCCGGATCTCATCCTTGCCTTTTCCCTTCCTGGCCAGGAAGATGGCGGCGGCCGTCGCCTGTGCCCCCTTGATCCCCTCCGGGTGGTTGTGGGTCACCGCGGCGCTTATCTCCGCCTGCCGGAGCGTTTCCTCCAGCGTATCGAAGGCATATCCCGCCGGGCTCACCCGCATGGCCGAGCCGTTGCCATAGCTGTTGTAGGGTTCGCTCTCGCTCGAGGAAGCCCAGCGCCGAAACATGCCCCCGTAGCTTGCGTCCGGATAATACCCGTAATATTCCTTCAGCTTGCTGGTGTAGCCGATCCCGCTCATGATGCTGTCGGCCAGGGCCACGGTGTGCACGGTGTCGTCCGTGAAGCGGCTCCCCGGGCTGAAGAGCGGGAACTCCGTGGTCTTGATGTTGTTGAACTCGTATATGGAGCCGATTATATCGCCGGCTATGGCACCGATCATCTCAGCCTCCTCACATGGCAATGCGAACTTCTCCTTGCCGCCGCACAGCGCAACACATTACGTGTGATTTCCCTGCTCCCCTCATCGCTATTCATTGCTCAGCTTTGTTCCGCCCGCCGCATCGTCAACGCTCCGCGCTTTACAGCAGCCGCAACTGGCGGGGGTCGGGCCGGGTTCCCAGGCCGCGCAGGCGGAGCATTTCCTCGTCGCTCAACCCCAAGCTGGTTTCAGGATTAATAAAGTCGTCATAGTCCGGCCAGAGCATGTAGCGGTTGAACCACAACACCTCGCTCAGCCCCGAATCGTCCATGAGCCTGTCCATTTCACGGCCCTCCAGCCAGAGGAGGCCTGCGTCGGCAGAGTAGGGAGAGGGAAGGGAGTATATGCCAATGCTCTCTCTGGCGGGAAAAATGTATATCCCGGACCAGTCCGCTACGCAGAGCGTGCGCGCCTCCTCGGGTATGGACGCGATCAGCTCGCCCCTCCTTGCCGCGCGGCCGCCCGCGCAGCGGGCGGGCCCTTCTGCCGCGGCCCCCGCGAAGGCCTCCCACAGCCGCTCTTCGTGTTCCGCCAGGGGAGAGGGGGCGGGGAAGAGCCTGTAAAGAGTGAGCTCCAGGGTGAGGATGCGCTGGACGACGCGGGCAAGGGCGGGGATCTCCGCGGCGGAGAGGCGGTTTCTCCGCAGCAGCGAGGAAACGGCGTTCTTGTGCCCTCCGCCCTCCTTCGCGCCCGCCAGGAGCCCGCGGGCCTCTTTGCCCTCGAGGAGGGCGAGTTCGTGCAGGTGCGCCCCCAGCTTGCAGGTGCGGTAGACCAGGGGGGCCGCGATGTTGTTGAAGAAGTCGAGCGACAGCCCTTCGTCCTGCAGCGCCCCTTGGTAAACCCTTTTTTTGAGGTAGCCGTCGAAGTGCTCCGCGAGGTAGTCTTCGTCGCCCGCGCAGAACGCCTCCATGCCGCGGGTCAAGGCCTCCGCCACCTCCTCGTGGGGTTGCGATAGCCGGTACTCTCTGCGCGCCCTGCCGAGGCTGGCGCTCAGCGCCTCCTGCAGAGAGAAGACGGAGACCAGGCCGCCGCCGGCCAGGCGGAACCTCCTGCCGTATTCCGAATCGGCGACGGTGGAGTAGGCGCGGCAGGGGCTGGCCAGCCTCCACTTGCCGAAGAGGTCCTCGCCGTACGCCAGCAGCGTCAGCATGAGCTGGCAGGCGGCGAAGTCCAGAGCGGCCGCCCTGCGGGTAAGGGGGCGGTCGAAGCAGGAGAAGTGCAGCCTGGCCTCGGTGTGGAACTCGCTTATGCCCCGCCCGTCGATAACGACGACTGAGCTGTCCTCGAGCAGGTGCATGCGGTCCAGGGCGCTGCCGCCCGGGGCGTAACCCTTGCACAGCATGCGGCCCAGCGGCGATATGCGGAAACCCCTCTCGGTCAGGCCCCCGCCCCCCGTGAGGGGCAGGATGGCGGTCAAGGCCGCATGCATCTCGGCCGATATGCGCGGCGTGAGCCTCGCGTTGAAGTTGAGGTGGAAGGCGAGTTGATAACCCGGCCCCCGCCCCGGGCCGAAGTGGGGGAGGTACGAAGGCCCCCTGATCATCATCAGCCTATCGGGGAGGTTCTCTACGCGGCGGATGGCCCGCCGGAAAAGGCCTTCGTGCCTGTCCAGGTAGGCGATGGCCTCCAGGGCGCAGCAGCTCTCCGGGCTCGATATCTCCGCCACGTTCAGCTCCTCGAAGCCCAGGGCGCCGCCGTCGGTGAGGAAGCGCTTGGAGATCCCGTCGCCCCTGCGGTCCAGGCCCGTCAGGCTCCCTCCCGCGGCCGCGGTCTCCTCGCCGACGGCGGAGAAAAGATCCCGGAAAAGCTTGTAGGCGGCCTCCCTGCCCTCGCCCGGAACGGCGAGCCCCGGGGCGAGGATGCCGTACTCGCCCTCCAGCCCCCCCATCATGGGGGGGAGGGTCCTCTTGCCCACGCTGAACAGCATCCCGCTACGGCGGCGGCCGTCAGTCGCCGATGATGGGCGGCAGCGGGTAATCGATGATGGATTCCGCCGCAGCCAGGCTGACCTTAAGGGCCGTGATGTCGTCCAGGGATGCCCCGGCAGGGCCTGCCCCCGAGGGGGCGGCCGCCTTCTTCTTGACCCCGGCGCCACCTGCCGCTGCTTCCTCAGAGCACGCGCGAGTTTTTGCAGCCCCTTCGCGATTCAGGTCTGTCTTCTCCAACTGAAACACCTCCTGATAGATATAGAGACACAGGGATAATATACAGGCGGGCAGTGACATCGTATGACTGTGGCTTGGCAGATAAACGCTCGCCCTGATCGCTGCCTCGCCCCCGTTGGGCCGCACCCGGAGCCAGCCCCGGGGCATATCGCCCCCATTGGGCCGCACCCGGGGCCAGGTCTTGATTTCTCAGGCTGCGAGCATACCTTCGCTGACATAGTTGCTGCTAGAAAGCGGGCATATGTACATTAACGCTGAACATACCGCAGCAGGCAAAGATCAAGACCTGACCCCATCCGGCTCCAAGTCTTATCCAAACCGTGGATACGGCTTCGGGATATACTCGGAAAACGGATTATACTTTGCAGCGGAGCGGTCATCATATTTCAATTGAAGAACATACATCTCGACTCGGGGAGGTTATCATGAAGGCCAGGTATTGGGCGATAGTCGCGACCGTCGTGGTGCTGAGCTTAGCGGTCCTGGCAATAGTGGTGCAAATGATTCCAAGAAATAGCGACAGCGCGGCCGTAGCATCGGAGATAAAGAGCAATGCGCTTGAGACAGCTAGGAATATTGAATGCTACTACATCAAAGCCGAGATAAGAGCCATGGAGAATTCCGAGACCCCGGGGTGCGAGAGAGTTGACAAAATTGAGATATGGTCAAAGGGTCCCGATAAATACCGGATCGATACCGAGATTACAGGCATGGAGAACATCGGTATCCCCCCGACCAGGTGCACAACCATCCATAATGGCCGCACGGTCGCTTCGTTGAGCCAAGGCGGAATGGATATATATTACAACTGCCCGCCCTTCGATTATTCCGTTGGGCAATTCGAGCGTCCATATGATATGGCGAACGGACTAAACGCGCTGATCGATGCGGACCTTGTTGATGTCATAGCCGAAGAAGTGGTGAGCGGTGAAGATGCATACAGGATTGAAGCAGGGAAGGATGAGAGAACACTCGAGGGAAATCCAGATACAGTGGAACGCGCAGTGAGGTGGGTGAGCAAGAAAAACTCGGTATGTCTCAAGAAGGAGATATACGAGCACGGCGAACTTGCAGGCACGATAGAGGTCATCGACTACAGGATGGGTGAGGATATCCCGGATGATCTTTTCTCCATTGATAAAGAGGGGATAAGGATACGGGAGGAACGCGATGGGGGCTACCGGGAGATCGCCCTCGAGCAAGCTGAAGAGGTTTGCGGGTTTACGCCGATATATCCCGGGTATGTTCCTGAGGGTTTTCACGAGAGCTCTACCGGATGGCGAGACCCCCGCCCCAGCGACCTGCCGCTCGACCTGCCCCCGGAATATGCGCCGATGTGGTATAAGCCCTTCTATATCACCTACACGGACTCCATCACGGAGATCAATATTTGCGAGGCGAGGAAATATGACAAGTACGCACCTGACATCGACTCGCTGACCATCAGCACAGAAGATGACACGGTCGTCTTGGAGACCAGCTTGCCGGGCGGGCGTACCGCTTATTGTGAACCGGATACACAGACTCTGTATTTCTTGTTAAAGGACATCAAGGTAAGGATAAGGGCTAACCTGCCGATGGAGGAACTGATAAGGATTGCAGAGTCGATGGGTTAGATGATGAGTGCCCATAATTTCTTACGATAAGGGGCCTGTCAGGTGGATGTGGTAGTGTCGGGCACGCCGTCGTAATGAAATACCATGGATACTAATATGTTTGTTAAGGCATCCCCTAATGAGGTAAAAGATGGGACGTGTAGTGTATGTGCGGTGTAGGGCATGAATATGAATCGCCCCGACTTTCCCGGAGGCTCCATAGTCTGAGAGGATGGAGTCATGAAAACACAAAAGAGATATCCGAAGGAGCTGAAAGAACGGGCAGTGCGCATGGTCTTCGAGCATACGCCGGAGTACGAGTCGCAGTGGGCGGCTATCCGCTCGATCTCGGAGAAGTTCGGCATGACGGCCGAGACGCTGCGCACCTGGGTAAGACAGGCCGAACGTGACGCCGGCCTGCGACAAGGGCTCACGACCACGGAGCGCGAGCGCATGCGCGAGCTGGAGCGCGAGAACCGCGAGCTCAGAAGAGCCAACGAGATATTGAAGAGCGCGGCGACTTTTTTCGGGGCGGAGGCGGGCCGCCGACAGAGAAAATGATCGCCTACATCGATGGCCACCGTGATCGCTTCGGGGTCGAGCCGATCTGCAGGGAGCTGCCGATCGCCCCGTCTGTCTACTACGACGCCAAGTCCCGCCCGCCATCTGACAGGGCAGTAAGGGACGAAGAGCTGAAATCCGAGATAGAACGCGTCTATGACGAAAACTTCGGCGTCTACGGCGTGCGCAAGGTGTGGCGGCAGCTCAAGCGCGAAGGATTCGACGTAGCGCGCTGCACGGTGGAGCGCCTGATGCGCTCTCTCGGCCTGGAAGGCATCAGGCGTGGCAAGAAGAAGCGCACCACTATCGGAGACGAGGAGGCGCCCCGTCCCACGGACCTGGTAAAGCGTGATTTCACGGCACCTGAGCCCAATCGCCTTTGGGTGGTCGATTTCACTTACGTGGCCACCTGGTCTGGATTCGTCTATGTCGCTTTCGTAATCGACGTCTTCAGCCGCTTCATCGTGGGCTGGCGGGCTTCCGTCTCAATGCGTGCCGACTTCGTCCTGGATGCCCTGGAGATGGCCATCTGGGCCCGCCAGCGTGAAAACCTAGAAGGGCTGGCGCATCACAGCGACCATGGCAGCCAGTATCTGTCCATCCGCTGCGCCGAACGCCTGGCTGAAGCCGAGGTTTCTCTATCCGTCGGGTCCCGCGGCGACGCCTACGACAACGCCATGGCCGAGACGGTCATCGGCCTATACAAGACCGAAGTCATCAGAAACCGCGGACCATGGAAGAACTTGGACGAGGTAGAATACGCCACCCTGGAGTGGATCGACTGGTTCAATCACCGTCGGCTCCTCGAACCCATCGGCAATATTCCACCGGCCGAGTTCGAGGAGTACTATTGGGGAAAGGAGGGTCAGGCAGGAGGGGAAGTACTCAAGGAACCGAGTCTCCGGTAAACCCGGGGCGGTTCAGGCTGCTGCACAAGATAGTCTCTGCCGAGCAGGCGAAGGAACTGTCTCGAGGTATCGCCAATCGCAGGGTGATCGACGCCCTCCTTAAGGACTGGGAGCGGATTACCGCCGAGGTGGTATTAGGGAAGAGCAAGTAAAAGCCTAGCTGAGCTGGGGACTTAATTCGGAGATATCTGTTCTGAGATGTGCGGAATGAGAGACTTAAGGATCACGAAAAGCTGTCCAACGAACCCCGGCCACCTCTGAGCTTATGGGGCACAGCCCAAGCGTACAAATAGGACTGTTACTGCTCTAAGCCATACAGCTTCACAACGACCTCATCAACAAAGTCCCCGTTTGCATTAATATAATGGCGAATTGTTTCAATTTTTCGAACGCTTTTTTCGAATTCTTCTTTTACTGTGTCCCTTATTATGCGTTTCGTGGGGTCGAATCCAGAAATGAGTTTCTTGTTCTTCAATAGGACCCCCCAAAATACATTGAAATCCTTCTCATAATATCTTTGTATCTTTGTTTTGTTGCTCATTTGATCAATCACCCTTCCGGACCCACCACTCAAGAGGTTCTCAAGGTAATCCAAGAAAGATGATACCTCTTCTTGTCTATACCTTTTCAGCTTGCCAATTTCCAAAGCAATACATGAAAGAAGATCATGAATAACATCCGACTGTTCCCAGGGAGATCCTGGCACAACTTGGAATCGTCGATTTATGTATCTTCCATTATGAGCTCGAACAAGTCTCTCATCGGTTGCATGTATTTGCTTAAGCCTCTCGTCGACGAATTTAGAAAGGGTGGAGAAATCTCGTGTAGTGATGCATTCTGAGTGCAGCGACCTTGCCTCTTCGAATAGCCTTTCTCGCTCACCTGGAGCAGTAGTGAAGCTTATTACCTTTATCGGTAAAGTGTGAACTGTTTCGATATCAATCTGTGCATTTGGTCTTCCTTTCTCAAGGCTTATGGTTTGGTAGTACCAATTCATAATTCCCGAAGAAAGCAGTGCAGAAATAAACAGTAAAGCGTAGCCATTGTGCCCATCGGCAGGAACACCAAAGTGAATATTATTGAGGCAGTAATAACCCTCCTCATCGTAACAGGCCTTCAAAGAGTCGCCGGTTTGATTAAGAAGGATTTTGTGGCGTTCGTAGTGTTCTGGAAAGTACCCGCTCTTATAAAGAGCTTTGTCTTTCTTGATATATTTTCCGTTGAAAGTCGCGTTGAATGGCTCAAGGTAATTGCCAGATTCAATCAGTTTGCCATAAATTGAAGTGTTAAAATCGGCCGGTCTGCTTTCGAGTACGATACTTGATTTACCTCTTCTACCAATAAGGCCGCTCTTGAACTCCACAAGTCGTCCCAGTTCAATAGATACACTCTCCATATGCTCCACATTCGTTTTGTCATTTTCGCTGAAGAAGAGGCGAAACCGAAAACGGTTTTTCTCATTGAAGAAGGTGTCCTGAGAATAATAGTGGGTACTATATTTTCGGTTTTTGAAGTCAGTATACGTTTCTGACTTTTCAACAGCCATCATATTTTGCTTCCTCGCGTTTTCTGCGGGTTCTGTAACGACGTCGTAAACGACACTCCACCCTACACTGCCTTCAGGCCAGAAATCCTCCGTGATAAGGCAAAGTTCTTTTATTCTGCAGGTGCTGAGAATGGTTCCTCTTAATTTGCTGAAGTACTGCCCCAGGAGAAACGAGTCAGGCACAACGAAACCATGCCTGCCAGTGGCTTTGGTAAGACTAATCGCTCGCTCAATAAAGATACTGTAGGTACTAAGCTTGTATTGTGCAGAACCGGGGAAACGATTTCTATAATAGCTGCCCTCAATCTCTTCTAGTGTCCCAACAGCCCTTAGCCCAAAGCTCACCCAAGGTGGATTGCCTATGACTGCATCAAACCCTGGGTTTGCAAGTAATCCCTCCTTGCCGTAGAATACTTCGGGGAATTCAACATCCCAATGAAAGAATGCTCGCTCTCTTGCTATTTTCTCAGCCTTCTTAAGAATTATTCGTTTGTCAGAAGGAAGAGAGTCGGGAGTGAAATTATCTGGAGTTATTAACCTATTCCTAATAAGATCAGCTGCTCCCACATTACCAAACTGCTCACTTTCCCATAAGTCTAGCGTTTTTACATAAGGGCGAAGCGTGTCCAGCGCTGTTCTATATTCTTCTTGACTTTTTTCTAGCTCTTCGAAGGATGTGTCTGCGAGGTGGCTTACTTCCGATAGCAATCTAGCCGCGGATTCCATTCCCGTCGAACTGGCCTCCACTAATGAGAAACGAAGCGAATCTTCGACATTAATAATGCCGGTTCCTATTATGCTGTTTCCATGTTTCAAGTGGTGGTTGAGAAAAGATAATGGCGCCCCTATTGTGAATCCATTTAGCCATAGGGTGAGCTTCGCAAGTTCTACCGCAAGTGGATTAAGGTCAACTCCGTATACGCAGTTCTTTAATGCAATTCGCTTCAGCAGGTTAGCATCGTCCAGCTTGTCCTCATCCACAATATAACCGTTTTCTTTTGCGTGAATGAGAATATCCTCTCTATTCTTCTCGATTCTTGCCGTCACCGGGCTTTCATACATGATATTTCCGAAATGAGACACACCAGAATAATTAGCGAGGGCTCGCAAAGCCTGAAATGTAAGATAATCAACAGTAGTGGCCAAGAAATGTGCACTTCCCATTGCGGGATCCAAAACCTTAGTTTCTATTATAGCTTGTACAGGATCTTCCATTGATAGCAGATATGTCTTCATCGCGTCTAGGGAAACACGAACCCCTTCAAATTCACTATTACCAAATATTTCTATCCTGCTCAACTCACTAACAACTTCGTCTTCAGTCATAGATGTCAAGCGAGTCTTACAGTCTTCAAATTTATCAAAGGCCCAATCTACTCGTGGCTTGAGAGTCTTTTCAACAATCCATTTGACGATCGCATCCGGCGTGTAGTACGAGCCAGAGGACTTTCGCGCAAGGTTATCATTAGTAAGGAACAACTCTCCCTCGAAAACAACGGGGGTATCGTTGGGGCCGCAAGGCTCATATGTCTCTTTCTTATTCTTTTTTTTCACAGACAGGTTTTGGTCAGCTATTCTGAGCCTAAATTCCAGGAGTCCCTCGTAGAGGCTGCCTAGTTGTCTTACTGATAGATCGCGATAGTTCACCCATTTCTTTCCGGAAGCTGAATATTCTCGACTCAACTTGTCAATAGCTGGTACGAGATAATTATCAGCCACCTTATTCTCTTCCAGAAACGGGTGTTCCAATGGGTTAAACAAGCCGCCATCGTAAGGCGATAAGCCAAGTGCAGGTTCCCCTTGGTCTATGATGTGGAAAAGTCTTAACAAGCTACCCCAGAATTCATAGGAATTATCCAACAGGGCCCTGTGATTATCCACCTTATCCTTTGCTCTTTTCCTTATTCCCTTCGCTGAGTATTCTGAATAATCACTGTATTCAATCGGCAACAGGTTGCGGTCTTCAGCATGAAATAGAAACAACAGTCTATATAAGAGTACTAATGTGTTTGCATAGACAGAATCCAGCATGTTAGTCTCAGTCGATATTCCCTTGTTATTTGTGTACTCAATGAATCCACTTGCTATCTCACTAAATACTTCGTTAAAAATTATCTCTTTTATATTATCTGCCACCTTCTTTTCCCACTCCTTGCCATGGTTGTAAATCCTTTCTAGAAAGCTTCCTGCAACACCAGGTATAAATGCATCTCTCCTGAATAACACTAAGAACCTCTTAAATAGCTCCTCGGGTTGAAGTAGGTTTGTTCCGGTAGTTGGCGACATAACTCGCGGTGTATTTCCGAATATCTCTTCAAAACTGAATTCCACGTATCCATCGACGCCTGAATTGCTTAGAAAATAGTATAGGCGCCATTCTTTTCCGTTTGTAAGAATCCCCCATACTACTCGGTTCTGTGTCTTTGCAGCCACCAACGTCATGTAATGCATTATCTGGCCGGAAGGAACCCCACGATCCAAGGGGTCTGTCTTTCCCCCTCTATCAAGAGGTATCCCAAGCCTCTTGCCTTCAACGATTGCTTTGATTCTCATCCAGGATGATGGACTTCTCGGATCTTGATCGAAACAATCTCTATCTTCTTTCGACGAAAAAAGAACAAAGTCAGGTATATTCCGCTGCCCTTCTCTGTCAGGTGTCTTTTGCCTTCGATAAAGGAACCCTAACTCAGAAAGTACTGGAGTTATCAGGTCATCTTCAGTATCAGCCTCGTCATGACCTGTGAAGTTTATGTAAATGGCCTCGATTCTCTCGTAGAGTTGCGAAACTGCCACTTCGTCCAGTGAGCGATATTCCTCGGTTAGAGTAATGCCCTCTACCAGGAAGTCTTCAGAGAACAGAATACCTCTTGCCATTGCTCCTCCAGATGACAGTAATACTGGCTATCAAGCGTCCTATCTTAACTATCATTTCCAATATGAGCCTTCTAATGTCTATTTTTCTATTCCTCCCCAAACGTATCCTCGTGTAAGTATTTGCTATTATCTTTCACAAGCTCCCTGGCTTCCTCCTCGTCAACAACTTCGTCCAGGGCAGAAGGACTGCCCCTCCTGAGATCCTAAGATAAGTTCATATGAACCGTCGCCTTCTTTCGCCGCATCACTCCCTCCGGTAATTCACTAATATAGCATGCATAGTATCTGCCACCTTTTGATTTTCCCACCCCGAGGTGACAACCAAGGGCTTCATATTATCTCTTGGTGTCATCCCAGAAATTGAGGTTCTTTGTTGGGAGGACAAAGCAGGGAAAATACATGAGGATGCTGAGAGTCTTGAAGTTCCGCTGTATGTTGTCCCGCTCAATCACGCCCTGGGTGCTCACCTTGAGTTCGCGTATAATCTCCTCGAGGACAACGTGTACCCTTGTATGGTAATAGTCGCCGGGTTATCGGTGGCTTTTAGGGTCCTGTGCCAC
>CAYOUT010000025.1:0-14953 GCA_964407215.1 uncultured Anaerolineales bacterium | reverse complement strand
GCATCCGGCATCTTCCCACCTCCTTGGACATAAGGTTATCCTTATTCAGTGTCCAGGGAAATCGGGTCCGCTTTATTGATTTCTGCAATGGCACCATGTAATCTAAAGAAACATGCGGATAATCCTATGATAGGGGATATGGGGGACTGAAGTTGACGCGAGCCTATGCCACTTTTCAAGAGGCCATGAAGACGGCAAAATATCTATATGAAATGTACCATGCATTGGTCAATACAAGGACATATAAGATACGTCAAGACTGGGCTCAGAGTTTTAAGAGGATAATGCATTGGCCTAAAGCCGATGAAATTAATCGTGTTGATTCGAGAGATGCAATAATAGTACTAAGGCATTCCTCCAGCATTAATCCTGATTATTTTTCTAGGGAGCAGTTAGGGAGTCTACTCCGAACAGCAATCATCATGGCTGTATCGGCAATGGACACGTATTACCACGCAAAAGTTGTTGACAATGTTGTCAAGTCAATTAAGGCTGGTGAATTTGCCCCCGCCTTAGACACTGTCAAGATGAGCGTTCCAGAGTACTTGAAGTCCTGTAAAAGGAAGTATAAGAAAGTAGCAGTTCGTCAGTCAGTTGATAATCATCTTAGTTATAGGGCTTTGCAAAACCCAGACAAGATAAGTGAAGCAATAAAACTATTGGGAATTGAGTCATTATGGCAAAAAGTTGCCCAAGAATTAAAGAAAGAGGATGGTGATGTTAGAAAGAGAATATCTGAGATTGTTAAACGCAGAAATGAAATAGCACATTCTGCGGACATATCCCGCAGTTATAAGGCGAGCAACAGCCTTAGAGCCATCGAGCCAAAATGGGTGCATGATTCTATCCTCTTCATTTCTGATGTTGTAAAAGCATCTGAGAAAGTAATCAATGATGAATTAGGAATCAAAGGTTCATGACAAGATATAGGGGCCAAGGGCGGGATAAGTATGTACCAAATATGGCGGTTTAGAATTGTAGGTAGCAAGGCTAGTAGAACCGTGATCAGCTGCAATTAGAATTCCCGCCCCCCTCCCGAGCGGTCCCAGGGTTAACCATGAAAAGGGGCATTACACAGCGCCGCACAGAGCGTTGGCGGCCTGTCGAGGGTCAACCCGCAAAAGGGACAAAGCTCGTAGAAGGCATAGCGGATTGGTGACTTGTTCGGGCTCAACCAGTAAAAGGGACAAAGCTTGCAAAAGAGCATGACGGATTCAAGCATTGGAGGCTGGCCTCATCTGCGCGGCTGGCTTTGTCCCTTTTGAGGGATTGACCCCGGGGGATTGACCCATTAGAGGTGGTCGAATTCGGTGCGGGAGATGATGTCGTTCTGTATGGAGCGTCCCAGGTCGGTGAAGTAGGCGCAGTACCCGGAGACCCTCACCACCAGGTCGGGGTAGCGCTCGGGGTGGGCCTGGGCGTCCCTCAAGGTGGCGGTGTCCACCACATTGAACTGCACATGCCTTCCCCCCAAGGCGAAGTAGCCCTCTACGAGGGAGGCCATCTTGCCCGCGCCCTCGCCGGTGGCGATGAGCGAGGGCGAGAGCCTCAGGTTGAGGGCGGTGCCGTCGCTTAGAAGCGAGCCCCCGGCCGCGGCGGCGGAGTGCATCACCGCGGTGGGGCCGGCCATCTCGGTGCCGTTCACGGGCGAGATGCCGTTGGAGACGGGCATCCCCGCCTTGCGGCCGTCGGGGGTGGCCCCCAGGGTCATGCCGTCCGCCACGTGCACCCCGTAGGAGAAGATGCCGGGGCGGTAGAATCCTCCCCTGCCGCAGGCGTGCTTGCGCACCTCGGCGCAGAAGCTCTCGGTTACCCAGCGGGCCAGCTCGTCGGCTGCGGGGTCGTCCCTGCCGTACTTGGGCGCCCGGGTGGCGAGCTCTGCGCGCAGGCTCTCGTCCTCGCGGAAGTCGCTTGCCAGGTGATGCAGCAGCTCGTCCATGCTGAGCATCCTGCGCTCGAAGACGGCCCAGCGTATGGCGGCCAGCGAGTCCGCCACCGTGCCCAGACCCCGCCCGGTGATGGAGCCGTAGTTGTACCTGGCGCCGCCGCGGGTCATATCGGTGGCGCTCTCCAGGCAGCCCTCGAGAGTGGCCGACACCAGGGGGTTGGGGAAGGCCTCGGCGTGGGCGCGGTCCTTGGCCTCCACGGCGCGCGCCAGCTTGCGCACATTGAAGGCCAGCTGGCGGGCGAAAGCCTCCTTGACCTCCTCGAAGGAGCGAAAAGTACGGGGATCGGGGGTGGCCTCGCCCACGCGTCCCCCGGAGAGGAGGGCGCGCCCCTGGCCCAGGGCCATCTCCAGCACCGCGGCCAGCGAGATGTCGTTTCCCGCCGTGCAGGCGAAGGAGCTGCCGGTGCTGGTGGGCTCGACGCATCCCACGATGGAGTAGTCGCGCGCGTCGGCGAGCGCGTAGCCGTCCTTTGTAAGCTCCCCCACGATGAGCTCGTCGTTGAAGAAGGCCATCCCGGAGGTGAAGCGATGCGAGGCGCAGGCCTTGGCGAGGAAAGCGGGCGGCGTCTTGGCCGAGATGCGCACGCAGAGGTTGTTGGCCAGGGCGCGCAGGTTCTCGTGGGCCTCGAGCAGGAGGTGGCTGACCTCGTTGGTGGCGTCTCTGCCCTCGCGGTCGAGGCCCCCGATGGTGATGGTGTTGGAGCCCACCCCCATCTCCGAGGCCGTCTCCTTGCCTATCTCCACCAGCATGATGAGGAAGGTGGCCAGCTTGACGTAGAGGTCCTCTATGGCCTCGAGGGCGAGGGTGCGGGTGATGCGGCCGGCTTCCAGGTCGGCGCGGTAGTAGGGGTAGAGGTATTGGTCCACCCGGCCCAGGGAGAGTATCTCGGCCATGCCGTAGCTGATGCACATGGCCGCCTGCGTCATCCAGATGCATTGCAGGGCCTCGAGGAAAGTGCGGGGAGGGCGGGCCGGGACGCGGCGGCAGCGGTCGGCGATGCCCGCGAGCTCGCGCATCATCTCGGGGAGCTTGGAGACGCTCTTCAGGCTGCCGCCCATGGCCATCTTCCCCATCTTGAGGGCCTTTTTGGTTCCCATGCCCCGCAGCACGCGGCCGAGGGAGCCGGGGCCGGGCGAGGAGGTGTCGTAAACGCCCCATTCCTTCCACAGCTCTATCTTGCGGCTGCGGGCCGTGCGGCCCTTCCAGTAGGGGAGGATGTCCTGCATGAGTTCGCGGCGCTCCCGCTCGCCTATGTGGAAGCGATGCCGTTTGCGGCGTGTGAGGCGGTCCAGCTCGACCTCCAGGACGGTGTTGAACTCGCCCCTCTCCACGGGGATGACCCCCGCGAGGGGCTTGGCCGTCTTCACCCCTACCAGGAGCTCGTCCTCCTCGATGCGAATGCTCATGGTGCGCAGGGTCTCCCGCAGGGCGAGAGCCGCTTTCATGCACGGGCCGAGCTCGGGGGATGTAGCGGGGGCGGTGGCCTCGCCGCTCTCCGCCTCCCTCCATGCCTTGGTATAGGACCTGGCCCGCTCGATGTCTATCTCGTAGGGGCTGGAGAGCAGGCGCTGCTTGAGCTTGAGCCCCCTTGCGGTGGGCACACCCCTTGCGCGCTGCCCCTCCTCGTTAATGAAGCCCTTTACGCTTATCGGGTTTCTCTCGCTTGCGGGATCTTCTGTGGAAGCCGAATCGCCCTGCGCCACGATACCATCCGCGGAGTCCACTCCGTCACCTCCCCGCGCCGAAGTCGCCATCCACCCCGATTATATGACACTTCTGGGGTCAACCCGCAAAAGGGACACGGCGTGTCTGGGGTCAACCCGCAAAAGGGACATTGCACAGCGCTGCACAGAGCGTTGGCGGCCTGTCGAGGGTCAACCCGCAAAAGGGACAAAGCTTTTTGAGAGCATAGCGGATTCAAGCTTTGAAGGCTGACCTCATTTGCGTGGCCGGCTTTGTCCCTTTTGAGGGATTGACCCTTAGGATTGACCCACCAGAGGTGGTGGAATTCGGTGCGGGCGATGATGTCGTTCTGTATGGAGCGTCCCGGGTCGGTGAAGCGGGCGCAGTAGCCGGAGACCCTTACCGCCAGGTCGGGGTAGCGCTCGGGGTGGGCCTGGGCATCCCGCAGGGTGGCGGTGTCCACCACATTGAACTGCACATCGAAGGAGCTGCCGGTGCTGGTGGGCTAAAGTTATCGTGACGGCTTGGCCATTTCTGCATTTCTGCTGATTCGCGGTGTTGGGGTGTAAGTTTCCAGCAGAACCACTGGGCTTCCAAGAGTTCCAAGAGTTCCTGCACATCGGTCAATTACCAGGCATTTACTTATGAAGCTTATAAACTGCATCTACTCTCTTAGCTGGCTGGAAAATACCGACTATACTTGTGGAATCACGAATACATTGTGCTACTAATCCTGACCACTAGCACCCAAAGCCATCTCTTCAATAATCGACATGGCTGCCTGCCTGGGATCAGGAGCTTCAGTTATCGGTCTTCCAACTACGATATAGTCTGCCCCTCTATTAATTGCATCATTCGCAGTGGCGTAACGCTTGTGATCATCGCGCACTGCCACACCTGGCCTAATCCCAGGCGTGACAATCAACATTTGATCTTTAACTTCTTTCCTAATGGCTTCTATTTCATTGGGGGAACTAATTACACCATCACAACCAAACTCAAGCGCCTTCCTGGCTCTATGTAAAACCAACTGTTCAAGTGAACATTCAAATCCCAAATCTTGTATATCAATCTGATCCAAGCTTGTTAATATAGTAACTGCGAGTAGCTGTAATTCAGAATCACCGCGCCCCCTAACCGCCCTTTCAATTATCGTGCTATTGCCATGGATGGTTAAGAATGAAACCCCTGATCTGGCGACGCTCGTTACAGCCCTCTCAACCGTCTCTGGGACATCGAAATACTTCATGTCCAGAAATACCTTTTTATTGTTACTAACCAAATAATCTATCATTTTGTGGCCAGTAGCTAGCTGTAAGATTATCCCAACCTTGAAAAAAGAAACAACGCCATCAAGCATCTCTACCATTCTTAATGCTTCATCATAGTTGTCAACATCTAGGGCACAAATTAACCTGTCTTTGATTTCTATCTCGTTCATCCTTTTTTCTCTCTCTAAAAACCGTTCTCTTCATATACACCTCAGCTAATTCTCGGCTATTCCGCAGTTTAACACAATGATTCTAGCGAAAGCTGTTTTGCGATTCCCGGCGATACTTGAATACAAGTTAAGGAATATATTCAGCATACATCTTCCTGCTTTATGCATAGAGGCCCAGCTCAAACAAACTAGCGATGAAGCCCTTACAGCAATGAGCAGCGACAATTAGAATTCCCGGGAGATGTGGTTGGCGCCAATCGTACTAACGACGCTTGCGGTAATTCTTGAGAAAATGCTTGGTAATCCCAAATTCTATGCGTCTATTCTTAATCGTCCCCGTGGAACAGCCTATCTCCTCCGCAATATCCTTGTCGCTTCTGCCCAGTAGCTTCTGTTGAGTAAGCCAGCCGCGGTCAACAACGTATTGTTTGCCTTTTCTTGGGATCCCGTGATGGGAGCGGACCCTGGAGACTATCTCCTGGCTTACCCTCAGCTCCGCCGCAATATCCCCGTCGGTTCTGCCCAGCTTCTTCTGCTCTCGCAGCCACTTGGGGTCAATGTCGGTTGGTTTAACGATCTTCAAGCCCCACCTTTTCACGCAATTATAGACGCCCTGCCTGGAGTAGCCGGCCTCGTTGGCTATCTGGGCAACAGAAGCGCCGGCAAGGAGCTGCTCCTTCAACCACGAAGGCTCGATGCGCGGTTTCTTCTCCCGTTCCGCGAAGCCGTAAAGTATTTCATCGTCCATACTTCAAAGGATACAGAAAGGCCGGGCCGAGTGCCAAGCGCAACCCCTTCTCCGCCCCTCGCGGGGACGGCATGAGGGGAGGCTCTCGCGGGGCCAGCATGAGCCTCTCGCGAGGCCGGCATGCCCTCGCGGGGCCGGCATGAGGGGAGGCCCTCGCGGGGCCGGCATGCCCTCGCGGGGCCGGCATGCCCTCGCGGGGCCGGCATGAGGGGAGGCTCTCGTGCTCCCCTCCCCCGGCAGGAGCGCATAAAAAGGCGGGGGCCCCAGCACGGGCCCCCTGTTTGTACCACCTCTCGTTTCTCATATGGGCATATGAGTCTGGAGGGTAGTATGGCTATTTTATCACGCCTCCGCCGGCCGCTGCCAGACCCCCAGGCCCGGATCTCCCCCTGGAGGCCGTGGCCGCATGCTCAATTTCTACACAGAAGAGCCCGGAAGGTCGGGAAGGTGCGGAAGATGCGGTAGATCCGGAGGCCCCCCTGCGGGCATAGGGTTATCCTTATTCGGTGTGCAAGGAAATCGGGTCCGCTTTAACTGTTTTGCATCATCCATTGCCTGCGGCTGAGTTGCCATAGGCTGATCGGAGAGCCTCCTCCATGCGGGCTATTTCCTCATCCGATAAGGCAGAAAAGCCACTTGCTCGTTTCCGTGCGGAAAGTCGCCCGTCGTTCTGGAGGCAGAAACGGATGAAGAGATCGATCTGCCGGTCGGGCATATCCACGATCTCCTGGATGCTTTTTTTGGCAGTGTCATAGTTGACCAGAAATGCTAATTCGCTGGCGAGTTCAGTCTCAATGGTTTGTTCTATAAAGCGAAAAAGGGCCTCGGCTTGGGTCGTCATATCGATATAGCGATACCAGATGGCCGTATCGTTGTTTACGGTCATGCGGCCATCTTCGTCGAGCGAGTAATCAACCAGAGTCATTATGTGGCGGGAGAACGCTTCCAGAGAAGCATCATAGTCGACGTTGTTCTTCAACATGGACGCAGAGACGGGAAACATGAGGCCTTCAGGCGTAAAGCCCCTGCGGGCAAGTATGTTGTGGATCAGGAAGCGATGTATGCGGCCGTTGCCATCCTCAAACGGGTGAAGAAAAACGAACCCGTAGGAGATGGCGGCAGAGTGAACCACGGCGGAAACGCTTCCCGCGTCCATGCGCGCATGGGAGGCCAGTAAGCCGTCCATGAGGTCATGCAGGTCTTCGGGCTTCGGGCATACGAAATGTACCCTCTCTTCCTGCCAGGTAACCGTTTCGCCGACGTAGTTCTGACTTTGCCGGTAGTCGGAGTCGCGAAAGCGTGCGTCCACGATGCGGTTCTGAGCTTCTATCAGCCGCGGCTTGCGACAGAAGTCCTCTTGTTCCGCCATTTGAAGCAGGGCCACGAAACGCCCGGTACGTGTCGAGGTGGGATTTATGCGTTCGATTTCAAAGGAGGATCTCGTCTCTTTGGTGTAAAGATATCCGAGCGCCCGCTTCAACAATTCAGGTGAATAGCCGGACACTGCTTCGCGGCACCGCTCGGGAAAGTCGGACGCTTCGAAGTCGCGAAGTGCATCCGTTCGCCGTACAATCGGGCAGAATCGGATATCGCCCAGCAGATTATCATCAACCCGTTGTCGTCGAACCCGGCGTACCGGAGCAACTGTATAGTACTTGTCCGGCTCGAGCAGATAGATGTAATTGCCCTGTTTGAGGTCGGCCAGGGGGAGGGTCGCCCCGGTCAGGAACTCATATAGAAACCATACCCGGCGGGAATACTTGCCGGTCGGCCTGGAGCGGATATACTCAAGCAGGTCCTCCTCGGCTGCCTTTTGAAACAAGCAGGCGAGGATTCCCAGATTCGTGCCGTCATACTTGAGCGCGAACTCGAGATGGTCGCCCAGCTTATCGCCTGGCCAGTATTTATTCGGATATACCTCCTCGATGATGCCTTCGCTTGAGTCTATACGGTGAACCCCACGGGTTGCCACAAGGGACCTGTGCCAGTTCGGTATGACATCGAGGCCGTAGCGCTGAATGAGCAATGCATAGCCTGCGAGTCTCTCATTCTCATTCGATTTATGTTGCTCCCCTTCGCTCATGCCTTCACTCATGCCTTCACTCATGCCGTCCCCTGGAAAAACTGCTACAATACGAGAAATATTGTTATATAATAGCATGGAATAAGAAATATCCGTATGGTTTAGCGATGGTTTCGGGGACAATCGCCGGAGGGGTCGCACCAGGTCAACAAGATGGGGGGCTCAGCTCTTCTCCTAATCGCCTGCCATATTTCGTTTACAAGCCAATTTCTGATACTATCCATAACCCTATAAACCAAAACCTTCTTTTATTCGTTCAAAGATTTCCAATAACTCAGACTTCAATAGACCTTTCTCGCCTTGTTTAGACGAAAATCGTAGAAGTCCTTCTGACCCCATATCTTTGCATATCTCTCTTATTGCTTTCTTAATTTTATCCAAATCAGAAGACCCAAGCGTTTCTCCAGCGCGATTACACAGCTTGCCATATTCAGGGACACAAACATCCAAGCCCACTACTCTCTTAATCGATACAGGATCCAGATAATTCTCGATGCAAGTTCTCTCTAGCACTTGGAAAGACTTGCAGGTCGGTGGGGGCGAAGCTACGAAAGCTTCCAACGACTTATGAACATTATCCGACTTACAACTTCTATCGGAATCAGCCAAAGCGCACCATAAGAGACCTACTTCATCCATTTTCTCAACAGCAGCCATATATTTCAGATTTCCTATTCCGCCGCATTGTATAAAAGATACTTTCTCGGGATCCATGGTTGTGTGTCCATCTTGACATAATTGGGACAACGCTTCTTCGTAGAACTTAATATCACTCTCTCCTTCTACCAATACTACATAATTCTTACCAATCAACCTATCCGGCGCCTCAACGCCAAGCTCACGTGCCACGTCTGGCAATTCGATATCAGGGTATTGCTTCGTTCTAGCTGCAATTCCTTCTCTTGAAACCAGAATCAAGGATTCTGCAGGAACCACTGCTGCAAAAACAGGAGAATGAGTCGTAAATATAACTACATGGCCTGCTTCAGCAAGTTGTTGGAGTGACTCGATCAGCAAACGCTGGGCTGCTGGGTGTAAGTGTACCTCTGGCTCTTCTATACAAAATATATATTTTGGTCCCTCTGGATCATGTATGCTTTCAACTGCTTCATATTGGAAATATGCCACCATAAATAGCCTTCGTATCCCTGCACCCCTCAGCTCATACGGCACATCAATATCGAATGGATCAAGCCAGGACAGGCTAACGTTGCTAATAGCCTTCCTCCAATCAATTTTTGCCTTCGCTTTCACTCCTTTGACTGCATCAGTCATAGAGGTAAGGAAATGAAACACTTTGTCAAACTCTTCCTGTAGGGTCGCGTCTGCCTTCTCTTCTACTTCACTCGCTACAGGCAGCTCTCTTATCGCCCTATCAACAACGCCCTTGAATTGATTTTGAACCGGAGTTTCTCCAATCCCAAATCGCGCTTCATCAGTAAAAAGCCTAAACTCGGGTAAAAGCTCCCTAATGGACTTATTCTTGTCTCCTACTTCAACCCAGCCCTCTTTCTTAGCAACACCACGCTTTGTCGCTTCCTCTCTTAAAATCTTCCTCTTATCAGCGTTCGTCTCTTTGCCCGCTGGAGTAGCTGGTAATCCTCTTGCTTCCAATAGAGATAATAAATCTCTCTCTTTCTTCAATAACGCCATTCCGAAGAGATCTGGTTCATCCAGGTCATGGATATTAATTTCCAGAGAACCTGAAGGTGAATCGAGAAACGTCAACTTGAGCCTTAGAAGTCCATCCTTGTCAAGCAGGTTTTCTTCGGAAAGAATAACGATATTTTTTGAGTCAACCCTTATCTCCTCTGAAATCAAAGATTGCGGATCGAACGCCAGCTCAATCTCTGCAGCACTTGCACCTTCCCCCATATGTATTTCAGTGTCTGGTATTCCGCCTTTCTTAGGGGGTTCAAAGAACCACTTCAGAGCATAAAGAATCGCAGATTTACCCGTATCATTCCTTCCGACAATCGCTGTCAGTGGGTTAATAGTCAATGCCTCTGAATCTTTGAAAGCCCTAAAACCCTTTACCCTTAATTCTTTTAGCGCCATTATCTTGTATGCTCCACTACTCGTATTTCTCAGCCTCAATACCGTTTGCTTCGGGAAGCATCGGCGATTCTTCATCCTCTATATAGCGTGGCGATTTATCTATGATCTCCAGGGAATCTATTTTCTTCCCCGTTGTCGCCCCGAGCTCCTTAAACTTTCTAGCAGTTACAAGGACACGGCTCTCGAAGGAACTTACAGTCCTGTTATATGCATCGACGGCTTTGTCCAATCCTTTGCGGATATCGCTGAAGTGCCTCACCAGGACGCTTATACGATCATACAGGGTTTTTCCCAACTCGCTTATTATTATCGCATTCTCCGCGATCTGTTCCTGGCGCCAGCCATAGGCGACAGCTCTAAGCAGGGCGATCAACGTCGTTGGTGTTGCCACGATCACACTCTTATCGACGCCAAACTCAATCAAGGAGGGATCTTGCTCAAGAGCGGCGCTGAAAAAATTCTCCCCTGGCAAAAACATGACCGCGAATTCGGGCGTAGGTTGGAACTGCTCCCAATAGGACTTCGATCCCATCTTAACCAGATGTGTACGTATCTGCCTTGCATGATCCTGTAATTTTGTGGCACGCTCCTCGTCGTCTTGTGCTTCCAAAGCCTCGAGATAGGCTTGCAGGGGAGCCTTGGCATCAACAACTATGTTCTTCTCGTTGGGCAATTTGATTACCATGTCAGGGCGCAAGCGTCCATCCTCGGTAGTTGTAGATTCCTGTTGTACGAAATCGCAATATTCGACCATGCCGGCTAGTTCGACAACTCTCATCAGCTGGATCTCACCCCAGCGACCCCTGACCGTGGGCGACCTCAAGGCCTTTACTAAGTTTCTTGTTTCACATTGCAGTTGATTCTGCGTTATAGCCAATGATTTAACCTGTTCCGTGAGGGTCGCATATGCACTCGTACGTGCGGCCTCAATCTCCTTAATAGTGCCTTCAACCTTATCTAGCGAGTCTTTTAGCGGTCTTACAAGATTACCGATGGCTTTAGACCTTGCCTCTAAGTCGCTTTTTGCCCCTTCCTGATACTTTTCCAAGGTTGCTTTCGCTAACTCCAGAAATGACTGATTGCTTTCCTTTAAGGCATCGGCGGATAGGGCCTTGAACGTGTCCGTCAATTGCTGTTGAGCCTGATTCACGATCTTCAGCTTTTCCTCAGTTAGCTGACGCTCCTTTTCTAGTATTGCTTCCAACTCGGACAGCTTCTCCTTATGCACAGTAATCTCATCCCTGAGTGTCTCGTTTGCAGTGCCTTTTTCTTGGGCTTCACTCTCTAACTTCTGAATGTAACTCTGCGCTTGCTGAAATTGGGCTTGGTATGCTGCAATCTGCGCCGAAGCTCCTGATTGCGCTATTGTCCTTTCGCTTTTAATCTTGCTTTTATGGATAAGCCAAACGCAAACTCCCCCAACAGCTATACCAAACAAGAGGCCTACCAGCAGATATATAGCTTCCATTCCCCCTCCATAGCTCGGCTGTGCCCCATAAGCTCCGCAGTTTCACCCTCTCCAATACAGGTCACCCTAAGGATACGATCTTCTATAAAGAATGTCATGTATCCTGGGATCGAATGACAGACCCCGCTTCTGACACCATCCTTGCGACGGGAACGTTGCCTTGAAATTGTCACTGCCCCGACGTATGGTGAATGTAATCCGATTCATCGGAGGTGGATAGCCCGCAAGGGGCTAGCGTGGAGAGGCCGTCTTAAGGGCGGCTTCTCCATTATAGCCTTCGATAACGTATTGATTCATAAAGCATCGGCGGGCAACACCCAAGCCACCAGGAAAGCGGGAATATCTTCGCAGGAGGGGCTCCTGGTAATTTACGGTAATATAATTGTTGCTGGCGGGTTGCTGGCGGGGACCTTGCTATGGGTCTTAATCTCTTGCAATCGATCACGTGAAAGTATCACTATGTCAAGTTGGCAAGGCTATCTATAGCACACCGCGCAGGTTGAAGGCGATGAAGGGGTTCTTGCCGATCTCGTTGGCGACGATGTAGTAAACCGTCGCCAGGTGCTTGCGGAGGTGGCACAGTCGGGGATGGCACTTCTGGGGTCAACCCTCCAAAGGGACATACGCATCTCCGCATGGCACGGCTGTGGCACTTCTGGGGTCAACCCTCCAAAGGAACGCCGCGGCGAGGGTTTCTATCCAAGCATAATCCTGAGGCAACATCCAGCGGAATTCCCGCTCTTCATTAAGCAGCATCACCCCCCAATGCCATCACGATATGGCACACAGGAGGGTGACCCCGGAAGGGACGTTGGGGCGGTTAAGTTGTGGCACTTTGGAGGGTTGACCCCGGAAGTGCCATACGTTGACTTCATGTTCACTTATATGCTATGTTCACTACGTAGTGAACAATACTATCGGAGTGAACGATGAAGAGGGCTGAGCTGCGGGAGAAATTCAGGAGCAACCTCCCCCACCTGCTGGAGGAGCTCCCCATTCACGACATCAAGTACGAGGTGCCCCTTACAAGGGATAAGGAGGGTGCCCGTGCTGACATGATAGCTATGGTGAAGATCGGCACGGTGACTAGGAAACTCGTCTTCGAGTTCAAGCAGCGCGGTTTCCCGCTGGAGCTGGAGCGTGGGATTGAGCAACTCAAGGCGCTCACAGGTCACGATCCTCGCTATATACCGGTCCTGGTTACCACCTTCCTGAGCGAAAGCGGCAGGCAGCTGCTGCGTGCATCGGGGATCAACTACCTGGATCTTTCGGGAAATGCTTATCTGTCTTTCGATAATGTGCTTATCCACAAGCAAGCTCCCGCCAACGCCTATGTAGCTGCGAAGGAGGGCATCAATATCTTTGCGGACAGGGCAAGCCTGGTATTGCGCCAATTAATGGCGAGCCCGAATAGATACTACACTGTCCGCGGGCTGGCTGAGGCTACGGGCAACAGCGTCGGATGGACATCGGAGGTGCTGCGGGAGATAGAGAGACGTGGTTATCTGGATCGCAGGCTCAGGCAGGGTTGCCGCCTGAAGAGAATACAATTCCTGCTGAGAGATTGGGCTGATGAATACACCTTCCCCGGAAAGAACAAGGCAAAGAATTACTTCGTCAAGGCAGAGTCGCTGCCGGAGATATTGGGGCTTATGAGGGTTCTGGAGATTCCGGAAGATATCGACTATGCGCTCACTCTGCATGCTGGCGCATCTCTGGTGTCTCCCTTCGTGCAGTTCAACGAGTGTCATTTTTACGTCAGCGCGCACAAGGATTTCGAGCGGCAAGCGGCGTTCTTCACCGCCGAGCTCGGCCTGTTGGAGCTGGATGCGGGGGGGAACCTGCATATCCTCAAGCCCTTTTACCGCAGGGGTGCAATGTACGGAGCGCGCTCGATCGAGGGTCTCAGGGTCGTATCGGACATCCAGCTGTATCTCGATCTATGTAACTTCCCGAACAGGGGCAGAGAACAGGCGGAGAGAGTGCTGGAACATAGTGGGCTTGCCGGCGAACAGGGTTGGGCATAGATCATGATGGACGGCTATTCGCGGGAGTTCCTCCGCATCCTGTCGATTCTTAGGGGCTATCTGCCGGATATCGTTCTAGTGGGCGGGTGTTTTCCTTATATATGCTCGAAATATATGTTCGGGACTAAGCTTCCCCCTGTCTTCACAACCGACCTCGATATTCTGGTCTCGAACAAACTGCCGGTAGCTACCGATCCTATCGCATATTTATTGGAAAACACGGGGTACACGGGGCGTGTATTGGACATTAACCATACCCAGTATTTCAAATTCGAGAGCAAGGCCGAGCCAGGCTTCGAGGTCGAGTTCCTTACACCGCAGCCGTCTGGAGAGCATGGCGAGACCGTTGTCATACAGGGCAGTCTCAGGGCCCAGGCCCTGCCTGGACTGGACCTGCTTCTCTCACACAATACCGTGGCCTCAATCCGAGACCGGCTTGATGGAGAGGTGGTCGAATTCGAGGTTCGAGTTCCGACATCGGGAGCATTCGTACTGAACAAGATCGGATCTTATCTCGATCCATACGGGGAGACGGACAGGAAAAAGGATATATATTACGTATTCTATATATTGAGATATCTTCCCATTGGCAAAGAAGCCATTGTCGAAGAAATGAAAGGGTGTATCGGGTCCAAGGAGATCAATGCGCTTGCATCGAGGCTACGTCCATTATTCTCTGACGAGTATTCGTCCGGAACCCAAGATGTTGCCGCACAGCTCTCATCGCTTGATATGACCGAGAGAAACATACGCCTGCTTGTTCTCTCGGAATTCAGCGACTTTTTAGGACTTCTTTCTTCCTGACCGCGGAAGGGGCTCCCATGAAATATCATTTGCGCGAGCCGCTTCGGCCCCGGGGAGTTATCGCGGTCCAGGGCGATGAAGAAGATGGGGCGGGCGCCGCCTCCGCCTCGCCGTGGGGGATGAAGGCCATCTCCTCCCACATGGCCTCGCCCTTCTCGTCAGCGGCGATATAGCAAACCGCCGCCAGGTGCTTGCGTGGATTGGCACGGGCGGTTGTGACACTTCTGGGGTCAACCCTCGAAAGGGACATACGCCCCTCCGTATGGCACGGCTGGGGCACTTCTGGGGTCAACCCTCCGGAGGGACATACGCCCCTCCGCGCCTAAAACGACTCCCCCCTCTTTGTGGCACGGCTGGGGTCAACCCTCCCGAGGGACGCCGCGGCAAGGGGTTGTTTTCGTCAAGTAAAATTCCCTGTCTTCAGCAAATAGAATTCCCTATCGTGAGCAAGGGGAATTCCCTGGGATGAGCAAGCGGAATTCCCGTTCTTCATCAAGCAGCATCACCCCCCAACCCCATCATGATATGGCACGTTCGGAGGCCCGTTGACTCATTTAGAAATGTACTCGAAATGATTGACCCCGGAAGGGACACGCGGTTATGGCATTTTGGAGGGTTGACCCCGGAAGGGACATAAGGAGGGACGTTGGGGCGGTTAAGTTATGGCACTTTGGAGGGTTGACCCCGGAAGG
>CAYOUT010000024.1:0-16964 GCA_964407215.1 uncultured Anaerolineales bacterium | reverse complement strand
TTAGCCATTTCTAAGCCTATAAAAATTGTATCAAAATGAGGAAGAACATAGACCCCGCCTGCGGCTCCGGGTCCTTCCTGGTGGGCATGCTCCACGTGCTCGACGACCTGCAGGCGCGCGCTCACCAGCAGTTGGGCATCCAGGAGAGGCCATACGATCGCAAGAAGCGCATCATCGGCCAGAGCCTGTATGGGGTGGACGTCAAGGACTGGGCGGCGCACGTGGCCGAGCTGAGGCTATGGCTGCAGTTGATGATCGAGACCGACATCAGCCCGCACGAGCTGCAGCTGCAGCCGCTGCTGCCCAACCTGTCGTTCAAGGTGCGCACTGGCGACAGCCTGGTGCAGGAGGTGGGCGGCATCAACCTGGCCCTGCGCCAGGGCAGCCGCGAGATTCCACCGCCGCTCAAAGGCGAGATCACCAGGCTGCAAGGGAAGAAACTGCAATACTTTCACAGCCGCGGTGACCTGCAGCACAACGGCGAAGCGCAACTGCGACGGGAGGAGCTGCGCATCTACCGCCGCATCCTGGACGACCGCCTGCGCAGCAACGTCCCACGGCTGCAGGAGTTGAACCAGGTCATCGAAGCGCAGCGAGGGCTGTTTGGCGATGATGCCCCCCGCACGCCAGAGGTCGAGGAGGCCCGCCGCGAGCGCGAACCGTTGGAGTGCGAGCAGGAGCGGCTGAATGTAGCCCGCGCGGCCCTGAAGGATATCCAGGATGTGCCGTTTGTGTGGGATATCGCCTTTGTTGAGGTGTTTGCGGGCGATAAAAGCGGCTTTGATATCATCGTGGGCAACCCGCCCTACGTGCGCCAGGAGGCGATATGCGACCCTCGCCTGCCGACCGATGAGGTAACGCGCGAGAACAAGCGGGGCTACAAGAAAAAGCTGGCCCATGCCGTGTACGGGGCATGGCCCCGCGCCTTTGGCTACAACTGGCAGTCGGCCCCCCCCGAGACAAAGCTCAGCGCCAAGAGCGACCTGTATATCTACTTTTACCTCTATGGCCTCTCTCTGCTCAACCCTATGGGCTCCTTTTGCTTTATCACCTCCAACGCCTGGCTGGATGTGGGCTACGGCAGCGGCCTGCAGCGCTTTCTCCTCACGCGCGGCCGGGTGAAGCTGGTGCTGGATAATGAGCAGCGGCGCTCCTTTAGCTCGGCCGACGTCAATACGGTGATCGTGCTGTTGGGCGCGGCGCAGGATGGCCGCGGCGAGCGCCCCGAGAGCCTGCAACATATCGCTCGGTTCGTCATGTTTCGCGTGCCCTTTGACGAGGCGCTGGACCCCGTGATCTGGGAGGAGATCGAGGAGGCCACGGCCCGCTACGCCACCCCCGAGTTCCGCGTTGTGCCACTCTCCCAGGCCGCGCTCCTGGAGAGTGGGCGCGGTGAAGGCGGGCGATACGCCGGCGAGAAGTGGGGCGGCCGCTACCTGCGCGCCCCGGATATCTACTGGACCCTGCTTCAGAAGGGACAGGGCAAGCTGGTGCGCCTGGGCGATGTGGCAGAGGTACGCTATGGCATCAAGACCGGCGCCAATGAGTTCTTTTACCTGGACGAGGCCAGGATCGCCCAGTGGGGGATCGAGGAGGAGTTCCTGGTGCCAGTGATTAGGAGCCCGCGTGAGTGTCCGGGCATCGTGGTCGACCCCGCCAGACTCGGGCTTAGGCTTTTCCTGTGCTCCCTCACAAAGGATGAGCTGTGCAGAACGGCTGCAGCTGAGTACATCGACTGGGGCGAATCACAGGGGTATCATTCTGGACCAACGTGCGGATCAAGAGTGAGATGGTGGGATCTCGGCGTTAGGACGTACGCACCCGTGAATGCTAGCTATCTTGTCAACACCGTCATGCGCTTCTTCTATGCTAGCCCGGCGGTTGCCGTGAGTGATAACTTTCAAGAAGTACACCCGAATGTTGACCCGATAGGCTTGTTGATCGCCTGCAACAGTACGGTGTCGCAACTCCTCGTGAATACCATCGGCAGATCGAACTTTGGAGAGGGTCTGTTAAAGATTCAGACATACGAGTTGCGGGAACTGCTTATCCCGGACCCGGCCTCTCTGCTCGACCACAGCTTACTGGAATGGGGACGAACCACGCTATTGGAACTAGACGAGAGCAGGCGTGCCGGACTGGACGAGATAGTGTTCGATACGCTTGATCTGACCCAGGGCGAGCGCGACGGCGTCTACGAAGCACTCATCCGCCTGGTCGAGGCGCGGCTGCAAAAGGCCGGCAGCGTGTAACTCCTCGACCCCGTCGCCCTCGAGAGGAGCGCCATGGCCAAGTGTCAGCCCTTGGCCGACTCTCGGCCACGCACCGGCACACGTGGATCAACCCACGCCGGGCTTTCTGCAGATCGGGCCAGCGCTGGCCCTTACACACACCGATAGCGCGCACATTGCCCGTAGCGGGCGCACCCCATGCACAGGTGTGGGCCGCCGCCCGCCCAGGCGACCGCTGCCACAAACGGAGACGACCATGCACCACGACCTGATCGACAACCGCGAGCAGCCCCTAGCCGCCGAGATTCGCCGCATCCTGCCCGGCACCCGCGCCGCGCGGTTCGCGGTGGGCTACTTTTTCCTCTCCGGCCTGCAGTCGGTGGCCGACGTGCTGCAGAACATACAAGAGCTGCGATTGCTGATCGGCAACACCACCAATCGCGAGACCATCGAGCAGATCGTTGAGGGCTATCGTCGCCTGGAGCAGGCCCAGGAGGCGGCCGAGGCGCAGGCTTATCCCCGCCGTGTAGAGATCGCCCAGGCAGTGGCCGCCGCCGCCGCCCATCTAGACGAACACCTGGCGCTGATGGATCAGACCGACGAGACCCAGGGGCTGGCGCAGACCCTCGTGGACCTGATCGCTCAGGAGAGGCTCAAGGTGCGCGTCTACACCCGCGGGCGGCTCCACGCCAAGGCCTACATCTTTGACTATGGCCCCATCTACGACCTGCGGGGGAACCAACTGCCGCGCTCCGAGAAAGGCATCGGTATCGTGGGGTCCAGCAACCTGACGCTGGCCGGCATCACCAGCAATACAGAGTTGAACGTGTTGGTGCATGGTAACGCCAACCATGCCGAGCTGACGAACTGGTTCGAGCACCTGTGGAACGAGGCGGAGCCGTTCGACGAACACCTGATGAAGGCGTTACGCGAGGGTTGGCCCCTGGCCGAGGTCACCCCCTACGAGATCTATCTGAAGACTCTCTATGAGCTGGTGCACGATAGCCTGGGTGAGGCCGACGACTCTGTGTTCCTCTGGCAAGACGACATCATGTCCGTCTTGGCCGAGTTCCAGGATCGCGCCGTGCGCCGCGCCATCAAGATGATTCGCGACTATGGCGGCTGCTTTGTCGCCGACGTGGTGGGGCTGGGCAAGTCGTATGTGGGCGCGGCCATTCTGAAGCACTTTGCAGAAGTCGAGCGCGCCCGTCCCCTCATCATCTGCCCCGCCCACCTGCAAGAGATGTGGGAGCACTATAACGAGGCGTACGGCTTGAACGCCCGCGTGTTGTCCATGGGCATGCTCCGTGAGGATCAAGACTCGGACGCGGAATGGATGCTGCGCGACGAGCGCTACCGGTACCGCGACCTGGTGCTGGTGGACGAAAGCCACAACTTTCGCAATCCGGACAGTCAACGCTATCGGGCGTTGCAGTCCTATCTCTCCACCAACGACCGACGCTGTGTGTTTCTGACGGCGACGCCGCGCAACAGCTCTGTGTGGGATATCTATCATCAGATCAAGCTCTTTCACCAATCAGAGACCACCAGCTTGCCGGTGAATCCCCCCGTGCTGCGCAGCTACTTTGAGATGGTGGATAAGGGGGCTCGTAGACTGCCCGCTCTCCTCTCGCATATACTCATCCGCCGCACGCGCCACCACGTGCTGAGATGGTACGGCTATGACGCAGAGACGGATCAGCGCGTGGATCCGGAGCACTTTGAGCTCTATCGAGACGGAGAGCGGCGCGCCTACATTCTCGTGGGTGGCCGCAAGCACTATTTTCCCCGACGAAGGCTGCAGACCATCGAGTACAGCATCGAGGCCACCTACCAGGGGCTCTACCAACAACTTCGTGGCTGCCTTGCGGGCCACGGCGCCGGCGCGCGAGCTTGTGAGGCCCTAACCTACGCGCGCTACGGCCTCTGGGACTATGTCCTGCCTCACAAGCGCAACCAGCGCCCTTACACAGAACTGCAGCGCGCCGGCGCCAACCTGCGTGGCCTCATGCGTATCATGTTGTTCAAGCGGTTCGAGTCCAGCGTGTATGCCTTCCGCGAGTCGGTGCGGCGCATATTGGCCGGCCACCGGGCCTTCCTGCAGGCGCTCGATCGGGGAATTGTCCCCGCAGGCGATGAGGCTCGCGGGCTGCTCTACGAGAGCGACCAGCTCGAGGAACAGGCCCTCATGGACGCTCTGCGCGCCGTCAGCGGGCGCTATCAGGTGGCCGACCTCCGTCTGCAAGCGCTGCGCAAAGACATCAGCCAGGATATCCGGGTACTGAGCCGTATGTTGGCGCTAACTGAGCCGATCACATCCGACAAGGATGAGAAGCTGTGCACGCTGCTGACGTGGTTACAGACCCCGCAGGTGCGCCAGGGCAAGCGCCTGATCTTTACCCAGTACGCCGACACGGCGCAGTACGTGCACGATCATATCCAAAAGCTCTATCCCGATGCGGAAGTGATCTACGGCCAGAGGCAGAGCAAGATCGGGGTCGTGGCGCGCTTTGCGCCGCGTGCCAACGCGGAACATCGACGCCTGGTGAGCGGACCAGAGTTCGACACGCTGGTGGCCACCGACGTGCTCTCGGAGGGCCTGAACTTACAGGACTGCGGCCAGGTCATCAACTACGACCTGCACTGGAACCCGGTACGCCTCATCCAGCGCCTAGGGCGCATTGACCGGATAGGCTCCGAGTTCGATGAGATCCATGCCTACAACTTTTTGCCGGAGACCGGCCTAGAACGCAACCTGGGACTGCGGGAGAGGCTGTCGCGGCGCATTGCCGAAATACACGAGACCATTGGCGAAGATGCAGCCATCTTGGATCCCAGCGAACGCATCAATGAGGAGGCGATGTACGCCATCTACACCGGTGCAGAGTTGGCTCCCTATGAGGACGATGGCGAGGACACACTCGTCGATCTCCAAGAGGCCGAGGAGATCATTCGCCAGCTCCGCGTGGACGACCCGGCCACCTTTCATCGCATCGCCAACCTCGCGGACGGCGTGCGTTGCGGTAGGTCGGTGGAGCGCCCCGGGACCTACGTCTTTCTCCGAGCCGGGCGCTACCGCCAACTCATGTTGCTCGACGACACCGGCCGTGTCATCACACAGGACATACCGCGCGTGCTCTCTTGGTTGCGCTGCGCCCCCCACACGCCACCTGTGGCCCTGCCGCAGGAGCACAACCGGCGCGTGATGGGGACCAAACGGCAGTTCGGCGATGAAGTGCAGGCGCGTTATGCTGAAAGACAACACACCCTCTCCTTCACCACAGCGCAACGCTACATCCTAGCCGAGTTCCGCGTTATCTACGGCGCAACCGAGCATGACGATCTGCGCAAGCAGATCGCCATGTTCGAGGAGGCCCTGAGCATACACATCACACGCCCCGCCGTCCGCCGCGAGTTGAACAGGTTGCAGCGGGAGGGGCTGCAAGGGCTGGCGCTGGTGCGAGCCGTATCGCAGATCTATACTACGTACCGGCTCGACCTGGACATCGCCCAACACAACGCCGCCCATCGCGTCGATGAGGAGGATCAGGTACCACGTATCATCTGTAGCCAGGCCGGTGTGAGGCTCTAGCGCCCCCCGGCAACGCCTCCTCATACAGGGGCGCACAGGGGTCGATTTGTGCGTCTGCCGGGAGCAGGTAGTCTATGATGCGTTCCATTCCGGCCGGTGCCCAGCAACAAGCCAGGGCGAGATAGGCAGAGTGTAGGCCGGAATGGACTGTTTGCCTGCGTCGGGAACGTAGTGCTTGGCGCCGTCGTCCAAGGGCATGTTGCGATACTGGGGAACTGAGCGTGGCAACATGCGTACCTTGACCAAGCGCTCGAGCAACTCGATGCGCTTGCCCGCAAAGGTGGGATCTGTATAGAGGTTCCTCTGCTCTAATGGATCGCTAGCGAGGTGAAAGAGTTGGCCATAGCCCGACTGAGAGTATCGTGTCAACCTCCAGCCATCAGCAGTGATCACAGAGTCTGCCTCGCTAAAAGAGACTGCTACTTCTTGCCAGCCCGTACGGTCATCTGTCGCGTCATATGACAGGAGGGTGTTGGTAAGAGATCTGCCCTCGATCGGCGGGCGTGCTTCCTCTGGAACCCCCGCAAGATCACAAAACGTGGGATAGAGATCCAGCGAACAACAGAGCCGGTCGCTGACTCTGCGCACCACACCTCCACCACATACCAGGAGTGGACAGCGGATACCAGTGTCATAGTGAGGGATTCCCTTTGCGATAAGGCCGTGATCCCCCAACATGTCACCATGATCCGTGGCAAACACCAGGATCGTGTGTTCCCAGAGGTCATGCTCTTGAAGGCAACTCGCGACACGGGCGATCTGATCGTCCAGGTAGCGCAGTGAGCCGTGATACAGGGCGCGGAGCTGCCTGATAGCATCTGGCGTGTCATGGATTGCACGGAAACGTAGATAGCTATCCAGAACACGATCAAGCGGTTCACCCCCACGCGTGGGGAGAATACTTTCGCAGCGGCTGTTGTATCGTCCTTTGCACGATACAACAGCCGCTGCACACCCGCCACGGTCCAGCACACCCGCTATATCACAAAAGTCAACACCAAGCGCAGCCCGCCGCTCTACGGGGCGGTGACATAAGGAAAATAAATAAAGCGGTGAGGATTATTTCCTCACCGCTTTGCATAGTTTGCTTATAATATGTAGTCCTCTATCCATTTTGCAACGCCGTCCTCGTTGTTATTGAGACAGATAAAATCAGCAACAACCTTCGCTTCGTTGATAGCGTTTTCGACAGCCACACCTTGGCCACATTCCCGTAGCATCTCGATGTCGTTATAATCGTCGCCAAAAGCCGCGATTTCACAAAGCGATATGCCGAAATGATTGGCTATGTCATTGATTGCGTTAAGTTTTCGAGCGTTCTTATTCATAACCATAAGAACCTCATTCTCTGAGATTTCCCAATAAAGCGTATCGTCGAGCAGCTTTTCAATCTCATATATTTCATTGCTCTTAGCGGTTATGAAGATAATTTTATCAGCGGGCAGTTCCGGCAAATCAGAAAAATTCGTTAAGGTAGTATTAACACCAGGCCATATTGTTGAAGCGTCAAAGTTTGCATGCAATGCGTCGTTAATTTCAAGGGCCATTCTCATGTCTGTGAATTGCCTTGCTTTGTCGAGCAGTGCTTTTGCAGTTATGTGCTTTATGCCCGTTTCTCGAAAAATAACGTCTCCCACTGTAACGACTGCTCCGTTATGATAAATGCAAGCATCACTTTTAATTTTTATATCTAACACTTTAACGGCGCGAATTGGTCGCGCTGTTGCAAATATAATTTTTATATCTCTGTCACTACAACGCCTAAATATCGAAGCCGTATATTCTGAAATCGTTTTATCTTTTCTTAAAAGAGTGCCGTCTAAATCGGTAACAACCATTTTTATCAAAAAGCTTCACCAGCCTCCCCATATTGTATAAACATATAATTTTAAATTTGGATTTTACCATGACTTCATACTTATGTCTATGGCTGATAAGAAATTATCGTAGCCACATTTTACGAAGAAAGATAAGGGGACTAGGAAACTTCCAAAGAATCTTTTAGGGAATGTGGCTACACTTCCTATGCTTGTTATTCCGTTCGCTTGTATAACAAACACTGAGGCTGTTATTTTGAAACAGCCTCAGTGTTTGTTTTCTTATGCCATCGCCCTATACAGCGAGAGCTTTTGTATCCGCCGCAACACGCGCTGGCGCGTCTCTTGCACCGGTGGCAGCGTGGCCACCACGCGGCTGTCCTCGATGAGCGGCGCGTTCACCGTCTCGCGCCGGCCTCCGCACACTGTGCAGGTGCCGGGGGCTGCTTCCAAGGGATTACCTCGCGCGCGCTACACTGCACACAGCGCGCCACGAATTTGGCCCCCCGACTCTTTGCCGCGCTTGGCAAAGGGCACGCCGTCCACCTCCACCAGGTCGAAGGCCGTGTTGAGGGCGGGCGGGCTCGACGAACACAGCATCCCACGCCTCAACCCGGTGTGCGACGGCTATGGCGTGGGCACGTCGATCTCGAGCGCGCCCGACGCGTAAAACGCGACGCGTTTGTAGCCGCGCAGGTTCAGCTCCCAGCGCACCTCGGCCATCAGCTCGCGCAGGTCGCCGCGCCGCGAGGAGGGGATGTCAAAGCACACGCCCTCGAGCTTGTCGCCCAGGGCCTCGGCCAGGCGCAGCGTCTCGAATATATCTGTCGTTTAGCTTCTCGCTGCTACTATCAGGCAAGCTGCCACACGAGCGCCGGTGGGGCGATCGTCTAATCACCCAGATGGTGTGCCCAGGCGTTGCGCACTCGCAGGCTACGATACTCAACCCGCCAGCTCGCCGAAGCGGGCTAGGATGGCCAATGCAGGATCCACGGGCACCTCGGCACGCTGGATCCCCTCCGGCACCACGATGGTCGGCGTGGGGCGGATCGTCTTCCCCTCGAACTGGGGCAGCCACTGCTTCTCCGCCTCGAGCATGTCGGCCGCCATGTCGCGGATCTCCTTCAACGTCAGCGTCGCTGCGCTGAGCGGATCCAGCGCACAGGCGTGTACGATCTGCTCTGGGTCACCGCTCAGCGCGGCCTCCACCGCCAGCCGCTGCACGTTGATGTTGGTCAGGTTCAGGGCGGCGCACTGGGAGGGCAGGTCGCCCACCATCGTCTTGTGCAGTCCCATTCGATCCACATAGATCGGCCCCTCGGCGCAGCAGTCGGCGGGTAGGTTGCTGATCATCCCGTCGTTGATGACGTTGCCGTTCAGCTTGAACTCCCGTCCGGTGACCATAGCCTCGATGATGTACGAGCCGTACTCGATGCTGCGCTCCGGGAGCTCTGTGGGCTCGTCGGCCAGGATGTCCACGCCCTCGAAGCGATCCTCCACCGACTTGCACCAGCGGTAGTAGGCCCCCGTCTCGCCGCCGAACGCCGGTTCGTCACAGTAGAGGTCCAGCGCTTTCTGATTCTTGCGAAAGTAGGGGAGGTACTCGGAGAGGTGGCCGGTGGACTCGGTCATAAAGTAATCAAAGTGACGCAGCGCCTCGCCTCGCACCTTCTCGTTGACATAGTACGCTGGCTGCTCAAAGCGTTCTTTCAACAGCGGGTAGAGATCGCGACCCTCGTGCTCTAACTTGAGGAACCAGCCCATGTGGTTGATCCCCGCGCAGATGAAATCGATCTCGTCCTTGGGCACATCCACATAGCCGGAGATCAGGTCCATGGTGGTCTGCACGCCGTGACAAAGACCCACGAACTGGATGCTGGTTCGACCCAGGGCCCAACAGACCATGGCCATCGGGTTGACATAGTTGAGCAGCAGTGCATTGGGGCAGAGCTCCTCCATGTCGTGGGCCATATCCATGGTAACGGGGATACTGCGCAGCGCTCTAAAGATGCCGCCGGGGCCCAGAGTATCGCCGATGCACTGATCGACGCCATGCTGGTAGGGGATGGTATAGTCGTACTCGAAGCCCTTGACACCGCCCACTTGGAAGGTAGAGATGACAAAGTCGGCACCATCCAGGGCCTCGCGGCGGTCGGTGGTGATCCAAGCTTTGGCGGGCAGGTTGTTTCTCTCGATGACGCGCTGAGCAAAGGCCTCCACTTGCGGCGTGCGACGCTTGCTGGGGGCCATGAGTGCGAACTCGGTGTCCTCCAGGCCGGGGGTGGCCATAATGTCCAACATCAGTGTTTTGCAGAAAACGACGCTTCCCGCGCCAATGATCGCTACTTTAGCCATGGTGTGCCTCTCTCTCGGGGCCTAGAGGCCCTCATTGTAGAACACATACAACCCATCTTTGCCTGGCGCTACGATATCCAACAGCCCATTGCCCGTCAGGTCGGCCACTGCAAAATGGATGCCACAGCCGGTGCCCACCCGGGCGGGGCCATAGTCGATCACCTGTTTGGAAAAGCTCTCGCCGTCCCATTTAAAGTAGTAGATGCCCACGTCGTCGTAGGCGCCGGGATCGTTGCCGCAGTGGGCACGGTAGCGTTTGCCCGTCACCAATTCGCAGGCGCCATCGCCATCTAGATCCACCCACTGCAGATCGTGGTATTGGGAGTTGTGAGGGTCTATCTGATGTTGCCGCCAAGTGCGCTTGCCGCTGGCATCCACGCACTGCTCCCACCAGCTGAGGCCATAGGCGTGCGCACCCCCCACGATGAGGTCGTTCACCCCGTCTCCGTTCACATCCACCACCAACACTGGCACGCTGGCCGATCCCAAGTCAAAGTCGGCGTGGAACTGCCACTCTCCGTGCCAGGGATCCTCGGGAGCCTCCAGCCAACCTTGAGCGAGCACAAAGTCTCCTCGGCCGTTGCCGGTGATGTCGCCGAATCCCAATCCATGGCCCTGGGGCTTGTCCCACAGGGTGTGGGCCTCGAACACGCCGGTGCCCCGGCCCTGGGCGTCGCGGATCAGCTTGTAGGCGATGAGGGGGCCGCCAGGGGTGTTGGGGACGAGCTCCAAGTAACCATCGCCATCCACGTCCCAGGCGCGGGTGGTCTCCACGTTGCCGCAGTGAGCGATGATGTGTTCAGGCCACTCGCTATCCGCGTCGCCGGGGTTCTCTCGCCAGCGGAGGGTGTCGCCCCACCAACCGCCGGTGACAAAGTCGAGCCGGCCGTTGCCGTTGATGTCCATGGGGATAGTGGAAAAGTCGTCGTAATACTCGCCGATGGCAGCCACTTCGCCTACGGGGTGGCGGATGCGGAAAGTGGGACCCTCGTACCAGTAGGCCCCCGAGACGATATCGGGGATGCCGTCGTTGTTGACGTCAAAGACGCCGGCGGATTCGTAGCGCTCGTCGGCGATGAGCACTTTGCGGAACTTGAGTGGCATGGTCAGACCCCTTTCCAAAGCAAAATAACACCGGGTTGGGCTTTGATGCTCAGTCCCCACTGTAGAGCAGCAGTCCTACCCATAATGGGGCAGGATCCCTCCCTTTGGAGCATCCTCAACGTGTCTCAGAGAATACTGGGCGCATTACGAGGGGTCAAGCGAGGGCGCACGATCTTGGCCCCTACGCCATAACAGGCATTGCGGGCTCCGATGCAGATGACCCAGCTCTCTTTTCTATGGGCGTAGAGGCTGAGTACGACATGCTGCCAACATCTCTGTGGGTATTGAGCAAAGTGCAAGGATAGTATTGCCCTAGAGCAGGACGAGGTTGCCATGAGTACCTACCGTCTTCCGGTCTATATCGCCCGGCTTTGCCTGGCCAAATTACGCAGTCGGCATACCCTGTCTATCTTTACGAGCTGACATATGGCGTACAGCGATGGTGGGAGCTTGTAGGCGAGGCGTTGGGGATCACTCTCGACTGCCCATACTCGCGTGTCGTCGTACTGCCGTACACAAACGGCGTGATAGTATGGGACAATATGAACACAAACCCCTGTCGCATCACTTTGCGTATCGATACCGCCAAGGTGTATGGCCTGTCTATGGTCTGTCGGCCCAAACAGTGTCTGTGGTGGATGTGCTACGCTATCTGCCAGTAGACATCATTGTGGATGGCCGTGAGATAGTGTGCTCCACGGTGCTTGCTGCGCGCTCGTTGACGTGTCTTGAGATAGGAGAGGATTGATAGTATGCAAACAGGTCCTTCACAAACGCCCTTTGATACACCTTGCTTTGTTGCAAGCGTGTCGTCGCGGCGATGTTTCTCATTGGACGTGGGTTTGCGCTTGTGGTACCGCGCTACGCACAGTATCCGGAGCACACAGCTTTGGGGATGGTAGCGGTGTCGCGGACTCGATCTGTCTCCTGCGGGGATGTCCCATTCCGTGCTCTTGGCTACTTGAGCTGAGTCATGCTTTGTCACGGTGCCCGCTCTGTGCTATGATCGCGTAATCGCATGGCTAGGTGGAGGCCCGTGGAGAGGCTGCAGATCGCCCCCAGCTGGGGTCAAATAGAACAGGGCTTGTTCGATAGGCGCCCGTGGATACGAGGGCTTACCGTGCTGGCGCTGTGCTTGGCGATCGGCGTGCCAGTAGGCGCTGTTATCGGGCTGTTTGGCGCCTTGATCGGAGGCGCGCTTCTGCTGGGTTTGATTGCCGGGTATCTGGTGCTCAGTAATCTGATGCTGGGCCTGATCGCCCTGGTGGGTATTATCTGTCTGTTACCTTTTGCCGCGCTGCCCGTCGATATCGGGTTCTCGCCCACATTTCTGGATCTGATCATGGGCGCGGTGTTCTTTGTGTGGATCAGCCGCCTGGTAACGCATCAAGATGGCGAGTTTGTTGCGCCGGCGCTCACACTCCCCGTGCTCGGGTTTTTGTTCCTCGCCTTTGTCTCGTTCATCTTTGGCTTGGGCCACGCTCGGTTGACCGCCAATGTGTTGCGCCATTTCGGGGAGATCGTCCTGAGCATCCTGCTCTTTCTGCTTGTCGTCAACACCATCCGCACCAAGGCCGACCTGCAGGTGATGGTTCTCGCATTGATTGCAGCGGGATTCCTGGCCGCCCTGATCGGCATCGTGCTGTACGTGCTACCGACAAACACGACCGTCCGTTTGCTTTCGATGCTTCGGGTGGTGCGTTACCCGTCGGGCCCCAGTGTACTCCGCTATATCGAGGAGAACCCCCAGCTCGCGTTGCGGGCGACATCCACATCGGTGGATCCGAACGTCTTGGGCGGCATGCTGATCTTTGTGACGACCTTGACGGTGACGCAGCTCTTGGCGCAGAGGCCCATCATACCGCGTAAATGGCTTGCTGTAGCGGCGGCGGTGATGGGAGTCGCTATGCTGCTGACCTTCTCCAGGGGGTCGTTTGCAGGGCTGGCGGGGGCGCTCGGCTTGATGGCTGTGTTGCGCTACCGCAAGTTTCTGTGGATCGGGCTGGCTGTGATAGCTCTCATCCTCATTCTGCCCGTGACACAGACGTATGTTCAGCACTACCTCGAGGGTGTGCAAGGCCACGACTTGGCGACACAGATGCGTTTCGGTGAGTACAAGGACGCAATTAGGCTGATCTCGCGATACCCTTGGTTCGGCGTTGGATTCGCCGGGGCCCCAGATATCGACACATATATCGGGGTTTCTTGCGTGTATCTTCTCATCGCCGAAGAGATGGGGCTCGTAGGGCTATCGGCGTTTCTCGTAGTGTTGGCAAGCTTTATCGTGGGATTCTTTGGCGCTTTGCGTCGCTGTGTGGCCGGCTCGGACTTGGAGCCGCTGCTGTTGGGCACCTCTTTGGCGGTAGCGGGGGCTATGGTGGGGGGGCTCCTCGACCACTATCTATTCAATCTGGTCTTTCCTCACGCCTCTTCTCTTTTGTGGATGATGATCGGTTTGGGGACGGTCGCCAGGCGCCTTGTGGTGGAGGAAGCCGAAGCCGCTGCAGCGTGATGACGGCGCAAATGAGGTCGAGCCCGTTTGTACCGCTGAGCCCTACCAGATCGGCAGTGCCCTTCCCCCATACCAGGCGAAACCCCGGCTTCCACCAGACCACACAAAGGCCTCCACACCCCATCGTGCTCGTGCTGCCGTTACGGCCACGAGACAAACACGCGATCGAGATCGTGCCACTGGTTCGCCTCCAGCACTATGAGGCGCGGCGTCTCATCCTCCTCGGACTCGGTGGATAGTAGCCAATTGTATGGAGCCCACACGACCAGGTAATAGGCACCTGGGGAGATATTCGCCAACAGGATTTCTCCCTGTGCGCCCGATTGGCTCGGGACATCCGCCGTCCCGGGTTGTGCGCCAGCGAAAACCGCAGGAGGCTCGTCATGCTCGGGGCTCAGAGCTGGAGTGAGATAGAACGCTGTTCCGGGAAGCGGGCCATCTCCTGCGGTGTTGTAGAGCGTGCCATAGATACCAGCCATCCCCTCTGTTAGGGGCTCAGTGGCGGGGGCGGTTGCTTCGGCCGCCGGAGGGTTGGCGTCGGACTGGGGGGATGATGTTTCAGGCTGGTAAGGGGCGGCGCACCCTACAGCCAACAAGAGCAGGATCACTGCCATCACGCGGGCTATTGTCATGCTTCCCTCCCTCTGGGGCACACTAAAACGAGCCAGCCCGTATTGGCCGGGCTGGCTCGTTCTTCAAACAGGCCTATTTGGGGGACTCTGAAAACGCCGTGTGAGCCATAAAGTTATCGCCACTGGGTAGGCTCGAGTTTATATCTCGCATCATAGTCAACTGCACAAACGCGCCCACCGGCTGAGTGGACTCGATTGCCAGCGTACCGTACCAACCGACGGGCAACTGGGGCACGTATCCGGCGAACCGATGGTTCTGGATCAAGCTTTGGTTCCCGCCGAGGCTCACATTGTTGAGCACGATAGGGATCGAGCTCCCCCCCGCGTTGACGTACTCGGGGGAGGGGGTATAAGTCAGCGTGAGTGTAGCCGCCCCTTGGGCCATGTTCTGGATGGTCACCGCAGTCGCCAAACCGTTGGCGAGGCGCTTGGCCACTAGCGGAACCATCGCCGTATGGCCGGTTTCTCCCAGCGGGAGGGCCTCGTAAGCAGCTTCTTCGCCGCTCCCCATCATGCGCATCTGCACAAAGGCTACCACATTCTCGGGGGCGCTGACTACGCACGAACCGTAAAACTTGGCGGGGATGCCCATATCCGTAACAGGGTTGATAAAGTAGGACGCCCTGTTCCCAACAGCTGCGGGATTGGTTATGGTGATGGAGCTACCGCCCAATGCCGGATCGGGTTGGCACACTGCCGTGATGCTGCCAGCAGGGATGGTGCCACCCGAAACATTCTGCACAGCAACAGCGGTGCTGGTGCCATTATCCAACCGAGAGGCGAACAACGGCACAAACCAAGTGCTGGTGGGCATCCAACTGGGGAAGGCGTTATAGGTTTGCAGCACGTTGCCAGCGAACATGTTGGATACTACCACAACATTGCCCCCGCCCGTCGATACCTCCGCAGAGCCATACCACCCGTCGGGAACGTTACTGGCGCTCTCCAGTGCCAGGTCGTAGTAGAACGAAGAGCCAGGCGCGAGGTTTTGGACGGTCTTGGTGTATATTAGGTTTCCACTACTGCCGATCAAACGGATGCTCAGATCGATCGTCCCCGACTCGATGTTCTGAACGATGATCTGGCTGTTAGCAATACCACTGGCCGTTTGGTTTTTGCGCTGTACCAACGGCACGAAAAAGCTCGAGCTGCCCTCACTCAGGCCGGAGTAAGCCCCCATGCTCGTCGGGTTCTGCTGATAGGCCTGAATCTGCACCACTGCACCCAAGGGCTGGTCGGCGTTCACCACCGCAGAGCCGGCTCCATCGGCCAGCCCCGGGTTGCCTTGCTGTCCTGGGTTGTAGTACTGGCGAAAGATCGCTTGGCCGCCAGGTTGAGGGATGTGGAAATCCTCGGCTCCCCACGCAGTGCCGTCGGGCTTGAGGTATTGCACGCCTCCCACAGCAGGGCCATCGCCCAGATTGATAAGAGTAAAGTTGGTGCTCAGTCGCTTGGTTGTGGCCTGGGCCATGCTCGGCCCTACTGTCGCAACGGCCAACACGGCGATCAACAGTACCGTCAGAATTGTGGTGCGACGTATCATCCCTCACCTCCATAATGTATCTAATCTACACTCTCTATTATAGCGACGGCCTACCTCGGGGCAATAGCCCATATGGGTGATTTGTGGCTACCGGGCGATTCGGGCCTCATTGCTCGCGCGGTTTACGCAGAATCCAGTTAAAGTTGGGGTAGAGCGGAGCACAGAACTCGAGCACTCGGGGTGGTATGGCAGCGATGACTCTGCCAAGGAACGAGTTGGGCCACTCCTCGCGTAGGACATCAGCTGTTACGTCCTCTATCACAAAGCCTCGCAGCATGTGTCGCAAGCCCCACGCAGTTCGCGAGCGCTCATAGTAATGATCACCCCTCTTTGTGAGCCGGAGATAGGCGTCCGCCAACCCCTCTGGCAGCCAATGCAGAAAGGGCAGGTGATAATGCGGTTCGATTGGGAAGAGCCGGTTTGGGCCGCTGAAGAAGACCAGGCCACCGGGCGCCAGCACACGGTATAGCTCTGTTGCCAATCGCGCTGAATCGGGCACGTGTTCGTAGACTTGGGCGCAGATCACGACGTCTATTGAGGCATCGGGGAACGGAAGGCTCATCGCGTCGCCCCTGATAAACGCGGCTTGAGCTCTGGCCTCCGGGCTGGTGGATTGTAAGGCGCCCTCGTCGTACTCTAGCCCGATGGTGCACGCAAACAGGGGGGCGAGTGCTGCCGTCACGAGCCCCGACGAACACCCTACATCCAGGCATGTGGCAGACGATAGCGGGAATTGTGCGTTCTGTGTGACGATACGCCCGATCTTGGCGGCTTTACGCTCGCGGCTCTCAGCATCGCAGAGTCTCGGGCACGCCTTGTATAGGCCGTTCTGGTAGCCCCTACACATCGGTTGGCCCTCGCTCGTTATCGCTGGGCTTGCCCCCCACGGCCACATAGCCCAGTGGTAACACCTCGGATTGGCCGCTGATGCGATCGAGCAGGTAAAGCGGGTACACCAGGAGCCACTTGTTGAGAAACCAGGCCACTGGGCGAACCCCCCATATCGGCCAGGCTGCGCTCAGAAGGATCGACGAAAGCTGATGCCCGATGAAAGAAAAGAGCCCCGCTTTGGCTCTGATCTCCAACACTTGAAAGCCGGCTCTTTGGTATAGCTCGCGGACACCGTGGTGTGTGAAACGCTGATAATCGTGGGGTTGGTCGTGTAAGCGGCTCATATG
>CAYOUT010000023.1:0-34407 GCA_964407215.1 uncultured Anaerolineales bacterium | reverse complement strand
GTTCACGCTAGCATTGGATCACGCTGGCTGCAATCTGGGCTTGCCACCTCCTTTCAACCCGCATAGCTACAAAGCGGCACACGCCCCCCACCCACGAGCCTGGGCGTGAGGCGGCTTTCAACGCTGTCATGTCGTGCGCGCCGTAAGCGCCGACACAGCGCCCAGCGTGCACAGAGACGTAAGCGTCAAAGCTCAGGTCGAAACGGACTGGCAGTCACACGAGAACACGAGAGGGCGAATGCGAGTCGAGCGCGAAAAGCTGAACACAAAGCCATCGAACTCGGATAAGAGAGATGAACGGAAGAAGGCCTGCTGAAATCGTCACCGTACCAGGGAACCCCCGGCACCGTTGACTCTCACCGGAAAAGACGGGAGAAGCATCATACGTCGGCGGGCCTATCAAGCAAGCCCGTCGAGCGGTCAGTGTTCAGGCGGCACATAGGGGGATGTGACGAGCCCCCTATGTGTGGCAAACCAGGCTCTAGATCTGCGGCTCGCAGGACCACTGGGTCAGGTCCCAGCTGCCTGTATCGCTGTACTGTACAGCCGCCGCGCGGACGAGATCGGGAATCAGCGGCGTTGAGGCCTCGTCCAGGTTGGCCATAAGGGTGTCCAGATCCGACTCGCCCAGCAAGTAGAGGGTGGTCTCGCGGCGGATGATATCGCCCCACTTGTCTTCCTGCCAGCCGAACCAACTGTACGGACCCGTCACCGGGTGGCCGGCGCCGGCGACCAAGCGGGTCTCGCCCACAAACAGCGCCTCCACCTCGGGCAGGCTCTTGGCCTTCTTGTTGGCGGGGATGAACGAGGGCACCTCGTTCACCACGTACTCGTCGTGCTCGGGCGTGGTGAGCCACATCAGGTAGTCGATGCAGGCGTCCACGTTGCCCTTGCCGATGCACTTGTGGTTGATGCCGTAGGCCAGCGAGCCGTAGCCGCCCACACCGATGGGCAGGTAGGGCGGATCCTGAACGAACTCGCTCGTCTCCTTGGTCACCGGCGGCAGCCAGAAGGACGAGAACTCGAAATCGCGCAGGGTGTCCTGCAGGATGTTACCCACACGCCAGCTGCCGTCCCAGAACATCGCCAGCTGCCCCTGCGAGAAGAGGTCGTACGGGTTGCCAAAGTCGGGGTTGGCGAAACCGTCCGGGAAGTAGGCCGACCACTCTTTGATGATGCGGTACATGTCTCGTACAGCCGGGTCCTCGAAGGGATCCCACCCCTCGCAGAGGATGGCCTGAATCAGCTCCTCCTGGCTCACCATATCCTCCTGGAACTCCAGGGGGCGATCGTGATAGTTGAGGTTGTCGTACCGATCGATCAGATGCCACAGCAGCTGGTCCGACAGCACGCCCGTGGTCCACCACTGGTCGATGATGCCGGCGCCGGGACCGAAAGCAAAGTAGCCCGCATCCTTGATACGCGCCTGCCAGTCGATAAAAGTGGCCCAGCTATCGGGCGAGCCCAGCTCTGTCACCAACTCTGCGCCCAGATCGATGCCCGCCTCTTCCAAGATGTCGAGGTTGCAGTAGACGCCTGTCGATACCAGGTCCATGGGCACGCCGCCCCACTGCCCCTTGGGGCTGAACGAAACCTGGAACGGGGACTTGAACGTGTCCATCCACGGCGTCTGATCGTCGGGAGTGTACTTGTTGGGGAGCGCCAGGTAGTCGTTGACGGGCACCGTCTTGCCCTTGTCGGCCCAGTCGTTGAGGGTGCCGAGCCAGATCCAAAAGATGTCCGGGCCGGTGCCGCCGATGAGCTGGGTCTCGATCCAGTTGACATAGTCTCCAGCCGGTGCGTTGATGTACTCGAGCGTGATGCCGGGATGGAGATCCATCCACTCGTTGGCGAGCACCTCCATGGCCTCGCGCTTGGGAGAGTCGGGGTCGGGGTTCACCAACACAGAGCTGGGGGTGTACGTCTGAGCGTACATCTCGATCTCGCCCGTCCAAGCCAGCGCTTCGGGCGCCTCACCGGCCGGCGGTTCGACCTCGGGTGCCTCTGACGGCGCCTCACCCGGCGCAGCAGGCTGCGCCACCGGTTGGCACGCTGCCGCCATCGTGGTCAACGCACCCAATGCAGAAAGTCGCAGAAAATCGCGGCGTCGTAGCTTTTTCGTATCCATCACCGCTCTCCTTTGCACGGAAGCATGCCCCGGCCCTGTCGGCCTGGGCTATATCTCGACATCAGACGTAACGATTAGCGACGCGAGAAGCCTCCAGAGCGATATATCTTGCTTTTCCCCTCCTCCCAGAAAATAAAAAAGGCCAAAGCGCTCACAATTACTACGCAAGCAGCCTATGGCCTTCCCTCGCTGACATCCTCCTTTAGGCGATCAAGCCACGGATTGCGGCCTCAGTCATGGCGCCCAAAAGCCCCCACAGGGTGTCAAAACAATCTCTACCTGCTGGCCCCAACGTAGGTCCGAGTGGGGTCAGCACAAACGAGACAATAGCGACGGGATCATGCAAGGGGTTCGCTGTACAGACAGCGATGATCGCCTGCGAAAACCATTGGCCCTTCCTGCGCATCAACGCCCTGAGGAGAGTACGAGCCTGCGCAACGGTGCTCGATTCGCCGACTGATCACCATTAATATAGCAGGTACTGAGTATATTGTCAACAAAGCGTGCTTTTCGGTCGATCCACAGCGGTGCATATAAAAATGTCTCGCCACAGCCCTCATCGTGCGCACAGCCCGGCCAAGGTGGGCTCTGTGCTCGCGATCTTGGCCCGAACCGCCCTTATGTGCTATCATTCGGGTGTCGCCCAAGCGTCACCTGGAGGAACTGCATGCAGCACTCGACCTGCCCTCACTGCGGCGCCCCTCTCGAGCGATCGCAACCCACCTGCCCCTCCTGTGGCCGCGAACCAGGCGCCACTGGTTCGTCAACTCGAGCCAGAGACAATCTGAGGCGCCAAGCCTCGCCATGGGTGATCGGCGGCGGCGTACTGCTGCTGTTTCTGATGGTGTGTATGCTGGCCTATGGCTTCCGTTGGGTATCCGGCAGCGCGAGCTTGGCTGGCGACCCACAGACCACCTCGAACGCGGCCACGCCCGCCGTGCGTGGGGCCGGGATCGAGGGCGCGCCGGCGCCCGTCACCCGTATGCCCACCCGCACGCCCGCCCCCACGAGAGCTGTGCGCCCCACACACACAGCCATCGCCAGTGTGCAGCGGCCCAGGCCCACCCTGGCGGATGGGGGCCTTTTCTACGACGCCTTTGACGACCCCGACAGTGGCTGGGATGTGCTGCAAGACCCCCACGGCGAGATCGCCTACCGCGACGGACGTTACCTCATCACCGTACAGACGAGCTACACGCTGCGCTGGGGCAATGCCCACACACCCGACCTTGCGGACTTTGTCGTGAGCGCGGACGCGCAACACCTGGATGGGCCACCCGACAGCGCTCACGGCCTCATCATCCGCTATGTGGATTCGAAGAACTTTTACAGTTTCAATGTATCGGGCCTCGGCGAATACCGTTTTGGCAAGTACGAGGACGATCAATGGACCAGCCTGGTCGCTTGGACGCCATCCGATACCATCAATATCGGTGAGGTGAATACACTCGCGGTGCGATGCGAAAAGGATACGTTCGCGCTGTATATCAATGGAGTGGAACTCGGGGCCGTCCGTGATGGCAGTTTCGCCCGGGGAGATATAGCCCTCAGCGCCCAATCTGACGATAGCTTTGTGCGCGTGGCTTTCGACAACGTCAACGTGCGGGCGCTCGAGTAGGCACTCGAGTAGGCGCTCGAATGGGCGCCGCGAGGCGGTGGCCGCTGGCCGAGCCGCGCTCGGTGTATCGTAGCGGAGCAAGCCGCTCTCGCTGTGTGCCATGCGGTGGCCAACCCTCGGTCGTGCGGGCGTGCCCGCGATAGTCGAGACAGCGCAGAACGCGGTTTTGCCTCTCTCCCCCCTCTCGCTATAATGGACATGTTGTGTCCCGTTATCATCTGCGGCTACGCAGGCCAACTCTCATCGGAGGATCTTTATGGCGAACAAGTTCTGTCCAAACTGCGGAGCGGCCCTCACACCCGACGACCGTTTCTGCACCACTTGTGGGCATCCCGTGGAGACCCAACCGGAAAGCTCCGGGCCTGCGCAGCCCGTTGCGCCACCTACGCCCGAGGATAGCGGGGCCGTTGTAGGCTCGTCCCCGGAGGCGTTCGAAACACAACCGGAGGAGCAGGAGCCGACATACGCACCACCGCCGCCACCGCCACCGCCGCCGAGCTATCAGGAGCCGCCCCAGTACCAACCAGCTCCGCCGCCACCGCCGCCGAGCTACCAGGAGCCGCCCCAGTACCAACCAGCTCCGCCACCACCACCGCCGCCGAGCTACCAGGAGCCGCCCCAGTACCAACCCGTTCCGCCGCCCATCGCTGGGCCCGGAGCTGCGCCCCAAAAGAAACGCACCGGCCTCTGGGTCGCATTGGGCTGCCTGGGCGTGCTGCTTCTGGGATGTGTGATTTTCGTAGTCATCCCCCTTGTGAAGGGTGCCTCGAGTTTGAAATCGCAGCTCGGAGAGGGGTTCGACTTTGGGAACCTTCAGGAGTCTATCGAAGCGATGGCCACCGAAGCGGCTGAGGCTGACATCGACATTGGGCAGAGCCTGCCTGATATCGATTGGGACGGCCCCTCCGACGCAGAGTCGGATGATATCCCGGATTTTGTCGACACAGAAGACCTCCCAGCGCTCACTGATTCGGATCGCACGGTGTTGTACTCTGAGGATTTCTCCAACTCTTCCAGCGGGTGGGACTATTTCTCCGAGTCGGCAGCTACGCTCGCCTATAACAATGCGCGGTACGAGATCACCGTACACGACTCTGACTTGGTTGTCTGGGGCAACGCCAACGTGGATAACTTTGACGACGGCTATATCAGCGTCGATACGATCCAGTTAGGTGGGCCCGACGATAACGCGTACGGGATTGTGTTCCGTTACGTGGATCAAGACAACTTTTACCGGTTCGATATCTCTGGCGATGGGTACTATCGCCTGGGCCTCTACGAGGACGACGTCTGGACTACGCTGGTGGGCTGGAACTCCACAGACCTGGTCAATCAAGGCCAAGCGGCCAACAAGATCGGCATCCGTTGCGAGGGCGACGCAATCACGCTCTATATCAATGGCGTCGAGCTGGACACCGTCTTTGACGGCGCCCACCGCTACGGCGATATCGGCTTGGGCGTGGAAACTATGTCGATGAGCGGCGCCAGTATAGCGTTCGATAACCTGGTCGTACATTCGCTCCAGTAAGTAGCACGATCGCAGGCTCACTCACGGCTTTGCCCGGCGGAACCACAGTCTGGGCAGAGCCGTCTTTTTTCACCCCCCGTCGGTACGCAGCAACCGGGCCCGCTGGCTCGTCGATACGTCCACAGATACGCCACCCGGGGGTGAGCGACACAGCGACAACCTCCCATCCCCACGCGCTGCCCTTCGGCTCGCTTGCCCCGCCAGAGTGAGGGGACTACCATACCTGCTCGAACGGTTTCGCATCACATGCGTAACGGAGAATCGATGGGACAACGAAAGAGTTCGCGGCCCTGGGAGAGCGCGTCGGCAACCTCAGCGCCGTGGGGAGTGTTGGTGGCCGTGGGGAGTGTTGGTGGCCGTGGGATTCGGCAGCCTCATGTCGGCCCTCGACACGAGCGCTGTGAACGCGACGCTGCCGGTAGTGAGGGCCGCTTTCGACAGCCCTGTGGCCACCGTGCAGTGGGTGGTCATCATCTACCTGCTCGTGGTGAGCGGGCTGCTCCTGACCTTCGGGCGTTTGGGAGACCTGCGCGGGCACCGCACGTTCTATTTGGCCGGTTTTTCGGTGTTCGTCGCCGGGTCCTTCAGCAGCGCGATGGCGCCGGCCGTGGCCTGGCTGGTGGCCTCCCGTGGCGTGCAAGCTTTGGGCGCCGCCATGCTGTATGCCACCACTCCGGCCATCCTGACCAGGTCGTTCTCGCAAACCAGGCGAGGACAGGCGCTGGGCGTACAGGCCGCTATGACCTACACCGGTCTCACCCTGGGGCCATCGCTGGGCGGTTGGATGGCGAGCACTCTGGGGTGGCGCAGCGTGTACTTGATGAACGTGCCGGTGGGGCTTGTCGGCATCGTGTTGGCTATGCGCTTCCTGCCGCACGACCCACCCTTGGCACGGGGCGAACGGTTCGACATCCCAGGCGCCGCCCTGTTCGCCGCCGGTTTGGTGGCCCTGTTGCTGGGGTTGAACCGTGGCTCCACTTGGGGTTGGGGCTCGCCCGCGGTTCTGGGCCTGATAGCCCTTGGCGCCCTGTTGTTGGGCTCGTTCTGGCTGTTCGAGCGCCGTACAGCTATGCCGATGCTCGACACCAGCCTTTTCAGCGACAGGGGATTCGCTGCGGCGTCGGTCAGCGCCGTGCTGAGCTACATGTCCACCAGTGGGATCGGGTTCGTGCTCCCGTTCTACCTCATGCAGGGGCGTGGGCTCGAATCCACCACAGCGGGGCTGATTCTCATCGCGCAGCCGATCCTCATGGCCGTAACAGCCCCGCTAAGCGGCTCCCTGTCCGACCGCATCGGGCCGCGATGGCCCGCTACACTCGGTGTGTTCACGATCGCACTGGGCGCAGCGCTTTTGGCCCTGATGGGGCTCTCTGTGCCAATCGGGGGGGTAATGCTGAGCTTGGCTTTGATGGGTCTGGGATCGGGGCTGTTCACGTCGCCCAACGGCAGCGCACTGATGGGTAGCGCCCCGCGCACCCGCCAGGGGATCGCCTCGGGCGTGTTGGCCCTATCTCGCAACGTGGGCATGACGTTGGGTGTCGGGTTGACGGGCGCCGTGTTTACCACAGGTCTGGCGCGCCAACCCGGTTCGGAGGCTTTGACTGTGCTAGCAGCGGTGTGCTCCGCGCTGTGGGTGGGCGCCGGTGTGGCCGCCTTGGGAGGCGTGGTATCGGCGTTGCGGGGCAACGGAAGGGGGTAATGATGCCCGGTTGTGTATTCTGTGATATCGTGCGGCGAGAGCGGCCCGCGAGCTATGTGTACGAAGATGACGCCACGTTGGCGTTCATGGACCATCAGCCAGCGAACGACGGTCACGTGCTGGTGATCCCCAAAATACACGCCGCGACCATCTACGATCTGAACCCGGAGACTGCCGCCAGAGTCGTGCAGGCCGTCGTGGCGGTGGCCCGAGCTATTCGTGCGAGTCTGCAGCCCGACGGACTCTCTATCTGGCAATCGAACGGGGAGGCGGCGGGGCAAGAGGTTCCCCACGTACACTTTCACCTGCTGCCCCGCTACGTTGGCGATGGCGCGCTTCGCCTGGCCCCCAAGCGCTCGCCGATCCGCGAGCACACCGAGCTCGACCTGCTCGCTGCGCGCATCCGCTTGGAGCTCGAGAGCTGAGCGCACAGGGTGTGGCCCGGGGCCATCGCCCCGCCGCAGAGGGGCGCCTCAAGAGCGCCCTGGCGAGCGCCCGTGGGCCTATACTCGCTTCTCGAGGGCTGCACTCAGGGCTACCAGCCGCTCCCTTTGCTGTGAAACACAGGGCGCGATGGACGCCAGGTTCTCCCCGGGGTAGGGCACTTTGTCAGCCAGATGGAGACATTGGTCGATGCCGGTGTGCAGGTTGGCAACATATTGGCGCAGCGCCTTGAGCTCGGTGGGAGCGAGTTCGGTGCGGGCCAGCTGTCGTTCGAGGTGGTCCACATACAGGGCCAACTCCTGGGCCACCATATGCGGGCGGTCGGCGGGCGTGAGCTGCGCTCCGCGGCCGTAGATGTGGTCAACCATCTCCTCCAGGCTGTAGAGCCGATCGAACCAAGCGAGGTTCGGCCCCGGGCAGACGGCCGGCGGAGAGCTAGCCGCATCGGCCAGCCCCAACGCGATGAGCGCACCGTTGCCCAGATGGTCGCAGATGCAGCTCCGCGCCACCACGGCCCTGCGCAGCGCCTCCTTTTCGGCGGAGGGCGCGTCGAGGGCCTCGATCTCGGCCAGCTTGCGCCGTTGATACGTGCTGGACGCCGTACACATGTGCGGCTCGCCGTATTCGGCGTTCAACCGCGCGTACCCTTTGGGGCAAGGCGAGCCCGGTGTGCCCGCCGCCACATGCGCCGCCCTCCGTCGCTCGGAGACGCTGTGGCGCAGGTTGCTGAACGGAACGCCCAGCGGCGACGCGTCGCTGACATAGATCTCGTCCGCGCCAGCCGCACGCAACTGCTCGCGAGTGGCCTCATCTACAGATGTCGCCTCGGGCACCAACAGAAAGGGCGACCCCCAGCCAACACCATCCAAGCCATAGTCCTCCAAGAGCCTGCGCGCCTCGCCGTGGGTGCCAACGCCGCCCTGCGCCGTGATTAGGGGGCGCTCCTCCGGGCCAGCTTGTGGGTAGTGCCAGCCCATCCCCTCATAGTATTTGATCACGAGCGGGCGCAGATCGGAGACGAGCTGGTCGCGCTTATCCCGAAACTCTTGCAGCACGCCGGGGAGCAGATGGCCGTTCGTCGCGAACACGTGCCCTCCGCAGTTGAGGCCGGATTCGACGCGGTACTCGTATACCTCCAGGCCCTTCTTGGCCAGCAACTTGCCTTGCACGATGGCCGAGCGCAGATCGCTCACCTTGAGCACGATACGCTTCGTGCTGCGTCCATCTCTGCCGCGGTAAAAGTCGGCAAAGCGCGTCAGATAGCTGTAAAGGCGCTGGTTGATCCCCGCTGAAAAAACCACGCTCGACGACAGCACGCTGCGTGCGTAGCCCCGCAGGGCGGCCATAGCATCGCGATGGATATCGTCCAAGCGGTTCCCGTCTGCATCATAGACCACTCGATCCACCGTGGCCATGATGTTGACATCGATAGACCCGGGGCGCATCGACGCCGTGAGGTGTTGTGCCAGCCTGTCGCGCTCGGAGCCGGGCGGCAACGCCAGCAACCACGCATAGTCGCGCCGCAGCGGGCTGCCATCGGGCAGCAGACGAAAATAGGACGCCTTATCGTTCGCTTCAAAGAACGGCTGTCGTTGAATTGCCTCGAACCGCCGGCGCACGATCTCGTGCACCATGTCGAGATAGGCCGTAATGCGCCGCGCGCGGCCATCCTCGCAGCGCCGGGGGAGCTCTTCGCAGGGCAGGCCGTATAACCCACAATAGTGATGGCGCAACTGGTCGAGCATCAAGTCGTCCACGAGAGAGATGACGGAGGATATACCGAGGGGGGCGACGCGAATGGGCGTATCCGCCGAGTGGCCGGTGCCCATCACGGGGATATAGAACGTATGATAGGTGCTGTGCATTCGCTACCTCGAAGCTGACCTCAGCCGTGGGGCTGGGAGCCAGCCAAGCGCCGGGATGGCTCAAGGCTGGTTTGTGTCGAGGCACGGGGCGCCCGCCACCTCGACACATAGAGAACACCGAGCATCGGCAAAAGTTGCCCTCTCCAAAGGGCCGAGCTGGGGCGCTGCCGGCGTCGAGGTGGCGTTATCGTCCGTTTGGAAGCGCCACAGCCGTTCGATCGAGTTGTCGGTACGGATGCACCCAACGCAAGGCGGATCGGCGCGCTACAAAAGAGCGCTCGCGCCCAGCGCCACACGTCAGATCACAGCAGCGTTGGCGGTGGCCGCCGCGAGCAGCGGGCGCCCCGCCAGGGCCCACTCGTCGCGAAGCAAGCCATACTCTACCAAATCCTCGAACACGCCCCACTTGCGCACGTGGTGCCGTAGATACCCCTCTTGCTTCATGCCCAGCTTGCGCATGACACGCCCCGACGCCGGATTGCGCGCCAGATGGCAGGCGTAGATGCGGTGTAGGTTGAGCACGTCAAAGCCATAGCCCACTATCGCCCGCGCCGCTTCGGTGCAATACCCCCGCCTCCAATACGGTACGCCGATCCAGTATCCCAGTTCGCCGTACAGGTGGGGTTTGTTCACCTCCAGGCCCACGGCGCCGATCAACTCACCGTTGTCGCGCAACGTGACGGCACAAGTCACCGTCGCGCCCAGATCGAACTGTTGCTGATGCGTAGCGATCCAGGCCTCTGCAAGCCCATCCTCGTAGGGGTGCGGGATGTGCAGTGTGACCGAGGCGATCTCCTCAGCGCCCGCCAGCCGTTGGACATCGGGCCCATCCTCTGTGGCAAAGGGCCTGAGCACCAAGCGGGCGGTGTTGAGTGTGGGGCGTTCGGGCATGGTATCTCCTCGTTGACGATGCGGTGATACGCACAGGGCGCACACGCACGGGCGAGGGGTGACCAGAGGGGTCACATCGATACCAGCGCCCTACAGAGTGCGCCTTTTCGCGGCGGAACGTGCTGGAGGCAACGGGCCCCGTCCGAGCGGGCGCGCCACGGAAAGCCGCTGACGCGCCCGCATCACAGACACTACTTGGGCATCGCTTTCAGTGCGTCGTAGGCGGGGCGCCCATACACACCGAATTGAGCCATTTCGGAACCCGGGTCCGTCAGGTTGAAATTCAGGTTCCACACGAACGAGTGGTTGACCCAACTCCAGCTGCGCATGAGCTGGTGCGCCTGCACGAAATAGTCGGCCTGTTCCTGCAACGTGTTATCGGCCGCATACTCGTACGACGGCACCGGATCGGGGCTGCTAGCCCAGCCGAACTCTGTCGGCCACAGTGTGCGGCCGGCATCGCCATAGTTGACCATCACCTGCCGGTACGCCAGCATCGTCTCTTGGAAAAAGAACGAGCGGTGCCCCTTGAAATTGGGCTCTGCGGGATTGGTGTAACCCACCCGGACGTTGGGCGGGTTGTTGTAGCCACTGGGGTGCACCCCCGCAGCGTCCATACAGTTCTTGCATCCCGCCTGATACATCCTCTGGAAGTAGAGCAGGTCATCTATGGCCACGCGGCCGTCGTTAACGCCCGTCGGCGTGGGAGCGCCGCTCACTACGATGATGCTCGGGTCCGCCGCCTTGATGGCTCGGTACGCGGCGCAGAGCATGCTCACATAGCGCTGCGCATCCAGCGGCTCGTTGCCCCATTCGTGCCCCATATTCTGCTCGTTCCACACCTCAATGGCGTGGATCTTGCCACGGTAGCGCGTCGCCATCGCGGTGAGCATGTCGGCGAGGTCCTGCGGGGAGGCCGGCGGGCCGTAGACCGACAAATCCGACTCGGGCCGGCGCGCCCAATTGGGCGCTTTACACACGGATACGAGCACCCGGAGATCGGCCTCGTGCAGCTGGTTCAGCACGCGATCGAGATGATCCCACGTGTAGCCGCCCTTGCCGTCGGGCTCCACCTGATACCAGGGCACCTGGATTTTGACCCACCCAAAGCCGGCATCCTTGGTGAGCGCGATAGCGTGCCCCAGATCGCCCACCCAAGGGTGGATCTGGAAGCCATACTGGTGCCCGCCGGGCTGTGGTTGGGGTTGCGGCAGGGGCGCGGGCGATGATCCGCGGGAGGGGATCCAAAGGCGCTGCCCGATGCGAATCAAGTCGCTGGGCAAGCTGTTGGCCGACTTGATGGCCGCCACAGTCGTACCGTGTCGCGCAGCGATCGCCCCCAACGTATCGCCTCCGCGCACGGTGTACCACACGCCCTCCTCCCCCTCATCGGGGAGCTCCGGCGACGGTGTGACATCGGGGTTGGGATCGGGCGCCGGCGTCGACGAACCAGCAGCCGGTATCCACAGGCGTTGGCCGATCCGGATCAGGTCGGATGCCAGGCTGTTGGCCGACTTGATCGCCGCCACGGTGCTGCCATTAAGTTGGGCGATGCGCCCCAGCGTGTCTCCCCAGCGTACGGTATACCAAAAGCCCTCCCCAGCATCGGGGTTCGAGGGCTCTGGCGTGTTGGGCGCCGGGGTGGCCGTCGGCCCGGGGTTGGGTGGTGGGGTGTCGCCCGTCGGGATCCAAAGGCGCTGCCCGATACGAATCAAGTCGCCCGCCAAATTGTTGGCCGACCTGATAGCAGACACCGTCACGCTGTGGGCCCGCGCGAGAGCGCCCAGCGTGTCTCCCCAGCGCACGGTGTACCAGAACCCCTCGCCGGGCTGAGGGGCCGGGTCGGTGCCGGGCTGTGCCGTCTCTGTGGGCGCGGGGGTCGTCGAACCAGCCTCGGGGATCCAGAGGCGCTGCCCCACATAGATCAGGTTGCGATTGCTCAAGCTGTTGGCCTGTGCGATGGCCGCACTGGTGGTGTTGTGGCGGATGGCAACGCTCGACAGTGTGTCGCCATAGCGCACCACATACCACACACCGGCGCCCTCCTCCTCCTCCAGAGCCACGACTGAGCTGCTCACAAAGAGCATCGCAAGCAGCAGCACAAGCGAAATCAGGACAGTGCGCAAACGGCGGGCAGACCCACGAGTTGCCATGGCAAGCTCTCCTTCCACACCTCGTCAGAATCAGTAACGTCTTTTTTCGTGTGTCACATATTGAGGGCGATATGGGGGATCGAACCGCTCTCCGGCGCACGATGCTCTTGGCGAACGCCGCGCGCCGTTGCGCCGTGTACCCCCGATCTCCGTAAGCTCAGAGACTACCGCATGGCCACAGTCGTTGTCAAGCCGAGAGGCGTAGCGTCACCGGCTGGCGGGCACGGCGGGTACGCTCTGCAACCGCCACGCGCCTCACACGTCGGCGACAGGTCGCTGAGGCCCGCACCCAACAGTATGCCCAGGTAACGCTCCACAGGCGGAAAGGGTTCCATCCCCGCCCCCACCCCCGGCGCCACACTGGGCAGCCAGGATAGCACACCGTGCGCAACCAGCGGTGGTCGCAGGCAGCAAAAAAGCGCGGAGCGAACCCCGCGCCCTTGCGCTTGTTTCGGCCAGCGCGACGCTTACCAGCGTCCGCCGCGCGAGGACCCGCCTCCGTCCCAGCCGCCACGGCCGCCGCCGCCAAACGAGGAGCGCTCGCGCGGCGGGCGCGCCTCGGCCACGGTCAGATTGCGGCCGTCCAGCTCGCGGTTGTTCAGGCTATCCACAGCTTGCTGGGCGCCCTCTTCGGTGGCCATCTCCACAAAGCCAAAGCCTTTGGAGCGGCCGGTCTCTCGGTCGGTGATGACTGCCACAGAGACGATCTCGCCCGCCTGGCTGAACAGGTCGCGCAGGCTGTCCTCGGTGGTGTTGTAGCTCAGATTCCCGACGTACAGTTTCTTGTTCACGTGGTTCCTTTCAAAGAAGCGTGACTACACGGCCACCACGTTGGTGGCCTGAGGCCCCTTGGGGCCGTTCTCGACGGTAAACTCTACCTGTTGGCCTTCCTCTAACGTACGGTAGCCTTCGGACTGGATGGAGGAATGGTGGACAAAGACGTCCGCATCCCCCTCTCGTGCGATGAACCCATAGCCTTTGGTGGCGTTGAACCACTTGACTGTGCCCTGGATTCGGTCAGACATACTGCTCTCACTCCTTGCGAAAAAATGTCATAGGCCAAAGAGGCTTACCGCCGGCAAAAACAGGCCGGCCACCAGGTGCGAAGACCTGGCGGCCGGTTAGGAACCGAACAAGTACCTTCTTCATCCTACATAACACAGTGTACCACACTCGCTGCAACATGTCAACTCTTCGTGTTTTTTCGATCCGCGGCACGGCTCGGGATACTGACACGGCGTTGCGCCCGCTGGGGAACGCCCGATGGCCACTAGCGTCGATGACCTCGAAAGCAAGCCGGCGGCGTTCGCTGCTGGATGCTTGAAGAGGGAAGTGCGCGCACTCGAGCGCGTCGGTGGGCGCAACAGGCTGTCTCGAGGGTGTTCTCCCTGAGGCTGCGCCGCGTTCGGGCTGGTGGGCCGATGCAAGGTGGTCCAGGCCTTGCATCGAATGCGCGTCGTACCGTACGAACCGGCGAACAACCACGGGTGGAGCGTTATAGTGCGATGTGGCTGCGCCACAGCGGGCGTTAGTAGCGGTCGTACTGCCCGTAACCAACGCCGCGGTCTCGGCGGGGGTGTGCTTTGGCGACTGTCACCGGTCGGTTAAGGATCGGGTGGTTGTTCAGTTGCTCGATGGCCTTCTGGGCAGCCTCCTCGGTCTCCAGCTCTACAAAGCCAAAGCCTCTGGACTGGCCCGTCTCGCGATCGGTGATGACCGTGGCCGATACCACGGTGCCTACCTCAGAGAACGCCGCGCGCAGATCGTCCTCCGTCGCTTGATAGCTCAGGTTGCCTACATATAGTTTAACGTCCATCGGGTTCCTTTCGATGCGAGAGGGGCTGGGCTCATTTTCAGAGCTTCCAGCGCGGGGCGTGGCCACGATCAGGAGACACTCCATATCCTCAGACGATGGCCAACCTCGGGTATCGCCGCGAGTTGGCGCGGCGACCCGAGCACAGCTGGCACTGGGCGTGAGAATATGGGCCACAGCTTCGGAGCGATGGACCGGGGCGCACGTCGGCACGGCACATGTGAACTCCTTGAAATGCAGCCCGCCCTGCAGGCGAGTTGCCACCCTCTCACCGGGGCGCGAGTCCTCAAGCCATGCCATGTACTTGCTCTGCATCGAGTATTGGTACGCTGTAGAGGATCGGTATCGGCAGGCCAAGGGGCCTCACCGCCTGGAAATGAAAACAGCCACCTGTGTACCCACTGGCGGCCGCACTGACCGAGCAAGCACCTCTCCTCTAAAACCAGAATACAGGATGGGAGGCGCGATGTCAAGGGGAAAACGGGGTGATCGATGTGGAATTGGGGATAGGGAGTGTAGGTAGGCTCGTTTCTGGATCCCCAAGCGCGCCATCGTGAGGGTGAGCCGACCCTCGCCTGCGACGCCCCATGCGCCCGCGCGCCAACTCGCGCTGCGCCGACGTCGGAACGGCTGATGCGCCCCGAGGAAACGAGCCTACCCACACCCCCTGGCAGGCACAACCTCATACCCTGCTGCCCGTGTCACACAGGCCGAGTGAGCCTTACACTGGGAGGAATCGCCTGGGGCGCCGCGAGCACGCCTCGCTCGCGTAACTCTGCCACGCCGCCGCGCACACCTCCCGCGCTCGATGATCGCCCGCGCGGACGAACTGCCTAGCCAGCGTGGTGGTCAAAGCCGCCGTTCATAAAAGACAAAAAAGGCCACCACGTGCCAAGTTGGTGTCCTTCTTCTACGCCTACGAGGTTAGCTGACGGGCTTGGGCCGAAGAAGCTGCCCTACAGCGTGCTGCCGACTCGCCCCTAAAGGTCTGGTTCCCCCGCTGCGAAACGCCGAACTGCTTCGCATTAGGCGTGCAAGTATGATGTTGCCCCTACCATACCAGACATGCGGCCGATTGTCAAGCTTTCTCCCCCCCGATCTCGCGATATGCTTTGACAGCGTCCGTTCGCCGTGTTACGCTCTGCGAGACGGCGAGCGGACGCTCGCTCGCCCGAGACACGCCCATCATCGCCAGGGAGACACCACACCATGCTCGATCGCGCACAGTACACCGACCCAGACGTACTCAAACACTCTGTCCTCGACTTTCGCCAGATGAGCGCTTTTGTGCGCGACCCCCTCATCTTTGAGCGCGCCGAAGGGGTTCACTATTGGGACGTTAGCGGCAAGCACTATTACGACGGCCTATCGGGTATTTTCGTCGCGGCTGTGGGCCATCGCAATCGCCGGGTTATCGAAGCGATGACGCAGCAGCTGGAACGTCTCACCTTTGCGCCACCGCTACACGGGGCCAACATGCCGGCGATCGAATTCTCGCACCTTCTCGCGCAGCTCGCGCCAGGCCCACTGAATACCGTCAAGCTGCTCTCCAGTGGCTCCGAGGCCACAGAGACTGCCATGAAGCTGGCGCGCCAGTTCTGGAAGCAATCCGGTGCTCCCGCCAAATACAAAGTGATCTCGCGTTATTATGGCTACCACGGCGCCACACTGGGGGCTATGGCAGCGAGCGGCACGCCCACACGGCGCGTTCCGTTCGAGCCGCTGCCCGCGGGCTTTGTCCACATCCCCACGGTACACTGCTACCGCTGTCCTTACGGCCGCACCTATCCCGAGTGCGGCATCTTTTGCGCCGAGTTCCTGCGGCAGATCATCGCCCTGGAGGGGCCCGAGACGGTGGCTGCGATGATCGTCGAGCCCATCGGCAACACCGGGGGAATCCTCGTGCCTCCCCCCGAGTATCTGCCGGCCCTGCGCGCCATCTGTGACGAGATGGACGTGCTGTTGATTTTCGACGAGATGATCACGGGCATGGGGCGCACGGGCCACATGTTCGCCGCCGAGACGTTTGGCGTCACACCGGATATCCTCTGCCTTGGGAAGGGGCTCTCGAGCGGGTACGCGCCCCTGGCCGCCACCATATGGAACGACCGCATTCAGGCGGCGTTCTGGGGGAGCGAAGAGGCCGGCATCGAGTTCGGCCATGGGCACACCTTTGCAGGCAACCCGCTCTCCGCCACGGTGGGTTTGGCCGCTGTCACCGAGATCATCGAGCGCAACCTGATCGCCAACGCCAACGCCATGGGCGCTCGGCTGCAGGCGCACCTGCTGGATATGGGCCAGCGATTCGGCGTCTTTGGCGAGGTCCGCGGCAAGGGGCTCTTGTGGGGTGTGGAGCTGGTGCGCGACCCAGCCACCAAGCAGGCCTTCCCGGCGGCGACGCGCATCGGCAAACAGATAGGTGCCGAGGCCCAAGCGCGTGGCCTCATCATCCGACACGACCCCGAATGGTTCGCCATGGCTCCCCCTCTCATTGTCACCGCAGAGGAGTTGGACGCCATGTGTGACATCCTGGAACAGAGCATTGGCGCCGTCTTGGGGCGCCTCTAGCTCGCCCACCCGGTAGCCCCAAACGGAGGTACCGACATGATCATGGACAAGTTCTCGCTCGAGGGCCAAGTCGCCATCGTCACTGGCGGCGGCCAGGGCCTGGGCAAGGTGTTCTGCTTGGCCTTTGCCCAAGCTGGCGCCGATATCGTAGTGGCCGAGATCAACCCCGAGACGGGGCCGCAAACCGCGCGGGAGGTGCAAGCCCTCGGCAGGCGCGCGCTGTGTGTGCGCACCGATGTGACGGAGCGCGCACAGGTGCAGGCCATGGTGGATCGCACCGTGGAGGCGTTCGGCCGGGTGGACGTGCTCATGAACAACGCCGGCATCACCAAGTGGTGCCCCGCCGAGGATGTGAGCGAAAAAGATTGGCGCGCCGTGATCGACATCAACCTGAACGGGCTGTTCTTTTGCTGTCAAGCAGCCGCTCGCCACATGATTGCGCAGCGGCGCGGTGTCATCATCAACATCGCGTCCATGTCCGGCTATATCGTCAACCGCCCACAGCAACAAGCTTCGTACAACATCTCCAAAGCGGCGGTCATCCACCTCACACGGTCGCTTGCCGCCGAGTGGGCGCCCCATGGCATTCGTGTGAACGCCATCGCACCGGGTTATATGGGCACGTCCATGGCCAAACCTTTCTTTGATGACCCGCAGTACGGCGGCGTCTGGATTCCCGCCATCCCCATGGGGCGCCCGGGCGAGCCCGAGGAGCTGGGTCCCCTGGCTGTGTTCCTGGCATCCGAAGCATCCAGCTACATGACGGGCGCCACGGTCGTCATCGACGGGGGCTATACCGCCCTGTGAGCGATCGGTTACCCGGGGGCGGGCGCTGGTTCGCCCCCATTTGTCGTGTCAAGGCTGTGGCGCTACAATGAGCCGCGTACTCGCCCACAAAAAGTGCGTCACAGCAGATGAGGCTATGCAAGTATCCGACCCCATGCCTTCCCCATCAACGAGCGGCCCCCCGATACACGCACGGCAGCGTTCCACCGTGGTGTGGGTGGGCCTGGCCGCCGTGCTGGCGCTGGCTCTGTTCGTGAGCACGCTCCAAGTGGGCATCAATGGCAGCGAATCCGCCTACGCCACGGACGCGGGCGAGATCCAGAACGCCCTGCCGCGATGGGGCACCATCCACTTTACCGGCTACCCCTTGTACACCGCGAGTGGGTCGCTTATGGTGACCCTGTTCCGGCTCTTGGGCATTGCGCCCGCCGCCGGGGCCTCGCTCGTCTCCGCACTGTGGGGGGCCGTGGCTGTGGGGGCACTGGCCCTCTTGGCTTGCACAGTGGGTGCCCCGGGGCCTGTCGCCCTGCTCGCTTCGTTGCTGGCAGCCGTGTCGCTGTCCACGTGGATAGACGCCTCGCTGGCAGAGATTCACACCCTGAGCATGGCCTTTACCACTGGCAGCCTATGGCTGGCGCTGCGCTTCGGCCGAACCGGTGCGCGGCGCGATCTGTTATGGTTCGCAGCGGTAGCCACACAGGGGGTGGCACACCAACGAGCCCTGGCCTTCTTGGCGCCCGCCCTGTTGGTGCTCGTGTGGCCGCAAAGGCGCGTGATATGGCGATACGCGCTGCCCGTCGTAGCGATCTCTCTCTTGGCGCCCCTGTCGTACCTCTACTTGCCTTGGCGCTACTGGCAGGGCTCCGATTGGACCTTTGGGCAGACCGGCACTTGGCAAGGCTTTACCAAGATGATCCTGGACACCAAGGCCGACCGCATCATCGCGTTGCCCGGAAGCGCCGGGGAGTGGCTGGCACGAGCCGGGCTCACTGCCAACCTGCTGGCGGAGGATCTGCCGCTGCCGTTAGCGGGACTCGGCTTCCTGGGGTTGGTGTGGCCTTGCGCGGCGCGCCTGCGGGCGCGCCCTTCCGAGGAGGTCGCCGCCCCCAACTGCGCCCCGCGAGAGAGCCTCGGGTTGCTGCTGGCCGCGCTGCCCTATCTGGGGCTGTGCCTCATCATCTGGGAGGGGCGCGTGTCCGACGCCCTGCTCGCCGCCAAGCTGCCGGCCATCCACCTGGCAGCCCTGGGCCTTGCGATGCTGGCGGGGGCCCTGGTGCGCGCTTTGCCGCGCTTACGCTGGGTGCCCATGGTCGCGCTCGCCCTGCCGTTGTTGCTGCTCACACTGGCCAACCGCCCACAAGTGCTGGCCATCACCCGTGATCCGCGCGCCGAGGAAGTGATCGCCACAGCAGCCGCCGCAGCGCGCGCAGGCGAGGCCACCCCCGGCCACCCCATCACGTTGATGGCGCTCTGGGGCCACGACTATTGGGCCCTGGCGTACGCCAGCGAATACCGCAGTGAGCTGCCCGGGCTGACGCTCGTTGATCACAACGCGCACTTTGAGGCCATTGTAGCCTCTGGCGAGCGCCTGTGGACACTGGATAAGACCTTTTACGCGCTGCCACCCGACTGGTGGGCCCAACGCCTGGGGCCGATCAGCCTCTCGTCGGTATTCCCGGGCGTCATCGAGATCGCGCCACAGCCGGCTACACCCACGCGGCCCCCGTCGCTAGGCCCCGCCATCGACCTTGGCAACGGCATCGAGATCGTCTCTGCTCAGCTCGAGCGCGCCGTCGCCCCACGGGCCGACGGTACAACGCTGGTATCCGAGGAGCGACTCGTGGTGTCGGTCTACTGGCGCGCTCAGTGCGACGAACTGGATGACTATGCCGTGGCAGTGCACCTGTTGGCCGCCAACCCGCCTGCCGGCCCCGAGGATCTGCTCGGCCAGGCGGATGCCGCTCACCCGATCGGTGGGTGGTACCCCACCTCTACCTGGCGAGCGGGCGAGGTGGTTCGGGATGATTATGTCATCCCGCTATCGGATGGGAGGGCGCCAATCGGCGTACGCCTCGGCATGTACCAGGTGGGCACCGACGGGGGTTTTACCAATACCGAGTGGCTCTTCCTGCCCCTCTCTTGATGGGCGGTTCGCCCGTCGCGAAACAAGGAGCGATACTATGGAGCTATGGGAGCGTCTGGCGGAGCGCGTCAGTGCAGAGCGGCTGCGTGATCTCACGCTCGAGTTGGTGCGGGTGCCCAGCCCCACGGGCGATTCGCGCGCGGTTTCAGAGCTCTATGCCGAGCGGGTGCGCGAGCTGGGCCTCAACGTGGAGATCGTGCGCGACTATCCCGAGAGCCCGTCCACCATCGCACGGTTGGAGGGCAGCACCGGCGAGCGGACGCTGACATTGGACGGACATCTGGACACTATTCACGCGTCGCACCCCGAGCCGCGCCTGGAGGGCTCTCGCATCTACGGCCGCGGTGCGGGCGACATGAAGTCGGGCGTGGCCGCCATGGTGGAGGCGGCACGCGTGGTGGTAGAGAGTGGCGTGCGCCTCCGGGGCAACCTGGTCCTCGCCACACACTCGCTACACGAAGCGCCGGTGGGCCACATGGAGGGGCTGAGAGCGCTCATCGAGCGCGGTGATGTGTTTGTAGACGCCGCCCTTGTGGCCGAGAGCGGCTTTGACACGTTGGCCATCCGCGGCAAAGGGCAGGCTCTGTTCGAGATAGAGGTCACCCGCGAGGGTGACGTGCTGCACGAGAACGTGGCTCGCCCCCAGGGCGTGCCCAACCCGTTGGATCACGTCGCGCGCTTGGCTGCGGCCATCCTACAGCGCGATCGCGAGCTATCGTCACAAGTTGACCCCCTCTTGGGCCCCGAGACCTTTTTTCTGGGGCAGATCCACGGCGGCGACTTTTACAACCGCGTACCCACGCGCGCATTCCTCAACGGCGTACACCGCTACTGGCCAGACAAGGACTGGGACGACATCCAGCGCAGCTTTGAGGCCCTCGTCTCCTCGGTAGAGCGGGATCCCATGTTGCAAGTACGATGGGACGTCTCTGGCAACGGGCTGGGCTACGATGTGGACCCACAGGCGCCCATCGTGGGCGCGTTGCGCTCCGCCTACCAGGGCGTCGTGGGGCGCGAGCTGCCGTTGGTCGGTGGGCTCAGTGTGTGTGATGTGAACATTATCGCGCGCGAAGCGGGCATCCCCGCCGTGGCGCACGGCACTGGCAGCACCACGGCCCACGCCGATCTGGAATGGGTCGATATACCCGACATCGTACGCACCACCCGAGTGTTTGTGGCGACGATCCTCAACTATCTGGGTGCAGAGGTGTAACAGGCCCGCCCCTTGAGGCCCCATCCGTAGAGATCGGGAGGCATGATGAGCATTCGTATCGCACTGGTATTGCCGCAACTTACCGACGCCAAGCTCAGGCTGGCGCGGCAGATGGGGGCGACCGACATCGTAGCGGGCGTGCCCAAAGAGTGGGAGCGAGACGGCGTGTGGGAGTTCCAGGGTTGGGTGCAGCTGCGCAAACGAATCGAAGACGCCGGCTTGCGCCTGGCCGTGTGCGAAGGGATCCCCATACCGGATCGCGTCAAGCTCGGATTGCCGGGGCGCGACGAGGACATCGAAAAGCTTTGCAAATCTCTGTGGAACATGGGCCGTGCGGGGATCCCGGTATTGTGCTACAACTGGATGGCGGTGTTCGGCTGGCTGCGCACCTCTGTCACCACGCGAGTGCGGGGCGACGCCCTGGCCACCAGCTACGACCACGCCCTTATGCAGCGAGGCGGCCTCACAGCCCACGGCGAGGTGGACGAAGACACCCTATGGGAGAGCCTGGCCTATTTTCTCAAGGCCGTGGTGCCCGTGGCCGAAGAGGCGAACGTTCAACTGGCTATGCACCCCGACGATCCCCCGCTCTCGCCCGTTCGCGGCATAGCGCGCATTATGCGCAGTGTGGAGAACTTTCAGCGAATGATGGACCTGGCGCCGAGCCCCATGAACGGCTTGACCTTCTGCCAGGGCTGCTTTGCTGAGATGGGGGTGGATCTCCCGGAGGCGATCCGCCATTTTGGGCGCCAGAACAAGATCTTTTTCGCGCATTTCCGCAACCTCAAGGGCACAGCAGCCGCGTTCCACGAGACGTTTCACGACGAGGGCGACACGGATATGTACGCCGCCATGCGCGCGTACCTGGAGGTCGGCTTTGACGGCCCTATGCGCCCCGACCACGTGCCCACCATGGAGGGCGACAGCGAGGGGACTCCCGGCTACACTCTGATGGGGCGCCTGCTCGCTGTGGGCTATATGCGCGGGCTGATCGAAGCCATCGAGAAGCAGGGGTAGCGGCAAATCGGGGGCTCGAGGCTAAGCCAACCTGTAGGGGGTGTTGCCCTCAAACGCAGAGCCGCAGTGATGCTGCGGCTCTGTAGAGTGTTCTGTACCCTGGCGGCGACGCCCTATTCGACCAGGCTGCCCGCGGCTCTGTACATAGCCAGGATGTTCTCCAACGGCGTAAACACCTGGATGGCGTGCGTGGGGCCCAGAATCAGACCGCCATCGGCGAACAGCTCCTGGCGCCATCGCGTCTCACGCTCCACGTCCTCCGCGGTGCCATAGGGCAGGATAGACTGCACACACATCGTGCCCATAAAGCTGAGGTGCTGCCCAAAGTCGCGCTTGAGGCCGTCCAGCGCCATCCCCTCTGCCGCCACCTGCACCACATCCAGCACGTCCAAGCCGATATCTATGAGCCGGGGCAGGAAAAAGCGGGTGCTGCCGCAGATATGCATGGCGGTGCGCGCGCCGTAACGATGCGCCAGCTCGAAAAGCTCGCGATAGTACGATTCGAACAGGCGTTTCCACGAGCGCATCGAGATGATGGGGCCGCGCTGTGTACCGAGGTCCTCGCCGGTGTGCAGGATATCGATGCGGCCGCCGCCGGCCTGCAGCGCACGCTCCGCGCACTCGTAGGTGAACCGGAAACGCTCCTCCATCAGCCGGAGGAAAACTGGATCCTCCGTGCCAACATCCAACAGCACCTTTTCCACGCCGCGGCAGCGTGCGATACCGTTCATGAAATCCGGGCTGCCGGCGCCGCCGAACATGAGGGCATAGTCGTCATAGCGCTCACACTGAACGGGAATCGCCGAGAAATCGAACCAATCAGCGCTGGGGAAAGGATAGTCGTCGAGATCAGCGGGGTCGTCGATATCCGCAAAGGGTAGGTACACCGCCTCGGGGTAGGTCCCGATACCGTCTCCGTACGGGATCATGTTGTAGCGCTCGCCCCACAACCCCTCATGGCTCCCATCGGGGAAGGTTCGGCGTTCGGGGCCCACGTAAGCTCCGTGGACGGAGCGCAGGTCCTCGCCCAACTTGATGAGCAGCTCCTCGTTGGTCGTTACGCCCAAGCGCTCGCGGAGGAGCTCGTCGACCTCGGGGGTAGCCCCGTGATGGACGGGCAGACGGTCGTAACCTTTGTGATCCAGCGCACTCAACACGCGTTCGCGAGAGTTCATGAGTTTCCTCCAACAGGGCGCGATCGGATACCGCAGCCGAGCCAGAACCCCGCCCGTGCCCCGGTCGTCGACACACAGAGAACGGGGCCGCCGCCGGCGCCTCGAGATCGCCGGTGTGCCACAGCGGCCCGCCGAGTACAGTTACTAGCACGCGCCATTGGGATCGGCACGTGCGCAATACGCGTTAGGCCAGCTCCGAGACCTTGACGGGACGGCCCAACTCGGCCGATTTCCACGCGGCCTCGGTCAGCTCGATGACCCGCAGGCCGCACGCAGGCGGTACGGCCACCTCATCACGACCGAGGATCGCGTCGACAAAGTTGCGGTCCGGGTCGGAGCTCTCCGGGAGGTCCGTGACCTCCTCCAGTGTGCCGCCGTACCCGGCCTGGTAGACCTTGCCCTGCCGCTGAAGGATCGTGCCCTCGCTCCCCCAGATAGAGAACTCTTCCCACCAGATGGGGCTATCTCCGATGATAGAGATGGTGCCCTGTGCGCCGTTGGTAAAGCGGACGCTCACGGCCGAGTCGATATCCACCTCCGAATCATAGTTCTCCATATAGGCGAAGACGCTCTCCGCCGCCAAGCCGGTCGTCCACAGCATGATATCCACAATGTGGCTGCCCGAATCGTTGAACTGCCCGCCGCCACTGAGGGCTTTGACCTGTCGCCAGGCCCCCTTGGTGCCGCGATACCAGTTCTGCCCCAACAACAGCGCCACATACTGGATGTTGCCCAGTTTGCCCGAGAGCACTTGATTGCGAATGTAAATATAAGGCCCCTGAAGATGGCGCTGATAAGAGATCATAAAGATCAGGTCGCCCGCGGCCTCGATCAGAGCGTGTGCGTGAGGTGTGGTGCACACCATCGGTTTTTCGAGCAGGAGATGCTTACCGGCCTGTAGCACGTCCATAGCCTGTTGAAAGTGCTGCGTGTGCGGCGTGTGGATCTCGACGGCGTCCATCTCCACAGCCGCCAACATCTCGCGATAGTCATCGAAAACGGGCACGTCCGCCAGGTCGGGGAACTCTTCGCGAACCTTGGCGATAGCGGGTTCGCTGGTATCGGTGAGAGCGACGACTTGAGCCTCGGGGATATCAGCGAGTTGACGAAGGTGATGGCGCGCGATGCCTCCGGCGCCGACAAAACCGATACGAACCTGATCTGTCATGACTCCTCCCGTCGTAAATGCGGTGTGTGAGGTACATCGATGCGGCCGCCCACAAGCCAGCGCTGGAGGTTCTCAGCCTCACGCGCCGAGCTCGGGCGCATCATAGCCGCGAGCATGGCAAAACGCAAACGTCGGCCCGGCACCTGGTGGCGCGCCTGGAGCTAGCTATCATGCCCAAAGAGGGCGGCCACATGCATCTCGCCGTAGGCTTGGCGGTAGGCGCGGCTCTCGCAAAGCTGGTAGGCGACCGCCTCGCGAGCTTGGCGCTCGGCGCCCCGCCTGGGGCGCTCCGCTCCGGTGCAGAGGGCGCCATCGGGAGCCCCGGCCGCGCCACTGTCCGTCCGCTCAGCGGGCACTTGGGCGCGCAACACGCCATCCTCCTCGCGGAGAGCCACCACGCCCGCGGCCTCGAGCCCGCGCAGCGCGGCCATCACCGTGGCGGCGCGCTCTCCGATGCGTGCTGCCATGCGCCATGTATCCAGCCGGCCGTCGTAGGCGTTGAGCGCTGCACGCACCATGCCCGCCACCAGCCGCACGATGTCCTGCGCCGACAGCTCGCGCACGGGGCGCGGGGGCAACAAATAGATCTCTGCTGGGGAAAGCGCCGTCAGCATGGCGCGCAGGGCGGCGGGCTCGCAGGGAGGGGTCCAGATGGCCAACGCGGTCGCACGTTGGCCAGCCAGCTCGGCGCGGTTCATGGTGCCCTCGGGCCTGGGGCCCGGGTCCTCCGCCCACACGGCGAGCTCCTCCCCAAAGCGCTCTCGCAAGCGCGCCAACAGCGGGCCGGCGTCCGGCTCGGTGCGCCAATCGATCACCTCACGCCCCTCGATCAGCGCCGGCCCCACCAGCGCGCGGTCCTCGAACACGCGCCAGTCGGCCACCTCCAGCGACAGACGCCGGCGCCCCCGCCAGTAATCGGCCCTCATCGTGAAGGCCAATTCGAGTCGCTCGCCCAGCGGAGGCAGATCCTGTGGGGCGTTGAACCAGGTGAACTGCAACGTGTGCCCCGAATCGTTGGCGAGGACGAGCCGTCGGTGGGGCGTCTCTGTGCGATGGCTGATATCCTCGACGCGAACGAGCGTGCCGCCGCCCGCGACCAGCAGTGGCTTGGGGTTGCCGGCTCCGTATGGGGCCAGGCGCGCCACCTCCTGCGCCAACTCGAGGTTCACCTCCTCCCAGGGCACCTCTGCATCCACCTGCAGCGGGGGCGCCTCCACTGGGGCGGGGCGAATTCGCTTGAGGGCTTGCAGCAACCCCACGCGAAACGTGGCGACGTTCTCTCGCTCGAGGGAGAATCCAGCGGCCATCGGGTGCCCGCCCTCTGAGACGAGCAGCTCTCGCTGGGTGAGGATGGCGCTGTGTATATCGATGCCATCCAGTGAGCGCGCCGAGCCCACGCTGGGTCGCCCCTCGCGGTGGCAGATGACGATGGCGGGGCGGTGATAGCGGCGTACCAGCTCGCCAGCGGCCAGGCCCAGCACGCCGGGTTCCCAGCCAGAGCCGTCCACGATGATAGCGGGCTGATCCCGCTCGTACTCGGGGTGGCGCGCCAGCAGATCCTCTATGGCGGCCTGCACGGCCTCGGTGCGCGCCCGACGATCGCGATTCAGGGCTTCGAGGCTTTGAGCCAGCTCGGCGCCCTCCGCGGCATCCCGTGTGAGCAACAGCTGCACGGCCGAGCGGGCGTCGGCCAAACGCCCCGCCGCGTTCAGCCTCGGCCCCAGCTGAAACCCGATCTCGCCCTCGGAGAGATGAGCTGCCTCGAGCCCGGCGGCTTTGATCAACGCCTGTAGGCCCGGCCGCTGGGTGGCGCGCAACACGGCCAGCCCGCGTTGTACCAGGTAGCGCACATCCCCCTGCTGCACCGCCACATCGGCCACGAGCCCCAAGGCGACGAGATCGAGCATCCTATCGAGCGCTGCGCTATGCGAGCCGCCCTCCAGCAGGGCGCACGCCAGCATATAGGCCACACCCACGCCGGCGAGTTCGCGCAGAGGATGGTCCTCGGGCGATTGCTTGGGGTTCACCAGGGCGTGTGCGGGGGAGGGCCTCTCGGGGAGATCGTGGTGGTCGGTAACGATAAAGGTGAGGCCGGCCGCCAAAGCGCTCTCGGCTACGTCGGCCTCGCCCACCCCCGTGTCGCACGTCACCAGGATAGAGACGCCGTCTCGAAGCGCGTCCTCTACCATACGCGGCCGCAGGCCGTGGCCCTCGTCGCGGCGGGGCAGGTCGTAATCCACCGTGGCGCCGGCGGCGCTGAGAGCTTCCACCAGCACGGCTGTGGCCGTCTGCCCGTCGGCGTCCAGATCGCCCCATACGCGCACGCGCTGGCCGCGCCGGATGCCATCGTGCAGCAGCTGAACCGCACGGGCCATTCCATCCAGCGACCAGGGTGAGGCTGCCTCATAGTAGGCGGGGTCCAGATACGCACGCGCCACGTGCGGATCCAAGATGCCGCGGCGCGCCAACAGCTGGGCGACCAAAGGGTACCCACCGACGGCCTCTCGTAGAGCGGTGGGTACGTGGATGGGCTCGGGCAGTAGCCATTCTCGGGCCATGTGTCACTCGCAATCCGTAGTGTGCCCAGTCTAGAGAAGGGGCTTTGCGTTGTCAAAACAACAGGCCGGCAACCGGGGTCTCGCCCCTCCGTGCCGCCCAAGCGGCCGGCGAGCGCTCGCCCCCATGGGCGGCATCGGTTACAATGAGCGGAGAGAGCCTCGCCCATCCACTCTAACGGAGAGACGATCTATGGCGACATATGATGCACACGGACAAAACGCCCCCGAGCACCATCTGTTTTTCCTCGGCACCGGCGCCGCCGACTGGCCGGTGGACCCCCAACCCACGGCACGCGGGCGTGGGTTCAGCACCGCGCTGCTCGACGGCCGCATCCTGCTGGATTGCGGCCCCACATTACCCAGCGCGCTGCAGACCATGGGTGTGGATGCGGCGGCTATCACCGACCTGCTCATCACCCACACCCACTGGGATCACTATACGCCCAAGAGCCTCGAGGCCCTGGCGGACGCCCGCGGAGATGCCCCTGCACTGCGCCTCTGGGCTCACGAGGGGGCGCTGGGCCAGATTCCCCCGGTCGACGGCGTCGAGCGGCACGGATTGACGCTGGGCGACCCCGTGGCCTTGGGCGAATGGGAGATCGAGGGCCTGCCCGCCAACCACGTGGTAGAGGGATCGCCCGAGCAGCCCCTCCTGTACCTCTTGACGGCGCCGGGCTGCCGCTGGGTCTACGCTACAGATGGTGGTTGGATCACCCTCCGCGCCTGGATGCGCCTGCAGTCCGTCCGCCTGGACGCCTTTGTTTGGGATGCCACTATCGGCGAACAGCTCGAGGACCCGCGTGTGTTCGGGCACAACAGCCTGCCGATGCTCCGCCTGATGACAAACGTCATGCGGGCTCAGGGCGTGCTGCGCGAGGGTGCCCAGGTGATTCTGACCCACCTCGCGCGCACATTGCACCCCGATCACGCCACGCTGCAGCGCAGTGTGCAGCCGGACGGCTTTCTGGTCGCCCACGATGGCCTGCGGGTGACGCTCGGCTAGGCCGCAACACACCACGCGTTCACACTCGCAGCCGGTACAGATCGCGGGGGTTGTCCCACAGCCAGCGGTGAGCCAGGTCCAGCGCCTGGCTCTCGCTGATGCCGCCCGCGACGATTCGGCGCGCCAACACCCTGGCGATGTCCTCCCGCGCCATCACCAAATGGCCGTAGACCTTTTCCACAGGCATGCCGTAATCACCGCCAAAGGCGATCAGTTTGTTCATGGGGATCAAGTCGATCGCCTCGTCCAGCGCAGAGGTGGCGAACTCTTGCGAGATGATGTGCGTCCAGCAGAGATTCAGCCACACGTTGGGGAACCCCTTGCCCAGCATCAGCGACTCGCGTACCCAGGGATAGCCCAGGTGATACATATCGAAACGCGCGTTGGGATGCCTCTGAAGAACAGGGATCATATGCAGCGGGTCGAGAGACCGAAAGTCTCCCCAGTAGCCGGTGTGCACACAGATCACCATGTCCTGTTCGGTGGCAAAGGCGATGGCGTCCTCCACGGCATAGTCTCGCAGCGGATTGTTGGCGGGGAGCGCGTCCACACAGCCACTTTGTAGATCCGCAAAGGCCTCGGCAGCCGCACGGCGGTCGGGCTCACCGAACGGAGCGGCTATTATCTTGAGCCCCACCGCGCCCTCATCCCGCACACGTGTTATGTACTGCCGAGCGGATTGCAAATAGTCGTCCAGCGTGCGCGGCGCCGTCATACCGTCCGGCGACATGTGTACGAGCTCCCGCCACGTGCTGGTTGCGGCCAGCATCGGCATCACGGGCTTGAGCAGTGGAGTGCCCAAATCCGTGCGCCCACACTGCGTGAGGGCCACACGAATGCGGCATTTCTCGCGCAACACCCAGTGATAGATGCCCGCGCGATTGGCCCCCTGCATCCTCTCCGAGAGCGCAACATAAGTCTGGTCGCTGATCTCTCGGCAGTCGTACAGCTCTGCAGCGGCCAGAAGCGCGGCGCGCGCATACGAGCCGTACAGAATCTGCGTCCAGTAGGGCGCGAAAAGCTCCCAGCGGCGATCCAGCGGGATCCGGGTGTCAAAGAGCGACTCGTAATCCGCCGCCGACATGCCGGCCACGTACAGATCGCCGCGCGTATAGTGCGAAAACAGCGTGAACACATCCACGGCACGCTCCACCCGCTCCTCCTCCGGGGGCAGATGCTCGTGAGCGTCGATAATCTCGAACTCGCTGATGGCCTCGATCAAGCTGCGCTCCAGTGTGGTCGCCGCCTCCATGCGAAACCTCCTTGCGTTGCTGCGCGCGCTACCGCGCCAGTGGAGTATCCTCTCTGCGCAGCCTATCGCAACGCCCAGCCGCAGTCAAGAGGCAACACGTCGCAAATGAATGTGAATGAATTATTGACAGAGTTTTATTTACACTGTACACTTCACAATCATATGAGGAGGACAGCCTATGGCACGCCCTAGACAGACGCCGGAAGAGATCGAAGCTATGCGCCAGCGCATTTTGGACGCTGCGCACGAGTTGCTCCACGGCTCCGGTATGAGCGCCCTCACCATGCGGGCGATAGCCGAGAAGCTGGGCGTCTCCCCCATGACGCTCTACAACTATTACCCTCGGCGAGATGCATTACTCGATGCCTTGCGCGAGCACCTCGACCAACGTGTGCTCGCGCACCAAGAGCGGGAGTACCGCGAAGCCGTGGCGGGAGACGTGCGCGATGTAGTGGAGCACACTCTGTGCGGTTTTGGTGTGCGGGCGCGCGAGAACCCGCGCGTCTACCGGCTGATCTTTGTCGAGCCCGTGGCGGGGTCGGCGGAGGCGCCCGGCCTGGAGCGCCGCTTTACCGCCATGCGGCGCCACCTCACGCGGCTCATCGCGCTGGGCGTCGAACGAGGAGAGTTTCACACGAGCGACCCCGCTGTGGCCGCCACCGCAGTGTTGTGCATTGTCAACGCACCGCTGATCTTGCATTGCAGCGGGCGCCTGCCGGAGCAAGATATGCTCGGGTGCCTTGAGCGGGAGGCCGTCGACATCGCCATGTCCTATCTGTCCGGGAGCCTGGAAGCGCCCGCCTGCCCCATCCCTGTGGAGGAGTCTGTGGAGCCATGAGATCCCTGCTACGCATGAGACGTTTGCTGACGCCCTACATCAAAAACATCACCATCGGCCTGATCGCGCTAGCCGGTGCAGTGATGGCCGATCTGGCCGTCCCTCGATTGACGCAGACCGTCATCGATCAGGGGGTTATGAGAGGCGATATGCCCGCCATCGTGAACACATCGTTGCTCATGGTGGGCATCACCGCCCTCAGCGCGGTGTTTGCGGTGATCAACACCACGTTATCCGTGCGCGTATCGCGGTACGCCGCGGCCGACTTGCGTAGTGAGCTGTTCAGCCATATTCAATCGCTGTCCTTCGCCAACCTCGACCACCTGCCGACGGGCCAGCTGATGACGCGCCTCAGCAGCGACGTGATGCAGATCACCATGATGATCCAGCTCACCCTGCGCATGTTTATACGCGCCCCGCTGATGATTAGCGGCAGCCTGGTATTGCTCTTTATCACCAACTGGCAGATGGCGCTCATCATGCTCATTCTGATGCCCGCCACCATCGGGCTCTTTTGGGCGTACGCCGTCAGGGCTCAGCCGCTGTTCATGCGGGTGCAGCGTCGCTTCGACCGACTCAACAACGCGCTGCAAGAGACCCTCTCCGGCGCCCGCCTGGTCAAGGCCTTTGTGCGCCAAGATTATGAGAACGAGCGCTTCAGCGGCGTCAATACAGACCTCATGAACGAGACGGTTCGGGTGGGCTACCTGTTGGCCATGTTGCTTCCTGCTATGCGGCTGATCATCAACCTCGCCACGCTGGCAGTAATCTGGCTCGGCGGCTTGCAAGCGATCCGAGGCGCTCTGACGGTGGGCGAGATCGTGGCGTTCAACAACTATCTCATGTCGGTGCTCTTTCCCCTCACCTTCCTGGGGATGATGGTCAACATGGTTGCCGCGGGCGATGCGTCGGCAGAGCGCGTCCTCGAAGTGTTGGAGACCACGCCCGAGATACGCGAAGCGCCGGACGCGCAGCCTCTCCCGCGGCTTCAGGGGTGTGTGGCGTTCGAGGATGTGAGTTTTGCCTACAACGGCAACAGCCGAGAGCCCGTGCTGGAGAATATCAACTTTACCGCCGCGCCGGGGCAGACCATCGCGATCCTGGGCGCCACCGGCGCCGGCAAAAGCACCCTCGTCAACCTCATCCCCCGCTTTTACGACCCTTACCAGGGGCGCGTCACCATCGATGGTATCGACGTACGCACCGCCACACTAGAGTCGTTGCGCACGCAGGTCTCTGTGGTGTTGCAGGAATCCGTGCTCTTTGCGGGCACCATCCGAGACAACATCCGCTACGGCCGCCCCGACGCGACGGATGAGGAGGTGGTGGAGGCCGCCATCGCCGCCCAGGCCCACAGCTTTATCACCAGCTTTCCGGACGGCTACGACAGTATGGTGGGCCAGCGCGGTGTGAACCTCTCCGGCGGGCAGAAGCAGCGCATCGCGATCGCGCGAGCGCTGGTGGTCAACCCCGGGGTACTGATCTTGGATGATAGCACCAGCTCGGTGGACCTGCAGACCGAGATGCGACTACAGCAAGCGTTAGGGGAGCTGATGAAGGGGCGCACCAGCTTTATCATCGCACAGCGCGTGAGCAGCGTGCTGGGGGCGGATTGCATCATCGTACTGGATAGGGGGCGCATCGCCGCCTCTGGCAGCCACGCCGAGCTGATGGCCAACAGCCCCATCTACCGTGAGATCTATGATTCGCAACTGGGGAACGGGGAGGAGTCGATCCATGCAGCGTGAGTCTGATAGAGAGAACAGAGAGCGACGGGATGGCCACAAACCACCCGCCGCGGGAGACCACAACCAGGCGCAGGGCAACCGGCAGAGCCAAACGCTGAGCCGGCAGGGGCCTGGCCGTGGTCGCATGGCCGAGAAGGCGCGTGACCCCCGTGTGGCCATGGCACGCCTTGCGGGCTACCTCAAGCCGCATCTGCTGCCGCTCACCATCGTTGTGTTGTTAGTTGTGGCAGTCGCGGGGCTGGAGCTGCTCGGCCCCTATCTGTTGGGAGTGACCATCGATACCTTTATCCCGTCGCAGGATGCAGCGGGCCTGGGGCGGATGGGCTTGCTCCTGCTCGCCACCTATCTCGTGATCTGGGCCGCCTCGTACATACAGGCCCGCGTCATGGTATCGCTATCGCAAAAAGTTCTGCTGGGCATGCGGCAGCAGCTGTTTGAGCACCTGCAGACCCTCTCGCTCGGCTTTTTTGACAGAAACCCGCCCGGCGAGCTGATGAGCCGCCTCACCAACGATATTGACGCCATCAACAGAGTGCTGTCGCAGAGCATCGCGCAGTTGGCTTCCAGGTTGCTATCCATCGTGGGGATCGTAGTGGTGATGATATCGCTCAGCCCGCACTTGGCAGCGATATCGCTCATCGTGTTACCCCTCATGCTCCTGTTCACCTACGCGGTGACACAATACACCCGCCGCGGGTTCCTAAAAGTCCAGGTCGAGCTGGGCGTTATGAACACTATCATGGAGGAGAACATCTCTGGGGCGCGCGTGGTGCAGGCTTATGGCCAGCAACAGGCGGTCATCGCCAAGTTCAACGAGGCCAACAACAACCTGCGCGATATCGCCATCAAGGTGGTGTCGGTGTCGATGCTGCTGCCGCCCATCCTGATGATCATGAGCAACCTGGATATCGCGGTGGTGGCCGGAGTGGGCGGCTGGCTGGCCGTGCGCGGCCTGGTGAGCGTGGGCACTATCGCTACGTTCATCCTCTACGCACGCCGCTTTTTCGCCCCCCTACGAGAGCTCGCCGACATGTACAACGCCTTCCAAGCGGCGTTGGCCGGCGCCGAGCGCGTCTTTGAGGTGATGGACCAAGTCCCCGACCTGAGCGATGCGCCCGACGCGCTGGATCTCACTCTCAAGGGGCGCGTCGAGTTCGATAATGTGGGGTTCAGCTACGATCCCGACGTGCCGGTCCTGCAGAATGTCTCGCTTGTGGCCGAGCCCGGGCAGATCATCGCCCTGGTGGGGCACACCGGCGCAGGCAAGACCACCATTGTGAATCTGTTGACTCGTTTCTACGACGTCACCGAGGGGGCCATCCTGATGGACGGCCACGACATTCGCACACTTGAGCAAGACGCGCTGCGCCGCCAGATCGGCATCGTCTTGCAAGACACTTTTCTCTTTTCCAACACGGTGATGGAGAACATCCGCTACGGGCGATTGGATGCGACCGACGAAGAGGTGATCGCCGCCGCCAAGCTGGCCAACGCCGACCAGTTCATCCGGCGCCTGCCGGACGGCTACCAGACGATGCTCTCGGAACGCGCCACCAACCTCAGCCAGGGGCAGCGCCAATTGTTGGCCATCGCGCGAGCTGTGCTCGCCGATCCGCACATCCTCGTGTTGGATGAGGCCACCAGCAGTGTGGATACCCGCACCGAAGTGCAGATCCAGAGCGCGTTGCTCAAGCTGATGGAGGGGCGCACCAGTTTCGTCATCGCCCACCGCCTGAGCACTATCCGCAAGGCGGACGCTTTGCTCGTCATCGATGGGGGGCGTGTGGTAGAGCACGGCACACACGACTCGCTGCTGGCGAAACGCGGCTTTTACTATAACTTGTATATGAGCCAGTTCGCGCAGGGCTTCCAAGTGTCCGAAGAGGCGAGCGCCGAATCGCCGAGCGGGTTGTTCGGCAGGCAGGCCCAAGCCATAGAGCCCTGAGTGCATAGCGCCGGGCCGTTCACCGGGCGCGCGGGGGCGCAGCTTGGCCCGTGCACGGCCGCCGCCAAAAGCCCTCGTAGGCTCGGGCCGCGAGGGTGGCACAGATCGGCATCCCCGCCGTTACACAGCACAAGACGAGGCTCGCCCCAACAAGGGGAGCGAGCCTCGCGCTCGTTATCAACACAACACAAGGAGCCAGCCAGCTCGCGGGCAAACGTATCCTCGCAGTGCGCGGGCCGATCCGCGATCTCTGGCACCGCACGGGCGTTGCGGCCCGTGCGCTCCTCAGCTAACCGTCCACGAGCGGCCGAGAGGCGTCTTCCAATATCTCGGGCGAGACCTCGCGCCGCTCTCGAATCCACTTTTCGGCGAGCTTGCCCTCCTCTTCGGGGCGGTCCATCGCAAAGACCGCCACAAGCTGCTTCCCCTTGAGCCACCACACACTGAACGCGCCGGCATCCACATCGCCGCGGTGGATCGCCAGATCCGCCTCCGACCGATCCCCCCAGTACTCCCACGACAGGTCAAAGTCGTCCGAGAAAAAGTAGGGCACGTGAATGTAGGGCTCGCGCTGGCCCAGCATGTTGCGCGCGACATGCTCACCGTGAGATACCGCGGTGTCCCAGTGCTCGACGCGGCGCTGGGTGCCCGAGATCAGGTCCTTGTAATTGGCCACGTCCCCCGCTGCCCACACATCGGGAAGGTTCGTCTCCAGATACTCGTTTACGAGCACGCCGTTGCCCAGCTCCAGCCCCGAGCCCTCCAGGAAGCCGATCACCGGGCGAGCCCCCGTCCCCATCACGACGAGGTCGGCCGGCAGCGGCGCGAGCTCTGCCGCTCGGCGGCGGTGCCAC
>CAYOUT010000022.1:35608-35896 GCA_964407215.1 uncultured Anaerolineales bacterium | reverse complement strand
CGCGTGTGGGGAATACTACCGGCCCACACCGAATTGCACAGCACAACGCGGTTCACCCCCACGCGTGTGGGGAATACCCGAGGTTGTGGGGATATACGCAAACGACGATCGGTTCACCCCCACGCGTGTGGGGAATACCCGACACACGCGCGGGCGGGGCTTCGAGAAGGAGGTTCACCCCCACGCGTGTGGGGAATACGCATGCTGAGACGCTGGCTATCCTGGCGAACGCGGTTCACCCCCACGCGTGTGGGGAATACATGTAGGAGGTTGCGGGAGTGAGGATAG
>CAYOUT010000022.1:24196-35598 GCA_964407215.1 uncultured Anaerolineales bacterium | reverse complement strand
GTGGGGAATACAGCAACCCCCCCCCGAACCGTCACCCTGTAGACGGTTCACCCCCACGCGTGTGGGGAATACGTGGTACACTCTGTAACAGTTAGAACATGGTTCGGTTCACCCCCACGCGTGTGGGGAATACCTCTCATTCCGAGTGCGCAACGAAGCGTTCAACGGTTCACCCCCACGCGTGTGGGGAATACCAAGAGACGGCTCAGACGGTCTGGGGCGCAGCCGGTTCACCCCCACGCGTGTGGGGAATACATGAGCTTGGTAGTGAACAGGAATTCGCTTGGCGGTTCACCCCCACGCGTGTGGGGAATACGCGCCCGCTGACGGCTGGCACGCGCGTTGGCTCGGTTCACCCCCACGCGTGTGGGGAATACATCCTCATCCTCAAGCCTCGGATCCCCCGTCCCGGTTCACCCCCACGCGTGTGGGGAATACTGCCGATGGGGAAGCGCTATAAAGCGCGATACCGGTTCACCCCCACGCGTGTGGGGAATACTTCTCCTCCATGCCCTCGTGGCCGAACAGCCGCGGTTCACCCCCACGCGTGTGGGGAATACGAACCCGCCAGCCGGCCAGAACCGCCGCGTTCACGGTTCACCCCCACGCGTGTGGGGAATACGTTGTGGCGGTTGCGGATAATTGCCTCTCGCACGGTTCACCCCCACGCGTGTGGGGAATACCTGCTGGCAGGCCTCGTAACGCCGCACCCCCAGCGGTTCACCCCCACGCGTGTGGGGAATACGGCCCAGAACTCGGCGACTATGCCCATCACCTCCGGTTCACCCCCACGCGTGTGGGGAATACGAGATTGGAGATGGCAGACGTCCCCGCCCACACGGTTCACCCCCACGCGTGTGGGGAATACCGGGCCGCGAGCTCGGCCAGCAGGTCGGGCCCCGGTTCACCCCCACGCGTGTGGGGAATACCTATCTAGCCAGCACAACAAGCGGTCTCTACACGGTTCACCCCCACGCGTGTGGGGAATACGCAAGGACAGTAAACCGTGCGACCGCAAAGGTCGGTTCACCCCCACGCGTGTGGGGAATACCCTTCGCAGCGGAACTTGTATCGTGCAAAGGATGGCACAACATTCACTGCGTGTAGCCCGGTGTCAGTCCGGTTCGCTCGGCGCTGGCCGCTCATCCGCCCGCGCGGGCACCCTGATGAGCTTCAACCCCTCGAACTCGACCACCTCTCGCTGTGTGCGACCGTACGTGCGCAGATTATACCCTTGTTCGTTGTTGGTTGTCCATATCTGCGTCACGCCGCTGTCTTGTGTGGCACGCGAACAGCATTTGCGCCACAGCTGGTCTCTCACTAGGGCCGACACGCGGCCCACAAAGACGCCGGGCCTCGGCTCGATGAGCCAGCGTGTCAGCTCTCCGCGCAGCGAAACGGTCACCCGGTCGAGGATCATCACCAACATGCTAACTCTCCTCGGCCATTACGTCGGCCCCCCACAGCTCCTCCCAGAGGTACGCTGGCAGAGAGCCGTCGGTATCCATGTTGCCCGGCGAGGCCTCGTCGGGAGTGGCCTCGCGCAAGCCCAGCAGCTCGTCGATATCCGTCACAATGCGCTTGAGCAGGCGGTGTTCTCGAAAGGCGTCGCGCAGGGCGTGGCGCACACGCGTGCTCAGTTGCTCGATCGATTCGGCCGTCATGCGGAAGGCCAACGGGATAGAGATCTCGGTTTTGTACAGGTCGGCGATGTCGTATGCGAAGGAGAGCTGTTTCCCCGTGTGGATAAAGCCCAGCGCCGGCGAGTAGCCGCTGGAGACGATAGCCGCGTGTGCGATGCCGTTCAGGCAGGCGTTGGCGGCCGACAGCGCCCGGTTGATCGGGTCGCTGCTGCTCCAGTTCGATCGATCGTAACGGCGCCCCTTCCACTCTACGCCGTACAGCTTGGCGCACTCTGCGTAAACGTCTCGCATACGGGCCCCTTCCATACCACGGATTTGGGGTAGGCTCAGGTGGCCGTCCAGCCGGTATCCGAAGCGCTTCTCGTACATACGCCACACAACTTCGCGCCTGGCCTCTGGGTCGCACATGGCCTCGGCCTGTTTGATCAGCCGATAGGCGCGCCGCGTTTCACCGGTGCCCTGCGCGTAGCAGCGCACCCCCTCCTCGCCACACCAAACGATGCTACAGCCGTTCTCGGCCAGGGCGCGCACAGCGGCGTGGGTAATGTTGGTGCCGGGACCCAACAACAGCACGCACAGCGCCGCCGCCGGCACTGGCGTCCGTCCCTCGGCATCCCATAGGGCGATGGCCGCGTCGTCTCGCTCGATGCGACAGTGTTCAACGTACAGGTAAGAGAGGCTATCGCGAAGCTTGGGCAGCTCGCGCAGATCTTTGGGCATGGCATCACCTCCCGGGCCATGTCGCCCTGGTGGGGCCGCACAGCACAGGTGGCCCGCGCTGTGCGGCGTTCCGTATTCGGTTTTGAGTGGCACCGGTCGCCGTCAGATCTCTGCCGGAGCCAGCGATAGCAGACCGAACCCAAAGCCCTTGGCCGGCCCGATGCCGCTGCGCAGCGTATCCAACAGCCGGGCAGCATCGAGCACAGCCAGCGTGCCGTCGTAGCGCACGCTAAGATGTGACAGGCGCTGCGTGGTGGGCCCCCGGCGCACGGTGGAGGTGCGTATGCCCTCTCGCACGATGCGCACGCTCAGGGGGGCAAAGCCGCCCGTTCGGCCCTTGCGTTCCAGCCAAGTGCGTTGCTCCTCCTCGCGCAGCAGCCCCAAGCGCACCCCGCCGCGCTTGAAGGCGGGGTTGGCTCGCAGCCTGAAGGCCAGCACCTGCCCGGCGCTGAGCTGCGGGAGGAAGGGCTTGATGTCTCGAGACGGATCGTGTGGCCGGGCCAGGTAGTCGCGTGCTCGCGGCTCCAGCAGCCAGCCATAGTCCGGGCGCTCCTCCGATTGTACCAACAACTCGAGGGCGCCGGTGTCGCGGCGCTCATCCAGCCGGAACAGCACGCGCTGCGAGTTCACCTCGGGAAAGGCGCGCATCACCGTGCGGTGCAGCTCGTAAAGGCTGGCGACCTCGGACCGCACGCGCCGCGATCGGGGGTTCAGCATCAGGCGAGAGAGGTACATGGCCCCTCCTCCAGCGCCGTCGAGGGCGCGTCAACGAACACCGAGCGCACGCGCCGCAGGGGGAACACACGCTCGGCATAGGAGGCGGGCACACCGTCGGCGCGCGCCTCGGGTCCGTCCCAATCCTCCAACGATAGGCGCAGGCGAGCGGGGGGGGCGCCGGTAGCGCCCAGCCAAGGGTAGGCCTTTAGGGCGTGTTCCAGCGTGCTGTGGCGGCAGAGCCCGCCTCGCAGCCACACGGGCTCGCCCGGCACGCACGCCTTGCGCCCCAGGTAGAGCGGCCAGCGCGGCGCGCGGAGCGCCGCGTGTATGCGCTCCAGCAGGGCGGTGTCGTCGCCCTCCAACCCCACCAAGAAACGAGCATCCGTCAGATAGTAGCGGTTCGAGAGGATCACCTGAGCGGTTTCGACCGCACCGCTGGCGCGCAAGAACCCGCTGCGTCCGGCGGTGTGGTAATCTCGCAGCACGCCTCCCTCGCAATCCACCCGTACGCCCATGCGCAGGGCGGCGAGATCCGCCGTGGGGGCTGCGCGGGGCCGGCCCAGCGCGGCGCAGAGCAGGCCCACGACGCCGCTTTTGGACGGCTCTCGCATGGTATCTCGAACGCCAAAGCGGCTTTGCACCCCCCACGATTGCAGAGGGCCGCTCAGGCGCAGCAGTAAAACGCTCATGCCGCGCCCTCCTCGCCGGGCAGGGCGCCGAGCAGCGCGGCCAGCCAGCTTTCCAGCGAATCCTGGCGGTGGCTATCGAGGTGCTCCAGTGGCAGGTCGCCGTCCAGCGGCAGCGCGGCCACGGCGCGCAGAGAGCCGGTGCCGAACACCCCGCAGAGGCGTCCCCAGTAGGCGTCCAGTGCGGCCGCAGAGGGCGCGATGTAGCCGCCCTGGCGGTCGGCGGTCACGGGCCGCTCAAAGGCGTTGGCCAGCGACCAGGCCATGCCGTCCTCGCGCACCACCCCCAGCAAGAGCGAGGGCGGGTTGAGCGCGGCGTGGCTGTTCTGCTTGCCCGAGGGCACGGCCGCCACCGCGGCGTGGCAAAAGCCCTCCACAGTGCGCCGGGCCAGGTTCGCATCGCCCAGCGTATCGGCGAGGTGGCTCACATCGATGCGCGCGTAGCGGTAGTAGCAGGCGCTGTTGTGGGCGCCAAAGCCCATCATGCCGGCGCCGGCGTTATCGTCGGGCTGCAGGTCGTCCACAGCCGTCCACCAATCCATCTCCATCGCCACGCGGTGGGTCGAGAGGGCGTGGGCCACCTGGCAGGCGGCCTCCAGGTTCAACTCGGGGTTCTCGGCCAGCATGCGCCCAAAGAGGGCGATGTCTGGCGCGGCGGAGTGGGCCTTGAAGCGTTTCGTCAGGCCCTTGGTCAGTTTGGCGGTCACCGCCTTGTCTTGGGCCAGGAGGGGCTCCCAGTTCTCGAGCACCGCTTGGATGAGGGCCTCGCGCTCCTCGCTGCTGAGGTAGATGAGCACACTCGTGCGCACGGCTTGGCCTTCCAGCGTGCTGGCTTGGGCCTTTTTCAGGTCGCCGCCATCCAACTTGCTGAGATAAGCGGGCACAAAATAGCCCAGCACCTGAATGCATTCCTCCTCGCTCTTGCCCTGATCGAGCAAGCCCGGGGTCAGGTGGGCGATGATACGGCGCGTACGGATGCCGGTCTCCACACCAGTGGCTTGGGCGAACACGGGGCAGGTGCGGATGGCGCGCTTGAGGCACTGAGACGAGATGCGTGCGCGGCGCACGCCGCCGAACTCGCAGTCTTTGGGATTGTTGGTGTCGTCGCGGTTCAAGTTCGACGGGCTGAAACTCTGGAGCATGTGCAGTTCAACGAACATCACGGGCCTCCTCTTCTGTGGTTGTCTCGACCTGGTGGGCGCCGGCCCAAAAGGCGTGCGCCCAGTTGCGCTGTACGTAGCGGTCGGGGTGGCTCCAGCGGAGCAGATCGATCAGTAGCTGGTTCCAAGCGACGGGGACCTCTTTGGCGCACAAAAAGCTCACCGCCTGCCGCAGGAAGAAAGGCAGGTCGTCCGGGTGGGCGGCCAGCAGGGCCATAAAGCGGCGCTCGATGGCCGTTGCGTCCTGGGCGTCTCGTAGACAGAGGCGAAAGTGATTGCCCATGTTGCCCGTGCCGCCGGCGGCCGGGTGATAGGCAAAAAGGGAAGCCAGCAGATAGTAGGCGTCTTCGTGCCATCGGCGTGTGCCGGGGGGCAGCCAAGGCACCACATAGGGGTAGGTGTCGGGCACGGTGCCCGGGGGCCGCCCTAACCCGCGCCGCAGCTGCGCCAGTGCGGAGCGGTTGTCGCGAAGCGACTCCAAATAGGCGACAAAAGGGGATGGTTCAGTCATGGGACACTCCTTTCTGCTGAGTGATCTTGGTGCTAGCCACTGATCTCCTGGCCACCTCGTGTGGCCAGCGCGTTGCCAAGTGCAGAGGCCAGCCTCCTGCGGGCCAATACGACGGCTTTCATATAGCGAGGGGACTCTTCCAGCCAACGCGTCACACTCTCGAGCGCGTTCCATGCGGCGTCACGCAGTGTGTCGCGCCAGGCCTTCCGCGCGCCCTCTACATCGGACGGCAGCTCATCCAGCAGGGTGAAAAAGGGCGATTCCAGGGTAGCCCAGTACCGCCAATCCACTCGCCACTGAGTCGTTAGTGAGGAGGTATCTCCTTTACTGGGCTCGTGCGCGTCTTTCAGATCCGCTTCTGGGACGATTACGTGGGTGGCGAGGGTTTGCGTCGCGCCCCACAAACCGCGTGAGACGGTGTCGGCCAGCGATAGCGCCTCTTGAATCACCTCTACGAGCTCGCGGCGCGCGAGGTACTCGAGGGGCAGAGGCAGGTGCTCGGCGCGATAGAACTCGACCTTGGCCCGGTCCTTGGCCATGCCCAGGGCCATGAGCCGAAACCGTTGTGAGCGGCTGAGCACCCCCTCCTGTACGAGGAGGCCGAGCCACTCCACCACGCGCGCCTGCCGATATCCTGTGCCGCCCAGGCTGAGCAGCACGCCGCTATCGCGCCACAACGCGCGCGACTCATCAAAAGCCAGGGGCCGTGGGCCGATCTTTTTGTCTATGCCATAGTGGAGCATTGCGTCCAGGGCGCCACCTTGCTGGCGCAGGGCGGGCGCCACGGTCACTTGGCGCACACACCAGGCCCCGTTCTCCTGTTCAGGCAGCAGCAAGATGCGGCGATTGGGCCACGTGAGGCTGTCCAGGTCGCCGTAGGGCAGGTCGCGCTCCGGCTGTGTCGGATCGTCCACCTCCCAGGCGGGCCTGTCTCGGGCTGCGAGCGGATCTCCTTCTATCCAGGGGCGCTGAGTCAGGTTCAGCGCCAAGGTCTCAAAGAGTGAATCGCCTTCGGCCAGAAACACCGCCCCGGAGGCGCAGGGGGCGTCGGTGAACTTTTGCTCGATACCGCTCAGCCCGCCGACACCGAAAGTGTGTGCTGCCAGCAGAATGCGCGCAGCTCGATCGGGGGCGACAGAAAAGCTCTCTTTATCGAGCTGGTGACTGAACAACGTGGGGTTATTGCCTGAAGCCACCTCCGGCAGCAGCGCACTGATCGACTTGGGTTTGACGCGACGATCGCCCAGCTGCAGGAAGGGGTGCGCACTATGGAACAAATCAAAGCGCGCACGCCACGCCTCGAGGTAAGCCTCGATTTGGTCCGCGGGCCAGGCGCCCGCTCGCCACAAAGCCTCCCATGCGTCGATATTCGTTGGGTTGAGAACTCGTTGCAGCAGCGCTAGCAAGAGGCGATAGATGCTCGCTGTGCACAGGGGCGTCTCGGCCGAGATCTCGCGCAACTCGTGTGCGTTAGCGAGCACCTCTCCAAGCCCCAGCATCGTCGGCGAGCCGTCCAGCCGCAAACAGGGAATCCAAGGCTCACGAGTCAGATCGTATTCCGGTTTCATCGTTCCTCCTTGCCGATCTGTAGGCCGAGATGGCGTGTGAGTGTGAGGGCCCAAGGCGCGTTGGGCAGCGAGCACACACCATCCACAAAGACAACGGGCACGCAAACGCGTAGATAGGGATGTCTCTTCCAGGCAGCTGGTGACTCCAACTGTCTCAGGTAGGGGACTAGGCCACGATGGCTAACAGAGACGACATAACGGGCCAGGGTGCGGGCAAGCTCATCGCTTGGCGGGGCGGTTAAATCCACCCGATCGCCCCCGCATGGGTCGGTGAAGAGCGCCCCCGAGACATCGTGCAAACACACCATTTGCACACTGGGAGGGCTGAGCCGTGTCAGAGCTTGCAGGGCGCTGTGCAAGCGGGGGTCGTCCTCTCGCAACGCCTGGCTCGAGTGCGACATATATGAGGGTTCCCAAGGTGCTGGTACCAGCCGCTGTATCGCTTCATAGATCTCTTCATGCTCTCGTTGTTCCATGGCGGCTTTGGTCTCCGCCAGCGCGTCGGCCAAGATGCCGCCGCTCACCGCGGTCTGGTCATCATACACCGCAGCGATCAAGTCCGGCGTGTCGAAAGGCGTCGTGAGGCTGTGGCGGCCTTGGAGCGCTAGAAAGGTCCTTAGGAGAATGTACGGTTCGTACACATAGCCATCGCTGCCGAAACTCGGCACCCCTTCCTCGTCGAGGGGAGGTATGGCTATAGAGAGGATCGGTTCAGCCACGGGCCGGGCGCGCTCTTCGGCCGCCCTCCCGTGCCGGTGGAGGCGCCCTGCCCGTTGAATTAGGAGATCGATGGGGGCTAGATCAGTGATCATATAGTCCAGGTCGAGGTCCAAGCTTTGCTCGATAACCTGCGTCGCTACGACGATAGAGGAGTGACGACCGTCGCGCCTCACGGTTTTACCGTAACGGGTGAGCACGTTTTGCTCGATCTCATCACGCCAAGCGGCCGGGTAACGCGCGTGGAAAAGTGTCAGGTCATCAGCGGGTACCAGGTGCGCTTCGCGCAGCGCCAGGTATACCTCTTGTGCGCGGGCAACCGTGTTACAGATGACTGCTGCACAACCTCCGTGCACAAGCCGCTTTCGCAGGTCTTCGACGATCGTATTCACCTCATAGTCGATGCGCGCCAGGCTGACCACCCGCTGTTTGTTCTCCCACTGTAACGCTAGTGATCCGGCCGATCTGGGCGAACGGTACGTGATGCAAGGGTAGGAGGGCTCCACACCGGCGGGGGAGATGAGATCATGAGGCTTGTAAGCGTCCCAGAGCCGCTGTCGCGTGGCTCTGGGAAGGGTGGCAGAAAGGATGATGACGGATGCACCGGTGGCTTGGAGCCAAACAAGAAGCCGCTCCAGCAGTTGCGATTGGTAGGTGTCATAAGCATGTACCTCGTCGAAAACGATCACTTTGTGTGCCAAAGCGTGCAGCCGCACGAAAAAATGTCGCGTCTGTAACACGCTCAAAAGCGCTTGGTCCACAGTACCGACTCCAAACGGAGCGAGCAATGATCGCTTGCGGGGTATGAACCAGGCCATATCCTCTATAGTATCGCTTTTAGCAAGGTCCTCGGGCGCTGAGATGAGTGGGGGCCGGTTGCGCCATAACGCTTGGCTGTGAACTAGCAGCGGCTCCGGTAGGTCTGGGGCACTTTGAGCTAGCGCCTCGCGCACTCGTTGGTGCATTTGATTGCTGGTGGCCATCGTGGGCATGGCGACGTACGCCCCCTGTCCCCCGTGATGAATTCTGCTGTGCTCGGCTAATAGGAGCGCTGCTTCTGTCTTTCCGCAACCCGTGGGGGCCTCGATGATGACCAGAAAAGGCGGCTCGAGCTCGGGGAAAAGCGTGATCATCGCCCGTTGTAGCGGGTTCGGCGTATAGCCGGGGAAGAGGCGCTCGAATGTGGGCTCCTCCGTATCACGCGCGAGATCGCTGATGCAAAGTGTGGTCAGCGCCTCTTTGGCGGCTACGCGCGCTCGCGACAAGTAGGCGGTCGGATCCGTGAGTGTGGCAGAGTACGGGAAAAAATCATTCATAGATCCGATCCAGTCGGCCTGTGATGTGAGCCCCGCGACAAGAGTGGCCAGGACTTGGTCGTCCGCACGGCTCGTTGGCCAACGTTCAGGCCAGGTAACCTGTAGCGTCTGGAACAAAAGGGCGACGATCTCTCCCCGAAGATGCTCCCAGTCGGAGCCGCCCACCTGCCAGGTCGTAAGACGATTGAGCTCGAGCGGGGTGGGCCAGGTGCCATGATGTCCACCGAGAGCGTGTGCCAGTATGCGCGCTGTCTGGGGCGGCGTCTCATAGCTCCGCACGAGGTGTTCGGCCAGTGTGTGTGCAGTGACGACGCCATGGTAGCAACGCTCACTGCCTTGCAGGGGCAGCGACAAGCCGGCGTTTCGCAGCACAGCAACGGCGGGCTCATGGAGTAGTTGAAACGCCGGACTGGCCTTGCCCAGATCGTGTAAACTGCAGAGGTACGCGAGGAGCCGGCGGCAGCTTGCGGGCGACAATGAGGTGAGGCGCACTAATGCGCTGCGACGAGCTGGTCCGAAAGCGTCCCAGAGAGCTTCAGCCACTGCTGCCACATCCAGCATATGATAAACTAACGCGTGTATCGGGTCACCCTTTTCGCCTTCCCTTCGCGTCTTGCCCCACAGGGCGCCGGGATCACTCATCACTCACCCCTCCCCATACATCCTTACCACCTCCTGCGCATCCCCCGCCATCTGCCGTCGCATCCACGCCGGTGCCAACACCTCCACCTGCGGCCCCCAGCCGCGCACCCAAGACACCATCTCCATCGGATTCGCCACCCGAACGCGCAGTATGCGGCCGCCATCCGCCAGCTCCTCCAGCTCCTGCGAGGGGTGCCAATCGGTCTCGTGTAACCGCCGCGTGGCGCTGGGAGCGAAGCGTAACACCACCTCCTCCAACTCATCACCGTACATGATGCCCCAAGCGCTCTCCAGCATACGCGGACCGTCGAAATTCTCCGGAATCGTACAGGGATCGTCCAGCAGCACCGCATCCAGGATACGCTCCACCTTGAAGGTACGCAGCGCGTCCACATCGCAACAGTGGCCGATGGCGTACGTGGCGCTGCCAGCGGAAGAGGGCTCGATAAAATAGGGGCAAAAAATGTGCTCGCGCACCTCCTCGCGGTGCGCCGCCTGATGTCGGATGCGCACCTTGCGGCTGCCAACCCAGCCCAAGGCCAGTACGCCCAGCACTCGCACAAAGCGCGCGTCCTCGTCCCGGGTGCCCATGCGTTGGATAGTGGCGTGTATGGGGGCGGCGATCGGCTCGGGCAGGATGCGGGCCAGCTTGGCCAACGCCTCTACAATGTGCGGATCGTACGCATCGGCGTAGCGCGCCAGCAGCCGGGCGGCCAGATAGAGGGCCAGCGCGTCGTCCAACGTCAGGTGGATCGGGGGCAGATAGTAGCCCTCCAGGATGCCGTAGCGGGGAGGAAAGCCCTCGTCGCTCCACAGCGGAACGCCGGTGGCCTCCAAGTCGTGCAGGTCACGCTCGGAAGTGCGCTTGGAGACGCCGCACAGCCGGGCCAGCTCCGTGGTCGTGAGGCCTCGTGGGTGGCGGTAGAGCAGATAAGTAATGCGGCTCATGCGCTGGTGTTTGCTGAGAGGGGTCGGGTCGCCCATATCTGTCTCCTCACGCGGTGTCGGCCGTTTGACATCATTATACGACATACCCGCGACAATGCCCGTCGCACAGGGCCTCACAGGGGTAAAATTCGCGTAAAAAAAGCAGTGAAAGGCACACGGGTGAGGGCGACAGCACACCGGGCGCGTGTGTAGGGGCGCAACGTATCGGGTGCGTGGGTATATGTAGGGGAAGCCATCGCACCGGTGGGGGGGCCATTCACCTCCCGCGCGTGAGGGAATACCGAGGCGCCGGCGGGCTGGCAGCACACCGGGCGCGTGCGTAGGGGCACAACGTATCGGGTGCATGGGTATGTGTAGGGGCGCACAGCTGTGCGCCCCTACTTTACGACAAAGAGGGGCGGCGATTCGATCGTCTTCGGGGGAGAGGGGGGCTCTCAGAGTTGGCGTACGAACAGATTCGGAAAGAAGGAGGAGATCCTGAGCCTCTCTATGAGTGGGCAGGATCGCACGTTCAAATATCTTATTGTTAGGCAAAGAGATGCCCCTATTGGATTCTATAATTGCGGTCGTGTATCCTACATTGAGGGGGCGTTAAAAAAGGAATTTATAGACTTCCAAAGCAGGGGAATGAAGAGACTTTAAGAAAAACTCTCACTCCGGCATTCATTGCAGTACGAGTTTCTCGATACTACAATCTTTCCTCGGAATAATCGAGAGGAGAAAACAGTCTCTCTTTATCGAACGATTGATGCTAGTAGGGGCGCACAGCTGTGC
>CAYOUT010000022.1:0-24096 GCA_964407215.1 uncultured Anaerolineales bacterium | reverse complement strand
GCCCCTACTACAGCAGGGTGTGCGCCCCTACTACAGCAGGGTGTGCGCCCCTACTACAGCAGGGTGTGCGCCCCTACTTTTTGCCGCCAACATAGGACGCGCTATAATCCCCCGAACACATCTCGAGTTCGGATTTGACACTATTTCTTGTACAATGTACACTTTACCGCGCCACATCACGCACGGGGCCCCGTCCGCCGGGGCTGTGACCGAGACCATCGACGGTGCTCTTTTGAGCGCCTTGACTGCCCGCGACGGGCGCTTGCTCGCAAGAGATAGGGGGTGCCATTGAACAACTCACTCGGCCCGCTGGCCAAATTCCTCAAACCGTACTGGCGCTGGGCTGTTATAGCGCCGCTTTTGATGCTGTGCGAGGTCGCGCTCGATCTCACGCAGCCTCGTCTTTTGCAGCGCATCGTGGATGAGGGGATAACGCCGCTCAACATGCAGGTGGTTATCCATACGGGCTTTCTGATGGTGGGGTTGGCGGTGTTGGGATGGTTTGGTGGGGCGGGCAACGGGTTTTTCGCCACCAAAGCCGCGCAGGGGTTCGGCGCCGATCTGCGCGCTGCGCTCTTTCGCCGCGTCCAGCGGCTCTCCTTCGCCAACCTGGATCGCCTGGAGACCGGCCAGATCATCACCCGGCTCACCAACGACGTCACACAGGTGCAGGAAGCCGTACTGACGCTGCTTCGCATCCTGATCCGCGCGCCGCTCCTCTTGATCGGCGGCCTGGTTATGGCGGTGGTCACCGCCCCGCAACTCGTGGGGATCCCGCTGATCCTCATGCCGCTTCTTTTGTTGGTGGTCGTCTGGCTCGTCAAGCGCGCCACGCCGCTGTTCTCCCAAGTACAGGCCCGCCTCGACGCCGTGAACCAGGTGATGGAGGAGAACCTCTCCGGTGCGCGCGTGGTCAAAGCGTTCGTGCGCAAAGACCACGAAGTGATGCGTTTCGGCCACAAAAACGACGAGCTGGTGGATACCACCGTCTATGTAATGCGCCTCATGGCGATAATGCACCCCGCGATGCTCATCATCATGAACGCTGGCCTCATCGGCGTGTTGTGGTTCGGTGGCGAGCTCGTGGTGGGCGGCTCCATGCACGTGGGCCAGATCCTCGCCTTTGTCAACTATTTGATGCAGACGCTCTTTTCGCTGCTGATGGTGAGCATGCTCATCGTCCACCTGGCGAGGGCCACGGCCTCGGCCGACCGCATCGCCGAGGTGCTGCGGGCCGAGCCCGACGTGCAGAATATGCCCGACGCGCTGCACGATGTGCCGCTCGATGGACGCGTCGCCTTTGAGGGCGTGCACTTTGCCTACCAGGGCGCGGACGGAGCCCCCGTGCTGCGCGATGTGTCGTTCGAGGTGCAGCCCGGCCAAACGGTGGCGCTGCTGGGCGCCACGGGCTCGGGCAAATCCAGCTTGGTGCACTTGATCCCAAGGTTCTACGACCCCGACGCTGGCGCCATCAAAGTGGGGGGCGTGGACGTGCGCGAACTGGACCTGGCCACTCTGCGGCGCTCCATCGGCATCGCCACGCAAGAGACGATCCTCTTCACCGGCACCGTGCGAGACAACATCCGCTACGGCCGGCCCGATGCCAGCGACGAAGAGGTCATCGCTGCGGCCAAAGTGGCCCAGGCCCACGACTTTATCACGTCCTTCCCCGAGGGCTATGACACCGAGGTGGGGCAGCGCGGCGTCAACCTCTCGGGCGGGCAGAAGCAGCGGATCGCCATCGCCCGTGCGCTGCTGGTGGACCCCGCCGTGCTGATCTTGGACGATAGCACGTCGTCGGTGGATATTGAGACCGAAACCCGCATTCAAGGCGCGTTGCGCGGCGAGCACGGCCACCGCACCTGCATCATGATCGCACAACGGATCAGCACCGTGCTGAACGCCGACCAGATCCTGGTGCAAGATGAGGGCAGGATCGTAGCGGCGGGCACGCACAGCGAGCTGATGGAATCAAGCCCGCTGTACAGAGACATCTACGATTCGCAACTGGGCGAGGGAGAGAACGGGCATGGCTGAGCGTCGAGAAAATAGCTCTGGAGCAAAAGATGGCGCCGCGCAGCCCGCGGGCCCCGGCCGGGGCCCGGGTGGGCACGGCGGGCCTGCCGAGGCCAAGCGCGCACAGGACGCGCGCGGCACACTGTTGCGATTGTTGCACTATATCAGCGCGCACAAAAAAGCGCTGTCGATCACAGCCTTCTTGGTGCTTTTCACGTCCTTGCTGGGTCTCGCCGGCCCCTACCTGACAGGCCGCGCGATAGACGTCCATATCGCTGCGGGCGACCTGCGCGGGCTGACGCGCCTCGCCGTACTCATGATGGTCATCTATCTCGTAGACGCCGCCGCTGCCTGGATGCAGTCGTATCTCGTAGCCGGCGTGGCCCAATACACCGTCCGCGATCTGCGACACGACTTGTTCGACAAACTCCAAGACCTGCCGCTGCGTATCTTTGACTCGCGCCCCCACGGCGAGATGATGAGCCGGCTCACCAACGACGTCGAGAACGTCTCGTCGGTGCTATCGTCTGGCACCGCGCAGCTGATCTCCAGCGCCATCCTGCTGGTGGGAGTGCTGGTGGTGATGTTTGTGATGAACTGGCAGATGGCGTTGGTGACCGTATCTGTGGTGCCGTTGTCGGTGTTCTTTAGCCGCTTCATCGCGCCGCGTACACGGGCGGGCTTTCGCGAACAACAGGCCTGCCTGGGCACGCTGAACGGCATCATCGAAGAGACCGTCACGGGCCAAAAGATCGTCCAAGCCTACGTGCGCGAGGAGCACACCATCGGCGAGTTCGATGAGGCGAACCAGGCCCTGCGGCGCGCCGCCACGCGGGCACAGATCCTGGCTGGGATCATGGGCCCCTCTATGAACATGATCAACAACATCAGCCTGGCCATCGTCGCGGCCGTGGGCGGCGCGTTCGCTGTGAACGGCCTGGCCACAGTGGGCGTCATCGCGGCGTTCGTGGCCTACGCCCGGCAGTTCTCTCGCCCGTTGAACCAACTGGCCCAGCTCTACAACTCTATCCAATCGGGGTTGGCTGGCGCTGAGCGCGTCTTTGAAGTGATCGACGAAGTGCCCGAGCTGCCCGATACGCCGGACGCCGTAGCGCTGCCGCAGGCCGCGGGGGCCGTCGCGTTCGACAGCGTGGACTTTGCCTACGAAAAGGAGACGCCGGTGCTGCGGGGCGTCTCGCTGAGCAGCAAGCCCGGCGAGATGATCGCCCTGGTGGGCCCCACGGGCGCCGGCAAGACCACCATCATCAACCTGCTGACGCGCTTTTACGACGTGGACGCCGGCTCCGTGTGTGTGGATGGCCACGACATCCGCGCCATTCGCCGCGACGATCTGCGCCTGCGCATCGGCCTCGTGCTGCAAGACAACTTTTTGTTCGGCGACACCGTGATGGAGAACATCCGCTACGGCCGGCTGGATGCCACCGACGAAGAGGTTATCGTTGCAGCGCGCATGGCCAATGCCGACCACTTTATCCGCCGGCTGCCCGATGGCTACAGCACCGTGCTGTCGGAGCGGGGTGCCAACCTCTCGCAGGGGCAGCGGCAGCTGCTGGCCATCGCCCGCGCCATCCTCGCCGATCCCGACATCCTGATCTTGGACGAGGCGACGTCCAACGTCGACACGCGCACCGAAAAGCATCTGCAAGAGGCGTTGCGCCGCCTGATGGCGGGGCGTACCTCATTCGTCATCGCCCACCGCCTCAGCACCATTCGCAACGCCGATCAGGTGCTGGTGATCCGCGGGGGCGAGGTGATCGAGCGCGGCACCCACGACAGCTTGCTGGCCCAGGGCGGCTTTTACCATCAGCTCTACTGGAGCCAGTTCAAGGGCAGAGTAGAGCCCGTGGCGGGGTGATGTCGCGCGCTGCGCCTCCACGAACACCGGCACTGTAGGGGCGCACCCCACACCGCTCCATCCGCGCCCCCGTGAACACCGGCACTGTAGGGGCGCACAGCTGTGCGCCCCTACTCTCTGGCTCGACCCTTTGCTCTCGCTGAGCCCAGGACCTCGCCCCCTGACGGGGCTGTGCATCACCCCATCTGCGTCTCTGCGAGCACCGGCACTGTAGGGGCGCACCCCACACCACCCCATCCGCGCCTCCGTGAACACCGGCACTGTAGGGGCGCACAGCTGTGCGCCCCTACTCCCTGGCACGGCTCCGCGCCCCTACTCCCTAGCTCCGCGCCCCCACTCTCGTATTTTACGCGCACTTGACACAAACCCCCTCCCCGCAACTTGAGCGCTGGCAACAACTCAGTATAATGTCTAGCGAGACCGGACCGGCGCCTCCTCGCTGGAGACGCTCGACATTTGCGCTATGCGAGGGATCGATGAGCGAGACGATGTGGTCAGTGCCCTCTATCGTAGCCAATATGCTCGCCACCGCCGCTGTGGTGGCCGTGTGCATCCGCCAGTACGTACAAGACCGCACCTATCGCCGCAAGCTGGGGCACGGTTTGCTGCGCGGCGCCCTGGACGATTACCCGGGGGTGTGGGCGGCCACGGGGCTGGTGTACGAGGTACGCCTCGCTCTCGCGGTAGCCCAAGCCTACTGGGGCCCGGCGTTCGGGCTGATGATCTTTGAGTATCTCTTGCTCCTGGCCAGCTCCATGTTGATCCTGTGGGGCGCCTACAACTATGTGGGTGTGGCCCGGCCGCGTTGGACCGTCACGGTGTCCATCGGCCTCGCCGGCTGGCTGGTGATCTCCAGCATGCTACAGTGGATAGGGGCCAACACCGCGCCTGCGAGCTTGCTGCACGCCGTCGCATCGCTCCCCCCGTGGCTCCCTTGGATACCCATCAGCTTGGCCACAGCCGGCGCATATGCGTGGTCGGGCGTCCTGGCGCTCAAACACAGCAGCTCGCGCACCGGCCGCGTCTCCGGTTGGGCGGTCGTTGCGCTGGGGCTCTACCGCTTCGTCGACCTGCTGCTCGTCTCCCCCGGGCTGTTCTACACCGCACCGCCGTGGTCCGAGACGTGGAGCTTTACGGTGAACGCGCTCTTTGTGTTGGGGCTGGCGTTCACAGTGGTGAGCCTCGCCCGGGATCGCACCCTCGCGCAGTTGGTGGCCAGCGAGGAGCGCTTCCGTCGGCTGGTGACGAACCTGCCCGACACAGTCTTTACCTACCAGCTGGCGCCGCCCTCGGGCTTGAGCTATTTGAGCTCCGCAGCTGCCGACATCACGGGCTACACGCCCCAGGAGTTGTGCGCCGACCCGGCCCTGATGAAGCGCTCACTCGACGCCAAAGCCCTCGCTGCGCTGCGAGATGTCGTGGGCAGCGGCGCACCGCGGAGCGCCCCCATCCTCTGCCGATGGCGGCACAAAGCGGGGCACAATGTTTGGCTGGAGGTGCGCTTTGTAGTTGTGCGAGGCGACACCGGCGCTGCCATCGCCGTGGAGGGTGTGGCGCGCGACGTCACCGCGATCCTGGAGGATCAGGCGTCGCTCTTGCGCTCCGTCTCGTTGTTGCAGGCCACTATGGACGCGGCCTCCGACGCTTTGGCCATCACCGATCTCCAGGGGCGCATCACCAACTATAACCAACACTTTGCCGAACTGAGCGAATCCACGCGACAGAGGCTGGCGACAGCCCCCGAGCTCGGCTCTACTGACCGGGGGACGCCGATGGATTCCACCCGCTCGCCCGGCTCCGACGATGGCCTCCGCCGCGAGGGGCGCCTGATCGATTGCCTGCCGGCCATCGAGAACGCGGATGTTCTGGCTCGGCGCGAGCGCCAGGCCCACAACCGGCCGAACCTCATCAGCCAAGACCTGCTGGAATGTGTGGACGGGCGAAGGCTCGAGTGCGCCAGCATTCCCCAATACCTTGGTCCGGAGATCGTGGGCCGCGTGTGGAGCTTTCGCGACGTCACCGCGCTCACCCAAGCCGAGGGCGCCCTGCGCAAAGCCGAAGCCCGCTTTCAGCAGATTGTGGAGCAGATGCCCTTCCCCATGGAGGTGCACGATCTCGATGGCGCCGCGTTGCTTGTGAACCGGGCCTTTGCCCAGCTATGCGCCGAGGCCGGCAGCCCCGGGGCGGCCGTGGGCGGCCGCAGCCTGTGGGATTCCGTGCGCCTCTGCGGCGATAGCCTGCAGGATGCGTTCAGGCGGGCCACAGAGGGCGAGACCGTCTACCTTCCCGAGCTGCGCGTGCCCGCCGTGCCCGGCAGCGACAACGGGCGCACTCGCCAGCGCGACCTGGTCTACGAGGTGACCAAATTCCCCGTCCTGTCGCAATCGGGCGAGATCGAGGAGGTCGTGGTCATCTGGAGGGATATCTCTGAGCGCCTGCGGCTGGAGGAACGCCTGCGCGATTCGCAAAAAACCGAGACCCTGGGTCGGCTGGCCGGCGGCGTGGCTCACGATTTCAACAACCTGCTGACCGCCATCTCGGGGTACGGCTCGATGGCCAGGGAGCTGACCGAACTGTACGACAGCGAGGCGACCGAATACCTCGACGAAGTGTTGCGCGCCGCCCAGCGCGCGGCGAGCCTCACCAGGCAGCTGCTGGCTTTTTCTCGGCGCCAGGTTCTGCAGCCGCAGCTCGTCGACCTGAACCTCCTCATCGACGAGGTCAGCAAGATGCTCGGGCGTATCATCGGCGAACAGGTGGAGCTGCGAGCCTCGCTGGCGCCCGACCTCGGCACGGTGCATGTGGACCCCGGCCAGATCGAGCAGGTGCTGGTGAACCTGGCCGTGAACGCGCGCGATGCCATGCCAGAGGGCGGCACCCTCAGCATCGAGACCGAGAACGTCGACCTGGACCAGCGCTTTGTCGAGCAGCACGAGGGCGCCCAGGAGGGGCCGTTCGTGCGCCTCACGGTCCGCGACACGGGCCATGGCTTTTCGCCCGACGCCAAGGAGCACATGTTCGAGCCGTTCTACACCACCAAGGAGCAGGGCACCGGCCTGGGGTTGGCCACCACCTTTGGCATCATTAAGCAGCACCGTGGCAACGTGTATGTCAGCAGCGAGCCCGGCCGGGGCTCCGTCATCAGCATCTACCTGCCGCGCGTCGCCGAGGGGGCGGAGCCTCTGCGGTTTGTCGACACGCCCTCTGTCATCCCCGCGGGCACCGAGTCGGTGCTCCTCGTGGAGGACGACCCCGTGGTGCGCGAGATCATGGTGCGGTCGCTCGTTCGCTTGGGCTATCGTGTGGTAGAGGCGCCCGATGGCGAAGAGGCCGCGCGGCTGGCCCGTGAGCAGTGCCACGATCTGGCGCTGCTCATCACCGACGTGGTGATGCCCAGAGTGGATGGCGCTGCGTTGGCCCGCAGCTTGGTTGAGACTTGGCCCGATCTCAGGGTGCTGTTCGTCTCGGGGTACGCCGAACACAGCCTGGACCTGGCACGCCTCGGAGACCACAGGCCGGGCTTTTTACACAAACCCTTCACCGGCGACGAGTTGGCCATCAAAGTGAGACACATCCTCGACGTGCACTGACGCGAGCTGCGCGGGGCGCTGCCCCGCTGCCAACCCCCGGCCATCGCGCTGGCGCAACACAACGCGATTGGCGCTTGACAAACGCGACGGAACATGTTGCAATTGCCTCGCTCGTACACGCTATGCGAGCGCCTCACCGACGGGCGCCAAGCTACGCTCACACGCTCCCCGGCGGCGCCGGTGCAACACCACATCATACGACGACAGCGCAAAGCGGCCGTTCGCTCCCCGGCTAACGCTGGAGCGACGACCTGCTTTAAGGTGTGTCCGTACGCTAGAGCGGCCCTGGGCCGCGCTGAGGGAGGTTCGTATGCCCGCTGAGCGAGACGATATGCCGCCTCTCACAGAGGATGTCCTGCGGCGCCGTCTGGCAGAGCTGGAGGCTCGCTTTCAGGCCGAGGTGGGGGCACATGCGCACACGCGCGCCGAGAGGGCGCGGGCCGAGCTTCGCCTGGAGCAGCTGTTCGCCCACACGCCCGTCGCTCTCATCGTCCTCCGAGGGCCCGAGCTCACAGTCGGCGAGGCGTATGCCACCTACTATGGCTGGCGAGAGCGCGGTTCGGCGGCGCCGCCTCAGGGTCTCATTGTGGGGCGGCCGCTGGCCGAGCAGATGCGCAGCCTACCGGACGAGGCTAAACGGGTAGCGGAGGAGGTGCTCCGAAGCGGTGTCCCCGGGTGCCTCAAAGAGGTGGAGATCGACCTCGTCGGCCGCAAGGGGCCAAGCTGGTGGGATGCCGACCTCATCCCTTTGCGCGCCACCACCGATGCCCCCAGCATCCTGCTGCTGGCCTCCGACGTTACCCGCCATGTGTTGGCCCGCCGCAGACTGCGCGATCTGTTGGCGGCTCAGCGGCGCTATCGTGCCATCGCAGAGACGATCCCCTACGGCATCTGGAGGACCGACGCCCAGGGCAGAATCGAATACCTGAGCCAGTCTATGTTGGATCTGCTGGCCATGTCGCACAAAGACGCGCTGGGCTATGGCTGGTTGGAGCGCCTCTCGCCCCATGAGCGCGAGCTGTTGCTGGCCCGTTGGCGCCGTTGCTCGGAGACCGGCCAGGGTTGGGAATACGAACACCACATCGTGGCGCAAGATGGCGCCTCTCGCATCGTCCTCTCGCGCGGGCGCCCCGTGTGCGACGAATCGGGCGCCATCAAGCACTGGGTGGGCATAAACTTGGATATCACCGAGCGCGTGGAGATGGAGCGCCAGCTGCGAGAACTCAACGCCGAGCTCGACCGGCGCGTGGCAGAGCACACCGCCATGGCCGAGCAGCGCGCCGTGCAATTGCGGCGTTTGGCGGCCGAACTGACCCGTGCGGAGCAGCGTGAGCGCCGCAGGCTGGCGCGCCTGCTGCACGATCATCTGCAGCAGTTGCTCGTGGGCGCCAAGCTCAACATCAACGTGTTGCAGAAGCGGGTGGAGGCCGTGTACAAGGCCGAGACGCCGCCCCCCGGAGCCCCCTGCCTCGAGCCCACGGTCGTTGGCGCCGTGGCCCAAGTGGACGATCTGCTGGACGAGGCTATCGCCGCATCGCGCTCGCTCACGGCCCAGCTCAGCCCCTCGGTGCTGTACGATATGGGGCTGCCCGCCGCGCTCGAATGGCTCGGGCGCTCGATGGGCGAGACGCACGGCCTCCGCGTGGAGGTGGACGCGGCCCCCGACGCCGACCCCCCGTGCGAGGATATGCGCGTGCTGCTGTTCTCGTCGGCGCGCGAGCTGTTGCTCAATGTGGTCAAGCACGCCCGTGTGCGCGATGCGCGCCTCACCCTGTGCAACACCGCCGACGGGCGCGTGCAGCTCGCCGTGGCGGACGAGGGTGTGGGGTTCCGCGCGCTATCCTCGCGTGCGCCCGGCGCCGCTGTCTCAGGGCTCGGGCTGTTCGGCATCCGCGAACGCATCGAGCTGCTGGGGGGTGAGGTGTGGGTGCGCAGCGAGCCCGGCAACGGCACTACCGTCACAGTGACGGCCCTCCTGACGAGCGCGTCTCCGCCCGATAGGGAGCACGGCCTCCCCCAGGGCGGCGCCCTACCAGCCGATGGCGTTACGCCCCGCGACCTCGAATCGCCCGAGAGCCGCCCTCTCCCGTCGGGCGCACCCGCGGTGGCAGATGGCGTCATCACCGTGTTGCTGGCGGATGACCACGCTATGGTGCGGCGGGGCCTGTGCTCACTGTTCGACGACCAGCCCGACATCCGCGTGGTGGGCCAAGCCGAGGATGGCCAGCAAGCGCTGGAGATGGTGCGCGCGCTCCAGCCCGATGTGGTGGTGATGGACGTCACTATGCCACGGTTGAACGGGGTGGAGGCCACCCAAGCCATTCTGGCCGAGGCTCCGCAAGCCAGAGTCATCGGCCTCTCTATGCACGACGATCGCGAGATCGCCGCGGCGATGCTGGCGGCCGGCGCTGCGATCTACCTTACCAAGAGCGGCCCCCCCGACGACCTGCTGGCCGCCGTGCGCGCCTGCTATTGCTCGGCACTTCGGCGGTGAGGCGCGGGGGTGGCCCGGTCGCTGCCCAGCAGCTGCCGGAGGAAGGCGACCCCCTGGCGCACAAAAGCTACGGGGTCGGGGCACACATTGTGAAACATCCCGCGCCGCCAGGCGAAATCGCCCTGTGACGAGTTGTACGTCTCCAACAGCACGTATCCCCCGGCGTTCCCGCCCGTCCAGCCGAGCTCGCGCAGGCCCGCCGCCACCTGATCCCAGGGCACCAGCCCGCCGCCGGGCGCGCCACGGTCGTTCTCGCAGGCGTGCAGGCCCCATAGCCGCCCCGCCGTCGCCACAACGGCCCGCCGGTAATCGCGCACCTCAGTGATGAGGTGGTAGGTATCCAACAGCACGTGCAGGTTGGCGTGGTGTGCCAGGCCGATGAGGCGCATGGCCTGCTCGGGGGTGTTGACCAGGTGGGTGCGAAAGTGGCTCATAGGCTCCAGCACGATGGCCACACCGCGCTGCGCGCCGTATTCGGCCAAGCGATGCAAGCCCTCCGCTGTGCGGGGGTACTCGTCGGCGGGCGGCACACGGCGCTGCACCACACCCGGGTGGCCGTACAGCGCCCCACAGTAGGCCACCGCGCCCAACGCTTGCGCCACGTCCACCTGGCGCATGTGCCAGGCCAGCCCCGCCGTGCGGTCGTCGGCGGCGTCGGCCGAGAGGTCGCATCGCAGCGGCCACTCGCCCCCGGGGCTGATGAGCAGCTCCAGCCCCAGCGCCTCGGCGCGGCCGCGGGTGAGCGCCGGAGAGAACGACACATCGTCGCCCACAGAGATCTCGAAGCAGCTCAAGCCCAGCTCGGCTGCCGTATCCAAAACGCCGAGCGCCGCGTCGGACCAGTGCTCGGTGAACAGATAAGAGTGTGCGCCCAGGTGCATACATCCTCCGTCTCGTAGTGGGCGGTGGCGGCGGTTGCGACGTGAGAGTATCGCCTCCCGCCCCGCGCCTGTCAAGGTCCGCCGGTGGCATGCCTACGCGCTCTCGCAGCGCACACGCTGGGCGAACTGAGCCATGGGTGCGCCAGAGTGCTGGCGCTAACCCGTGGCGTTTGACCACTTGCCGTGGACGGACCGCTGGCCTAAAATCGGCTCCGAACGCCCAATGCGCAGCCCAGGAGGTGCACCCATGATGGCCAACGATGCCGCAACCCCGTCCGCTAGCACGATGCTATGGTATCGGCGCCCCGCCCGCCGTTGGCTGGAGGCCCTGCCGCTGGGCAACGGCCGGCTGGGTGCGATGGTCTACGGCGGCGCCACCGTCGAGCGGATCGCCCTCAACGACGACACGCTCTGGTCGGGCGGGCCGCGAGATACCAACGTTCACGGCGCCTCGGCCTATCTGGACGCCATCCGCCGCCTGGTTTTTGTCGAGGGGGATTACTGCGCCGCCGCGGATCTCACACGCAAGATGCAGGGGCCCTACAACCAGTCGTATCAGCCCCTGGGCAACCTGTGGCTGCGCTTCGAACACGGCGGCCGCGCCACGGGCTATGTGCGCGATCTGGATCTGTCCACCGGCCTGGCCGGCGTGCGCTACATCGCCGGCGGCGTGGCCTATCGCCGCGAGATGTTCATCTCGGCGCCAGCCGGCCTGCTGGTGTTGCGCTTCACTTGTGATCGGCCGGGGGGCCTCACCTTCCGGGCCGCGCTCGACTCGCCCCACGCTGCGAAGCGGTCGCCGCGCGCCGAGTGTGTGGCTTGGGGCGCCGACGGCTTGGCGCTGCGCGGCCGCTGCCCCGCTCACACCGACCCGGCCTACGTCCGCAGCCGGCGCCCCATCGTCTACGAGGAGGGGCGGGGCATGCGCTTCGAGGCCCAGCTGCGCGTCGTGGCGCAGGGCGGCCGCGTGGATACCGCCGATGGCGCGCTGCGCGTCGAGGGCGCCGACGCCGTCACCCTCTACCTGGCCGCCGCCACCGGCTACCGGGGCTACAACCAGCCGCCCGATACGCCACAAGCCGAGCTCTCCGCCGCTTGCGAGGCCCGCCTCGCTGAGGCCGCTGCCCAACCCTACGAGAGACTGCGCCAGGATCACGTGCGCGACCACCGCCGGCTCTTTGAGCGCGTCTCGCTGGATCTGCCCGAGGCCCCCACGAGCCGCCTGCCCACCGACGAGCGGCTCGCGGCCGCGCGCGAGGGCGACGATCCGGCGCTGGCGGCGCTCTATTTCCAATACGGGCGCTACCTGCTCATCGCCAGCTCGCGGCCGGGCACCCAGCCCGCCAACCTACAGGGGATCTGGTGCCAGGAGCGGCGCCCCGCTTGGAGCTCCAACTGGACGCTCAACATCAACGCCGAGATGAACTACTGGCCCGCCGAGGTGGCCAACCTGCCCGAGTGCCACGGGCCGCTGTTCGACCTCATCGAGGGGCTGGCCGAGAACGGCGCCGAGACGGCTCGCGCTATCTATGGCTGTTGGGGTTGGACGGCTCACCACAACACCGACCTGTGGCGCTCTACCAGCCCCGTGGGCGGCGGCCAGGGATACCCCCGCTGGTCGTGCTGGCCCATGGCCCCGGCGTGGCTCTGCCAACACCTGTGGGAGCACTACCTGTTCGGCGGCGACCAGCGGTTCCTGGCCCAGCGCGCCTATCCCCTGATGCGCCGAGCCGCCGAGTTCCTGCGCGACTACCTGGTTGACGACGGCGAGGGGCGCCTGGTGACCTGCCCCTCCACCTCGCCCGAGAACATCTTTGGCCTGCCCGACGGCCGCGTCTGCGCCGTGAGCGCCGCTTCGAGCATGGACCTGCAGCTCACGTGGGATCTGTTCAGCAACTGCATCGAGGCCGCCCGCGTGCTGGGCGTGGACGAGGCGTTCGCCAGCGAATTGGAGGTCGCGCGCGAGCGGCTGTATCCGCTGCAGGTGGGGCGAGAGGGCGCACTGCAAGAGTGGTGGCGCGATTGGGACGAGCCCGAGCCGGGGCATCGGCACCTGTCGCACTTGTGGGGGCTTTACCCCGGGCGGCAACTCACCCCGGGCGCCTCGCCCGAGTTGGCTCTGGCGGCGCGGCGCGCGTTGGAGCGGCGCCTGGCCCACGGCGGCGGATACACCGGCTGGAGCCGCGCTTGGGTCATCGGGTTGTGGGCCCGCTTGGGCGAGGGGGACCTGGCCCAGGAATCCGTGGTGGCCCTGCTGCGCGACAGCACCGAGGCCAACCTCTTTGATCTGCACCCGCCGCACATCTTTCAGATAGACGGCAACCTCGGCGGCGCGGCGGCCATCGCCGAGATGCTGCTGCAATCTCACGGGGGCGAGCTGAGCCTGCTGCCGGCGCTGCCCGCTGCCTGGCCGTCGGGGCGCGTGACCGGCCTGCGAGCGCGGGGCGGTTACGAGGTCGACATAACTTGGAGGGACGGCGCCATCTCCGAGGCCACCGTGCGCTCGGCCCTCGGCGGCGCCTGTCGCGTGCGGGCGACCCAACCCCTGCGCGCGGACGGCGTAGCGGCGCAGCGCGATGGCGACGCCCTGGTGTTCGATACAGAGCCCGGCAGCACGTACAAGTTGGTGGGGTAGGGGGCCGATGCGCGCTCTTCAGAGCGTCCGCGCGCACCGGCCCCGCCTTTGCTTCGAACCCGAGGCCTCGCCCTAGCCCTCCAGCCGACGCTGCATGCGCTCCAGGCGCTGCACGCCGATCAGCTCGGCCAGGCGCGCGGCGTTGCGCCGGATGCGCTCCAGCGATTCGTCGCGGAACAGCGCCATCCACTCGGCCGGAACGCCCGCCGCCCCGTGCAGCGCGCCGGAGAGCATGGCGCCCCGGCCCGCGATGGTGTCCGAATCGCGCCCGATGTTGGTGCCGCCGATGGCTGCCAACCGCACATCGCCCTTGGATATCTGGAACATGGCCAGCGCCAGCGCCCACAGCTCCAGCGGGTCGATCATGTGGTAGCACAGGCACTTTTCGTAGAGCTCGGGGCGCGCCGCCAGCACATCGTCGTACTTGCTCGCCACATCCAGCGTGAAGCGGATATAGTCCGCGGCCGTTTTCCACGGGCGCTGGTCAAAGGTGTGCAGGGGGTCGTCGCCGGCGGCGACCACCGCGGCCTCCAACACCGACTCTACCGTGGCCTCCGGGCGGAACGCCTCCGCCACCGTGGCCGCCAGCATCGTCGCCGCCAGGTTGTCCGTCCCCCGCTGGTACATGTACGAGATGGCGGTAGCGTCGATCCGCGCATAGTCGGGGTCGCAAGCGTGATACATCCCCACGGGCTCCATGCACATCACCGTCGAGCCGGTGACCACGCTCCAATGCCCTGTGATGCGCGCGTCCCACCCCTCGCGGATCAGATCGTAGGCGTGGCCCATGCACAGCGCGTAAAAATGGTCGCGATCCAGTCGGTCGTACCAGGTGCGGCCAAAGTGGCGGGCCATCACGGGCAGGCCGCCGCGCGCCATGTAGGTCTCTACCAAGAGCATGGCCATCTGGTTGTCGTCCTCGGACTCTAAGCGGCGGGGATCGAGCACCGTCTGCACGCCGCCAGGGTACTTTTCGTCGATCTCCCAGTAGTGCTGGCTCTCTACCACCGACCCCATGGCGTTGCCGATGGCCCCCGCCAGCAGCGCGCCGTAGACCTTGTCTTGCAGCAACGACATCTCGCCCGAGGGCGTCTCTTGCAGCGCGCGCGTATCGGCGACGACGGCCCGCTCGGTATCCAAGCGCCGCCGCACCACCGCTTCGATCTCCAGCCAGGGCTCGACGATGGGGTCGGCCCAGGCCAGCCAATCCTCGGGGAAGGCGTCGCGGCCGAACAACGCGCCCAGGATGGCGCCGCCGATGATGGCCGGCACGGGGTGCCCGCCGGTGGAGGCGTCGTACCAAGAGTACGGCGTGGCGGAGGTCATCAACGCCATATAGCGCACAGCGTTATCCGCGTAGCGCCCGAGGAGGGGCAGGGCGTACATCAGCGGCTGGTAGGCGATCCAGTTGGTGTCGTTGCGGCCGGCCCCGCGCCCGCCGGAGGCCAACCACCAGCTCGCGAACGCCTCGTCATCGTCGCGCGCAATGCGGCCGCTCAGCATCTGGAGGTGATGGATCTGGTAGTAGGCGTCTTTGCTGTTGCGGTGGGCGATGCCCATCACCGTATCGCGCACCGTATCCACGCTGGCGTCGCGGTCCAGCGCAGCGGCCACCGCCGCCGCACAGAGCGCCGCCCAGTCGGCCCCGTCGCGCGGCTGCGTCACCGAGGCCAACTCCACGCCGTCCAGATAGGCATACTCGGGGTCGGCATAGTGATAGACCCCCACGGCGGGCATGGCGGCGGCGATGAGACCGCACTGGGCGTTGAGCATCCCGGCGATGCGCGGCTGCATCCCCTCTTTGAGGACCTCCTGTGTGGTGTGCACGCCGTCCCAGGTAAAGACGCCGGCAGCGATCCCCTCGTCGTGCTTGAGGCAGTCGGCGAACACCTCGGGCGTGACGCGGCCCTCCGCCGTCGTATAGGCTCGCACGCCCAAGCTGATGAACGGCAGCAGCGAGGCTGTAGCGATCCGCTTCTCGATCCCCGCCGGCTGGGTGGCGCGGGAGGGCACAAAAGCGAGCACATCGCCCGGGTTGGCGAACTCGTAACGTTCGGGGTGAGCGGCGCGGGCGTAGCCCAGCTCGGCGCCGATAGCTGCTCCCAGCAGGCAGCCCTCGATCCGTTGCGTGAGGGGCAGTACGGGTGATTTGCGCATGTTGTTTTGCTCCTGGCCGGTGAGACCGTGCCAACGGTTGGGGGCGCAGCGCCCCGGCTGGGGCGTGAGGGTGCGGGGCGCGTTGTTCGTCGCGGCCGGTGGATGCGCCGCGCCCCCCAGGCCCGTATCAGCGCCTTACAGAATCTCTCTCAGCTTTTCCATAAAGTAGCAGTAGCCGTCATAGGGTACATCCGGCGGGAAGGAGTGATCCGGCCCGGGGATATAGCCGCCCTCCTGCACCAATGGCGCCACACGAGCCATCTCGGCGTCCATGGCAGCCCGGTCGTACGCCGCAACGCGCTTGTCCACGCCGAACCACAGGCGCAGGTCGCGCCCGTACTCGCGGCGCACTTGGAGCACATCCATGCCGCACTGCACCTCAAAGGGGTACAGCACGTTGATGCCCGCGTCCACCCAGACCGGGATCAGCTTGGTGACGTCGCCATCGCTATCCAACGAGATAAACTCGACGCCCCGCGAGTGCAAAAAGTCTACCACGCGGCGATAGCGCGGCAACATGTAGCGGCGCGCAAGCCGGGGCGTCAGCAGCGGCCCCCCCTTGTAGGCCATATCCTCCCAGAAGCCGAACACGTCCACGTCGGTGTAGGTCAGAATCTGGTCCATCATCTCGATCATGAAATCCGCGTTGGCGTCCATCATCTCTTCTACAAAGGCGGGGTCGTCGTAAAAGAGCATGCACAGTTTTTCCACGCCCAAGAGGTTGCGCAGGGGGCCAAAGAAGCCGCCCCACCGGTCTGCGATGAGGATCAGGGGGTAATCTCGTCCGCGCAGCGCGGTGAGCTGCTCCTTCCAATCGGGGCCCAGGCGCTCGGCGAGGTCGGGACGCATGCGCTCCTTCCAGAAGCGGCGAAAGTCCTCGCGGGTCTCCACCGGGAAGCGCACAAACTGGGGCATAGACGACATGGGGTTGTCCTTGCGCTCGCGCATCAGGATCCCCTCGTGGTTGATGTACAGCACGAAATGCTCGTCCTCTTCAACCACCTTGTGCTCAAAGGGTGGGTGGGGGAAGAACCAATGGGCGATCCAATCCCACCTGTCCAGCTCGATGCAGGGCTTTTCGGGATCGAACCCCTCGGCCTTCCAGCGGTCCAACGTCTCGGGCCAGGCGCCGAAATGGCGCAACGGCACACGATCTCGGTCTTGGTAGCGCATGGTGGCGAGGAATCGCTCACGATCCGTCATAGTCTGGGGCACAGTCACGGGCATTGCCTCCTGGTGTAGGGTATAGAGCTCAGTATACGCCGCCAAACATAGCACGAACGCCCTCCTGGGGCAACTGTAGGGGCGCACAGTGGCTGTAGGGGCGCACAGCTGTGCGCCCCTACAGCCACCCAATGTGCCCCTACAGCCACCCAATGCGCCCCTACAACCGCACAGCGTACCCCCCATCTCGCCCGGCGGCATGGGTGTGCGCCTCGTCGCCGGATTGGCCTGACAAAGTCCCGCCCTGCCCCATTGTAGGGGCGCACAGCCGTGCGCCCCTACAGTCACCCAATGCGCCCATCTCGTCACTTGCAAGGATCCTCGTATTGGCTACACTGGCACAGCACAGTGCGTCCCGGAATGCGGGCGGTTTGCCATCGCTGTGAGCCGCCTGTGGCAACGAAGCGAAGGCAGGGCCCCTCTTGATGATCGCTATCGAATACGTCCTCCTCGTGGCGTGTATTCTCCTGTTGGTGAGCATCGTCACCAGCAAAGTCGCGAGCAAGCTCGGAATCCCCGTGTTGTTGCTGTTCCTCGTCGTGGGCATGTTGGCGGGCTCGGATGGCCCCGGCGGCATCGTCTTTGACGACCCATGGGCCGCGCAGCTCCTCAGCGTCATGGCGCTCGCCCTCATCCTCTTCTCGGGCGGGCAGAGCACGCGCTGGAGCGAGGTACGCCCCACCTTTAGCCGCGCCATCCTGCTGGCCACCGTGGGGGTGCTCCTCACCGGAGGCCTGCTGGGATGGTTCGTGAGCCGCCTGCTGGGCTGGCCGCTCCTGCGCGGCATGCTGGTGGGGGCTATCGTGTCGTCCACCGACGCCGCAGCCGTGTTTGCCGTGCTGCGTTCCAAGGGTGTAAGCCTCAGAGGCGAGCTGCGCCCCCTGCTGGAGCTCGAATCCAGCAGCAACGACCCGATGGCGGTGCTGCTGACCGTCGGCGTCATCGCACTGCTGCAGGATCCGACGGCCTCTCCGGTCAACCTCGTGGTGTTATTTGTGCGGCAGATGGCGTTGGGCGCGGTGCTGGGCTATGTCATCGGGCGCGGCGCCGTTTGGCTGTTCAACCGCGTAGATCTGGATTACGACGGGCTCTATTCGGTGTTGTCGCTGGCGCTGGCGCTGCTCACCTATGCGGCCACAGCCAGCGTGGGGGGCAGCGGCTTCCTGGCGGCCTACATCTGCGGGCTTGTGCTGGGCAACCACGAGTTCATCCACAAGCGCAGCCTGGTGCGCTTTCACGACGGGCTCGGCTGGCTGATGCAAGTGGCCATGTTTGTCACGCTCGGCCTGCTCGTCTACCCGTCTCAGCTAGTCCACGTAGCCGGCGCTGGGCTGCTCATCTCCCTGTTTCTGATGGTGATAGCCCGTCCCATCAGCGTGCTGGGCCTGTTGCTGCCGTTCAAGATGCCCTTTCGCGAGAAGGTGCTGATCGCCTGGGTGGGGCTGCGCGGAGCCGCCCCCGTGATCTTGGCCACTTTCCCCCTGTTGGCGGGGGTGCCCGATGCCAGCCTCATCTTTCACCTGATCTTTTTCGTGGTGCTGACCTCGGCGCTCCTGCAGGGGACCACCATCCCCCTCGTGGCCAAGTGGCTGGGCGTGGATGCGCCCCTGCCGAGCAGAGACACTCTCACGCTGGGGCTCGAAGCGGTGGCGGGGGCCGATAGCGAACTGATCGAGGTGTTGGTGCCCAAAGAATCTCCCGCTATCAACCGCCGCATCGTAGACCTCAGCCTGCCCGAGCGCGCGCTAGTGGTGCTCATCCACCGCCAGGGCGGGGCCATCATCCCCCGTGGGGATACCACGCTTCTGGGCGGCGACCGAGTGCTGGTGCTCTCGAACAACGAGACGCTCGGCGAGACCTGCCACATCCTGGGGTGCGAGCACCCCGAGGCCACCTAGCCCGAACGGCGGGGCTGCAGAGGAGGCGTTCACACCGTTGCCGTGGGGCGCCGCGCGCAATCGCGGTTGCTCACTTGACAGCGCGTAACGACAGGCCTATAGTGTCAGTGTCGTGTTCCTTCTCCAAAGGAGTGACGAATTGTCCGCGTCGGAATCAGACAGTACAGGGAACCAACCTAGCCCTTCTCAGGGCCCGATGCACTTTGAGGGCATCGAGCCACCCTAACCGACAGCACCACCTCACCGCACGGTTCGGCCGCGCCGACCCGTACGAAGGCCATGGCTGTCGCCGTGGTCTTTTTTTTGTGCTTCGGAGACGGGTCGGGTCGCCTGAGGGGGTGTGCTGCTGGCGGCCAGCTTGACACGTCACGCTGCCGCGCCAGCGCGACGCGTTGGGTTGGCAAAGCGGGAGGTGAACCGTGAGCACATTCCTTAGCGACATCCTCGACAAGACCGTGTGGGATCCGCAGGGGCGCCGGTTGGGGCGCTGCGAGGATCTCTTGGTCAAAGACGTAGCGGAGGGATTTCCGCCGCTGCGCGCTATCGCCATGCGGCGCGATGGCAAACAAACCCTTGTGCCCGCGGGCGAAGTCGCTTGGCTAACCCCCTCGCTGCTGCTCAACACCAATGAGCTCACGCCCTACGAGCCCAAAGGGGACGAGCTATGGCTGCGGCGCCAGGTGCTGGATCGGCAGATTGTGGACGTAGAGGGCAGGCGCCTGGTGCGAGTGAACGACCTACAGCTGGCCCGCCGAGGCCACGAGGGGCGCTATCACCTGGTGGGCGCCAACGTGGGCGGCCTCGGCCTGGCACGTCGGCTGGGGGTGGCCGGCCCCGTCGAAAAGCTCTACGAATCGATGGGCAAGCCCCCGCCCGAGCGGCTCATCTCCTGGAGAGACGTCGCCTCTGTGCAGCCGGAGGCCCCCATTCGTCTGCGCGTCTCCCGCGATAGGATCAGCGAGCTGCATCCGGTGGATGTGGCCGAGATCGTTAGCGAGTTGGACCTGCCCTCCGGCCAGGCGCTGTTCGAGACGCTCGACGAAGAGCTGATGGCCGACACCATGGCCGAGATAAGCCCCAACCTGCAGCCGGCGATGCTGACCGCGCTCCCCCCAGAGCGCGCCGCCGATGTGCTGGAAGAGATGGACCCCGACGACGCCGCGGACCTGCTGGCCGCGCTGGGAGAAGAGGAACGCGCCAGCCTCCTGAGCCTGATGGAACACAAAGACGCCATCGACGTGGGGCGCCTGCTGGCCTACCCGGTGGATACGGCCGGTGGCATCATGACCACCGAGTTCGCCACAGTGCCCATGTCGCTCACGGCGGCGGAGGCCCTCAGCTACCTGCGCACCTCCGCCGAGGCGCGCGAGGACGAGGCGCTCTACTATGTGCACGTGGTAGACGAGGGGCATCGTCTGCGCGGCCTGGTGGCGTTGCGCTCTCTGGTGCTGTCCGATGCCTCCACCCCGCTGCTGGAACTGATGGAGGATCGCCCCATCACGGTGGATCCGCTCACGCCGCAAAACGACGTGGGGCAGCTGGTGGCTAAATACAACCTGTTAGAAGTGCCCGTGGTGGATGATCAAGGCACCCTCCTCGGCATCGTGACTGTGGACGACGCCATCGATGCAATCATCCCCACCGCATGGAAGAAGCATCTGCCGCGCTTCTTCTAAGCGCTGGCTACCGGCGCGCGCGGCGCGCTGCCACCGAGGAGAGCACTCATGGCCGAGAAACTGGGGCTCAAGCGCTTCAAGTTCAAGCGTGTACTGTTCCTCCTGTCCATCCTGGGGCCGGGGCTCATCACCGCCAGCGCGGATAACGACGCGCCGGGGATCGCCACCTACTCTATGGCCGGCTCGGTGTTCGGCTACGGCCTGTTGTGGATCGTGTTGTGGATCACCTTTGGCGAGATGGTGCTGCAAGAGATGGCCGCCCGCATGGGCGCCGCCACGGGCAAAGGGCTGACGGACCTGATCCGCGAGCGGTACGGCGTGCGGGTCACGTTTTTGGTGATCTTGGGGTTGGTGTTGGCCAACCTGGGCACCACCGCGGCGCAGTTCGCCGGGGTGGCCTCCGCCGGAGAGCTGTTCGGGGTGTCGCGCTATATCGCAGTGCCCGTGGCGGCCGTTGCCGTGTGGTTGTTGGTGACGCGAGGAACGTATCAACGGGTGGAAAAGATCCTGCTGGTGATGTCGTTATACGCCGTGGCGTACATCGTCTCTGCGTTCTTGGTCAAGCCCGATTGGGGCGAGGTGTTGCGCAGCGCCGTGGTGCCCACCATGCGGTTCGATACCGAGTATCTGCTGGCGCTGCTCGCCACCGTGGGCACCACCGTCACACCCTGGGCGGCAGTGTATATGCAGGCGTCCATCGTGGACAAGGGCGTGGCGATGCGAGACTTTCGCAATACGCGCATCGACGTGATGTTTGGCGCGGCCGCTGGCAACGTCGTTTCGGCGTTCATTATCATCTGCACCGCGGCGACGCTCTTTGCTCAGGGCATCCGGGTCGAGTCGGCGGGAGAGGCGGCCGCGGCGCTGGCCCCCGTGGCGGGGCCGCTGGCGGAGACTCTCTTTGGCGTGGGGCTGTTGGGGGCGTCGATCCTGGCGGCTTCGGTGTTGCCGTTGGCCACCACCTACGCCGTGTGCGAGGTGTTCGGCTGGGAGCGCGGCATCAACCACTCCACCCAGGATGCGCCGATGTTCTTTGGCCTGTACACCGGCCTGATCGTGCTCAGTTCGCTGATCGTGCTGATCCCGGGATTGCGTCTGTTTGTGTTGATGTGGGTCTCACAGATTGCCAACACGCTGCTCTTGCCCCTCATCCTGGTGCTGATGCTGTTGCTGGCGAACTCGAGCAGCCTGATGGGCGAGTGGCGCAACAAGCGCTGGATGAACGTTTTCGCCATCGGCATGACGGTGATGGTGAGTGTGGCCACGGTGGCGCTGTTCGTCGGCTTGTAGCCGCGGGGACCTCAACACAAAAAAGCCTCCAGCACCTCGGCAAAGCGCCCCGGCTCCTCTACAAAGGGCGAGTGTCCGCTGTGCTCAAACACTGCCAGGCGTGCGCCAGCGATGCCCCGCTGCAGCTCGATGCTGCAGGCCACGGGGGCCTGTGGATCGTAGCGGCCCACGCAGAGCAGGGTGGGCGCGCTCACCCGCTCGAGCGAGCCGCGGCAGTCGAGCCGGCGCGCCACGGCCCACCAGCGGTCGCGCAGCGGGGGCGGCCGGCGCTGATCCAGAGAATCGATAGCGAGCTGCGGCGCCCGGTCGCGGTCGGCGTACGATACGCGGCTGACGAGGTTGAACAGGCGCTTGTGGGTGGCCAGGTTGCCCCGGCCGCGGCCGAGGCGCGAGCTCCATCGCTGAAAGCGGCCGAACTCGGGGCTGCGCCACCATCGCCAGTGCCAGGGCAGCCCGCGAAAACGCCGGATAGCCGGCGCCCCCGAAAAGCCGCCCACTAGCACCAATCGACTGACGTGTTCCGGTTGCTCCACCGCCAGGAAGAGGGCGCACAGGCCCCCCTGCCCGTGCCCCATAACGTCCACCGCTCCGCGCACGCCCCAGGCATCCAGCGCGTCGTGTGCGCACACCAACATCTCGCGCATATCCAGATAGGGCTCGCGGGTCGAGCGATAGGCGCCGGGCGGATCAAAAGTTACCACGCGGCGGCCGGTTGCGACCAATTGATGTGCGAGGAAGCTCTCCGCCATCAGCCCGGACGTGAGCCCGTGGGGGTGGGGCATCAGCAGCAGAGGGCTGCCCTGCCCCAAAGCGTACGTTGCGAGGCCGTTCACCATCGTACACCGGAGCTCGTGGGCAACGGTGGCCCGAAGACGGAGATCCCCCTGATGTATGGTCCACACGCCGTCACGCCCTCCTCATCCCCGCGCAACGATAGATGCTCGTCCACAACCTTGCGCCAACCACAGGGCATAACAACCGCCTCGCCCGCCGGAAACTTGTGGCACGCCAGCAGAGATCCGCCTTTGCGCATCACCACCCGTATTGTAGCAGAAGCGAGGGGAAATGGGTACGCGCGGCCGTGTGTCGCGCGGGCGGATGGTGTGCGGGGCGCGGCGGCCCAAGCGAGCCACGGAGCGGAATCCGTGGCTCGCTAACCAGGTGGCGCAGGGCTGAGATCGGCGGACTCAGGGGGCGCCTTTGGCGGTGTACTCTTCCAGCAGCCGCAAAAAGATGAAATAGTTCTCCAATGGCACGCCCGGCGGCGTCTGATGGTCGACACTGGGGATAAAGCCGCCGGTGCGCATCAGGGGCAGCAGCCGTTCGAACTCGGCGCGCATGGCCTCCTCTCCCAGGGGCTGGGTCATCTTGTCGAAATGGCCGATGATCTGCAGCTCGGAAAAGTTGCTGCGCAGGGTGTCTCCATCGACGCCGGCCTGGCGCTCCAGCGGCAGGAAGCCGTGCACGTCCACCTCGGCGAACCAGGGCACCATGTCGGTGATGTCGCCGTCGCTATCGATGATGGGGATGATCCCCAGGTCGCGTACCACCGGGATCACCTGCCGGTAGTACGGCGCGATGAACTCGTCGAACAGCTTTTTGGAGAGCATCGGCCCGTGGTTGTACGACATGTCCTCGGCAAAGGTCATGAACACGGGGCAGCAGACCTTGGACACGCGGTGCAGCACGTCGATCTGGAAATCAACCAGGTCCTGGTTAATGCGATGCATCAGGTCGGCGTGATCGTAAAAGGCGTAAAAGTGCCGCTCGATGCCGAACAGCGTGCGCGGGTACCAGAAAAAGCCATCGAGCGTGATCCAAGTGACCACGTCGCCGCGGGCCTGGCGCTCGCCCCAGGGGCTCATCTCCTCCACCAGCGCGTCCACCGGCGGGTAGAGGTACGGCAAGAGCCGGTCGTAGCCCGCCTCGTCGCCGATGTGCCCCTCGCCGTGCGTCTCGATGGGCGGCAGGCCCCTGCGCAGGGGCACCCAGAACTGCTTGTAGGGATCGAGCCCGAAATAATCGTGGATCGAGTAGGTATCGTTGAGCGAGGTGGGCAGGCCCTCGCCCTTCCAACGCTCGATGGTTTTGTCCCACCAGGTGGCCCACTCGATACGCGGCAGGCGATCCACTGACTGGAAGCTCATCAGAGCGCGGAACCGTTCGACGTGGTTCATGGCATGTCTCCTCGCACCGTTGGATGCTGTGTGGTGGCGGCTGCCGCTACTATACCCCCAACAAGGCCGTGGCGGCAACTCGTGCGGCAACGAGGCGCACGACCGGGGGGCTGTAGGGGCGCACAGCTGTGCGCCCCTACAATGGTGCCGTGCGCCCCTACAATGGTGCCGTGCGCCCCTAC
>CAYOUT010000021.1:0-38315 GCA_964407215.1 uncultured Anaerolineales bacterium | reverse complement strand
CGCTATGATGGTCAGCTATACGCGTGCGCGCGCCGAAGGTCTCGGTGTGGACTGCAAAGTGGGTCTATTCACACGTGTGGAGCGGGCTATCGTTATGGTACTCGGCTTGGTCAGCGGTTTGGTGCTGCCGATGCTGTGGATCATGGCGGTGGGGACGTGTGTGACGGCTGCGCACCGCGCGTTCTCCGTCTACTCTCGCCTTGGAGATCAGCCGCTCTGAGCCTGCGGAGCCTCTGTACAACATCTGCAGTCAACTTGGCAAAACGAACGGCATGTGTTAGAATCGTGCTGTTGTTGTGCGATGTGGTGGGCGTAGCCGAGTGGTTAAGGCATCTGGTTGTGGCCCAGAAGATCGTGGGTTCGAATCCCATCGCTCACCCCTCTACATTGTGAGTGGCTACACAGTCGTGTGGCCCCTCTCTTTTTTTGCCCACCGAACGACACACTCCGCACCCCCGACGTTTTACGAGAGCAAATCAAAAGGGCTGAGCAGCTTGGGAGCCGCCCAGCCCGCTACGGTCGTCGTGCGCCGTGCTTTGAAGCGTGGTTACGCCTTCAGGTGCTTAAAGGTGGGGAGATAATCGGCGTTCTGTGCCAGCATGTCGTTCACCATCTGGCGGATTTCGGCCAACGACAGCACGGCTGCGGTGAGCGGATCGTACGCTACGGCATGGAAGACTTTCATGGGGTCGCCGGTGAGGCATCCATCCACCGCCATCTCCTCGACGGCGACACTCACATTGTTGAGAGCGGCACATTGAGGGGGCAACGCGCCCACATGGACGGGGTTGAAGCCCAACGTATCGGCGTACACGGGCACTTCTACACAGGCCCCCTCGGGCAGGTTGGTTATCAGGTTGGTGTTGGCCACGTTCCCGTTGAACTTGAACGGCTCTCCGCCCATATAAGCGTTGATGATGAACGCCGCGTACTCTTGGCCTCGCTCGAGGTTGAGGGGCTCTTTGTTGTCGAGCCAATCGCGGATGCTCTGCTCCCAAGTGTCTTGACGCTTTAGGTACTCATCCAGGATATAGCCGTACTTGCCCGGGTTCCAGCCCGTACCGTGAGTGCAGTACTGCTCGATCAGATCGGGTCGTTTGCGGAACCACCAGTTGTATTCCGAGTTGTGTCCGCTCGACTCGGTAACATAGTATCCAAAGTGATTGAACATCTCGTTGCGGACGATCTCTTCGTTATAGATCTCGGGTCGCTCGACGGCTTTGCGCAACAGCGGATAGGCGTCCTCATAGTTCCAGGTGTATTCCAGATACCAAGCTTGGTGGTTGATGCCAGCGCACACGTAATCGATCTCGTCCATGGGGGCGCCAATCCAATTGGCCAGCATCTGCGCGGTGCCTTGTACGCTGTGGCACAAGCCCGTAACCTTGACGCTGGTCTCTCGCTGCATCGCACGACAGAGCATGGCCATGGGGTTCGTGTAGTTCAGCAGGATGGCGTTGGGGCAGAACCTCTCCATGTCGTGGCAGATGTCGAGCATCACGGGGATTGTGCGCAGCGCGCGAAAGATCCCCGACGGGCCGCGCGTGTCTCCCACGTTGGTGTCCACTCCGTACCGCTTGGGGATCTCGATGTCATATCTCCAGATGCTGACATCCCCGGCCAGGATGGTGCAGATGACGGCGTTGGCGCCCTCCAAAGCCTCTGCGCGATCGGTAGTGGCCATCACTTTGGCGGGGTAGTTGCCTTCGGCGACGATGCGATCGACAGCTTGCTTGATATAGCCCAGGCGCTCCGAATCCACGTCCATGAGCGCCAGAGTGGCATCCTTGAGCAGTGGGAAGGTGAGGATGTCTCGCACCAGGTTGCGGGTAAAGCCAAAACTGCCGGCCCCGATGAAAGCGATCTTGGTCATAGTGAGTGCTCCTCGTCCAGCATGTAAAGGTCTGACACGACGATATGGGCGCAGCATAGCACACCTTGTGCGGGCCCGCCAACAAGCGTGCTCGGGTGCTTTGACACGGGCGGTCAGCCCTTAGTATAATATCCTTTGCAGCTGCGCCCCAGTAGCTCAGCGGATAGAGCAACTGCCTTCTAAGCAGTCGGCCGTAGGTTCGAGTCCTGCCTGGGGCACCAAACACACAGAATCCGAACCGTATTTTCCCTGTGGGCGATGGGCACGGATTACCGCTTTATTTTGAGTATCCGAACTATAACGGCAAAAAATGGTATAGGCATGACAACAGCGGGGACGGCTTATCAAGCCGTCCCCGCTATCTGTCTATAAGGGTCTCGATAGCCACAGTCGCCCCGACAACAGCGCTGGCAACGCCGCTCCAATCCCCATCCACTTGAAGCGCAGTTTTTGGGGTGCGTTGCCCCGCGATTTGAGTGTTTGTTCCAAGCCACTGATTTTCTCGTCCATCAGGTCAGCGGGCAGTTTTGTTGCTGTCTCTCTTGACTCTGAAACTCCCACTGCAAGCGGCCCTTGCGCCGCCTGTCCAAGCTCCTAAAAATCATTTTGTAAAAGATGGGACCATGACTACAGAAGATTATTTATCGCTATTTTTCCCGCTTGAGCAGTTGGATTCTTTGCAAAGCGGAATAGAATCAAGCTGGAACAGTAACAACGACAGCACAATGGTGGCTTTAGCAATGACCTTTTCAAACGAGCCGCAAGCGATGAGTACGAGTTCTCAGCGTGAATACGCCGAAAATTATGGCTGGCTTTTAACACAATTTAAGGATTGGGCTTTTACGCTCGCTGCCAGTTTTATTACAAAGATCGTGATAAAATTGATGAAACCACACGGGATTTATACAGGCGGGGTATGGTGGCGTTCGGCGGTATTGCACCGACCTATCATATTAAATTATTGGACAAGTCGACAATCGTATGGGATTTTCATTCCCTGCTATTAGGCATTCAGGCGATGTTCAGCTTTGTACTGACCGATGAGAAGATCCCTCTTTGCTCTTGCCGGCATTATCAAAAGGCATATATCGCCGGGCACTCAAACGCCGCCTTTTGTTCGCCAAGGTGTAAGAATCAAAATTTCAATTTTTGGCTTGACTCTGCCGTTGGGGAAGCGTGTAGGATATATCTATAAAAAACAGGAGGTTTCCCCATGAGTGAACTTGAAAAAATTACAGACATGACCGGCAGATATGGCATATCCGCCCGAACCCTGCGATATTACGAGGATATGGGGCTGCTTACAAGTATCCGTAGTGACGATTACGCATATCGTCTTTATGACGATGCCGCCGTACAACGGCTTGAACAAATCTTGATATTGCGCAAGCTGAATATTAGCATCAAGGACATTCAGCGAATTTTCAATACTTTCGGTTCAGATGTTGTTTTGGAAGTGCTTGGCAAAAAGGTTGACGCCATTGACGAGGAAGTTTCTCTCTTGCATGAACTCAAAGAGATAGTATTGGATTTCATACGCCAAATCGAGCAAGCTGATTTCAGCAAGGAATCCGATGTCAAGCTACTTTATGCAAAGGCAAGAGAGATAGAAACGCAGCTTGTCAATGTGGATTATGACGGCAACCCTTCCTCGGTGAATCGTCTGCTGGAGGTCACAGAGAAACTGGACAATAAAGTACCGGATATCATGATTGTCAGGATACCCACATTCAGAGCGGTGACATCGGGGCTCGCTCCATGGGATGAGGTTTTCAGCGCATTCCATGATTGGCTACCTGAACACAATCATTTATTCAAACCTGTTATTTTCGATTGCCCTGACTTTTTGACCGGGATAGAAGATAAAGTAGAGTGGTTTTGGGGAATCAAAGATAAAGTAACCGAGGATGATGTAGCACCGTATAAAATTACAGATTTTCACGGTGGTTTATATGCCGTTGCGGTCAGCGTAGATGGTGACGGCGAAAGCCATAACAGGGTTAGAGAGAAAACAGAGAAATGGCTTGAAAACACGAACTTTGTCATTGACAATAGCCGCAGATTTGCGGGGCACATGATTTATGTGGATGATGAGATCAAAGAGGGGCTTGGTTATCATCAATTAAATCTGTACGCCCCGATAAAGCTCAGGAAGGGCAAATGATACGGCACGAGTATTCTACTCTCAGCTGCTCGGTCCCGCCCTGCGCTTTCATCATCTGATTAATGATCAGTTCCCACCGCCAAAAGCGGAAACGGCTGCCGACATATCCCGAAATTCAATGGCAAATGCTGCCGCGTTATTCGGGATTTTGTAATTAAAGTCCTTTAAAACGAAGCCTGCTCTGAGAAATTTTCAAATGGTTTTCGCAATGTTTTACCGTTTCCGCTCCACAGTTCATTAGAAAACTTTGTATTTCCAGCTTTTCCGGCGGTTCCACAAGTTCGCTCCGGCGTTTAAGGGCTATTTAGCTGACAACATACGGCATAAATTTCACCGTCGTTCCTTTATGTTTTTTCTACCGGCACGTATAAAAACGCATTTACAACTTTGTCCGTTGCACCGTTCAAATAGTCGTAATATTCTATAAAAGGCAACTCAAAAACCTGCTTGTACCCGAATTGGGGTGCGAGGCGTTCGCTGATCCATTCCACCGGCGGCGCGCCTCCGTCCCACGGTTCAACACCGAGAGCTTTTGCACTCTCCGGGGTAAGGGGAAGCCGCATATACCGCCCTGCCGGAACTCTTTTTATATCAAATCCCTCGGGTTGATTCTCTGTGCCGACCAGGAACGCGAACATAGCGACCGCCGGACACGTCGGTGTGAGAAAGTCAAAGTGTAAGAGCGTATTCGCCGCAGTTTCAAGCCGCTGGTTTATCGCAGTACGATCTTGCGCCAAAAAATCGTCCGAAACACGCCCCATATCCGGCTCGTCCGTGCAATTCTGAGCAAATTCCATCTTCCCGCACCATATAGTGGATTCCCATTCAACAACCTCAACGGTCATATCGTTGTATTTGAAAGTGTCGATGATCCGTTCCTGCGGATGTTTCGTGCTCGCAGCGAATTTTGGTTTTATCGGTATCATTAAATCAATTTGTCTGTATTTATCGACTTCTCCCATTGACAAGCCGGAAGCGTACCAATTCCAATAATTTAAGTGTTCTTCTATCCAACCGCATACACCGTCAATCGTTCCCCAATTAAAATCATATTTTTCGTTTTTGCCTACCCACTCATGAAGCTGCATCCATGCGTCCCATTCACCAAAGGGTATCGTGTACGCCGCATATAATCCGCCGCTAAAACGCTTTTTTAAGAGCGGCGGCAGAACTTCCATATCATCAGCTATAGTGATATAGCGTTCATATCCATGACCCTCTCCGTGAACCGGTTCATCGGGATTATTGAACCCAAAATGGCGGGAAGCGGGGTATATGTTTTTTAGATCTGTATCATTGATGAATTTATCCACCATTTCACCTGTAACTAATTCAGGGCCGGGTTCTGTACCTTTTGCGTAAGCAGAAGCTACCCATGCGGGCGGCAGATACACGATCCTCACATCGCGATCCGTGAGTTTGTTCAGCTTCTCGCTCGCCTGCTCCAAATCAGCCACTGTTTTTTCTTCTTTAAGCGGAATTTTCTGCACAGTCAGCGCGTCCACCGCTTCCAATAAGGCGGTATCGTCCAATAGGTTCAGCTTGATGTCTTGATTGATGCTTTCTTTCAGGCGCGTGACAAATGTATTGATAATATCCCGAATGGTAGACAATGCCGTGATTTCATCGTCCACTTCATTCAAGTTCTGTTGAAATGCTTCAATGATCGCCGCTGTGTTTTCACTTTGCAAAATCAAGCCGATTTGTTTGAGCGAAATCCGCAGTTTTCGCAACACAAGGATTTGTTGCAATCGTCTGACAGTACTTTCATCATAGGTACGGTAAGCGTAATCATCTTTCTTGACACTCTCAATCAGCCCAATTTGTTCATAATAGCGCAAGGTGCGGGTTGATATGTTCATTTTCCTTGAAATGTCGCTGATTGTGGTTAGTTTCACAGTGGATTTTCCTCTCTGAATATAGTCCCATTTAGCGCGCTATATTCAGTATAAACTGCGACGTCGCGTCAAAGTCAAGGGCTTTTATAGATATTCTTCCATTTTTATATATACAAAAAGTATGTCCAATCCAATCAATTTTGCGTTGTTCGACGGTTGTTCGTTTTCATTAAAAACAATCTCCTTATGCGCTTTTTAAGGCAGAGAATCGAGTGTGCGAAAAATATTTTATAAAATTTGAAAATATCCCTTGACAAATGCTATGCTCGTGGAAATTTTCCATCCTTTCGAATACTTTTCATGAAGCCTGTTGTCACGGTATTTCTGACCCGAGGGCGTTGTATAAGTGATACTTGATGTTGCCTTGCGTTATTAATACGATACACAAGAGAGCTTTGCTAAAGCATTTACGCGGCTTTACCCCTTAGCCATCAATTTTTCAATTCAAGGAGGCTTTGATATGCCGTTCAATCTTGTTAATGAATTTCATTTTGCGGATTGGGATAATATCGCCTCCCAAGGGGGAGAGTTAACTGCTGCCGAAAAATATAACCAAATCGTGCAATGGGCAAGAGAGGCGAGAGGACAAAATCCAGCGATTTTTGACAAGCTGACCGAATGGCTGCTCGACGATGCCGAATGGAGCGACAATAAGCTGGCCGAAAACGAGCAAGTATTGATACAGGGGGTGTTTGCTCGCTTTAAGGAACAGAACGCCAAGCTTCGCGTGTATCTAAAAGAGCTTGAACCGTCGGGCGTAGTCAACGCGGCCACTTTCAAGGCTCTTGACCGATTTGACGAAGAACTATCGGGCAATCCCGGCGACAAGCGTCTAAATGATATTCTCGCAAAGGTGTTTGCTGATTTTTCGGTCATGCGGGAACGCAGCGTACGGGAGCAAATTGCCGGCGGGAAAACCGGTCGCTACGGTACAGATAGTGTGGAGCAGTTCGGGTATGTAAACTATCTAAAAGACTGCGATGCAGGCGTACAATGGGCATTGTTTATGCCCGATATGGTCGAGCGGCAGCAGGATGGTTTCAGGGTAGAGAGCTTTGAGTATCAGAAAATGCCCGCCATGCGTTTTATTGGGAAGGAATGTATCGAGCATGATAAAGCCGATATGAGCTGGGAGCTTGAAATCATGCACACGCTTGATGCCATGACAGAGTATAAATCCGGCTTCGACTACGATGTTTTGTTTGCACACCATTATGGGCGTGGTGTGGATGTCGAGGAATGGCATGGCCTTTGGGGACGTTTTATGAAAGCCGATGCGCCTGTGCCGGATGGGTTTTTGTATGTTGATTTTGTTCCTCAAAGGGATATCAACAATTTCATGGAAGGGCCGCCGTACATTTCTCAGTTCGCTTACGCCGTCTTTTCAGGAGATGTGGAGGCCATGCACAACGATGAAGGAACCGATGGCGGGAGAATGTACGATGTCACACGAAACATCATCCTCGGACAAAATGTACACATTCCGTACCCGTACAAATATTGGACAGCGGAGGTGTTTCTCGACGGTTGCGACAAATATAGCACTGCGTATATGTTTGGTGTAGAGTTGTAACAAAATATATTGAAACACTGAAACCGTCAGCGAAATGTCTGGCGGTTTTTTGTATAAAAACAAATTTACAATATTCATTTTAAAACTATGGACAAAGGGCAAAATATCAAGTCCATTCGAATATCCCAAATTGCTACAAAGGTAAAGAATACAATTAAACAAGGAGAATAACTATGCTTATAAAGCAAAGCAACAATATTATCCCCATTGTCCACCGCCTTGTCACCGATGAATACGGCGAAAATTATTGGTTCAACGGCTGTGCCAAATATGTGATGGAATGCCTTGGTGAGCCGGATTACGACTACTGGTTTTTCGCGGGGCTGACCGGCGATGTGTTCACCCAGCATTACACCTACACCAAATATGCGGGCGATGCCTTGACAAGCTACATGATGGATGAAAGCATGGGAGGAACCCCCGTAAAATTCGTTGAGGATACCTTTGCTAAATGCGGATATACCGCCACTTATGTCTCCAATCAGGATTTACAAAAGAATACCGAAATGTATTTGAACACATTGATCGCTTATATTGATAAAGGTATCCCCGTTATTGCTTGGGGGACACCGCTTGTTGGTGTCTTTGTCGGATATGAGGATTACGGGGAGGTTTTACTCTATATTACCGGAAACGACGACCAACCTGAGCGTGTATCGCTAGGAAAAATACTGCGTGGTGAAGTGGAGAAATCCCAATACGAATACCGCTCGCAATTCGGCGGCTGGATTTTTGTGGGCGGAAAAAAGGAAAGCCGACCGCTCGCACAGATTTATCGCGAAGCGATCAGCGCCATACCGCAACACATGAGCGTAAAAACGGACACCTATTGTTTTGGCCCTGAAGCGTTCCTTGCGTGGGCAAAAGATATTGAAAACGGTAAATTTGATGGGATGAAAGCCGAAGAATTTAATACATGGGATTACTATACCAATTATGTGTGCGTTCTCGCTACCAATGGAAGCTGCTGCCATGAGTTTTTAAAGCGTGCTCGGGAGCTGAATCCCGATATGGGCTTTTTGGATAGAGTCGGTCGCCTTTACGAAAGCACTAAAACTATGTGGAATGATTTAGAAACCCTCGGTGGCGGGTTCAACATCACACTTGAAGCGTTACAAGATAAGGATCAACGCGGGAAAATCGTTGCTAAAATCAGAGAGTTTGCTGATGTGACCGATGAGATCGTACGGGTGCTGATGGAAGGAATTACAAACTAATAATAAACACAAAGGAGCAATTGATTGTTCCACTGGATTTGTTCGAGCGTGTGTAGAAACGGCTTGACGAGTTGGAAGCGGTCAAAAGTGATTTAGAGATCAAGATTTTGCAGGAAGAAACGCAACGATCTTTGAAGAGGGAACAAATCACCGTTTGGATTCATCGTTTTCGCAAGCTTGATATTGCGAAATCGGAACAACGGCAACGACTGATCGACAGCTTTATCAATGCATTTTGCTTGTTTATGATAAGCTGGTGATTAAAGGTAATCACAGGGAGTTGCAAAACCATCTCTTTTAGCGGTATAATTGAAGCAGTTGATAAGGTTAAAACTTGTTCGGATTTGGTGGAAAGAGTGCGGTTTGCCATGACACTCTCCAACAGATGGACTCCTCGTAATATCTACCTCTATGTTGTATGCCTTGTCACGCTCATCATCATGTTATTCGCCGTCGCAAATGGAGTGCGCTCGCTTGTAGAGTTCCTCTACCCCGAGCCTAGTACGTACTATGCGGCCGTTGTGGGAGAGGATACGCCAGATCCGGAGCAGCTCCAGCAACAGGAGGCTTTTCAACGTCAGTGGTCGCAGCGCCAAGCGATCCTGAATTTGGCGGGCAACGGGGCCTTGCTCTTGCTGGCGGCTCCGTTGTATGCCTATCACTGGCGCAAAATCGAGCGCAAGGCGACGGACTGACGGTTCGAATGCACGGATATGCCGATGGGCAAGCTCATCGGCTCGACGCATCCCTCTGCTGCCCACGATCAGAGGGCTTTTTGTGGGACCGGGGAAGGGTTCAAATGAGTGGTATGGAATCGCGATATGGCCGAGACTACTATGATGGGCTGATCACAGAGACCGATGAATCCTCGAGGAACCGGAACAGGTTGGAGGAGTTGCTTTGCCACAAGCAGGGGGGCAGGCTCTTGGAGGTGGGATGCGGCAAAGGGGGCTTTCTCAAGCTGGCGGCACAGCACTTTGATGTGGAAGCGCTCGACGTGTCGCACTATGCTGTGGATGCGCTGCAGGGCGTCTGGGGCGACAGGATTCGCCTGGCGGATATCGAGACGGCGGATCTCCACGCCGACCACTATGATGCTATCGCCCTCTTTAACGTCCTGGAGCATCTGCGGCATCCCCGTCCTGTAGTGGCCAAGCTCTATCGCAGCCTGCACACGAGCGGCATCGTGCTCGGCTCGGTGCCAAACAATCACCCCTTACTCGGTACGTTGGGCACTTGGGTGAATAACCTGCTCGACCGAACGCACTGCTCGGTCTACTCGCCCGAGCGCTGGGGCGGGCTCTTTGAGTCGATCGGGTTTCGCGAGGTGAGACTGTTCGGTGAGACCACTATCGGCAGGAATCGTAGCACTTATATCAGGAATCGCCTCTGGAAGTATACCACCTTTAACCTGATGTTCCTGTGCACCAAATGAGCCTCGGGTTCGACGAACCTGGTGCCGCGATTGGCCAAGGTCCCTCTAGCTCGCAGTGCTACGGGCTCGCGCTAGATGTTTGACCTCACTCCTCTCGCCGCCTACAATTCCCGTGTTGCCTTTCGATCACTTGTCTCGTCCCCAAGGAGGCTCGATTGACACTGCGGGCATACGACGCGACGCGCGACCGGGCAGCGATTCACCGCATCTGGCGCGAAATAGGTTGGATGGACAAAGGCGACGAAGAGGCCGTGGATCTGCTGGTTGGCGCCGGTCGAGCGCGCGTGGGTGAGGCGAACGGTATCCCCGAGTGCGTGGCCCTGTCGGCGCCGGGCACTATCCGCTATCTGCAAGAGGACCTCCGACTCTGCGCTATCACCACAGTGGCCACCAGCTTGGTGGCCCGCAAACTAGGGCTGGCCAAACGGCTGACCGCCCAGATGATCGCCCTGGATGCTGCGGATGGCGCCCTGGTCGCCGGGTTGGGCATGTTTGAGCAGGGGTACTATGACCAGTTGGGTTTTGGCACCGGTGGCTATGAACACATGTTGGCGGTGGACCCTGCTCAGCTGCGGCTCCCGAACAAGCCACGCGTACCCCGCCGGGTGACGCCTGCAGACGCGGCCGAGATCCATTCCCTGCGGCTGGCACGCCCGCGGGGGCATGGTGCGTGTACCCTGTTCCCGCCCGCCATCACCGAGGGAGAGATGCGCTTTGGCTCCAAAGGGATGGGCTTTGGCTACACCGACGGCCCGAATGGAAGCCTCTCCCACTTGGTCTGGCTAGAAGCGCATGAAGTGGAACACGGCCCCTATGGGGTCAAGTGCCTCGTGTACCATACCCGAGAGCAGTTGTTGGAGCTCTTGGCGCTGCTCAAGAGCATGAGCGATCAGGTGCAGTTGGTGACGATGCAGGAGCCCCCGGGCGTGCAGCTGCAAGATTTGGTGACTCAGCCGTTCAAAGGGCGCCGTGTCACACGTGGGTCGCGCTTTGCGCAGGGGATGCGTGCGGATGCCTACTGGCAGTTGCGCATGTGTGATGTGCCGAACTGCCTCGCCAGGACGCGGCTTTGGGGAGAATCTGTCCTGTTCAATCTTCAGTTGACGGATCCGATCACCGATATGGTTGGCGAGGACGCGCCCTGGTGTGGTGTAGCGGGTGACTATGTGGTGGCCCTGGGACCCTCGTCGGGTGCCGAGCGCGGGTATGACGACTCACTCCCCACACTCCACGCATCGGTGGGTGCGTTCACCCGCTTGTGGTTCGGGGTGCGGCCCGCTACGGGCCTGGCGGTGACGGACGCTCTCGATGGGCCAGAGGAGCTGCTGCAGCAATTGGATCGCGTGCTGTGCCTTCCGGGGCCCAAGTTGGATTGGGACTTTTAGGCGCTCACCGCTGAGCATTCGCCGAGCGCCCTTGTGGAGGGACACGCCATGCGCCTGCCAAAGCTCGAACCGGCCACTTTGCTGCGTAGAGAAAACCGATTTCTGGCCACCGTTCTACTGAACGGAGCCCACGCTCAGGCGCATGTGGCCAATCCTGGGCGCTTGAACGAGTTGCTGGTCGAAGGGCGTCGCGTGTGGCTGGCGCCAGCATCGAGCCCCGGCAGAAAGACCAGCCACACACTGGCCTTGGTGGAGCTGGAAGGGTTCTTGGTCTCTGTTAATGCGCAGCTTCCCAACCAGCTCTTCCGAGAGGCGCTCGACGCTGGCGTTGTGTGGCCGGGATGCTTTCCCGAGATCCGCACAGAGGTCAGGCGCGGGAGCTCGCGTTTGGACTTTATGCTGCGTGGCCCCGATAGTGTGCGATGGGTGGAGGTGAAATCGGTCACTTTGGTCTCGCAGACCCCTCGTGGCGGCCTCGCCCTCTTTCCCGATGCCCCCACCGACCGAGGCCGCCGGCATCTGGAGGAGCTGGCGCACATTGTTGCGGGCGGCGAAGAGGCGGCGGTCGTTTTTGTTGTCCAGCGCGGCGACGCCGTTTGTATGGCGCCGAACGATGCGATGGACCTAGCCTTTGGGGCGGCGCTGCGTGAAGCGGCGGAGGCTGGTGTGAGGGTCGAGGCTTACACTTGCCGCGTGGACACCGGGTCGATCGAGATCACTCATCCTTTGCCCGTGCTGTTGGACGGGTCGCCGGAGGGCGCGAGCGCCCGCTTGTGAGCCGATCTGCCCCTTTGGGCCGCGCTATGCGGTCGGCTGCAATGGGCGTGCGATCGCCGGGAAACACCTCGCGTGCAGGGATCGCCTGTTTGTAGGTGAGGCCGATGCGGGGACACGGACGGAGGAGGACCTGTTGCCAAAACAATACGCGTCGCGGGCGACGGGAGCGCGGGCCGCGTCCAGCAAGGCTACAGGCGATCTGGGCGAGCGCCTGGCTTTGGAAGCGTTGTTGCGCCGAGGATACGAGGTGGTGGAGCGTGGCTGGCGCTGTGCTCGGGGAGAGGTGGACCTCGTGGCTCGCGATGGCTCGTGTTGGGTATTTGTGGAGGTCAAGACGCGTCGGGGCCACGGTGCGGGATGGCCGGAAGAGGCGCTGACGCCCGCAAAAGGGGCGCGCCTCGTGGAGCTGGCGCAGCTTTACCTGGCTGAACACGAGCTCGGGCAGGTGGATTGGCGCATCGATCTCGTAGCCATCGAACTGGATCGCCGCGATCGGGTGGTGAGGCTCAATCTCGTGCCGGCTGTGGTGGTGGAGGAGTAATGGCTGGCTGCGCACCGAACTGTCCCAGGGTATTGGCCATCGTGGGCCCCACAGCCGTGGGTAAGACGGCCATGAGCATCCGGATTGGCAGAGCGCTGGACGGCGAGGTGGTCTCTGCAGACTCGCGCCAGGTGTACCAGGGGATGGATATCGGCACGGCCAAAGCCACGCCGGAGGAGCAACGAGCCATCCCACATTACCTCATAGATATCGTCGCCCCCGATGAGGAGCTGACACTGGCGCACTATGTCCGGCTGGCGTCGCATGTCATCGAGGAGATTTGGGCTCGGGGCAAGCTGCCGGTGCTGGTGGGGGGGACGGGGCTATACATGAAGGCCCTTCTCGAGGGCTGGACGCTGCCCAGGGTTCCGCCGGACGAGGCGTTGCGTCAGCGCTTGGCGCATCGTGCATCTACAGAGGGGTGCGGGGCTTTACACGCCGAGCTGGCAGCAGTTGACCCCGTAGCGGCTACGCGCATCGATGCTCGCAATGTGCGCCGTGTCATTCGGGCCCTCGAAGTCTATCGTCTCACCGGGGTTCCGATATCCACGCTGCAGACAAAGCAGCTGCCCGTCTATCGCGTGCTTACTTTGGGGCTTACGATGCCCAGAGAGGTGCTCTACCAGCGCATCGATGCGCGTGTGGACCGTATGGTTCGGGAGGGTCTGGTAGAGGAGGTGCGCGCTCTCGTCGCGCGCGGCTACAGCTACGACCTGCCGGCCATGTCGGCCCTTGGATACGGAGAGATCGGCCGGTATCTGCGCCAAGAGATCGACTTGGGCGAGGCGACAGCGCTCATCAAACGCCACACCCGGCGTTTGGTGCGGCAGCAGTACAACTGGTTCCGCCTGTCCGACCCCGACATCCACTGGCTCGATGCGCTGGATCATGATCTCGGCGCGGTGCTGGCTCGGGTGCGTGCTTTTCTTTCCGAGCCCTGACTCGCCCTGATTGTTGGGAGGCCCTATGTCCTACTCGCCCGCATCTGCGGGGCGCCCCCAAAAAAGGCGCCCGGCGTTGGTCATCATGGCGGGGGCCGTGGTCTTGCTTCTCGTGCTGAGCCTGCTGCACTGGCTACAGACGCACGGTGTAGCTGGGGCGCCCACTGCGAGTGTTACTGTATTGCAGGGCACCGCGAGGGTATGGGCGTACGACCGTGATGAAGCCCCTGTACTATCAATGGGCGAGGCACAGCCTTTGCGGCGGGGAGACGATGTGCGCACAGGCGCTCACAGTGCGGCGTTGTTGCGCTTCGGCAGCGGCGACGCCGTCAAGTTGGACGAGCACAGCAGCCTGCTGGTTCTTCGCCTCTATACGACGTCTGTGCTGCAGGGGCAGGCCGCCGCGCTCGGTCTGCGAGAGGGCAAGGTGCTGGCCCGCAGCGGCAACACACGCCTGGTCGCCACGAGGATCGAGCTCGACACCTTGGTGGCGACGATCAAAGGACAAGGGGCGACCTTTGCCTGTGAGGTAATGGACAAAGCCTCGGTGAGGGTGCTCGTCTACGAGGGATCGGTGCGTGTATCCATGGGCGAACAGGCTGTGGATTTGCGGGCTGGTCAGGAGTTGGAGGCTCGTCTCGGCCAGGCGCTCACTCCGATGGATGCTACCCTCGCCGCGTTGCCCCCAGACGAAACGCTGTGGCCCCCCGATACGGACAGAACGCCCACGCTCACCGAACTGGAGCAGACGCTCTTTCCACCCGTTATGACCCCGACGCTGCCTGGCGAAGGCTCGGCGGTCTACACTGTGCAACAGGGCGACACCCTCTACAGTATCGCGGCCAAGCACGGCATAGCTTGGCAAGATCTGTTCGAGGCCAATCAGGACATCCTCGCAAGCCCCGAGATGATCAGGGCTGGGCAGACGCTACGTATACCCAAGCCCTGACCTTTGGCTATTTCGTGCGTTGGCTCAGCCACGGCAGCCACTGTACATCGGACACGACAGTCTGAAGCCCCGTAAGGTCTCGAATCCGATAACGAACTCGTGGGCCTGCATGGGCAGGGGCTGCGAGCTTGACGGGATCCTTGGTGCCGTATGGCGCTGACAGGACGAGTTTTTGCCAGGGACCCCAGGTTCGCCCCCCATCTCTCGAAGCCGACCACTCTGCGCTCTCTGTGTCGAGCCCCGCGAGCTTGTCTTGCACCATAGCGGAGTGCCCATCGTAACGTAACCACACGGGTGGGCGCCTCAGATCGATTTCCACCCGAAGATCGGTCGTGTTGCCCACGCGGTCGACAATGCGCACGATCATCGGGCAGACCGCTTTGACGGGGGGAAGATCCCAGCGAATGCTGATTTTCTTGGACATCAGTCGGGGCGCTGTGAACACGGTGATGCGGTCCAGGTATAGTTCCCCAGTAGCATAGTAGTGCGTTAGAAACTCGAGCCCATCGCCGCTGTTGGGGGTTGCACACGTGGGCGCCCGGCTCGGATACTTGAGTTCCAGCCCGAACTCTTCGTAGCGATTGTTCTGCAAGAACTCTCCCGCGTGCAGCGAGCGCTCGCTATAGATCCTCCGTCCCTGTTGATCCAGCACCCGCAAAGTTGCGAGTTTCTCATCGGTGGCTCTGTCGGAGGTCTTGAGCCGATAGGAGACCTCATAGTTGCCACCGGGCAACGCGCAGGTGTAGGGGCCAAACCAGTCACCCTCGGCGTCCAACGCTGGGTTGCCGCCCAAAGCGCGATTGCTTGACGCATCCGGGTCGCTCACCACACGCGCCGTGCCGGAGCGAAATGCCTGGCTTTCTCCCTCCCACACCCAGTTTTCGCTGATCTGGACAGCGGTGGCATCCGGGCTGGTGACAACCAGCTCGATGGAGGACGAGTTGAGCTGCGTAATCACTTGGACGGAGCCGGTGGGCGGGGTGTTGTCCACCGAGACTTGAATTAGGTCCTCAACGCTGCCAAAGGGCCCGTGTGCTACTGCACGCAGTGTATGTGTGCCGTCTGGCAGCCCTGCTGTGCTCACCCAGGCAGAGAAAGGCGCCGACCGCGCCGTCGCTCTCGGGCTGCTCTCTCCCGCCAGGTAATAGTCTACAGAGGTCGCCGAGGTTTCGGTCTGTACGGTGGCGTGTATCACGCCGCGTATCGCGGCGCCGTGCGATGGGGATGTGATGCGTACACCGGGCCCGCCCCCTACCTGGGCCTGCGCTCGGATGTTCGGCAGTAGATTGTACACGCCGTTCCCGGGGCAGACGGTGCTGGCGCAGTCGCGATGCCCCAGGATATTGTGCAGTTCGCGGTCGATGAAATAGGTCCGCCCGACCGGAGAGATATTGTGTTCGGTGCAAAGCCATCCCAACAGGCTCGTGAGCGCGTTCAGCATGCTGGCCGGTGGGGCGGCTGTTTGGTAGTCTCCGATCAACGATACGCCGATGCTGCCCCAGTTGAACTGCAACGCGTGACCGCCCACCACGCCCGGGCCTCCGGCACGCCCCTCATAGATGTTGCCGAGGTGGTCAACTAAAAAGTTGTAGCCGATGTCCCCCCACTCACGGGTGATGGCGTGGTAATAATAGATCGTGCGCACGATGGCCGCAGGGTCTACCCCGCCGTCGCTCGTCGCCGTGTGGTGTAGGATCACCACACGCGGCTTGCGGTACTCGGGGGGCCACGTCATGAGGCTCTCATTCGCCCCCCAATCAGCGCGGCTGAATACACGTGGGCGCAAGGCGGCGGAGATGGGCGCTTCCTCGCGGAGCGTCTGCGCCGAGGGACCGGCAGAGCCGTCCAGGAAAAGGAGGCGAATGCTGCTGAGCCGAGGCGAGCTATCGGCTGCGCTGGGGCGCCTCAAGGTTGCGCGGTATTGCACCCCCACACCCTGTCCAAAAACCAAGTCTGACGTGCACAGTGTGGCTCGCATCCCCTCGTCTTCGGCTACAGGCATGCTGCGCCAGGCGCCCCAGGAGCCGTTGGGAGCCCGCACTCGCGCCTCGATGGCGATGGACGATGACCCCAAAGTCTGCCCGTACCAGGTAATGGCCAGAGCCTGAAAAGCTATGGGGCTCGTAAGCTGGGCGGACGTATAGGTGCCCTCTGTGCTGCCGCCGTTCAACTCCAGGCAGCCATCGTCTGCGGCGGCCCCATAAACCCCGTTGTACTTGCCATCTGCCCAATCTTTGAGAGTGGCGTGTGTGATGCTCCTGGAGAGCACGCCTCCGGGGAGAGACGCTGCAGGAATCGGTGTGGGGTTGGCTGCGGCGGCCGCTGTCACCCCGGGGCCTGCCAGTGTGCCGCTGGCAGGAACCCGCGAGACGTTGCCGTACCCGTCGTCAAAGTAAAACCGGTAATTGTGTTGGCCGGCGGGCAGCCGCGTGGTTAGCCTGTAGAGCGCGCCACCATACGATCCCGGTACACGTTCCATGGCGTTGGCGTGCTCGTCGATGATCACATTGGCGACGGCAGGGGGATCGCCCAGTGTGTTGGTGTAGAGCGCCTCAAAGGTGTAGAGTGTGTTGGTGTCTCCCCCGTTCGGGTTGAGTGAGTGCGAACTGATGCCCCCGGGCGCTGGGGCCTCTACCTGGATGCCCGTGTAATAGTGCTTGAGGATTTGCACATAATTGTGCCCCCATTCGGCCATGGTGCGCGTGCCGTATTGGCACATACCCACGCCGTGGCCGTACATGGTGGTGTACCCACAGGAGCACTGCACACTGCGACAGTAGGGCACGGGCGCCCCGCTCGTCCACACTTCTTCGTTGTTCCGAGTGCGGCCGTCGCAGTGCCCGAAAAAATAGGCCGAGATGATCCGGTTGTTATAAGTGCCGACCACGCCGTGTGTGTGGTTCACGGCGTGGTCGGTGGTGGCATAGTAGGTGGGCTTCCACATCTGACAATGCGTTGTGGTACAGACATCGGCCCCTTTGTCGAGATGGCGGGCGCTCGTGGCGGCGTAGCTGCGGGCAGCCACTGCCTGGGCGCGGATGGACTCGGTGGGCCAGTACGCCGGCACCTCATGCGGGATGACGCCTCGCAGATACTGGTCCATCGTCATAACGACCGTGCTGTCATCGGGCATCAGAACGCGCAGTGTGTTTGGCACGCTGCTGATAGCCGCCGCCCCGATGGAACCCAGACCCTCTGCCGATTGCTCCGGCCTCGCCAACATTTTGGCGTCGATGATCTCGGCTTCGGCCGGGCTGGGGTCGAGAGGGATCATCTCAAAATCGAGAATGACTTGCTGCCCTTGCTCGAGGCGGGCGAGGCCCTGCGCCATGTCGATAAACCTCGGCGCCTGTACGCAGACATCGTATGTGCCCGGGGGGAGCGATAAAGTGTAGCGACCCTCGGCGTCCGTCATGGCGTATTGGGTGCTCACGAACACCCGCGCCCCTTCGATCGGTTCCTCTGAGGCCATGTGGCGTACAGTGCCACTGAACCTGGTCGAGTTTGCATACAGAATCCCCCCGGCTCCCGAGAGGGTGGCCACACCGACGCCCATAGCGATCAAAAAGTGGCGCCGAGACCATTTCTTCATGATGCTTTACCTCACGATGACGTGCGATGTGCGGTGTTTGGACGCCAACCGATCTGCCAAACGCGTGGGCTCTGGCAATCGGTAGCCCCCCCCACAACGGAGTACGAGGTCGATAGCCGAACTGAATGAGATCCTGTGCCCTGGTGAGATATACATCGGTTTGACGCGGGTCCGTGTGCGTACCACCGCGCCCACAGTCTCCTCTCGATCCACAAGCCAGGTGTAGGCGCCGCGGTTCTCCCCGGGTTCGTCGTGAGAGCCCACCAATCGCGATTTGGCGCAACCGATGGTGGGGCGATCGAGCAGGATGCCGATATGCGTGGCGTTGCCCACGCGCCTTGGGTGGGCGTAGCCCTGCCCGTCGACGAGCAGGAGATCCGGTGCGGACTCGATCTGCGCGAGGGCGTCCAAGAGGACTGGCACCTCGCGGAATGAGAGCAGACCGGGAATATACGGGAGCGTGAGCGGGCGCTCGGCCACTACATGCTCGATGAGCTGCAGTTCTGGGAACGACAGGACTACCACTGCACCCCAAACTAGTCCGCTGCTGAGGCCGACGTCCAAACCCGCTACGGTGTTGATCTCACCGAAGCGGTCCTCCAAGATAGCCCGTTGTGCGAGGTCGCGCTGCAGCGCGATCGCCTCAGTGGGCGTCAGATCCCACGGATGCTCAAACACGGGAAGCAGCATTGGCCACTCCGTACGGGTATGTGTGCCCCGCTAGCGCTGCGATCGGCGTTTCTATGGCGAGCAGGGTCAGGTCTCCACAACCGAGTTGGTACCCCCAAAGGGATTTCTCTCGTAGCGATCCGCTTTCCAGTCGTTCTGCCAGTTAGCATCGTTCACCAGATAGCGGAACTGGTAGGCTCTCCCTTTGGGAAGCCTCAAGGTGATCTCCCACGAGCCGTCCTCAACTCGCTTGAGCGGGTGCGAGTGCCGGTTCCACCCGTTGAAATCCCCCACCAGATGAACCGATTCAGCCCAGGTGGTTGAGGGCAGTCGAAAGGTCACTGCGATTTGGTCACACGTATCTTCCGCTGTCTTTAGGATCATCGTCGTCCCCTTTCTGCGGCGGAGCGCAGTCGCCACAGCCGAGGTGTTCCGTTTTCGGCTGGTGCGCGACAGACGACGCTGCTATCCCGCCCGGGACCGTGAAGCCGTATCCGTGATGTCCACTCCCTTCGTAGGTGGGGCAATACTACGCCTGTAGCGACTGGGCCTATTGGCCCGAGACGCGCTATCTGGCACAAGCTCGGCCAAGCGAGCCCTGAGCTTGCCTCACAACCCTATTCTACACTCTCTGCACTGTTCAAGTAAAGTGCAGTGTATCTCGAACCAACAAACGATGTTGGGCGATGTGTTGACTTGCCAGGACGCCTGATCGCGCCATAATAAGTGCGACCGTACGATTCCGCTTTCCCAGAGCGCCAAAGGAGACCCCGTTAATGGATGCCCGCGAACGCCTGCTGACCGCGCTCTCGAACGAGCGCCCCGATCACCTGCCGACCCAGGTGCACAACTGGATGACCTACTACCTCGACACATACTTGGATGGTTGCGACGCGTACGAAGCGTACGATCGCTTCAATATGGATAAAGTTTTGTATGTGGGGCCGGAGATGATCTGGGACGAGAGGGACCTGGACAACTGGCAATGCGCCGTGCGCGACCTGGGCTACGACCGGGACGGCAACCGCATGTTCGTCGAGACGATTACCACACCCGAGGGACAACTCCAGGTTCGCGGCGCTACGAATGCCTTCACTGGCTGGACGACCGAGTTCATGATCAAGACCGAGCAGGACCTGGAGCTCTTTTGCAAGTATGCCCCCATGCCCGCGCGATTGGATCCGAGCCCGGTTATCGAGGCGCAGAAACGGCTGGGGAACCAGGGCATCGTCCGAGCCTGGGCGTATGGCTACGGCCAGGGCTCGCCCTGGCAGGATCTGTGTACGCTGGTAGACACCGAGCGGGCCATTTATTGGGCCATGGATGAACCCGAGCTGATGCACTACGCCCTCCAATCACTGCTCGAGAAGAGACTTTTGTTTGTGCGTATGTTGGAGGGGATGCCCATAGACCTCATCGAGGTGGGGGGCGGAGCTGGCTCCAACACGGTCATCAGCCCCAAGATGTTCCGCGATTTCCTATTGCCCTACGACAAGGTGCAAAACGACGCGCTCCATGCCGTGGGGATGCGAGTGGTGTATCATCTCTGTGGCGGGCTGATGCAGATGCTGGATATGGTGGTAGAGACCGGTGCCGACGGGCTGGAGACGATGACACCGCCCGGCATGGGTGGTGATTGTGATCTCGCGGAGGCCAACCGCCGCGTGGGAGATCGACTCTTTTTCGTGGGCGGGTTTGATCAGAACGCTGGGTTTGAACAGGGAACCCCCGCATCGGTGCGAGAGCAGGTCTTTGCGTTGCACTCGGCTTGTCCAGACGGGGGGTATATCTGTTGCCCCTCGGATCATTTCTTTTTCGGCCACCCGCGGAATGTGCAGGCGTTTGTAGACGCGGCCAAGGAATGTGTTTACTAGCTCCTGTGCTGTTGCGCTCTCGCATCCTGGCCCTATACGGGCTGGCATTTGACGTAGACTACAGGCTAGATATAATGTGAATAGGTCACAGTAGCTTCACAAGGAGGAAGCCCTATGCCGCATCTTGGCGCGCCGGAACTGCTCATCATCCTGGTGATCGTCATTGCGATCTTTGGCGCTGGCAAACTGGCCAACCTTGGCTCGGCTCTCGGTAAGGGGGTCAAGGATTTCCGCAGTGCGGTCAAGACCGAAGACGAGGATGACGAAGACGGCGAAAAGACCTCCAAAGAGGACTAGTCGCCCAAGGGAGTATGAGGGGCCATCACGGTGGCCCCGGTAGTGCGTGCGCCCACATCGTGCCACAGTACTCCCTACTCGCAGCCTGTATTCACTCCCCTGTGGGCTTTTGAAGGCTTGTCGAAAGGAGAGTACTGTGCCCCATCTTGGTGCACCGGAGCTGCTTATTATTTTGGTGATCGTCGTCTTGCTGTTCGGTACCGGCAGGATTTCCGAGATCGGGGGCGCCTTGGGGAAGGGTGTCAAAGAGTTTCGGAGCGCCTCCAAGGAGATCGAAGGGGCGGTGGACGATCTGAAAGAAGACGACAAACCAACAAAAAAGTCCACGCCTGAAGCCCAGCCCGAAGAGATTGCAGCAGAGGACACCACCGGCGATTCCGACGATGATGAGGCGGCGGAAGAAGAGGCTGCTGAAGAGGACGATGCGTAGGTCCCGTATCTCGGTTGGCTGACTGATCGACAGCCTTGTAAGCGGGCCCGGCAGAGCGATCCCACCGATTGCACGCCGGGTCCTTTTGTGTAGGCCAATTGGGTTGCCGGCGAGCCGCATGTTGTGCAGCCCTCATCACGGAAGAGGAGGCTCTATGTTCAAGCTCAGCGGATTCGCCGACGAGATCTCGCCCGATCTGAACGAACAACTCGACACGCTGCTTGCGCTTGGCATAGAGCACCTCGAACTGCGTGGCGTGTGGGGCAAAAACGTGCTGGCGCTTACGGAGCAGGAGCTCGCTACAGTACAGGCCGGCTTGGCTCAGCGGGGTATTGGCGTCTCGGCTATCGGGTCGCCTATCGGCAAGATCGGTATTAACGACCCCTTTGAGCCCCATCTCGAGGATCTGCGCCGGGCCATCGAGATTGCAGAGCGCCTCGAGACGCGCTACATTCGCATCTTTTCCTTCTTTGTGCCCGAGGGAGAAGCCGATGCCTATCGGGATCAGGTGATGGTACGTATGGGCGCCATGCTGGATGCCGCCGCAGAGCACCCGGTCGTCCTCTTGCACGAGAACGAGCGCCACATCTATGGCGATATACCCCGGCGCTGCCGCGACATCCACGAGACGTTTGACTCGCCTCAACTCCGCATGACCTACGATCCCGCGAACTTTGTGATGTGCGGCGTGCGACCCTACACCGAAGGGTATCCGATGCTGGCAGAGTATATCGAGTACATGCACATCAAAGACGGCGATATGGCCAGCCAACAGGTTGTGCCCGCTGGCCAGGGAGACGGTGAGGTGCGAGAGATCCTCGCCGACCTGAAGCGGCGCGGGTTCGATGGCTTTCTGTCGCTGGAGCCCCACCTGGCACAGGCGGGGACATTCAGTGGCTTCACAGGGCCGGATCTATTCGGTGTGGCTACCAAGGCCCTGCGTGACCTGCTGGATGAGATTGGAGCCGCGCAATAGGTGTTGGTAAGATAGGGCGCCATCTCGTACCCGATCGCCGCCATATCAGGGGGAGGCAGCATGTCACAGTCGAACGCAGTGCTCAAGGGAGTTGTGCCCGTGGCAGGGATGGGCACCAGGCTCCTGCCGGCGACCAAGGCGCAGCCCAAGGAAATGCTCCCTGTGGGCCGCAGGCCTGTCGTGCAGTATGTGGTTGAGGAGCTTCAAGCCGCGGGCCTGAGCCAGATCCTGTTTGTGACGGGCCGCAAAAAGGGGGCCATTGAGGATCACTTTGACGCCGATCCGGAGTTGGTGCGTAGTCTGTCGACAGGCGGCGGATACGGCCTTTTGGATGAGCTCGCCTATACCGAGACCTCGACGCGCTTTTTTTATACGCGCCAGAGCGAGCCGCGCGGTCTAGCGGATGCTGTGCTCCACGCCGAGGAGTACGTGGGTGACGAGCACTTTGTCGTGGCCCTCGGCGACTCGATCATTCGCGGCGACAACGGATCGTTCTTTCTGCGCGAGATGGTGGCGACACACCAACGCAGCGGGGCCGCGTGTACCATCGCGGTGGAGGAGGTCGATCCCAGCGATGTGTATCGCTATGGTATCGTCGAGCCCCGAGCGGGCGAGGACATCCTGACCGATTTCGAGGTGCAGGACCTGGTAGAAAAGCCCAGACCGGAGGCTTCGCCGAGCAACCTGGCCATCGCGGCGCGCTATGTCTTCAGCCCTGTGTTGTTTGAGGCCATCCGACGCACTGCGCCCGACCGTAGTGGTGAGCTGCAGCTCACCGATTCCATCAGGCTGTTGCTCCAGTTGGGGCACCAGGTGCGGGCGATCAGGCTGCGCGCGGACGAGCACCGTTACGATATCGGCAACTTTGAGAGCTATTTCAAGGCGTTTATCGATTTTGCCCTGGCGGACGAAAAGTACGGTTATTTGGTTCGCCAATACCTGAAGCGAAAAGCACGCGAGTTTTAGGCGGATGAAGACGATACGTTGCTCGGCGCCGGGACGCTGCGGCATCATCGGGAACCCCACGGATATGTATGGTGGCTCGGTGATCTCGTGCTCTATACCGTACCGAGCGCATGTCACTGTCGAGCCCTCGGACCGTCTGGAGGTGCGGGCTGCCGGCCAAGAGATGGTGGTGGATGGTCTCGACGCGTTGGCCCTGAGCGGCGACTACTTTGACGTGGCCCGGGCTATCTTGGACTATTTGCGGGATGATGGCTTGAACTGTCGCATCTCCTACACCTCAGAGATACCTTTCAAAGCGGGGGTGGCTGGTTCAACCGCGTTGACAGTGTCGGTGTTGTATGGGCTGTTGTGCTTCAAAGGTGTGGGGTACCATTTGTACCGTGTGGCCGAGCTAGCGCGCTATATCGAGCTGAACCACTTGCACGTTGTGTGTGGTTACCAGGACGCCTATATGTGTACTTTCGGGGGCCTTAACTATATGGACTTCCGAGACAAGCAGTTCTACCGGTCGGCGGCTGAGGAGCTGTATGCGACTATCGAGCCGTTGGATAGGTACGTCTCAGAGTTGCCCCTGGTTCTGGCGCATACGGGCATTACGCATTCCTCTAGTGCGGTACACAAGCCTCTTCGTGAGCGGTGGCTGGAAGGCGACCCCGCAGTGCGCGAGGGGTATGATGAAATCTCTCGCCTGGCGCGGGACGGCAAAAAGGCTCTGCTATCTCGCGATTGGCCGCGCCTCGGCTGGCTTATGAACCAGAACCATGCCATACAGCGCGATCTCGGAGGATCGGGCGAGGCCAACGAGCGCCTCATCCGTGTAGCCCTCGAACACGGGGCGTTGGGCGCCAAACTGGCTGGCGCTGGCGATGGCGGCACGATCATCGTGCTACACCCCCACCCCGAGGAGATGATCGAGGGACTGCGGAAGGCCGGTAGCGAGCGGATCTTTCGCCCGCAGCCCTGTAGGGGCGTCAGCCTCGACTCGGTAGAGGTCTTTGAGGGCGAGCCTTTATAGGGGCCACCAAAGAGAGCAAAGCCCGGGGGACTTGACACGCCAGGGCCCCAAAGGTATAATCCGGCGTCGTTCGCAGACTGGAAAGATCATCACCCATCGAGAAGGAATGAGATAGATATGTCCCCGAAGAGAACATGGCAGCCCAAGAAGCGTCGTCGCGCGCGTGTGCACGGTTTCATGGCGCGGATGTCTACGCGCGGTGGTCGGAAGGTCATCAAGGCACGCCGCGCCAAAGGGCGCAGCCAGTTGACCGTCCAAAAGAACTACAAAGTCAACCGCTAGTTGGTTATAGTGGGGCTTGGTGCTACCCCAGAGATTCCGTCTTCGCAGGCCTGCGGATTTCAGACGAGTACATGCGGAGGGCAGGGCATGGTCCGATCGTGCGGCTGTCGTGGTGGTGCGTGAGAACGGCCTGCCGGGGACTCGGGTCGGCTTTTCTGTCAGTCGGCGCATCGGCGGCGCCGTCACGCGCAATCGAGTGAAGCGACGGATGCGGGAGGCCGTCAGGCGGCATTTGGAGCGCTTGCAACCCGGGTGGGATATCGTTTTCATCGCGCGCAAGGGGATCGTAGAGACCGATTTCAGGGCTGTGGAGCAGTCCATCTCCCGGCTCTTGCAGAGGGCCGGTATGCTGATAGCACATGCCGGGGTTGTGGCGGACGAGTGTAAAACCGATGTCGATCGGTAAGCGGGCTACTCTGGGGGGCATTCGATTCTATCAGCGGGTTATATCGCCCGTGTTACCTCCTACTTGTCGGTTCACCCCCAGCTGTTCGGAATACGCTTACGAGGCTGTTGCCAAGTACGGTGTGTTGCGAGGGGGCTGGCTTGGGCTGAACCGCGTATTACGATGCAATCCGTTCAACCCAGGAGGCTATGATCCGGTGCCCTGATCGGTTTCAGCGGCCTGATGCCGAGGATGTTGACGGAATGGGGCGTGTGGCTGTGCATTCATCCGGCGAAAGAGCCGACGGAGGACCAAGCTTGACGATCTTGAGAAGGGGAGGGCGTTACGCTCTCCTTGTCATTATGCTGAGTGTTGTGTTGACGGGATGCGCGCCGCGTGCGGGGGCGACGAACGCGGGGTGGACGGTGGTTACCGTCATAGACGATATCGTGCTCTCGGCTCTCGCCAACGACACGGTGGTGGGTCTCAAAACCTCTACTGGGGAGCTCCTGTGGACCTATCCGGTGGCTGTAGAGCGCCCCACGGGCCTTGGGGGGTTGTTGAGTGGCGCTGCGAACACCGAGAACACAGAGGTGCCCCTGGACGCGATGTATGGAGCCCCCGAGCTAGCTGGGGACACCGTCCTGATCGGCTCCTTCAACCAGCGGCTTTACGCGTTCGATGGCGCCTCGGGTCGCAAGCTGTGGGAGTTCGCTGCAGAGGGGCCCATCATCGGGGGGGCCACTGCGGTGGACGGGCGAGCCTATTTTGGATCATCGGACCATCGAGTGTACGCCGTCGATATCGCCACTGGCAAGAGCGTCTGGGATGCGCCCTTTGAGACGGGCAACTGGGTGTGGAGCACGCCCGCTGTGGACGGAAAATACGTCTATATAGGCTCCATGGATCACACCGTGTACGCCCTGGATCGGCAAACAGGCGCACTGGTGTGGCAACGCGACCTCGGGGCTTCGATCCCAGGTGCGGTGTGCGTTGCGGATGGCCAAGTGTACGTCGGGAGCATCGCCAAAAGACTGCACGTGCTGAATGCGAATACGGGCGACGAGGTGTGGCAGCGCGATCTGGGGCAGTGGGTCTGGGGCGAACCTCTGGTGCACGAAGGCTATGTGTATGTTCCCTCTCTTGACGGCAAGGTGCATGCGCTCGCTACGGGCGATGGCTCTCCGCGCTGGGAGCCGGTCCAGTTGAACGGCGCGGTGCGCGCTGGTGCGGCGTTGATGGATGACCACTTGATCGTGGGCACCGACACCGGGCGCGTGTACCGAATCGCGATATCGGATGGCAGTGCTCAGCTCATTGCGGAGGTGCAGGGCCGCATTCTGTCCAGGCCGTCGATCTCGGGCGATAGGGTCTATGTGGGGACGACCCTGGCGAGTGTCGTCGCGCTGGATGTGACGCGCGCCGATGGCGGGCCGATCTGGATCTACCCGCCACCAAAGCAGTAATTGGAGCTGGAGGACATACCATAGTGACAAGCGTTACCAGTCCACAGATCGATCCAAAGCAGGTTCGCAAGTCTCTGTTGACTTGGGGGCTCATCGCGATCGTCGTCGTTGTCGGGTTCCAGGTGGGGTGGAGCACCATTTGGCGTGAAGGCCTCATTCGGCCCTTTCTGAATCTACTGCTCTTCCTCTACGCCTACTTGGGGCGCAGTTTTGTGGTGGCTATCGGCGTGTTCACCCTCCTCCTGAGGTTGCTGACAGCGCCTCTACAGATCAAGCAGGTGCGCGCTACCAGGGCCATGTCCAGGCTTCAGCCCAAGATGGCGGAACTCCAAAAGAAGTATGGTGGTGACAAGACGCGCTTGGTGCAGGAACAGCAAAAGCTGTACAAGGACGCCGGCGCGAACCCGATGGGCGGATGCTTGCTGTCGTTCGCCCAGTTCCCGATCTGGATCGCCCTGTACCAATCGATCAACAGCATCCTGGCCGATACCCCCATCGAGTTGATGTCGCTCGGGCAAAACACCTACTCGGGATTCACGATGTTTACGGATCTCGTACCCCTCCAGAACCGCTTCCTGTGGTTGAACCTGGCCAACCCTGACCCGTCACCGTTTGTGTTGCCAGTGCTCGTGGGCGGGACGATGTGGCTGCAGCAGAAGCTTATGGCTCAGCCCAGCGCTGACCCTCAGCAGGCGTCTATGAACCAGACGATGCAGCTCATGATGCCGCTGATGTTCGGTTACTTTACAACCCAGTTCGCGTCGGGGTTGGCGATCTACTTTGTGATATCTAATGTGATCGGTATTGTAATGCAGTGGGCAATCGAGCGCCTGGAAGGGCCTTCTACAGAAGAGATCGCGCCCCCTGCCCCTGCCACGAACAAGGAAGACGTCACTTATGGACGAAAGAGGCAGAGACGTAAGGCCAAGCGCTGAGTACGCCGGCAAAAGTGTGGACGAAGCCTTGAAACGAGCCGCTGCCGAGCTCGGGGTGGCCCCTGAGGATCTCGAGTACGAGGTGATCAGGGATACGAGCCGCTCAGTGTTCGGGCTAGTGCGAACGGGTGAGGCCGCTATCCGTGTGTGGTTGCCCCGCTCCCCGGAGGCCTATGAAGAGCCTGAAGAGGGGCTCGCCGCCGTTGAGGAGGCCGCCTTTCCCGAGGACGCCCCTTCGGAGGAGGCCTTCTCCGAGGAGGGGGACGACGACAGAGAAGATGTGGCGGAGGAGCCGGAGGGGGATACGGTACGGGCTGGGGGCAGCGCTCGAGCCGCGAGCAAAGCCTCAGAGCTGGAACGCGTCGCTTTCGATGTGCTCTCTACGCTCCTGGACAAGATGGGCGTTATGGGGGCCGTAGAGGTCAGCAGCCGGGGCGGAGAGGTGGATGCCGTGACAGGCGAGACCTCGCCAGTGATCCTGAACGTAGTTGGAGACGACCTGGGTATCCTCATCGGCCGGCGTGGAGACACCCTACGCGACCTGCAATTCGTTACCCGGCTCATCGTGAGCCGCAAGATCGGTTCGTGGCCCAATGTGGTGGTGGATGTGGAGAACTATAAGGCCAAGCGTGCTGTTGGGCTGCAGACGCTGGCCCAACGTCTGGCCGATCAGGTGCGCACGACGGGGCGTTCGGCGGTGATGGAGCCGATGCCCGCGCATGAACGCCGCATCGTTCACCTGGCTCTCAGAGATGACCCGGACGTGTACACCGAGAGCACGGGTGAGGATGAGGACCGCAAGGTCCAAATTCTCCCCAAATAGCCCGACGGGGTATCGTTTTGGAAGCTATCCCGGAGTATCTCGTCATCGGCCACGTAACCAGGGATATCACTTCTGGAGGTGTATACCGCCAAGGGGGTACGGCGACCTATGCAGCGGTGACAGCCAGCCGGTTGGGCCTGAGGGCCGGCGTGCTCACCAGCGCGGGGCCCGACTCGACGGGGTTACCATGCGCACTCCACATGCAAGTTCGGTGCAAGCCCGCGGCATGTACCACAACGTTCGAGAACCTGTATACAGAGCGGGGAAGGCGGCAGTATGTGCGCCAGGTGGCCGAGCCGTTGACTCTGGATGATCTCCCCGTCGCTTGGGAGCAGATTCCCATCGCGCATTTGGGGCCTGTTGCGCGCGAGGTGTCGCCCGACCTGGCGAGCGTGTTTGGGGCGGCCACTCTCGGCATCACTCCGCAGGGTTGGCTTCGCGCTTGGGCCAGCGATGGGTTGGTACATCCGGCTCCGTGGCCGCAAGCCGCCGATCTATTGGGCGCAGCCGATGCCGTGGTGCTCAGTATGGAGGACCTCGGCGGGGATCGAGCCCTTTTGGATCGCTTCGTCGGGTGGTCAAAGCTCCTAGTGTTGACGGAAGGCGCGAACGGCGCCATCGTCCATATCGACGGCCGACGCATCCGGGTGCCGGGCTATGATGTGGTGGAGGTGGATCCCACTGGCGCCGGTGATGTGTTCGCGGCGGCGTTCCTCGTGCGCCTGCGCGAGTCTGGCGATGCGCTTGAGGCGGCGCGTTACGCCAATTGTGTGGCCTCGTTCTCTGTCGAGAGAGAGGGGACGGCCGGCATCCCGGCTCGCGAGCAGGTGGAGCAGCGTTTGGCCCATGGGCGACTGCGACGGTAACCGGTGTGCACCATCCAAGTGAGGACGATGTGGGGCGAGTGTATGTGTTGGCCAACCAAAAAGGGGGGGTAGGTAAGACGACTACCGCCGTGAATCTGGCCGCATATCTGGCCTCGGCTGGCAAACACACCTTGTTGATAGACATGGACCCCCAGGCGAACGCCAGCAGCAGCTTGGGCGTTGACAAGTACGCACTTACTCGCTCTGTGTACGATGTGCTCATCGGTGCAGAACGTGCCTCGACGCTCATCACTGTGACCGCCTGTGTCGGGTTGGACCTTATCCCTTCAACTCCCGCTCTCGCCGGCGCAGAGGTAGAATTGGTCCAAGTGGCCGGGCGCGAGCTTCGTCTGCGACGCGCCATCGAATCGATCCGCCAGCGGTACGATTATATCCTCATAGACACGCCTCCCAGCTTGGGCATGCTGACATTGAACGCCCTCACTGCGGCCGACGGGGTGCTGGTCCCGATCCAGTGCGAGTATCTGCCCTTGGAGGGCTTGACCCAGTTGCTACGCACCATCGAGCTGGTACGCCAGAGCCTGAACCCCGATCTCTTTATGCGGGGTCTGATCATGACCATGTACGATGTGCGCACCAACCTGGCGCGCGAGGTGCTGCAGGAAGTGAGGCAACACTTTCCCGCCACCGTATTCCGGTCCATCATCCCTCGCAGCGTCAAGTTGAGCGAGGCGCCAAGCTACGGCGAGCCGATCAGTACCTATGCACCCGAATCGAGCGGGGGGCAAGCTTATGCGGCCCTCTGCGAGGAGTTGCTGCGCGGCGAGTAGAGGTGTGAGTGTAGGGGTGAGGGAGGAGGAGCCATTATGGAGAAGACTAGGCGAGGCCTTGGCAGAGGGCTGGATGCACTAATCCCCTCCAAACCAGCGGCGCCCGGCCTGAGGCGTGTCCATATCGATGCCATCGTGCCCAACCCCCGGCAGCCGCGTAGTGTGTTCGATCCGGACGCCCTCCAGGAACTGGCGGACTCGATCCGCGAGGTTGGCCTGATCCAACCCCTCATTGTGCAGCAGACCGTCGCGCCAGAGAATGTGGACGAGCCGGTGCGTTACCAGCTCATTACCGGTGAGCGTCGGTGGCGTGCGGCTCGTTTGGCCAATTTACAGCACGTGGATGTCATCGTCAAAGATGTCACCCCGCAGGAGATGCTGGAGCTTGCGCTGGTCGAGAATATCCAGCGGGCAGACCTGAACCCGTTGGAGGAGGCGCAGGCCTACCAGCAGCTGAGCGAAGAGTTTGGCCTTACACAAGAGCGGATTGCCGAGCGAGTCGGCCGCAGTCGGGTGAGCATCACCAACGCGCTGCGCCTGTTGCGGCTGCCGGGCGAGATCAAGGACGCATTGGTGACGGCCCACATCACCGAGGGCCACGCCCGCGCGCTGTTGATGCTGGACGAGGAAGAGGAGCAATTACTCGTCCTCAAAACCGTGATCAAGAAGCACCTGTCGGTCCGCCAGACGGAGGAGATGGTGCGGCGCCTACAGGCCTCTGCGCAAGAATCCTCGAGCCAGCGCTCTAGGACGCCCGAGACCGAGGCTTTGGAGAGCGAGTTCCGGGAGGCGCTGGGCACCAAGGTGGATCTCTTTCGTAGCCGCAGAGGCGGAAAGTTGGTGGTGCACTTTTACTCGGAGGACGATCTGCAGGCGCTCTACGATCGTTTCGTGACTAAATAAGGGGCTGAGTGCGGCGCCCACGAGGCGGGGAGTCTTTGGGCTCTCCGCCTCTTTGTGTGTACAGCACAGGGCGCTTTGATCGGCGCCTAGTACGCTGCTATAATAAGGAGAGGTGTCCTGCGGCATTTGGACACCGTTTGTTCGCCCTGGGGCCGGGCCGCTGTACTCGGCGGAGATAGTGCCAGCCCGGGGGCCTGAAAGGCGATGGAGTACACAGTGTTTGACAGAGTTCAAGAGATACTGCAGCGCTATGATGAACTGGCGGCGCTGCTCGCGTCTCCCCAAGTCTCGCAAGATCCGGACAGCATCCGGCGGTACGCCCAAGAGCACGCTGAGCTGGAAGAGATGGTGCAGGTGGGGCGCGAATACACCCGCCTGGCGGACGAGCTGCAGGACACGCGCGCCTTGTTGGAGGACGAAACCGACCCCGAGATGCGCGATATGGCGGCCGAAGAGGTCGCGCGGCTTGAAGAGGCCTTGGAGCCCGTCGAGGGGCGCTTGCGAGTGCTGCTATTGCCCAAAGACCCCCGCGACCGCCGTAATGTGATCGTGGAGATTCGCGCGGGCACTGGCGGGGATGAGGCAGCGTTGTTTGCGGCGGACCTGTTCCGTATGTACACACAGTACGCGGCCAACCAGCGTTGGCAATGGGAGGTCCTCAGCAGTAACGGGACGGGCATCGGCGGCTTTAAAGAGATGATCTTTGAGGTCAAGGGGAAGGGAGTCTTTTCGCGGCTCAAATACGAGAGCGGCGTCCACCGCGTGCAGCGCGTGCCCACGACGGAGACGTCAGGGCGTATCCACACCTCCACAGCCACTGTGGCTGTGCTGCCCGAGGTGGACGAGGTGGAGGTGGAGATCAACGAACGTGACCTGCGGGTGGATGTGTTTCGCTCGGGCGGGCACGGCGGCCAGAGCGTGAACACGACCGATTCGGCCGTGCGCATCACGCATCTGCCCACGGGGATCGTGGTTCAGTGCCAGGATGAGCGTTCTCAGCTTCAGAACAGGGCGCGCGCCATGTCGATCCTTCGGGCGCGACTCTACGACCTGGAGTATCAGCGGCAACTCAACGATGTGGAGGAGAGTCGCCGCATGCAGGTGGGAACGGGCGAGCGCAGCGAAAAGATACGTACATACAACTTTTCGCAAAACCGCGTGACGGATCACCGTATCGGCCTTTCGGTGCACCGGCTGGAGAACGTGTTGGCTGGCGATCTGGATCCTTTCATCGAAGAGCTCGCAGCCACAGAGCAGGCTCAGCGCCTGCGAGTAAGCGTTAGCTGATCGCTATGGCCTACGACGACACGCAGGGGCCGGGGCCGACAACCAAGGGCGACGGACTCGGCCGAGAGCTGCGGGTGGAGGATATGCGCGTCGCTGATGCGCTCCGCTGGGCGATTCGTGCGCTGAGCGTGGGCGACAACCCCACTCCGCGGTTGGACGCCGAGATGTTGCTGGCCCACGTGCTCGGGGCGGAGCGGCCGCAGGTACTGGTGCGCTGGCACGAGGTGTTGGACCCTGAGCAAGCCCGTACCTTCGAGGCGCTGGTGCGGCGCCGGGCGCATCACGAGCCGGTGGCCTATCTCGTCGGCCGGCGCCACTTTTACGACGTCGAGCTTCTGGTGGATGAGCGTGTGCTGGTTCCGCGGCCCGAGACGGAGGGCCTAGTGGATCAGGCTCTCGCTTGGGCCGACACTCGCCCCCTCGATCGGTTGCGGGTGGCCGATGTGGGCACTGGCAGTGGTGCGTTGGCTATCGTCTTGGCCCGACGCCTTGAGCACAGCCTGGTGTGGGCTATCGATCTTTCACGAGGGGCGCTGGAGGTGGCCGGTGCTAATGTGCGACGCTACGGATTGGGAGGACGAGTGAGCCTCGTGCAGGGCGATCTGCTGAGTGCAATGGCCGGTCCGCTGGACCTGATCGTGGTCAACCCGCCCTATGTGCCGAGCGAGCGCTGGGCTCTGCTACCCGCCGATGTGGCGCACTATGAGCCGAGGCTAGCGTTGGACGGCGGCCCGGCGGGGACGGTGCTCATCGAGCGACTATTGCGATTCGCCCCTGCTGTACTGGGCTGGCCGGGACTGCTGTTGATGGAGATCGATGAGGAGCAGGGTGAACTAGTGCCCGCGATGGCCAGAAGGGCCTTCCCCGAGGCGCGCGTGGACCTGCTACCGGATTATGGTGGGCTGGCGCGTATCGTACGCGTAGAACGTCCCGCCTGAGCGGAGCCGAGGGGATCCTATTGAGCGAGCTCGATACAACGTACGATCTGATCGCCATGGATATGGATGGCACCATTTTACGGGATGACCTAACGGTCTCTTCACGGGTGCGCCGCTCGCTGGATGCGGCCCGGCGCCAGGGGGTCCACCTCGGTTTGGCATCGGGCAGAGGGTTTGCCAGTATGTACCGCTGGGCGCAGGATCTGGAAATCAACACACCGCTGATCTGCTATCAGGGCGCGTTGGTGGTGGACCCCGCCACGCGGGAGCGTCTGTTCGATAGCACGTTCCCCGTAGAGCTAGTGCGTGAGGTTACCGAGTTCTGCCGGCTGCACGATCTGTCGCTTACACTCTATGTGGACGAAGAGATCTATGTGGAGAACAAACAGCACTCGGACGCGTTCTACGAGCGTTGGTTCGGTTTGCCATACCACTTGATAGACGATCTGGCGTCGGCGCTGCCTGGCGCGCCGAGCAAGTTCATCATCATAGGCGACCCCGCTCGGCTGGACGCCATACGCCCCTTGGTCGAGCGAGAGTTTGGCGCGCGCATGCAGATTGTGCGCTCCCACGCGCTCTTTTTGGAGGGGCTGGCCCTGGGGGTGACCAAAGCGTCCGCGCTGGCACTGGTCGCCGCCCGGTTGGGAGTGCCACGGCACAGGACGATGGCCATCGGCGACTCGGGGAACGACGTGCCGATGATCGCCTGGGCCGGCCTGGGGGTGGCTATGGGCAACGCATCGACAGAGGCGAAAGCGGTGGCCGACTATGTAGCCCCCTCCGTAGAAGAGGACGGCGCAGCAGAGGCGATCGAGCGGTTCTGTCTCCAAGGTCGAGCGTTATGAGCTTGCCGGATGAGCCCGTTACGACAAGGGTGCTCTCTTTGTCGGTTGCGGCTGTGGAGGAGGCTGTACGGATCATCCGCGCCGGCCGACTAGTGGCCTTTCCCACAGATACCGTCTATGGTGTAGGTTGCGACCTGTGGCGGAAGGATGCGCTGGAGCGGCTCTATTGGGCCAAGCAACGCCCGCGTGAATTGGCCATCCCCGTGCTGGTCTCTGCGCCAGATGCCGTGTTGGCCGTGGCGTGTGATCTGCCGCCGGAATACGGACTTTTGGCGGAACGCTTCTGGCCAGGCCCCCTGACGTTGGTGGTGGCGCGCCAGCCGAGAGTGCCCAGTTTGTTGAGCGCGAACGGTGACACCGTGGCCGTGCGCATGCCTGCGCATTCCACAGCCATCGATCTGCTGGCGCGAGTTGGCGGTGCCCTCGCTGTGACCAGCGCCAACCTCTCGGGCCGCCCCGCTCCGAGGACGGCACAGGGGGTGCTGGCGGACCTCGAGGGACGAGTGGATCTCGTGTTGGATGGGGGGGGGGGCCCCGATGGCGTCGCCTCCAGCATCGTAGATTTGATGAGTACGCCCCCGGTGCTGTTGCGGGAGGGGGGGGTGGCTTTCGAGAGACTTTGTCAAGCGCTGCCCACCCTTGGCCGCGGGCGAGGCTCGTGAATGCGGTGATCTGGAACGACCACTGCCAAGGGCTGCCACGGCGCTCGCGGCTCTTGGCGGTCCCCATAGGTGTTTGCCCCGCGTTGGCGTCGATGCTACACTCTATGGTGCCCGCTTTGGCTGGGCAGGACTCTATTACGCTGGTTATGTCTCAGTGCACTTTTGCAAGGGTATGCCAATGACCACGCAAGCGCTCTATAACAAATGGAGAGGACAAACCTTTCACGATATCCTGGGTCAGGAGCATATCACCGCCACGCTACAACAACAGATACGGGCGGGGCGTATCGGGCATGCCTATCTCTTCACCGGCCTGCGCGGAACCGGGAAGACTTCGACGGCGCGTATCATGGCCAAGGCTGTCAACTGTGTGGGCGATACGTCGGACCCGCCCTGCAACGAGTGCCCCATATGTCGCAGCATCACTGAGGGGCGGTCTGTGGATCTCATCGAGATCGATGCGGCCTCGAACCGTGGCATCGACGAGATTCGCGATCTGCGTGACAAGGTCCTGTTTGCGCCCAGTGAAGGGCGGTACAAGGTGTACGTGATCGACGAGGTACACATGCTGACGAACGAGGCGTTCAACGCCCTTCTCAAGACGCTAGAGGAGCCGCCGTCGCATGTGCTGTTTATTCTCTGCACGACAGAGCCCCACCGCCTGCCGCAGACGGTGCTTTCGCGCTGTCAGCGTTTCGACTTTCGTCGCGGATCGCTAGAGGTGATCACGGCAAAACTGCAGCGTATCTGCGAGCGCGAGGGTATCGATATTGCACCGGAGGCGTTGACCTATATCGCGCGACGTGCGACGGGCAGCTTTCGCGATGCCGAGAGCTTGCTGGATCAGCTCGCAGCCTATGGCTCCACACGTATCACTGTTGACCAAGTGCGCGAGGTGTTGGGGTCGCCTGCGGGCGATCTGGTGATGCGAGTGGTACAGGCGATGACCCAGGCGGAGCTCCCCGCCGGTTTGCGTGCGATCAATGAGGCTATCGATCAGGGTGCGGAGCCGCGACAATTTCTTGACGAGATTCTGGATCAACTGCGCGCGTTAATGCTCATGATGTCTGGTGTGGAGGAGGGTCTGCACAGCCTGAGCGCGGAGGATACGGCTGTGTTGCACACCATCGTGCAGGATGGGGCGTTCTCTCTTCCCAACCTGGTGCGTGCAATCAAGTTGTTCAGCGAGGCGGGCAGTGGCCTGCGCAACGCCGCGCGCCCCCAGCTTCCACTGGAGCTCGCCCTTATCGAGGCTGTGGCGCAGCCGGCGGAGGGGGGGGACGGGGCCGGCGTAGCGGATTCGCGAGACGCTAGTTCGCGGCCAGGAGTGCAGCCCTCAACAACCCTATCACCAACAGAGGACACGACGGGCGGAGCGCAAGGGTCCGTGCCTGCGCACAAGCCCAGGAGCCGCCCAGCACCTGCCTCTTCGACCGAACCCCGAGAAACGGCGACTCGGCCGCGCGCCACGGCCAGTAAGGCCGACCCAGGGCGCGCAGCGGTAACCGCAACACAGCCTGCGGACGAGATGCGGCCACTGAGCTTGGATTGGGTTCAGGGCCATTGGCCACAAGTGCTCGCGCGTATCGAGAGGCTCGACCCAAAAGTGGGGGGGCAGGTAAAGCTCGGTTCGCCAGTGGGGGTCACCGGGAATGTGATAACATTGGCCTGCCAGCAGGACTTTAGTGTCAGGCGCCTGATGGAAGACAAGAACCGCGCAATGATCGAGCGAGTGTTGTCAGAGACGCTTGGGCAGCCCTGCACAGTGCAGTGCGAGGCCGACCTGGATGCGTGGGAGGCCGCGCAACCGAGTGCCCCCGAGATGGGTGAAGCCCCGCAAGAGCTATTCGACGGGATAGAGGATCGCGAGATAAAGCGGCAGAAGCTACTCAATCACCCCGGTGTAAAAGAATTCCAGCGCCTGGGCGCTCGCGTAGCAAAGGTCAGCCTCGCTGGCGAGGACACCGAGAACGAAATGGAGGATCCCCATGGCTAGCAAAGGGAAGCGCAGATTCCGTGCGCCTCAGCCGCCGATGATGCGCCAGTTGGAGGAGATGCAGAATCAGATGGCCGAGGCGCAGAACGCCTTGGCGGAACAAGTGGTTATTGGGACGTCGGGGGGCGGCGCTGTATCCGTGGAGATGACGGGTATGCAAGAGCTGCGGAGTGTCAAGATCAAGCCGGAAGTGGTGGATCCCGAGGATGCCGAGATGCTCGAGGATCTCATCATGGCCGCCTACACGGATGCGCTCGAGAAATCGAAGCGACTGATGGCCGACAGCTTTGGCCCCCTGGCGGGGGGTATGGATCTAACAGGGCTCTTGTAGATGGCAGCGACCCCCAAAGCGGTTACGCGTTTGATTGATGCCTTTAGCCGGTTGCCGGGCATTGGGCCCAAAACGGCTTCGAGACTTGCATACTATTTGTTGCGCACGGGCCAAGACGACGCCCAGGCGCTGGCCAACGCCCTGGCCGAACTGCACGAACGCATTATGTTGTGCTCTGTATGTCGTAACATCAGCGAATCGGATCCGTGCTCGATCTGTGGTGACGAAATGCGCGAGCTAGATACGATCTGTGTGGTGGAAGAGCCTCTGGACGTGCTCGCTATCGAGAACACGGGGCGGTACAAGGGCGTGTACCATGTGCTCCACGGCCATATATCACCGATGGATCGCATCGGCCCGGACGAGCTGCATATTGCGGAGTTGCTCAAAAGAATTGAGCGGCGGCCGGCCGAGGAGGTCATCCTGGCTACGAACCCGACCCTGGAGGGCGACGCCACTGCCATGTATTTGGCCCGTGCGCTCGCGCCCTTGGTTCCCAAGGTGACACGCCTCGCTCTAGGCCTGCCGAGGGGCGGCGACCTGGAGTATGCTGACCGCGTCACTCTTGCAGAGGCTTTGGCCGGCCGAAGAGACGTCTGACAGCGATCTTTTGCGATTTGGAGCCTATGCGCTCCTGTGGTACAATCACTGACTGTTGCGCTTGAGAGAAAGCTTAACAACTAGGTGAGGGGTGCTGTAGGGTGTAGCGGGCGAACTCTGGCTCGATAGTGATCCGGAGCGATGTGCCCGAACGCATGTGGATCTGCAGAGTGCATTGCAGAGCACGGCCAGCAATGAAGCGATGTTTGACATATCGCTCACTCTATGGTATCCTTTTGAACGCTGTAGGGCGCGCCTCACTCAAGGGGCGTAGCTGGAAACCTGTGTGACCTCTCCGGTCACACACCGCGATCGATCAAGTCGGCTGCATGTCCTGATTCGAGGGTGTGGTCGGATTTGACAAGGTTTGCGGTGTAGGGTATAGTGTAAAGTCGCAGTGCAGATGGGCTACGGGCCAGCTCATGTTATGACTGGTTGATAGCCGCCCGATGCCTGCGGTACCTACGGCGCCACGGGGCGGAGCCCGGTCGGGCTTTGACCGGTGGATAACCAGGGCTTGACAACTGAGGCGCGATGAGGTAGAATCTTACCCCGTGCATCAGTAGCGAGAAGATGGTGAGGCACCTTAACAACTGAAGAGTGACAGAAACGCAGAGGTAAGGCACCTTGCGC
>CAYOUT010000020.1:0-40847 GCA_964407215.1 uncultured Anaerolineales bacterium | reverse complement strand
TGCGGGAGGGCGGCCGCACAGTGGGCGCCGGCGTCGTCACCGAGATCCTGGGATAGCTTACCCGTGGAGGGCAAGGCCTTTGAGCCCTCTGGGGCTCGAAAGGTTGTGAGGTCATGGCCAAGAAAGCAAACCGACTTGTGATCACGCTCTCATGCAGCGAGTGCAAAGAGCGCAACTATACGAGCGAAAAGAACCGCAAGAACGATACGGCTCGGCTCGCGCTGCAAAAGTACTGTCGTCGGTGCCGCAAGCATACTGAGCACCGAGAGGAACGCTAGGAGAGGGTACAGCCTCTCCTTGTAGGCGAGTAGCTCAACTGGCAGAGCAACGGTCTCCAAAACCGTAGGTTGCGGGTTCGAGTCCTGCCTCGCCTGCCTTGTGTTGCAAGGGGCACCGTGCTAGAGACCGCAGCCTGTTTGAGGTGGCCGCTCCGTATGGCCCCGGCTTATGCCCTCTGGCTTACGGTGTCCGTCGTTGTTAAAGGGCGTGCTCCCGCGTCAGCGGGCCGAGGAGTAGACTACGTGGCGAAACGAGTGGCAGTAGCGCCCAAAAAGGAGAACCGTGTCATCCGGTACTTTAAGGATGTGCACACGGAGATCAGAAAGGTCATGTGGCCTTCTCGGCGTACCACGATCAATCTCACGGCCATTGTGTTCGGTGTCACGTTTGCGATGAGTGTGGCCTTGGGGTTGATCGACTGGATTTTCGCCAGGATGTTTGCCTTCCTCATACACTGGTTGGCTTAGGTTGGTGTGGTTGTGAACGCAGACGAGATGGATCTGGAGACAAAGGACCAAGACCCCCTCGAACTCGAGGATGAGGTCCGAATAGAGGACGGCTCTTTCACCGAGCTCGCTGACAGCGCGGAGGCTGCTGATAGCGCCGCCGATGAAGTCGCTGATGAAGCTGGTGACGAGGCGGACGAAGAGGTGGCCGATGGCCGCGAGTGGTATGTCATCCACAGCTACTCGGGTTATGAGAACAAGGTCAAAAGCAACCTTGAGCAGCGCATCGAGACTATGGGCATGCAGGACAAGATCTTTCAGGTTGTGGTGCCCACGGAGGAAGAGGTCGAGATCCGGGAGGGGCAGCGGCGTACAAGCCGCCGCCGCGTGTTCCCTGGCTATATCCTCGTGCAGATGATCATGGATGACGAGTCTTGGTATGTTGTTCGCAACACGCCCGGCGTCACCGGGTTTGTGGGCTCTGGAACAAAGCCGATCCCGCTGAGCGAGGAAGAGGTCGAAAAGATTCTCAGCCGCATGGAGGCGGAGCAACCGCGCGTCAAAGTCAGCTTCAGAGTGGGCGAGACTGTGCGTATTGTTGAAGGGCCTTTTGCCGAGTTCATGGCTGTGGTGGATGATTTGTACCCCGAGCGCGGCAAGGTGCGTGTGCTCGTGTCCTTCTTTGGGCGAGAAACGCCCGTCGAGATGGACTTTTTGCAGGTTGAGAGAATCTAGAGCCAGTCACCAGGTTGCGACTGGGCGAAAAAGAGGTGCGTAGTCAATGGCTAAAAAAGTAATCGCGGTCGTCAAGTTGCAGATCCAAGCCGGCAAGGCGAACCCCGCACCTCCGGTGGGAACGGCTTTGGGGCCGCACGGTGTGAACATCATGCAGTTCTGCAAGGAGTACAACGCGCGAACTCAGGCCGATGCCGGCACGGTGATCCCCGCCGAGATCTCGATCTATGCCGACCGGTCCTTTTCGTTTATCCTCAAGACACCGCCGGCCAAGGACCTGTTGCTCAAGGCGGCCAACCTCTCCAAGGGCTCCTCGACGCCGCTGGCTACCAAGGTGGGCAAAGTGACACGAGAGCAGGTGAGAGAGATCGCCCAGCTCAAGATGAAGGACCTCAACGCGGTGGATATCGAAGGGGCTATGCTCCAAATCGAGGGCACTGCACGCAGCATGGGCATCACAGTAACCGAGTAGTGGGCGATATGAGGCGCCCGTCGCGGCGCCCGATGGGTGGGAGGGTGGCCCGGGCCACCCGCTGGAACCACAGGAGGCAAGATGGCAAAACACGGCAAGAAATACCTCAGTGCGCTCGCACAGGTTGATCGGTTCAAGGAATATGGCCCCCAAGAAGCCATTGCGCTGGCCAAAAGCCTGGCTAGCGCCCAGTTCGATGAGACGATCGAAGTGCACTTGCGCATGAACGTAAACCCGCGACGCGCCGACCAGCAAATTCGCAGCACGGTGGCGCTCCCCGCGGGCACCGGCAAAACGCTGCGTATTCTGGTATTCGCCGAGGGCGATGCGGCGCGGCTGGCCGAGGAGGCCGGCGCGGACTATGTGGGGGCGGACGACCTTGTGGCCAGGATCCAAGAGGGATGGGTGGATTTCGACGTGGCCGTGGCCGTGCCCCAAGTGATGGGCAAGATCGGGCGGCTGGGGCGTGTGCTGGGACCCCGGGGGCTGATGCCCAGCCCCAAGGCCGGCACGGTGGTGCAACCGGAGGATATCGCCGGTACTGTGCAGCAGTTGCGCCAGGGGCGTGTGGAGTTTCGCATTGATCGCTCCGCCAACCTGCACATCCCCATCGGCAAGGCCAGTTTTACCGAGGAGCAGCTGCTCCAGAACCTGGCCGCAGTGATGGATGCCGTGCAGCGTGTGCGCCCCGAAGGCCTCAGAGGACAGTACTTCCGGCGGATCACCGTCGCGTCCACAATGGGGCCCGGCCTTCACCTGAGTGTGCCGGAGGCTATCGAGTTCCGCGCCTGAGACTCAACCGAATAGCGCTCTGTCGCCAAAGACAGCAGGTGCGTGGAAACGCTTAATGGAGCCTGCCGAGGCGAAGATCGATTTTAGGGGCCCTGGCCCCGCGAGTCTTCGTGTCGGTGTGGCACGAAGACTTTTTTGTGAGGAGGTGATAATCCTTGGCGCTACAACGGATCCAGAAAGAAGAGATCATCGATAGGTACACGGACAACCTGGCGCGCGCGCAGATCATGATCTGGTGCAACCAGGCGGGGCTCTCCGTGGCCGAGATCAGCGATCTGCGCCGACGGCTGCGAGAGGTCGGCGGAGAAGCCGTGGTCATCAAGAACTCGCTCATGTGTATCGCCCTGCAGCGGGCCGATCTGCCGTGTGACGAGGAGCTGATGACGGGGCCGAATGTCGTGACTTTTGCGTACGACGACGTCCCCGGCGTGGCCAAGGCCGTGGCGGGCTTTGTGCGAGAGCACGAGGCGGATTTCGGACTCAAGGGGGGCTTGCTCAACGGCCAGGTGCTGAGTGCTGAGCAAGTGCGCGCACTGGCCACTCTGCCACCGCGCGAGGTGCTCCTGGCGCAGTTGATGGGCGGTATGCAGGCGCCCGTCAGCGCCTTTGTGGGCGTGCTGTCGAGCCTGTTGCGCAGCATTATGTATGTGCTCAACGCGCGGGTGGAGCAGCTCGAGAGTGCGCCAGCTGGCGCGCCAGCGGAAGGATAATATGTGCGAGCGAGTGCACTCGCTCATCAACCGTGATCGTACGCAACCCATCAGGAGGTTTTTGGCATGACGAAAGAGGAAATGATCGAGGCTATCGGCAATATGACAGTGCTGGATCTGGCCGATCTCGTCAAGGCACTGGAGGAGCGCTTTGGCGTGAGCGCTGCGGCCCCCGTGGCTGTGGCCGCTGGCCCCGCGCCCGTCGCCGAGGCGGTGGAAGAGGCAGAGGAGCAGATCGAGTTCGATGTGGTGCTCCAGTCGGTGGGCGATCAAAAGATCCAGGTGATCAAGGTCGTCCGCGAGCTGACGAGCTTGGGCCTGCGAGAGGCCAAGGAAGTGGTGGACGGGGCCCCGTCCGAGGTGCTCAAAGCCGTCAGCAAGGAGCAGGCCGACACCGCCAAGGAGAAGCTCGAGGCCGTGGGCGCTGGCGTCACCATCAAGTAGCACCCCACCCGCTGTGTGAGACAAGAGCCGCCCCGAGGCGGCTCTTGTGTGTATTCCCTCACCCCTCCTGTCGATCCCACACCTCCAGCACTAGGTGTTTGGTGCGGTATTCGTTGTGGGCCCCGATCTCTCTCTGAGCTCGCGACGCAGCCATTGGTCCCCGGCGCTGTTGCGCTTCATCTTGTACGCCACCGTCGCAGAACACGCAGATATCGGGCTCGAGGAAAAAGTCGGGCACGCAGTACATGTTCCGCGGAGACTGCTGCGTGGCGTCGGGCAGGCGATGGTCAGAGTCGTGGAGCTTCTTTAGAGAGCGCTGCTTCAGCTTCGAGCGAGTATCTGTGCGCTCGGAGAGCTGGGCATGCTGATGTACCCGCCGCTCCCGCTCTGCAGTTCGGTTCCGCAATGCTGACACAATGCGATGCTCAACGTCTCTTCCTCCGTGTGCGATGTAGGCTCGCACAGGCAAAGCGGGAAAGCTGTAGCCGAGCAAAAAGCTCTCGCTGGCTAGGTAGCAATAGATGTAAAAGCCCGACGCATAAACGAATCGGCCTTGAACCGCCCTGTACGTCCGACGCGCCCGCTGGGTATGGTTCGTTGGCGCGGGAGGCACATTGAAGTGCGCGGCGTTCAGGTCGGCAATATCTATCCCCAACTCCATGGGGGGTGAGCAGGAGCGCTCGCCCTTGTGGAAAGCATCCTCACGCACACTGCGTCGGCCATAGTCTCCCTGTGCGGTGTGCTCGCCAGCGCACACTCGAGCGAGTTCTCGAGCCTCCTAGCTGTAGAGCGCAAGGAAATAGGAATGGGGCTTCGCTTCCACGACCTCGTAAACATCTCCGCTGGCCCGGCGCCGGCGCAGTGGAGATGACATAATTTGTCCACCCCCCAGCCGCCAGATGAGAGCGCTGGCTGGTATCCGATAGCTGCTGCTCTCCATACATTCCCGCCCAAGCGAGGCCCGTACCCATAGATCGTAACTCAACAGCGGTTGTGCCATCGAGCGAAGTATGTGAAACAAAAAAGGCGCACACTGAAAACCAGTGTGCGCCTAGTGGGCAGGATAGGACTCGAACCTACGACCTCCACGATGTCAACGTGGCGCTCTAACCAACTGGGCTACCTGCCCACAGTAGAGTACATTATACAACTTTTGCCTCGCTGTGCAAGTCATACTCTCATATCGATACTTCTATTGACGGGTTTCTCAAAAGGACATTATAATGCTCTCACTATGGGCCAAGGGCGTCCAATAGTATGCTTGGCCCCAGCGTGGTCCGAGCTATCAACGTCTACGTGGCAGCCGTGATGCTTGCCACGGGAGGGAGACCTATGAGCATTCCTCGCCCCGAGTATCCACGTCCACAGCTCGTTCGCAGCGCCTGGCTGAATCTGAACGGCCGCTGGGGCTTTGCTTTCGATCCTGGCCGGAGCGGCGTACAACGTGGCCTGCCAGGTGCCAACTCATTGCCGTGTGAGATCGTCGTCCCGTTTTGTGCAGAGAGCCTTCTGTCTGAGATAGGCGATACGGATTTTCACCCTGGGGCCTGGTACCGACGGACATTCAGGGTGCCGGAAGACTGGCAGGGCCAGCGGGTCCTGTTACAGCTCGGGGCTGTTGACCACGACACCACGGTCTGGGTCAATGGCCGCCAAGTAGGTGTTCACCACGGTGGGTATACCCCTTTCCAGATCGAAATCACCGACGCGTTGCAGCGCGATGAGAACACGTTGGTTGTATACGCGGAGGACGAGACGCGCTCGCCCCTTCAAGCTACCGGCAAACAGTCTCCGCAGTACAACTCGTATGCGTGCCTCTACACACGCACTACGGGCATCTGGCAGACCGTGTGGATGGAGCCGGTACCGCCGACCTACGTGGACAATCTCCGCCTGACGCCCGATCTGCTCAATGGGCGCGTATCGATCGAGGTGGATATCGCTGGGACTCCCTCGCGTGGCACGCTTCAAGCGAGGGCTCTGCTCGATGGCGAAGTTGTGGGAGAGGTCTCGCAGCGGTACGCGGGGCAGCACGCTATCGCCATGCTGGATCTGCGAGAGGTCCACCCTTGGGCGCCTGAGAGCCCCACATTGTACGATCTGGAGCTGATCCTCACCCCGGATGGTGGGCACGCCGATAGCATATCGAGCTATTTTGGTCTGCGTTCGCTCGGTATAGATGGTGCAGCGCTGCTATTGAACGGCAAGCCGCTGTTCCAGCGGTTGGTTCTTGACCAGGGCTTCTATCCGGATGGGGTCTATACGGCGCCCAGCGATGAGGCGCTGCGGAACGATATCGTCATCGCACAGGGTCTCGGATTCAACGGGGCGCGGCTTCATCAAAAAGTGTTCGAGCCACGTTTTCTCTACTGGGCAGACCGATTGGGCTACTTGGTGTGGGGCGAGTTCCCGAGTTGGGGGTTGGAGCTGAGCGATCCGAAGGCGCTCGAAGTGTTTTTGCCGCAGTGGATGGAGGTGCTCCAGCGCGATTACAACCACCCCTCGTTGGTTGGCTGGTGCCCCTTTAATGAGACATCGATCACACAGAATCCTGAAGTGCTGCGGAACGTCTACCGTATTACCAAGGCCTATGACGCGACTCGGCCAGTGATCGATACCAGCGGCTATGTGCATGTGGAAACGGATGTCTACGACGTGCACAACTATGACCAGAACATTGCCACATTCGCGGAGAGGTTCCACCCCAGCAAGACGGGCGAACCGTTCCGTAGTAGACCGGATCATGATATACCCTATCAGGAGCAACCCTACTTTGTCAGCGAGTATGGCGGCATCTGGTGGAACCCGGGTCAGGCTGATGAAGAGGCTTGGGGGTATGGCGGAGAGGAGGCTCGCCCGAGATCGCAGGAGGAGTTCTTGGCGCGGTATCGCGCCTTGACAGAGACCTTGCTCAAGCATCCGCGCATGTGCGCCCTGTGCTACACACAGTTGTACGACGTCGAGCAGGAGGTGAACGGCCTGTATACCTACGATCGTCGGGCCAAGTTCGATCCGAAGTCGATCCGCGCTATTAACATGCAGGTGGCCGAAATCGAAAAGTAGTTGGGAGGAGCATTGCTATGGCTTTGTTGAGTGACAAAGATCGCGCATTTTTGGAGGGCCATTTCCGGCAGGCGCTGGACAAGCCCGTCAAGCTCCTGTATTTCACCCAGGCGATAGCATGTCAGTTCTGTCGCGAGACAGAGCAGATTCTGCAAGAGGTGGAGGGGCTTTCGGATAAGATCAGCCTCGAGGTTTACAACTTTGTCACTGATAAGCAGGTCGCTGATGAATACAACATCGACAAGATCCCTGCCACTGTGGTGATGAGCGATGTGGATTATGGTGTGCGGTTCTATGGCATCCCCTCAGGTTACGAGTTCACTTCGCTTGTCGAATCGATCATAGACGTCTCTAAGGGCAAGACGGCCTTGTCTGAACAGACCTTGGAGCTGCTTGAAACCATCCGCGAGCCAGTGCATATGCAGATCTTTGTGACGCCCACTTGACCCTATTGCCCCACTGCCGTACGCATGGGGCACAGTCTGGCCGTGGCCAGCGACAAGATTCGGTCGGACATGATCGAAGCCATCGAGTTTCCGCACTTGGCTAACAAATATCACGTGTACGGAGTGCCTCGCACCGTTATCAATGAAGATACGCACCTGGAGGGCGCCGCCCCCGAGCCCCTGTTCGTCGCCAAAGTCCTCCAGGCTGTTGGCATGATGACTCAGGAGCAAGTGGACAAGCTCATGGGCGACATGCAGCTGGAGATTGACGAGCTTGAGGAAGATGAGGATTAGCGAGCCCGTTGTATAGCGTCGCATGCAGAGCCGCCCTCTGTGCAGAGGGCGGCTCTGTGACAATGAACGATGGCACCTTGGAGAGCGAGATGACGCAAAATACCATGAAGATCAGTTGTTGCTGGCTGTATGCTATTAGCAAGTATGGCTACCCTGTCGCGGTGTCCGATATCCCCAAGGCGTTGCGTGAGATGGCGGCTCTGGGTTTCCGCTTTGTGGAACTCGAAGGGGCTTCTGCACAGGGCAATATGCAAGAGTTGTGGGATCGTCGTTTCGAGATCCAGAGACTGTGTCGTGAGCTCGGGCTCAAGGTGGTGAACTTTTGTCCCGTGATCCCCGAGCTTGTCAGCTTGGACGAGACGATGCGCACAGAGGGATTCGGGCACTTTGCCATGGCGGTGGATCTGGCCACCTTTTTCGAATGCTCCACTATTCAGATAGACAGCTACACTCCACCGCTCAAGTTCGTAGGAGAGCAGCCCTACAAGGAGATGCTCAACTATGGCCTCGAATTCCGCATTGAGGTGGACCCCGCTTTCGATTGGGATGAGCAATGGCGGGTGTTGGTAGACACTTTCCGCCGATGTGCGACTGAGGCTGGGCAGGCGGGGCTCCCTTTCTGCCTCGAGCCGCGGGTTGGCGAGATCATCAGCAATACCGATGCCCTGTTGCGGCTTATGGAGCACGTGGGGGCTGAAGGGTTTGGCGCTGTGTTGGACACGGCACATCAGCACGCACAGAAAGAGATCCTGCCCCTTAGTGTGGAAAAACTGGGGCAGCGCATCATGTATCTGCACGTAGCAGATAACGATGGCCGAGTGAACGACCACAAGGCGCTGGGCGAGGGTACCGTGGATTGGGAGGCGGTCTTCCTCGCACTGAAAAAACACGGTTTCTCGGGCTATGTGGCCATCGATATCGGGCGGCTACCTGATATGGACGACGCGATGCGGCGTTCTATCGAGTTCTTGCAGGAGCTGTTCACTCGCCTGGATATCCCATACGAGATCTAGATCACCACTCACAGGTTCGAGAGGAGGAACAGAGTGAAGGCGATCCTTGGAGGCATGGTATACACGCCATCTCGTATCATCCCCGACGGAGTCGTCATCATCCAGGGTGGGCGTATCGCTGATGTTGGTACAACAGGGCAGGCTTCTGTCCCCGAGAGTGCTGAGAGGATCGATGCGGGGGGCGATATCGTCTGCCCCGGCTTGGTGGATATCCACGTGCACGGCGGCGGCGGGGCCGATTCGTCCGACGGGACCGTCGAGGCGGTGCGGACAGTAGCTCGCCGGCATCTGCGTACGGGTACCACTAGCCTTTTACCGTCCACCTCCAGCGCGCCGCTACCCGATATTTGGCGAGCCTTTGATTGTATTCAAGAGGTGATGCGCCGCCCCGGGGTGGAGGAGGCCAGAGTGTTGGGGCTCCATATGGAGGGCCCCTTTTTCTCTATCGAACAGCGTGGAGCTCACGCTCCAGAGATGCTGCGCATGCCTACCGATGCCGAGCGCGAGATCTTGTACACCTATGTGGGCGACCTGCGTCGCTTCTGTATCGCGCCCGAGCGCAAAGGGGCGCTCGAGTTGATCAGCTACCTCAGCCAGCGCGGTGCGCTTGTGTCAGGAGCGCATTCCGATGCCCTGTACGAGCAGGTTTGTGTCGCTATGCAGGCAGGGATGCGCCACATCACCCATCTGTGGAGTGGTATGTCTACCGTGCGTCGCATCGGCCCGAAGCGATTCTCGGGGATGCTGGAGGCAGCTCTGGTGGAGGAGGAGCTGACCGGCGAGATCATCGCCGACGGCTACCATCTGCCTACGAGCTTGATCAAGCTCGCCTATCGGATGAAAGGTGCCGACAAGTTGTGCGTCGTTAGTGACGCCATCGCGGGCTCGGGAGCGGGGCCTGGCGTGTACGAGGTGGCTGGTAGTCAAGCCATAGTGGATGAGGGAGCGGGTGTGGCGGTGACGCCCGATCGAAAGGCCTTTGCGGGGTCTATTAGCACCGTGTTGGAATGTATGCAGCATCTGGTGCAAGTAGTGGGGATCTCGCTCAGTGACGCCCTGCGGATGGCGAGCGAGACCCCCGCACGCATCCTGGGGGTAGACGATCGCGTTGGCTCTCTTGCACCGGGTCGTGAGGCCGACGTGCTGATCTTGGATAGGGCAACTCTTGTGCCCAAGCTCATCATGTTGGGTGGGCGCGTCTTTGCGGGCGAGAAGGGTCAACGTGGCCTTTAGCTATCGCTTGGAGGACTATGTGCGTTATCGCCAGCAGGTGGGCGAAGCTACTTGCGTGGATATCTCCCGGCGCACGGATCCCGCTCGCGTCGCCAGAGTGTGGGAAAATCTGCAAGAGATTTATGACGCCTGTGGGGCGCCCTGGATCGTACAGATCCTGACAAAAGACGTTTCGGGCACGCTACGCCTCGGCGAAGGATTGCTGCGCAAACTGATAGAGGCAGGCTCCACGGTGACGGCACAGGTGACCATTACGGGGCTGGCAGGCACTATCTGGGAGCCCCTGGTGCCTACCGACGGAATCCAGCACTTGTCGCGCTTGGCCGCCGTGCTGGGCGGGCCTGAGCATGTCAAATGGCGTTACGATCCCATCATCCCCACTGTTCATGACGAGCGTCGTTTCCGCGACCTGGCGCAGCGGGTAGCGGATACGGGCGTTCGCCTCGGCGTCATCAACTTTGTCGCGCCTCCCGGCCGCTACAATCGGGTGGACCGTAGGTTGTCGCAGTTGCTGCCCGGTTGGTCGAGCGGTATGACAGACTATGACATGGCTTGGCGCAAGCGCATCGCGTCCGAGTTGGTGGAGGAGGCGGCGAGAGTGGGAATCCGGCTCTCCTGCTGCGCAGAGTGCCACCATCTGGCGAGCGAAATCGAGGGGTTGGGGCGCGCCGCTTGCGGCGACCACTCCTGGTTCACCGCTCTATCGGGGCGGATTACCATGCCACGAGCGCCCTACAAGGGGAGTCGCCCCGGCTGCGGTTGCGCGCGCTACTATGATGTCGGCAGCTACGGGCATTGGTCCAAATGCCATCGCTGTGCCTATTGTTATGCCGGCTGAGGAAGAGCCATGGGCGCGGGCCGTAACGGTTATTGGCCATGAGCTGTTCTGACGATATAATGCATAGCGCTGGATGATCTAGGGTGCGCCCACACCCATGTCGTGTAATGTAGGAGTACTAGATGTTGCGTCCGTATCGTCAATTTACCGTTGTGCCCTCTCTACCGCCACAGATCGCCCCATTGCGGGAGCTCGCTTACAACCTTTGGTGGACTTGGAATCTCGATGCAGTGGATCTATTTCGAAGGCTGGATCGGGACTTGTGGGAGGAGACCGGCCACAATCCTGTGGCACTTCTGGGTACTATCAACCAGGACAGGCTCGAGGAGGCCGCTACCGACGATGGCTTCCTCTCCAACATGATGCGCGTGTACCAGGCTTACAACCGATATATGGGCGGGTCCGACACGTGGTTTCAGAAAAGCTACCAGGGCAAGTATCCTGAGCTGCAAATCGCCTATTTCTCGGCCGAGTTTGGTCTCACGGAGGGCTTGCCGGTCTATTCCGGTGGACTCGGGGTGCTGGCCGGCGACCACCTGAAAGCCGCTAGTGGTTTGGGGTTGCCGCTGTGTGGCGTGGGGCTGCTCTACCAAGAGGGATACTTTAGACAGTACCTCAACGCTGACGGCTGGCAGCAAGAGTCGTACCCCCTTAACGATTTTCACAACATGCCCCTACAGATAGAGCGAGCTACCGACGGCAAGCCCGTTCAGATCAAGGTCGAGTACCCTGGCAGGCAAGTGCTGGCTCAGGCGTGGCGCGTCCAAGTTGGCCGTGTGCCCCTTTTCCTCCTAGACACCAATCTCGAGGCCAATCGGCCGGAGGATCGTGGGATCACAGGGCAGCTTTACGGCGGCGACAATGATATGCGCATCCAGCAGGAAATTATGCTGGGCATCGGTGGCCTGAGAGCGTTGAAAGCGGTGGGGGTTGAGCCCACTGTGTGTCATATGAACGAGGGACACTCTGCTTTCCTGGGGCTCGAGCGGATTCGTATCGCCATGCGCGAGCGCAACCTGGCGTTTGAGGAGGCTCGTCAGGCGACGCGTGCCGGCAATGTGTTCACTACGCACACCCCTGTGCCGGCCGGTATCGATCTCTTTTCCCCGCACCAGATGGACTATTACTTTGGCGGTTACTATGAGCAGCTCGGCCTCAACCGAGACGAGTTCTTGCAGCTGGGCCGCCGTAGTGTGCACCATCCCGAGGACAGCTTCTCCATGGCCATCCTGGCGCTCTCCCTCTCCAGCAGCGCTAACGGCGTGAGCCGACTCCACGGCGAGGTGGCGCGCAGCATGTGGCGTGATCTGTGGCCGCAGCGGCCTGTGGATGAGGTGCCCATCATCTCTATCACTAACGGTGTCCATGCACGCTCGTGGATATCTAGCGACCTGGCCAGCCTCTTCTCGCGTTACCTTGGGCCTCGTTGGCTCGAGAGGCCTTACGATCACAGCGTGTGGAAACAGATCGAGCGCATCCCCGACGAGGAGCTCTGGCGCACACACGAGCGGCGGCGCGAGCGGTTGGTCGCAGTGGCGCGCGATCGGCTGCGAAGGCAGTTCGAGCGGCGCGGCGTGTCTCCGCTGGAGGTTCGGGAAACTACAGAGATGCTCGACCCCGACGTGCTCACTATCGGTTTTGCGCGCCGTTTCGCAACGTACAAGCGCGCGTTACTGTTATTTCGCGACCCCGAGCGCCTATCGCATATCCTCAATTCGCCGGATAGACCGGTGCAGATCATCTTTGCCGGCAAGGCGCACCCTCACGACAACCCGGGCAAGGAGTTTATTCGACAGATTGTCCACTTTGCAAGGCGCCCCGACCTGCGCAGGCGCGTGATCTTTTTAGAAGACTATGATATGTCTTTGGCACGTTACCTGGTGCAGGGCGTTGACGTGTGGCTGAACACGCCGCGCCACGGCTTGGAGGCCTCTGGCACCAGCGGTATGAAAGCTGCTATGAACGGTGTGCTCAATGTGAGCACTATCGATGGCTGGTGGTGTGAGGGATACGCACCCGACGCAGGATGGGCCATCGGACGCGGCGAGACGTATGCCGATGAGCAGTACGGTGATGAAGTGGAGGCGCAGCTCCTCTACGATATCTTGGAGAGGGATGTTATCCCGCGCTTTTACGATCGGAACCCGCAGGGGCTCCCGCGTAACTGGATCGCTATGATGAAGAGCTCGATGCAGCGGATCGCTGCCACCTTTAATACACATCGCATGTTGCAGGAGTATGTTGAGAAACTGTATTTCCCTTCAGCAACTGCGTATCAGACTTTGACTGCCAACGAATATGCGCGAGCGCGAGCGTTGGCTGCATGGCAGGACCGAATTAGACAGCACTGGGCAGGGGTGCAAATCCTCTCGGTGGAAGGCGACGATCGGGATGGTTTGCCGGTGGGCACGGACATCGGAGTGCGCGCACGTGTCAAGCTGGGGGCGTTGGGCCCCGGCGATGTGCAAGTGCAGGTATACTATGGAACCATCGACCCGCAGGGCAACATCCACCGTAACGGCACCGCGCCCATGGCCGCCAGCGGTGCACAGGAGGATGGGACATATCTGTACACCGGCACTGTCCGTTGCGACAGCAGCGGTCTATACGGCTATACGGTGCGCGTTGTCCCCTATCACCAAGATCTGGGAAACCAGGCTATGCCGGGCTATGTCGCCTGGGCCAGCTAGATGACAGTATACTGGTAGGCCCGGCATCCGCTGCCCCGGTTTCGGCTGGCCGATTGCAGCAAGGGAAGAGTCTTAGCCCCTTACGCTCTAGCACAAGGATGAACACTATGATACTCGACCAATTCGTACTGGATGACAAGGTGGCGCTGGTCACCGGCGCAAGTCGCGGTTTGGGGCAAGGGATGGCGCTCGGTCTGGCCGAGGCCGGAGCGGATATTGTGGGGGTCTCAAGAGGGCCCTGTGATGATACCGCAGAGAGAATCGGGGCCTTGGGGCGTCGGTTCTTTCATCTCCCCTGTGATCTGGCCCGAGCCTCTGTACCCTATCTACAGGAGCTGGTTCGCCGAGCTATCGAGGCCGCCGGAGGATTGCACATTCTGGTGAACGCGGCAGGTATCAACGCCCGACACCCCTCGCTAGAGTACCCCGAAGAAGATTGGGATCGAGTGATGCAGGTTAACCTCAAGAGCGCCATGTTTCTCTCTCAGGCGGCCGCGAGACATTTTGCCGAGCAGGGCGGCGGCAAGATCATCAATGTGGCCTCGGCGCTCTCCTTTCAGGGCGGTATCCTGGTCCCGCCGTATACTGCCTCCAAGCACGGCGTGCTCGGGATCACCCGCTCGCTGGCCAACGAGTTTGCCGCACTGCGGATCAATGTGAACGCTATCGCCCCGGGATATATGCTCACGGATATGACCGGGCCATTGGCGGAGGATCCTGTGAGAGGGCCAGCTATCATGGAGCGGATCCCCGCTGGCCGATGGGGCACCCCCGATGACCTCAAGGGCGCTACGGTATTCCTGGCATCGGAAGCTTCTGCTTACTGCCACGGCAGCGTAGTCGTGGTGGACGGCGCTTGGCTCAACCGATGACGGACGCTTAGCGAGGGCTCCATGGGCAGGTTTGCCCGATGGGGCTGGCTCGGTCGATCCCTAGCATAGAGCACTCGTGATGACGGCGTCCGCGCCACTACGCAAAAGAAGGTCTGCGCCTTTCGGGGCCTGAGCGATTGCCGGGGGACCATGATGGGGCACGAGAACGTCCGATCGCGCCAACATGAGCTGGATAGTGGTCGCTAGGCATCCGCTCGCGGAGCACCATGCTCCTTCCTCAGCTCGATGGTTACGCTCGCGGCTTGCGCAGCAAGAGAACCAACAGAGCGATACCCAAAACACCCAGAGAGACTAGCGCGATGCGTTGTATAAGCGGCCAGTCGTAGACCGTCTGCGAATCCTGAAGGTCTCTAGCCTGGCCCCAGAGTACGGCGGCGCGCACATTAGGCTCTGCTTTCTGTGTGCTGCCATAATTGACATAGTAGCTCCAAGAGCTGTTATGGGGCAGGTGTTTCCACAGGCGATCTTGCTCATGAAGCACCATCAGAGCGAATTGCTGCTCGAGTGAGGCCCGTTCATCGTTGGGGGCGTCGGCCGCCAACTCCTCCAGGCGCCACTGAGCGTATTGGAGTGCCTCCTCCCAAATAACCTGCATAGAAGCCAGGTTCACGCTCTCATCGTAGATATACTCTGTGCGCCAGAGATTCGCATCGATTCCAAACGAGCGCAGGTTGCTCTGCCAAGGGGCGGCTATCAACACCCGCAGGAGGCTGCCCTCGGCAGGGATCGCTCGGACAAGGTCGTGTGCTGTCTGCTGCAAAGCATCTATCGAATCCCATGTGACCACTATTGTCAGTTCAGCAGTGTTGGAAGAGGCGGTTAGTTCGGTCTGGATGCGGCCCAAGGCGTGCAGCGTATGGCGAATCCCCTCAATCTGATTGAGAGTGCTTTCTGCAGTGGGTGGGTAAAGGCGTAACGAATAAGTGACCTTACGCACATGCGGCGCCAGCTCGACGGTCGTGTGAGCCGCTAGCAGGGGTGGCGCGTAGTGCAGTAGTGCCTGTTCTACAGCGGGTGACAGCAGATTGCCGATCTGGTTGAGAGTCTCGCTAGCTGACCCTTGCTCCGCGAGCTGCAGCGCTAAGCGCAGCCGAGGCTCCGCTAGAGCTTCTGTCACCTCTGGAGGGCTCGTAGAAAAGGCCTCATCTGCTTTGCTCAGATACTCGGTGGCGGCAGCCAGGTCGCCCTGGCTGTGAGCTTCCGAGGCCACGGCGTGGTAGATGCGAATCATCTCCTCGGTAACCCGCAAATCCTGCGGATGGCGTTCGGCGGCGTGCTCCAGTTCTTGCGCTGCAAGAAGTAGGTAGCCCAGGCGAAGATCGGGTTGCGTCTCAGCACGTGCACGATAGACGGCCGCCAGATTCAGCCACGCAGCGATATCGCCAGAGTCTCTCTCTCGTGCGGCCTGAAGGGCGCCTACAATCTCAGTATAGTGGTCGGGAACCGACAGTTCGCTGGTGTGAGCCTCTGCATCGATGGCCCCATAGAGCTCCGCCAGTTCGCGGTACGCTTCGTCAGTCTGCAGACGCTTGAGCGCACTAAGGGTTGGTGGCGCGTACAGCAAGAGCTCGTGTTGTACGGGATCTCGCAGCAACTCATATTCCCAGACGAGCGCCCTGCCATCGAAACGATGTACATCGGGTGTTGCTGATAGCACAGCCTCATCCGTCACAGGCTGTGGCAACCGAACTTGAACCAGCACGCCATCGATCTCTCCCCATCCGCCAAGATCGGATCCGCTCCACATCCAATGCACCAAGTGGCGGGCCCCTAGCGCGTGCTGGGTCTCTAACGTTAGGTTTCTGACGGCCCCGGGCCCGAGCGATACTTCCCAGACAACCGGATACTCTGGAGACCCCTCAACGGGTGCAATGGCATCTCCCTCGGCGCCCATGAGCACGGGCGATAAGACTAGCAGATCGGTGGAGGAAGCGGGCAACCCGAGCGAAAGAAAGGCTCCTTGTGATTTGCTGCCGTTGCCTATCTGATACACCTGTCGAACGAACAGCGTGCAGTCATTTCCCTCACATTGGAACTCTGCAGTCACAGTGCACGCTATCAACCGAGCGTAACCTTCTATCCGGATGATACTCAGTGCTGGATCCACTGTGGATCGAGGGCTTTCTGCGGCAACTATAGTGGTACAACAGAGAAGCAGCAGTGTACAGCTCATCGCGATGAGTGGGATGGACCATCTCCGTGTCATAAACTGGCAAGCGCCCCTTCTTTTTGATAGCACGAACGTGTGCGCATGATACGGACTGGATATAAGATGTCAAGATGGCTCAGTGCCCACTCACAGCTCCACATTGGGCAAGGGAGGTCGCGCCGTGCCGGGTTGTGCTGCCGGGGATACCTCGTTGCGGGGGGGACAGTCCATGCTTTGGGCGGCCCCCAAATGGGACGCAACGTACCCACGAGGGTAGGATTGTACAGAACAGCCGGCGCCTCAGAAGGAGCATCGATCTCACGGATTCGCCCCTTTGCTCCTTATATCCCTGATACTTCCTGGCAGAGTGCGAGTGGTGTCAGGCGATGAGCTCCATGTTGCTAAAAGGTACGAACACAATACGCCCGTTCGGAAGCTGCACGTCGGCCCCCACAACCCAAGCACCAAGCTCTGTGCGTTGAGGCGTGTTTGACAGGCTCACCACCGGCGCGATCAAGCCTTGGTACGGAGCGCGCGTCAGCCTCACCTGGCAACCAGGTTGGATCGGTCGGAGCACCATCAGGGCTCGCGATGTAGGCTCTGCCGCTTGAGGCACAATGAGCTCAGGCCCCACCAGTTGATCGCTCGGCATAGCGCCTGACATGACGGCTCTGAGCCCCTGGCACGATACGAGCAGGCTGTGGATCGGCTCTGCCATGGGTGTGTCTCCCGCCCCCTCAGTGACCATGAGGGGGTAGTCGAGCTGTTGTGCCGCCTGACACAACCCGAGCGGCGCACTACCCAGCACCAAGGCTCGCGCGCCCACTTGGGCGGCTTGCTGTATCACCAGAGGATCACTCGCGCGCCCCCCTACCACGATGGCATCTCGATGGCGTCGTTCGAGGTGCCCCGGCGATAGAGTGTCCTCGGGACTCTCTACACCCATAGCCAGGACGCCGCTGCTATGTGGCCCCGCTCCCCACACACCGCGAATCAGACTACCCAGCGTGCGGATGCCCACACCACGGTGAGGATAAGACTCGACGACCTCTCCGGGCAGGTAGGCTCGCAGCCGAAGCATCTCGACCTCCTGCCGCAAGAAGAGGCAGCCGTCTTCGATGCCCTGTACTATGCCGGCTCGAGGTGCGAGGAGATTGCGGCGGCGCAGTCCGAACCAGGATGTGCTGGCTAGAATACTACCGCGCTCTACCCGATCGCCAGAGCGCACACGGAGGACGCGTTCTATTGCGTGCACGCTCACCCCCAGAGCTTGGCTGATATCGATGAGGAGAGTAGCGGCCACAACGGGAGCGTGCGCCACGATATCGTCCGGTTGGACGTGGTCACCGACGCGGACTGTGACTTCGCCGGGCACAGGCAACAACCGACGGCGGACGATCTCGGCGGTGGGATTGCAACGAGACTCAAGGAGCATTGAGGACATCGCAACCCAGATTCCCCAGCCAGGTCTGTAGCTGACGACGTGTCTGCTCACGATCTCCTGTTAGCGAAAAAGGCCTGCCGCGAGTATCCACGATCAGCCCGAGGCTTCCGCCCTGCACCACGGCTCGTCCGCCATGCCCCTTCCGGCCGAGGCCGATGTCAAGTTGGCTGCTGGGCCGCACTTCGATCTCAGCTCTCTCATCGGCTGGCAGAGGCACGCGGAGCACAGTGCCACCGGGCACACGGATCTGGTCCATTGCCCCCGAGCTATGAGTGATCTCAAGTGTCAGTGCGGTCTGATCAGGACGTGGCTCCCCTACCGGAGCGATGGCGGTGCCCAGTGCATGCAGTCCATCGTAGCGCAGCACCTGAGCGGCAGCCAACGGCGCTACCGTGGCCACGGCACCCAGTTGGGGCCAGATCGCTCCGCGGTCTGTGACGAGCCGCACCAAACCTGTGGGCTGTAACGCGTCGAGGAGCGTCAGCGCGGTCAGACCGTCGAGCGTGGTGTGAGCAATGGAGCCGCCGCGGGCCGCCAGCACATCCAGAGGAGGCATGCCCGGCGCCTCCGTGTCGTTCCCCAAGCCTCGCCAATATTGTGACCGCATACTCTGCAGGGCTCCGATGAGGGCCTGACGTGAGAGCGCGTGTAGCAGCAGCAAGTCCTCCAGCGTCTGTGGGATGCTGTGCGGCCTGATGCGTATATTTTGTAGACTAGAGAGGACCTGTTCGGGCGAGGCATCGTAAGGGAGCCATCGTTGTATCAGATCCAGCTCTTCTTCCGGCTCTGCGAAAGTGGTGGCGCCGAAACTTGTGCCATAACCCCCGCGAATGGCCCACTGATACAGGTTCGCATGGGTCGTGCCGACAAAAGTGTTTGTCCCCCCGACATCGGCGCCCAAAATCCCTTGGGGGAGGTTGTCTCGCTGCGATAGAAAGCGCAGCGTGAAGCCGAGCGCGCGCGTGGTGGACATGACAGGCGCGGAGCACCAATCGCTCAAGCGCCGGTATCCCGGTAGCGTGGTCAGCTGCGTCTTCTCATAGATGTCCGCGAGTTCACGCTGCAGCTCCCCCGGGCTCTCGACGCGGATGCTGGGCCGCACGTTATCCACAACGCGCAGATCGAACAGGGGCGATAGGATGCCGGATATTGGACGGCGAGCCTCCTGATTGCCGGCAAAGACGACTATCGGTCGTTGTTGCACCTCCTCGTAGAGAATAGCGAGCACACGGGCCACGCTTTCCAGAGGCTCGGTGGGGCCCGCATCCACCCCCCCGACCAATACCATGACATCGGGCGGATGCTTGAGTAACGCGTCGACTGTGCGGTCATCCCAGCGACGCATGCGCGCACCGAGAGAGATAACTCGGGTGACCACTGTGTTGGATGCCTCACAAGCTCTCCGGGCGCTATCTACGCTCAGATCATCGCTGATCCCCACGATGACGCATCGAAGCGCCGGGGCCGCGTTGGATGTCGCGATACACAGATCCACCCCCGCACCCGAGGCCCGCTCTGGTACGATCAACTCGTCGCTTTGGTTCAGCAGAGGCCGCCGGACGATCTGCTCCAAACGCCTTAGTGCCCGGTAGAACCCAATGGTCACGTCACTCTCTGGCTCATGCAGCGTCGTTGGGGATTCGGCGGTGGCAGCTAGCCGGTAGGTGCCATCCACCAGCTCGATGAGGCAGACATGTGTGAGCGTACTGCCCAGATCAGCGGCGATAAGCGATTCGACCCTTCCCTGGTCTGACATGGACTACAACCCCAACCCCACATTCCGTAACGCGCTGGAGGCGACACTGACGAGGAACTCTATTCGGCTCATGAGCACTGTAAAGAAAGTCAACGCGGCGCCCGCGAACACGGCGCCAAACGTCACCATGATCAAGGCTCGCCCTAGGCCCCCTACCGCTTCTAACGCCTTTTTCCACAGCGAGCCGAGGCGTCCCGCACGAGGCACGGTGAAATGGAACGCTACCAACACCGCGATGGTTCCCACGATGAGCAAGAGGGCGTCGATGGCCAGCGCTAGGCCGATAGAGCCCCCGCCATAGTCTGCGGGTGAGACCGAAAGCACCGAAGCATAAAGCTGCGGGACGAGGGTGCCTGCGAGTGCACCGCCGAGCGCCAGAGCGGCCCCCGTGCCGAATAATAGACCGAGTGGGAGATTGCCGAGAAAACCCAGCGAGCGCGAGCCGCAGCTTAGCAGCATGAGCCCTAGCACGAAAAAGATACCGTACTGCCAATACGACGCTGGATCGCGTAGCAGAAGCTGTAGTCGCGGCCACAGGATCGCGTTCCAGGTCAAGGCGCTGGCATACCCTGCGGAGACGCCTATGAATAGGTGCTCTGCGAGCCGGAAGATCGGATTATCACCCACCAGATAACTGAACACAGCGAGGGTGAGCAGTGCAGCCACCCATGTCCCTATTAGAGCGGCATTGCTGGATGAGAGGCCTGCAAGCAATTCCCTGAAGGAATTCAGCATCCTGCCTCCTCAATGGGCCTAGTGTTCGAAATAACGAGTCGGGAGGGTCTCTCTCGAAGCTGCTCGCTCACAGGGCCATCCCCTCGTTCCTGCCATTGCGGGTGATGTAAACTATGTTGGTGATGATAGCAACAAGTACTATGATGCCAAACAAAGCGGCGTAACCATCCGAGCGCTGGCCAGCGCTCGGTTCGAGCCCAGCCGAAACCTCATGGTCTATGGCCCACGTCGCGCCAGCCACTAGGCTGCTGATCTGTCCCGATTGCTGGTAAGGCACGAGCAAGGGTTCCACCTGAGCGCTGACCATCACGGCCAGAGGTGTGCTGAAACGACTCGCTATCTGCTCGATCCAGCCGCGCACAGAGCGCTCGTCGTCTGCCAAGAGAATGATGCGCGCAAAGTGATCGGGGGTTCTCACATTGCCGAACGGCTCCCATTCCTCCAGGGCTCGGTTGTCACGGTAATCGACTCGAAACGCGTGCTCGAGGCCCACGGCCAGAGTGCGAAGCCCAGCGTCTTGGCCGGGAAGATAACCAAGCAGCAAGTAATCCTCGCCGTAACGATAGTTGGTAGTTTCTTCCGACACCGTACGGTAGATTTGATCCGCTATCGCGAGGCTCGAAGGTGTGGTGCCGATCACGACGGCGCGTATCGAGCGGGCGGCCAATTGCCTGGCAAGGGTCAGCGCGAGGGCATTTATTTCGCCTGCATATGTCAGGTCATAGTCGAAAGCGACGAGCACCACAGCATCTGCCGGTAGCTCGTCTATTGTGCGCGATACCTGCGCCACTGCCGGCCTCGGTTGGATATGTGAGCTAGTAATCCCTCCGCTGAATGAGGGGAGTAGGGCAGCCGAGAGGACAAGCAGGTATAGCACAAGGCGCATCGTGCCGGATGGCGTGTGGCCCCTCTTGGGCAGGAGGACTTGCCCCACCGCCCTGAGTGGCGCCGCCGTAGTGGCTATCCGCCCGAACAGAGCCGCCTCACGTTGTTGCTCGGGGCCGGGCTCCCGGAAATAGGTGAATGTGGGCTCATGGCTCATCCGGGCGATGGGGCGGGCAGATACGAGCCCTTCGATGCCACCGATGGGGTCCGCAGCCGTCTCAAGCATAAAACGCGAGTACTCTGCCAATGTCCGGGATTGATCGGGCCCCGAGGTCTGCGGCAGCGGCTGTCTGGGCGCTGAACTGTCCGGTTTGGGGTGGGGCAAAGTCTCTGGCTGTGAAGAGTGCTCGCTGTGAACCGAGGTTTCTGTGGATGGGTGTTCGGCTGGTGTGGGCTGCGAGGGCTGGTCCGCGTGTGCTTCTCGCCCCTTGCGCGGCAGAGATAGCAGGGGCGCTATAGGGTCAAAGGGCTCGACCGCGTTGGCATCCGATTCCCCTGCTTCGCTCGGCATCAGCGCCGAAAGACAGTGGTTGCAGAAGGTGCTCTGCGCGGGATTCAGCGCGCCGCAAGACGGACAAGCGCGATAGATATAACCTTCCAATACGCCGCCACAGGATGCGCATGTCACTGCGTCCTCCTGGTTCAGATGGTCACATCTTGGACAGACGATCATCCCCTATGGCTCCTATTTCCCCACATAGGGGCGGTCCACAGCGAACAGGATGCGCAGTGAGGTGGCCACAGTCCCCAGGGCAACGCCCAAGATCAGCCCGCGCACGCCAGCAGCAATGGGCACGGCGAGAAGCCAATCCCGCACCAAAGGAAGCGCCGGTGAGATCGCTCCACTGAAAGGCAATTGTAGAAAAAACATCAGTACTCCCGATACGAGCAGGATCAACGCTTCTGAGCTACGCAATCGGAACGCCCGATAGGCGGCTATGACGATGAAAAAAGCCAACAGGGCAGCTAATGTGGATTGGAGAGGAAAGTAGAGATAATCGAATATCCAAGCCATTGCAGGAGAGGCAGGCATAGTTACCCCGATGACCAGAGTCGAGAGCAGGGCGACGATCAACACAAGAGAGTGGAGCGGGTCTGTACGGCGGGCTGCGATACGCTGGGCATGCACGCCCAAAAGATTCAGTATTCCGAGCAGCAACGCAAAGGCAGCGAGGATCATTACGCCTTCAACGAGTGCACCGCCGAGTGCATCCACAACGGGGTGTACGACGAAAAAGTCGACCAGCGCCGTAATGCCACAGAGCACAGCTACCACGATCGGCAGGGTCTTTTTCATCGCCAGCCGCTTACCTCCAAACGCCCACGGACGCCAACACTACGCCCACGATGATGGCGACGACTATAACCGCCCGGAGGACGTCTTGTGCGGCCAGGCTTCCCGAATGGCTTGGCCGGTGCAGGTATGCGCCCGCGCCGTACAACTCTTCGCCGATGGCCGTATCGTCCTGTGAGAGAAAGAGCAGAGCGGCGCTCGCGGGCGAGCTCGCGCCGCCGATCTGAGGGAGATCCTGTTGCTGGGTGCTCTCGACGATCCAAAGCCCCTCGCTGCCGAACTGGCCGATGACCACGCTGGATTGGTGTGGGGACTGCCGTAGCGCGTCCCGAACACCCGCTGCGTATGCAAAGGGATCGGGGCCGAAAAAGTTCATCTGGTGGCCCTGGAAAAGCTCGGGAAAGCCCGCCTCCGTGCGAGCCTGGCGCAAAGAGCCTTGGGCACTGGCCAGTATCGTAGCGTCGCCAGCAGTCCCCAACACAGGCTGATTCGCGCCGGATGCGTAGCGGGCAGTATAGTCAAAGGCCGTCAGCCCCATCAGGGCATCGGGCGTGGATTCGCCACCGATGAGCCCTGATCCCATCCCCGTATGGACGGGCTGTCCGCTCTCGGCAGCCTGGCTCACGAGCTGCTTGAGCCGCGTATAGGCTCGTATGGGGCGCAAGGCAAAAGGCGCCCCCCTCCGCGCACGCCAGGTGAGAACCATGAAAGGCACCACGAAGGTGAGCAGCAGAGCGAAAGCCGCCACATCCACATTGGCGTTGGCGAGCAAGCGAGTTGCTTCGGTGAGGGGCTCCATAGTCTCCTTCTGCTATTCCGCGAGACGACTCGGATCAGCTTCGAGCGCCCGGAGCAGAGTGCGCAAACTGTGGCGATCGGCGAAAAGGACGATGTAACGCTGTCCATCGCGCCCGAGGAGCGGGCTGGCCAGCGGCTCGAGTAAAATCAAGAGCTGCCCGAGCACAAAGCTCACCGGGCTCAGCGCCTCCAGGAGCACTGCTGCGGGAGAGGCCAAACCACGGCGGCGAATGCTGTCTACCAGTGAGGCGACCAGCTCTTCGGCTTCATCGTTCGATTCTTGGAAAGCGTTAAAGATCAAAAGAGTGCCCCTTACCAGAAAGAATGAAGAGCGAGACCCTTCGCGAAGGAGCGGGAGACGTTCCGCAAGCCCAAGCAAGGCGGCTGTATAGACCCCCCAGGGCAACGGGGCACTCACCGCAATCGATGGCCCTCCCCCAAAGAGTCGCATTGTGCCTAGTACGCCATGAAGCGAGTATAACATGTGGCCGGTGGATCGGCAAGCTGTTGCGTAATCTCTCCGCATGATCATACAAGCCCGCATCGATAATAGTGGAGCAGACTGCTCGCACCGCTACGGGAATAGAGGGCGCCAGCTTTTGTGCGATGAGAGGGCAAATGTGTCTGTGATGCAGCCTCTTTTGGTCTGTGTATACAGCCAACCTATAATCACAGTAGCTGCAGGCCGAGTCGCATGAGAGCGGTGCGCACACAAAGGGTGGAGATAGGATCATGCAAGACATCGTTGTCGGGCTCGACATGGGGGGATCCAAGTTCGCTGTAGTGGAGGGTACGCTGGATGGCGAGATCCTATCGCGTTCCCAACATCCAACGGAAGCATCCCGTGGGTTTGCGGACACCTTTGCGCGCTTGTCGGCGGCGCTGGAGGCGACGATACGTCGTGTGCAGGAGTCCGGCCGGCAGGCGGCAGCTCTCAGTGTGTCCATAGGCGGCCCCTTGGATGTCGGGCGCGGCATTATCTACTCGCCACCCAACCTCCCCGGATGGGATGCGGTGCCCCTGAAAGATCTGTTGAGCGAACGCTTCGACCTGCCCGTCTACATAGAACACGACGGCAACGCGGGTGCTCTGGCCGAATGGCGCTTTGGCGCGGGAGTGGGTGCCCGCCACCTGGTGTTTCTCACTATGGGCACGGGACTCGGTGCGGGGCTGATACTCAACGGGCGCCTCTACCGAGGCGCTTCCGATATGGCCGGCGAGGTGGGGCATATGCGCATTGCACCTGATGGCCCCATGGCTTACGGAAAGCGCGGGTCCTGGGAGGGGTACTGTGCGGGGCCGGCTTTTGCGTCTTTGGCACAGCAGCAGTACCCGGCGCGATGGGGCTCGGGTATTAGCACACCAGAGATCGTGCAGTACGCCCTGGCGGGAGATGCGGATGCGCTGGCCGTGGTAGAACGGGTGGCGTACCAGTTGGGGCGCGGCCTGGCGATCTTGGCCGACGTGCTGAATCCAGAGATCATCATCATTGGCAGCATGGCCGTACGTCTGGGCGATGTGCTTCTGACGCCGGCGCGGCGCGCTATGGCAGAGGAGGCGCTGCGCGGTGCTTATGCCGCTTGTCGAGTGGTGCCCGCAGCCTTGGGAGAGCGTATTGGCGACATCGCCGCCCTATGCGCAGCTATCGAGGCGTTACGTTTTGGCGGCGCCTGACCTCAGGCATCAGGCTGCCACCATAGCGCAAACCAAATCAACTCGCCTTGCGTGTCGTTGCGCAGGGCATGGTAAGTGTTGCCCGGGATCTCGATGACATCCCCCGCCGAGACTGCGCGCTGCTCCTCTCCCACTGTAATCGTGCCCTGGCCTCGGTGGACAAAGTAGATCTCTGTGGCCGGATGGCTGTGCCCCTCCAGTTCGCCTGGCCCTTCGAGATAACCCCACGCGTGATCGAACGGGGCTGTCATTCCCGCGGGCAGAACGGGCATAGCGAGGATTGTCCCATTGTGGGCGGATATGGCCGCTCCCTTAAGAAATCGGGATATGCGCATAGTGTCCTCCAGTGTTAGTTTCGACAGTCAGTGGTGTGGCGATTACACCAGCCCCTGCAACCGATAGGCCTCCGCCGCCTCGCGCACGAGTCGTGCGTTCTCGGGGGCCGTATAGTCGCGTTCCAATTCCTCCGCCAGTCGCAGGAGGTCCTCGTAAGCCATCCGGTAAGGGCGCAACGCCTCGTAGATGCGCAGCACTTGTGTGTCGGGGACGTTGGCAAGCTCTGCTGCGCGCCTAAGGTTTGCCGCGAACTGGCCAAAGCCGGCCTGTTCGGCGATATCGGCTTGTGCACGCAGTGTATTCGGATGAATGCTCAGGTCATCACTCACGACCTCCCCAGCGCACAGGCGCTCCAGCGTTAGCTCGGACAGGGGGCGCCCTGTTCGCGAGTGTATCCGCTCTCGCTCGTGTTCTCCAAGAGGGTATCTGGTTAGTCTGGGCATGTGAGGCTCCTCGGGCCTGGAGGCGGCTCAGGGGCTAGGCTCCCAATCAAAGTGTATCTCTGTGGGCGGACGATCGGGATCCACATTCTCGCACTCGCGCTGGTGAAGTAACATCGTCTTGACAATGAGGCGTAGGCGCACCCAGTTGTCGATGCGTACAGGTACCGGCTGTACCGTGTCTCCCTTGGCATAGCGTGCGGCATTGCGCCCGATCTGTCGATACGATGCCAGTGTCAGGTTCGGAGACTGCGGGAAAAGCTCCAGGTTGTTGAGGGGCGCCAAGTCCGAACGGTGAATCACCGTGGTGCCGCGAGACTGCATACCGATTGAGACTCCAGAGCCGCTGAGTTGTGCGCCAGCGTAGCCGATGAAGGCGCAATCGGCGGTGTGATGCACTTGGACGATGCGTGCCGTAAGGCCCTCTTCGGCGATCCCTGTCAAGAGTTCCTCCAAGACGCACTCGTGCGATAGCCCCCCGATGGTCTCGGTCAGTTGCTGTCCAAAAGAGGGGCCAACCGCCACTACTACCTCGCGCACTCGCCCCTTGGGTGCCGGACCGAGTTCTGTCAGGCGCGCGCTCGGATGGAGCCCCTGCCCTTTGAGAAAGTCGCTGGGCGGCACCGCCTGAGGGATGCTCTGTACTGTGCGCCAACGGTCACCGGCCAGCCGATAGCCGCTGCCGGGACCTTGGTAGTCGTTGGCGTCGTTGATGCCGCTCAAGACGCGGAAATCCGCCCCGAATATGGCCGAAGGCTGTAAATAGTCGCCTACCACCCTCTGGCGAGCCAGTTCGAGCAGGGCTTCGGCTAGTTCTTGGAAGCCCGAGCGATTCAGCGCAGCGATAATATCCACGATGCCGAGCCCACTGGTCATGAATGCGTCTGCGGCCGTCAGATCCTCCGAAACGAGCCTATCGGGCATATCGTCGCTGTCGTGGGCCGTGGTGGCTGCCACCACCTCGTCGTCGGTAATAGGTGGGAACCCCAGCTCGGTGTAGATGGCTTGGATAGCCCGCGCCGCCCGCTCCCGCACGCGCAAGGCATCCGCCTCTTGGATCGGGTGCAGGCCGGTGTCTATTTGCATGTCTCGTTGCACGACGGCATAGTCATCGTATTCGTCAGCGTCAAAGCAGCCGCCGCCGAACAGATTGTCCATACGCGGCACAGAGCTATAGCCCGAGTGGACGAAATCGGTGCCCGGGATGAACTGGCACATCAGCTTCGCCGTCTTGCGGATATCCGAGTGGCTGGCCAGCGCATCGTTTCCCGAAGCGACCTCCAGATTCAGCATGGCTGCCAGCAGGTTCTCCGCCAGGATGGCACGCACACCCCCCGGCAACGATTCGGGCAGCGCTACGCAACTGATGGATCCGTTCTGTACGCCTTGGCTACCGGCTCCCCGGGTTACCAGTAAACAGCGTGCTTCGAGATACAGCATGGATCGCCCCTCGGCGTGTCCCATCAGAGCCTCCGACCCGGAGCCCGAGGTGAAGCGAATCTTGACCCCGCGCGAGGCATAGGCAGACGCCAGGAACGCCTTGGACCAGGGCGTGTCGTCACCGTCCACAAAGGCACCCTGTGTGCCGTATACGGAAAGTGTCTCAGCATAGCTCGTCAGCCCCTTGAGGCCGAGGCGCAAGTTCACACCCTCCTCCACTGCGCATTGGGTGAGCACCCCCGGCCGCCCCACCTGAGAGCCCACCAGGATTGCGATGGCGTTGAGCGGAGCATAGCGCGCCACACCCACCGTGGTCTCGTTCTCGGCAAAGCCTCGGAGCGCCGCTTCAGCCGCATCTGCGGCGAGTAAGGCGGGATGCTCCTTTCGGTTTGTCACATGCGCCTGATTGGCCGGCGTGCGACGGACGCGCATTTTAGCCAGCGCCATCATCATCTCCAGCACGTTCATGTGCCGGACGATCTCGGTAAGCTTGGCCGCGGTGCATCCCCCGATAAGGCGGATCAGCTCCCGTCGCGGCACATTGATGTCCACCAGCATACGTGCAAAGGTTTCGGAGGGGGTGGCCATGGCCTCATGGGCTACGTGTAAATTCAGAGCATGGGTGATGATGAATCGGTCGATGAGGTCCATATCAGTGCGAGCGATGCCGTCCATCTCCTCCACACGGCCGCTGGCGAGGGTAAGGCTGGGTTTTGGGTCGTTGGGGCCGTCCGCGACAATCAGGCCCACCTCAGGCCACTCGTGTACAAAGGCTTCTCGGTTGATAAGCCGCTGATCCAGTGCGGCAAACCGTTTGGAGACTCGCATGGGGCTCTCAACTCTCGTGGTTTCGATCATTGTAACACAGCCCCCAACAGACTCAAATGCAAGTGTGAAAGGAGATCTGTGGTATACTCGGCGGGGAGTGATAGAGAAATGACCCTACCTAGTAAACAACGTCTCAAAATAGCGCCCGGTAACCCCTATCCGCTCGGCGCCACGATAGTGCCCGATGGCATCAACTTTAGCCTGTTCTCGGCTCACGCCACCTCGGTGGAGCTCTTGCTTTTCGATGCGTACGATCAAGAACTCCCCACACATGTGATCCCTCTGAACCCCACAACTCACAAGACCTACTATTACTGGCATGTCTTGGTAAAGGGCCTAGATGATGGGCAAGTATACGCCTACCGTGTGGATGGCCCCTACGTCCCCGAGGAAGGCTATCGCTACAACGGTAACAAGGTGCTGCTCGATCCTTACGCACGAGCCGTGGCCTATGGGGAGAACTGGTCGCGCCAGGCAGCCAGTGGCGTGCAGGACAACACGCACAGCGCGCTCAAATCGGTCGCGGTGGATCTCGGGAAGTACGATTGGGAGGGCGACCAGCCGTTGCAGCGCCCCATGAAGAACACGATCATCTATGAGACCCATGTAAAGAGCCTGACGGCCCACCCCGATGCGGGTGTTCGGTGCCCTGGCACCTATGCTGGGGTCATCGAAAAAATTCCCTATCTCCAAGATTTGGGCATCACGGCCATCGAGCTGATGCCCATCCATCAATTCGATGAGCAAGAGGTTTCACGTCGCAATCCGCTCACTGGTGCCGCCCTCAAAAACTACTGGGGGTACGCTACCATCGGCTATTTTTCTCCCCACTTGGGGTATTCGTGCAGCAGGAACGCGCGCCGGACGGTGGACGAGTTCCGCGATATGGTCAAAGCGTTGCATGCTGCTGGCATCGAAGTGATCCTCGACGTTGTGTTCAACCACACCGCCGAGGGCGACCACCGAGGTCCCACCATCTCGTTCCGCGGCTTGGAGAATGTCGCCTATTATATTCTCCAAGCGGACCGGTCTCGCTACGGCGATTACTCGGGCTGTGGCAATACCCTCAACTGTAACCACTCTGTTGTGCGACGTTTCATCATAGAGTGTCTGCGTCACTGGGTACAGGCGTATCATATCGATGGGTTTCGCTTCGATCTGGCCTCGGTGCTCTCGCGTAACGAGCGTGGTGAGCCGATATCCGATGCCCCCATCCTGTGGGAGATCGAGTCCGATCCCGTGCTGGCGGGCACTAAACTGATCGCGGAGGCTTGGGATGCTGCCGGGCTGTATCAGGTGGGGTCGTTCACTGGTGACCGATGGGCGGAGTGGAATGGGCAGTTTCGCGACGACATTCGGCGGTTTGTGCGGGGAGATCTGGACACCGTACGCAGCCTAGCTTGGCGGATGGCGGGGAGCTTTGATATCTTTCGTAACAAACCGAGCTACGCGTCACATCGCAGCATCAACTATATTACGTCACACGATGGGTTTACACTGGCCGATCTCGTAGCCTATAACGCCAAACATAACGAGGCCAACGGCGAGGGCAACCGCGATGGTACTGATGCCAACTATAGCTGGAATTGCGGTGCGGAAGGCCCTACCGACGCCCCCGATGTCCAGGCCCTACGGCAACGACAGGCGCGCAACTTGATGACACTGTTACTCATGGCACGTGGCACGCCCATGTTGCTCGGCGGCGACGAACTGGGGCGCACGCAAGGCGGCAACAACAACCCGTACTGTCAAGACAACGAAACGAGTTGGTTCGATTGGAGTCTATTCGAGCACAACAGGGGATTTTACCGCTTTGTGCAGGGTCTCATCTCTCTACGAAAAAGGCACCCCACACTCACTGTGGACCACGCGCTCGGTGTGAGGCACTACGAAGAGATGTTGCACGAGGCGATCACGTTTCACGGCGTGCACTTGGGTAAGCCCGATTGGGGACAGCAGTCACATACCCTGGCCATACGATTTCACAGCCAGGAGGGTGATATGGACTTTTACCTCATAGCCAACGCCTACAAGAAGGCGCTGTGCTTTGAGCTTCCCACAGATGTGTTGTGGCGGCGGATCGTCGATACGTCGTATGCACCGCCGGGGGATCTGATAGATGAAGTCAAAGCTCCTTTGGTCGCTGAAGATGTGTACGAGGCCGCCTCGCGATCCGTGGTGGTGCTGATCGCCGCACAGCGCACGGAATGGGCCGCTATCAGAGTCGGTGTAGTTGGCGACTAGCTGTTGCCCGAACTGGGCTTGAGCACACCGACAAAGGGCAAGTTGCGATAGTGGCCGTGTGCGTCCAGCCCATAGCCCACCACAAAGTGGTCCGGTAGGGCGAATCCCTGATATGCTACGGGGATGTCGATTAGTCGTCGATACGGGCGGTCAAAGAGGACGCATACCTCCAAACTGGCGGGCTGGCGTGTGCGCAGGGTTCGTAGCAGGTAGTTCAGTGTGAGGCCGGTATCGATAACGTCCTCAATAAAGAGGACGTGGCGCCCCGTGATCGAGTGGTCGAGGTCTTTGGTGATTCGCACTGTCCCCAGGTGGTGGTCAGCGCTGTATTGCGAGATGGCCATGAAATCCAGCGAGACGGGGATTGTGATATGGCGCAGCAGGTCGGCCATAAAGATGACGACACCGTGGAGAACGCCAACCAAGAGAGGGTCCTTGTCTACATAGTCTCGTGAGATCATCGCCCCCATCTCGGCGACGCGCACCTGGATCTCGTTCTCTGGCAGAATCACTTCTTGGATGTCATCGAGGATATTCCTCACGGACCAACTACCCCTTCACAGCATCCTTCCCGATCAGTGCAGGTCCGCGATCCGCCATCCCGAAACGCTCCAGAAGGCGCTCGAAATCCTTGCGGTTCCAGAGTCTGATGTGGACATCGGGGTAGAGCTCGCGAACCCTCCGTATCTTGCGGTGTTTGAAGCGCATCAGCTTTTGCCTCAAGGTGGTGAGCTCCACGTAGAGATCTTGCTGCACCAGGTAAAAATCGGGGCTAAAGGCTTCGAGTATGTTACCCTTCGAGTCCCACGCCAGAGGAAAGGTTGTGGGCTCGTAACGCCACTCGATCCCATAGAAATCGAGGACACGAGCAAACTCCTCTTCACTGGGGTGCGAGAACTCTATACGATCTCGCGGTATGAGGGGGTTTTCTATAGGACACGGTCGAGTTGTGCTTTTTTCCATACGCTAGATTGGGGCTGTAGCCGGAAACCGCTCGTCACGGCACGGACTCTTGTTGATTATACCCCAGCAAGATAGGGTGTCAATGTAAAGAGTGCTATCAGTAGCACAAGGGTACGACCTCTTGTTTGATGCTGCATGCAAAGAACTCCGATATAGGCCGGTCTCTATTTGGAGAGCCATGTCGAGTATGCTATATTGCCCGAATCCTATGGGGTTGTCGGGCTCTGGCCTCCACGAAGAGGCTGGCGGCAGCGCCAACCGGAAAGTGACTCTATAGCCATGTTGTCTGTACAGAATGACCTCCTAGTGTCTATGGACTATCAGCTCAAACTCGCTGATGGCCAGATTGTCGATAGCTCCGAGGGCAGGGATCCTTTGCAATTCGTCCAGGGGCGCCACGAGATCATCGCCGGTTTGGAGAGCCAGTTGTACGGGATGTCTGTGGGCGAGGAAAAAGATGTCGTGGTGTCACCGGCAGATGGCTACGGCGAGTTCGATACGGATCTCTTTGAAACGCTGCCTCGCTCCATCTTTCCTTCGGATATGGCGCTTGAGCCAGGCATGGGTTTCCGTATGCGGGCGGACACCGGAGAGACGGTGATCGCCTATGTTGAGAGCATAGAAGACGATCGTATCACGATGAACCTGAACCATCCGCTTGCCGGTAAAACGCTCTACTTTCACGTCAAGATCGTCGACTTGCGAGAAGCCACGCCTGAAGAGCTAAAGTCTGGCTGTGGTGGCAACTGTAGCGACTGCGACCACCAACAGGGATCCGACGAAGCGTAGTGACTTTGCCTGGGCGCCAGCGCCTATGCGGGCCCCTCAGTGCAGTGTGATGACCGACGGCAGGATGACGACATCTTGGCCAGCCAGGTCGTTGTTGCCCGCTAGAGGCAGGCGCTCGTTGGAGAACGGGTCGTAGAGCCCTACGGCGATGCGGAGCTCGCCCGGCGTGGCGTCGGGTCCGATGGGGATTTCATAGCGGTCGACGATGATATCACCCGGTTGCCAAGATAGAGTGGGTGCATTGCCGCCACCAGGTATGGCATCCCGTTGCCCTTGGATCTGCGAGGCCTCATCCAGAAGATGGGTGAAGACCATATAATCTCGCGATAACGGTTCGCTGCAGGACCAGTAAAGGGTAAGGTGAACCCACTCGTCGCCCTCGCCGATACTCTCTTCCAGGTCGTATCCCAATAGCTGAATACGCTCGCTGAACCGGATCTCCGGTAGCGCATGCTGAAGCTGTGCCAAGGCTCTCTCAGCATCCATACGCGCGTTGACCCTCAAACTCGCCAATACCACGTTGGCCTCGTTCGTGTCGGTCACCAGATCGAGCGTGTAAGCGCCAGTTGGCAGGCCATCGGCTAAGCGCAGGCGATAGTGGCCGATGACGGTCTCCCCCTCGCGCCACTCAGTAGTTGGGTATCCGTAGACAGTTTCCAACAGCCAGCGTTGTCGTACCATAGTGCCCTGTACCAACCGCAGACTGATCTCGTGTTCTTCCACCGGATGTTGGACGGCGCGCCAGAACAGCTCAAGATCCAGCTCGCGGCCCAGTGTGATGTCCTGTGGCACATCGCTGACGCCAAGTAGCTCCAATCCTGGAGCCACTTGCTGCGCTATAGGAACAGGTATGTCCAGCGTGTCGAGCGCGGCAGGTGTATAGGGGGCCGATACGGTGATGGTAGCGATGACCGGCTCGCCCAACGGACTGGTTTGAGCAGCCCCCGCCCGCGCTGGGAGCACCAACCCAGAATACGGCTCGCGCACCCGCGCCACAAGGTGGTACACGCCCGGCGGTGTGCCCGGCCTGATCGGCAGCGACAGATCCTGCCACACAGTGCGTGGAGGGTCCCAATGAGACGTTGGCAGTTCATAATACGAGACGTCATCGATGACGTAGCTGCGCACCGTCTCTTCTTTGAGCTGACCGCGGTACTCGGTCCAAATGTGTCCCTCGTCATCCACTAGCATTAGCGAGAGATGGTAATCGCGCGCCATCTTTTGCAGAGCCTGCCAGCGCAGAGTCAGCGTCAGCATGTCCCCGCTCTCCACCACCGCGGTCACAATTCGAGCTCCGGTAAGCATCAGTTCATCGTGGTAGCTGATGCGGGGCTTGTAGGGCATGGTATCTTGACGATGGTAGATCTCGAGCAATTGTTCGCCACGAGTGACCCGGTCGATCAAGTAGAAATGCTCGTGCAGATAGCTGCGCAGGTCATAGTAATCGGCCATCTCCACCAGGTGAAAGGTCCCGCGGAAAGCGTGTAGGACAACCATGCGCACATCATAGTGCTCGATATCCTCGATGAGGCGTGCGGCATCGATCTGCCCGCTCTTGGTGGCGCCTTCGGACAAGCCGGCCGCCCAGTAGGTGGAGCGTCTGCCTGCCGCAAAGTTGATCTCTAGGTAGTCAGCGATGACCGCGTCATCGGGAGAGGTCATCTCGCGCACGAGCGCGGCGACACGGGGCGTGTCTTTATCGAGCCCTTCCGATTCCATACCGTTGCGAATTGCCCACAAGCGCACCATGGCAAGGCACAGGACCAGCGCAGCGATAGTGGGCAACGCACGTCGCCACAGGCGGCGTTGGCCGGCTCCCAAGAGGCGGTTCCACAACGGCGTCTGCCAGAGCCACCAGATGCCTGTGGCAGCCAAGGCGCTGAGGGCCGGCGCGAGATAAGTTATGTGGCGCGGGTAGAGTTGCCGCGAAAGCAATGCAAAGCCCAATAGCGTGGGGAACTGCCAGAACAATACGGTGGCCAGCGTCGAGCCCCGCCGGAACAGCACCACAACGCCCACGGCCGCAGCGAGTAACGCGATGTGGTGGTGTTGAGCAGAGAGCTCGTAGAAGGAGAGCATCTTGCGCAGGCGCTCCATCCAGGCCATACCGGCTCCCTGCATGGTGTGATGCAGCAACGTGGCGGAGAGAAAGGGGGGCGCCGCCCACGACAGCAATGCGGTTGCCAAGCCCAGCAACAAAAGGCCGGGGAGTGCCAGGGTCACCGCTTGCCGCACTACTCCCCAAAACGGCCGCCTCTCGTACAGCCAGGCGTAGAGTATCCACAGAAAACAGCCGGCCCATAGCAGAGCGCCGAACAGCTTGCTGAGCATCGAGAGGGCAAACAACACGCTGGCCAGGCCAAGGTAGCTGCGCTGACCCCGCTTCTCTGCCAGCACAAAAGCGTAGACGCCGCCCAGCGCAAACACCAACATGGGGGCCTCGGGGCGGTAGTAGCGTGCGTTGTGAAAAATGTTGTTCTGCGCAAGGAGGATCGGCACCGAGAGCACCGCAATAGATTCGCCCAACAGCTCTCTATTGATACGGTAAGAGAGATATGCTGCCTCCAGCATCATCAGCGTGGTAGCTACCCTCAAGGAAGCAAATGACGGCCCGAATAGCCGCACCACCAGCCCGCCCCAGTATAAAAAGATGGGCATCTGCGGCGTCAGAAAATCGCGATAGGGCATCTCTCCCTCGCTGATGCGCCAGGCAGCGTAAGCATACCCACCCTCATCATCGTTCATGAAGTAGATGAGATTGTTTTGCAGAAATAGGCTGGCGCCCAGCACAAAGATGACAAGAATCACCGCGTAGCGGAGTACGATCTGCTGCCGGGTGGGGGGCATCCGCGTGGGCTCTGTGGGGCGGGTTCGGGGTGACATCACCTCTCCTCAAAGACTGCCGCGTTATGCCCCGGCACTCATCGGGGCTGTGAGCAGAGTCATTCTAGCGCCTTTGCGCACTGTGGCCAAAACGCGGGCACGCCAGACGCGAGCATCACCCCGGCTGGAGCGGCATCTTGTCACGTAAAACGGCCTGCCTATAATCCCGTTAATCTCACAATGCATTGTATCATGAGCCGAACCTATTCATGGAGGATACTATGGCTGAGTTACGCACGAGCCCTGCTAAAGACGGAACCAAACTTGAATTGGTAAAGGGTGATGAGGTCGTCAGTGGTCTGACGGTGGTGGAGCGCCTGGTACGGGTGGGCGATATCCCAGTGCGTTGCGGCGGGATCGCTGGGGTGTACACGCAACCACAACACCGGATGAAAGGATACGCGCGGCAGCTTCTCGAGGGCAGCATCTCTTTCATGCAGGAGGCGGGGCATATTGTGTCAGCGCTGTTCGGTATCCCCGCATTCTACCCCAAGTTTGGTTTTGCCCCCATTTTGCCCGGGGTTCGAGCCACTGTAGATACTCGCGACGCGGAGCTCGCGCGGCCTCGCTATACGGTGCGCCCCGCCTGCCTCGAGGACTCTGCTGCCATGGCACGCATCTACGAGACGATGCACGCTCGCCACACCGGTACTTGCGTGCGCGACCCTCAAACATGGCCTGGTTTTCGCATCGGCAGCACTTGGTCGAACCGCATCGATTCTCTCGTTGTGTGTGACGGGGCCGAAATTCTGGGCTATGCTTGTTACGAATTGGACCTCTACCGTTGCGAGTTCAGTGAGCTGGGCTATCGGACGCCTGCTGTTTTCGAGACTCTTGTGGCGGAGGCGGCTAAGCAAGCTCTGAAGAAACGAGTGGAGCATATTGTTTTCCACGCACCTTTCGACGATCCGTTCCTACGCTACTGCCGACGTTATGGCTGCAAGAGCGAGCTGACCTACGCCCGCCAAGCCCACGGTATGGGCCGCGTTATCGACCAGACGGCGCTGCTCGAGCTGCTGCAGCCGCTGTTGACGCAACGTCTAGCCGCAGCGGGTATCGATTGGCCTGGCAGTCTGACTATCGAGACCGATTTGGGACGAGACACCCTCCAATTCGGGCAAGGGGAGTGCGAGACGAGGGTCTGTATGCCACAATGGATGCTAGCTCAACTCGTGCTTGGTTACCACGAGGTGGGTGATGCGCTGTACGAGACAGAGGCGCATGCCGATGATGCGGCCGTGCCGATCCTCCAAGCCATCTTCCCAGCGGGATTCCCTTATATTTACGCGACTGACCGGTTTTAGCGACCTCTTGTGTCGCTTGGATATGAGGGCCAAGTCGGTCTATAGCGCTGATGGCTACGATGTGCGAACGCTTTGGAAGAGTCATCATCTACCCGTGTTGGAAGGACACTCGGGGCCAACGCGATGTGAAAAACGCTGCATAGCTTGATGGAAGATGGGCTTGGCGGTAAGGCGGTGTACACTAGGCGGTGGCATCTCGCGGACGTTGGCGGCAGCCTGCCCATCTCAGTATCTATCCGCTATCGAATTGACATGTTCCCCGGTAGATGGCTGCCAAGGCGTACGGCGTACCAGAGGCCACTTGCTCTTTGCCCGCGGGCTCCCGCATTCACTCGATCCATTTTGAACGCGAAAAGGATTCTGGGGCGCCTTTCAAACCACACAACATCGCTTGTGGAACGGGTCTCCTGTCTAGCTTACGATAGAGTTCAGCCTGACTTTTTGTGACAAGGGGCGCCTGCTCGTGTCGGGACTGCGAGTGTGCCCGTGGCTTGTGGGTACTTGAGCGGTACGCGCATCGGTGGTACAGTCTGCCAAAGACTTGTGCTCCAAGAGCGGGTCAGCGACCGCGCTGGCCGAGCTTTGCGAGGAGGGTTGATGTGGAAGCTGTTGTGAGCGAAAAGTTGACCTATGCAGAACGTCTGGAGGCGCTGCGAGCAGAGAAACTGAGGCAGACGCAGGAGAAACAGGAGCATATCGGCTCCATGGACCATGACGACTGGGCCCTCATCCTGCCGCCCGAAGACCGTCGTAAAGTGGTGCAAACGATCAGCACCTCGGGTATGCCGATAACCGATATCCTTCTGGAGGGCTTTGAGGCGCAGAGCAACCACCCCAGCGGCGGGTTTTTTGGCCCCCAAGCCGTGGGCGAGAACTATGGCAACTTGCTACGGGTGCACCCGACCTATATAGACCCCATGAGCTCGTTGGCCGGTGGGTACATGGTCAATTTCAACTCTTATCGCAAGCCCCAGTGGAATCCCGATCTAGACTTTTCACATCTGCACGAGGTGCAGCAAAAATATCAACTGATCTCGGGCATCGGGGCTGCTCAGCACTTTTGCCAGGACTTGGCTATCGGGTTGGAGTTGGGCTGGGGCGGGTTGTTGGACAAAATCCGCCAGCATCGCGCGATAAACGAGCCGAGTGCCGCCCCTTTTTACGAGGGCTTGGAGGCCATCGTTCTCGGTACACAAGACTGGATTCGCCGCCACGCCGCCGCGGCCCGGGAGATGGCGCAGAGCGAGACGAATTGCGCCCTCCGCGAGAACCTCGAGGCCATGGCCGACACCAACAAGCGCCTGGCCAGTGAAGCTCCCCGGACCTTTCGCGAGGCTTGCCAGTGGATTTTGTGGTATCAGATGCTGGCTCGTATGTACAACGGTAGCGGCTCCCTGGGGCGTCTAGATCACCTGTTGCTTCCTTTCTACAAAGAGGACACCGCAACGGGCCGACTGACCGATGAGGAGGCGATCTTTCACCTGGCTTGCCTTCTGCTGCGCGATACAGCCTACATCCAGTTGGGCGGCGTGGACGAGTCGGGGGCGGATGCGACGAATCGGGTATCACACTTGGTGCTTGAGGCATGCCACCGCCTCAGGATTCCCGCCAACGTCGGAGTATGCGTAGGCGACCAGGTCGACCCGAATCTGTTGCGGCGCGGTGTCGAGATTCTCTTTGAAGACAAGACGGGTATACCCAAGTTTCTGGGCATTGAACAAATGGCTGAAGGATTCGCCAAAAATAACATGCCGATAGAGTTGACTCGCCAACGTGCCTATGCCGGCTGCCACTGGTTCGGCCTGCCGGGCCGCGAGTACACTGTTAACGATTGTGTCAAGATCAACCTGGCGGTGGTGTTTGATGTGGCTTTTCGCGACATGATGGCGGACACCAGTCTCACGCCCAGCGTAGAGGTGCTCTGGGAGCGTTTTGTGGAGCATATGCGTCGTGCCGTACAGTGTATTGCGGAGGGGCTCGATTTCCACCTGGAGCATATGCATCAGGTATTCCCCGAGTTGGTGCTGGATCTATGCAGCCACGGGCCTATCGAGAAGGGGCTCGACGCTTCGCACGGCGGCGTCGAATTTTACAATATGTGTGTCGATGCGGCGGCGCTGGCCACCGTGGCCGACTCGTTCGCTGCTCTGGAGCAACGTGTTGACCAGGAGGAGTTGCTCAGCTGGGGGGCGTTGCTAGGCCATCTGGATTCGGATTGGGCGGGGCCCGATGGTGAGCGCGCGCGCCTCATGATGAAGAGCATTTCGCGCTACGGCTCCGGAGGGTCGCGTGCGGATGAGTGGGCCGTGCGCACATCAACAGCCTTCACCCAATTGGTAAAAGCCCGGCCGACGCCCGGGGGCCGCAACCTGGTGCCCGGCATTTTCTCCTGGGCGAGCACGATCGCCATGGGCGAGGGGCTGGGCGCTACCCCCAACGGCCGCCACGCGGGAGATCCGATCTCGCATGGAGCGAACCCCGATCCCGGTTTTCGCAAAGACGGGGCTCCCAGCGCGATGGCGGTGGCTATCGCCAGCGTGCAGCCGGGCTATGGGAATTCGGCGCCGATGCAGATCGAGCTGGATCCCGCGCTCTCTGTGGACGAGGGCGGGGTGGACAATGTGGCCGATCTCATCAAGACGCACATGGATCTTGGTGGTACGCAGATCAACATCAATGTGATGGATGCAGAGCAAGTGCTCGAGGCACACCAAGATCCGTCAAAACACCCGGATCTCGTGGTGCGCGTGACGGGGTTCAGCGCCTATTTCTCGAGCCTATCGCCCGAATTCAGGCAGCTGGTGGTGGATCGCATCATTGCCGAGAGCTGACCCGAAGCGCCACCCGGATTGTGACCCCCATTGTTCTGCAAGGTGTCGGGCGCCAAGCCCAGTCCGGGCTTGGCGCCTGTTTTTTTCGACCGCGAGAAGGCTCGTAGGCGCTAGGATGCCCGCTCCATACACGCCCTAGTCTAGCATATCCTCTGGCAGGTCTGTCGGCAGGGGGGCAGGGCGCTCGAACATGCTCTCCAATTGGTAATACTGGCTTTCGCGCGATGAGTCTAGAAAAGACTGCATCGCATCCAGCACATGGTACCCTTGATCACCGGTGGCTCTGTGGGGTCTGCCCGAGGTGATCGCGTGCGCCATATCCGCCACGCCGATGCCCCACATAGTGCCGCTATCCGCATGGCCGTGGGTGAGGGGTACATCGACCCACTCGCGCTCGCCCGCGGGGCAGATGCGCACAGGGCCGGCCAGCGAGTTGGGGTCGGGCAGGCTGAGAGTGCCCTCAGTACCATAGATCTCGATGTTTGGAAGCTGCGATCGCCAGGTGGCAAAGGTTGTGATGATGGTGCCGATAGCGCCGCTGGCAAAAGCCATCGTTCCCGTCACATGGTCGGGTGTGTTGACAGTGATCGTCTCGCCGTATCTGGGCTTACTGGTGATAGTGCGCTGAGGGATCTGGATGCCCGCGGTGCCCCCGATGCGAGCGATGGGGCCCAACAACGTGGTCAGCGCCGTGAGATAGTAGGGGCCCATATCGAACATGGGGCCGGCCCCCGGCTGGTAATAGTACGCGGGATCGGGATGCCAGCTCTCGTGCCCGTGGCTCATCATAAAAGCGGAACAAGCCACCGGCCGCCCGATTGCGCCGTCGTCGATCAGCTTGCGGCAGGTCTGCAGGCCACCGCCCAGGAATGTGCCCGGCGCACAACCCAAGCGCACCCCTTTGACTTTCGCAGCAGCCACGATCTCCCTGCCGTCGTCGCGGTTGATGGCCAGCGGCTTTTCGGTATAGACGTGCTTGCCGGCCTCGATGGCCGCCAGGCTGATGGCCTTGTGTGCCTGCGGCGTGGTGAGGTTGACTACGATTTGGATCTCCGGGTTGGCCAGGAGATCGTCGAGGCTGCACGCCTTTGGCACGCCGAACTCGGCCGCTTTCGTCTCGGCCCTGCGATGATCCAAATCCGCGCAGGCCGACACCTCCAGGATGCGGAATGCCTGTGCGGTGCGCAGATACGCCGAGCTGATGTTGCCGCATCCGACAATACCGATTTTGACCGTCTGCATGGTGGTTTCCTCTCGTTGGGCTGTCATGGTCGATGGTGTTTGCATGCAACAGATGCCCTTTTCCCAGAGTGACGCAGGGTCGAGGGGCGTCTTTGCACGGTGGCGAGAGGCTACTTCACGAGGGCCGCGCTGTCAATGCGATTTGACGCGCTGGGGAGCAATTGGTTGGGAAGCCGATGTTCAGCACCGGGGGATAGGGCGATACACAAGGCCCTATCAATGTAGGGCGGGGGGGGAGTGTGCCAGGGAAACCGAAACGTCCCACCAGCTGCGAGATGATAGGACGCCATGATGAGGCGACGGTCGGACTCGAACCGACGGTGGGGGTTTTGCAGACCCCTGCCTTAACCACTTGGCTACGTCGCCTTGCGAAAAGCACGGCTCCTTGGCCACCAAGGAGCCGTGATACCAGAGCGGAAGACGAGATTCGAACTCGCGACCCTCTCCTTGGCAAGGAGATGCTC
>CAYOUT010000019.1:0-42202 GCA_964407215.1 uncultured Anaerolineales bacterium | reverse complement strand
AACCCCCGGCACAAGGTTTAGGAAACCTCTGCTCTATCCTCTGAGCTACTGGGGCAGCAGTGCGCTACTATACCACATTGTAGAGAGGATGACAAGACAGCGTGGCATTTTTCGCCCTCTGGCGTTGGTTCCGCCGCACGGGCGCCCGGATCGGTGCGAGACTGGTGCTGCTCACGCTACTGGCCTGGAGCATGAGCAAGCCTCCGCAGCGCTTGGTGTTGATGGGTCCCCAGCAGGCGGTGCAGACGGTCAACCCCAAGATCGGTGTGCACACTCGCTTGACGGACGAAGTGGAGGAGTGGAAAATCCAGCGCACGCTGGAAATGGTGCGAGAGATGGGCAGTCCCTGGATCGTGGAGTACTTTCCTTGGGCCTATTATGAGCCCTCCAAGGGGCGCTTTGACTGGGGCCATGCCGATATGGTGACGGATCATGCCATCAATCAGGGGCTGCGGGTCATCGCGCGTGTGGATTTTGTGCCCGAATGGGCGCGCCCCGAGGAGACCACCTTTCGGTATCTGGACCGTGCGCACTTTGCTGACTATGGCGATTTTGTGCATCGCTTTGTGGAGCATTTCACCGGGCGCATCGGGCACATCGTTATTTGGAACGAGCCCAACCTGAGCTTCGAGTGGGGCTATCGCACGCCCGACCCCGAGGCCTACACCGAGCTGTTGTGCACGGCCTACGATCGGGCAAAGGAGGCGGACCCTGCGGTGCAGGTATTGGCGGCGGGGCTGGCTCCCACTCTCGCGCCGCCCGGTGACCCTTGGGGAATGGACGACCTTCTCTTCCTCCAACGCATGTTCGATGCGGGGGCTGGTGCTTGTATGGATGGCTTGGCCGTGCACGCCTACGGCATGACTTTTCCCCCCGACGACCCCGCTGACGCCGAGCAGATCAACTTTGCGCGAGCGGAGCTGGTGCGCGAGGTGATGGTGCGCAACGGAGAGGGCGGCAAACCGGCCTATATCACCGAGGGCGGCTGGAACGATCACCCTCGGTGGACCAAGGCGGTGCGCCCCTACCAACGGATCGAGTACACGGTGCGGGCCTACGAAAAGGCGCTGCGCGAATGGGACTGGTGCGAGGCGGTGGCGCTGTGGGCGTTCCGCTACCCCTGGGCTCAGGGGAACTACCAAGACAGTTTCGCCTTTGTGACGACGTCGTTCGTCCCAAAGCCCGTGTATTCGGACGTGCGCAACTATGCGCAGGGCCTGCCCTACGAGTATCTGGAGGAATGATCGGTGGCGCAACGGCGTGAGGGGCCGGGCTGGGACTGGATACTGCGGCGCGCCGTCACTGCGCTGCTCGCCCGCCTGCTCATTCCCACGATGCTGCTGAGCCTGGTGGCCTGTAGTGCACTCCCAAGGTCGCTGCGTCGCGATGAGGCTTGGGCACGCATTCAGCGCGACGGCGTGCTGCGCGTGGGAATGGAGGCCAGCTATCCACCCTTCGAATGGGTAGAAGACGGCGAGGTGCGAGGCTTGGACGTAGATCTCTCCAACGCGCTGGCCGAGCGTTGGGGAGTGACGGCCCAGTTCGTGGACATCCACTTTGATGGCCTTTATGATGCCTTGCAGGCGGATCGAATAGACATCATCATCTCTGCATTGCCCTATGACAGGACCCTCACACGGGATGTGCGCTACTCGCGTAGCTACTTTAACGCCGGGCAGGTGCTGCTGGTGCCTCGTGACAGCGCTGAGGTGCGCTCTTTGCGAGAGTTGGATGGTGGCCGCGTGGCGGTGGAGCTCGGCTCGGAGGCACATCAACTCGTGCGCCAAGCGTCTCGCGATGCGGCACTCGAACTGGAGATTCTCGCCGAGCGCGAACCCGACGAGGTGCTCGATCGCCTGACGGGGGGAGAGGCGGATGCTATCGTCTGCGACCGGGTGATGGCCTACCACTATCTCCGGCGGGCAGAGGCCCTGCGCATGGTGGATCCTCCGCTGACTGAAGAGCCGTATGTCATCGCCATGGGAGCACAGGCCCACATACTGCAAGAGCAGGTGAATGCGGCTCTCGCTGCGTGGCGCGAGACGGGGTTTCTCGCCGAGCTGGAGAAATGTTGGTTCTGAACGCACACTATCGTTGACGTCCACAGCAGGCTGTGCTAGTCTTCGCCGCATTCCATAGGGGACGATATCACGGGATGAAGATTACAGAGATTCGGACGGGTGAGGTGTGGGGGCACGGCTACTCTTGTTTCGTGCGCATCCATACCGACAAAGGGCTTGTCGGCACGGGCGAATGCATCCACGGCGGCGCGGGGATACAACAACTCATCGGTTCGTTGGGGACCATGCTGCTGGGCGAGGACCCGATGAACGTCGATCGACTGTATGAGAAAATGCGGCGCGCTCGCGTCTTTGATGGCGCACTGGCAGGCAATTTCGTCACGGCGCTGACGGGTATCGAGATCGCCCTATGGGACTTGGTGGGCCGTGCGACGGGTCTGCCCGTCTATGCCCTGCTCGGGGGAGCGTTCCGGCATCGGATCCGCCTCTACGCTGATTGTCACGCCGGCGGTGACGATTCGCCACAGGCCAACGCGGACAAGGCGCAGGAGGTGGTGGAGCAGGGCTTTTCGGCCATCAAGTTCGATCTGGACGACCTCTCGAGCCCTCACAAGCACGACCCGTACAATCACACCATCAGCAACCGCGAACTGGACGACATGGTCGCCAAAGTGGCCGCTGTACGGCAGGCGGTGGGCCCGCATGTCGACGTGGCGATGGATTTGCACGGCCGGTACGACACGGCCTCGGGAATCCGCGTGGCGGCAGCGCTGGAGCCTTACCGCCTGTTGTGGCTGGAAGAGCCGGTGCCGCCGGAGAACGTGGACGCGATGCGCGAGGTCAAACGCGCTACGACGACGCCCATCTGCGCCGGCGAGAACCTCTATCTGCGCTGGGGATTCAAAGACCTGCTGGAGAAACAGGCGGTCGATATCATCATGCCCGATCTGCCCAAGTGCTGCGGCCTGTCGGAGGGAAAAAAGATCGCCAACATGGCAGAGATCTACTACATCCCTATGGCGCCACACAACGTTTGTGGCCCGTTGGGCACCGTGGCCTCCTGTCACTGCTGTGCATCGGTGCCCAACTTTCTGGTGCTGGAGTGGCACTGGCTGGAGCGTCCGCACTGGCACGAGCTCGTGATTGCGGACCCGCCGCTGATCCGTGATGGCCACATCACGCTAACCGACAAGCCGGGGCTGGGCGTTGAGCTGAACGAGGCGGCGGCCGAAAAGTACCTGCGGCCCGGCACCAGACTGTTTGCTTAGGGTATACTATGTTGAAGCGCCGCCCGGCCTCCATGGAGCGAGATTACCCACAGCTATTGGCAATGCAACACTTGAGCTTTCGGCTGAACTTCCCGCACCGCTCGTTTCAGGAATCTTGGTTTCGCAGCACGCTGGCCTTTTCGATGCGGCGCGGCGACGTATGGGTCTACGTGCTGGGCAACGAGACCGTTGGATGGCTTTGGTTGGATTGGAGCCTCCCCGATGCGGTACACGTCTCGCACATCCAAGTGGCAGAGACTCACTGGGGACAGGGGATCGGCCGTCGGATCATGGAGGATGTCGTCCGCGATGCGCGTAAACAGGGGCGGACGGCGGTCACCCTCAATGTGACCAAGTCGAACCAAAGAGCGATAAGACTGTACACTCGTATGGGCTTCAAAGTAGAAGAGGATCGAGACAGACGCCAGTTCATGCGCCTGTGCCTGAAGGAGCCCCCGGATGGGGAGCAGGTCGCCTAGAGCTCGGCCATATCCACGATGGCAGTGTGATCGCCCAGGCTGACGCGATCGCCTTGACGGAGCTTTTTGCTGCGGCGCGTCTCCACCTCACCGTTCAACAACACTTGGCCGCCCTGGATCAAGTGCTTCGCTTCGCCGCCCGACGCCGCCAAGCCGATACGTTTCAAGAACTGGTCGAGCCTTATGGTGGCCTCTCCGGCCTCTTGCATGTTAACCTCCCTTGATGACCTGCGCGTAGGTGCGCTCACTGCTCTACCGGGATCATAGCCGCTGTGCGCCCACGGTCAAACGAGCGAGGGTGTTGAAGGGCTCTTTGGCGCAACCGTTGACGGCGCCAAGGCTTCTCGCTAGAATGGCGCCATCCGACGACACCGAAAGGAGAGCGGACCACCATGCCCAAGGAGACGATGACTCCCAGAGAGCGCTGGCTCGCCGTCTTGCAGCGGAAAACGCCGGATCGCGTGCCCATGGACTACTGGATCACTGCGGAGGCGCAGAACCGCCTGATGCGACATCTCTCCGTGCGCGATGAACGTGCGCTGCTCGAGCGCCTCCACATCGATCGGCCGTTCACCGTGAGCGGACGTTATGTGGGGCCGCCGATCCCCGCTTCTGAGGACGTGTTCAAGGTCAAGTACCGCGATGTGGATTACGGCACGGGGATGTATCGCGAGGTGGTGCACAACCCTCTGGCACAGTATTCGTCTGTAGAGCAGATAGAGGCCGGGTATAGCTGGCCCAGCCCCGATTGGTGGGATTATCGCCACCTGCCGGAGGCCATCAAGGGTTGGGAGCACTACCCGATCCGGGGCGGTGGCTCGGAGCCCTTTCTGACGTACAAGAGCCTGCGTGGCCAGGAGCAAGCCTTCCTGGATCTCGTGCTCAACCCCGAGATCGTCCACTATTGCTTGGATAAGCTGTTTGAGCTTGCGTACCAGGATACGCTGCGTATCTATGAGGCGATCCCTGATAAGGTGATGATCAGCTATGTGGCGGAGGATATGGGCAGCCAGGAGGGGCTGTTGTTCTCTCCTGCGCAGATCAACGAGTTTCTTTTGCCGCGGATGAAGCGCATGATCGACCTGGCCCACGGGGCGGGCGCCTACGTCTTTCATCACAGCGACGGCGGCGTACGCAAGATCCTCCCGGATATGATCGCCGCCGGTATCGACGTGCTGAACCCGATCCAGTGGCGGTGCCAGGGAATGGAGCGGGAGGGGCTGAAGAGGGATTTCGGTGATGCTCTGATCTTCCATGGCGCTGTGGACAACCAGTACACGCTGGCTTTTGGCTCGGTGGACGAGGTGCGCCAGGAGGTGCTGGACAACTTGCGCATTCTGGGCGCGGGCGGGGGCTATATCTTGGCCCCGTGCCACAACATCCAGGCGGTGAGCCCGCCTGAGAACATTGTGACGATGTACGACATCGGATACGAGTACGGCTGGAGTTGAGGGCCGCACCGCTTGGCTGGGGAGGAGCTATGTATGTAGGGCGATTCGTAGTTGTGGGCCGCACCGATGCGGGGGCCTGGTACTTGGGGTATCGCGTGTCGTCGCGGTCTTTTCCCAATCGGCGCATCATAGTCGCTGAGGATCGGGCGATGGTCGTCCCGAGGCCGGAGGCCGTAGCCTCCGATAACCCGTACATCTCGTACAACTGCCTGCGTATGCACGGGGGGATCACTGTGGTGGCAAACGGCAGCCACGTGGACCCGATCATCGACAAGATCGCTATCGGTTATCCGCTGCGTGATGCCATGGCTCTCTCTATGCTGGCACTCGACTATGAGCACGATCAATACAACACGCCGCGCATCACGGCTGCGCTGGACGGGCCCCGCGGCGAGGGGTATCTGGGCATCGTGGCCGAGGATCGTCTGTTTGTGCAAAGGGTGCCTATAACAGAGGGTAGGGCGTCCATGCTGGCCACGTACGAGCGCACAGAGCCGACGCCCATCGTGCTGGAGGGCGACTCGGCCGAGGCGCTCTGCGAGGCGATGATGTGCTCAGAATACGAGCATCCGGTGACGTCGCTGGTCGCCATGCTACGTGATGGTGAGCTCGAGACCGCAGCGCAATCCGTGCGCTGAGCGAACAATGACACCATAGAGCGCCGGTGACGTTTGGGGCGGCCGGCGCTTTGTGGTGTCTGCGCTCGAGGTTACAGCCCGAGGCCTTGGGCCAGCAGCGTCGCCCCCAACAACAGAAGCAACACCGCCATGAGCAGTCTCCCCAGCGCGGCGTGCCGAACGAGCCAACTCTCCAACTGCTCAGCAGCCAGGCCCGAGTTCACCACCACCAAGGCGACCAGTAGGGGGGTGATAGACAGGGCGTTATAGAGCAGTAGATAGCGCAGGGCGTGGGCGCGCAGCTCGGGCACGCCGACTACAAAAGAGATGGCGGGGAAGTAGATGTGGCCGGCAAAGACCAGCCCTAACACGGCCACCAGGCCGCCTGTGACAAACGCCGCGCCCGTAAAGGCAGCACTAGCCCGGCGCATCCGATCCACGACGCGTTCGTAGAGCGCGTTGGGGAGACCGCTCCGCATCTCGTCGGAGCGGCCCTGCCGCGCCAACCCATAGTCGTAGATGCTGGCGCCCGCGAGGACGATACAAGTGGCTCCGAGCAGCGTGTAGATAATCGCGGCGCCAACGGCCGTGGCGCTCACCCAGCGGAGGGCGGCGAGAATGCCCACGCCAAGGGCAAGGTAGGCGCAAAAAATCCCCATAGTGTACGCTACCCCCGTGGCCACAAGCTCTCGGCGCGACCGGGAGCCAGCAGCGACGTGCGTCACGAACAAGAGCATCGCCGCGAGGGTGGTTGGCTTGATGCCATCAACCAGCCCGGCAAGGGCGATAGCGGTGGGCCCTGCAACACCGAAGCGCTGAAAAATACCCCTCTCGCTACGCCTGGTGCGGCTCAACTGCTCCCAAAAGGGGTGTGCGCCCGTGGTCCCGTACTTGCTCAACAATGCGCGCACGCTATCCATAGTGACCTGACCCCCGATCAGCGCATCCTTTCCGATGTAAATGGATGGCGTCACAAGCCGCTGGCTCTGGGGAAGGCCGAGATACTCGCCCATGGAGTCTATCAACGATAGGCTCTGAGCGCTGTTGAACCCGTCGACCACCATGCCAGGGTAGTCCACTCGCAATGCTTCGAGGATCAGCGCCGCGCGATCGCAAGTGGGGCAGCCCTCTTTGTAGATAAAGGCCACATACACGGGGAGATCGGGGCCGCGCAACGAGTCCCAGGGGATGCGATCCGGTGTTTTGGTGGGGGCGAAGGGAGTTGCCGCGTCGATGTGCTCCGGCGCGCCGATCTGGCCTTCGCAAGCATCCCACAGCGCCGCTTCAAGGACGGTGAGGTCATCGTTTGCTATCAGCTCATCGCCCAGGAGAAAGACCGGCAGAGGGTTCGGCTCTCCCCCAAAGCGGCTCTCTACCCCTTCCAGTTGGGCGAGGCCGCTCGGCCGCGTGACATCCACGTACACAATCTCGATTCGTTCGTTGTAGGCAGCCACCACCTGGGGGAGAACATCCGCTTCTATCTGCTGGCACCGTTCACAGTCTGGCGAGTGGAAATAGACCAGCTTCACTGGCTCCTGGGCCTGCACACCTGTGGACACAAAGCCCAGGCAGAGTGCGATCAGTAACCAGGTGGTTAGCAGTCGTCGAGTGCGCATCGAGGTCCTTTGTTGGTTGGTTGGCCAAACAGTATAGACCACACGGCTGCTCGTTCCAAACGAGCTCACAATCTCGTGCGTGATGGCAGGCCAGGATGGCCCTTGCATTCGCGCGCTATGCCGGGATGACCGGAAGCAGAATGTGCGACGGGTGCTGCGCGTCGTGCAAGATCGTCTGGCTGGCGATCAACATCTCGGCCTCAGAAGCGACCGGGCGACCCGTGTTGGGGTTGCGGTCGAACTTGGGAAAGTTGCTGCTCGATACCTCCAGACGGATACGATGGCCTGCCAAGAAGACGTTGCTCACGGGGGGCAGTTCGATAACAAACTGCTCGGCGACTCCCGGCGTCAAGGGCTTGGTGCACGCCGTGCCATCTCGGTTGCCAACGCGCAAGATGCCGTCCGTGAGGTTGCGGGCGTAGCCACACGGGCCTACGTCCACGAGCTTGGCTGTCCAGTCTGTATCTATTGCGCTGGACGCCGCCCACAGCACCACCCGTATGGGGCCTGTGACCTCCAAGTCTTCCTCCAGCTCCGCCGACGTATAAACCAACACATCGTTACGCTCTTCGATGGGGCGCTGATCGTAGGCGCCGGCCGGCAAGCTCGCCTCCCAACAGCAGAGGCCGCCGCCGCGCGTGGGCACGGGCTGGCGGGGGTCGTAATCGTACCGATCGGGCGGCTCCTCTGCGGGGGCTTCCCACGTCAGGCTGCCGTCGCCCGAAAGCGAGTTCGCCGAACCGCCGCTGTGCAGGTAGCAGGGGGTATAGGCGGTGCGGGCGAGGGGCCATTCGCTCTCATCACGCCAGATGTTGCGGCCCATCACAAAAATTCGCACGGGGGGGCCATCCAGCACGCCGTTGTCCTCGCCTTTGAGCCAATAGTCGAACCATCGGAACATCAGCTCCGTGCTGCCTATAGAGGCATCGGAGGCACGCAGCCCCATGTCCACTTCGCCGATCTTGTTTCCCAACGGTCCGTGTAGCCAAGGCCCCACAATCAGCCGCTGGCTCGCACGCGCTTCCTCCGTTGTCGCACCCTCGCGCATGGCACAATAGTTGGCGATGGTGCCGTGAGAAAAGAGATCGTACCATCCGCCGATATGCAGAGCGGGCACATCGAGCTGCCCCATGCGGGCACGAATGTTGATCGGCTCCCAATCCTGGCGGCGGGGATGCTCTAGCAGGTCGGCAAAGCCGGGGGAGAGCCCCGGGCGCCCAACCAGCGGCGCGTCAGAGAGGGGCACCGAGCCAAAAATGGCGCCGCTGCTGAGGCTGTCGAGTGCATCGTACAGCTCCTCTTGCAGTCTCTCTTTCTCTTCGTCAGTCAGTGACGAGCGCGCGATGCTCTGGGGGACGCCGGACGACAGGTTCCAGCTCAGCGCTACGCCCAGGGCGAGGGCGCCCCCGGGGTAGGCGATGTCCTCGTAAATATCGGCGAACGTCAGGCCGGGGAAAAGGGCTTTCAACGAGGGAGGACGCAACGCAGCCGCCGCCCATTGCGTCCAGCCGCCGTAAGAGCTGCCCCACATGCCCACTTTGCCATTGGCCCACGGTTGTGAGGCGGCCCATTCGACGGTGTCATGGCCGTCCTCGATCTCTACGTGGAAGGGCAAGTGCATGCCTTCCGATGCGTAGCGTCCGCGGGTGTCTTGCACCACGGCGGCGTACCCGCGCCGAGCGGCTTCCAAACAGATGTCGCTACCCCCCGCGTCCTTGTTGTAGGGGGTGCGCAAGAGCAGTACGGGCAAGCGTTGGTTTCCCTCGGGGCGGAAAAGGTTAGCTCGCAGGATAACCCCATCGCGCATAGTGGCTTCGATGTTGCGCTCGACGATGATGCGTGGTTGATCCATGGTGTACCTCCTTATGTGTATGCCTGGCCGCGTATGCCATCCGAGCGAATGCCGTTATTCTGAGGTATTCCAGTGTTGGTGTCAAACGACGGTGCGGGGTATGCCACTGCCGCCCAGCGAATTCTGGACTGCCTCGTCCGTATCGGGTACAATCGCCCGATAGTGATGCCGTACCCAAGAAGGCTCGGGAAAAGGAGATGACATAAATGACGGATTACGGGGTCAGGACCCGGGAACAGGTTCCTCCCGAGGATCGATGGAACGTTGAGGCGCTGTACGCTAGCAACGAGAACTGGCAGGCCGATTTTGAGGCCGGGGAAAAGCTTCCGTCGCAGGTTGAGACATATCGGGGGCGTCTGGGCGAATCTGCTGCGGTGCTGGCGGAGGCCCTAGAGGTCTGGTTCAACGCGAACCGACACATGGAACGGGTCTACGTGTACGCGCACTTGCGTCACGACGAGGATCTGGGTAACGACGAGTACCAAACGATGTACAGCCGCGCGCGGACGGCGTACATTCAGCTAGTGACCGCTGGCTCTTATCTCTCGCCCGAGCTACTGACCATCGACGATGAGACGATGGGGCAGTGGATGGAGGATGAGGCTCTGCGTCCCTACCGCGTCTGGCTGGAGGACCAGCTACGCGCCAAGCCCTATACGCTTTCGCCTGCCGAGGAAAGGCTCATGGCTATGGTGAGCGAGCCGATCGGCGCTATTCACCAGGTGTTCAGCGTGCTCAAGAATGTGGACTTGGCGGCGAGGCTCCCCACGGTGCTCGACGAGGAGGGGCATGAGCGGCAGCTCACGCACTCTTTCTTTATCAAGCTGCTGGAATCCAACGAGCGCAATGTGCGCCGAGACGCGTTCTCGGCTTACTATGCCGAATACCGCGGCAACCGCAACACCAACGCAGCAGCGCTGGATGGCATCGTCAAGGCTCACGTTTTCGAGGCTCGCGCCCGATCCTTCCCTTCGGCACTCGAAGCGGCGCTCTTTGGCGACAACGTAGAGCCCGCGGTCTACGACGCGCTTATATCGGCCGTGCACGACGCGTTGCCCGCCTTTTACCGGTACATGCAACTCAGGAAGCGCTTGCTGGGTGTCGAGCGCATGCACATGTACGACGTGTATGTGCCGGTGGTGCCCGCCGTCAAGATTGAGCATACCTATACCGAGTCGATCGATGTGATCTCTCAGGGGCTCAAGCCTTTGGGCGATGAGTATGTGAGCATCATGCGCCAGGGGTTGCTGGGCGGTTGGGTGGATCGATACGAGAACGTGGGCAAGCGCTCCGGAGCTTACTCTTCGGGCGGGTACGACTCGATGCCGTATATCCTGATGAACTATACCGGGACGCTGGACTCGACGTTCACATTGGCCCACGAGCTGGGACACTCGATGCATAGCTGGTACTCTAACCATGCACAGCCCTATCACCTGGCGGACTATCGCATCCTGGTGGCGGAGGTGGCGTCTACTACTAACGAGGCGCTGCTCAACCACTATATGCTATCCACCACCACCGACAAAGCCACGAGAGCCTATTTGATCGATCGCCACCTCGACAGCTTTCGTGGGACGTTGTTCCGCCAGACGATGTTCGCCGAGTTTGAACGGCTGATCCACGAGCGTGTCGAGTCGAGGCAGCCCCTTACGGCCGAAGGCTTGGATAGCGCGTACTATGACTTGGTAAAGCTCTATTTCGGCGATAGTGTGGCGTTCGACGCCGAGGATGAGCCCATCGCCTGGGAGTGGTCGCGGGTGGACCATTTCTTTTACAATTTTTACGTGTACAAGTACGCCACCGGCATGGCGTCGGCTATCGCTGTCGCCTCGGCGATATTGCAGGAGCGCGAGGGCGCCCTGGATCGCTATCTCGCGTTTTTGCGGGGCGGGAGCAGCAAGTACCCTCTGGATCTACTGAGGGAGGCCGGCGTGGATCTCACCACGCCCGAACCCGTGGCGTCTGCGCTGGCAGAGTTCGAGCGGCTGGTGGGCGAACTGGAGGCGCTGACTTAGTCCCGTGTCGGGGAGTTTGCCGCGGGGCGCATGGCACACGCTGTGCGCCCTCGCGATGCCTCTACCCCCTTGGGAAGTCCGCCCCTTCACACTCGCTGGGCGGTCGCAGCATCACAAGGCTGCGCCACGTCGCCATCCACCCAGGCTGCCATAGGCTCAAAGGCGGGGGGCAGCACAAATCGCGGCTTCATCGGGGAATCGGCTCGAGCGGCGCAAAAGTGCCGAGTGGGCTGTACGACTCGCGGCGTATGACGCTAGGACGAGCGCGCTAACACACAGGCGAGGTCGGCGAGCTCTAGCGTATCCTGGCGTGATAGGCCTAGAGGAATGCTGATGATGATGCCACGAGAGTTGGCCGCCCTAAAGCTCTCTATACACAGCCTCAAATGAGCTTCCGGGGTAAGTTGGGGGAGGTCGTTACAGGTGGCCTCCGCCAGGTGTGGGAGGATGACAGCACGCCTGCCCAACACGCGCACGAGAGCTGCGAGGCTCGTCTCGGTGATGCTCGCGTTCACCCCCAACAGGCCCTCGGTGTCGAGCAGGCCCGGCAGATTGTGCTCGATGCTGCCGCAGGAGTGGACAACTACGCTGCCGTAGGCTCGGGCGATCTGCTCGTTGTAGGGGCGCCCGAACAAATCGTAGAGGCGCGGCGAGATCACGGCCAAGAGGTCCTCACTGAGCGCCACGCCAATGCTGGGCGGCATCCAGACCACCGGCATGCAATGGATGGGGATGAGCTCTCCTTGCGCCGCCTGTTGCACAAGGCGCACGTACGCTATGAACGCCTCCGTCATATACTGCATGAGGCGGTGCACCGCATCCGGGGCGGTGTACATAGCCGTAAGCAGCGGTTCGGTGCCCCACAGGTTGTTGGCTAAATCCAGCGGCCCCTGCATGTCGGGCAACTGAATGGGTATTCGACCGGAGGTAGCGGCTCGCCAGACACGCACGCGCTCCAGTATCTCACCGGCGGCGCCCAAGCGCCAGTCGGGCGTCCCCAGGGCATCCACATCGGCGGGATCTCGCAGAATCGGCTCGACCCAGGTGTGTCCCCCGGAGACGATCTCGCGTGCCCCAAAGGCGGCGGGGATGGTGCCCTGGCGGCATCCGGGAAAGAGCGACGGCACATAATCGTCGTGCAGTGCGGCTCGGTCGATGATCGCTTCCAGCTGGCCGCGCAAGATCTCCTCATCCGAGGGTTCCGCCTCTGGCGGTTCGGGCGGCGGCGTAGCTTGTTCTGCGGGCAGGCTGGTGAACACAAACGGGATCCGATCCGGCGCACCCCGCCCAGCCCAAACGCACTGCAGCCTGGCACGAGACCGCGCCAGGCGCTCCGGCGGATACAGGCGTTCGATATCGTCTAGTAGACCGGTTATACTCATAATCCATTGCTCGGGAGCGGGTCTCGCTCTGCGGTTTTGGAGAGGCGTCCGCGTTGTGCGTTGGACGGCCAGCGTCCGCAGGCGAGCTACAGCTTGTAGCCGATGTTCCGCAGCAGCTCTTTGCGCCAGGCGATGTCCGCTTCTCCCTCGACGCCGACGGGGCTGGAACCGTCGATCACGCCCAAAATGCCGCGACCCTGCTCGCTGGCGGCGACGATCACTTGCGTGGGGTTGGCCGTGGCGCAGTAGATGCGGCAGACCTCTGGCACCAGCTTGATGCTGTTGAGTACGTTCACGGGGTAGTAGCCCGCGCTCAAAAAGATGATAAAGGCGTGGCCCGCTTCGATACGGAGTGCGTTGCTGCGCGCCAGCTCGATCATATCCTTGTCCGTGCCGGTCAGGCGCAGCAGACACGCGCCCGATGCCTCCGAGAACGCGAGCCCAAAGCCGATGCCGGGCACAGCGTTCACCAGGGCCTCGTGCAGATCCTCCACCGTCTTGATAAAGTGCGACTGGCCCAGGATAAAGTTGATCTCCTCGGGCTTTTCAATGCTCACCAACTCGAGTTCCATGCGGCTCTCCTTCGCTCGGCGGTCGCCCTTTCTTACACGCGCCGCAATTATAGATGCTCCGGCGTGCTGGGTCAATACAGCCGTGTCCAGCCAAAGGATAATCCGACTCTACCTCAATGGTTCGACCGTGTGGTAGCCTGACGGGGCAGATGCGCCTTCTTTCTCGAACTTGTTGGGGCGCTCAAGAGTGCGTCAGGACCACTTGCGCCGCCGCAACGCGAGCCGCCAGTAGACTTTGCGGGCGCACAGCTACGCTCCTGTCATAGCGGGCCGGCTCTATGTGAGCGATAGCGGCGCATAGGCGCGACGCCGAGACTCGGGCTATAATACGCGGGCAGTTACAGCATACCCTGAGTGTGGCGCGATGAGGCCGCGTGCGAGCATTCGAGGGGCTCGAGCGGCGGACGCCAAACCCGAGAGGAGATGGCATGCGTTTCGATATCCTCACCCTCTTTCCGGGGCTTTTCGACTCGGTGTTTCAGGAGAGCATCGTGCGGCGTGCCGTAGAGGCGGGGCAAGTGCACATCGCGCTGCATAATATTCGCGACTATGCCACAGATAAGCATCACGTCACAGACGACACGCCGTACGGCGGCGGCGGCGGCATGGTGATGAAGGTCGAGCCGATCGTAGCTGCGGTGGAGGCGGTGTTGGGCCCGGAATTGCCCGCACGGCAAAAGGCCACGGGCCATGTAAAAGTGCCCGTGGTGCTCTTGACGCCCGCGGGACGCACGTTCACGCAGGCGTTGGCGCGAGAGTACGAGAGCAAGGGTGCCATGGTGATGATCTGCGGGCGATACGAGGGCGTGGACGAGCGAGTGAGTGAACTCGTCGTGACAGACCACTTGTCCATCGGCGACTATGTGCTGTCGGGCGGCGAGATTCCTGCTATGGCGATAGTGGAGGCCATCACTCGGCTCGTGCCCGGTGTGTTGGGCGACATGCGCGCCGTCATCGAGGACTCTCACAGCAGTGGGTTACTAGAGTATCCTCATTATACTCGGCCGCCAGATTACCGAGGCCTGCGAGTGCCCGAGGTGTTGACCTCGGGCGACCATGCTCGGGTGGAGCGATGGCGGCGCGATCAGGCGTTACTGCGTACCTGGCGCCGACGCCCCGACCTCCTGGAACGTGCCCCCCTCTCCGATCGCGATCGAGAGCTTTTGCAGTCGCTGGAGAAGGGCGAGGAGAATTGACAGTTCGACGATAGGCGAGGCTTTGTATCGAGTATGAGGGGGCTGTCGCTTGTGCCGACGGACAAAAAAGAGAGGGCGGGGATCCCCCGCCCTCTTGGCGTTACGTGGGGTCTACCGGATGGCGAGCTCGGTGTCGCGGTCAAAGATGTGCATATTGTCCATGTTGAAAAAGACCTCGACATCCTGCCCGACGCGCGCCGTCGTGCGTGGGTCGACGCGAGCGATAAAGCTCTTGGTGCCCGTGAGCAGGTACAAGAACACCTCGTTACCCATGAGCTCGGTCACGTCGACTCGAGCCTTGACAGGGGCCGCGGTGATACTGGGCGGCGCATACTGCGGGTCGTGGATATCCTCGGGCCGCGTGCCTAGCACAACCTGCTTGCCGATATAGTCGACGTACGGGCCCGCCTTCTCGACGGGGATTCTGAGCTTGAAGGTGCCGCCGTCAATGTAGGTCTCTTCCTTAGTGCCCGTGATGGTCACATCGAAAAAGTTCATGGCGGGGCTTCCGATAAAGCCGGCCACAAAGATGTTGCTTGGTGCGTTGTACAGCGTCTGCGGGGTATCCACCTGCTGCAGGATGCCGTCACGCATCACCGCAATGCGGGTGCCCATGGTCATGGCCTCCATCTGATCGTGCGTTACGTAGATGAAGGTCGTCTCGAGGCGCTGGTGGAGCTTGGAAAGCTCCGCGCGTGTGGCAACGCGCAGCTTGGCGTCCAGGTTCGAGAGGGGCTCGTCCATCAAGAAGACGGCCGGCTCGCGCACGATGGCGCGGCCCAGCGCCACGCGCTGGCGCTGACCACCCGATAGCTGCTTCGGCTTGCGGTCAAGCAGCTCTTCGATACCCAGAATGCCGGCGGCCTCTCTTACACGCCTCTCGATCTCGGCGCGAGGCGTTTTGCGAAGCTTGAGGCCGAACGCCATATTGTCGTAGACGCTCATATGCGGGTAGAGAGCATAGCTCTGGAACACCATGGCGATGTCTCGGTCCTTGGGGGCGACGTCGTTCACCAGGCGGTCCCCGATAAAGATGTTGCCCTCGGTGAGCTCTTCCAGGCCCGCCAACAGACGAAGCGAGGTGGTCTTGCCGCAGCCCGAGGGGCCCACGAAGACCAAGAACTCTTTGTCCGCGATATCAACCGAGAGATCGTTCACGGCGATCACGTCACCAAAGCGTTTAGTGACATGTTCGTAGGTTACGCTAGCCATGTGAGTCTCCTTGTATTGGGGCCAATCATAGTTGGCTGTAGCGCGAGGGATGCTATCCCCGCGTCAAACCCCGCCGTGTTACGGGGTCGAGTGGTTGTGATTCGTCTGCGGCAGAACTCTTCGGTCGGCGAGGACAATCCGCCGGGCGAAACGCCAAAACCGCCCGCAGCGACTCACGCTGTGTCGGTCAGAGGAACGGTCAGGGGGGTCTCTCGATAGGCTCACCTCCTCCGCGAGGCTAGGGCGCCGAGAAAAGGCCGCCAGATGGACGGCGTTCGGTGCCACAGGATAGCCATACGAGAGCAGCATCGGGCACAGAGCGCTCCGAGCCACCCTACGTCGCTCAAGAGTATACCATGTGCCCTTGCTGCGGTCAAACACTACGGGCACGTGCGAACACAAGAGACAGAACAAGCTGACGAATCAACTACCCGTGGGTTCGCTGCTACGCCCTTGTTTGAAACGGTAAACGATGCGACCTCGCGTCAGGTCAAAGGGAGACAACTCTACACGGACACGGTCACCCAACAGGATACGGATATAGTACTTGCGCATCCTGCCCGAGATATAGGCCAACACTTCGTGGCCGTTGTCGAGCTCTACTCGAAACTGCGTGTTGGGCAGAGCCTCGGTGACCGTGCCCTCTACTTCGACCTTTTGTTGACTAGCCTTCGTCATCAGATATCGGACTACCTCCCCAATGAGAACACGCAAGGCAGTGACGCGCTGTCGAGCATCGACCGATTTGCGCAGGCGCAGCGCCCCGATGAGCGAGGTGGCCTGTTAGGCTCGGTCGGCCACGGGGCTCCACAGGATAACCAAGTCAAGTATACCAGCCAGCTACTAAAGCGTCAAGCATGCAGCGGTCTATCCACTCGCGCCGCATCACACTGTGAGATTGACCCGCCGTTAACAGGTGGCTACACTAGCGGCACTATCCCACCAAAAGTGCGGCATGTGACCTATGAACAGGCGTTCACGGATGGCCAAAGGGGAGCTGAACCCTCCACTCACTGTGGAATCGGAGCAGGCTGTGCAGGAGGCGGGTGAAGCGAGGCGGCGCTCACCCGTTCGCTCGGCAGCCTGTCTTGTACGCTTGGTGCTTTCCGCTATTCTCGTAGTGTTGGTGCTGTTCACTTTGTCGGAGGCGCGGAGTGGCGGGCGTCCTTTAGTGCCCGCGCGAACGGGTTCGTCGCGGCAGCGCGTGGGCTTGTTGGCCGGACACTGGCAACACGATTCGGGAGCCGTCTGTGGCGACGGCTTGCAGGAAGCGGAGGTGAACCTGGCCATCGCGCGGCGTGTAGCGCATCTGCTGTTGGATGCGGGGGTCGAAGTGGACCTCCTGCCCGAGTACTCTCCGTTGCTGCAGGGCTACCGCGCCGATGCCTTTCTGGCGATTCACTGCGATTCGTGTCTCTCGGATCTCTCGGGCTTCAAATTGGCTTGCATAACGGGCGATGAGGCTGACACGGAGGAGGCGCGCCTTGTGGATGCACTCTACGCCAGCTATGAAGCCGAGACGGGGCTCAAACCCCATCTCGATACTATCACCGACGATATGCGCGAATACCACGCGTTGCGCCGGATCGCGCCCGGTACGCCCGGCGCCATCATCGAGTGCGGCTTTCTCGGTGGAGACCGCGGAATGCTGACGGAAGAGCAGGGCCGGGTGGCGAGAGGCATCGCTACAGGCCTGCTGCAATACCTTCGTGGGCGCGCCGACAGCGCCTCGGCTGTTCCGTAGGGGTACGTAGCCAGCTACGGTCGCGGCTCGTGCGGCGCCCATCCTGCAGAGTATCTCGTTCTATAGGAGAAGAGCACACCATGAGAGTCCTGATCGGCCCCAACTACTTTGGTTTGGATGCGCTCATCCCCGACTTGAGCGCCGTGTACCCGCAGTTGGATTTCTCGTCGTGCAACGATCGCACCCAGTACACTCGAGCTCTGCGGGATGTGGATATCCTGTTCGGCTGGCTGACGAGGGACGAGTTCCTTGCAGCAAAGTCGCTCAAGTGGGTGCAATCGCCCAGCTCGGGCATCAACACCTATTTGGAGATCCCCGAGTTTGCGACCAGTGAGGTGCTGTTGACGAGCGCGCGGTGTACACACGGGTCGGTGTTGGCTGACCATGTCTTTGCCATGATTCTGTGCCACACCCGGCGCATTCGGGAGGCTATCGACCGTCAGCTCCAGCACGTGTGGGATCAGCAGCGCTTGCGCCAGAGCTCTATCGAGCTGACCGGCAGCACTTTGGGAATCATCGGCCTGGGCTGTGTGGGGCGGGCCATTGCACAGCGTGCCGCTGGGTTCGATATGCGCGTTCTGGCGGTGGACTTGCTCCCGGCGGACAAACCAGCGACTGTGGAGCGGTTGGACGGGCTGGATGGCATGAGCGCGCTGTTGGGCGAGTCCGACTATATCGTGGTGACGGTCCCCTATACCCCCGCGACCGTGAATCTGCTGGGGCCCAAAGAGTTCTCTCAGATCAAGCAGGGGGCTTTTTTGGTGGGCATCTCGCGCGGAGGGATCATCGACGAAGCAGCGCTGGCCGAGGCACTGCGAGAGATGCGCCTCGTCGGGGCGGCGTTCGACGTGTTCGAGGAGGAGCCTCTGCCGCCCGACAGCGAGCTGTGGGATCTCGAGAAACTGTTGATTACACCGCACTCTGCCGGCGGCACCCAGTTCGAGATCGAGCGGCTGCAAGAGATCTTTTCTGAGAACCTGGGGCGGTTTCTGCGCGGCGAGTTCCCCTTGCGCAACCAGATCGACAAGGCGCGCGGATTCTAGTGGCGAGGCCTGTGCGTATGACCAGCTTGGGGAGGAGATAGTCTGCATGCAAGTGAACGGAACGCCCTATCGTACCGTGTGGATGGAGGGGCCGGTGGTGCGCATGATCGACCAGCGCCTCATCCCCTATCGGTTTGAGCTCTTGAGCTTGAATACGCACCGCGCTACAGCCGAGGCGATCCAGACGATGGCTATCAGAGGGGCGGGCGCTATCGGCGGGGCGGCGGGCTATGGCATGGCGCAGGCGGCGCTGGAGGCACCGGATAGCGGCGATTTCATGCGCTTTGTGGAGCAGGGGGCCGAGACGCTACGGAACACCCGGCCCACCGCGCAGAACCTGTTCTACGCTATCGATAGGGTGCTGCACGCTGTACGTGGCGCACACAGTGTGCATGCTGCGCGACAGGCGGCGATCGAGGCGGCGAGCGCCAACGCCGACGAGGACGCGGTCTCCTGCCGCGCCATCGGCCAGCATGGCGCGGCCTTGATCCCCGATGGTGCCCGCGTGCTGACGCACTGCAACGCCGGCTGGTTGGCTTTTGTGGATTGGGGCAGCGCTCTGGCGCCGATTTACACGGCCGCACGCCAGGGGGTGCGCGTGTCCGTATGGGTGGACGAGACCCGTCCGCGCTGTCAGGGCGCACAGTTGACGGCCTGGGAGCTACACGGCGAGGGGATCCCACACACCATTATCGCGGATAACGCCGCGGGCCTGTTGATGCGACGTGGCGAGGTGGATCTGGTGATTGTGGGGGCCGACCGTATCGCCGCCAACGGCGACGTAGCCAATAAGGTGGGCACCTACGAGAAGGCGGTCTGCGCCGCGGCCAACGAGATCCCCTTTTACGTGGCGGCGCCCACCAGCACCATCGACCCGGGTTGTCCCCACGGCGACGCCATCCCTATCGAGGAACGCAGCGAAGACGAAGTGCTCTACGTGACGGGAGAGGGTGACCGCGGCGAGGTGGCGCGGGTGCGCCTGGCCTATGCGGGTGCGAGGGCCTATAACCCCGCCTTTGACGTCACGCCCGCGCGCTATGTGCGGGGTTACATAACCCAGCACGGGGTGCACACGGCGGAGACCCTGCCTTTGCCCCACTGAGTGTCTCAGCGCTCGCGCCGGAAGGGCACCGGTGGTGGGTGCCGGGCAATGTGCCCCGGCTCGGTAGACCCTAGTGCCGAGGCCGCGTCAGCCGCGATAGACAAAGTCGCGGCCGGCCTCCGCCAGGCGCGGGTGGTGGCGGTCGCGCTCCGACAGGATGGGCGCCGCGATGGGCCAGTCAATGGCTAGGTCGGGGTCGTCCCAGGCGATGCCGCGCTCGTCCGGTGGCGAATAGTAGCTGGTTACTTTGTACAAAAAATCCGCTACGTCGCTGATAACGCAAAAGCCGTGTGCGTACCCCACGGGGATGTAGAGTTGGCGCCGGTTCTCGGCCGAGAGCTCGACGCTCACCCACTGGCCAAAGGTCGGCGAGCCCCAACGGACATCCACCGTTACGTCGTACACCGCGCCGACGACCACGCGAACCAGCTTGGCCTGCCCCACGCCGGCCTGATAATGCAACCCTCGCAGCGTGCCCCGCACCGAGCGCGAATGGTTATCCTGCACAAAGAGATCGCTGATGCCGTGCTCCGTGTACACGCGCTGGTTATAGCTCTCCATAAAGAAGCCCCGCGCGTCCTCGAACACGGTGGACTCGACGATCGCTACACCCGGCAGCTTGGTTTCGATGACTCGCATCATGGCTCCATGTCGTGAAATAGCGCTCCTTACTATGGAACACTGTAGACGGGGCATCACTAGCTGTCAACCGTGAACAGGCACATGGCCGGTAGAGCTTCTTGGTGCACTGGGGCGCTGATGCTACAATCTGTGTGTTTGTGCTGCGCAGGGCCTTTTGCGTCAAGCCCTATCGCAAGCTCTTTGGGAGGCGCATGTCGCATCGGCGTGTTCCGTCCACTATCATAGTCTCGAGAGCACAGCGCTTGGCGCAGGGGGTGGCCAATCACCCTGTGATACGCCCGCGCACCCGAGAACAGGTGAACGAGCGTCTGCTGTACCTGAACACCGGGATGTATGGGGTGGTGGCTGGCGGGGTCATGGCGTTCCTGCCCGTGTTTCTGGCGCGTTTGGGGGCCTCACCCACCCTTATCAGTTGGCTGACATCGGCTCCCGCCTTGATGGCCGTGTTCCTCTTGATCCCAGGGGCCATGGTCTCGGAGAGGCAGGCCAATCAGGTCAGGGTGCGCGTCACTTTTTCGGTCTTTATCCTGGCGACGTATCTATTGTGTGCGTTGGCCCCCTTTGTGGTGCCAGCTGCGCATCTGCCAGTGGTGCTGGTGGCTCTGTGGACCGTGCGTACGCTGGCGGATACGCTGGCGCTCCCCGCGTGGACTTCTGTGGTGGCCGCCGCGGTGTCTCCCGCGCGCAGGGCCCGGCTCAATGGCACCCGCTGGGCCATCATGAGCCTCGTCTCGGCGATGAGTAGCGCCTTCTTTGGCTGGCTACTCGAACGGGTTGCCTTTCCCCTGAACTACCAGCTGGTGTTCGCCATTTCGTTTGTGCTGGCGGGGCTGGATCCGTTGTTCTTTTCCAGGATTCGGGTACCACACCTGGAGAGACCGGTGCTCGAATCGCGCAATGTGCTTCGACGCTTCTCCGAGTACCTCAGCCCTGTGATGCGCCATCGGTTGTTCTTGGCGACGCTGGGGGCCACCATTTTGTATCGTGTGGCGCTCAATATGCCGGTTCCCTTGTTCAGCCTTTTCTGGGTGAACAGACTCCAGGCCAGCGACATGCTGATCGGCCTGCGTGGTACGGTGGGGTATGGGGCGCTGGTGGTGGGCTATACCTTCTGGGGTCGTTCGGCCAACAGGCTGGGGCGGCGAAAGCTGCTTTACCTGTCGTGCTTGGGCCTGGCAACCTATCCGCTGCTGACGGCCCTCTCGCCGTCGGCCATCTGGCTGTTGCCGGCCGCCCTTATCTGGGGTTTTACTCTCTCCGGCGTGGATGTAGGGCTTTTTGAGCTGATGCTGAGCTCTTGTCCGCGCGACCGGCGCCCCCTTTTCGCAGCAGTGTGGAACATCGTGGCCAATACGGCGATCTTTTTGGGGCCCCTGCTGGGTGCTGCCCTATCGAACGTCGTCGGTCTTGGGACGGCGCTGATCATAGCCGCCGCGTTACAGGTTGTAGGCACAATCCCTTTTGTCACTCTGCAAGAGGATGCCTAGGCACTATGGCGCACCGGGGCATCCCGACACTCCCTTGACGATCTCCTTGGCGGCTTGCTGGGGCCCGAGCAAGCCGTGCTCTCAGATCCTCGCTGCTTGTTAATAATAGGCTACAGGCGCAGCCTCTTGCCGACATCGTCGTGCCCGAGGTGCGAGCGTCAGGTTGTCGGGCGGAGCCAGCGGTCCTGCAGGCTTGCCACCTGTAACACCCCGCTCCTGATCGCCTCGATAGCTAATGTAGCTGCTTTGGCGCCCGAGAGCGTGGTTACCATGGGCACACCATTGGCTACAGCGTACCTGCGCAGTACGTGCTCGTCGCTGAAGGCCGGCGCTCCCAACGGGGTGTTGACCACCAGGTCGATCTCACCGTTGATGATCAGGTCCACGCCGTTGGGGCGCCCCTCGCTCACCTTGAGAATAGTCTTGACGGGCAGACCGGCCTCCCGTAGCACGGCCGCAGTGCCCGAGGTGGCGATGAGCGAAAAGCCTAGCGCGCTCAACTGCACGGCAATCGGCAAGAGGCTGGTTTTGTCTCGATCGTTGACGCTGAGGAATACAGTGCCCTGGATGGGTAGCGCATTGCCAGCAGCCATCTGTGCTTTGGCATACGCCACGCCAAAGCTCTCATCCATGCCCATGACCTCGCCGGTGCTACGCATCTCCGGCCCCAGCACAGCCGGCTCAGTGGGGAACTTGATGAAGGGCAGCACCACCTCTTTGCAGAAATGCCCGCCCAGATGCGGCTCGTCGGGCACGCCCAACTCATCCAGCGTGTGGCCAGCCACGACTTGGCACGCCACGCGCCCCCAGGAGACGCCGGTGGCCTTGCTGACGTACGGCACCGTGCGCGACGCCCGCGGGTTGGCCTCGATGACGTACACGATGCCATCCTTCATAGCATACTGCACGTTGAGGCATCCCTTGATACCGAGCGATAGCGCGAGCCGCCGGGTGTACTCGCGCAGGGTGTCCAAGGCTTTGTTGTCCACCATGATAGTTGGGATCACGCAGGCGCTGTCGCCCGAATGCACGCCGGTCTGCTCGATCTGCTCCATGATAGCCGCGATGCGGACGCTCTGTCCGTCGCTTACGCAGTCGACGTCCATTTCGAACGCGTCCTCCAGAAAGCGATCGATCAGGATGGGGGTGTTTTCGGCCACTTTGACTGCTGAGCGGATGTAGCGATCGAGCGCCTCCAGGTCGTACACGATGGCCATGGCACGGCCGCCCAGTACGTAGGAGGGGCGTACGATAACGGGGTAGCCGATCTCCTCGGCCACGCCAAAGGCCTCCTCGGCGGAGCGTGCAATGCCGCTCTCGGGCATCGGCAGACCGATCCTCCGCATGAGGGCGCCGAATCGCTCGCGATCTTCGGCCAAGTCGATGCTGTCGGGCTGTGTGCCCAGGATCGTCACGCCCGCATCGGCCAGCCTGTGCACCAGTTTTAGCGGGGTTTGCCCGCCGAACTGGGCCACCACGCCCACGGGGTTCTCCAAGTCGCAGATGTTCAGAATATGCTCGAGGGTCAACGGCTCAAAGTAGAGCCGGTCGCTCACATCATAGTCGGTGGAGACCGTTTCTGGGTTGCAGTTCACCATGATGGTCTCATAGCCGAGGTCTTGAAAAGCCATAGAGGCGTGGGTACAACAGTAATCGAACTCGATGCCCTGGCCAATGCGGTTCGGCCCGCTTCCCAGCACTACGACCTTGGCGGCGTTGGTCGGTCGAGACTCGCACTCGGATTCATAGTTGCTGTAGAGGTAAGGGGTGTTCGCCGGGAACTCGGCGGCACAAGTGTCCACCCGCGAGTAGACGGCTCGGATGCCTAGAGCCAGGCGGTGGTGTCGCACGGCCAACTCGTCCACCGCGGGCGAGACAAGCCGTCCGATGAGCGCATCCGTGAATCCGGCGCGTTTGGCCTCGCGCAGCTGCTCCGGATCGAGGGCGTCCAGCCCCCTCCCCTTGAGCTCGTCCCGCATTCGGCGCAGCGCATCGATTTCTCCGAGAAACCACGGGTCGATGTGTGACAGCTCGGCGATCTCCTCCAAGGGGATCCCCGAATCCATCGCTTTCACGAGGTAGTAAATGCGCTCTGGGTTGGGAACGATAAGCCGGTGCCGTAACTCTTGTGCGGGCACCGGCGATTGCTCCATATCAAAAAGGCCGTCGCGATCGTCTTCGAGGGAGGCGAGCCCTTTCTGCAGAGCCTCAGCAAAAGTGCGGCCGATGGCCATCACCTCGCCCACTGATTTCATCTGGGTGTTGAGCGTGATATCCGCCTCGGGGAACTTTTCCATGTTCCAACGCGGTATCTTGACCACCACATAATCTATGGATGGCTCGAACGAGGCGGGCGTCTCGCGGGTGATATCGTTGCGGATCTCGTGCATCAGATAGCCCACGGCCAATTTGGAGGCGACTTTGGCGATGGGAAACCCCGTAGCCTTGCTGGCCAGCGCCGAACTGCGCGAAACGCGGGGGTTCATCTCGATGACCAGAGCGCGCCCGGTGCCCGGGTGCACGGCGAACTGTACGTTCGACCCCGCGGCTTTGACGCCCACAACCTCCATGATGCGGCGTGCCATATCTCGTAAGGCCTGGTATTCCTTGTCGGTGAGGGTGAGGGCTGGCGCGACGGTGATGCTGTCGCCGGTATGCACGCCCATCGGATCCAGGTTCTCGATGGCGCAGATAGTGATGAACCCGCCAGCTGCGTCGCGCATTACCTCCAGTTCGATCTCTTTCCAGCCTATGACCGATTCCTCCACCAGCACTTGATGTGTTGGGCTCTGGCGAAGGCCGCGGGCGATCAGGTCCTCATAGTCCTGCTTGTTGTAGGCGATGCCACTGCCGGTGCCGCCGAGGGTGAAGGAGGGCCGGATGATGGCCGGGAGACCGATCTCTTGGAGGAAGCGGCGTGCCTCTTCTGGCGTGCTCACAATGTGACTGCGTGGCACCCCCAGGCCGGCGCCGACCATAGCCTCGCGAAAGAGCTCGCGGTCCTCGGCCAGGTCGATCGCCTCGACCTGGGCGCCGATGACCTCGACACCATAGCGCTGCAGCACGCCGGCACGGTGCAGGTCGATCGCCAAGTTGAGGCCCGTCTGTCCGCCCATAGTGGGCAGTAGGGCGTCGGGGCGCTCGCGCTCGATGATGCGCTCCAATATGTCGACGGTGAGAGGCTCGATATAGGTAGCGTCGGCTACTTCCGGGTCCGTCATGATGGACGCCGGGTTCGAATTCACGAGGACTGTACAAAAGCCCTCTTGGCGCAACGCTTTGCAGGCCTGCGTGCCCGAATAGTCGAACTCGCAGGCCTGGCCGATGATGATGGGGCCGGAGCCGATGATCAGGATTTTGCGGATATCGGTACGTTTGGGCATGGTGCGTCCGGGCTAGCTTTCTGTGTGGAGAGACATGACGAAATCACGCAGTATACTCAGGCTATCATGTGGGCCAGGCGAGGCCTCGGGGAGGAATTGAACCGAGGCCACCGGCAGTTCGGTGTGCCGCAACCCCTCCACCGTGCCGTCGTTGAGGCTGACGTGCGAGACCTCCAGAGGAAGGCCTCGGAGCGACGCAGCATCGATGGCGTAGCTGTGGCTCTGTAGGGTGATCTCGACGCGCCCGGTAGCCGTGTTCTGCACCGGGTGATTCGCACCATAGTGGCCCGAGCGCAGCTTGTAGCGGCTCGCCCCACAGGCGATGCCGATCGCTTGGTGCCCGAAACAGGTGCCGAATAGTGGCACGCGGCCGATGAGCTGGCGCACCGTATCGATAATGTCCGGCGCCTGAAGCACGTCTCCAGGTCCGCTGCTGACGAGCACTCCGTCGGGCTGCTCGCCCAGAATCTCCTCGCAAGCGGCGTTGGGAGGCAGTACTGTGACTGCAGCCCCGAAGAAGACAAGGGTTCGGAACAGACTCGTCCTGCTGCCACAGTCCAACACCACGACGTGAGGCGCCCTGGCCGCTCGCACTGTCGCATGGTCGAGCGGGTTCCACTGCTCGGCAACCGTGTCAGTCCACACCAGTTTGGCGGATCGAGCCACATGTTGCACGGGCGCCAGCGCATCCATGGAGGGGGCGTTCTGAGCCATGCGGAGCAGCCTCTCCTCATCCAGCGCCAGGGTAGACAGCGCGCCACGCATGGCGCCTTTCTCTCGCAACAGCAGTGTCAGTTTGCGCGTATCTACGCCGCTGAGAGCGGGCACGCCGGCGGCTCGAAGGTGGTCGGGCAGCGACTGTTCGGCGCGCCAGTTGCTGGGCTGTTCGCAGATTTGGCGGGCCAAGACCGCACGCACATACGGGCGCTCGGATTCCATATCCTCGCGGTTTACGCCTGCGTTTCCGATGTGTGGGCAGGTAAAGACGACCATCTGGCCCCAGTGGGAGGGGTCGGTGATCACTTCCTGATAGCCCGACATTCCCGTGGAAAAAACCACTTCGCCAACCCACTCGCCCTCGGCGCCCATAGAGCGGCCGATAAACGTGCTGCCGTCTTCCAAAACCAACATCCCCGCAGCGTGCTTTGGTGTACTCATCTGGTCACTCGTCGACCGCGGGGTTAGCGGTGGGCAACACTGCTGGCAATTCGCGCTTGAAGGCCGTCGCCCGCATCGCCCCAAGTATTTTTGTGACCGTTGCCCTGGCGATGCCCGAGGCCACGATCTCGTCTTCGGTCATCGATCGCTCCACAAACTTGAACAGCACCTCATCGGCCTCGTCGTAGCCAAAGCCGAGCTCGTCCTCGTCCGTCTGCCCGCTCCACAAATCCGCGCTTGGTGGTTTGCGAATGATCACGTCGGGGATGCCCAGGTACTCGGACAGCTGGCGCACTTGGCACTTGTAGAGGTGGCCGATAGGGCGCAGTGCCGAAGCTCCATCGCCGTACAGTGTAAAGTAGCCCAGCAGTGTCTCTGTGCGGTTGCCGGTGCCCGCCACCAGGCCGGCGACGGCCGCCGACAGGTCGTACAGAGATACCATGCGCAGGCGCGACATGATGTTCCCCAGGCGTTGCTTGTTGATATCGGGGTAGTGATCCACGAAAGGTTGGACCATGCCCGTAATGTCGAGATGCACCCACTGCATCCGAAGCTGATCCTGTACCAGGTTCGCATGGTCGCTGCTCTCTTGCGAGCTGGTCTTGTACGGCAGGAACATGCCCCAGACGTTGCTGGCCCCGATCGCCCGCACCGCAAGGTGCGCTACCAGGGCAGAGTCCACTCCGCCGGAAATGCCCAGCACCAATTGTGAGAGCCCTGCGCCCTCGAGTTGTTTTTGGATGAACCGAGTGATACGCTCCGTCTCGTGTGCACAATCCAACTGCAAAGCCTTCAGCATGAGTTCACTCCCTCGGCAGAACCGGCGACTATCCCTTGATACGATATCGGCGCGCACAGCCATCTGGCGTGAGGCCACCTCTTCCCAGGGTGGCCGCCATCTGCTGAGGCGCGCCGTCGCGTCGGACTTTTTTCCGGCGTATGGCTGAACGGAGCCGTTCAGTGCGAGACACTAATCCGATGAATGGTACTCGCAATGGGCCTACTTGGTCAAAATCGCCGATCTCCCTGGACCCAGCGCGACGGCGCCACCGGGCTTTGGACGGGCCGTTGTGGAAGCTCTGACGCGCACAAGCGCCCAGCCCGGGACGCCTGCGGTGCACCGAGCGACTCGTTCCCGGGGGCTGTCTTAAACGTGCATCCTGGGGGTTGCACTGGGGCGAATCGCGTGAGCCGAGAGTTGCAGCGAGCGTTGCCCGCGCCACTCGTTGATCGTCGGTCGATAGACCAGATCGATCGATTGCCCCAGGCGCAGCCGGCTCGCCATGTCGCCCTGTCGGAAGGCGATGACGGGCACCGCGCGCGAGCCATCAGAGACCTCCATGCGGAGGTGTTTGCCCGCTTGGCCGCAGGTGCGCATAGAGAGCAGCTTGAGCCCTAACGTCGCCAGCGATGGCTCGGGGTTCCCCTCGCCAAACGGTTCCAAGGCTGCGAGTGCCTCCGGGACGCCCTCGTGGATCTCATCAAGCGGTACGATGGCATCGACGAGGAACCGCCGCTGGAGCTTGCTCGCGTCCAGGTGCGCGGCCGCGTATTGTTTCAGGTGGGATACGAGGGCGGGGAGGTTGTGGGTGGGCAATGTGAGCCCGGCGGCGCGAGCGTGCCCGCCATGTCGCAACAGCAACTCTTTGCACGCATCCAACGCCTTGGTGATGTGAAAGGTTTCGATGCTGCGGGCCGATCCCGTGGCGGTGTCGTGGTTTCGCTTCATAACGAGCGAGGGACGATACAGGCCCTCTGTGAGGCGACCCGCGATGAGCCCCACGATGCCCTCGTGATACTCGGGCCCTTGGACGATCAGGATCATCTCGCCGGCCCCATCGCCCAGCTGCTCACGGGCCAACTGCAACTGGCGCGCCAGCAGCTCTTGTCGCTCTCGGTTGATGGCATCCAGCCTATGGGCAATGGCCTCGGCCTCGGCTTTGTCCGTTGTCATCATCAAGTCGTAGGCCACCTGTGCAGTGGCCAACCGCCCCGCCGCGTTAATGCGCGGCCCGAGGCGGAAACCGATGGCCTGGCTGTCGATATCACTCGGGCGCAGGTCCGACGCGGCAATCAGCGCGCGCAGGCCCGGGCGCTCCGATGCCCCGAGGACCGCCAGCCCGCGCCGTACAAGGGTGCGGTTCTCGCCCAGCAGAGGCGCTACATCGGCCACTGTGCCGAGCGCCACCAGGTCTAGGTAGCGTTCTACGGGCTCGACCTGGCCCCCCGATCCGGCTGCGGCCCGATATAGCGCACTGACCAGCTGATAGGCCAGCCCGACGCCCGCCAGCTCTTTGAACGGGTAGGCACAGTCCTCGCGTTTGGGGTCGATCACGGCCACAGCGGGGGGGAGGTCGGAGCCCAGCGAGTGGTGATCCGTCACGATGAGGTCGAGGCCTATCTCGCGGGCTCTCTCTGCCTCGGCCACAGATCGCACACCACAATCCACGGTGATGACGAGTTGGGCGCCCTGATCTCGCAAATACTCGAGCGCATCACGATTGAGCCCATAGCCCTCGTCGAACCGATCGGGGATATAGTGCCCCACATTGGCGCCGAGGCTGCGCAGGCCGCTCACCAAAAGCGCCGTAGCGCAGACGCCGTCGGCGTCGAAATCGCCGTAGACGATGATCCGCTCGCGAGCTTCCAGCGCGTACTGAATCCGCGCCAGTGCCGCGGGCATATCGGCCATCTCCATCGGGTCACCCACGGCGTCATCCGCTCGCAGAAAGGCCTGCACCGCGGCCGGTGTGTCGATTTTGCGGGCGTAAAGTACGCGCGCCACCACAGGATCGAGGCCCGGCATTCGCTCGCGCAGGTCAGAAGGCGATCTACGCTTCAAACGCCACTGTTGCTCTATGGATGTTGCCTCGGCCGATCCCTCGTCGCGATGCATCTTTCGCCCCTTTCATAGTCACTGCTATTATAGTGAGGGGCGGGCCAAAGATCAACGCTCGCAGAGGCTGCGTGGCCGAGCGTCCGGAGGGCCCGCTCGCACGGGCCCGGTCCTAGCGATGTCGGGCACTTGTCTAGAGCAGGCCCTGCTGTCGCAGCAAGTTGCTGAGCCAAGGGATCTCTACGCGTTGGCCCTGGAACGCCTGCACACCGTAGTAGATGAACGGGATGAGTGGCAGCAAAAAGATCACCCATGTGATACACATCAAGAAAGGAACGATGGCCGTGATGATGGCCCATACCGCCGCGGCCGCTATCTCGTACACGATGGCGGCGACAAAGAGTGCCAGGCTCTGTATCGCATGTTCGCGGACAAAGGGCTCGCGTTTGGTCTGTTCGCTCAACAGCAGGATCACTGGCAACACAGCGGGCAAGATGAACTGCGACAGATACGAGAGGCCCGCCCATAGCTTGTCATCGCTGCTGGGCATATCCTCCGGCCCGGGGCTGCCGGGCTGGTCGAGCCCAAAGGGCTCCTGCGGAGCGGTATCGTTGGGCGTTAAATCTGTCATTATGTACCTCCTTAGCTGATCGGCTGGTATGAGAGTGTCGTGTCTCGTATACCATACGAGGTGGGGCGACCAAGGTTGCAGCCGGGGGCTCTTTTCTGTGGCCAGCCGCACGGATCGTGAGGGCTGAACCCGCGTTGCAGGGCGGGATGGGATATGCTAGAATGCCCGTGTTCTCGAAATTCGCGGTAGGGGTGCGCATGGCACGGATCGTCTTTTTCGGCACGCCAGAGTACGGGGTGCCGGTTCTCGAAGCGTTGGTGCACCACCACAAAGTGGTGGTGGTGGTCACCCAGCCGGACCGGCCGGCGGGCAGGGGGCGTGTGCTGCATGTGCCACCCGTGAAACAGGCAGCGTTAGCTCACGGCCTCGAGGTGCTGCAGCCCGCCAGCCTACGCCGGGAAAAGACCGTCATCCAGCGGCTGTGCGAGGCCCGGGCCGATGTGTTTGTGTTGGCGGCGTTCGGGCAGATTCTGCGTGCCGACCTGTTGGCGATTCCTCCCCACGGATGCGTGGGTGTGCACGCTTCGCTGTTGCCCAAGTATCGCGGGGCGGCCCCCGTGGCGGCGGTCCTGTTGGCTGGCGAGTCGGAGACGGGCATCACGCTGATGGACACGGATGCGGGCGTCGACACCGGCCCCATTATCGCGCAGCGCGCTATTCCCATCGCGCCGGAGGACACTTCGGAGACGCTCGCGCTCAAGCTCTCGCATCTGGGGGCGGAGCTGCTCGTCGAGGTGCTGCCGGCCTGGTTGGGGGGGGGCATCGCTGCTCGCCCGCAGGATGAAGCGCTGGCCAGCTACGCCCCCGCGCTAGAGACCGCACAGGGCGAGATCGACTGGCAGCGCTCGGCTTTGGAGATCGACCGCCACATTCGCGCTTACACACCGTGGCCCGGTGCGTATACTCGGTTCAATGGGGTGCGCCTCAAGCTGCTGAGAGCTCTCCCGTTGCCCGATTGCGGGCAGGCGGGGGCGCCCGGGACCGTGGCGCAGAACGACGCGGGGGGTGTGGGCGTTGTTACCGGCGAGGGGCTGCTGCTCTTGGAAGAGATCCAACTCGCTGGCAAGCGCGCGACGGACGCACAGGCCTTTGCGAGGGGGCAGCGCCATTTCGTAGGGAGCACTTTGGGATGAGCACTTGGATGGGGTGTGTGGTGAGGGAGAGCCTGGGGTGACAGAGCGAGCGTGGTTGTTGAATCTGGCTACCGAGCCCTATGCGCGTATTGCGGCGTTGCAGCAGGAGTTGGTCGAACAGCGCTACCAAGGGCTGATCAGCGACGGTATGATCCTGCTTGAGCATACGCCGGTTATCACCCTGGGGCGCCGCGCCGACGAGAGCCACATCCTGTTGCCGCCAGAGCAACTGGCGGCGGAGGGCGTCGAGGTGCGTCAATCGGAGCGCGGTGGCGATGTCACCTATCATGGCCCCGGGCAGCTCGTCGGCTATCCGATTCTGCACTTGGCCTCGTACGGGCTGGGCGCCAGCGACTATATGCACCGGCTGGAGGATGTGTTGGCGTCGGTCCTGGCAGATTTCGGCATCGCAACACACCGTCGCGACGACATTATCGGCGTATGGGTGGGGCAGAACAAGATCGCTGCGCTGGGCGTGCGCGTTCGTCACGGCATCACCTTCCACGGTTTCGCGCTGAACGTAGCACCCGACATGCGGCATTGGTCGTTCATCGTGCCCTGCGGCATCACCGATGGCGGAGTGACGAGCATGGCGCGAGAGCTGGGTGAGGTTCCTCCCATGGGGACGGTGCGCGAGCGTGTTGTATACCATATGGCATGTGCGTTCGGCGTGCAGCTCGTGGGCACCACGAGCGAAGGCCTCGAACTGCAGGCCCGCCGCGCGCGAGCGGCGGCCACCGAGGCATCGGTGGATCGCTTCAACTGACCCCTCCTTGCGGTACGCTGTGGGCGACTCATCCCACAGGCACCCCATCTGCGGGCCACGATTCGAACAGGAGTATGTTTGTATGAACCAACGTGTCGCGAGCTTGAGGGCTGCCACGGCCGAACAGAGTCTGCCGGCCGTGTTGATCACTCAGCCGGAGAATCGACGGTACCTGAGCGGCTTTACGGGCTCTGCGGGGATGCTACTCATCGATCAGGAGGAGGCGCTGCTGCTCACCGACTTTCGCTACTATGAGCAGGTGAGGTCGCAGGCGCCCGATTTTGGCCTGGTGGAGGTGACGGACACACCCCTAGCAGCGCTTGTCGCCGAGGTGGGGAGGCTTGGGCTCAGCAAGATCGGGTTCGAGAGCTCTGACGTGACGGTGGACGCTTACGAGCAGTGGCATCGCGCTCTGCCCAGTGTAGAGTGGGCGCCCATCAAAGGGTTGGTGGAGAACCTCAGAGAGGTCAAAGATGCGGATGAGCTGCGCGCTATCGAGAGGGCGGTGCGCATCGCTGACGAGGCTTTGGAATACATGATGGGCTGGATCACCCCGGGGGTGACGGAGCGACAGATCGCCTGGGAGCTTGAAGTCCATATGCGCACACATGGCGCGGACGGCCTATCGTTCACTACCATCGTCGCCTCGGGCCCCCATGGTGCCATGGCGCACGCCGTCACCACCAACCGGCCGGTGCAGGCGGGAGATCGCGTGGTGATAGACATGGGAGCCCTTGTGGACGGCTACTGCTCCGATATCACACGCTCGTTTTGTGTGGGGCGCGCGGATGACACGTATCGAGAGGTCTGGGATCTCGTGTTGCGGGCGCAGCAAGAGGCCAAGGGGGCTATCGCAGCGGGCGTATCGTGTGCCCAAGTCGATGCCGTGGCGCGTCAGATCATCTACGATGCGGGGCAGGAAGGCCGATTCGGGCACGGTTTGGGCCACGGTGTGGGGCTCGCGATTCACGAGCGGCCTCGGTTGGGTCGTACCTCCACCGATATCCTGCGTGCGGGGTCTGTTGTTACAGTGGAGCCCGGGGTGTATATCCCCGGCTGGGGCGGCATCCGCACCGAGGATATGGTGGTGGTGGAGGAGAGCGGGTGCCGAGTGCTCACCGGTTGCCGCAAGATCGTGGATACTGCTGAGCTGTGAAGCAGCTCGATTTTGGCGGCGCGCCCTCTGCGCAAAGCCGCTCTTTTTTCCAGATAAGTGGCCTGAGGCGAGTTTCGGTCTTGTGCCAACGCTTGTCTCGTGCTAGAATGACCTTGGCTTACAATGTACTTGCTGGCCAGAATGTACTATCGGGGCGCAACGTGACCTCTACGGAGAACAGCGAGGTGGCATGATGGCGGCGGAACCCAAGCACAGGCTGTATCTCTCGGTTGTCTTGTCGGTGCTGGTCGGGGTGGGGATCGGGCTTGTTCTCGGCTGGGTGGTCTGGCCGGTGAGCTGGCATGATACAGACCCCTCCGACTTGCGTCTGCAGCATCAGCTGGCTTACATCTCTATGACCGCCGATTCGCTGGCGGTGACCGGAGATGTAACGACTGCGGAATGGCGCCTGTACGAGCTGATGGATGAAGACACCCCTTGGCAGGGGGTGGCGCAGCTTGTGTTGGATGCCTCTGAGGCGCGCCGTGAGGTGGGTGACGACGTGGGCGCGCAGCGGGTGTTGCAGATGGCTGAGCAGCTCGATATCCCCCAACCTGTGGCTCAGGCAGGCGAGGCCGCGCCAGCGATCCCTCTGGCCGCGCCCAAAATGCTGCTCTATGGCTCTGCTGTGGTGCTCACGTTGGCCGCTCTGGCGATGCTGGTGTGGTTTTTTGGCGAGATGTCCAAACAGCGCGGGTTGAACCTCAGCCCGGCGGCGCTGGCGCAGGGCGTTGCGGCCGCGCTCAAGAGGGGCAACAGGGCCGGGCCACGCAGTGTGAACGGCGCTGCGCAAGGGAGCCGCTCGGCCAAGGTTGCTCGCTCCGCAAAGGGCAAAGCGAGGCCCTCCGCCCCAGCGCCGCGCAGATTCCCCAAACTCCCGCCCGAGGCGGCCCCGCCCCATGCAGAGGCGTCCTCTGTGGCGCCGGTGGCTGAAGCCGAAGCTGAACCAACTGTGAACGAAGCCGAGGCAGAGGGCCCCGCCGAGGTTGACACGATAGAGCCGCTGGCGGACGTAGGATTCGCGCTCGAGGCCGTGGAGACGCTAGACGAAGCGGGTCTAGAGGCTGAGGTTGAGGACGCTGCGGCGGATGTGGGCGTCGAGATTGAGGCGGTGGAGGCGCTAGCGGATACAGGCGTCGGTTTTGATGCCGTAGAGCTCGTGGAAGCTGAGGAAACCCGGGCTGAGGCCGAGGAACCCCCGGCGGATACGAATGCAGTAGCTGAGCCCGTGGAGGGCGGTACTGACACCGCTGTGGATTACGGCACTGCGGGCACCGACGACGCTAAAGGCGACATCCGGGATCTTTTGACGGCAGACTATGTGGAAGCGGAGGGCGATGACGTCGATCTGGTCGTCTCGCCGTTTGAGGCGCCAGTCTCGCGAGAGCTTGCGGAGGAGCCTACTGGCTCGGCCCCGGTTATCGTCGAGGATTTCGAGCCGGATGCCTTTGGGGTATTTGAGGTCGAGTACGACCACGAGGACGATGACTTTGATTGCTCGTTCAGTATCGAGTCTCCCGAGAGGGGTTTCTTGGGAGAGTGTGGCATAGGCGTCGCGGATGTTCTCCTTGACGATGGGCCACAGCGCGTGGACGCCTTTGACGTGTGGCTGTTCGACAAGAGCGACATCCGCACGGTGTCAAAGATCCTGGTGAGCGAGTACGTGTATCACGATCCAGCACTCAACGCCAAACTGAGTGCCAAAGGCGAGCTGGTTCTGGCCGAGCCGGGGGCGACCATCACGCTGGAGACGCTCTCGTTGCGGGTGACGGCCATGGTTCGCTCGTTCAGCTACGACGAAGATTACCGCATCCCCAACTGCTGCTTCTCGCACCTCGAGGTGCATGTTGTGGCCGAGAGCAGCGATACGATCCCGTGATTTGGTTGGGCGGGTTCTCGGCGCTCGCAGAGCTTGAGAGCCCGCTCACAACCGTACGGCGGGGTCGAACAATTTGCTGTATTCCTCCAGGGCGAAACGATCCGTCATCCCGGCCACGTAATCGCACACCACGCGCTCTACGCTCTGCGTGTTGGTGCGCGTTTGCACCTCATCCGGCAGTTGGCACGGCGCTGAGGTGTATGCGTGGTACAACTCGGCCAGCATGCGCTTGGCTTTTTGGCTCATGCGTATAACCCGCCAATGGCGGTACAGCTTTTCAAAGAGAAAGCTCTTGAGGTCCCGATTGAGGGCCGAAAGGCCATCCGAGTAGCGCACGATGGGCTGGGGCTGGCGACGTACCATGGCGACCGAATCCGGTTTGAGCTCTCGGAGGCGCTCCTCCGTGGCATAGACTACGTCGGACACTTCGAGATCCACCAGGTACCGGATGATGCGATTGCGGTCTATCGGTGTGATCTCGAGATCGCGTATGGCGAGGGCGTCCAACGCTCCGGCCCATAGGGCGAGCTCGCAGAGCTGAGGTGGCTGTACAAGGCCGGAGCGCAGCCCGTCGTCCAGATCATGGGTGTTGTAAGCGATCTCATCCGCGACGTTGATAATCTGCGCTTCCAGCGTTGCTTGGTGTTCGGGTTCGTATTCGTCGGCCTCCGGTGTGTCATAGTCGGTCTCGTGTTTGATGATTCCCTCACGCACTTCCCAGGTAAGGTTGAGCCCGGGGAACTCGGCATAGCGCTCCTCGAGCTCCTCGACGATGCGCAACCCGTGCGTGTTGTGGTTAAAGCCGCCCCGCTCCGCCATCAACTCGTGCAGCGCTGCCTCGCCGGCGTGCCCGAACGGCGTGTGCCCCAGGTCGTGGGCCATAGCGATGGCCTCCACGAGGTCCTGGTTCAGCCTGAGCGCTCGTGCGATGGTGCGGGCGATTTGGGCCACCTCGAGGGTGTGCGTCAGTCGCGTGCGATAGTGGTCGCCCTCGTGGTTGACGAACACCTGCGTCTTGTACTCCAAGCGCCGAAAAGCTGTCGTGTGGAGGATGCGGTCGCGGTCGCGCTGAAAGGCTGTGCGGTAGGGGTGTTCGGGCTGGGGGTAGGCTCTGCCCCGCGAGTCGCGGCTGCGTTGCGCATAGGGGGCGAGTTGCTCGTCTTCCAAGCGCTCCAGCTCCTCTCGGGTCGCTAACATACGCCCTTCCTCCCGTTGGCATAGTGCGGGCGGCCCGCGCACGGCTGTCTGTACGACGAGATTGTAGCACAAGTGGCATCCGTGTGGAAGGCGCGCTGTGTGGCGTTGTGGGGGCGCGCTAGCGGCGATGAGGCTGGTGATGTGAAACAGCGCTGGATCATGCTGGTGGATATCGACGCGTTTTTCGCGTCGGTTGAGGAGTTGCACGACCCCACGCTGCGAGGGAAGCCTCTGATCGTGGGAGGCAACCCCGCCAAGCGGGGTGTGGTGCTTTCGGCCTCCTACGCGGCGCGGGCGTACGGCGTGCGGTCTGCGATGCCCATGGCTCAGGCGTTACGACTCTGCCCTCAGGCTATTGTCGTGCCTCCACGCCGCCACGAGTATAGCCAGCGGTCACAAGCAGTGATGGCGGTGCTCAGGGAGATCACGCCCGAGGTGGAGCAGGTGTCCATCGACGAGGCTTTTCTGGATGTATCGGGTTGCGAGCGCCTCTGGGGCCCCGTGCACGAGATGGGCGAGCTCGTGCGCCGTCGCATTCTGGACGAACAGGGCATCTCGGTCTCGTTAGGTATCGCTAGCAGCAAACTGGTGGCAAAAATGGCTTGCCAGGCGGGCAAGCCGGGCGGCATCGTCGTTGTGCTGCCAGGCGAAGAGGCCGCCTTTCTCGCGTCATTGCCTATCGAGCAGCTATGGGGTGTGGGCAGGGTGACAGCCGAGCGGCTGCGCGAGTGGCGTGTGCGAACTATCGGAGACCTGGTGGCCGTGCCCCAGGAGGACCTCGTGCGCCTGCTGGGCGAGGCGGGCAGGCGGCTGTACAACCACGCGCGCGGCATCGACCATACCCCGCTACACACCTCCCGCGATCGACACTCTATTAGCCAAGAGCGCACGTTCGCCAAGGATGTTGGCGACCAAGTACTGCTGCAGCGTACGCTGCTCAGGATGAGCGAACAGGTGGCTTGGCGCCTGCGAGAACTCCGACTGGTGGCCCAGACGGTGAAGCTCAAGCTTCGCTATCCCAATTTCGAGACGGTGACACGACAGGCCTCGCTCGATCAACCCACGGATCAGGGGCAAAAGATCTATGCGAGTGCACGCGGCCTGCTGGACGAGAACTGGCGCTCCGGCGAGAGGATCCGGCTGTTGGGCGTGGGCGTTTCGGGACTGCTCGAGGGCGGTGGTTACCAGCTGGACCTGTTCGATAGCAGCGACCTCAAACGTGCGCGTCTCAACGCCGCGCTCGACGAGATTCGCGATCGCTTTGGCAGCGACGCCATCCAGAGGGCGTCGCTGCTGGTGGACAACGAGCAACCTATGGAGGACCCGGAAGAGGAATAGCCGAGGTCTGTCTCCGCTGGCTGGCTATGGCGCAATGTATGGCTGTAAAGGGAGTTGGTAGGGCGGCTGTCTGCCATTCAGTAGGATATAGGGAGCGGCCCGAACAGCGTCGGCGCCGGTGCCCTTGATGTCCTCCAGATCACACAATCTGGCCTGCCGGCGGCGGGCTAGGATGCGTGTGACCGACGTGGGGCCGATGCCCGGCACACGCAGGAGCTGTTCGCGACTGGCGCGGTTGATCTCAACGGGGAAAACCTCGGGGTGGTTAAGCGCCCAGGCTGTCTTTGGATCCGATTCCCGCGGCAGGTTGGCTTGATCGGTGAAGACGAGCTCGTTCAGCTCGAACCCATACTGACGCAGCAAAAAGTCGGCTTGGTAGAGCCGGTGCTCGCGCCAGGTGGGAGCCAATGGCTCACCTTCCAAAGGGGTGCCCGGGATAGGGTGGAACGCAGAGTAATACGCCCGCGTTAAGCTGATCTGCTGATAGAGACGGGATGACGCGGCGAGAAGCTCGTGGTCCGACTCTCCTGCCGGCCCTACTACGAACTGGGTGGTCATACTGACGGGCCGCTGAAGGCGCAGCCGGGTGCGGTGAGCGGCCTCTAGCGGCGCGAGCAGCTCGCTGGTGAAGCGTTTGGTACCGCTGAGGGCCCGAAGCCTCTGGTCGTTGGGCGCCTCCAGATTGACAGACACACGGTTGGCCAGCTTGATGGCCATCTCGATGCTGGCATCGTCCGCACCGGGCAGGATCTTGAGATGTATATAACCCCCGAAGCGGTAGTGCTTACGGAGCAGCTCTACCGTAGCCAGCATCCGATCCATTGCGTATGGCACCCCGCCGCATACGCCAGAACTCAAAAAGAACCCCTGTACCCGCCTTTGGCGCAGCAGCTCCACAAAGGCCGCTGCCAACTCGTCGGGTGTAAAGCTGGTACGCGGCACATCGCGCTGGCTGCGGTTGGCACAGTACAGGCAATCCCTCTCGCACATGTTGGTTTGCAGCACTTTTAGCAATGACACTCGTTTGCCATCGGGCTGTATAGCCGGGTAGATCCATTGCCCGATATCGTCGCGGACGCGCCCAGAGTGGGTACCACACCCTCGGCATAGGTCATACTGCGCCGCTTCTCCCAGAAGGTTGATCTTTTGTACGATATCCATCCGCCCCGCCTTTTTTTGGAGATACAAAGAGATGACCCTCGCAATCATACTAGCACATATGTTCTAATACGTCAAGAGGGTAACGCCTTGGATTGTGTTGCGGGACGCATACAGGCAAAAGGGAGCGAACGATAGCGCCGTTAGACGACTCGCGGCACGCGAGCGAGGATCTCGGAGACGACCTCGTAGTTGATGGTGCCCAAATGAGCGGCTACCTCGTCCACCGTGATGGATGCGCCATACTGTGAGCCGATGAGCACCACCTCGTCGCCCGACCGCACCCCGGGGATGTCCGTCACATCGATCATCGTCTGATCCATGCACACCCGGCCTACGATAGGCGCGCGCTGGCCGCGCACAAGCACCTCATGCCAACCCTGGGGGGCTCGGCGAAAGCCGTCGGCATAGCCCACGGGGATCACCGCGATGCGTGAGGGGCGCTGGGTGCGGAAAGCCCTGCCGTAACTCACGTAACTGCCCGTGGGCAGATCTTTCACTTGGGCCACCTGGCATTTGAAAGCGAGCGCCGACCGAAACCCCTCGGGGCAGGGCGTCTCGGGCGACGGGCTCAGGCCGTAAAGAGCGATCCCTGGACGCACCATGTTGTAGTGTGCCTCGGGCACCCGCAACAGCGCCGCGCTGTTGGCCGCATGGATGCGCGCCGGCAAGAGCCCATCGGCGCGCAGTGCACGCAAGACGGTTTCGAACTGCTCCAGCTGCCAGAGGGTGTAGCCCAAATCGGCATCATCGGCCGCGGCCATGTGCGTATAAATGCCGTCCACCTCGATGCCGGGCGTATGATGCAGCTGCCTTATAAGGTCTGGCGCCTCCTCGGGCAACACGCCGAGGCGCCCCATGCCGGTATCCACTTTGACATGGCAACGAGCTGTGCGGCCGATATCTTGGGCCGCCCGCGATAGGGCGGACGCAACGTCTACGGCGAACAGCGTCGTGATCACATCGTGCAGGACAGCCTCTCGCGCCTGCCAAGGGGGCGTGTATCCCAGGGCCAGGATGGGCGCGTCGATGCCCGCTTGGCGTAGTGCGATAGCCTCGCCCAAGCAGGCGACGCCCAGCCAATGTGCGCCATTGTTCAACACTGTGTGGGCCACCTTGGCGGCGCCGTGGCCGTACCCGTCCGCCTTGAGTACCGCTAGGATCTGGACGTTCGACCCCACGATTTGGGCGATGCGTCGAACGTTGTTGCCGATCGCTTCGAGATCGATCTCTACCCAGGTGGGCCGCTCGGGGCGTGCGATGCGAACCTGCTGCCAGCCACGGTTTTGCCGGGGCAGCACCTCCGCGACGAGCTGGGGCTGTGCCAGGATCTCACGCGTCACAAACTCGAGCCGTGCCTCATCGCCGCCTTTGATCAGCACGAGATCGCCCTCGCGCAACAGGTTTTTCAAGGCGCGCACTGCATCGTCCCAGGTGTAGGTGATCTGTATGCGATCTTGGGGCAAGCCACTGGCTTGGGCGCTCTCTGCCGCGACGCGTGCGAGCTCGCCTTTGGTGATGAGCAGATCGGCCGCCTGTGCACAGTGTGCTCCTAGCGTGCGGTGGGCCTCCTCGGCTTGGTCGCCCAAGTGGGGCATATCGCCCAGAAGGGCGATGCGGCGCTCGGCGGGGAGGGCCGCCAGAGTGTGCAGCGCGGCGCGGGCAGAGGATGGGCTCGAGTTGTAGCTGTCGTCGAGGATCCGACTGCCGTTGATGCCGTCGAGCAGCCGTGTGCGACCGGGAAGAGGGCGCACCTCGCGCAGCCCACGGCGGATCGCCTCCCAAGAGAGCCCGTACGCGAGGCCAACACAGGCCGCGGCCAGCGCCGTGTAGGCGTGATGCTCTCCGATGAGAGGGATCTCGAGTCGCTCGGTGGTGTGTTGGGCGGAGACATCCAGCGAGACGCCTCGGGCAGATACAGAGACCACCCGCCCCACCAAATCGGCCCCATCTTTCAGCCCATAGGAAAGCACCGGTGCTCTGCTGACGGACGCCATGGCTCGCACTCGCAAGTCATCAAAGTTGAGGACCGCGACGCCGTCCGCGGGAAGAGCCTCGATGAGGCGGCCTTTCTCGCGGGCAATGTTCTCCATGGAGCCCAGATATCGTAGGTGGCTGGGGCTGATCTCTGTCACCACGCCGATACGGGGCCTGACGAGGGCGGCGAGCTCGGCTATTTCGCCCAGCCCGTCGCAAGCCATTTCGAGCACAGCGATGCGCTGCCGCTCGCCGAGGCTCCCCAAAGCGATGGGGAGCCCAAAGCGACCGTTATAGCTCTCAGGGCTCTTGAAAATCTGCATTCGCTCGCCCAGCACGGAAGCGATAGCGTCCTTGACGCTGGTTTTGCCCACACTGCCGGTGACCCCGATCACCTGTACATCGCGTTGAGCGATGACATGGCGCGCGTAGGCGAGGAGGGCCTGCTGCGAATCCTCCACGACGACGCATGTCACATCCCGCGGCAACGTTTTGGGCGGATCCTGGCAGAGGACGCCCTCGGCTCCGCCGCGAACGGCCTCACCGATATAGTCGTGTCCATCCCCTCTCTCGGTCACCACAGCGATAAAGAGCTCTCCCGGCTCGATGATGCGCGAATCAAAAGCAAAGCCGGCGAATGCGCTGGCTCGGGGAGGCCCACAAAGCCGGCCGTCTGTGGCGATCAGGAGGTCTTGTAGGTGGATCATAATAGAGGCCCCAAGGGTCGTGTGAACCGTATTGTACCACGTCAAAGAGGGCGGGCCAAAGCGAAAAGGGGGAGCAGAGTCAGTGATTAGGCGGGAGACCGGCCGGCACCGTGGCGGTGGGGTCCGGCCGTGCTGGGATCTCGGTGGCCGGCGCGGCGTTGGTGGGTGTAGGAGTGGTCTCCACGGACGCCTCTGGTGTGGGGATGCTCGCAGGGGGCTCAGTATGCGTCGGCTGCGCAGGGCCGATCTTGGCCACGGTGGACGGGCGCACCAGACGAAACGTCCATTCCTCGCCAGGGGGGCTCAGTTCCACGCGCTCATCCGGCTCTCGACCTCGGACAACCACCACACGCCAACGATACTCGCCTGGGAGAAGCCTGGAGGCCGTCACAGTATATTGCTGCTCGCGCGACCAGCCATACGGCTGGGGTGTTGCGCCCTCCAGATCGCTCCAAATCTGCAACTCGAACCATTCATCGTCGGCCAGAGGGCGCTCCCAAGCCCAAATGAGCTCGTGAGCCGCGCCCGAGACGCCGTCGGGCGGGGAAAGAGGCGCGGGGGGCTCGGGAGTCGCATCAGCAGGCGTGGGCGAGTTCGTCGGCGTGGCGCTCGGCTCCGGCTTGGCCGCGATGACGGGGGCCGAAGCGTCAGTGGAGATGGGGGCTGGCTTGATGGACGCATTGGAGCGTGGCGCCCGGTGACAGGCTGTGCACGTGCAGGCTAGGAAGAATAAGACTGTGGCAATTAGAGCGCGGTTCGTCATCGTCTGCTCCGTGTGCGAACCCGGTGAGCCTCTCAGTGTACGCGCCTATTATAGCGTAGCGTTGCGCGAGAGGCAAGAGCTTCGGAGCGAGCCTGTAAAGAGTATCTGTGCTCAGTCGAATGAATAATGGCACAGCACTTGACACACACTGCCACCTATGCTATACTCGTACTTGCCTGTGGGACGAACGGTTCGCGAGCAATCCGGTTTCTGCGACGGAGCTGACGGATTGCACCCACCGACGCCTGTAGTAAGACGTCGGTTTTGTGTCCCCAGGAGCCTCGACTGCGCAACAGAACGATCCGAAAGCGAGCGTTTCGGGCCATTTGACACGGGTGAGATATTCGTTATAATCCTTGGTCCGAGGCACCTTAACAACTGAAGAGTGACAGAAACGCAGAGGTAAGGCACCTTGCGC
>CAYOUT010000018.1:43500-54299 GCA_964407215.1 uncultured Anaerolineales bacterium | reverse complement strand
TGGTGATATAGGCCAACACGGCGCCCGGTGCGTTCGCCTGCTGGATGTACCACCAGGCCAAGCCGATCAATACAGCGGACTCGGACACGCGATCCATACAGGAATCCAAAAAGGCGCCGAACTTGGTGGGCTTTCCCAGCTGTCGAGCCAGGGTGCCGTCGATGGCGTCAAAGGCGCTAGCAAAGATGAGAAACAGCCCCCCCGCCCGGATGTGCCCCGAGGCTATCACTGCCGCCACCCCCAAATGCAAAACGCTGCCGGTGATAGTGAGAGCATTGGCGCTGATACCCATGCGGCCTGCCAAATCCGCCACGGGAACCAAAAACTTGCGTGTGTTCTGCCTGAGCCAATCCGTGACCATATGGGGCCCTCTGAACGGCGGTAGACTACCAACAGCGTTATCTTACATCCTGGATCGAGGGCTGTCAATGTGCGAACCCGCCCCGTTACCATACCCCGTGCACAGGCGGCAGTTGACGGCCGTGCTCCCGAAGGCTAAACTCTTCACACATTGAGCATTGCCACGCCGCCCGCCACGTTGGAGAGCCCTCATGGCAGACACCGAATACCGTACGCTGCTGATCAAGGAGATGCCCGAGGGCGAGCGCCCACGCGAGCGCTTGGAGGCCTACGGCGAGGGCGCCCTATCCAACGCAGAGCTCATCGCCATCTGCCTCCGAACGGGCTCTCCCAACGAGAACGCCGTGGGGCTGGCGCAACGCCTGCTGGCCACCTTCGGCGGCCTGGCGGGGCTCTCAAGGGCCAGCGTGCGCGAGATGTGTCAGGTCCCGGGGATCGGCCCGGCAAAGGCATCACAGCTCAAGGCCTCAATCGAGCTCGGACGCCGTCTCATCGCCACAACAGACGATGCCCGCCCACAGATCAGGTGCCCCGACGACGCGGCTCGCCTGCTGATCCCCATCATGGGCGCCGAGCCTCAGGAGGAGTTGCGCGTCCTCCTGCTGGATACGCGCCACCGCGTCATTCGGCAACACAAGGTCTATGTGGGCAACGTGAACACGTCCATCGTGCGCATGGGGGAGGTCTTTCGCGAGGCTGTGCGAGATAACGCGCTGGCCATCATCGTAGCACACAATCACCCCAGCGGTGACACCACACCCTCTGTTGAGGACATCCGGATCACAGAGGAGATCGTGGAGGCAGGCAAAAGGCTCGATATCGAACTGCTCGACCATCTCATTATCGGGCGGCACGGTTACTATAGCCTGAAGGAGCATGGCCAAGGGTTCTAGTCCGTGCTGCGCGCCCCGTCGGCGAGCGCAGCGGGCGCCGCCAGGGCGTGCGCGATAACATCCTCAGAAAGCGAGACAACCCCCGTGGGGCGGATCAGATCCCCGCAGCCGGTCAAGCTTATAGTCCCCATGCTCAGCGCGCACACCAAACTGCTCGAGGACGCCAGGGAGGCGCTCGTCGCGCGCTTTGGGCCCACGGACCTCGTGAGCGCGCACCTGCCCTTCGAGTATACCACCTACTATCGAGCGGAGCTCGGCGCGTCGCTGCAGCGCCAGTTCCTCTCCTTCGAGCGCTTGATCGATCCGGGAGAGTTGGCCGCCATCAAGACATACAGCAACATGCTGGAGGAAGAATGGCGCGTAGAGGAGCGACGGCGCGTGAACCTGGACCCGGGGTATCTCACGCCGGCCAAGCTCGTCTTGGCGAGCACTAAAGACTATGCGCACCGGGTTTACATCGGTGAGGGGGTCTACGCCGAGGTAACACTGGCGTACCGAGGCGGGGATTTTCGTTCCTGGCCGTGGACCTATCCCGATTACCAGAGCGAGCCGTATCTGTGTATTCTGCGCAAAATCCGCGAGATATACATGTTCCAGCTCAAAGCTCTATCGTGAGGCCTATGCATCACTCGGCGATGAGACTGATATCCGAAATGAGGCTCTCGTAATCCCAGCCGGAAGCATAGACTCGCACGCGGAGGATACGAAACGGCCTCACGGGCAGCGTCTCCAGCAGATTGGACGACTCGAAAGCGAACCAACGGCCACGAGGGATCTGCATGCCGTAGGTGATGGGGTTGTTGTCGTTATTCTGGTAGTAAAAGCCCTGCACCCACTCGTTCTCATTGTCATAGGCGTCGCGATACGTAATACGAACCATCAGTGGGTACTCGGAGCTGAGATACCCCCCCCCGGATAGGCTCTGATGTCGCACCTGCACACTGGCACGCACCCTCAGTGAGGTCACCTGATCGGGGATGGGCTGATCCATCACCTGATCCAGGATCGTCTCACAGTGGTTGCCATAGCCCTCCGTCCGGAAAAAGTGCGCAGCCAAGCGCCCCTCCGCCTCGACAATGCGCACCTCACCGTCGGCCGCGCCTCCGTCCGTGCCCTGATCATTGTAGGCGCGCCAGCCCTTTTCCAGCGGCTCTGTGAACTCGCCGTTGACGATCAGGTTACGCGCCACACCGGTTGGCGGGCTGGGCGTCTGGTTGATCTCCATGACCGTACGCTGCCGCGTATCCAAAGCCACGCTCTGGCCGGCGGCGCTCACGTCAGCGCGCCCGCGGTAGGCGGTGACTTCTGAACGCTCGTTATTGGCCTCGACAGCGTAGCTGCCATCGGCGTCCAAGTGTACCTGCCCTTGCAGCGTACTGATGCGGAAATCCAGAGGAGCCTCGAAACAAAGCGCCGTGCCGATCTGCAGTCGCCCTCCCAGCAGCGACAGGAAGACAGTGTTCGGCAGCGTGCTCATACCGTATTTGCGCGCTCTCAGGCGCTCTACCCGGATAGTTGAACTGGGGAAAAGCCGCATGAAGCTGTGGTCAAAGAACGTGATGACCGCTTCAGAGGTCTCGTCCACACGGACCACAGCGCCCTCGCGGATCATCATGCTCTGCCCTCTGCTCAGGGGGATAGCGCTCACCCCCACAGGCGGCTCGACGATCACGGTGCCCTGGATGGACTCGACCATAGCCTCCTGGTGTCGTTCTGCAGCCAGCAGATACCAGCGCGTTCCCAGCGGCACGACTATGATGATAACACACAAGGTGGCCAAGGCGAGCAGCAAAATCACCCAAGCCACACGCTCGGCATTCTGTCTCATCTAGTATCGGACCTCAAAGTCGTCGAACTCGTGTCTTGGGGCCTGCCAACTCACCTCTACAAGCGAGACCCGAGCGAGTCCTGGTCCTTTGCGTAGCCAACGCAGGAGCGACTGGACCTGCTCTGTGTCCCCCTCGGCCACCACTTGCACTGTGCCATCATCACAGTTGTGCACATACCCTCTCAGGCCGAGCGAACGAGCCTGCTCGCATGTGTAATAGCGAAAGTTCACTCCTTGCACCCGCCCATGAACGATGGCGCGGAGCCGCTTCCGCTCATCCAACGCTCCGGCTCTCAGTGCCATACGATCTCTCCCCAAAGCACCTGCTGGGCGTGCAAAAGTACGCACTAGAGGTCGAGAAAATCCTCATGCCACCCCTCTTCCTCCAGCCCCTCGTCCAGATCCTCCAGGTCATCATCTTCATCGTCAAAGGCGGGCTCGCGCCCGACCAGGCTGTCCTCACCCAGTTCGTGTACAAAGAGATCCATGGGATACGACGCAAACTCCATCTCGTCCAGCGCCTCCGCCGCTGCCGACGCCAACGCCTCGCCTGAGCCCTCAACGATACGCTCCAGCGCAGTCTGCGCCCGCTTCCCCCCGATCTGGCCCAGCGCCCAGATCGCCATACTCTGTACTTCGGTGTCTGGATCGTCAATCAGAGCGATGAGACGATCTACCCCGTTCCGCAACTGCAGCTCTCCCGAAGCGCGCACGGCCTCATAGCGCATCGCTGCCGAGCTTGCGTGAAGCTCTTCGAGCACGATATCGCTCCAGTAGTCATCCGCGCTGCGCCCCATGGCGAATACGGCACTCTGCCGCATACGCTCATCCTCGTGTTCGTAAGCCCGGTCGATGGCCTCACGCACGCGCTCATCGTTAACATAGGCGATCGATTCGAGAGCGCGGCGCACCACTTCGATGTCCTCACCCGGCTTGGCGATCGTCTCCTCAAGGACGCTGCGCGCACAATCGCCGCGCACCTCATCCAGCTCATCACACTCGGCTTGGTATACAAAGCGCCCCAGCGAGGTGGCCGCCATAGCTCGCACCAGCACATCGGGATCCTCTCGGATTATGCGCGCGAGCGGCTCTACAAGATCGGCCCGTTCATACTCCCACAGGCCCTCGACGGCGTGGCGCCTGACAACCGGATCCGAATCCGAGAGGCATTCGCGAAAGAGCGCTATGAAATCTAACTCGAAGCGCTCCTCCGCCAGCTCGACCATACGAGCGATGGCCGCCCTCCGGCGATCTACATCCAGCGCTTGCCAACATACAGCAAAGCTCTCGCTTTCGGCACGCGTCGGGCCGGAGAGTATCATCAGCAGCTCTGGGCTGGGGCCGTCCGCCCCCTCTGCGAGATCGCGTAAAGCGAGTTCAAACTGCGAATCCATAGTACTCACTCATTCAACTCCACGAGGAATAACGCATCCTCACCATTTACTAACCTATATTTTAGCACAATCGCTCATCTCTGACTATGCTCAACATGTAACAGTTATCGCCGTTATCGCGTCGGTTCTGCACGGCAAAAAGCAACGGACGACGAGAGCGACTCTCACCGTCCGAGAAAACGTGTGAGGGCATAGCCCTTCTCTTTAGAGCGTAGCGGCGCCCCTACCCGAAATAGCGCATATAGTCCGCCACCGTCACTACGACCATCAACGCCAGCAGAACGAGCATCCCGATAGCGTGTACCAAGCCCTCCTTTTCAGGGGACACTCTGCGCCCGCCCCGCACCCACTCCAAAACGACAAAGATCAGCCGGCCGCCGTCCAAGGCGGGCAGTGGCAGAAGGTTCACCAAGAAAAAGTTGAGGCTCAGCCAAGCGGTGAACTCGAGTAACCGCACCAAACCCGTCTTGGCCACCTCTGTCGTAATGTGATAGATCCCGATAACCCCCGTCACCTGGAACGGCAGCTGTCCCCGGATAGCAGCCTGGATCCCGTAGAACAGGCTCTGCACAGCGCCCCACGTGGCACGGATCCCCAGCGGGATCGCCTCCCACATGGGGTACGTCCGAACACCCAGTGGCTCGTCGAGGGCAACGCCCAGAGCGCCCTCGTTCGGCGGCGGGTTCGTCCGTGGTGTAACGACGATCGGCTCGAGCAGAGCGCCGTCACGGCGCACCACGACCTCGATAGGATCGCCCACTCTCGCGCCAATGATATCGACGGCCTGTTGAGGATCATCGATGCTCTGACCATCGATGGTTACAATAGTATCCCCCGGCATTATCCCCACCTGCTCCGCAGGAGAGCCGGGCGTAACCACATACACGCCGGCACCGGGCCCATCCACTGGCTGTAGCGACCCCAACATAAAGGTGATGCTATAGAGCATCACAGCCAGCACGACATTCATCAAAGCGCCGGCCACGTACACCAGCGCGCGCGTGCCGCGTCCCTTGCGCGCCAGGCTCGCCGGCTCTGAGGGGTCATCCTCCGACATCCGTACGAACCCACCAATAGGCAGTAGGTTAACCGTGATCGCGGTGCCGCGCCACGTTCCCAGTTTCATCAGGCGAGGCGGGTAGCCAAAGCCAAACTCGTCCACCTGAACACCGGAGAGCTTGGCGACCGTAAAATGGCCGAGCTCGTGCACAAACACCAACACGCCAAACACGAGTACGAACGATAGAAAACCACTCATAGGTTATCCTTACCGGCGATCGCCGGCGATTTTTGTTTACCAAACTCGTACACAATTATACGCCGAACACTCGTCGCTGTCCAGACGCCCCACCGGCCGCGGAGATTCAATACCGAAGCAGGGTTCCCTCGGACAGATCGGCCTCCAGCAGCGCTCGGGTGATGAGATCATTACGCCGCCCGCTGATGATACGCACCTGCATCGCGGGCTGTTCCTTCACCAGGGTGTACAGTGCCTGCACTTTGCTCAGCATCCCACCCGTCACATCCACACCGAAAGAATTGGTCAGCACACGTAGAGTGCTCTCATAGTTGCGCGAGTTGATCTCGGGAATCAGGCGTACAATGGCATCGCGTTGAGGGTCGCCCGAGTACACACCAGCCACTTCACCGGTCATGATGACGCGATCGGGGCGCATGCGACGGGCCAGGAACTGAAAGATCTGCTCCGTAGAGATGATGGTACACCCCCTGATGTCATCCAACGCCACATCACCGTGCACCATAGGCACCGCACCGTGGCGCAGGAGCTCTGTGATCGGCTGGGTGGCCATCTCTACCAGCTCTCCATCGCAACACCGTGCTGATGCCGAGGGCTGCAGAGAGACCACGGGCAAGCCCTCCGCCACCATAGAATCGGTCACCAATCTGTTCAGACGTTGTGCTGCGGCGCCCGTCTCTGCATAGCCCAGCCAATCGCTGAGTTTGCCCGCCCGCACATTATGCTTCTCGGCCGCAAAGTGCCCGTAGGATCCGCTTCCGTGCCCCAGAACAAGCTGCAGATCGGGGCGTATCTCCAGCGCCGCCCGAATCTCTTGTGCGGCGCGCGCGATGACCGCCGGGCGCGCTGTCTCGTGGCGGCGCTTATCGGTGATGAGCGACCCTCCCAGTTTGAGGAACACCAACTCACCCAATGCGAATCTCCTCTCCGTCCACTGTGAGATACATGTCCGTGTTGAGACGAGAGATGTCCACTCTATCCAGCATCGGGATCCCAGAGATCAGCGCACCCACCGCCACGATGGGCTCGCTGGAGGCGTTGATGATCGCGCATGGAGCGAGCCCCGCCTTGGCAAGCCGGTACAGCACATAGGAGCCCACTGTGCTCCCCTTACCTGTAGGAAAGACGAGCACTCGGCGAGCCACCGACTGCCCTTGCAGGGGATGCCCACTCTCGATGATGCGCCCGGTTTCGGGGTCGATGCCCCCCAAGAAGCTGATAGGCCGATCGCTCACCAGAGCCGGCCCTTCAGCCCGCCCCGCCACCACAACCCTGCCTCGCAGCACCTCAGCCATCCGAGTTCTCCGTGAGCGCCGCCAACCGTGTATCGCTCTGGGCGGGCCAGCGCCCCGTCACTGCAGCCTCAATGCATTCCGCCAGCGACCCAAACCGCACCTGCATCCCAGCGTGGGGCAGTGCATAGTGCGCCATTTTGGCCGAGTTGGTTGCCAGCGTGCGATACGGCAGCTCCGTCATGGGGGCCACCACCAGGCAACCATCAGCCACCACCAGCCCCCCCGCATCCTCGATGGCCTGCACCAAGCCCGCATCCAATCCGCAGTCTCGTACCTGGCGAGACACAGTGATCCACAAGGCGCTCACGGTGCGCCTGCCGCGCAGCTCGCTGGCAATCTCGCGCAGCTCCGCCAGCGATGCGTGGGGGCACCCGATGGCCACGAGGTCGATTCGCTTCACCGGTCCGTTCAGCGCCCGAGTAGCCGCCTCCAGATCACGTGCACCGACCTTCACCGTGGGTGCGTTGGGGGGGCACAGGTCCGCTAGGGTGCAAGCTTCCGGCGTTACGTCCTCCACGTGATAGAGCGCCACAGCGCCACTGGCCGCCATAGCGGCGCCCATCAACTTGAGCTCATCTCGCGCGCGCACCTGAGCCGGATCCGCCAGCGTGTCACTGGCCCCTTCCGCGATGCGCGGAAGCTCGAGCCCCGTCAGGTAGGGGACGCCATCACCCACCGCACGTCCCACCAAGTAGCCAAGTGCGGCGTACTCGTGAGGCTCCTCCACAGTACACTCTACTTTCACACGGTGAGTGGCTGTACGCGCCTCGTCGCGGTGCAAGCCATACTCTGCAGTGCGGCCACAGATGGCCGCCGCCAGTGCGCTGGGCCCTCCCTCGCGAACCGTACGCGCGCCCAACACCGAGTTGGCATAGCACACCGCAGAAGACTCGCTCCAGGCCACATGCTCGCCATAGGCCGGCACGTTACCCACCAAGTAGGGGGTACAGGTACAGGTGGGCTGCACGCCCATTGCTGTATAAGCCTCCACGGTCTCGATCTGCCTGCGAGCAAAGGCCTCGCTCAAGCCCTGCCGCTGCCAATCTCGCAAATCCATCCCTGCAGGGTTCAACGTCGTGGGAACGCACACACGAGCACCGTCCGCAGCCCAGTCACGCAGAAATTGAAGCCCCGCCTCGCCCAAGTTTCGATAGCTCACCCCCGCCACCTGTACACTGCGCACCGGGAGCAGTCGCTCCGCCTCGTAAATCCTACCCAGTGTGACGATGATCTCCATCGCGCGACGCACAGCGACGCCCCGCTCCCCGGCAAGCATGGCCCTCTCGTCAGATGTCAGGTTCACTCTGGCGCTCCCTCACGATCCACATAGCGCTCGAGATCCACGGCAGGATACTCCATCACGTGATAGGACTCGCGATGTGCGGGGCCGCTCGGCGTGTCCCAGTGCATCGTGGCGTCCAGCCCCAGTTTGTCCGTGAGTGATTTGCGGCCCGGAACATGCTCTGCTGAGGGGTCTAGCGAGCTGCTGGGTTGCTCGGTGAACACCATCGAATCGCGGCTCGCCTGAACACGCGTAGCGATGGCCCATTCCACCTGCTCCGTGACAAAAGGATTCACATCCTCATCCACCACGACAACGTGTTTTAGCGAAGAGTGCCCTCGAAAGGCCGCCTCGACAGCGGCCCGGCCATCGTCGGGTGCCGATTTTGAGATCTGCACCACTGCATGCAACCAGTGACCGCCGCCCGGGGTAACACACACATTGCGGCAGACGCACACGCGGCTGACCGCGTCATAGATGGTGGGCTCGCGAGGCATTCCCATCAGGAGTTTGTGTTCCAGCCCCCCCGGCAGCAACGCTTGGTAGATGGGCTCACGACGTTGGGTGATGCGATCCACCACAAAGAGCGGTTGTTGGCGCACGAAATCGCGGGTCATCGTGAGATCTACGAACGGCCCTTCGTCGCCGAGGGTGTGGGTGAGGCGACCCTCCAGCACGAGCTCTGTCTCCGCCGGCACGAGCAAGTCGGAGCCCAATGCGCGAACGACGGGTGTTGGTACCAAAGCGTTGGCGATGGCCAACTCGTCCACGCCCGGCGCAGGAGACATGGCCGCGGCCAACTGCACTGCCAGCGGCGCCCCGATGCACACCGCCATCGGCAAATCGTCTTCCACCTTGCGCCACGCGGTATCGGTCCCCCGGCCCTCCACGAGGCGCGCGGTAAAACTGCGAGGTCCCACGCGCATCAAGCGATGGTAGGCCAGGTTAGAGCCCAGCTCGGGATCTCGAATTATCGCCACGCCCGAGGTGATGTAGGCGCCACCATCGCCGGCAAAGTGCGTGAGGATCGGCAGGCGCGCCAGATCAACCCGTTCGATGCTTTGCTCCTGGCAGGGGGCAGCCGCGACTACAGTGGGAGGCACCGGTTCTCTCAGGGCCTGGAGTAGGGCGTGTACCAGGTGTCGAGCCTCCACACCCAGCGCCAAAGCCAGGTTCTCTCTGCGTGCACACAGGCCAGCCACCACACAGCCATCCCACCCCTTGACCGAGTTAAAGCGCACCAGGCGCTCGCCGAGCGCGTTGATCACGCCAGCCATCTCCAGGTGAGGATCCACCTCCACCGAGATACTGTGCAGCAGCCCCCGGGCCTGCGCAGTGGCCAGGAACGTCCTAACATCCATCAGAGAGCTCTACTTTCTCGGCGACGCCCTTGCTCACACGGTAGCAATCCAGATCGCGCGGCACGATGGTGTTGGGGAACACGGCCCTGGCCTCGCGCAGGATCTCGCGTTCGGAGTAGCGCCTGGATATATGCACCAGAAACAGGTTCTTGACGCCCGCCTCCGCGGCCAACTCGGCCGCTTGGGTGGCCGTCAGGTGGCCAAAGCGCGCAGCCATATCGGCCTCCACCGAGGCGTAGGTGGCCTCGATAACCAATGCATCGGCACCGCGGCAGGGCTCCACCAAGTTCCGCGTCTGGCCCGCGTCTCCCACATGTACATAAGTGGAGCCACGTATCACGTCCCCCAGCACTTGGTCCGGCGTGATAACCGTCCCATCACTGAGGGTGATCGCCTCGCCGCGCACCAATGCACGACGCTCGGGCCCCCGCGGCACACCCAGCCGATCCGCCTCATCGGCCAAGAAGGGGCGGCGCTTGCGCTCCTCAAAGCGGTAGCCAAAGCATCCGGGGCCGCGATGCGTCACAGGGAAAGCCGAGATCGTCATATCGGCGCTCTCCCAGATAGTGCCGGGGCGCACAGTGACAAACTGCAGGTTCATATCCACCTCGCCGCCGCGCAGCACCACCTTCATCAGATCCTCGACCCGTCGCAGAGCCCAGTGTCCGCCGTATAACGATAGCGACTCGATCGACTCCCAGCGCGAAAAGGTGGATACCAACCCCCCGAGCCCGAGGATATGGTCGAGGTGACCGTGCGTCAGCAACACCTTATCCAACTTGCGAAAGCCCAATCCGCTACGCAGTAGCTGGCGCTGGGTGCCCTCGCCACAATCCACCATGAAGCGTTGATCGCGATAGAGCACGAGCACCGAGGGTAGGCCGCGGTCCACTGAAGGCGCCGATGCCGATGTACCCAGAAAGACAATATTGAACATGAGCTATTCCGTCCCGCCCGCACGCGAGCCGCCGGCTGCTGCCTACAGGGGCGCGTGCGGGCGTAGGGGGGTGTGAGTGGAGTTGAAACGCCGGCAGCGGCGTGTGTGCTGACCGATGCGGCCGGGATAGCATGCGTTGCGAACAAGCCGTTGCTCCCACCGAGTGCCCTACAAACGCTCGAGGAGACGGC
>CAYOUT010000018.1:0-43490 GCA_964407215.1 uncultured Anaerolineales bacterium | reverse complement strand
GGCGCGAACTCATCCTGCTAGGGCAGGTGTTGTGCCGCGTTGACCGTCTCCTCAGCGCAGGTTCTCACTCTGAGCAACGGGCCAACCGCTCCACAGCATCCGGGCCCGGCGAGTTCTAGGGTGCTGCATCGTCATCCAACTCTTTACCCATCAATATGATGGGCGTCATCGCTTCGTATCCAAGTCGCCGGTAGAGCCTCTGCGCGGCCCGGTTGTCGCCGTGCACCATCAAGTTCACTTTGAGGCACCCCTTGGTCTTCAGGCGTGCCTCCACTTGCGCGAGCAGCGCGGTGCCAATGCCTCGCCCACGGTACGCTGTATCCACCGCAAGATGATGCAACCATCCGCGGCGGCCATCCCACGCTCCCATGATGACACCCACCACGCGCGCATCGACCTCGGCCACCAGGAACAGATCCGGGTCGCGCTCGAGCTTTTTGGCAACCTCATCACGCTCATCAGAAGGCCTGAGTGAGACACCGGGCCCGGCGTTGGCCCAGAGCTCGCGCACTCGATCATAGTCTACCATGGTGAATTGGCGGATCAGCATCCAGGTATCTCCGGATAGGTCGGGGCCTAGTCGCCGTTGCCCACGAGAGCCTTCCAGGGCCCGTGGATCCCGTCCTCTGTCACGCCATAGTAGATGTGATGCGCGCCGTTGGGCGCCTTCTGAACCAAGTCGTATTGTGGCTTGCCGGAGCGCAAGTACCGATGCCACAGGCCCAACTCGCCCTGCCACTCTACCTTCTCCGGCTGGTAGGTGTGTTTTTCCTGGAGCGCGATGGCATAGCGCCAAAGCCTGCGCGCAGAGGAGCGCGTCACGTTGTGAACATCATGTCCATCGCGCAGGTCGCGCATCGTGTGGTACATGACGCCGCTTCGCTCCTCCGACTTGACGATCTCGACGCCGGTGCGCGGGCTCTCAACAAGCGCTTCATCGCGGCTGGCCGCTTTCTCCGCGGGCGCCGCACGGCCCTTGTGGCCGTTCAGCTCCACGCCTTTTTGCACCGCCTTCTCTCTCGGAGGAGGGGCCACCTGGGCCTCGCTCACAACCTCCGCCACCGCTGCGGGCTCGGTCTCGACGAGGGTGCGCTTGATCAACGCCACGATCTCATCGCGCATGGCAAGACCAGTGTCGGCCTCTTGCCGCAGATAGATCTTGCTCCCCTCCAATACATAGGGGAGCTCGGAGCCCTTGGGCACGAGGATGCGCACAACGCTCTTGCCGTGAGAGTTCACCACATTCAGGCTCACCTCTATGGGCGGCGTGACCATGCGCTGGATCTCTGTGCGCAGCTCCTCAATAGCTGCGTCGGATGAATCCACACCCACGATGGGGGATTTGGGGTTGGGGGCAACGCCCACGTAAATGGTGCCCCCGTTGGTGTTGGCAAAAGCCACCACGTCGCGGAGAATCGCGTGCATCCTCCCGCCAGCGCGGGTCATGCGCTCGTGGAAGCTCTGTATAATGCTCGCCCCTTCTTTGCGGGCGGCCTCCACATAGTCGAACGGCTCCGCCGTCCGGCGGTAGGGGCGCGTCCGGGCAAAATCGTTCCCAAGGAACACGTCCTTCAGGGCCTTGAAGCTCACCTCCGACAACAAGACCTCTGTTGCACGCTCCCCCACGCCGATCTGCTGTCGGCTGCCGGCTACGCCCTGTATGCGATGCGCGTCGGACCCTTGGATCGCGTGCATACGTCGCGGATACTCGGGCTTGGACCCGCTAAAAAACGATGCTGTCGTGCGACGGCTTTTGCTCTCGAGGTCTGTAACCTCCAGTGCGTGGAGGTTCGGATCCTGGGTGTAGGCGATCTTGGTCTGACCGCCAAAATCAAAACCGACCATGGCTACACCATGGCTCGAGTTGGCATGCGCAGCGATCACCAGGCCGCCCGCCTCGGCGATGATCCGGTACGCGGTGATCACATCGGATGTGGCCCCTACTTCGGTCTCGCCGACATCGAGGGACTCCATGGGTACGTTCAGGCGCAAGAGCACATGCTCCAACGTCCGGATGGATGTGCTTGGGTCGAAAATACCCAAGATATGGAATCCGAATGTTGCGGTGAACTCGAATCCGGGGAGCACGAGAACCTGCTCTCTGAGCTGTCTGTACTCCTCCAACCGCTGGCGCTCTTGAGGGCGCAGCCTCCCACTCGCCTCCCATCGCTCCAAGTCGGATATCTCTTGTATCATGGCGCTGTAACCAGCGACCGTGTTATGGTCAGTGAAGGCGATGATATCGAGCCCTTCGGCGTCCGCCTTCCTGAGGATGTCTAGGTATGTGGCGTCGGGCTCCTGGTAATCCCTGGACCCTCGGGTGTGCACATGGAGGTCCACCCGGCGCCATTCCATGTTCCCTTTACCCTGACCCCCTCTGCTCCTTCTCGATCTGGACACTTTTGCTTCCTTCCAACGTTCCGAAGGCGGTTTCGAAGACCTGCTCCACTTGGTCCACGAGAACGAAATCGATCTCGTTGCGCACGTCTTCGGGTAGTTCATCAAGATCCTTGGCGTTACGTCGCGGCAGGCAGACCTTCTTGAGGCCCGCCCGGCGTGCCGCCAACACTTTTTCCTTAATACCGCCCACGGGAAGCACTTGGCCCCTCAGGGTGATCTCCCCCGTCATGCCAACTTCGCCGTCCACCGGCCGGCCCGTCAAAAGCGACGCCAACGCGGTGGCCATAGTGACGCCAGCGGAGGGGCCATCCTTTGGAATCGCCCCTGCCGGCACGTGGAGGTGGATATCAAGGTGGCTGAAAGCGTCCTCATCTATACCGAGATCACGAGCTTTGGAGCGCACATAGCTCAGGGCAGCCTGCGCAGATTCGCGCATCACCTCCCCCAACTGGCCTGTGAGGGTAAAGCCTTTGTTGCCTTTCATCTTGGTCGCTTCGATGAACAGAATGTCGCCGCCGGAGGGCGTCCACGCCAGCCCAGTCGCCACCCCGGGAACCTGAGTCCTCTCGGCCACTTCAAAAAAGTAGGGAGGGCTCCCCAGATGATCGGAGACCGCTTCTGCTGTGACATGCACAGCGCCCACAGAGCCCTCGGCTATCTTGGTAGCGACCTTGCGGCACACCGTGCCAATCTGCCGCTCCAGTTCGCGCACCCCCGCCTCGCGGGTGTACTCGCGGACGATATGCCTCAGGGCCTCGGCGTCAAAGACAACTTCATCCTCACGGAGGCCGTTCTCCCGAATCTGCCGCGGGATCAAATAGCCCTCGGCGATGGAGACTTTTTCCTCCTCGGTATAGCCGGACAACTGCAATATCTCCATACGATCTCGCAGTGGAGCAGGGATGGTGTCCAACACGTTGGCGGTCGTGATGAACATCACCTGTGAGAGATCGAATGGAACGTCGAGGTACAGATCTCGGAACTCGCGGTTTTGTTCCGGATCCAGCACCTCCAAGAGGGCCGAGGCCGGGTCTCCCCGAAAGTCGCTGCCAATCTTGTCCACCTCGTCCAGCATAAAGACGGGGTTGCGGGATCCTACGCGACGGATGGCCTGGACGATACGCCCAGGCATGGCGCCGATATACGTGCGCCGATGCCCTCGTATCTCGGCCTCGTCGCGCATACCCCCCAGCGACTGCCGGATGAACGCGCGCCCCAACGCTCTGGCGATAGATTGGCCCAAGGACGTTTTCCCGACGCCCGGGGGCCCCACGAAACACAGAATCACGCCCTCACGCTCCCGTCGAATCCGATCGCCGACTCCCTCGGCCGCCTGGATCTCGTGAGCGCGTTGCTGGCGCAGCTGCCGAACCGCCAGGTACTCGACGATGCGATCTTTGATGCGCTCCAAATCATAATGATCCTCGTCGAGCACCCGCCTTGCCTCAGCTACGTCCAGCTTGTCCTCCGTAACCACCTGCCAGGGCAGATCGGTCAACCACCCCAGATAGGTACGGATCACCGAATACTCGGCCGCTGCGGGCGGCAGCTTGGTGAGCCTGTCCAACTCACGCAGCGCCTCTCGCTTGGCCTCCTCGGGCATACCAACCGACTCGATCTTTTCGGAGAGCTCTCTGGCCTCGGCAGCTTGCTCATCCTCTTCGCCCAGCTCTCTCTGAATGGCCTTCATCTGCTCGCGCAAAAAGTACTCGCGCTGCAATTTTTCCATCTCCGACTGGGCGTCGCTCTGGATCTTTTTCCCCAGCTCAAACACTTCCACTTCGCGCGAGAGGATGGCGATGAGCTTCCGAAGCTTCTCAGAGACGCTGGTGGTCTCCAACACCTCCTGCCGCTTGGCGAGGTCCATCCGCGTGATCGACGCGACCAAATACGCAAGCTGTCGCGCATCCGTCACGTTCATGGCCGTGGAGACCACCTCTTCGGGCATGTAGGCGGCCAGGGCCGCCAACCTGCCAAAGAGCTCTGTCGTGCTACGGATGAGCGCGTCCATCTCCAAGCCCTCTTCGGTCACATCGGGCGCCGCCTCGACCTTGGCGCGCATATAGGGCTCCTGCTGCACATACTCTTGCATGCGGATACGCTCCATACCCTGCACGATGATGTGCAGCGTACCGTCTTGAGCGCGAGCGAGGCGGTGGATGGTCGCCAGGGTACCATACTCGTAGAGATCGGCCGGCGTGGGTTCCTCAGCTTCGGGGTCTCGCAGGGCGACGAGGGCGACCATACGATCCGCCACCACTGCATCATCCACAAGACGCACCGAGCGGGGCTTTTGCACAACCAGCGGAAACACCGTCATGGGGAAAATCACCGTGTTCTTGAGCGGGAGAACCGGCAGCTCCTCGGGTATTGCGCTCTGCCCCCCCCCTTCATCGGGGTTGGGGTTCACGCGTTCCGTCAATCCAGTTAAGTCCATTTGCCTCGCCCTACTCTATGCTTGGACAGGTCTCAGCGATCCGCTTCGTCTGCGCCGGCCGTGCGCACCTGGATCCGATGCTCCGTAGCCTTGGGCAGCTTGACGTAGAGAAAACCATCGTTGTAAGTTGCCTCTATGGCCGAGTAGTTGGGCGTCCAGCCCACCAGAATCTCGGTGCGGAACTCGCCGTAGCGGATTTCCATGTTCTGATAGACCACCTTTTGCCCCGGATCGCGTCTGCAACCCGAGATAATGAGGCGGCGATCCGCAAAAGAGATCTGGAAATCGTCCACATCCATGCCCGCCATCTCGACCTTGATAATAATGTGCTCGCTCGTCTCGTACACATCCGTCGGAGGACGCCACACTTGCCTGCGCTGTGACAGGAACCAGTCGTCTCCCAGTAGATGAGAGAATCCCCGATAACTCTCCTGGGGGTCCGGTTTGCCCTTGGAGCCCTGCAGATATCGCTTGGATACTGTATCCATTTTCGCGTCCTACCTCATCCCCCGAGCCAACGCTGTGCAAACCAAAGTCTTGCGCTATTTTACCATATCAAAGGGCCTTACTCAAATGGAGAATCCAGCCAAAGGCGTACATTCCGTGCGATCTCACATCGCGTTCGAGGAGAGACAATCCGGACAAAGCTACGCCGGATTGACACTACAGAGACGTTGGGGTATAATCTCGCTCAATGGCCTGCTCGCGAGCCCCCTCTGGTTCACCGCCGTGTAACCGCTCGCCGGCCAAGCACTCCGCCGGTGGACGAGATCGGTAGCGGAGGACCGCAGAGGGCATGCTGACCCGCGGCATCGTATATCAGACCCGCGCATGTCGACTGCGAATCTCGGCCAATCATTGTACCTTGAGGAACGTGCGCGCATGAGAGAATACTCCACTGTGTTGGTCCTCGGAGGTGGGGTCGCGGGGTTGACCGCTGCCGGTAATCTATCGCAACGCGGGTTGCGTATTGAGTTGATTGAACGCGAGGCTGTATTGGGGGGGAACGCCCTCAGCGTGTGTTGCAAAGCGATAGATGGAGTATGCCAGCTTTGTGGCGCGTGCCTCCTACCCGATCGACTGTCCGCCGTCAAAGCATCTGAAGCCATCAGAGTACGAACTGGTGCCACCGTCGCTCGCATAGACCGAGCAGGCGGTGGCTTTCGTGTCTGGCTGCACTCTGGCGATGCAAACGAAACGATCTCGGTGGACGCCGTGGTAGTGGCCACCGGTTTCGACCACGTGGACGCGCACACCAAGGGTCCCTATGCGTACGGCATTTTGCCCATGATCGTCACGGGCCAAGAGATGGAGGAGAGGTTGCGAGCCCAGGGGCAAGGGGCGTTCGACTCCAGCTCTTTGCACAAGATCGCGTTCATTCAGTGTGTCGGCTCGCGCGATGAGCACGTGGGGAGAGGCTATTGCTCCCAAGTATGCTGCCGTTACGCTGTGAGGTTGGCGCGCTTACTCCGGAACCGCATGCCCCATGCGGAGGTCAGCATCTTTAAAATGGATATTCAGGCCTCTGGGCGCGATTTTGCCGAGGCATGGGCTGCATCCAGCACAGAGGGGCTGCGCTTCGTGGCCGGCCTTCCGGCGGTGATCTATCGCTCGGAGGGTGAACCCGGGCGCGCGATGTTCCGCTACGACGACATCCTGGCCGACGAGCTACGCGAAGAGGCGTTCGATCTCATCGTGCTCTCGGTGGGCATGCAGCCCCGGCACGATGCCGCATACGTGGCCGACCTGTTGGGGATCAACCGCGATCGGTACGGCTTCCTGGCCTCGGCTGGCGACGGCGTCTCTACGATCCGAGAGGGCGTGTTCCTGGCCGGCAGTTGCCAGGCGCCCCGCTCCATCGCCGAATCGGTGGCACACGCCAACGAGGCCGCCGAGGCGTGCTACCTCTACTTGCAGGAGAACACAGTTTGAGCTCAAGAATCAGCGCCGACAAGGCCGTGATGGTGCTGGGGAATACTCCGGAGGCGGCCCGGGTGTCGCACGAGCTCCTACACCTCGGCTATCTGGTGCACTGGATCTCTGCGGAGCCGATGGCGCCACAAGCGCCCTCGGGGAGATTAACCCTCCACCCCGAGTGCGACCTGGTGCGGCTGGATGGCCACGTGGGCGGTTTCGTCGCCAGGCTGCAGCACGGAGAGCAGGCTTTTTCGATTCACGCATCGGCCATTGTCGTAGCCACCGGCATTGACAGGTGCTTTTCCATCGAGAGCTATAACCTGGGAAGCATTGCTGCGTCCAGGGTGCTCTCCACCGCTCAGGCACAACAGCAGTTGGCCGAACCGCGCAGCACCGGCCCCGCCCTCGAGCACCGCCATGAGCGAATCGCCATGGTGCTCGACCTGGGGCAGCTAACCGGTAAGCAAATGACGGCAGAGAGCCTGCGCTTGGCGCTGGCGCTGCGCGAGCAGTGGCACGCCGAGGTATCGGTGCTCTACCGCGAACTCAAGGTGGATACCTACGGGCTGGAAGCGTTAACTCGTGATATGCGCGAGCGGGGTATCGTGTTCTGTCGCTACGACAACCCACAGATCCACTTTGGCGACGACGGTGTGTACATCGGTTACGTAGAGGGGACCTTACAAGCCCACCTGCTGGTACTGCCCGAGGCCACCCGCCCACGAGAGGATGCCCCCGAGTTGGCAGCGATATTGCGTGTGCGTCTCGGTAACGACGGATTCTTTCAGAACGTCAACATCCACGAGCATCGGCCGGGGCTCTCTGAGCGCCGCGGCATCTTTTTCGCGGGCAGCTGCCACCTGGATGCGACGCCCGAGGAGCTCGTGGCGGATGCGGCACAGGCGGCGGCCAATGTGGATGCGTTGTTGGGCTCCGGCTACATCGAGCCGGAGGAGATCATCGCGCACGTGAACTCGGCCGAGTGCATCCGCTGTCTCACATGCGTGCGCACGTGCCCGCACGCGGCCATAGAGGTCGTGAGCGAAGACTCGGTGACGGCCGCGCGCGTTGTGGATTGTGCCTGCCGGGGTTGCGGCGCCTGTGTAGTCAATTGCCCCGTACACGCCATCGAACTACCACACTATCCGCTACCCTCGTGGATGGCGTGGAGACAGGGGATTGCGCTATGACCGCAAAGCCCAAGATCGTTCTCATCGGTTGCAGTCACTCGGCGGGCGAGGCGGTTCAGTCGCTCTCCGACGCTGGACGTGCCCTGCCCGACAACACCGAATGGGTGGCGCTTCCATGCGGCGCCACCTTGGACGAGCTCCACATCCTGCGCGCCTTTGAGGCGGGAGCCGACCAGGTAATGGTCCTCGTCTGTAACGATGGCGCGTGTCGCTCTGTGCAAGGCAACCGTTGGGCCGAGAAGCGTGTCGCCGCCGCGAGAGAGCTGCTCGAGGAGGCCGGCATCGCGGGCTGGCGACTCGAATTCCATCAGATCGCCCCCACCATGGCTGCCGATCTAACACAGTGGATCGAAGCTTTTCGCGAGCCCACAGAGGGCTCTGTAGCAGAGTAGTGCACGAGAGCGGTCCGCCTATGCGCGCGCCGCGAGATACAAGACGAGGCATGAGATGATCGTTGCAGAACGCAAGCCCCTCCCTGAGATTCTGGCCAATGTGGGCGCCATGCGGCGGCTATTGGTTGTGGGCTGTGATACGTGTGTTGCCGTCTGTCTAGCCGGGGGTGCCAAAGAGGTGGCTTTGCTGTCGTCGACGCTGCGTCTGGCGTTGCGCAACACCAACCCCACCATCGAGATTACCGAGCGCAGCGTTGAACGCCAGTGCGAGGAAGAGTTCAACGCCCCACTCGCCAACCTCCTCGGCGGCCACGACGCTATTCTGTCTATGGCCTGTGGCGTCGGCGTGCAGACGCTGGCCGAGCAGTTCCCCAACACCGTTGTGCTGCCGGCGCTCAACACGAAATTCATGGGGCGCCCCGAGGAACTCGGCACTTGGTCGGAACGATGCCTCGGCTGCGGAGACTGCGTACTCGACAAGTTCGGTGGGGTCTGCCCCATCACCCGTTGCTCCAAGAATCTTTTGAACGGCCCCTGCGGCGGCTCGGCGAACGGCAGATGCGAGATCGACCCGGAGAACGTCGAGTGCGCCTGGCAGTTGATCTATGATCGCTTGGCTCGGCTGGGCCAGCTCGACCGATTGCTGGAGGTCGAACCTGTCAAAGACTGGACCCCCTCTCGCCACGGCGGGCCACGCAAAATCGTCCGGAAGGATATGGCTCTATGAAGTCAGGCAGCAGGCTCGAGCGCATCCTAGAATCGGGTGCATTCGCTGCCACCGCCGAGTTGGGGCCTCCCAAGGGGCCCGATCTCGAAGTGGTGCACAACAAGATGCAGCTGCTCACCGGCGTGTGCGACGCCATCAACATCACCGATAACCAGACGGCCATCGTGCGGCTCAGCAGCGTAGCTACCAGCGCTGTGCTCTGCCAGAGCGGCTTGGAACCGGTGATGCAGATGACCTGCCGCGACCGCAATCGCTTGGCCATCCAGGCCGACGTCTTTGGCGCTATCGCGTTGGGCGTGCGCAACCTGCTCTGCCTATCGGGCGACCACCAATGCTTTGGCAATCACCCGACAGCCAAAAACGTCTACGATGTGGACTCGATACAATTGATCCGCATGGTGGCCGATTTGCGCGACCGGGGCCTCACGCTGAGTGGTGAGGCCGTCGAAGGCCAGGTGCCCATGTACATCGGCGCCGCCGCGAACCCGTTCGGCGATCCGTTCGAGATGCGCGTCATCCGTCTGGCCAAAAAGGTGGCTGCGGGCGCCGATTTCATCCAGACCCAGTGCATCTTTGACATGCCCCGTTTCAAAGAGTGGATGCGCCGTGTGGTGGACTTGGGCCTGCACGAGAAAGTACACATTTTAGCGGGCGTCATGCCGCTGAAATCGGCTGGGGCGGCGCGATACATCAACAACAACGTCGCCGGTATTTCGGTGCCCCCGGCCATCATCAAGCGCATGAGCGCCGCCGGGAGGGGCAAAAAAGCCCGCGATGAGGGGCTGGCTATCTGCTCCGAGATGATCCAAGAGGTGCGCGAGATCAAAGGGGTACACGGCGTACACATCATGGCCGTAGAGTGGGAGGAGGCCGTCGCCCCCCTCGTCGAGATGGCCGGGCTGTTGCCGCGCCCCGTCGTGGGGGCGTAGGCCTGGCGCGACCTTTGAGCGGCGCCGCTCCACCTTTTGCGCCGATGAGGCCGATTCGGCAAGAAAGCACCTAGAGACGAGAACGGACAAGATCAGCGGCACACGGGTGCCGCAGCGGAAAGGGCAGAGGATGGCAGATCAACGCAAGGCGTCGTTCGATCCGAACTTCAAGTATGACGTCGCCGCACAGCCAGGCGGTGAGCAGATCAAGGTCTGCTTCTCGTGTGGCACCTGTACCGCGGGTTGCCCGGTGACCGAGGTGGATCCGCGCTACAGCCCCCGCAAGATCATACGCCAGGTGCTGTTGGGACAGCGAGAGCAGGTGCTCAGCAACGAGCTGCTCTGGTATTGTGAAACATGTTACGCCTGCTCGGTCTACTGCCCCCAGAACGTCAAGTTCGGCGACGTGATGCGCGCTCTGCGCGAGATGGCTGTGGCTGAAGGGTACTTTACCAAAGAGTTCCTGCAGCGTATTCGTAATGTGGATCGCCTCGCACACGACGTGCGGTTGGATATGGTCAGGGCGGCTTTGGCCACCCGAGGCGAGGCGGAGCCGGTCTCCATCAGCGACACTGCAGAGATCGTCTCTGACAAGATCAAGGATGCTCGCGTCTAAGCGTTTCGTCGGACGCTAGAGCTCGGCGTATACAGGGGATAGTTCATGGATTCTCAGCCTGAGAACAAGATCGTAGGCTCGGTGCTCGTGGTAGGTGGGGGCATCGCCGGCATCCAAGCCTCGCTCGACCTTGCGGATGCGGGCTACAAAGTGCACTTGTTGGAGAGCTCGCCGGCCATCGGCGGTACTATGGCCCAGTTGGACAAGACCTTCCCCACCAACGACTGCTCTATGTGCATCCTCTCACCCAAGGTGGTCGAGTGCGCCAGGCATCTCAACATCAATCTGATGACCTGGGCGGAGCTGGAACAAGTAGAGGGCGAGGCGGGCAATTTCTCTGTGCGCATTCGGCACAAGCCCCGCCTGGTGCACGCAGACCGCTGCACGGGCTGCGCCGAGTGCACCTCGGTTTGCCCCATTGAGGTACCCAACGCCTTTGATGAGAACATGGGCATGCGCAAAGCGATCTATCGCCCCTTCCCCCAGGCGGTGCCCAATATCTTTGCTATCGACAAACGCGGTACGGCCCCTTGCAAAGCGGCCTGCCCTGCGGGCACCAGTGCACAGGGCTATATTGCCCTCATCGCGGAGGGGCGTTACGCCGAGGCGTTGGAACTGAGCCGCAAGGCCAACCCCTTTACCGCCATCTGCGGCCGCGTGTGCTATCACCCGTGCGAGACGGCCTGCACCCGTCAGCTTATGGGTGAGGAGCCGGTGTCCATCGCGGGGTTGAAACGCTTTATGGCGGACTGGGCGGTGCAGCACGGCGACCGGCGCGTCGAAGCGGTGCCCGTCACACGCAAAGAAAAGGTGGCCATCGTGGGCGCCGGCCCCTGTGGCCTCACCACCGCACACGACCTGGCCAAGCTGGGGTACGCCGTCACAGTGTACGAATCGCAGCCCAAGGCTGGCGGCATGCTGCGCTACGGCATCCCAGACTATCGTCTGCCTCAGGATGTTCTCGATGCAGAGATCCAGCGCATCGCTGATCTCGGCGTCGAGATTCTGACAAACCACCCCGTGCAAGATTTGGACGCGCTGCAACAGCAATACCACGCAGTGCTCCTTGCGGTGGGCGCGCACCACGCGCCCAAAATGCGGATCGAGGATGAGGACTTGACAGGGGTGCATTCGGCCATCGACTTTTTGCGGCGCGTCAACAGCGGCGAGCGCCCTGATGTGGGCAAGCGAGTAGTGGTTGTGGGTGGGGGCAACACGGCCATCGACGCCGCACGCTCCTCGCGTCGCTTGGGAGCCGAGGTGTTGCTTGTCTACCGTCGGTCGCGCGCCGAGATGCCGGCCTATGCGTTCGAGGTTGCCGAGGCCGAAGCCGAGGGAGTGCAGCTCAATCTGCTGGCTAACCCGGTCCGCGTGTTGGGCGAGGTCGGCCGCGTGACGGGCCTAGAGCTCCTGCGCATGGAGCTCGGCGAGCCCGACGTCAGTGGGCGGCGCCAGCCGCTCCCTGTGGACGGGTCGAACTATACTCTCGAGGCGGATACGGTGATCATGGCCATCGGGCAGACACCGGACGTAGCCTTCCTGCCCGAGGATGTCCGGATCACACGCCGGGGGAACATCGCCCACGATGACGAGACCCTGGTCACCTCGCGTGCTGGGTTGTTCGCCGCGGGCGACGCTGCCACGGGCCCCAGGAGCGCCATCGAGGCCGTGGGCATGGGTCACCGTGCAGCCGAGTCCATACATCATCACCTGAGCGGCGAGTCTGTGGAGTTGGTGCCGCGCATCGCGCCGGAAGAGGTTGCCGTATTGGATCGCGACGAGGTCGCCAGCAAAGTGGCCGAGGGCTCTGCTGTGCGCCGCGAGCGCGCCCACCCCGCAGAGCTGGATCCAGCCGAGCGCGTACAGAATTTCGACGAGGTGTCGCTCGGGTTCACCGAAGAACAGGCCATCGCCGAGGCCCAACGATGCCTGGCCTGCGGCATTTGCTCCGAGTGCTACCGCTGCTTGGACGCCTGCAAACCCGAAGCCATCGATCACTCCCTGCGCGAGACCTACAGCGAGCTCGACGTGGGCGCCATCCTGCTGGCGACGGGGTTTGATGAGTTCGACCCCACCAGCAAGTACGAACTCGGCTATTCGCGCTTCCCCGATGTAGTGACGAGTATCGAGTTCGAGCGGATCCTCTCGGCATCGGGGCCCTACGGCGGCCACGTTCAGCGCCCGTCGGACGGCAAGGCGCCGCGCCGTATCGCCTTCCTGCAATGTGTGGGCTCGCGCGATCAGCAGTGTGGCAATACCTACTGCTCGTCGGTTTGTTGCATGTACGCTATCAAAGAGGCAGTTATCGCCAAAGAGCACGAGCAGGGCGTCGAGCCGACTATCTTTTTCATGGACATGCGCGCCTTTGGCAAGGATTTCGACAGGTACTATGAGCGGGCGCGCGACGAGTACGGCGTACGCTTTGTGCGAGCTCGTGTGGCCAAGGTGGATCAGGGCGCGGACGGGCAGCTGGATCTGGTTTACGAGACCGAAGACGAGCAACATATCCACGAAGCGTTCGACATGGTGGTGCTTTCGGTGGGGCTGGAGCCCTCCAAGGGCACCAAAACGCTCATCGAGAAGCTCCGCCTGCGCGAGGGCGAGGGCGGCTTTTGCTATACTGACGAGTTCCGCCCGCTGAGCACCTCGCGCGAGGGGATCTATGTCTGTGGAGCGGCCAACGGCCCCAAAGACATCCCCGAGACGGTGATGCAAGCCAGCGCAGCGGCCGCTGAGGCGGGCGAGCTCTTGGCGACTCGCCGCCATAGCCTTACGCAGAAAAAAGAGTACCCGCCAGAGATCGACATCTCGGGCGATCCGCCGCGTGTGGGAGTGTTTGTGTGCCACTGTGGCATCAACATCGCTGGCACAGTGGACGTAGAAGCCGTGGCCGAATACGCCCGCCGCCTTCCCTATGTAGTGTATGTGGGGCGAAACCTTTTCACCTGCTCGCAAGATACGCAAGAGTCGATGAAAGATATCATCCGAGAGCACCAGCTCAACCGTGTCGTGGTGGCCTCGTGCTCGCCGCGCACCCACGAGCCGCTGTTCCAAGAGACGATCCACGAGGTGGGACTGAACCCCTATCTGTTCGAGCTGGCAAATATCCGAGACCAGTGTTCGTGGGTGCATATGCAACTGCCCGCGGAGGCCACGGAAAAATCCAAGGATCTCGTGCGAATGGCAGTGAGCCGTGCCGTCAACAACCGGCCGCTGCATGGCACCCCCCTGCCCGTCACCCACAGTGCGTTAGTGGTGGGCGGCGGCATCACGGGCATGGCGGCCGCTCTGCGTATGGCGGGGCAGGGTTATGACGTACACCTGGTAGAGCGTGACGATCGACTGGGCGGGAACGCCAATCACATCCACAGCACACTGCGTGGTGAGGATGTGCAGCGTCGCGTGGCAGAGATGGTTGCGCAAGTGCAGGCCGCCCCCAAGATCACCGTGTACCTGCGCAGCACGCTAAAGCAAGTCGAAGGGTTCGTGGGCAATTTCCAGTCGACGCTTCAACGGGCCTCCAACGGCAGCGGCCCTGAAAAGGTCACTATACAGCACGGGGCCGTTATCGTGGCGACGGGCGCAGAGGAGCGCAGCACCGACGCCTACCTGCGTGGGCAGCACGAACGCGTGATCACCCAGCGCGAGCTAGAGTGTTCGCTGGCTGACGGCTCTCTCGTCCTGCCCGAGGGTGCGCACAGCAGCGTGGTGATGATCCAGTGTGTGGAATCGCGCGACGCCGAACATCCCTACTGCAGCCGAGTTTGTTGCTCTCAGGCCATCAAGAACGCCATCACTATCAAGACGCAACGCCCCGAGACCGATGTGTTTGTACTCTACCGCGATATCCGCACCTACGGGCTCAGAGAAAAGCACTATCAGCAGGCACGCGACCTAGGAGTTCTCTTTTTGCGCTACGAGCCAGAGCCCGATGAGGCGGGGCGTGGCGGCAAGCCCGTAGTACGAGACGTTGACGGCCGCCTGATGGTGGAGATCTATGACCCCATCATCCAGGACAACGTGACGCTCGAGGCCGATCTGCTCGTATTGAGCGTCGGCATCGGGCCGCGCGAGGGTGCGGAACACCTCGCATCGATGCTCAAGGTTCCTTTGAACGAGGACAGGTTCTTCCTCGAAGCGCACATGAAATTACGGCCCGTCGAGTTTGCCACAGAAGGCATCTATCTGGCGGGGATGGCGCACGCGCCCAAATTCCTGGACGAGTCCATCGCGCAGGCGTCAGCGGCCGTCTCGCGGGCCAGCACGGTGCTCTCGCAAGACGAGCTGATATCCGCCGGCGCCGTATCTCGAGTGAACCAGGTCGAGTGTGTAGCGTGTGGCGACTGCGAGGCGGTCTGTCCCTACAAAGCGATCAGCATCGTGAACAAAGAGGTAACCCGTCGAAACTACAAGGACTGCGCCGAAGTGAACCCGGCCCTGTGCAAAGGGTGTGGCGCCTGTGCCGCAGCCTGCCGCTCCGGCTGCATCACGCTGGACGGGTTCGATGATACACAGATCATGGCCCAGATATCGGCCCTGGTATCCTACTAGTGCAGCACGAGCAAAAAGAGCGAGAGCAAATGAGCGAACCCTCAGGCATACAAGCCTGGCAACCCAAGATTCTGGCGTTTCTGTGCAACTGGTGTTCCTATGCGGGGGCCGACTTGGCCGGCACATCGCGTATCCAGTACCCACCGAATGTGCGGGTGATCCGGGTGCCCTGCTCTGGGCGTGTCAACCCGATCTTTATCGTGGAAGCGTTGCGTCAGGGTGCTGATGGAGTGCTGGTGTCGGGCTGTCACCCCGGCGATTGCCATTATCTGGCGGGCAACTATTACGCGCGGCGGCGGTTCGCATTGCTCCAGCGTTATCTCGAGTACCTGGGCATCGAGAAGGGGCGCGTCCAGTTCTCCTGGGTCTCCGCATCCGAGGGAGCTCGCTTTGCGGAGGTCGTAACGCGCGTCACCGAGGACATCAAGCGGCTCGGCCCCTCTCGACGATTGAATATCAATGCGTTACCCGCCATGGAAAGCGAATCTGAGGCGATATGAGTGCACTTTCTGACGCGATTCGAGAGACCATCGCCGGCTGGCTGAGCTCCGGCGAGATCGAGGTCTTTATCGGATACGAAGCCGGTAGCGTGCCACTCCGGGCGTCGCCGCTTTTTGCGCGCACCGCGCAAGACGTAGAGCGATTAATCTGGGACGCAACCTGCGAGAACAACCTGGCCGCTTTTCTGCCCAAGTTCAAGGGCAAGAAGGTGGGCATCATGGTCAAGGGCTGTGACTCTCGCGCGCTGGTCGGCCTGATGCAAGAGGGCCAAATAGTCCGCGAGAACCTGCGTATAGTGGGTGTTCACTGCCCCGGCATCGTGGATGCCCGATACGTCGCGCAGCAGCTCGGCATACCTGTAGAGGATTTGGACGACGGCGTCATCCAAGGCGAGCACATCATCATAGATGGTGTACAGCTACCGGTCTCTGACGCGCTGTATGCTGTGTGTCGAACCTGCCAGCAACACGGGCCAGTGATAGCGGATGTGGAGATGGGCGAGCCGATCCAAGGGTTCGATGGGGATCGCTTCGAGATCGTTCGCCAGATCGAGGCGCTTTCCGAAGACGAGCGCTGGGCGGCTTTTGAGCGTGAGGTGCAGCGTTGTAACCTCTGCTTTGCCTGCCGCAACGCCTGCCCACTGTGTTACTGCAACGTGTGCTTTGCCGATCGCACCTCGCCGCGATGGCTCAATCACACTGTACAGCCCGAAGACCTGCAGTTCTATCAGATCATGCGCACCTTCCACCTTGCGGGCCGCTGCGTGGGCTGTGACGCCTGTGCCCGGGCTTGCCCGCAGGGGGTGAACATTCGCCAGTTTCTGGACAAGCTGCGATTGGATGCGCTGGAGCTGTACGGTCACGAGGCGGGTACGGATCCCGAAGACAAGCCGCCGCTCACCACCTACCGCGATGACGACTATAACGCGTTCATACTCTAGCGCCTTTGGCGTGAGGTCGCAAGGTACCCCCCGCCGATGACAGGGAGACGAAACGTGGATCTGCTGATGCTGTACAAGAACCAGATGAGCGCTGTGATCGATACGCTGATGGGTACCTACCGAGTGATCGCACCCGTCATGCGTAACGATGCGCTAGTCTACGACTCGGTCTCGGCACCCAAAGAGCTCGTGCTAGAGTATCGCAACACCGCCACCTCGCCCAAGGGCGTCTTCTTTCCCCAAGCGGAGCGCCTGATGGCGTTCAATCGACGTCTGGATCGTTTCAACGAGATCAGCGAGGTGCCTTTGGATTGCACGCCGACGCTGCTCTGGGGAGTGCGCCCCTGTGATGCGCGCAGTTTTCTGTTGATGGACGCCGTCTTTTGCCAGGGGGCCTATCGAGATCCCTACTACCAAGCGCGCCGAGAGAGCACGCTGGTGGTAAGTCTCACCTGCGACCGGCCGCGACGAACCTGCTTCTGCCACGCCTTTGGTAGCGGTCCGTATGACGAGGAGGGGGCCGATATCCTGCTTTCCGAAGCTGGTGACGCCTATATCGTGCGTGCTGCCTCCGAACGCGGTGAGGAGCTGCTCGGTTCGCTGGGGCTGGGCACCGCCAGCTCGGAACATCTGCAGCGGGCGCAAGAAATCGAGCGGCACGCCATGGCGCGCCTGGCGCCCGTAGAACCCGTAGCGGGCGTAGACGCACTGTTGCCCGAGCTGTTCGACAACCCCGTATGGCAGCGAATATCGGAAAAGTGCCTGGCCTGTGGCACCTGCACCTACGTCTGCCCCACGTGCCATTGCTTCAACATCGAGGATCGTGTCTTGGCAGGCGGGGGGGAGCGGCTGCGCGCCTGGGATTCGTGTATGTACCCGTACTTTACGCTGCACGCCTCGGGGCACAATCCGCGGCCCGACCAAGCAGCACGGTGGCGTCAGCGCGCTATGCACAAATTCCTGTATCTTCCGCAAAACGTGGGGCTCTTTGGCTGCGTAGGGTGCGGTCGCTGCGTCCAGAGCTGCCCCGTGAGGCTGGATATCCGCCAAGTCCTAGACAGTGTGCGCCAAGCGAGCGCCGTGCTCGCCGCAAGCAAAGCTCAGGAGCCACAATGAGTCTCTCCGACGTGTGTACCTGTGGCCACCACGATGGAGGCCATCCCAACGCAAACCCCTACATCCCCCGGAGTATGGTGATCCAGCGGATCGTCGACGAGACGGACGATCGCACCATCAAAAGCCTCGATCTCGCGTTTGCGCACGAGGAGGACGCCGCGAGCTTTGGCTATACGCCGGGGCAGTTCTGCGAGCTTTCGGTCTTTGGCGAGGGAGAGGCGCCCTTTGGCATCGCTTCTTCGCCCACCGAGCAGGGCTTTTTGCGTTTCAGTATCAAAAAAGCCGGCATCGTGACCTCCAAGCTGCACAGCTTCAAAGTCGGCGACGTCATTGGGCTGCGCGGCCCCTTGGGCAACCACTTCCCGATGGAACTGCTGCGCGGTAAAGATGTGGTGGTTATCGGCGGCGGGTTCGCTTTCACCACCCTACGCTCTCTCATCGTGTACCTTTTGGAGAGTGGCGAGCGCGAGGCCTATGGCAAAATCACGGTCATCTACGGCGCGCGCACTCCGGGCCTGTTGATGTACAAGAGCGACCTCGACGCGTGGGAGGCACGCGACGATATCGCCGTGCACCAGACTATAGACATCGAGGCTTCTGGATGGACCAAGCGAGTGGGCTTTGTTCCCACAGTGGTGGAGGAGGTGGCGCCGGCTGCTGCCAACGCCGTAGCGATCATCTGTGGCCCCCCCGTCATGATCCGCTTCACGCTGCCTGTGATGACCAAACTCGGCTTCCAGAAAGAGCAAATCTACACCTCGCTGGAGAATCGCATGAAGTGCGGCATCGGCAAGTGCGGCCGCTGTAACGTGGGGAACAAGTACGTTTGCGTGGATGGCCCCGTGTTCAGTATGGCCGAGCTGGACGAGCTGCCGCCCGAGTACTAGACTGTATAGGATTGCCGAGCCAACCAACCGACACCTCAGGAGGATAGCCTCTATGTTCACCGACATGACCATCAACCAGTTCTTGGATGCCCTGGCATCCAAAGAGTCGGTGCCCGGAGGGGGCAGCAGCGCCGCGCTTGGCGGTGGCCTGGCGGCCGCCCTGGTGAGCATGGTGTGTAACCTCACTATAGGCAAATCGGGCTATGAGAGCGCCCAGGACGCCATGCAGGGTATTCTGGCCAAGTCGGAGGGTTTGCGTGCCGAAATGGCCGAGCTGCTCGAGGCCGACACGCAAGTGTATGGCGAGGTTATGGCCGCTTACCGCCTCCCCCGCAAGACTGCGGAGCAGAAAGAGGCCCGTGCAGCTGCCATTCAGAGCGCCCTCAAAGACGCCGCCGAGGTGCCGTTGACTATCGCCGAGCGTTGCGGAGAGATCGTTGACCTGGCGTTGCCCGCCGCCGAGATGGGCAACCAGTGGGCCGTCAGCGATGCGGGCGTCGGAGCCCTCGTGGCTGAGGCCTGTATCCACGCAGCCCTGCTCAACGTGTACATCAACCTGGCCAGCATTCAGGATTCGGATTATGTCGCGCAGGCCAGAGCGCGTATCGACGCGGTCACCCGCGACAGACACGACACCAAAGAGCGCACGTTGGCTATCGTACGCAACAAAATCGGCGCATAGAGACACCATCCACAACGAGGAGACGCAATGAGTGCACAATTGCTGGACGGCCGCGCCGTGGCCAAGTCGATGCGCAGCGAGATCGCGGGTCAGGTCGAGGATCTGACGAGCACCTTGGGTTGGGCACCAGGTATCGCCGTGGTACAGGTGGGCGAGGATCCCGCCTCGTCATGGTACGTGCGTCAGATCGAAAAGAGCTTCATCGGCGCCGGGATGCGTTTCGCTCTGCACACACTGGATGCAACCGCCGAGCCGCAGGCATTGGCGGGACGGATTCGCCAGCTTGGCGAGGACCCGCAGACCACCGGCATCATCGTACAGATGCCCCTGCCGAAGCATATCCCCCAGTCCGTCGTCACCGACACGTTGGCACCCGAGAAGGACGTGGATGGTATCCATCCCATCAGCGCTGGCCGGCTGCTGCAGGGTGCCGACAACTATTTCGCGCCGGCCACCCCCGCCGGCGGTATGGAACTCATGCGGCGATACGGCATCGAGCTCAAGGGCAAGCGCGCCGTCATGGTGGGGCGCAGCAACATTGTGGGGCGCCCCATGGCCCTGTTGATGCTCCACGAGCATGCTACAGTCACGATCTGCCATTCGCGCACGGTGGACCTGGGCGCCGTAACTCGCGAAGCGGATGTATTGGTGGCGGCCATCGGCAAGGCGCACATCATCACCGGCGACATGATCCGCCCCGGCGCGGTGGTGGTGGACTTTGGTGTAAACGTGCTGGGCGACAAGCTCATCGGCGATGTGGACACTGAGGCCGCCATGAAAGTGGCCAGCTATGTCACCCCTGTGCCCGGCGGTACCGGCCCCATGACTAATGTGATGCTGATGCTCAACACGCTCACCGCCGCTAGGCGCCAGGCGCAGGCCCTCCGTTAGGTGCATCGGCGGCCGCCGGCTCAGTCCCCCCTGCGGCCCGCGTCAGCGTAGGCCGCGTTGTTGATAGCTCCTATACGGGGGCGCCATGCAAATCATCGGCGACAGCATACAGATCGGCGCACCAGGCGGCCGCCGGACCATCCTCCAGCGAGATACTCGCCCCATCGAGCATCTCGCACGGCAGCAGTCCTTCGACGGCACCGATGCTCTCTGCTTGAGCCTGGGTCCGCTCTTGAGAGACGGTGCCCCTCTGGTAGCAATACCGATGGACGGCCACGGCATCTCTCGCCTGGCTCACGCCCGCCTCGCACTCCTCACAGAAACACTCCCCGTGGCATTCGTTGTCGGTGCCACCACAGAGTATCTCATCGTCGACCCTATGATTGCCCCTCTGGCCGGGGGCAGAAACGCAGCCTCGAGGCTATCGAGACGATGCGTCGCGTCAAATAGCAGCCCCCGGGTTCACACATCATGACGAACGTGGATAGCGCGATGGATAACATCCCTGCAAGCTGGCGCCAGCCGCTGTGCTGTGTAACGCTGACTTTTATGGGTGCAGAGCCCGATGCGCTAGTTAGAGACCTCTCGGATGGGGGCTCGATCCGGCCCCGGCAGGAGCTTGGCACGCCCTGCAGGTAGCGCTGAACACCCTGCCCCGCTGAGGGCCTCTTCAAGAGCTCGCCCCCGGTAGATAGCGCGATGAATCACTGGTAACATTTGGAGCAAAGCAAAAAAAGCGCAACCCGTCGCTCTCTCTCGCCATAACCACGAAACAACCCAGGAGGGAAGCATGGTGACACCACTTTGCCCAACGCACAGCAAGCATTCGCTACTGTGCAGCTTTCGTCGGCTTGCGACAGTCCTGATCGTCGCGGCTGTGGCACTTACTGGCTCGTGTCTCCCTTTGGCGGAGGTCGGCTTGGGCGCCCTCGCCGCGAGCGCCGAAGCGCGAGCGTGTGACAGCTTGTCGCCTTCTCCCTCCGCGGACGCGAGCGCCGAAGCGCGAGCGTGTGACAGCCTGTCGCCTTCTCCCCCCGCGGACGCGAGCGCCGAAGCGCGAGCGTGTGACAGCCTGTCGCCTTCTCCCCCCGCGGACGCGAGCGCCCCCCTCAGCGACAAGTCGGTGTTCTCGCTGGAGACCTACGGCGGCACAGTGCGCACGGTCCTGGTGATTCACAACCCCGAAGGTCTGGGGACCCTCCACAGCTACCAGTCGCCCGGCTTTCGACAGAAGGTCATCAGCCAAACGGCCGACACGGCGCGCATCGAAATCGAGAGCACGCTGGCCTTGAGCATTGACGTTGGTTTCCCTCTAAACGTTACCGCCCTGGCGGATGAAGTGCGGCTCGCCCTGGAGCCTACCGATCTGGTTCAATCGGATGACGAGGGAATCGTGGCCTTGGCCACAGAGCTAACCCGTAGCGCCACCCACGAGGCAGCGGCCGTGGAGGACATCCTCGCTTGGGTGCGCGGCAACATACGGTTCGATAACACCTGCACCTCCCAAGACGCCGTTTCCGTTTTGCAGAGTCGTTGCGCTACCGACAAGGGGTTCGCGAACTTGAGTATGGCTCTGTTACAAGCTGCTGGAATACCTAGCAGATCCATCAGAGGTTGTGTTGCGCCCCAACCCGTGGTCGGTTGGCGCTGGACGATAGCGGAGCGTGGCGCCTGGCACACTTGGATCGAGGTCTACTACCCCGACCTCGGCTGGGTTCCGTCGGACCCTCAGCGCACCGTTAACTGGCTGGATACGGCCCATATCGCTGGGGGTTTTGGAGAGTGCCAGTGGCTGAACACCACCATCACCACGGAGAGCCACACCGAGAATGTGCACCGTGTGTACAGCCGGCGCATGCCGCACACGATCGATCCCCTGCCCCCGTCGCTCATTGCGGCGAGCAGGCCGGCCCTGGAACGAAAGCTCTTGGAAGTCACACCTGCACAGGTTGTAGTCGTGGTGGCAAAGAGCGAACCCAACACCACGTTGCGCTTGGACATCGATGACAAGACGGGTGAAGAGCTGGAATGGAGCGCAGAGAGCAGCGCGTCGTGGCTCTCGCCGCAAGAGATCGTCCACACTGGCAGCGGTCGCGCGGTCTTTGACGTCGACGCTTCAGAGCTAGCTCTCGGCTCCTATCACACGACACTGCTCGTATCCACCGCATCACCTTTCCCCGGACAGGGCGACCAGGAGTGGAAAATTCCCGTTACGCTGTACGTGGTTTCTCGGCTGGAACACCAGTATCTGAACATGATATTCAGGTACTGGCGCAAAGCCCCTGACGCCCTGCGTTCGCGAATCGACGACGGAGCAACGCCAGCCGCTGTGGGCGGTTAGCGCGAGCGAAGCGTGTGGGCTAGAATGTACGGTGGCGGCGCGGTGAGGGCGCCGGGGGGAAGCTGCACACTGTGCTCGTGAGGTGATGGGGAGTGGACGTTCTGAGGCAGATGCGCGAGACAATTGAATCTGGGGGGCTGCTTGTGCGCGGCGACACGGTGATCGTGGGCGTCTCGGGCGGCGCCGATTCGCTCTGCATGCTGCACGTGCTCCGCACGCTCGCCCCCGAGTACGGCGTATCCCTGCACGTGGGCCACCTCAATCATATGTTGCGCGGTGCGGAGGCCGAGGCCGACGCCGAATATGTGCGTCGAACCTGTCGAGCGTGGGAGCTCCCCTGCACCGTGTACGCAGCGGATATCGCTGCCCTCGCCGCGGAGCGCAAACTGGCCGTCGAAGAGGCGGGGCGTCAAGAGCGCTATGCCTTCCTGGCCGGCTTGGCGCGTGAGCTAGGGGGGGGTTCAGTGGCGGTGGGGCACAACGCCGACGATCAGGTGGAGACGGTATTGATGCACTTTTTGCGCGGCTCGGGCCTGGCCGGCTTGCGCGGCATGCGTCCGCTCAGTTGGGTGGACGAAATGCGCCTTGTGGCCCATCGACGCTCCGCGCCCAAAGATGTGCGCATCCGCCTGCTGCGGCCATTGCTAGAGGTGCCCAGAAGTGATGTCGATCGCTACTGCCGGGATCATAATATCCACCCTCGTTACGACCTGTCGAACACCGACCAGACCTACTACCGCAATCGGTTGCGCCACGAGCTGATTCCGCTGCTGGAAACCTACAACCCCAATGTGCGAGAGGTGATCCGACGCACCGCCCGTGTGGTGACGGACGACTATGCCCTGTTGCGCGATCTCTTGCAACGCACGTGGCCCACCGTCGTGCGCACCGCATCGGCCGAGGCCATCGTGTACGATCGGGATATGTTACGCTTGCTGCCGTTGGGCCTGCAACGCTCGGTGTTGCGCGAGGGTGTGCATCGCTTGCGCCACTCTCTGCGAAACATCAATTGGGTGCACATAGACGATGCGCTGGCCGTTGTGCAAAAGGGGCAGACCGGCGCCCGCGCCACTTTGCCCGGCGGGCTGCTACTGACGTTGGGCTATGACGCTGTGCTGCTGGCAGACGAGGCGTACGCCCCAACCGGCGACGAGCGCCCCAGGCTGTTCGGCGGCCCGATCGCCTTGCCGCCCACGGGGGCTTTGCGACTGCCGGGCGGCGACTGGCGCGTCACCACTCAGCGCATCCCGCGTGCGGAGCTGCCCGCGGATTGGGCGCAGAACCCCGACCCCTACACGGCGTATCTGGACGCAGCCCGCGCCAAAGAGCCGCTCACCCTGCGTACACGCCGCGTGGGTGACTGGCTCATCCCGCTGGGGATGGCGGGGCGCCAGAAGCTTGGGGATCTGATGGTGAACGTCAAGATTCCCCAGGGGGAGCGCGATGCGGTGCCCCTGCTATTGTGCGGCGGGGAGATCGCCTGGGTGGTGGGCTCGCGTCTCGATGCCCGCTACGCAGTGAGCGCCCACACGCATCAGATCCTGGTCGTGCGTTTTATGCCCGCCCATTTGCTCGGAGAAGAGAGCTAGCATGGCGAACATCCAGCTCAAGCAAGGCAGAGAACGATCGATCTTGCAGCGCCACCCCTGGATCTTTAGCGGCGCCATCGCCAGTGTGCAGGGCTCGCCCGAGCCTGGGGGTATCGTGGATGTGCGCAGCGCCGCCGGTGAGTTCCTCGCACGAGGCTACTACAACCCCCGCTCGCAGATCAGTGTGCACCTGCTCTCCTGGCGAGAGGACGAGGCCATCGACACGGGATTTTGGAGACAGCGGTTGCGGGCGTCCATCGAGCGCCGTGAAGCCCTGGCTGCAGCGAGCGACACCGACGCTTACCGGCTGGTGTTCGCCGAATCGGATGGCCTTCCGGGCCTGATTGTGGACCGTTACGGTGACTGGCTATCTATACAGTCGTTGACCTTGGGTATCGAGCAGCACAAACAAGAGTTGGCGGACCTGCTCCTGAAGTTGATCCGTGCACGGGGCGTTTATGAGCGGAGCGACGTGGACGTCCGCAGCCATGAGGGGCTCCCGGCCGCCAGCGGTGCACTGGCGGGAGAGTGCCCGCCCAAAGAGATCGTGATCCGAGAGCACGGCTTGCGTTTTGCTGTGGATCTGCAGCATGGGCACAAGACGGGCCTCTACCTCGATCAGCGCGAGAACCGCCACAAGGTGGCTCAGAACTGCCGAGGGGCGCGCGTGCTGAACGCGTTCTCGTACACGGGCGGTTTTGGCGTGTACGCTGCCTCTCAGGGGGCATCGTCGATAACGAGCCTCGATAGCTCGGGGGGCGCGCTGCGAGGCGCTGGGTCCAATCTTGCCCTGAACGCCCCGGGGGTAGCGCATGAGGCGCTGGAGGGCGACGCTTTCCAGGTGTTACGCCGATTGCGCGATCAAGGGCGCACCTTTGACGTAGTGGTGCTCGATCCGCCCAAGTTCGCCTTCTCCAAACGCCAACTGATGGCCGCCACGCGCGGCTACAAGGACATCAACATGCTCGGGATGCAGCTGCTGCGCCGCGGCGGGGTGCTCGCCACTTTTTCGTGCTCGGGCCTCGTGAGCGAGGATCTCTTTCAGAAGATCGTGTTCGGCGCCAGCGTGGATGTACAGCGCGAGGTGCGCATCCTGGAGCGCCTGAGCCAGGGAAGCGACCACCCCGTGCTGCTCACCTTCCCCGAGGGGGCCTACTTGAAGGGGTTCCTCTGCAGGGTGGAGTGATGGGCGCCCAGCCGCCGGCCAGCCGATTACACAACACACCCCCAGCTTGGCCCATGGGGCGGGATCTGGTAGACTGTGACGTCACAGGGTGAAGCGAGCCGAACCCCTACCGCGCGCACACCGGAGGGCTGGTATGGATTCTATGCTGCAAGATATCGCCAAGGTGCTCATCTCCGAAGAGGCGCTGCAGCAGCGCGTTCACGAGCTGGGCACCCAGCTAGCGGCTGACTATGACGGCCTCAACCCTTTGTTGGTGTGTGTGCTCAAAGGCGGCTACATGTTCCTGGCCGATCTCTCTCGCCAGCTCGCTATCAAGCACGGGGTGGATTTCATGGCCATCTCGAGCTATGGCAACGCGACCGAGTCGAGCGGTGTGGTGCGCATCCTAAAAGACCTCGATCGAGACATCAGCAGGCGGCACGTGATGCTGGTGGAGGATATCATAGACACGGGGCACACCATCGCCTACCTGCTGGAGAACCTGCGCGTGCGCCAGCCGGCCAGCCTGCGAGTGTGCACCCTCCTCAACAAACCCTCGCGGCGCGAGGTAGAGTTGCACATCGACTATGTCGGGTTCGAGATACCGAACGAATTCGTCATCGGCTACGGACTCGACTATGCCGAGAACTATCGCAATCTCAACTTTATCGGTGTGCTCAAGCCCGAAATTTACAGCTGACGCGCCCCGACCTCAGCCTTGGAGCCTCGCGAGCGTCTCACGCATCCGGCCGAGCGCCGCCGAGATGTTCTCTATCGAGTTCGCATAGGAGAGCCGCAGATACCCCTCGCCATGTGGGCCAAAGGCGCTGCCCGAGAGACAGGCCACCCCCGCGCCCTCGAGCAGAGACTGCGCGCAGGTCCGACTGTCCATCCCCGTACCGCGGATGTTTGGGAAGGCGTAGAAAGCACCTTTCGGCGTCACGCAACACACCCCCTCAATCTCGTTGAGGCCAGCCACGATCAGGTCGCGGCGCTGCCTGAACGCCTCGACCATCGCCGCAACACTGTCCTGTGGCCCCGTGAGCGCTGCGAGGCCGGCCCATTGCGTGGCCGCTGCGGTGCACGAGTTCGAGTTGATCATCAGCTTGGTAACGTGCTCGGCAAGCGCGACGGGCATCACACCGTAACCGAGCCTCCATCCCGTCATGGCATAGGTTTTAGAGAAGCCGTGCAGCACGATCCCCAGCTCGTTGGTCGACATCCCGGGGAGGGAAGCGATACTGCAGAACTCGGCATCATAAACCAATGGCTCGTACACTTCGTCCGACAGCACCGGGATGCCCCGCTCGACGCAAATATCGGCGATCGCCTGCAAGTCCTCACGATGGAGCACGCCGCCTGTGGGGTTCTCTGGCGAGTTGAGGATGATGAGACGTGTCCGGTCCGTCACTAGCCGATGGAGTTGCTCCACAGAGAAGCGAAAGTCGCGCTCCTCCAGCAAGGGCAAGGGCACCGGCTTGGCCCCACAAAAGTTGATCATCGACTCATAGATGGGGAACCCCGGATCCGGATAGATGACCTCGCCCCCCGGTTCGGCCAGAGCCAATAGCACGTAGAACATGATGGGCTTGGCTCCGGGAGTGACCACCACCTGCTCGGGGCTCACTGCGTGGCCGCGCCCCGAACCGATGACCTCCGCCACCGCTTCGCGCAACTCGAGAATGCCCGGCGCCGGCGTGTAGCGGGTAGCTCCCTCGCGCAAAGCCTTGCATCCAGCCTCCACGATGTGCGGGGCTGTGGCAAAATCGGGCTCGCCGAACTCTAAATGAACTATGTGCTTCCCCTGCGCCTCCAAGGCTTTGGCTCGCGCCAACACCTCAAAAGCCGATTCGCTTCCAAGGCGCCCCATCCGTTCTGTCAGCTTGATCATAGCACCCTCTCATTCCTCGAGACTCAACACATGCCGGTACACTCTGAGCAACTGCTCTGCGGCGCTCTCCCAGGTGAAACGCCCAGCTTGCGCCAAGCCCCGCTCACGAAGCACGGCGCGCAGCTCCTGATCATCGAGAAGGCGCCAGAGGGCGTGCGCCAACGCCCCCACATCATCCGGCGGCACGCAGAGGGCCGCATCGCCGGCCACCTCGGGCAGTGACGATGTTGTAGAAGTGACCACCGGCGTGCCGCAACTCATCGCCTCTAGCACGGGAATGCCAAACCCCTCGTAGAGCGAGGGAAAAGCAAAGGCGTCTGCAGCGCGGTAGAGCGTGGGAAGGTCCGCGTCATCCACAAAGCCCGACAGAAGCACATCACCGTGCAGGCCCAGCGTATCCACCGCATCAAAGATGTCCTCATACAGCCAACCCTTGCCCCCGCCGATCACCAGTTGATGCGGCACTCTGCACTCGTCGCGCAGCTGCGCATAAGCGTGAATGAGCCGACAAAAGTTTTTGCGAGGTTGCAGCGTGCCGAGGCCCAGAATAAAGGGGCGCCGGATGCCGTAGCGCTCCAGCACCGCCGCGCGCTGGGGGTCTGGGGTGCGTGGCGCAAACCGCGCATCCACCCCAGCGTACACAACGAATACGCGCTCCTCCTCCACGCCGAGCAGCTCGACCAGGTCCTGGCGCGTGTTCTCTGAATCCGCCAACAGCACATCGGCCCGCGCCACAGAGCGTGGCACCGCACGCAAGAGATACTCTAGCAGCGGCGGCGACGAGCACTCGGGATGGCGCAGGAACGACAGATCGTGCACCGTCAGCGCGGTCCGAGCTCGACGTACCGGCGGCAGGACAAAGTCGGGCGAGTGGTAGAGATCCACTTGACCCGTAATCCACTCCACAGGCACCGGCACGCGCAGCCGCTGCCAAAGGACGGCCAGTTGGCGGTCGCTCAGAGGTAGCTCTCGTAGCGCAAAGTTCGGCGGCCAGGCACGCGGCTGAGAGTCGCGCCCTGCGCTGAACAACACGTATTGGGTGCTGTGGTCGGCAACGGCCAGGGCCCCGATCAGGCCGCGTGTGTAGCGCCCGATGCCTGCTGTCTGCCTGACTGCCGAGGTATAGTCGATGGCGATGCGCGTCATCGGATCTCTCGATACGTCCAGATGCGGTTTACGCCAAAGTTCCAAAAGAGCACCACGCCGATGGCGATAGCCTTGGACAGATTATAGCCCCAGACCCCCCACGCAGAGAAAACGTAGCGGTCGAGCGATAGAAAAATCGCCTGGTTGATCCCATACCCCGCCAGGTTCACCAGCAGGAACTGCCCCAATTGCGGCAGGAAGGGCTTCTCACGCGACTCGGGAAAAGTCCACAGGCGATTCCATACGAAATTGCTCAGCACAGCGGCAGAGAAAGAAAAAGTGTTTGCTAGCCACTTGGCCAGCGAAAACACCTGAATGCCCAAGTTGAGCACCGAGAAATCCACCACGGCGCCAATGGTGCCCACCACGCCGAACTTTAGAAAGCGCCGCACCTCTGTGCGGTGTTCTTGTGCGTACGAGCGCATGGTCAGAATGAGTTGTGACATATCACCTCAGGGCGTCTTGCATGGTGTATGAAGTGCGCTGGGCGCCCCAGGCTCCATCGTGTGCCACGGGGCATCGTTCCCCACAGAGGCCGCCATCCCCAGCAGCAATGCGACGAGCAGATACATAGCGTGCACGTACAGGTTATCCAGCAGCGAGTGTGTGGCCAGGTGTGCCAACGCTCCCAACGCCGCCAAGCCCAGCCCTCTCTGCCACATCGGGCGGGGGGCTGTATCGGAGCCCGGCAGCGCCTGGCGCCACGCACTCCAGAACGCCGTCAACAGGAATATCAGGTAAGCGCTCAGTCCTACGAGGCCTCCTTCAGCGAGAATGTTGAGATAGTAGTTATGCGCATGCCCCAAAGGGTCGGGCCAACGAGGCAGAGCCACGTCCGGGTAGACCACGGCATACTGCCCGGTGCCCACACCCAGCCACGGGCGTTGTTCGAACATGCGCCAAGCGGCGACCCAGTGCGCCGCTCGCTCGACGGCCGCAAAATTCTCGTCGGTGATCTCGATGATGGACAGATCGCGCATGCCCACGTAGCCGAGCGAATCGGTAATGCGCCCCACATAGTCCTGCGGCAGCAGGGAAAGTAGTTGCGGGCCGAGTAAAGCCGCGATCAACAGCGCTGCTAGAGCGAACTGTCGAGCCTTGCGGCCCAGCGCGGCGCCCACCAGTGTGGCACCCATCACAACGCCCACCAAGGCGCCACGAGACATGCTCATGAGCATCGCGACGCCCATCACCAGCGTAGCCACCGCACCCATGGGCCACATCATGACACGCCGCCAATTCCTCGCGCGCCACGCGCCGGGCAGCTCGCGCCATCGCACGATCACGGTGGTGTATCCCAGCGGCAACAAGAGCCCCAGATACCCGCCATAGGGGTTGGGTTGGCGAAAGGTACCGTGTGCACGCATATACCGCCCCAGAATGCCAAAGCCCGGCGGCCCCACGCGAAACAGGAACTGGTAGATCCCCAACGCGCCCTGCAGAATCCCCGCTATGAGGAGCGCCCCCACGAGCGTGTCCATCTCGGCCCGCCCCAGATCGCTAGCCGTCAAGAGATAGACCCCGAGAAACTCCAGCCACTTGGCCAGCTCTTTGAGCGCCGGCACCGTGCTCTGCGCATGCCAGAACGACACCACCAGCGCCCCGATGAACACCAGCATCGCCAACACCAACCGAGATCCCGCCAAACGCACGCGTCGCAATGCAGCCATCCGCATCAGCCAAGCACCGAGGCTGAACACCACTAGCGCCTCGCCAAGGCCCAGCGTCAGCCCGCCGTAAGTGACCTCGCACAGTGAGCCAAAGGGGATAGCAAACGCCAGCGCGTACAACCCCAGAACGGGCCTCAATACGAGGGCCAGGCACCCTACAGAGCCCCCCACCAGGGCCAGGCAGATTGCGAGAGGAGCTTTGACCAGGAACGCCGCGAGCAGAGCCAGGCTCACGAGCACCGCGATGGCACGAGCCAGCGCCGAGGTGCGCAGTGGGAACAGCTGAGCGGTGTTTGGGCGGGCGAGGGGCGGTGAGGCGGTGGCCATAGTCATTGTGATACCGGCTAGACCTGACGCCGGAACCAGTCCACCGTCATGTGCAGGCCTTCCTCGAGCGACACCCTGGGCTCCCATCCAAGGATGGTGTGCGCCTTGGTGATATCCGGTCTGCGCGCTTGCGGATCGTCCGCGGTGCGTTCGTCCTGCGGTGTTACAAAAGCGATCTGCGACTTGCTCCCCGAAACGCGGATTACCGTCTCGGCGAACTGCAGAATCGTCATCTCCTGTGGATTCCCCAGGTTGACGGGCGACGCCTCGTCGGACATCAACAGGCGGTACAAGCCGTCCACCAGATCACTCACGTAGCAAAAGCTGCGAGTGCGCCTCCCGTCATCGTAGACGGTGAGCGGCTCGCCCTTGAGGGCCTGGCTCACAAAATTGGGAACCACCCGCCCATCATTCAGCCGCATTCGCGGCCCGTAGGTGTTAAAGATGCGGGCGATGCGCGTGGGCAAGCCATGCGTCCGATGGTAGGCCATCGAAATCGCCTCAGCAAAGCGCTTGGATTCGTCGTACACGCCCCGCGGCCCCACGGGGTTTACGTTTCCCCAGTAGGTTTCGGGCTGCGGGTGCACCAGGGGGTCACCGTACACTTCGGAAGTGGAAGCCAGCAGGAAGCGAGCTCGCTTGGCGAGCGCCAGCCCTAACGCATTGTGCGTCCCCAAAGCCCCCACTTTGAGCGTTTTGATGGGCATCCCCAGATAATCGACGGGGCTGGGCAGCGAAGCGAGATGTAACACGGCATCCAGCGGTCCGTCGACCGATATATCGTGCGTCACATCCCAGCGCTCGAATCGAAAGCCCGCCCTACCCTGCAGGTGATCGATATTCCGCAGGGTGCCGGTGATGAGGTTATCCATCGCGATCACCTCGTGCCCGTGCTCCAGGAGCAGGTCACACAGGTGCGAACCAATGAACCCGGCACCACCCGTTATGAGAAAGCGCATCGCCACCCCCCACCTGTAACGTTGGCGCGAGTATAACAGAATGGGAAAGCAGGGTCAAAGCTGTGGCGCATATGAGCATCGGGCACCCTAAAGGATGCTCGCCTTGCCCGGAGCCTCAGCCGGTAGCTTTGAGCCCTCGTTGGCGCGTGTGACCCAAGCCAGCGCGATCATGAACCAGCAGGCGAGTTCGGTAACGAAAAGAGAGCTATCCACGCTGCCGTGGGCCACAAACGCCGCCCATCCGCCCAGCAGGCCGAGGGCCATCGCGCGACGATCCCCCTCTGGCAGCGCCCGATAGGCTTGCAACCCATCTCTGAGATATGCGCCCAGCAACAACAATGCCGACGCGACGCCCGCCAAACCCAACCGCAGCCAAAAATCCAACACCCAGTTGTGGGGATGAGACAACCAGCGATCCACCTCGGCCCCGGGTCGGATATAGTCTCCATAGTAGTAGAGAAAGTTGTCGGGCCCCACGCCAAACCAAGGATGGTCACGCACCATGTCCCATGCGGCCTGCCACAGGCTCACCCGAAGAAAGGAGGTGCCCTGGCTCACATCCAGCAATGTGGCGAAGCGCTGGGTGCCCACCAGCGGCACAGCGAGTAGGGCGACGAGCAGCAAAAGCCCCAACACCATCCAACGCACGCGCCCGCCCCGTAGCCACGCGACCATCAGCAGACCACATGGAATGCCCAGCACCCAGCCGCCCCGAGAGAAGGTGAGAAGCAACGCTACTGCGACGGGCACCGTGCCCAGAGCGTAGACCGCGCGCCGCCAGCGCACATCCCCCCATAGGGTCATAGCCACGCCTACAGGCAGCATCCTGTCCAGATAGAGCGCCAGATTATTGGGTGACCCGTAAAAGGCTCGCGCCCGTCGCACGCCCTCTGCCTCGATGACCCCGCCCGCACTGGGATAACGCACCAGGGCATACAACGCCACACCCACCGCCGATACCCACAATATGTCCAGCAGCAGCTCCAGGCTGGGCTGCGTCGCGCCTTGCACCTCCCCGCCGCGCCAACGGGCCCGCACCAACAGGTAGAGCAGTGCAGGCGTAGCGATCACGACGCGTAGCTCGCGAAGCGCCACCCGCTGGTACTCCGCCAGCAGCGCCCCAAGCACCCCCAGGGCTACCAACAGAATCACCGCAATGTCAGCCAGCCTCAAGCGCCGTAGGGCGCCACGCAACGTGATCGGCTCCCCCTCGCCCCAGGTGAACACCATCTGCCAGGCCCAAGCCCCGGTAGCGATAAGAGCGCTCACCTCCGCTAACGAGAAGCTGCCGGGCCCCAGCCTCACGTGGATCGGTGCCAGGGGCACAGCCGCTACCGCAAGGCACAAAGCGACATCCGGCCGGAACAAGGAGATGACACCGTAGGCGGCCAGCCCCAGCAGCCGCGGCCCTGAGGCGGGTGCAAGGGCCAACACTCCGTACGCGACGACACAAGCGGCTACCTGGGCCCAATCCGGGGCTCGCCCCCAGAGGCTGCGCGCCCAGCGCCAGCCCACACCCCAGGGGATCTTGCGGGCGTTGCCCACCGCCGCAACCCCCAACCAGATCAAGAGCGCCACCCCCACGGCAAAGCGTAGCCACAAGCTCGTCACGTCCGAGCGAAAGCCCACTTGTGCGCCGGAGAGAGCATCCAGCTGGGCGGGACTCGCTTGAAGGCGCACCTGATGAAGCCCCGCGCTCACGGAGCGGCCAACCCTCTGGTGAGCGAGTCCGTCCTCCGGAGGGCTCAAATCCAGTTGCACCGACCGGGCCTGCTCATCGATGCGCGCGGATAACCGCCCCTGCGAGACGCCGGGCGTAACCTCCAAAAGCAGATGTGTGCCCCAAAAGAAAAGGTCAGCGACGGTGGTGCCGTACGGCACCACTGCGGTCCGCAGATCCTGCGTGATCCCAGGGTAGAGTACATGCTGGTCGCCAAGCAGGGCGGTCAACTTGCTGTAGATGGGCCGGGGCTCGCCATCGGGGCCCAGCAGCGCATACCCCCAGACCGGGTCATCCTCTGGCGCGTCGGGTTGCAGGTGCAACACCATCATCGCCCCCATCCAGGGCCATTCGCGCTGTACACGCTGGATGGCTCCCGCCACATACTCTTCTTGGGCGAACGGCGTAACGCGCCCGGAGGCCGAGGGCCTGCCGCTCCAATCCGCCGGCAAGCCACACCAGCCCGCCTCCAGAGCCCAGACCGGCTTGGCCGCCTCGCCGCGCCGCACCATCTCTTCGCGCAACTGGACCACTCGCGAGAAGTTGAGCTCTGCTGGGCTGACCCGACGATCTTCGGGCCCCGACGAAAAGCCATAGGCCTGCACACCCAATACGTCGAAATACGCACCCGCGCCGCGCCGATAGATTTCGCGTAGGAAGAGGATATCACTCATATTGAGCCCTCCCTCTTCCACGTTGGGAGCGAGGCCGCCCGCGACAATACGCGCGTCGGGGTCTACGTTGCGGATCGCCTCAGACGCGTCGCTCAAAAGAGCCACATAGCCCGCGGGGTCGATAGGGCCCTGCCCCCAATGGGGATGAATGTTGGGGCGATCCCAGATCTGATACGCGGCCACCCAGTCACCGTAGCGTTCGGCAAAGGCGCGCACAAACCGCACATAGTCCGATCGATCGGCGGGGGGGGCCCACCTGTTACTCCGTTCTGCTTCGGGGCGAGCCCAAGCGGGAGAGGTATCGAGTACAGCGATGATCTTGAGGTCGTAAGCTTCTAGCAGGGGGAGGATGGAATCCCAAGCGGCCCACTGATACTCCCCTGGGGCGGGCTCCAGTATGTCCCAGGCGAACTGCTGCCGCACCATACCCAAGCCGGCAGAGCGCACAGCTTCCAGAGCGATGCGTAGCTCCGCCTCATCGGTATAGCGCTCCAGTGAGACATTGGTGCCAAAACGCGGCTGCTCCAGCGGCGCCTGATGTGCCTCAAGCCCGGACTCCACACCGCGCCAGCGCGCCTTGTAGGCCGAGATGTCTTGAGCCAGGCAAAAGGCCGTCGACGCGACACACACGACCAAGGCCACCAGGCCCAGCGAGGGAAGGAGCCAGTAGGGGATACGAAGCCGCTGCCACACAGCTCTGCTACACTCCGAGTGTTTGGGCCGGGAAGGATAAAGCGTCAAACGCTGGTCAAGCCGCTTTGCGCGTTTGGTATTGCGCGGGCTGGAGCCTGCAAAGACACTATACCATAGGCGCCCGCATCGACAAACTCGATGCGGGCGATAAAGGGCTCTGGTACAGGGTGCCTTTTGCATTACCTGCAACTATGGTATAATGCCCGAGCCACTACACAACAGACCGAAGGAAGGGAAGCCCCTGTGTTGAATCCGCTGAGCGCGCTTCTGGGCGTATTCTCTCGCGATATCGGTATTGACTTGGGCACTGCGACGACACTGGTTTCCGTCCACGGTCAGGGTATCGTCATCCATGAGCCGTCCGTCGTAGCAGTAGACAAGCGCACCAAGCGACCGCTCGCCATCGGCGCAGAGGCCAGAGAGATGGTGGGGCGGACGCCTTCGAATATCGTCGCCGTACGCCCGTTACGCGATGGGGTGATCTCGGATTTCGAGATCACCGAAAAGATGCTACATTACTTTATACACAAAGTGCACCAGCGCAAGAGTTTTCTCACCCCCAGCCCCCGCGTGGTGGTCGGTATACCCAGCGGTGTGACCGAGGTGGAAAAACGGGCCGTGCACGAAGCCGCACTGAGCGCCGGCGCGAGAGAGGCGTACTTGGTAGAGGAACCCATGGCTTCGGCCATCGGCGCCGGCCTCCCCGTCAGCGAATCGGTCGGCAGCATGGTGGTGGATATCGGAGGGGGCACCACCGAGGTGGCCGTGATCTCGCTGGGCGGAATCGTCGTCAGCCGGTCGATTCGCGTCGCTGGGGACGAGATGGATGATGAGATCATCCAGTACTGCCGCCAAAAGTACAACCTTCTCATCGGCGAGCGCATGTCCGAGCGCACCAAGATGGCCATCGGCTCCGCCTACCCCCTGCCGGAGGAGCAGACGATCACCGTGCGAGGGCGTAACCTCATCACGGGCCTGCCCGAGGCCACCGAAGTGAGCAGCGTGGAGATTCGCGAGGCGCTGGCCGGGCCCATACAGATCATCGTCGACGCCGTCAAATCGGCCATCGACGAGACGCCACCCGAGCTTGTGTCGGACCTTATGGAGCAGGGCATCGTGATGGCCGGCGGCGGTTCCCTTCTGCAGGGTTTGCCCGAGCGCCTGTCGGAGGAGACGCGCATGCGCGTCTATCGTGCCGAGGACTCTGTCACGTGTGTCGTCCGAGGCGCCGGCATCGTCGTGAGTGATCTCGACCGCTACTACAAAGTTCTATCCAATACACAGCGCGGCATCGTACCAAACTCACGCTAGTCTCATCATGTACACAAACGCCCACAGCAGGATACCGGACGAGTGAAGGCATCGCGCGGGCAGGCCATTGTCATTATTTTGGTTCTGTCTCTGATCCTCGCGTGGTTGGTCTTGGATAGCACCGCCGGCTCCAACCCGATCCGAGACGGCTTTTCCCGTATTGTCTCGCCGATACAGTATGCGCTGAGCCGCCTGCTCTCGCCCTTGCGCTCAGTGTTCGGGGGCGGTGGGGGCGAGTTGAGCGTGCGAGCACAGAACGAAGCATTGCGCCGCGAGAACGCAGAGTTGCGCAACCAGATCATCCTGCTGCGCGAAGCCCAGATCGAGAACGAGACGCTGCGGCGCCAACTCGACTTCAAGAGTGCAGTGCCAACCTTTCAGCTCCTCTCGGCGGAGGTGATCGCCCGCGACCCCAGCAACCTTTTACAGTATTTGATTGTGGATCGAGGCCGCGATGACGGCATCGAGGCGGGTATGCCAGTGCTCAGCGCAGAGGGGCTCGTGGGACGCATCGCCGAAGTGAGCGCGAACTCGTCCAAGGTTATGCTCATCGCAGACCCCGCCAGCTCGGTGGCCGTTCTCATCCAGCGCTCTCGCACGACCGGGATGGTACAGGGGTTCCCCGGATACGGTCTCGTGATGCGCTATATCCCTCAAGATGCCGATGTGGAAGCGGGCGATATCGTGATCACGTCGGGCCTCGGCGGCAACCTGCCCAAGCGCCTCGTCGTGGGCCAAATCGCCGACATCCGGAGCACAGAGGTGGACATGTTCCAAGAGGCGCAGGTCATCCCCGCGGTGGACCTACGTAGCTTGGAGAGTGTGATGGTGCTCTTGAACTTTGAGCCGACAGAGACCGAGCCGGACGCCACCGAGTAGCCCCGGTCTCGGTAGCTGGCGCCGTGCTCGACTCGCAAGAGAGGTAACCAAACATCAGCTCGTACCTCATCGCCCCCATAGCCGTCCTTGTGGCGATACTACAAGCCACCTTGGCCACCTCGATTCGGGCTTTTGGCGTAAGCCCGGATCTGGCGCTGCTTGTCACCGTATCGTGGACGTTGCTACGTGGGCAGCGCGAGGGGATGCTGGTCGCTCTTTTGAGTGGTGCAGTGCTCGACGCTATGTCGGCAGGGCCCTTTGGCACTTCGATCGCCTCGCTCCTCATCGTGAGCTTTCTCGCCGGGCTGGGCGAGATCAACGTGTTTCGCACTACGTGGCTGCTGCCATACGCCACGATTGCTGCTGCCACCGTGATCTCTTATCTGATCGCACTCTTTGTACTGCAGACAGCTAGGCAGTGGCCGGGGCCCTGGGGAGTCGCACTGTGGCGTATCGTGGCCCCAGCTGTGCTGGTCAACACGCTGTTCATGATCCCCCTCTACCATCTGAGCGCCTGGCTCAGACAGCAGTTCATGCCGAGAACGGTGGAGTGGCAATGATGCATGACTGGCACACCCGCGTTCGCTTTGCTGTTTTTCGCGTGCTTGTAGTGGCGGCGTTTGCCATCATCGCAATCAAGCTGTGGGAGTTGCAGATCGTCTCGTCTCAGGATTACCAGGTACAGGCCGATGAGAACCGGTTCCGCTTAGTGCCGATCGACGCGGCGCGCGGCGTTTTGTTCGACCGCAACCACCACCAGCTCGTCCGCAACGTACCGAGCTTCACAGTGAGTATTATTCGCGCGGCGCTGCCCGATGACCCCGATGCTGAGCGAGCGGTGTTAGAGCGCGTGGGCGAACTGCTAAAGATGCCAGTGGATCCCGAGGAAGCGATGGCCATGCGCGCTGTAACCGCTCCGCCGCCAGAGCAGAGCGGGTCGGGCGACGACGACTCGGGGGAGACCGAAACCCCGGTAGAGGCCGAGGAAAAAGTATACGATGGCCCAAGCATTACAGAGCTCCTGGATCGGGGAGACCTCAGCTTGTACACCCCCATCACGATCCGGAGCAAGGTCGATCGCGAGGTGGCCTTTATCCTCGATGAGGAACGTCTCAAGCTGCCCGGAGTTGTTGTGGAGGCCAAGCCGCTCAGAGAGTACCTCGAGGGCGCCCTGGTTTCGCACATCCTGGGGTACGTGGGTCGCATCCCCAGCGAACGCCAGGCCAGCTACCTGGATGATCCAGCCCTCGGCTATGTCCCTGACGACCTCGTCGGGCTGATGGGTATCGAGTATACTCAGGAGGAACTTCTCAAGGGCACAAAAGGACAAAAGCTCGTAGAGGTGGATGCATTCCAGCGCGAGGTCGCTATGCTCGCCCAAGAGCCTCCCACCCAAGGCTATAACCTGACGCTGACCATCGACGTCGAGTTGCAGCGCGCGGTGGAAAAGGCCTTGGCCGAGGGGATGGAGCGGGCCAAAGCGCCGGTGGGCGTGGCCATCGCCATGGACCCGAGAACGGGCGAGCTTCTCGCCATGTCATCGCTGCCCACCTACGATAACAACCTGTTCTCGGGCGGCATCTCGTTCGAAGACTATGAGCGGCTCAGCTCGGACCGTCACCATCCCTTGGTGAACCATGCCATCGGTGGGCAGTACGCGCCGGGGTCGGTGTTCAAGATCATCACGGCTGCTGGCGCATTGCAGGAGGGGGTGATTAACCGTAACACACACTTTACCTGCAGAGGGACGTTGATGCTGAGCGGCCATCCGTTCTACTGCTGGAACCGCGGTGGGCACGGGTCGTTGGACGTCGTGCAAGCGCTTGCACAATCGTGTAACCTGTTCATGCACCAGGCAGTGGGCGGGACGAACGAGACAAGGGGCTTGGGCATCGAAGGGCTGGAAAAGTACATGCTCACGTTCGGCTTGGGCGAGCCGACCGGCGTAGATTTGGCGGGCGAGACGGCCGGTTTGGTGCCGAACGATCGCTGGAAGCGCCATACATTCGCTGAACGCTGGATGATGGGCGATACTTATAATGCCTCTATTGGCCAGGGATTCGTGTTAGCGACGCCACTGCAGCTGCTGAACGCCTATGCAGCGATCGCCAACGGCGGTACGTTGTACCGCCCGCAATTGGTTCTTAAGGTGACCGATGGGGAGGGCAATGTGATCCACAGCCTCACCCCAGAGCCGATCCGGCAGCTGGATATATCGCCCGAGAACATTGAGCTCGTCCGCGAGGGCACTCGCCAAACGATCAACGGCGCGCGGGGAACGGCGCGCCATCTGCAGATACCGGGTGTCGTGGCAGCGGGCAAGACGGGCACCGCCCAATACCCCGCCGTGGATGAAGAGGGGAACCTCATCCTGGATGCTCACGGGAATCTGCTCACCCACGCCTGGTTTGCGGCCTATGCGCCCTATGATAACCCAGAGATCGTGCTGATCGTGTTCTTGGAGGCAGGCGGAGAGGGGTCCTCTAACGCAGTGCCGGTGGCGAACGAGATCTTGCGCTATTATTTTGGAGTCGAGGAGTCACCGGAGCCGACGGCGATCCCCGAGCCCGAAAGCCCATCAGAGTAGTCGTTGCGCCGCTTTGCCGTTGTAGGCGCAGGAAAGAGTCAGTGCAATGGACAATACGGTCTCGATCAAAGGCACACGCGAAGGCCTCACCATATCGATGGGAGAGGGCGAGCTTGAGGGCTTGCTCGAGGCTCTCAAGGGCCACCTGACGACACAAGGGGCCTTCTTTCGAGGGGGATCTGTCGCCTTGCAGGTGGGCGAGAGGGCTGTCGCGGCGGAGGAGCTGAAACAGATCAGCGCTGTGCTCGAAGAACACGATATGGTGCTGCGTACGGTGGTGAGCACTAATCAGGTGACCCAAGAAGCGACCTCAGCCTTGGGGCTGCGCCTCTTGGGCCAGGAACCGACCCCCGAGCCCGATCCGGAGCGCCCGAAATCCGCACCGGTGCTGCGACAGATCGCCCCCAGCGGGCGCCCTTTGGATGGCTCCAAGGGCGTGCTCGTTCATCACATGATTCGATCCGGCCAAATAATCCGCCATACGGGGCACGTCGTTGTCATCGGCGACGTGAACGCCGGCGCCCAGGTCTTTGCCGGGGGCGATGTCGTAATATGGGGGCGCTTGCTGGGCGCAGTACATGCTGGGTCCATGGGGAACAACAGCGCTGTGATCTGCGCGCTCGAACTGACGCCCCAACTCTTGCGTATCGGGCATCTGATGGCCCAACTGGGCGGCGATGACGAGCTCCCGCACCTCGGCCCCGAGGTGGCGCGCGTTCGCGGAGAGCAGATCGTCATCGAGCCCTGGAACCGGCTTCAGAGAAGGACGTAACCCCATGTCAACACGAGTCATCACAGTCACCTCTGGCAAAGGCGGTGTCGGAAAGACGACGACAACGGCCAACTTGGGCATCGCCTTGGCCAATGCAGGCAAACGCGTCGTCGTTGTAGACACCGATATCGGGCTGCGCAACCTCGATGTGGTGTTGGGCCTTCAGAACCGAATCGTCTACGATGTGGTGGACCTCGTCGAGGGGCGCTGCCGGTTGCAGCAAGCCTTGATCAAGGACCGTGTGCAAGAGCAGCTCTACTTGTTGCCCGCCGCCCAAAGCCGCGATAAATCCGCCGTGAGCCCGGCAGACATGGTGCGCGTCTGCCGACAGCTCGAGGAAGAGAGCGATTTTATCCTGATCGACTCGCCAGCTGGCATCGAGTTGGGGTTTCGCAACGCGGTCGCTGCAGCGAACGAGTTCATCATCGTAACGACGCCAGACTCGTCAGCGATCCAAGATGTTGACCGCGTGCTGGGTATCCTTGAAACGGAGGGGCGTGGAGAGACCCACCTCGTCATCAACCGCGTCCGACCCGACTTGGTCAAGCGGGGCGAGATGATGAGCCCTGATCAGGTGCTTCAAACACTGGCCATCGACCTGTTGGGTGTTGTGCCCGATATGGAAGAGGTCCTCGTATCCAACAATCGGGGGGACCCTATCGCCCATGATGCGCGATCTGTTGCCGGCCGTTCGTATCACGAGATGGCCAAGCGCTTACTGGGCGAAGAAGTGCCCATCAAGCCGTTGCTCGACGGCCGTCGCCGCACTTTCTGGGAGCGACTAGGGTTCGTCAAGCCGCGCATTTCCTGAGCGTGCCCGCCCATAGAGCCGGGCCACATACCGAGTAGCGATGCACAAGTCTATCTGGCGCAACTTTGATTGGCCGCTGTTGTTAGTTACTTTGATCCTCATCGCGTGGGGAGGCCTCACAATCCATAGCTCCGTACGGGCCGTAGCTGCCGATGAGGGAGCGCGCCTGCTCGACAATTTGGTCTTCCGCCAGGGGCTGTTCGCCCTGGTCGGATTTGTGATGTATTTTGCTGCCGCGGCCATAGATTACCGCACGATTCTGAGTTTCTACCGCCCTATCTATGGCCTTATCCTGATCATGCTCGCCGCCACGGCGCTCTTGGGCAAAAGCTCGTTCGAGGCGCAGCGTTGGGTGGAGATCGGGGGGTTTCGGTTCCAACCTTCCGAGTTTACCAAGGTGCTCATTATTCTCGTGCTGGCTGGGGTGTTGGGTTCCAGCCAACAACACATCGAGACTCTCAAGCCACTGGCACACTCGATCGCCCTGGTGGGGCCACCGGTTGCTCTCATTTACCTGCAGCCCGACTTTAGCACATCGTTGGTCGTACTCGCTATCTGGATCACCATGGTGTTCATGGCCGGCGTGAGATGGCGGCACCTTCTGCTATTGGGGTCCAGCGCCATCGCAGCTGCGCCGGTGATCTGGTTCGGCCTCAAAGACTATATGCGCGACCGTGTGCTGGACCACTTGTTCCCCGAGCAAGCCTCGCTGGAGGCGAGCTACAACACCACACAGGCACTTATCAGTATTGGCTCCGGTGGCTGGTGGGGCAAGGGCCTCTTCAAGGGGTCACAGACACAATTGTACTTCCTGCGGGTGCGTCACACCGACTATATCTTTTGTGTGCTGGCCGAAGAGTTGGGCCTTATGGGTTCGCTGCTGCTGCTCGGCCTGTTCACGTTCCTGATTTTGCGCCTGGTGCGCATCGCTTATGGGGCGCGCGATATGCAGGGCCGACTCATCGCCACAGGCACCGCTGTGCTGATCCTGCTTCACACCTTTGTGAACTTGGGGATGAACGCAAACATCCTGCCCGTCACCGGTCTGCCCCTGCCGTTCATCAGCGCCGGTGGAAGCTCGCTCATGACGATACTGCTGGCTTTGGGCTTTGTGCAGAGCGTCGCCATGCGAAGCAAACCACCGGAATCGACACTGCTCTGAGAAGGGAAGGCTGTGATGACATCCGACACCGTTCGCGTTCGTTTTGCGCCCAGCCCCACGGGGTATTTACACGTAGGAGGGGTCCGCACCGCGCTTTTCAACTGGCTCTTTGCCAGACAACAGGGCGGTGTGTTCGTGTTGCGCATCGAGGACACGGACCGCACTCGCTACGAGCCGCACGCGCTACCCGATCTATTGGAGGGGCTGCGCTGGTTGGGCCTGTGTTGGGATGAGGGCCCCGAAGTCGGCGGCAACTATGGCCCGTATTTTCAGTCCGACCGCCTCCACCTGTACAAGCATTACGCCGACGAGCTGTTAGCACAAGGACACGCCTACCATTGCTACTGCAGCCCCGAGCGTCTGGCGAGTCTGCGCCAAGAACAGATGGCCGCCAGCCAGCCCACGGGCTATGACCACCGTTGTCGGTGCCTGACGCGCGCGCAGATCAGTGAGTTCGAGGCACAAGGTATCCAGCCTGTGGTGCGGCTAGCCATCCCCCTGGAGGGGACCACAGAGTACAAAGACCTCCTGCGGGGGCACATCACTGTGGAGAATCGCCTGCTAGACGACCTTATCCTGCTCAAGTCGGATGGCTTCCCCACCTACCCCATGGCAGCAGTAGTAGACGACCACCTGATGGAGATCACTCACATCCTGCGCGGCGACGAGTGGCTGGCCACTGTGCCCAAACTCAAGCTGCTCTTTAACGCTTTTGGATGGGAGATGCCTACTCAGGTGCACCTGCCCACGATTCTGGACCCCTCCGGCAGAGGCAAACTCAGCAAACGCAAGAAGCGCCACCCCGATGGGCACGAGATGCTCACGTTCGTGCGCGAATTCCGCCAGGCGGGCTATGTGCCCGAGGCGATGATCAACTTTCTGGCGTTGGTGGGATGGTCGTACGACGGCCAGACCGAGTTCTTTACACGGAGCGAACTCATCCAACACTTCAAGTTGGAGGGGGTAACCAAATCGCCCAGCACTTTCTCTTATGACAAGCTCGAGTTCTTTAACGCCAGTTATCTCAGAGATATGGGCCGCAACGACTTGGCGGGGCGCTTGCTGCAAGAGCTTCTGAGAGCAGGCCTGGTGGCGGATTTCGATCTGGCCTTCAAACTCGTGCCCCTGGTGCGCGATCGCCTAAAGCGGCTCGATGACGTCTTGTCATTGGCCGAATTCGCTTTCGAAGAGACCATCACCTATGATCCCGAGCTGCTGATCCAGAAACAGATGGGCAAGAACGGTACGATCGCGGCCTTGCGGGCCGCTGAGGAGCGCTTGGCCGCACTCCCGAGCTTTGACGAGTTGAGCCTCGAGACGACATTGCGAGGGTTGGTGGGCGAACTGGGGCTCAAAGTGGGGCAACTGTTTGGAACGCTGCGTATCGCAGCCACGGGGCGCAAAGTCTCCCCTCCGCTCTTTGGCACGTTGGAGATTCTGGGACGCGACACCGTGCTCTACCGTATCCGCGAGGCCATCGAATTGCTCACCGCATGATGCCATGGTTTGTGCCCACAGCGTAGTTGTGCTACAATACGCCCGTTGCTGAGGGATCGTCCAACGGTAGGACACCTGACTCTGGATCAGGCGATCGGGGTTCGAATCCCTGTCCCTCAG
>CAYOUT010000017.1:0-60572 GCA_964407215.1 uncultured Anaerolineales bacterium | reverse complement strand
TTGGCCGAACCGCTACGGGTCTACACGCAACGGTTGTATGTGACGAGTAACACTGATGAGGTTCTGAAAAGTAAAATACAGACCGGAGAGCAGTATGTGAACAACGCTCTCCAGTACGGTACCACAACCTGGCATCCGTGAATGGGGTACCAAATGGAACGCATATAACGCGGAGATGGACACGGAGGACTCGTTGTCTTTCGATACTGCGTGGAGCCGCCCTGAACCGGTCGTCAGCAAGCTCTCGGGAATGTTTCCTGAACTCCTCATCACTCATCGCTGGGCAGATGGAGATTTGGGGCATAACGTGGGCGAAGCCGAGTATCAAAACGGAGAGATGATCAGCGAGAACTTGTCGACGCCGGGAAGCCGCGAAGACTATGACATGGCGGCTGAGATCGGGGGCATCGGCCTTTCCGAATATGGTTTCAGCCTGTCGGAGGATGGCAGCGAGTATGTGTTTTTCGATAAAGAATTGTCAGAAGATCCGGCAGATCCCGGTAGCAAATTAGTATGTGAGTAGGAGGAATCGAAAATGCCCGGATATTTCATGCAGGACACCCCGCTGGCAGGCTTGGAACGCACCATGCGGCTGCCGCCCAACTATCGGCCAAGAGGTCACGGAACGATTGTCATCCGCCACCAGTACACCGCTGCCGATATTGAAAGCAGAAAAAAAGAAACTCTGCCAGTCAGCCGCCGGCTGCATCTGTTTTGAGGAACGGCTCCGAGCAGGCTGCTGGCCATTGGATGATCTGGCGGAGGCACTCATCAGGCAGGCGCGCCTCCCGCAACTGACCGAACTCGCTGCACCCTGCCACCGCAAACCAACAATCCATTCAAAAACAAAATACACCGCTAGCGAATGCAAAAACTGACCGCCGCAATGACAAGGGAGCCCTTCCCATATATTGCAGCGGTTTTTTATTGTCCGTAGATAATGAGTTCTGGCAGAAGGCCAAGTTCGGATTGGAGTCCTCCGCGCTCTGCTTCGGCAGAATCAATCACTAAAACCTCAGTGAGGATGCCGACATCCTGTACCAGCTGGCAAAAGATCTATACTTCGGCAGGTGCAGCCTCATCACCGACAGCCTCTGCGATCCGCAAGAAATCAGCGACGAGCTGTTCCGGCTGATTATCACCGCCTTTGTAATCCGGCGTTATGGGCTCTCTCCGATATTCTAAGCGGCTATTCCCGAAAACATCTGGTATCTCGTCTATTTTGAAGGAAGTCAATGACTATGCTCAATCGTGAAGCAATCCAGAGAATCAAAGAAAAGTGTTCCCCCGGCACCCGCATCAAGCTCATCTCGATGGAAGATCCGTACAGCCCCATTCCTGCGAGTCAGCGTGCTCTCCTACCTTGAGGCGGAACAGGAGTCCGGCATGACGATGGAAGGGCAAAGCCTGTGTGAGAGTTTAATGATCTGTTACCGCCTGCGAGAACAGAGCCCGCCCTGCTCCCTATGAGTACCCGACGCACGATTATCCGTGGGGCATCAAAGAGGTCGGCAGCGTAGATGAGTTGATCGAACAATCCCGGCATGGCAACTGGTCGGTTCGCACCGGTTTCGTGCTTAATGATCTTGCCTTCATCGAACAGATCAGCGGCGGTAACGAACGGCTGGCGCTGAAGCAGGGCAATGGCGAGTGGAAGTCCTTTGGCTCGATTTCCTTTTATCACATGCTGGAGCATCGCGGCAAGGATGCCTGCCGTGAGTTTGTTCAACCAATCGGCCCATGCGTCCTCTCAACTGGCTTTTTCCTGTTCAGTTCCTTGTCTCTTTTTTCCTAACCTCTCTGTCCAATATGCTTGACAAACCTACAGTGAATTCTATGTGACTTTGCGTTTTGGTGCTTGCGAAATACTGCTTGTTGTGATATTATGCAGAGTGCAAGCACAATTTAATATCAAAGTGTTCCGGCGGCTTACAGAGTTTCATCGGGGAATAATCCGAAAGGGGGTTGCCGCCCGGATTAACAGGGAACGCGGAGGGCCTTGTTGCCTAACCGCACGGTACCGCCACTGTAGGCACGTATTCGTTGTTCGTTGACGAAAGTCAGCCACTGTGTTTTACATGGTAAGGCAGAGCAGCGAATTGTGGTATAAACCACAAGCGTGAGAGTCAGGAGACCGGCTTTGATAGGATGAACCATGCCTGCGGATACAGGCTTGGGGGCTTCGTGAGGAATCGGTCGCGGAGATGCATTTTTGCATCTCCGCATTTTTATTGCCTTCACCCGATGAGCAATCGATGAACCTCCCCTGCCGACAAGCACAGCTGATTTCCATAGGGAAAAATCAAAACATGAAGCGAGGAATCCCGATGCGAAAAGTAAAAATTCTATCACTTCTTATGGCGACAATGTTGATCTTATCATTGTTTGCCGGATGCGGGGACAATTCAACCTCAGGTTCGCCTTCAATCACGCCTTCGAGCACGGAGTCGAAGGCTCCTGAAAATACTGTTGACGAGAGTGGTTACGAGGAGGGCACTTCGGACACGGATAACATCGTAAATACCACTGCTGCAGATAAGGTTCTGCTTGTGGTCAGCTTCGGTACAAGCTTTAACCAAAGCCGCAGTCTGACCATCGGCGGTATTGAGACAGCGCTTATAGAAGCCTATCCCGAGTATCAGGTGCGGCGGGCCTTTTCCAGTCAAATCATCATTGACAAGCTGGCCGAACGCGAGGGACTCAAGATCGATAATGTCACCCAGGCGATGGACAGGCTGGTATTGGACGGTGTCAAAGAAGTCATCGTTCAACCCACGACGGTCATGAACGGCTTTGAGTATGATGACGTGATCGACGAGGTTATGCCGTATGCCGATCAGTTCGAGAGCCTCAAAATCGGCAAATGGCTGCTGGCGGACGATGATGACTATGATAAGGTCGCCGAGCTGCTGGTAAGCTCAACGGAGCAGTTTAGGGCGGATGGCACAGCTATCGTCTTGATGGGCCATGGCACCGAGCATGAATCCGGTGCTACATATGCAAAATTCCAGGAAGTGCTTAACAACAAAGGATATACCGATTATGTGATCGGCACGGTGGAGCATGGTATCGAGCTTGATGTTGTACAAGAAACCCTAGCCGGTTTGGGCGTGGAAAGGGTTGTACTGCGGCCTTTTATGATAGTTGCCGGCGACCACGCCAATAATGATATGGCTGGTGATGAGGAAGATTCGTGGAAGACTATTCTCGGTGAAGATGGCTATACAGTGGAAACCGTCCTCGAAGGCCTCGGCCAGATCAAGGGCATCCAGGAGCTTTTTGTAGAGCATGTACAAGACGCGATCAATTCGGTATCAGTGAGCGTAACCCCGACGGCAAGTGCCGCCGGGGTTACCGCCGAAAGGATCAAAAACGGAACCTATGCCATCGAGGTTGATTCCGACACCTCCATGTTTCGGATTGTGGACTGCCAGCTGACCGTAGCGAATGGCACCATGTCGGCCGTGATGACGCTGAGCGGTCAGGGCTATTCCAGGGTTTATATGGGCACCGGCGAACAGGCCGCTGCGGACAGCGAAGGCAACGCGGCTGATTTTGTGGATAACGATGGTCGCCACGCTTTCACGATCCCTGTTGAAGCCTTGGACAGAGGTCTTGACTGCGCCGGACAGAGCGCCCGAAAGGGTACCTGGTACGACCATATTGTTGTGTTTGAATCGGCTAATATTCCGAATGATGCATTTCTACCTTGCTCCATAGAGGCTGAATTGAGCGGCGGCTCTAGTCGAGCAAGCATTGAGTCTCCGGCAACGCTGAGCTACAAGGATGGAGCCAATTATGCGGAAATCGTTTGGAGCAGCCCGAATTATACCTATATGCTCGTTGATGGTGAAAAATATTTACCGATGAACGCCGAGGGCAACTCCACTTTTGAGATTCCGGTGGTATTGGATAAGGACATGACAGTGATAGCCTGTACCGTAGCCATGAGCGCGCCGAAGGAGATCGAATATGTACTGCATTTTGATTCGGCCTCAATCAAATAAAGTTTTGAAAAAACTATTACTCCTGATATCGATCTTGATAATCATGTTGGCGGGCTGCACATCGGAACCAACCGAAAGAGATTTCGACGAGTTGGAAATTGTGGGCAGCATGGAGCTGCGATACGCGCAGCAGTTTCGCGTGGATTATCTTGCCGATGGATGCTCTCTCGTTACGATTATGGAGGGAGGACATTTTTTAATTGTGCCCGAAGGGCAGGAAGCGCCGGCAAATGTGGCCGCAGACATTACCGTTCTGCACAGGCCGGTAAAAAATATTTATCTTGCCGCTACCTCGGCGATGTGCCTGTTCGATTCATTGGATACATTGGACTGCATCTCAATGTCTGGTACGAAAGCCGACGGTTGGTACATCGAAAACGCGCGCTGGGCGATGGAGCGTGGCGACATCGTTTACGCGGGTAAATACAATGCCCCGGATTATGAAACGATGATGGCAAAAAACTGCGGTCTGGCCATAGAATCCACCATGATATCCCACGCGCCGGAGGTTAAGGAAAAGCTGGAGGATTTGGGCATACCGGTACTGGTGGAGCGGTCAAGTTATGAAACCCATCCTCTCGGCAGGACGGAGTGGATAAAGCTCTATGGTCTGCTCACGGACAATGAGGAGCGCGCCACAGTATTGTTCGACGAGCAAGCAGCTTACTTGGACAGCGTTTCTGCGGATAATACCGGAAAAACTGTAGCTTTCTTCTATATCAGCTCCTCTGGTAATGCGGTGGCGCGCAGAAACGGCGATTATGCGGTCAAGATGATCGAGCTTGCAGGCGGCAACTATGTCTTTACTGATTTAGGCGATTCGGACAGTGCTACAGGTTCTGTTAATCTTGAAATGGAACGCTTTTATGCTGGAGCGAAAGACGCCGATATCATCATTTACAACAGCTCTATCGATGGCGAAGTGCATACAATAGATGAATTGCTCGCCAAAAGTCAATTGCTCGCCGACTTCAAGGCGGTTCAGAGCGGCAATGTGTGGTGCACAAGCAAGAATCTCTTTCAGGAAACTACCGGCTTTGGACTAATGATCTCGGAAATGAATCAAATATTTACCGGCGGGGTCACAGATGATCTCAGCTTCTATTACAAGTTGCAGTGAAGCGGATGAAAAAACGCTATCTTGTGGTTACTATAATACTTTTTCTGCTGCTCATGGTCCTCTTGGTGCTGAACCTTGGGATAGGCGGCGTTAAAATTCCACCCGGCGAGGCGCTGACCGCGCTCCTCAAAGGAGCCCCCGGCGCTATTGTACACGATATACTCTGGAAGGTGAGACTGCCGCGTATGGCTGCTGCCGTTATTCTCGGCGGAGCGCTGGCCTTGTCTGGCTTTTTGCTACAAACCTTCTTCAACAATCCCATCGCCGGTCCTTTTGTGCTGGGCATATCCTCCGGTGCTAAGCTGACTGTGGCGCTGCTGATGGTCTTTGTGCTTAGTCGTGGCTCAACGGTCAACTCCGCGATGATGATCAGTGCAGCTTTCGTGGGCGCGATGATGAGCATGGGCTTTGTGTTGTTCATTGCCCGCCGCGTCAGGCGCGCATCGGCGCTGATTATCAGCGGGGTGATGATTGGTTACATCTGCTCGGCTATCACTGATTTTGTGGTCACCTTTGCCAGCGATGAGAGCATTGTCAACCTGCACCACTGGTCGCAGGGCAGCTTTTCGGGAACGTCCTGGAGCGATGCGCGGGTAATGGCCGTCGTGATATTGATCGCAAGTGTATTTGTATTTCTGCTCTCCAAGCCCATCGGCGCCTACCAGCTGGGAGAAAGCTATGCGCAGAGTGTGGGCGTGAATATCAAAAGCTTCCGGATTTTACTGGTGTTGCTGTCCAGCGTCTTATGCGCTTGTGTGACAGCCTTTGCCGGCCCGGTATCGTTCGTGGGCGTTGCTGTACCGCATTTGATCAAAGCCTTTACCAAAACCGCCAAGCCACTCGTCATAGTGCCGCTGTGCTTTCTTGGTGGTGCGGTGTTCTGTTTGGGCTGCGACTTGATTGCGCGCACAGTTTACGCGCCTCTGGAAATGAGCATTAGTTCGGTAAGTTCACTTTTTGGCGCGCCGATTGTGATTTATGTTATGGCGAGAAAGGCGGCGCGTGATTGATGGCATACTTTTTCAAGACAGAACAGCTAACCGTTGGATACAATGGACAGCCTGTTATCAAGAATATTGAAGTAACACTAAAAAAAGGACAAATACTTACGCTGATAGGGCCGAACGGATCGGGAAAATCGACCATCCTAAAAAGCATCACAAAACAGCTTAACCTGATCGGCGGCGTAATTTATATAGATGGCATTTCGATTGCAAAGATAGATAAGCGTGAAATGTCCCGGCTGATGGCCATCGTACTCACCGAACGCCCCAAGCCCGAACTCATGACTTGTGAAGATGTAGTGGCTGTTGGCCGTTATCCCTATACGGGAATGCTGGGCATTCTCTCGGAAAACGATAAGGAAAAGGTTCAGGACGCTTTGGCAATGGTAAATGCGTCTGATCTTAAAGACCGAAGCTTCTCGGAAATTAGCGACGGACAACTTCAGCGGATCATGCTGGCCAGAGTCATCTGCCAGGAGCCGGAAATCATTGTGCTGGATGAGCCCACCGCCTTTTTAGACATACGCTACGCTATTGAAATACTGGATATTTTGCGGAACATGACAAATCGGTACGGCGTCACTGTAATCATGTCGCTGCATGAATTAAATTACGCAAAACGAGTATCCGATTTTGTGATGTGCGTGAAGGGTGGCTGCGTTTTATATCTTGACTCACCGGATGCCATCTTCAACGAAAATGTAATCAGCCGTCTATATGATCTGCCAAACGGCGCCTATACCGAACTTTTCGGAGGGCTGTGATATGGATTCTCGCCTGATTGGAGGAAAGCTACTGTGCCGTGGCTATACTACCGGCAGCTGCGCCGCGGCCGCCGCAAAAGCGGCAACGACGATGCTGCTGACGCAGGAGCATTGCCAGACCATCGCTTTTCAAACACCCAAGGGAACAGCCCTGACATTAGACGTTCTGAACACAGAATATACCCCTGGCTGGGCCTCCTGCGCGGTGCAGAAGGACAGCGGTGATGACCCGGATGTGACAAACGGCATTTTGGTTTACGCCCATGTAATGCGTGGGGCGGACAGTATTGAAATCAGCGGCGGCGAGGGCGTCGGGCGTGTTACCAAACCGGGGCTTGATCAGCCCGTCGGCGCTCATGCTATCAATTCCGTGCCGCGCCGCATGATTCGGGAAGAATGTGAGGCCGTTTGTGCAGAGTACGGATATGACGGCGGCTTGTCAGTGGTTATCTCCATTCCGGGCGGCAAGGAATTAGCAGTGCGAACATTCAACCCTCGCATGGGCATTGAGGGTGGGATATCTATCCTCGGAACCACGGGCATTGTGGAGCCAATGAGTGAAAAGGCCATTGTGGATACCATCCGCGCAGAACTGAGCCTGTTATATGGGGCGGGGCATCGGGATGTGCTGCTGAGCATCGGCAATTACGGCGAGGCGTTCGCGCGCGATGCGTTGGGCCTATCTTTAGCATCATATATCAAGTGTTCTAATTATATCGGCGAAACACTGGCAGCGGCGGCGGAGAAGGGCTTTACCCGCGCCTTGCTGGTTGGTCATATCGGCAAGCTGGTCAAGCTGGGTATCGGAATCACCAATACGCATTCAAGCCACGGTGATGGACGCCTGGAAACGCTGATTGCCTGTGCGCTCGCAGCGGGCGCGCCCCTTCAGACGCTTCAAAACATACAGGACTGTGTCAGCACCGATGCTGCCCTGGAATGCTTGAGGGGTGAATTGTTGGAAAAAAGCATGACATTGCTGTGCTGGCGGATTGAAGACACATTACAGAGGCATGTTGCGGCTCATCTGGAAATTGGCTTCGTTTGCTTTCGTGGTATGGGGGAAAACGCGGAACTATGCTTCCAAAGCCAAGAGGCGGAAAAGTTACGGGAGGTTTTTGCATTATGAGTATGGTGTATTTTGTTGGTGCAGGCCCCGGTGCGGTTGATTTGATCACGCTGCGCGGAAAAACCCTGCTTGAAAACGCAGATGTCATTATTTACACGGGATCATTGGTGAATCCCGACCTGCTTGACTTGGCAAAGAACAGCTGTGAGATTCACAACAGTGCGGCAATGACGCTGGGTGAGGTAATTGAAACAATCCAAAATACTGTGGCTATAGGTAAAGCTGTTGTGCGACTGCATACAGGCGACCCGAGCGTCTATGGCGCCATACGCGAGCAAATGGACAGGCTTACGGAGCTTGGCATTGACTACGAGGTATGCCCCGGCGTGTCCAGCTTTTGCGCGGCGGCAGCAGCTTTAAAGGCGGAATATACTCTGCCCGGTATCTCGCAAACCGTCATCCTGACGCGGGCCGCGGGCAGAACACCTGTGCCGGAACGTGAAGCTATCCGCAAACTTGCAGCGCATGGGGCAACAATGGTGTTGTTCCTGAGCGCAGGCTTGCTCGAAACGATATCCCATGATCTTATAGAAGGCGGATATGCGCCGCATACCCCGGCGGCAATCGTTTATAAAGCAAGCTGGCCGGAGGAGAAAATCGTGCGCTGTACGGTGAAGACTCTTGCGGAGAGTGCCGTCGCACATGGTATTGGCAAAACAGCGCTGATCTGCGTGGGCAACTTTTTGGGGGATGATTATGAGCTGTCTAAGCTCTATGACCCGGCGTTTACGACCGAATTTCGTCAGGGAATGCAGCCATGAAGCTTGCCATTTTAGCATTCAGCGATACAGGTTACGAGCTCGGTGAAAAGATCTACACACATTTTGACAATGCTGAGCTTACCCGCTGTGAAAGCGGTGGCTTGGCGGCATGGACGGCGGCGCATTTTGACTGCTATGACGCGTTGGTCTTTATCGGCTCATGCGGCATCGCTGTGCGCGCCATCGCCCCACATATTAAAAGCAAGCTGTATGATCCCGCCGTGGTAGTCTGCGACGAAGCCGGGCGCTTTGCCGTCAGCTTGCTATCGGGACATGTGGGCGGCGCGAACGCCCTCACGGCGCAAATCGCCGACGCTATCGGCGCGATTCCCGTCATCACGACGGCCAGCGATTTATATGAGGATGAGAAGCCGCAAAATCTGGTGTTGGGGATCGGTTGCAGACGCGGCGTTGCGGCGGAAACCGTCGAGCGGACGGCGACGATCTTATTATGGAAAGAGAAAATTCCCCTGTCCCGCGTGTGTGAAGTCGCGACCATTGACGTAAAGCGGGACGAGGTTGGTCTGCTGCGTTTTGCTGAGGCGCACAAGCTACCTCTGACCTTCTATTCGGCGGCGGAACTGGCTCGAGTGCCGGGAGAGTTCTCATCTTCGGATCGTGTTCTAAAAGCGGTCGGGGTTGACAATGTTTGCGAACGCGCCGCCGCTCTATGCGGCGGAAACGGTAATTTGATACTCAAAAAAACCGCCAAAGAGGGCATAACTGTAGCAGTATTTGAGAAAGAGTGAACCCATGGGGAAGCTATATGCGGTAGGTTTTGGTCCCGGCGATGCAGGGAATATGACAGAAGCTTGCCGGAGCTGCCTGCAAAACGCTGATGTTATCGTGGGTTACAGCGGCTATATAAAGATGCTGCGCCCACTGTTTCCAGAGCAGGATTTCTATGAAACAGGTATGACGCGGGAAAACGAGCGGTGTCAATCTGCTATTGATCTTGCCAGAGAGGGCAAAACCGTATGTGTTGTTTCCAGCGGCGACAGTGGCGTGTATGGCATGGCGAGCCTGATCTTTGAACTGGCCGAAGGCAAGCCCGGCATCGAAATCGAGATCATTCCCGGCGTGACAGCAGCCATCAGCGGCGCGGCGCTCCTGGGCGCGCCGCTCGGCCATGATTTTGCCGTGATCAGTTTGAGTGATTTGCTCACCCCGTGGGAGGCCATCGAAAAGCGGCTTCGTGCCGCTGCGGCCGGGGATTTTTCCATCAGCCTCTACAATCCGGGCAGCAAAAAAAGAGCGGGACATCTGCGTGCCGCCTGCGACATCCTTCTTGAAAGTTTGCCTGCGGATCGGCAATGCGGCATCGTGCGCAACATTGGCAGAAATGGGCAATCAATCTCGCTGATGACACTGGGCGAACTTCGCGAGACAGAGGCCAATATGACGGAAACCGTATTTATCGGCAACTCCGCTACCCGTGAAATCGGCGGACGCATGGTGACCCCCAGGGGATACCGCAATGAGTAAGGTTGTCCTGTTCGGAGGGACTACCGAGGGGCGGGAGCTTTGCGATGTTTGCTCGGCACACAAGGTTCCTGTTTTATACTGTGTGGCAACGCTGGACGGAGCGCGTGCGGTGGAGACTCTGTCAAATGTGGAAACCCATGTGGGGCGACTCGACGCAAACCAAATGGCGATACTGCTAAAACAGCATTCCCCCGCGCTGGTTATTGACGCGACACACCCATATGCCAAAGAAGTCAGCCGAAATATACGCTCCGCCTGCCAAAACACCAATATTTCGTTGCTTCGCGTAAAACGGGAGAGTGTGCAGGAGCAGGGCGACATATATTTCGACACAATGGAAGATTTAGTTGCTTGGCTTGAGACTGTTTCAGGTAGCATCTTTGCGACGATGGGTTCATCGTCTGCTTCCGCGTTGAGTAAGCTGACCGACTACAAAAATCGTATTTGGTTGCGGATTTTACCCGGAATGGAACGGGTTTGTCTGGATTTGGGCTACCCATCCGAGCATCTGATCTGTATGCAGGGCCCGTTTTCGGAGGAGGCAAACCGAACGATGTTCAGGTCGGTAGACGCCAAAATCCTTATAAGCAAAAGCTCCGGCACAGCGGGCGGTTTTCCGGAGAAGATCCGAGCAGCACAAAGCCTTGGTATGATCACAGCTGTGCTCACCAGTCCGGAAGAACCGGATGGCGTTTCGCTGGAAGAAGCAAAGAAAAGGCTCGTGGAGTTGAAAATGTGAAAGAAATCTCAATCGTTGGCATGGGTTTAGGTGCAGACACGATGACGCTCGAAGCCAAAGATGCCATCACGCGAGCTGATGTGATTCTCGGTGCGCCAAGAATGCTGGAACTGTGCTCAGATATGCAAAAAACCTGCTGTTCGGTCTATCTGCCCGATGATGTGGCTGCAGTCGTCGCGCAAAACGATGCACAAACATTTACTGTGCTGGTTTCGGGTGACGTGGGGTTTTACAGTGCGGCAGCAGGACTGAACAAAGCGCTGAACGCCTATGATATACGCTTTATTCCGGGTGTTTCTACTGTGAGCGCCTTTTTTGCCAAACTCCGCTTGCTCTGGCAGGACACGGCTTTTGTTAGTGCCCATGGACGGGAGTCCAATATTGTAGATACGGTACGGCGCAACCGTCTGACCTTTTGCTTGACCGGGAATAACGTCGATGAGATTGGTGCGGCTTTGAAAAAGGCCGGACTCGGCGATGTTTTGACCCATGTGGGCGAAAACCTCGGCACAGAGCAGGAACGGATTTATGCGACAGCCGCCGAGAGTTTAGGCAACTGTCCATCACTGACTGTTTTGCTGTTCGTCAATGACGCTTACGATGGCAGAATCCCCTGTGGGTTGCCTGACCATTGTTTTGCACGGCTCGAAAAAACCCCGATGACAAAGAGTGAGACACGGGCAATTATCATGTCTAAGTTGGGTCTGAACCCGACAGACATTTGTTGGGATATCGGCGCGGGCACAGGCTCTGTAACGGTAGAAATGGCGCTTAGCGCTTATCGCGGACATGTGTACGCAGTAGAACGCCGAGAGGAAGCCATCTCTTTGATTATGCAGAATTGCACCGCTTTTCATATCGGGAATATCACTGCGGTGTGCAAAGAGGCGCCCGGCGCCTTGGACACGCTCCCGGCGCCCGATGCTGTGTTTATCGGCGGCAGCGGCGGTGAACTGCCGGAGATTATAAATATGGTTTTGCGTAAAAATCCGCTTGCCTGCATTGTCATAACCGCCGTAACGCTTGAAACCGTCCAGACGGCATTGACGGCGTTCAAGGACGCAAAATTAGAGCCGGAAATCGTCCAAATCAGTACCGCGCGGGCAAAGAAAGTCGGCGAGCTGCACCTGATGGAAGCACAAAATCCTGTAACCATATTAGTCGCCGGAGGCAAGCCATAAGTCGCCTGTTGATTGCCGGAACGGGCAGCGGATGTGGTAAAACCACCATAACCTGCGCCATCCTTGTGGCGCTCAAATCTCGTGACATTGAACCCACTGCTTTCAAATGCGGCCCGGATTATATCGACCCGATGTTTCATCGTCGCGCGATCGGTGTTCCCTCGTACAACCTTGACCCCTTCTTTTTGAATGGGAACGGTTTGCGTTCTCATTTGACCTCCCACGCAGGGCAGCTTTCTATCATTGAGGGAGCGATGGGCTACTACGATGGCATTGCTGCTACAGATGAAGCGTCCGCTTACACCGTGTCGTGGGAAACCGGTACGCCTGTTATTCTGGTTGTCAATGCGCGTGGAGTAGGCCATTCCCTCGCTGCGATGATTGAGGGATATGCTCGGCACCGGCAGGACAGCCATATCTGCGGCGTGATCTTCAATGACGCGAACGAATCCCGCTATTCGGATTTGGAGCGGATCGCCAAGGATGCGGGACTTAAGGCCTACGGCTATCTGCCGCGCAGGGAGGCGTGGACGCTGCAAAGCCGCCATCTCGGTCTGCTGACAGCCGGTGAAATTGATGATTTGCAAAATAAACTATCGATGCTGGGGCATCAGGCAGAGGAATCCTTGGATATAAGCGGCCTGATCGCGCTGGCGGAAACGGCCCCCGAATTGACCGAAACAACCGCCCCCCTTAATCCACAGCGTACAGACGGTATTCGTTTGGCGGTGGCGAGAGATGATGCTTTTTGCTTTCTATACGAAGAAAACCTGGAATTGCTGCAAGATATGGGCTGTGAGCTCACCTTTTTCAGTCCGCTCAAGGACAACGCGCTTCCGAAAAATATAAGCGGACTGTACCTGTGCGGCGGATATCCCGAATTGCACACAAAGACGCTGTCGGACAACATCGCCATGCGGAGCAGCATCCGACAAGCCATTGAGAACGGTATGCCCACTATAGCGGAGTGCGGCGGATTTTTATTCCTTCACGACACTCTTGATGGCTTGCCAATGTGCGGCGTGATTCGCGAGGTGGCATTCGAGACAAAGAGGCTACAGCGTTTCGGGTACATCACGCTGACCGCCGAGAAAGACAATCTGCTCTGTAAAAGGGGCGCGTCAATACGCGCCCATGAATTCCACTATTGGGACAGCTCCTGCCCCGGCAACGGATTTACAGCACACAAAGCGGGACGGGAGATTTCCTACTCCTGCGTTCATGCGACGGATTCCCTGTACGCAGGCTTTCCGCATCTGTATTTCCCGGCTAATCCGGAATTCGCGGAAAATTTCGCTAAAAGGATAGCGAGTTATGAAGGGTAAACTGTTCGGCATCGGTGCGGGGCCTGGAGACCCTGAGCTACTGACGCTAAAGGCGGTAAATGTGATGCAACGATGTGACGTGATTGCCACCCCCAAAGCCGGGAATGCTGAAAGCACCGTTTTCTCCATTGTTGAAAAATATGTGGCAGGGAAAGAGTTGTTTGAATGCGCCTTTGCCATGGAAAAAGATATGAAAAAGCGAAAAGAAGCCCGTCAGCTTGCCGCCAGTCATATTATTAAGCTTCTTGATCAAGGAAAATACGTCGGGTTTGTGACCTTAGGCGACCCGACGACTTACTCAACCTATATGTATGTGCATGAAATTATTGTCAGCATGGGATATGACACCGAGATCGTTCCGGGCATTACTTCGTACACCGCGGCTGCTGCAGCATTCGGCACCGCGCTTTGTGAGGACGAAGAAATACTGACAATCATTCCTGCGCGGCATAGTGAAAACATCGATGCGCTGCTGGATTATCCCGGAAACAAAGTCTTCATGAAATCCGGCGAAAATCTGGCGCTCGTGCTTGAAAAGCTGAAAAAACATGGCTCCAGAAAGAGAACGAAAATCGCTTACCATGTTACGATGGATGATGAGCGGCTATATAACAGCCTCGAAGATTATGAAAAATCGCAAGAAGCAGGATATCTCACGGTGGCGATCGTCAAGGATCATTCGCCAACCACTGGAGGACAAGGGTAAAAATATGGATCTTGTTAAAGTATTAGCCGGAATTCAGCCCGTAGATGCAAAAGTATTCACAGCCTGCATTGAACGTCTTAACAAGGTGGCAAAGCCGCTGGGGAGTCTCGGCAAGTTGGAAGAGCTGCTGGCGCGGATCGCAGCGATCACGGGCTCACTGGAGATTGACATTGGCAAAAAGGCTGTATCAGTGTTTTGTGCAGACAACGGCGTTACGAGACACAAAGTCGCGCAAGGCAATCACGAGGTAACAACCGCCATCGCCAGGATGTTGAGCATTCAAAAGGCCAGTATATCGGTGATGGCAAAGCCCTGCGGAGCGAATGTGTTTGTCACCGACATCGGTATGACGGATACAGTGGACGGCCTACGCAATTGCAAGCTGATGAACGGCACGAACGATATTGCACAAGGCCCTGCCATGACCCGTGATGATGCGAAAAAAGCCATCAAAATAGGGATGGATATAGTAGAGGAGTTAAAAGGACACGGCTATCGCCTGATTGCAACGGGCGAGGCGGGCATTGGCAACACCACGACCTCTTCCGCTTGTTGCGCTGTGCTGCTTCATCGTCCCGCCTGCGAGGTGACCGGGCGCGGAGCAGGCTTGGACGATGAAGGACTTTTCCGCAAAATAGCCGCCATCGAACAAGCAATCGCCGTCAATGCGCCTGACCCCGCCGACCCGATTGACGTGCTACATAAGCTTGGCGGTCTGGATATCGCCGCCATGACAGGTGTCTTTTTGGGCGGCGCGTTACATAGAATACCGGTTGTAATGGATGGCTTTATCTCAGGTGTGGCGGCACTTATTGCGGTACGTCTTTGCCCGCTCGTGCGTGAATATATTCTGCCCTCCCACGAAAGTGGCGAACCGGGTGCGTGCTGCCTGATGGAGGAACTGGGGTTCTCACCCATCATACAGGCGGGAATGCGCCTGGGCGAAGGGACTGGGGCCGTCGCGCTCTTTCCGCTGCTCGACATGGCACTCAGCGTATACCGTGAGGCCGCAACATTTTCGGATATCAAGGTAGAAGCATATAAGAGGACAATATGAAGGTACTTATTTTAGGGCCCAATGGGAGCGGGAAAAGCGCATATGCCGAAAAACTTGCAGTTCGATTGTCAAAAACGCGGTATTATATCGCCACGATGATTCCCTACGGCGATGAAGGGCGGGCCCGTGTTGAAAAGCACCAAAAACAGCGTGCGGATATGGGGTTTATCACCGTGGAAAAGCCCTTTTGCGTCTCTGCTGTCCCCCTCCCCCAGGACACTGTTGTGCTGCTTGAGGATGTTTCCAACTTGCTAAGCAATGCGGTGTTTGACGGCGACCGTCAAGGAAGCGAAGACAGTGTTTCCTCCGACATAACAGCCATGTGCGCGAAATGCCGCCATACCGTGCTGGTGTCTATTGAAGGTTTGGCGGCTGAATCGGAATACGATAGCGAAACGCGCGGCTACATTGATGCTCTAAACCGTTTAAACCAAAGGCTGGCTGACTTTGCGGATGCAGTCATCGAAATGCACGACGGAGAGCCAACTTTTGTAAAGGGGGATGCCTGTGCGCTTGATTAGAGCGGTAATCCTGGCGTTTTCCACCTATACGCGACTCCCCACACCGAAGGTGAAGTGGGATGATGACGCAATGAAGCTCGCCATCGCATTGTTACCCCTTGCGGGTGTTTTGATCGGCGGGGCGATTTGGGGATGGCAGCTTATCTGCCGATATTTTGAGATCAGCGCCGTGCTGTTTGCCGCTGTTGCGGTGGTTCTGCCCGTTGTCATCACAGGCGGTATCCATATGGACGGGTACTGCGACACATCCGATGCGCTCGCCTCATTGCAGGACAAGGAGCGCGGGCTTGAGATTCTAAAAGATTCTCATATTGGCGCTTTCGCGCTCATCCGCTTTAGCACCCACCTTTTGTTCAGCTTCGGGTTGCTCTATGAACTATTTTTGCGCGGATATGACCATGGCATAGGTTTTCTTTATATCCTCTCACGCTGCTTCGCGGCCTATAGTGCCATCACGATGCCAAATGCGCGCAAAGACGGGATGCTTGTCGCTTTTACCGCAAAGGCCGACCGCCGTTCGGCGGGTATAATCCTCGCGTTGTTGACTACCGTCGCGGCAGCGGGATGGATTTGGTATACCTTTCCCGATGGCCTCGCAGGAATTGCCCTCTGCCTGCCGGTTACGCTTTGGTACAGGAGTATTGCGAGGAAACGCTTTGGAGGCGTGACGGGCGATACGACGGGGTATTATCTGCAAATAACAGAGCTGACCATGCTGGCGGGGCTTCTGCTGGGGGGAATTCTATGGCACAGATTCTGCTGATACGTCACGGCAGAACGCAGGGCAATCTGGAGCGCCGCTATATTGGGCGAACAGACGAAGCGTTATGCACTGACGGGAAAACGCAAATTGCCGCGCTCGCGGCTGAATTGCCCGACTGTGACAGGGTTTATACCAGCCCTATGCTGCGTTGCCGTCAGACCGCCGCAATCCTCTTCCCCAATTATAAAGCAACGATCATTCCCGACCTGAAAGAGTGCGATTTCGGAATATTTGAAGGTAGAACCGCTGATGAAATGTCGGATGACCACGCTTATCGGGCTTGGGTGGACGCAAATTGCGCCGCCCCCATCCCCGGCGGCGATGATATAGAGGCATTCAAAGACCGGAGTGCGAAAGCGTTTGCGGACATTGCTTTTGCCTTGCCGGATGACTGTACGGCTGCGTTTGTATTACACGGGGGCAACATTATGGCAGTTTTGGAATGCTTTATTGTACCGAAACGGGATTTTTACGATTACCATCTCCCCAATGGCGGGTGGGTTTTGTGCAAGGCGGCAGAAGGTACATTATGCTTGTAGCCTACTCGACGCTGGCTCTGCTCACGGGGGTTATGCTGGACATGCTGTTTGGTGATCCATACCACTTTCCCCACATCGTGCGGTGGATGGGCAAGCTGATTGCCTCGCTGGAAGAATATCTGCGCCGAACCCTTCCCGCGACTGAGCGTGGCGAAAAAAACGGCGGTATTTTGTTGGTGGTTGCAGTCACCCTGGTTTGTGCAAGCATCCCGTTTGCTGTGTTGTTTCTGAGCTACTCCTTCTTCTCGCCGCTGGGCTATATTTTGGAGAGCATTCTGTGTTGGCAGCTGTTGGCAGCCAAATCCCTCAAGATCGAGAGCATGAAAGTATACCGCAGTTTGGCAGATGGTGATACCGATGGCGCGCGCAAGGACGTATCCATGATCGTCGGGCGCGATACAGCGGCGCTTAACGAGGATGGCATTGCCCGTGCGGCGGTGGAAACTGTGGCGGAGAATGCATCGGACGGCGTTGTTGCACCGCTTTTATACATCATGTTGGGCGGCGCGGCGCTGGGCTGTCTGTATAAGGCTATCAACACAATGGATTCGATGGTGGGTTATAAGAATGATAAATACATCCATTTCGGGCGAGCCGCTGCGAAAACAGATGATGTCTTCAATTTCATCCCGTCCCGGTTATGTGCTTTGCTGATGATTGTGAGCGCATACCTGCTGCGGCTTGACGGCAAAAATGCGTACCGCATTTGGCGACGGGACAGACACAAGCACGCCAGTCCCAATTCCGCACAGGTCGAAGCGGTCTGCGCTGGCGCACTGGGAATCCGTCTGGCGGGGCCTGCTTCTTACCACGATAAAATACTCGATAAGCCATATATCGGTGATGATACGCGGCCTATTGAGGCAGTTGATATTCGGGGTGCAAATAAATTGATGTTTGGGGCGTCCGTTCTGGCGCTGATTTTGGCAGTAATTGTGAGGTGTGTAATCTATGCGGCAATATGAGCATGGCGGCGATATTTATGGCAATCCGAATGTGAAGCTGGATTTTTCAGTCAACACAAATCCGCTGGGGTTGCCTGACAAGGTTCGTCAGGCGCTTATTTCGCATGTGGATCAATATACGCGCTACCCCGACCCCGAGTGCCGTGAACTGTGTGCAGCCATCGCAGGGTATGAGGCTGTGCCGGAGGAGATGGTCTTATGCGGCAACGGCGCGGCGGATTTGATCTACCGCCTGTGTTACGCCTTGAAGCCACGCCGGGCGCTGGTCTGTGCTCCCACCTTCTCGGAATATGAGCGGGCGCTTGAACAGGCCGGCTGTGAGGCTCTTTATCATACTTTGGAAGCCGGCAATCAATTTGCACTCAGCAATGAGATAGAGCATTGTCTTGACCCCGACATCGATATGCTGTTTCTCTGCCATCCAAACAATCCGACAGGCCGCTTGATCCCGGCTGACTTGATGGAGCGCATCCTGTACAGAGCACGTGAAACCGCTACCAGAGTCATTGTGGACGAATGCTTTTTAGAGTTTACCGATGGCGTATCGTTTAAGAAATACCTCAGTGCAATGCCGACGCTTGTGGTTCTGAAAGCGTTTACAAAGATTTACGCGATGGCCGGCCTGCGGTTGGGATACCTATTGACCGCTGATGAAGAGCTACTAAACAAGGCAAATGCGGCAGCCCAATGCTGGAGCGTTTCAGTTCCCGCTCAGGTCGCGGGAGTCGCAGCACTCACCTGTCAGGGTTGGCAAGATAAAACACGCTGTCTTGTTGTGGAGGAACGGAGCTTTTTATCTGAGAACTTGGAAAAGCTTGGAATAACGGTATTCCCAAGCGATACGAACTATCTGCTGTTACGCAGTGAAAGGCCATTATATGTGCCGCTTTTGCAGGAAGGCATTTTGATTCGCTCCTGCGAGAACTTCAAGGGATTGAATGCCTCATATTATCGCATCGGAATTAAAACGCGTTCGCAAAACGAATGCTTGATACAGGCTCTGAAGGAGATACTCCATGGCTAAAATGATTATGATTCAAGGCACGATGTCCTCCGCTGGGAAAAGCCTACTCACCACCGGACTGTGCCGCTTGTTCCGGCAGGATGGGTACAGCGTCGCGCCATTTAAGTCGCAAAATATGTCGCGCAACTTTCATGTCACAGACGATGGCTTGGAAATGAGCCGCGCGCAGGTAACACAAGCGGAGGCGGCTGGCGCCAAACCCGATGTTCTGATGAATCCGATTTTGCTTAAACCCGTGACCGATATAGGTTCGCAGGTCATCGTGAACGGACTGCCGCGCGGGCATATGCGCGCCGCCGAATATTTTGAGTACAAAAAAACGCTGATACCCGACATTATGACAGCCTTTGAGACCCTCGCGGCACAGCATGACATCATCGTTATCGAGGGTGCGGGCAGTCCTGCCGAGATCAACCTAAAGGAGAACGACATCGTCAACATGGGTCTTGCCAAGATGATCGACGCGCCGGTACTCTTGGTGGGCGATATTGACTGTGGCGGCGTGTTCGCACAGATTGTCGGCACACTGGCGCTTTTGGAGGATGATGAACGCGCGCGCGTTAAGGGCACCATCGTCAATAAATTCAGAGGCGATATCGAGCTTTTGCGTCCGGGGCTTGCAATGCTGGAAGGAAAAAGCGGCAAACCTGTGGTTGGCGTACTGCCCTATCTTGATGTCAAAATCGAAGAAGAAGACAGTCTGATCAGAGGCGCGGCAAAGAATTCTTCGAGGCACGGAGATCCAGCTTATCGGCAGGAGCAATACGACAAATTGGCGCAGGCCATCCGCAAAAATCTGGATATTGCTTATGTTTACAGCATACTGGAGGGCAAATCATGAGCGGATTGACTCACCTTTACACTGGGGATGGCAAGGGTAAAACCACAGCGGCGCTCGGCCTGATTCTGCGGGCCTCCGGACGCGGTATGCGTACTGTACTGGTTCAGTTTCTCAAAGGGCGCGATACCGGTGAGATCCATGCTTTGACACATCTGCCCGGCGTGATTGTCCTGCGGCATACAAGGGAATTTGGGTTTTACAAATCCGCCAGTGAGCAAGACAAAGTGGAAATGACTAAACAGAACAATGATAATTTAACGGAAGCAATCCGCCTGGCCACAGGCGGACTATGCGATCTACTTGTGCTGGATGAAATGTGCGTGGCTTATACCAACGATGCGCTGGATACGGCACTGGCAGACAATCTGATTTTGCATAAACCGACCGGCTTGGAGCTTGTGCTGACCGGACGGAATGCGCCGCAGCATTTTATCCATGCTGCCGACTATATGACAGAGTTTGTGAAACGCAAGCATCCGTATGACAGCGGTATCGCAGCGCGGGAAGGGATTGAGTTTTGATGGAGTACAAGAAACCGGATGAAATTGAAAAACGCAGTTTCGAGATAATTAAAAGGGAGCTGCCCCGGCCACTTGAGCCAAGTTTAGCGCCTGTAATCATGCGTGTCATTCATACGACAGCTGATTTTGAGTATGTGGATTCGCTTGCCTTTTCCGAAGGAGTAATCGAACACGCGGTAGCGGCTCTGAGGCAAGGCATCAGCATCGTGAGCGACACGAATATGGTAAAAGCCGGCGTGGACAAATCGCGTCTGCTTAGGCTGCGAGGCGAAGTGCATTGCTTCATGGGTGATGAGGATGTGGCAGAAACGGCGCGCCAAAGCGGTGTTACCCGCGCAAAAACGGCGGTAGACAAAGCAGCGGCAATGAAAAAGCCGTTGATTTTCGCCATTGGCAACGCTCCGACCGCCCTCATGCGGATTTGTGAGTTGAAAGAGTCCGGGCAGTGCTCTCCCGAACTGGTTATCGGCGTACCTGTAGGCTTTGTGAACGTAGTGGAATCAAAGGAGATGCTTATGTGTTCAGGCATCCCTTATATCACGGCGCGGGGGCGCAAAGGAGGTAGCAATGTTGCCGCCGCGATATGCAACGCCTTACTGCGAGTGGCAACTTTAGAGGGGGGAAGCAATGGCTAAAATACTGTGCATCATTGATGGCATGAACGACCCCTCCTTTGATGCAGAAAGGTATCCAGCGCTTGCTTCTTTTCCCAAGCGTGGTTTTATAAATACAGTTCCGGATGGATTTGGAGCGGAAACCCTGTCCTGTATTCTTTCGTTGTTGGGAATAAAGTCACCCAAAAATATTCGCGGTTGGATTGAGGCGCTTGGCGCGGGGATTGAGATCCAGCGCGACGATCTTATTTTTCGCGGTAGTTGGATTTCGCTGGACGATAGCGGATTTTGCTCCTGTTTTTGTGACGCACCGGAAAACATTCCTGAATTAGAGCAAGTGCGGTATGTGCCTTTGAGTAGGGATAAGAGCTTGCTTATCATCTCGGGATATGCCTCTTATGCCAATTCTATACAAGCAATTTTACCTTTTGAATTTCTCGGCGGAAACATAGACCGCTACATTTGCCCGGATATCGCACCGTTGAAAGATGCTCTTGGGCGAATAAACAGTATCGATGCCAAACGAGCTATGATTCTCTGGGCGCCGTCTACTGTACACTCTCTGCCGGATTTACCGCATTTTGCCGCCGTCTGCGGGGCAAATGTCGTGCGAGGAATCGCAAAAGCATTGAATATGCGACTGGTAACAGAAAGTGGCATGACAGGTGATACGGATACCGATTTGAATGCTAAGCTTTGTTCCACACTTGAGCTTGCAGAAGAGTATCCGTTTGTTATGCTTCACATCGGTGGCTGCGATGAAGCCGCGCATCGCATGAACAAGATGCAAAAGGAAACGTTTCTTTCCAAAGTTGATAAAATTGTCCTGTCACAGTTGCTGCAATCAGGCCATGAAATTGAAGTTGTATCCGATCACGGTTCCGACCCGCTGACAGGGCGACATATCGGGGGAAGTCAGCCGTTTCTCAGTTAAAGTGTTTGCTTAAGATAAGAAAGTGAATCCAACGGTTTCAGGCGCAAGGACTTTCAATAGTGATGATGCTGCCAAGGACACATTTACAACCTGTGCTAAAGCAAAGACAGAAAGAATGGGGCGATTTATTTGCTTACAGATTTTATATATTGCCCGGTCTGTCAAAAGAAACCCAAGACGAAAATCCGAGAAGACACTAAGCTCGAAAACTTCCCTACACCTGAAATCAAAAAAATAGCGGCGTTCTCGGCAATTGGTCACTGTCTTGCCCCTCCTGATGTGAAATTCGACATCAAGGACACCGGTGCATACTGGCTGGGAAAAGACTTTTCTTCAGTCAGTAAAGAGGATTACGCAAAAGCTCACAGTTCCCGCCCATAACGAAATTGGCGAATGGATGCACCCTGATGCAGTCTCAGGCGAATTTTACTACTTCTTCGGCCCCATGGTGAAAGACAAGAGCTTTACCCCTAATGGTATGGAAGCCCTCGATATTCCGGTGGTGGAATACGCAGTGTCCGCCGTGCCAAAGGGCGACAGTGCACGGAAGATTAATGAGAATGTCCGCAAAACGCGGAAATACATCTTTGCTGAGTGGTTTGACAATAGCGGCTATAAGCTCGATGAAAGGAAAATGGATTTCAATGCTATATCGGTGAAGATACTTTCATCTATGTCCCGGTGGTAAAAAACAGCCTATTAATTGATATTTGAGCCTGATCAGCGGTGCGGGTGACAATCTGTACCAAGGTTTGTTCAGCGAAAAATATCTCTTAACGGACAAAGTGATTTTCAGCGATCATTATGAAGTGTGTCATGGTTACGGCCACCTTTGACCGCAGAATGCCATCTATCTGCAAAGTGAGAAAAGTACAGAGCGATGGATCAATCCGGAGGCGTCGCTCGGTGAGTTTGTTGCGGCCAACAATTACGAATTTGGAAAGAACTGATTGTAATTAACCTAAATCAAAATGTCTATTTGCACCATTTGTCCCAGTGAAAACAGTCTGGATCTGCTGACTTCGGGGATGAGCTCGTGGCCGCAAAACCACGAGCTCATTGCTATCTTGTGGGGCAATGGAGCCACCGCTATCTTGTGTGCGTCAAATACGGTGGCTCGTCACCCTTTCAGGTGTTCGGATTACGCGCTTTCGGCTTGCGTACTCCTGGTTGTGCGGCTGTAAAGCACGTGATACCATAAGTCTGTGACTCCGCTTTGACTCACTTGAGACCGCTCTATGATGACGATACCGCGTATCCGTATCCTCCTACTGGGCTCTTTCCAAGTTACCTTGGATGCTGCACCGGTGGCCTTTGCAACTGACAAAGTACGGGCACTCTTGGCCTACCTCGCTGTGGAGGGCGATCGCCCACACAGTCGTGAGGCGTTGGCTGGCCTTCTTTGGCCGGATCAACCAGAGACCCGAGCTCGCCACAGCCTGCGCCAGGCCCTCACCCTTCTTCGTCAACCTCTGGCTGGTGCGGCGGATGACGAGGCTCTCTTGCTCGCAAAGGGCGAGACAATTCGTCTCAACCCCGCTGTCTATTATCTCGATGTGGTAGCTTTCGACTCCCTCATCCGCGCTTGTCGGCATCATCGGCATACCCGGCTGACAAGTTGCTTACCCTGTTTGAGGCGTCTGGAGCAGGCGGCCGAGCTGTACAGAGGTCCGCTCTTGCAGGGGTTCTCGCTGCGCGATAGCGAGTCGTTCGAGGAGTGGCTCATCAGCCGGCGGGAGTGGTTACAACAGCAGGCAGTCGAGGCATTAGCCTCTCTCAGTACCCTCTGGGAGCGGCGCGGGGATTTGGGGCGAGCTAAAGCGTACGTTTGGCGACAGGTAGAGTTGGAACCCTGGTATGAGGAGGCGCATGCACAACTGATGCGTCTATTGGCCTTGGGAGGTCGGCGGAGCGCTGCGCTGGCGCAATACCAGACTTGTCAGCGAGTGCTGACTGCCGAGTTGGGTGTGGAGCCCAGCGCCGAGACCGTGGCTTTGTACGAGAGAATCCGTGCTGGGGCGTTGACGCCTCCAGAATCGCTCTCTCGTCTATTAACCCCTTCCACCCCGCTTGTCGGGCGTGAGGCGGAAGCGTCCGAGTTGGCGGAACACCTGGCTGACCCCGCACGTCGCCTAGTGACTCTGATCGGGCCCGGCGGTATCGGCAAAACACGCTTGGCGCTGCAGCTGGCTATCGATCATGTGGGCCTTTACCCCGATGGGGTCTGGTTCATACCGCTGGCAGAGGCAGGTTCGGAGGCTGAGATCGTGTCGGCTATGGCTGGGGCCTTGGGCTTGGCTTTCGGGGCGGGACAGACACCTCGGGAACAGCTTCTGAGTCATCTCGAAAGTAAGGAAATGCTGTGGGTGTTGGATAGCCTCGAACACTTGGGCGAAAGCAGAGAGTTCGTGGGCGAGGTATTGCGGCACTCGCCGGGGCTGACGATTCTGGCGACTTCGCGAGAGCGGCTGGGTCTGTACGATGAATGGGTGTACGAGCTTGGCGGCTTGGCCTTCCCGTCGCAGGAGGCGGAAGAGTCTTTAGAGAGCTATGCTGCCTTGGACCTTTTCCAACAGCGCGCTAGACAGGTGCAACGCGGTTTCACTCTATCGGGCGAAGAGGGAGCCGCGGCGGCTCGCATCTGCCGCCTGGTGGAAGGGCTGCCCTTGGCTGTGGAACTGGCAGCATCCGGTGTTGCCTTGCGCCCTTGTGTTGAGATCGCGGAGGACTTGGAGCGCGATCTCGGCACGTTAGCTAGCACACTCCACGACTTGTCCCAACGGCAAGAGAGCATATGGGCTACCTTTGAGGCGTCTTGGCGCCTGCTGACGCCTACGGAACAACGTGTCTTTGCCAATCTCTCTGTCTTCCACGGCGGATTCACTGGAGAGGCGGCTGAGCAAGTGGCTGGGGCATCAGCGGCGGTCCTCACTGGGCTGGTCCTCAAATCTATGGTGCGGTGTAGCAGCAGTCTCTATGAGGTACATGCTTTGCTTCAGCGCTATGGGGCAGCAAAGCTTGCGACGGACACAGCGGCTCGCGTAAGCGCGGAACTGGCGCACGCTCGCTACTTTGCCTCATTCCTGCAGAAGCAGTCGAAGCGACTATCGGGCTCGGAGGCCAAAGCGGCGCTTGCAGCCATCACGGCTCAGATTGACAACATTCGCCAAGCGTGGTTTACCGCTGTGGCCAATGATTGGGTGGAGACGGCTGAGCAGAGCCTGCCCGGTCTTTACGACTACCACCACATCCAAAGCCGCTATCAGGAGGGCATTACGCTGTTGGCTCCTGCGGTTGCTCGCTGGTCCAGCGAGCAAGCACACGCTTCCTTGGTGGCGAGGACTGAGGCCCGTTTGGGCGTGTTGTATCAGCATCTGGGAAAGGTCGAGCGGGCAGACGAGTGCCTCAAAGCTAGCCTGGCGACTGCTGAGCGTTTGCACCTTCTCAGCGAGCAGGTCTTTTGTCTGGCACATCTGGCGGAGCTTTGGACGCACTCGGGCCATAACGAAGAGGTCGAGAGGCTCGCTCAGCGTGCACTTGCCCTAGCTAGGGAGAGCGGTACGCCGGACGAGATCGCCCATTGCCTGGCGGTGATGGGTCTTTTACAGATTCGCACGGGGCGCCTCGCGGAGGCCGAGACTGCATTGGCTGAAGGGCTGGCCTTGGTGCGACAGGGCGGTGATGTGTACCTCATGCAGACATTACTCAGCGCTTTGGGCGACCTGGTCTGCTATTGGGGTGATTATGCCACTGCCGAAACGCACTTTTCGGAGGGGTTGGCGCTGAGCCGTGAGCTGGGCAATGCCTTGAGCGCGGGTATGCATCTAAACAACCTTGGCACTGTCCAGCATGTGCAGGGCAGATATGAGGCTGCTCGATCGCTCTACCAAGAAAGCCTCGACCAGTGTCGCCAGGTTGGCGATTTGCGGGGGCAGGCACTGGCGCTGGCCAATCTTGGCGAGGTCGCACTGGCCATGGGCATGCGTCACGAGGCCTTGGAAGCGTGTCTTGCGGGCGTACAGATTGGGCAACGTATCCAAAACAGCTGGATCACTATGGCTTGCTTGAACAATCTGGGCGAATTGGAAATCCGGCAGGGCGACCTCCAGCACGCAGCTGACCATTTGCTCCAGGCACTGGACATCGCGCTGCAAGGCCCGGCCCCTGCGGTGCTTCTCAAAATCCTCTCGAACGGGGCGTTATTCTTTGCGGCTCTGGGAGAGACCGAGCGCCCTACCGCCCTTTTGCACCTTGTGCGTTGGCATTCCGCTGGCGAGCCCGCAACGCGCGAACGAGCGGAGGAGTTGCTCACAGAGCTGGGCCTCACAAACCTCGAGGCTCCTCTGTTGGGGCTCGAAGAGGCTGCCGACGAGATGCACGCTGAACTACAGCGCCTTGCTCGAAAAGCGGACGACAGATAGCTGCAGCGGCAACCCGCTCGGTGTTGGCGCCAAACTTCTTATGCCTCAAAATCCCAGCGGCTGTGATCCTCGAGCCTTTCGATGGAAAGGCGTTCGATGCGCAGGCCGAGTTCCGACAGTATTGGCGCCACTCTCGCCCCAAGGAGTTCTTCCAACTGTGGGGTGATGCTGATGAGACTGGCCAAGTCTCGCTGGCTGCGAGCCGTTTCGATGGCGACATCGGCAGCGTGGCAAAAGAACAACCTCTCCACTAACTCTGGGACGTATCTTGGCTGCGCCAAGTGGTCCCAGACGGTCTGGGCGGCCCTCTCGCGCACTACCGGGAGTACTCCCTTGGCTTAGAAGTTCCTCAGTGGCTGCCAGGCGTACGGGATCGCTGGCGCTCAGCGAGCAGGACCCGACGATCACCGTCCAGGCCAAACTCTCGCGCGTAGAGAGCAGCACTGACGAGGGCGTCAGCCAGTATATCGTTTCCCAGAAGGAGGGCAGGCCGCCGGCTTCATAGCTCCTCCTTGGGTGAGTTCGACGGAGGCCGCACTCCGCTGAGCAAGCTACTCCACTCTTCGGCCTTCCAGATGCCGGCATCGTTGCACACACACGTTACCGGGCGCAGGCTGCTGGCCCCTGAGCTGGCGACAAAAACCTTGATGCGCCCCAAGCGCTCCTCGTCGGCTGTAGCGGTGGGCCGAACCACAGGGAGACGCCACCCCAGACCGAGAAGGCGGGCGTATTCTTCTTCACTACCGTGAGGGTGACGAGAAACCTGGATAGTATAGGGGGGCTGCGGTAGAGCATAGCCCTCCTCGGGGACAGCACCCTGCAGGTACGAGCGCGGGATGTAGGGCCACTGGCCCAGCTGCATGCGGATCAGGCTCAGGTCTCTGGGGGGCAGCTGGCGGCCGCGATAGCCATTCGGGCCATCCTGTAGCCGTGAAGAGGCTGCAGCGATGGCCAGGCAAGACAGACCCAATGGCACGTCGTCCGTATAGAGCAGGAGAGCGGCGACCATCATGGCGGCTCCGCCCTCCGGCATGCGAGCTTGTTCGTCACGCAAGGCGGTGAACTCGTCCACAGTGCAGGGTAGCCCCTCGATCTCCACAGTTACGAGCGTCATAGAACAGCCTCCCTTGCGTGTTTCGCCTCAATGCGTTTTCTGTACCCATTCGGAATCCAGCTCAAACTGGTAGTCGGAGCCCAAATCACGACCAAATTCCGCGGATGCTGTCTGGCTCGTGGATGAAATGAAAGCCGTCCACACGCACCGCTTCTCCGTGATAGGTGAGAACGATGAGCTTGAGCATCTCGTCCAATTGGGAGCGCACGAGTTCGGCAAAAGCATTGGGGGGTGGCTCTGTGCCTTCTGGGGTCAGAGACAAACGAAAGATATAATCTCCGTTCTCATCGGTTACTGGCCAGCTGCTGTTGCGCGCGATATCCTCGGGCATATGATCCTCCATTGTGGAAATGGTACGGCACCATGACTGATGCCGTGAGCAGGGGCGTTCCCTGCCCACGGCCCGGGGCGAGTCGCCACTGGCTCGCTGCCAAAAACCACCAGCACGCTCGCCCCTACACCAAGCTCCTGTCTCCTACAGCCATCGTTGGCGTCAAACGCCTAGCTGCTCACATCGGACAGGGGCCCGCCTGAAGCGCATCTAGCCCCAGGCGAAGGCGAGATAAAAAGACCTGGGTGCGATGCTGTCACTCCGCGCGAGCTTTTCGGCTTTCACGATACGCCCTATCTCGCCCGCGACGTTATCCTTCACGTAGCGTTGTACATCCTCCAGAGTAGCTTCCTTACCCAAGACCGATCTGAGATCGTTTCCGGTAAGGACGCGCTCGATGGCCATAATCTTCCTCCTATCTAAAGATCAGTGAACGGTATGTTGGCAGCGAGCCTCAGCGATTAGGTGTGAGCTCCTGGCCCTGGATTGAGCACAATAGGCCAGATCCTCAGGTCATAATACGTGGACACGGCAGTAGCTCCACAGGGATATCCAACTGGCGCTCAATCTCCATATAAGGCACCCCCAACAGATCTCGTCCGAACTCGCTGGCGAAGGTGGCAGGCAGGAGGATGAGGTCGGGTGGCTCACCGGTTTCACGGATGAACTCCTGAGCGGCTAGAAGATAGTCGGAGACCATGTACAAATCGCCCATCATGATGTTTCCGCCCCAGTATGCGTGGCGGGGGACTACCATGTGTAGAGACTCGTCGGTGACAAAAGCAGCAAACTCGGGCACCGAAGTCAGTAAGGATGAGATAATGGGTCCCATGATCTCAGAGGTCAACAAGAGCACGCGCTGGGCGTCGCATCGGCGGATGACCTCGATCATATGTGTCAAGGATCTCAACTCGATATCCTGGTTCAGTAGCAGGCCAAAACCCATCGCCCCTTGGCCGTTAGCGTAGCGATAGGGCGCCATCCAGCCCAGAGGCTTGTAGGGGTAGAGATCCACACTAGGATCGTCTATCCCCTGAAGAACCATTGTGAGGCGCTCGCCTGCTCGCTCAACGGTGATCTCTGCACGCCCCACCGACTGTTCGGCTTGCTCGAGTACTAACCTGGCCTGCCGACGAGTGTAGACTGGTTCTCCGTCAATGCTCACCACCAGGTCGCCATAGCGTAGGCCGCTCCTCTCAGCGATCGATTGCGGAATGATGCCGTCGATACGAGGAATTAGGGGCAGGCCCGCATACAGACTGGGAACGACAAACAGAGGCGACCGCAGCTCGGGACGCAGCGCCTCCAGAAACTGCCAAGTGCTCTGCCACACAGTGTGTGTATCAAAGAGTTCTTCTTCCGAGAAAAAGCGGTTGTAGCCAGGCAGGGCCACTCGGATGCTGATTGGCTGGAAACTGTCTATAAAACGTAGTGTGGCAGCCAGCTCCTCCGGCGGGATGGTAGGCCAGGAGACCACCGAGCCCACAAACGGGATGTGGCGCTCTCGTAGCAGGGGTAGCGCCTCCAGGGTCTCGGCTGCATGGGGGTCTCTCATGACCTCTCGCCGCCGTACGGGATCGGCGTGGTTCACCGAGATGACCAGGCACACCGGGTGCAAGCGAGCTAGCTGGTCCAGCAGATCGGGTGTCAGCAGCGAGCCGTTGGTGGTCAGCGCGATGAGCTCTGTTGGGCAACGCTCGCGAATCAATTCGAGAATCTCTGGCAGCTTTGGGTTTACCAAAGGCTCCAGGCTAAGGCGTGTGGCTACGTGAGGTAATCCGCGGCCAGAGGCAGGATCATAGTAAGCGGCCCGCGTACGCGCCTCCTCCAGAGTCAGCAATGTGCGCTGATATGGCAGCGGGTTGCCCCTCTCATAGCAGAAAATGCAGTTTGCGTTACAGTAGCTCGAGAAAGAGCCCAAAGCGTCGGCTACGGACGACCACTGCCCAACCGTCCACTGATCGAGATTTTTCAGGCGGAAGGACTCGGGGTGTATCACCTGGCCATCTGACTCCAAATCCACATACTCGAGCAGGGCTTCCAGACGGTGCTTGATATAACCTATAAAGGGATGCAGAACGTACTGGTCGCGCGTTTCCATTTACACGTCCCTACCATAGAGAATGGGCCATTCGATCAACTCCACAGGAATACCGTAGCGCCGCTCGATCTCTTTGTAAGAGCGCTGCAGATGGTCAATGCCCCATGGGTTACCGAAGGCGTTGGGGATAAGGATCAAGTCCGGAAGCATACCAGCGCGATTGTGCGAGCGCTCGATTTGAGCTATAAAGTCCTCTATTAGGCGACCGTCCATTAGGGTAAAGTTGCCCCCCACCAATGTGGATTCTAGGGTCTCTACTACTAGGGTCCGATCGGCCAAGAAGGCTTGCCAATCGGGCAAGTTCTCGGCGAGGATCTGCACGAGGGGAGCCAGTATCGGCGGGACGAAAAGCATGGCTCGTCGGCTGTTGTGCGCCTGCATCAACTCGCGTACACGCTCCAAGTGTGAAATGTTCAGGTCTTCCAATAAGAGTACCCCGTACCGTTCACCGGGCGAGTGAATCTTGGGGTGATAGGGGTAACAACCATCACCCAAGTGTAGTTGCAGTCGTCTGGTGTCGGGCTCCCCCGGCCGGTGAACAATCAGTTCCAGCGGGGCGCCGTCCTGTTCTCTGTGGCTAGCCAGCAAGCCCACGGCCTGACCGCGAGAAGAGACCGCCTGCCCCGCGATGGAAAGCAAACGATCGCCGGTGCACACCCCCGCTCGGGCCGCCGGCGAGTTGCGGATCACGCCGTCCACCTCGGGGACAATGGGGGTGATCCAGTAAGGCGAGGGCTCGACGTAAAGCGGGCTGGCCAGTGTTGGGGCCACCTGGCGGCAAAACGCGATGACCTCATCCCACAGGTCGGGACCAAAGGGCGGCTCAGGGTATAGATAGGCGTGGTAGAGCGGCAGGCGCACCCGCAAAGCGTAGGGCTTGAACTCATCCAGGTAGCGCAATGTGGCTGCGAGGTCATCCTGTAGGAGTCCTGGCCAGGCCACCAGGCTGCCCACATATGGAATACCGTGGCGCATCAGGCGCTCGGGGACATGGAGAGCCTCTGCAGGTCGGCTCCCCGACCCCATGAGTTGGATACGTTGCTGTGGATCGGCACTGTTGAGCGAAAGCTTGACCATCACTGGCATCAACTCCGCCAGACGGGCCACCGTCTCCTCGTCGAGCAAGGCGCCGTTCGAGGTCAGCCAAAAGACCTTCTCCGGCGATCGTTGTCGCGCTAGTCGCAAGATTGCTAGCGCTTCGGGATTCACAAAAGGCTCCTTGAACACGCGAGCTGGGGAGAAGAGCGTTTTGCCGTCGGACTCGTCATAATAGCGCAGACGGGTGACGGCCTCCTGCAGAGAGAGCACCGAGTCATCCTGAGCGAATGGATGTCCGCGCTCGAAGCAAAAGATACACTGGCAGTTACAGGCGCCCGAGATGGCTCCTACGGCATCCAGCGCGTCGATAACCGGCTGGTCGCGCCAGCGGTCCAGGCGCTTTAGCCGCATGCCTGTCACCTGTACAGGCCGGCCATCACATTCCACATCCACCAGCTGCAACAGAGCCTGTAGCTCATTATGAATCAGATTGAGCCGCGGATCGGTAGTGGGTGTGTGCGTATAGCCGCTCTCTACTTGAGCCATAATCCTCCTCGTTCTATGCGAGTATGCCCCCATGATAGCAAACGCCCGTCAAGAAAACGTCACAAACGGACCGGTTGCGCCACACCTTGGCTCACAACAGCTGGTCGGTTTTGTGCTGCTGTAGTTGCAGTCTCAAAAGCAAGTCGCGACCGTGTGAGCAACTTCATTTGTCCCATCCTGCAAGGCGTGCTACAATCGCGCCGTGCATCAAGCCTTACCTTGGCGCACTGTTTTGAGTAGCGTCCTCAGAGATCGGTCTGGGTGTTCGTGCTACGAGCGGTTCAGAATCCCAAAAGCTGACGGGTGCCCCAGTGGTGGGGAAGCGGAGTGCACGGGCATTGGCTGTAGATGTGGCCAGAGCAGGCACTCGGCGAGACCGCTGGGCGAACGTAGGGCAGGCGCATGCTGCTCACTACGACGAAGTGGTGCGTTGTCCTGGGGTTTAGTTGGCGTCGCTTCGGCTATGCCGAGCGGTGTGAGGCTATTAAAAATGCTTGGCACCGCTCGGCTTTTTACAGGCTGCGAATCTCGGCGTACAGCAGAGGCAGCCAGCGATCGCGGCTTTGCATATCAGCACTTTCTGCCCTTATAGCCCTACTTCTCTGGATCCATCGGGCGGTCGCGCCTGATCAGGCGCGGGCTATTGCACGCAGGTTTGTGTTGTTCGCAAGGCATTTCGGCACCAAGAATCAGATAGAGCGGGAGGGTAATGATGAAGTCTCCATCGGGTAGAATCACCCTGAGTCTGGTCGTTGTGCTGCTCTTGATCCTGTCGCCGGCCTTTTCGGTGGACGGCGCAAGAGCGCAAGACGATCACAGTCCAGCATACGCTGATTCCACCGTCGAGGCGCCTATACCAACTGGCGAAGATGTGCCAGAGGAAAACACGCCGGAACCGACTGATAAAGGCTTGCCTTCCGAGGGGGAACGGACGTACACAAAAGAAGGCAACCCCTCTGCGCGCCCCCAAGGCTCCTCAGCCGAAGAGGGCGACATAGCCGCGGACGACGCTGATGGCTCCGTAGACCCGGCAGATCACACTGGCGACGCGGATGAGACAGCCGAGGAGGGAAGCGGCGATCCCGCAGACGCCGCCGAGGCTCCCTCTGCCGAGCAGCCCGGAGATTCCGAGGATGAGACAGCTGCGGAGGAAAGCAGCGATCCTGCAGGCGATACTGATGACTCCGCCGGACAAACCGAGGCCGCTGAGGGCGAGAACAATCCCCCGTCTGATGCGGAAGAGTCCCCTCTTGTGGGCGACGAAGCTTCCACGGACGAAAACCCTGATGAAAGCACTGCTGAGCAGGAAGAAGCCCCCTCAGATGGGAGCGGGGTGACGCCCTTGGCGCAAGGAACCCCCGAACTTGCCAATCCGGATGCGACTATTACTGGCGGGACGAATGCGGACGGCAGCTTGAGGCACGATGTGCCTGTCAGCATCACCGTCAGCTTTGGTGTTCCTGTGATCGGTGACGGGGGCTCGGATTTCTATGAGCGCCACGACACCGTCACGCTGCCGTTGAGCGATCACTTTTATTTTGATCCTCTGCCCCCTGACAGGGTTGAGCTGAGGGACCCGGTTGGTACTCTGGTGGGACACATTACCTTTCAGAACTCGTCTGCAACTCCACCAACCGCTCAGGCTTACATCGAGTTCGACGGAGACGAGGGGGTTTTTGACGGCTCGTTCAACCAAGTCTCGGTCGAATTCGATGCCCAGTTCGTCTTTAACGGGGAGTATGAAGAGGACGATGAGGGCAATCACATCGTCAGGATTTTGAACAAAGAAGTCCGGTTTTGGGCGCCCGGTGATACGATTACTGAGACGATCGAAAAGAGCGCCGGCGTACCCGATCTTGTAAACGGGACCATCGAATGGACGGTCACCATATCAGCTGTTGATGACGCGTCTCCGCCCAACACAGACATAGACTTGGGCGGGTACGAGTTCGTGGACGACCTGACTGGAGTGGGCGAGTTCGTCGAAGGCTCGGTCTCGCCGTCTGGCGTCGCTCTCACTGCACCGGGGACCGACGGCGTGCTCCGTTACGCCTTCCCTTCGGGATCTGCCTCCCCGCAGACGATTACGTTCAAGACGAGGATCCCGGACGCCGCGATGACCAATGGCGGTACGGTCGAGAATATAGCCAGCCTGACAAAAGAGGATCTGGAAGTCCTTTCCAACAATGTAGAGGTTACGATCCCCGCCCCTCAGTTTACGAAACAGGGTTTTGCGGGTAATGAAGAGACTGCGGGAGGGCAGTACAACCCTTACGATCGCACCATCACTTGGTATATTACCGTTGACAGCAACGGCCGCAACTTGAACGACCTTGCCATTACTGATGCACTGAACGAGAGCCTCACTTTCGACAGCGCTCAGTGGCAGCTCTACACAGGCCCCACGCCTGCCACACAAGAGTCGCTAGCGAACGACGCCAACTGGGCGGACGTCTCGGGCAAGTCCTGGAGCACGGTGCCGCTCGTAAACACTTATGAAATAGGTGATTTCAACGGGATTGGGCGACTGAAAATCGTCACCACAGTACCCGATCCCAGCTCTGGGGATATATCTGTTGGTACGACAACTTACTATAACCAGGCCAGCGTGTCTTGGGAAAGCGATGCTGGTACCGAGGGCAGCGGAACAACAAACAACCCTGGTGTGGGAATCGGATATAACACCATAACCAAGTCGGCTGGCACACCGGATACGGCCACTCACCAGATCCCTTGGACTGTTAACGCGGACTTGCGAGGGCAAAGCACTCCGGAGACTTTGGAAAAGCTTGCCATCTATGATCTCATTGTGCATAGCCCCGCTACCCCCGACAGCGCGCTGACTGGCGCGACAACGACGCCTGGCGGCAGCGTTGCAGCTTGGCCGAGCGGCCTTACCATCGGGGGCAGTGGAGTGCCTCGCAACAATGGCCAAAAGTATGTTGCGGGTAGCGCAGCCGCTGCCTCGGGGAGCGGGCATCTTCAGATAGCCGCTATCGATTTGTACAGCGGCGTCGAGCTCGTGGGCACACTCTTGAAGGTGACTGGTCTGCTGAACGACACTAACAACACTTTCAGTTTCCGAACTCAGGTGCTGGATCCCAACGTACTGGCGGGGAACAATACAACGCAGGATAAAATCCAGGTCTACAACACCACCACTCTGCACTTGGATACGACACGCCTCGGCTCGGCGCAAGATAGCGTCTCGCTCGACAACCAGATCCTGTCAAAGGAGCTGTTGCAGCGCGCACAGGTAAGTAACGATCGCGAGACGGGGTCCGGCAGCATCAACCCGAACGATCGGACCACTACCGCGGCGAATGGATTCCACTATGGCTACAAAGAGGCCATCTTTAGGCTCAACGTGAATGCTGTGGGGCTGGACTTTGCCAATGTGGAGACCAATATTCCCGGGGCGTTTGGGGCCGTCACCGCCAAAGACACACTCCCTGCCGGGTGGGAGTTCGTTCCCTTCCAAAATGGGGCGGATTTCCTCATCTACAAGGGGGGCTCTTTCAGGAGCGGGACGGGGTACCCCAGCACAGGCTCGTTGGATGCTGACGGAGTGCTGCTGGATCCCAGCACCATCGAGGGTGGACTTGCCTCTACTTTTTTCCGCGAAGGGGACCCAGAGACTGTAACCTTTGTTTTCGGTGGACTCAACCAACCTTACGTGATCCTTCTGAAAGCAAGGCCCAGCTCAGACAAGCTGGATGAGTACCTCCAGGGCTCCAATGTGCAGGATGAGACCAACGCCCTTGAGCTGAACACCCAGAACGGGGATATCGAGAAGATTGTGTCGCAGACTGTCAGAGTCAATAGCCCAATCCTCAACAAGACGGTTAACGTGCTGGGTACCGAAGGCGTTGCGCGCTGGAGCGTGGACTATACGCCGCTGGGCAGGCCCATAGATATAGGGCTCGAAGATACCCTCCCGTTAGGCATTGATCTGCGTACTGACTCTCATGGGCAGTTGATTTGGGAGGACAGTGGCGGGAATCGCAACATCAACGTCTTGGAACTAGTTCTGGACGCCGCCGGCGCCTATACGGAGGGGTCAGAGCTCTTACTCGAGGAACTGCAGAGCAGTGTCTCTTACGATCCCGACACACGTATATTGCTCTTCATGTTCCCCGACAACACCAAAGCATGGCGCCTGACCTATACTACTGATATCACCGGAACACCGGGGCGTGTGGATAACCAGGTCAAGCTGCTTACCGCCCAAGGCGATGGGACCAAGCACGGCGCCGGCTTTATGATCCTCGAGAGTCACGGGCGCGCAACCATGACCCGTAGTGCTTATATGGAGTTGAGAAAGACGGCCAGGGATGGAGCCACCACACTGCCGAACGCCAGATTCATCCTGTACAATACAGGGTTGGATGGCTCCATGGCGGCTGCGAGGGCCGATAAGACCACAGATAGTAATGGGACTATTACGTTCTATGGTCTGGCCCCCGGGAAATACTTGCTGGTGGAGGTCGAATCTCCCTCCGGTTACCAGGATAACCCGTTCGTCTACGAAATCGAGGTGGGCCAGGATCAGAGTGTTACGGTCAACGGGCAGACCGTTCCGTTTACCATAAGGAACTTTTCAGACGGAGAGCCTGTGGGTAACCTGACGTTGCGAAAGATTGTCGATGGCAACGCCGGCGACCAGGATCGCTCCTTCACTTTCGTGGTGAACTTGACGCTACCGGGCGGGGGCGCGCTCACTGGCACCTTTGACTACATAGGCGCTGGCGTCTCGGGTGGTACGATTTCCAGCGGCGACTCGGTTGTGCTCAAGCACGGTCAAAGCATCACGGTGATTGGCCTTCCGGCGGGCATAGGCTACGAGGTGACCGAACAGGAGGCGGATGCCGACGGCTATGTCACCACGATAGAGAACGGCTCTGGGACTATCGAGATGGGCCGCACCGCATTGGCTGACTTTACCAATACCAAGAACGTCGGCGAGCTCTCGATCACCAAGACCGTTGGTGGTAATGCGGGAGACCTGGGAAAAGAGTTCACATTCGTCGTCGATCTGACTTTGCCGGGCGGCGGCACGGATCCCGGCACCTACCCCTATACCGGACACGGAGTATCCGATGGACCCGTCGCGAACAGCGGCACGGATCCCAGCACTTACCCCTATACCAGATACAGAGTGCCCGATGGAACCGTCTCAAGCGGCGGCACCATCGTGTTGACACATGGCCAGAGCGTTACCATACAGGGGTTGGCAGTTGGCACAGGCTTTACGGTAACGGAGCTTGAGGCCAACGCGAGCGGGTACATCACTGTTGCAGATGGCGCAAGCGGGACAATCGAGCTGAATGCTCTGAGGACCGCGAGCTTTGTCAACATCCGAAACGATGGCGAACTGAGCATCGTCAAGATCGTAGAGGGTAACGCAGGGGACACCACCCGAAAGTTTACTTTTACCGTCAACTTTGACTTGCCGGGGTCTGACCTGAGCCAGCGTCCGTTCCCATACACGGGGATAGGCGTGCCCGACGGCACCATCTCTAGTGGCGATACCATCCAGCTCTCTCACGGACAGGGGATTACCATTCGGGAACTGCAGGTCGGGACTCACTTTGTTGTGACGGAGCAACAGGCTAATCAGGATGGCTATATCACCACAGTAGAACGTGGCTCCGGCTCTATTGCGTTGAACGCCCCCATTACGACGGTCTTCCGGAACACCAAGAATCTGGGCAGCTTGGGTATCAGCAAGATCGTGAGCGGAAACGCTGGCGACAAATCCAGAAGGTTTGGCTTCACAGTGGACTTGACGCAGCCCAATGGCGACGTTGACAGAGGCACCTATCCATACACAGGGATCGGCGTGCCCGATGGGACCGTCTCCAGCGGTGGTATCATCGAGTTGGCCCACGGCCAGAGTATTACTATCAAGGGCTTGCCCATCGGAACCAGCTACAGAGTCACTGAAAACAATGCTAACAAGGATGGCTACAAGACGAGTGTGAAGGGCGATTCTGGCACTATCACTGCGACAGATTTCTCAAGGTTCGCACGATTCACGAACACAAAGAACCACGCGCCAGCACCGAGCCAGCCCTATGATCCGGTTCAGGCTCCCGGCTACGACCCGTCGTCCGAGGCCCCCAATCGCATTCCGCAGACCGGGGATACTCGAAACAATGATGTGGCCGTTTGGGGTGTAGCCTTTTTCTCCACGGCTTTGGTCATGCTCGCTGGTGTAGAGATCTATCTCCGAAGGAGAAAGAGGGTATAGCGCCTCTCACGAGGCAGATGATAGCACTATCGGCCCGGAGTGAGGAAACACCTTGCCCGGGCCGGTCTGTTAGGCGGGGTATAGCCATGGCCACTATGGGGCGAGATCAGCCCGGGAGAGATGCGGGAAAGGTGAGAATACTCCTGCGAGTGCTGATGGCACTATGCGTGATAGGGCTAGCTCTCTCGGCCGCGCCTCTTGTCATCAAGAGCCGGGAGTACGCTCAAGGGAATGCTGCGTACCGACAAGTCCGAAAGCTGGCCTTCACAAAGGGACATCAGGAGGCAAGCGAAGAGGCTCGAGAGAGAGGAGCACAATGCGGCTCTTCGGCAGTCGACTTTGCCGCTCTGGCTCGAATCAATCCCGACGTTGTGGGGTGGCTCAGCAATGATGACGCCACCATCGACTACCCAATAGTACAGGGTAGAGATAACGACTTTTACCTCAATCATCTGTTCAGCGGTGAAGAGAATATTCTAGGCAGCCTGTTCCTTGATTACCGCAACAGCAAAGACTACTCTGATCGCAACATGGTCATCTATGCACACAACATGCTGGACGCCTCCATGTTCGCATCTCTCACCCGTTACGAGGATCAGTCCTTTTACGACAGCCACTCGACCATGACCCTCTTCACTCCAAATGGGGATTATATGCTGGAGCTCTTTGCTGGCATCACCGTGGACGGAACCAGCGATCTCATTCGCCTGTCTTTCTCCGACGATGACGACTTTGTCTCCTATGTTCGAGATGTGGAGAGCAGGTCTGTCTTTCAAAGTGGTGTGACAGTGGGAGAGGCGGATCGGATCGTCACCCTATCCACTTGTTCATACAGCTTTGAGAACGCAAGGTTCATCCTGTTTGGGAGACTGGTGGGGTTCAACGAGCACGCCCCGGGAGTGTGCAGTGGGGGCTTGGACTGAGCAGCCGGCTCTGCGGCTCTTGTAGTGGAGACGCCGATTCACGCGTGTGGGCTGCCTCTGCACAAAAGATGTGTCCAACACTCGGTTCTTTGACGTTTGTGACACCAAACAGAGGGATGTGGCGGCAAGTAGGATGGCGCAGACGATTGGAGATGACGCAGTGAAGCGTTGAAAGTATACCGATGGTGCTTGACATGCGGCTAGAGGCAGTTCAAAGCGCTCCAGCTACGACGACCGGCATCGCTTTGAGGAACACGATGGTAGCCGCTTCTGCCCTGCGACGTATGAGACACCCCACGATGCGTAGGTTCGCGCTGCACTACCAGCGAATCTGTGACTGCACCGGCTGCGCGTGCTGATCGGAGCGCTCGGCGGTCGGCCAGGCGCGCCACTCATCCACCACCTCTATCAAGCGCGATACCGCTGTCTCGAACAGCAGCTTCCCTTTGGCTGCGGTGGCTTTGGTGGGATCACCGTGTACGCCCAGGCGTGTCCAACGCCCCCAAATGTCGTTGAAACGCACATAGGGCGTAGTGCTGTCGGAGCTGAGGTACTTGCCCTGCACATCGTTATCCGCTCGCGCTCGTTCCATCTGTACCCGCTCGCCGGCGAGATGTAGATAGAGCGAGGTCTCGAACTCGTCGGCGTGGGCCATAACGGCGGTTTCTCGCACCGCCTCGAACGCTTCTACCGCCAGCGTATAATAACTCAGCGCCGCGCACAGCGATTCGGTGCTCAAAACCGTTTTGCGGGCTACCAGATCCACCAGGGGCATGTTGGAGCCATGGCCGTTCACCAGCAGGATTTTCCGAAAGCCGTGGTAGGCCACGCTTTTTGTGATGCTCAGGCAAAAGGCGATAAAGACCTCGGGCTCGATGTGGATGGTGCCGGGAAAGTCTATGTGATGCAGATTGAGACCGTAAGAGACGATAGGCAACACCAGAATGCGGTCTGGCGCGCGACGGCCAGCCTCCATGCAGACCGCTTCGCACAAAAAAGAATCGACATCCAGGGGGAGGTGAGGCCCGTGCTGCTCTGTGGAGCCCGTGGGAAGGAGCACCACTTTTTGCATAGCGATGGCCTCATTCATCTCGGGCCAGGTGAGGCGATTATATCGGTACTCTTGTGCGGCGTTTGACATGGCACTGCTCCTCCCTCGGCGTATCAGAGCGATAGCCCTGTGAGAAACCACCCGATACGGGTTGGCGCTATATTCTGGCGTCCACCATAATCTCTTCGGCAACACGCCGGCCCGATAGCACCGCATAATTCATGCCGCGATCCTCGGGATACACTTGGGCCATGCAGGCTAGCCACAGGCGATCCAGTGGCGTCCGCATGGGGGGTTTGGTCTGCGAGTAGTGCAGGCCGATCACCGGCTGTGCATACGGCTCGCGCCAAGCCCAAGTCTCCAGTACCCAGCTCTCGTCAAAGTCGCGGAACATGTGACGAAGATGTGGCAGGTAAGCCGCTAGCAGCTCCTCTGCGGTCATACGGTAATAAGCATCCTGTGGGTCGACATAACGCGAAAGATACGCCAAGTGGGCGCCGCCATAGTCGGCGGGGCGCTGCATATTGGTGTGTTCAATGACACCAGTGAAAGGAATGTTGGGGTCTCCCACGTTGAGCCAGTAACTGTCGGACAAGCTACGGTCGAGGCGCATCACTAGGCAAACATTGCCAAGGTAGTGAATCTGCTCCAGTCTCTCACGGTAGTCCTCGGGCAGGGTGGGGGCGATACCGGCAAAGATCTGAGGTGCTGTGGTGACGAGTACATGGTCGGCAGGCTCCAGGGCTCCCCCCGCTATCACACCCGTGGCTCGCCCCGCTGAGTTGCGTATTTCGGTGACGGGCGAGGATGTGTGTATCCGCACTCCGCGCTCTCGCAGAGTCTGCTCCCAGGCGGTGATCGCTTGTCCAAAGCCACCTCGAAGATAGCCGAGGCGTTCCTCTTGCTTGCTGCCACGCGAACTACCTCGCAGCTTGAGCTTGTTCCAGATCCAAACTGCGGCGACTTGATCCGCGTAGCGGCCGAATTTGCCGCGCAGCAAGGGGCCCCATACGGCGTCGTACACATGCTGCCCCGCCATATGAATTAGCCAATCGCGTGCAGTGAGATCTTCCAACGCGTGCCAGTCACTCACAAAGCGGGTGCGCAGGTAAAGCAGGCCGAGCCGGAAACGATCAAGCAAACTGATGCGTGAGAAGCGCAGCAGGTCTATAGGGGTGCTTAGGCGGTAGATCCGATTTGCAAAGTAACTGTTGGTGGTCGGTAGCCATTCTAGACCGTCGCCCAGGCCTAATCGTTGGATGAGGTCGGCCATGGCGGTGTCGCTGGTGAATAGATGGTGATAGAATTTTTCGACAAGCGCCCCGTTCACCAGAAATGAGCCGGCCAAGCCTCCCACTACAGAGTCTTTTTCGTAAATAGTGCACGTGATGCCGCGCTGTGAGAGTGTGTCGGCGGCGCTCAGGCCAGTAATGCCTCCGCCTACGATGACTACATGCATGGTTGACGTGCCCTTCTAGCTGCTTCTATCGGTTGTTCACTGTATGATGGATTCACGAGACAGCTGTATGGCTGCTCTTTCGTTATTCTAGATGGATGGTAGAAGGGTGTCAACGCGCGCCCAACAGGGTAGCTGGCCCCTCGAACAAGGATAGCGAATGCTGCCACGCTGTGCCTGCTTGCGTAGGGCAGGTTTCCGGCGTATCATCCGTCTCAGTGGCCTCCTCCTCGTCCGCTGAGCGAAAAGGAAGCAAGATGAACAGCACATTGATCAGAGAGCTGTACGAGCGCATCGATGCGTTTCCCATCGTGGATATCCATACGCACGTGGACTGGAAGACAGGTACCGCCCGCAATGTCGGCGACATTCTGCGCTATCACTACTACACCGAGCTGATCAACTCGGCCGAGTACCAAGAGGGGCGGCTCCCGTTGGACGATTCGGAAGCGCTCACCGAAACCATCATGACGAAACTACACCTCATCGGCAACACTGTACAGTACGATTGGCTGATGACCATCTCACGAGAATACCTGGGCCTCGACTCATGGGATTGGAACCCGGAGGATTGGCAGCTGGTGTATGAGCGCTCTATCGAAGTGATGGATCGCTCCGAGTGGCGCGAAGAGCTCATCGCGTTGTCGGATATCCGCCGTGTTTTCCTCACCAACCAGTACGATGATGACCTAGAGGGTCTTGATACCTCTTTTTACACCCCTTGCCTGCGCACAGAGCCCTTTGTGACCGGTATGGTGCATGCTTCTGAGCGCGAGGGGATTGGCCGTTTTCTGGGTCGGCCTCTGCGTACGATAGGCGATGTGGGCGCCGCAGTGGATCGCGCCTTCGAGCGGTTTGTAGCACATGGCATGGGTTACGCGGCCATCTCCTCGCCGGTCAACCTCCGCACTTGGCCCGTATCACCCGAGGATGCGGAGCGGGTGCTGTGCTCTATGTTGGAAGGCGGCGAGGTGAAGGAGGCCTCCCGCAATGCCTGGTATGCCTACGCTATGGAGCTCATCTGCGCGGCTTGCCGCAAATACGGGGTCCCCTTTCACTTGATGATCGGGGTAGACCGCGACGTCTACAAGCAGGGCGTTCCCCAGGGGGCCGATCTGTTCGATGCCGTCAACTCGATGCGCGGCTACGATCATCTGTTCAACAGCTATCCCGATGTGCGCTTCCCAGTCGCCGTGCTGGCGGACACAACTGGGCTGGAGCTCACCGCGGCATCCTGGATTCGCCACAATGTGTACCCCTCTGGCCATTGGTGGTACTCCAATCAACCTACCGATATCGCTCGAGAGGTGCGTCGACGGTTGGATGTAGTGCCTGGCAACAAGCCCATCGGCTACTTTTCCGATGCTTATTACTTGGAGTTCATTCTGCCCAAGTTCAGAATGTACAAGTTCGAGCTGGCCACAGTGTTGGCCGAGCGCATGGAACGCAGCCTGGTTCATCCCAATATGGAGCCGTTCACATTCGACGACGCACTGGAGCTGGCCGAGCGCCTCCTTGTAACGAATCCGGTACGCATCCTCGGTATTCGAGGCGCCTGACTGAGAAAGGAGATTGCGACGCGTGAGCAAGAAGCTACTTGGCCCTACCACGAACCTCTTTCCGATGCCCGCAGTATTGGTGGCGGTGCGAGTGGATGATAACCGCGCCAGTGTTCTGACCATGGCTTGGACTGGTGTCGTGGGCGGCAAACCCCCTATGCTGGCCGCTGAGATCGGGGTTGACCATTATTCAACCCCCTTTATCGAGCGCGAGGGCAACTTTACCGTGAATATCCCGCGCACCGATCAAGTGGTTGGGGTAGACTACTGCGGGCTGGTAAGTGGCAAACAGGACCCGGACAAGCTGGGCACCTGTGGCTGGACTCTGGCACCCTCTCGCTTGGTCGCCTCGCCCATCATCGTCCAATGCCCCTTGAACCTAGAATGTGTTGTGGTGGACAGACTCTCAGCCGGCGAATCCACTTTCTACCTGGCGGAGATCATCGAAACGCACGCCGATGTGGCGGTGCTACGTAATGAGAGCATAGTGGACGCGCTGGCGCTTGACCCACTAATTTTTACGCCCGACGGCGCCTATTACCGCTTAGGGGAACGTGTAGGCGTGGCCTGGCGGGCGGGCGAGGCGTTACGGGCCACTCCTGATCCGTGATCGTTGCCTCGGCTCGCTCTTGACACCCTATACCCATCAAGGAGAGCATCCGGATGCTCGATAGGACAACCCCCTCTCAGATTCCCCAAGTGGCACGTTACAAACCCATAGATCTCTTGCTGGCGCCGCCACACGCACCGGTGCCTGGAAACCCGTATGACGCCCTCTTTGAGGCCGAGTTCGTGGGACCATGTGGCGAGGCGGTTACCATTCCCGGTTTCTATGATGAGACGCTGGGCTACGTAGTGCGTTTTTCTCCCACACATGAGGGCGCGTGGCGCTACACGACCCGCTCGGGTGTTGTCGCTTTGGATGGTGTCACAGGCGGGATGGAGTGCTCGCCCAATCGCAATCCTGTGATGCATGGCCCTCTGTGTGTTGATCCCGACCATCCGCGCCATTTCCTCTATGCTGACGGCACACGCTGCTTTCCTTTGGGCTACGAAGTGGACTGGCTGCCGGTTATCGATGAGGGCGACACGAGTCTGCGCCGTGTGGAATCCTTTCTCGACGGCATTCTTCGTGCAGGCTTTGATCTCGTGACTTTCAACACCTTTGCTTACGCAGCTCGGGATTGGGTGGACGAGAGCTGCGAGCGGGATCCTCGCTACGTGCGGCCCGAGCGGGCGCCTTGGCAGGGTGGCAACTTGCGGCCGGACTACTCGCGGATGGACGGCGCCTTTTTCGCACAATGCGATCGGGTGATACTGGCGCTGCTGCGCCGTGGCATGTTGGCCCACATGATGATTCATGTGTACAACAAGCAGGTGAACTGGCCCGTCCTGGGCTCGCCCGATGACGATCGATATTGGCGCTATGTATTGGCGCGCTATCAGGCTTTTCCCAATATGATCTGGGATCCATCAAAGGAGCCTTTTTACCAGCCTGCGGAGTATATCTGGGGACGCATCGCGCTGATACGTCATCTGGATGGCTATGGCCGGTTGTTGACCGTTCACGATGCGAACCTGCCACAGCTCCCCAACCCTTGGAGCAGGCGCTATCATGATCCACGTAAAGACCGGACCGATAGCTTGGCCGACGTCAAGTCAGACCAGATCCACAGCGACTGGTACGGGGATGCAGTGCGTAACTACCGCGCTGCTCCACGACCCTATATCAACATCGAGTATGGCTATGAGCGGGGCGTAGAAGAGCTCCCCACTTACGGCGTGCGGCAGGATTGGCGAGAGGTGCTGCGCCGTACCTGGCACGTCACTATGGGGGGTGCGTACGCCAACTACTATTACTCGAACACCGCTTGGAACCTGTTCGTGCCCCATCCTGAGCCTCCCGGCTACAGGGTGCACCGGCTATATCGCGATTTCTGGGAGAGTACCCGCTACTGGCTTTTAGCGCCCGACGCGAGGCCTCTGGGCCACAGTACACGAGATGGAGTGTTTTGCCGTGCGCTGGGTGGCGAGGAGTATGTCGTGTGGGACGAGACCGGGCAGGGGTTCGAGCTCATCGTGTCACAGCCGAGCAGGTCTCTACGAGCGACCTGGTTCGATCCGCTGACGGGCGAGCGTGCTGGCGGTGGAGAGCTTCAGGCTGGCACTCATCGACTGCGGGCGCCTTGGGAGGATGGCCGCTGGGCGGTGCTTCACGCTCGGATCTGAGCTCGTTTTACTCGTATCTGGAGGCAACAAGGAGGCTATAGCCGATGGAATCTCCAAGCATGAAAGTACTCTCGCGTGACGAGGTCGCTCTGGAACACACATGGGATATGACCAGTATCTTCTCGTCGCGCGAGGCCTGGGAAGAGGCCATTACAGAAGTTGGTGAACGCCTGAACGCTTTGAGAGCCTACACTGGTCGACTTGGTGAAGGACCAACGACGCTGGCCGACTTTTTCGAGGGAATGTGGGAGATGGCCGTGCTCTTGGGCAAGGTGAGCATCTATGCCAGCGGGCACCACGAAGTCGATACAACCGACCAAGATGCAGCCGCCATGTACAGCCGGGCGATGGGGCTACGTGCTAGGGCGGGGGCGGCGGTGGCCTTTGCACAGCCCGAACTACTGGCTATCGGCATCCCCATTGTGCGTGACTGGCTACAAGAGGAGCCGCGCCTCGCCATCTATGGGCATTATTTGGATTCCTTGGAGCGGCTTGCTCCGCATGTGCGAAGCGCCGAAGTGGAAGAGCTATTGGGCGAGCTGTTGGATCCGTTCAGAACAGCCGAGTCGATCCATGGTGTGCTGGGCGATGCCGATCTGGCTTTCGAGCCAGCGCACGCTGAGGATCCGGCTCTAGAGCCCGTACCCATCTCGCAGGGGAATGTCGAGCTACTGGAGACCAGCCACGATCGCGAGCTGCGGCGCACCGCTTTTGAGAACTATGCGGACGCACACCTGGCTGTCAAAAACACCATGGCCGCTTGTCTGTCGTGTGGCGTCAAACACAACGTGTTTTCTGCCCGAGCTCGCCGTTACACGTCGGCGCTTGAAGCCTCGTTATCTAGATACCACATCCCTGTGGAGGTGTTTCACAATACTATCAACACTTTCCGTGAGCACTTGCCTACGTGGCATCGCTACTGGCGCCTGCGGCGCGATGCGTTGGGCTATGATGCGCTACACGTCTACGATATCAAGGCCCCGCTTACCCACAAAGTGCCGCGCGTGCCTTTTCAACAGGCGGTAGACTGGATATGCGAGGGGTTGCAGCCTCTGGGAGAGTACTATGTAGAGACCCTGCGGCGTGGAGTGCTCGAGCAGCGTTGGGTCGATATCTATCCCACTTTGGGCAAGCGCTCCGGAGCCTTTTCCACCGGCTCACCGGGTACCTACCCGTTTGTGTTGCTCAATTACACTGACGACGTCTATGGATTGAGCACGCTCGCTCACGAGCTCGGGCACTCGATGCACTCTTTTCTCACTTGGGAGACGCAACCGTACGTCTACGCCAACTATTCCATTTTTGCGGCCGAAGTGCCGTCGAATCTGAACCAGGCGATGGTGCGTGACTATCTACTGCGGACTGTGTCAGACACCGCGTTTCAGGTCGCGCTGATCGAAGAGGCGATGAGCAACTTTCATCGCTACTTTTTCCTCATGCCCACATTGGCGCGGTTCGAGTTGGAACTGCATCAGCGCGGTGAGCGTGGCGAGGCGCTTACCGCCGATGGCATGATCTCGTTGATGACAGACCTCTTCAGAGAGGGGTACGGCGACGAGGTGGAGATTGACGCCGATCGTGTCGGGATCACCTGGGCACACTTTCACACCCACCTGTACAGCAACTTTTACGTGTATCAGTACACTACCGGCATTTCCGCGGCGCATTCGCTGGTGGATGCTGTCGCGTCGGGCGAGGGCGTTGAGCGGTATCTGGACTTTTTGCGTGCCGGTTCATCGCTATACCCCCTGGATGCGTTGCAGCGCGCCGGCGTCGATCTGACCTCGCCGGAGCCGGTCGAACGCACGTTCGGGTATCTCGCTGGTCTGGTGGATCGCTTGGAGAACTTGCTACTACGTATGCGCACGTGATGTTGGACCTCCTCGTCACGCCGCTGTATTGCGACATGGCGGGGAACGACGTAACAGTATGTTGTTGTCATAGTATAGGGGTTATACCAACAGTATGGCGTTTTTCGAGAGACCTTTTCCTCGTGTTCCACGCTCAGCCTGGTTGAGTGTGGTCGTCATTGTGGCGATGCTGATCTTTGACGCCGTGGTGTTTGGCCCAGCCGCCAAGCGTAACCTCGGCTTCGACGTGGAAGAGCCAACATCCATTGAAACGATGTACGCTCGCGTGGTACGAGTGTTGTCAGATGAGACCTTTGAGGAAGCAGGCGGCAGGCGCATTGAACAACGAGTGCACGTCGAGATCACCGATGGCGAGCGAAAGGGCCAAGTGGTGGAAGTACACCATGGCGAGGTGTACCTAGCGATGGAGCAGCTTCGCGTCAGTGAGGGCGACCGGGTGCTTCTGGAGCGCACCGATGGCCCCGCGGGCGAGCGCTATCTCATCGCAGACTTTGTGCGGCTCCCCAGTCTGCGCGTATTGGGGGCGGTGTTCGCCGTATGCATCGTCGCTGTTGGCGGGTGGGTGGGTGTTCGCTCACTCATCAGCATGGGGTTCAGCGTATTGGTGCTCAGCGACTTTGTTCTGCTGGGGATCGTAGCCGGCTATAACCCATTATGGGTCTGTATCGCTGGCACCACTCTGTTGCTGGTGACGTCCTACTATCTAGTGTATGGCTGGAACTGGAAGACCCACTCGGCTTTTTTCGCCTTTACCATCTGTCTCGTGCTGACCGGCTTTATCGCCACCTTGTTTGCCAACTGGACGCGCCTCACGGGCATGGGTGCTGAAGAGGCCGCTACGTTGACGCTTTTTTCAAGCATACGTATCGATATGCGAGGCCTCCTTCTGGGGGGTATCCTCATCGGCGCTTCGGGCGTGCTGGACGACATAACCATCGGTCAGGCATCAGCGACGTTTGAGCTCAAGCGGGCGAACCCAGCTCTCGGCTGGCGAGAGCTCTTTCAGCACGGAATGGTCATCGGCCGCGATCATGTCGCCTCCATGGTCAATACACTGCTACTAGCATATGCTGGCGCATCGCTGCCGCTTTTGGTGGTCATGACCATGTATGCGGCCCCCCTCGGCCGCACGTTGAATCGTGATTTCATCGCCGAGGAGATCGTGCGGACCCTGGTGGGTAGCCTCTGTTTGCTGCTGGCCGTGCCGATTACATGCCTCATTGCTTCGTTGCTGGCGCAAAAGCACGAGCTGGACGCGGAACCCACGACGGCAGAGCTCCCGCGCAGCTGATAGGATGCGGCACAGCTTCCGGTACTGAGGCGCCACCACGCCGCTTCTGTGCGACACCCAAAACGCGCTATCGAAATCAAAGTACAACTCTGGAGAGACGAGCCATGAGCACAGGTATGACATCCAAAGGGCGCGTGCGAGCGGCCCTCTCGCGCCAGGTGCCCGATCGTGTGCCTCTGGGCGACTTTGCTATCGACTTTGACACCGTGGAGCGCGTCCTTGGGCACGAGACCTACGTGCGGGCCAAAGCCAAGTGCCAGATCGCCTACTGGGAGGGGCGGCGCGACGAGGTGGTGCAGAGTCTCATTGAGGACACCATCGCCTTGTATCGCAAACTGGACGTCTACGATATTGTGAACCTGTGTGCTATGACCGTAGGCCTTGTACCACCCAAGGGCTATCGCCCTGAGGCCCCGCGCCGCGTAGACGCGGTCACGTGGGAGTATCCCGATGGCCGGGTGCTCAAGTATTCCGAGATCACTGCGGATCTCACACAGGTATACGATCCGCAACAGTGGACTCGTGAGCTGCGTGCCGGGGACTATCCTTTGGTGTTCGAGTATTCCGAGCCGGATCCCTCAGTGTTCGAGCTGGTGGATGCCGTTGTGGCCGCCCTTGGCGATGAGCTGTTCATCTTGGGCCCGTTTCCCCTGGCCACTCAGTGGGTACAGCCCGGCGGCATGGAGCGTTCCATGGTGGAAATGGTGGAGCGCCCCGAGTTGGTGGATCGTGCTCTGTGCTCCACGTTGGCGTACGCGACTGTGCAACAGGCTCATTGGACTAACCGCGGCTATGACGGTGTGATGGATGGCACGGATTGGGCGTTCAAATCGGGTCCGTTTATTTCGCCCCGGCTGTGGCGGCGCTTTTGTTTCCCTGCGTTGCAGGCTAACGTGCGGGCTGCCCACGAGGCGGGGCTCTTTTTCGTGCAGCATGCTTGCGGGAATAACTGGGCCTTGCTGGATGGCTTTCTAGAAGCCGGTGTGGACTGTTACCAGTCGATCCAGGAATCGGCGGGGATGGACTTGGCTCGGGTCAAAGCTGCCTGTGCGCCCGGCCCCCAGGCGCCCGGTATGACTCTGTGGGGCGGCGTATTGGTTGAGCACCTGGTGAGCGGTACACCGGACGAGGTGCGGGCCGATGTACGACGCGCTATGGACGTGGGCAAGCGGGGCGGCGGCTTTATCATGGGCTCCTCGCACAGCATCGCAGTGGGGGTGTGTTACGACAACTTTATGACCATGCTGGACGAGTATATGCGCCTCAGAGACTACTGATCACTGCCCTCCGAGTGGCCTACCGAGGCAGGTGGCGATATGTGCCCGAACCTGCTGGAGGTTCTCCGCGATGTACTCGATGTCGAGATCCCATAGCAGTGGAGTCAACCCCTCACGTGTAAGCGCTCCCTGGGGGTCGGCCAGGTCTTCGCGCGAGGGAAAGAACCCCAGTTCGCTCCAGAGACTAAAGCCGTCCTCCTCCATCAGCCAATGGATCACCACCTTGGCTGCGTTGGGCGAAGGGGCGCGATCGACCACAGCCAGATAAGTGGGCCAGCGAATACCCGCCATGGGCGCCACTTCAGGAAGCGAACTGAGCGCGAGATCCCCTCGCGCCACTTTGGCCCACTGCTCTGAACCCATCAGGCCTATATAAGCACTTGGCGCCTCGGGGTTACCGATTGCTGCGGCAATCTCGGCGTCGCCCGGGAGGAACTGGGCGTCGTTAGCCAACAAAGCTTTGATGAGTTGGTAGCCCGCGTCGGGGCAGTCGGGGTCCAATACTAATTCTTGCCCAAAGGTCTGCATATAGGATTCAGCGAGTTGATCTGCGTGTTGGGTTAGTGTGACGAGCAAGTACAGCGTGCGATCATCGTAAAGCGGATCGGGCAGCAACAGCCGGCCACGCCACTCGGGCGTGGTGAGATCCCACCAGCTATGCACTGGGGCCCCCCCGTATATGTCTCGGCTATACATCAGCATGACGGCGCCCCAGTGGTGCACCAATAGCGGCTCGCGCATAGCTTGCGGTAGCACGGGCGCTATATCGGCCGGCACATAGTTCCAGATGCGCTTCTGTGCCAAGAGCTGTAACGTGCGCGGCGGATCGCTTGTCAAGTAGACGCTGGCAGCCACCTCGCCCTGGATGATGTCAGTGAGCAACTGCAGGTAGGTATCCAGGCTGCTCATGCTGAGCGCCTCGGCTATCACCCCCGTGTCGGTGTCGAGCAACCCCTGCATAGCTGTGCTGCTTCGTGCCGTATCGCTATAGACCAGGACGCTGTCTTCGATGCGTGCTGCCGCGACCACCTCCTCCCAGGGCTCCTCATCGGCAGAAGCGCCGATGAGGCCGACGCTCTGGGCCCACGCGTCAGACTCGGGGTCGGGCGTTGGGGTCAAGGCGGGATCACGAGTGGGCTCCTGCCACGGCTGCTGGTACACGAACACGCGAGTGGGAGTGGGCGTCGCGGTGGGCGGTGCGGGCGTGTGTGTGGCGAAACGAGGCAGCCTCAGGGGCTCCGGGTTGCCGCTCTCAGGTAGAGGCTCGCAGGCAGCCAGTATGAGCGCTATCAAACACACAGACCACCACACCCAGTGCTTATGCATCGGCTTCCTCCTTCGGGGGGGATTATGACACAGCGAAGCGCTTTGTCCAACCCTGGCGTGAGCATAATGGCGGTTGATACAGGGATGCTTTGGATGCAGGATCGCCTGCGTCAGCGTCCAACCTGTGCCAAATTCTTGTGCCCCTCCTGCTTTGATGTGCAAGCAGGGACGCGTATCCAGGACAGCCCGAGGGCTCCGAGATCGCACAGCAGCAAGGAGAGCAGGCGGTTAATGCCACCAAGGAGAGCGCCGGCGTTTTCAGGGTTGGCGACGTGCTCAAGGACACTGCGAAGGAGGCAAGAAAGCTCAGACCGACATAGTTCGTTGTCCCAAGGATGGCACGTTACCGCCAGCGGGCACCAAGTTCTGTCTCGAATGCGGCACTTGCATCGACGATTGATATTACATGCATTGCTCGGCTCTGTAGCGCACTCTTGGGGTACGTGATGGAGCCGCTCCTTGGGCAGCGCCTTGCAGGCTGGGGCTTCGTCAACGTCGCTGGCGCATCGCTGTATTGACTCTGCCCTACGCAGCCAGAGAGGGAGCGCTCGCATCTGCGAACTATTTGGCTGCGCGCTTGTGAGCAGCCCTCCGGCGGGGGATTGCTCGAGCTTGCGCAGGGTCGGGCGGGGGCCTATACTCGAGACGTTCGCGCGGTCTGCGATTTGGCGCACAGCCGAAAGAAGGAGGCGTTTGGTGAGGCGAAAAAGCATCTGGTGGGCGCTCATCGGCGCGCTTTGCGGTGCTGCACTAGCCTTTGTCTGGCGCAAGAGGGTGCGTGATACCTGCGCACGCAAGAGTCACAATCGAGAGATGCGGGTGCTTGTGTTGGGTTCAGGCGCTATCGCGGGAGCATACGCGGCGCGTTTGGCGCATAGCGGTATGCGTGTGACTTTGGTGGCTCGGGAAGAACGTTGGCGCCAGATCAGAGAGGAAGGCTTGCGGACGCGAGACGTACCAGGGCTTGCGACACGCTGTGCGCCGGTCACACTGGCCTCTGCTGTGAGTCGTGATGAGAAAGCGGACCTCGTTCTGGTGGCTGTGCCGCATACGCAGCTTGCCGAGACTTACGAGGCGGTGAGACATCTGGCGAGCAGCGCCCCCATCCTGTTGCTGGGCGATATCGGCCTCGGCCCCGGCTCTGTTGGCAAAATGCTGTCTGAGCGCCAAGTGCTTCTTGGCGCGCCTGGTACCGCGGGCGGCATGGCTGACGGGGTGGTGCGCACGTTACCTATGTGGCTTGGCGCCACGCTGCTCGGTGAGTCCGACGGATCGATTACGGACCGGTCGCTACAAGCTGCGAGCATCCTGCGGGCAGCGGGCCTAAGGGTTGAGATCGAGCCCGAAATAGAGAGCTACCTGCGCACTCAGGCTGCAGGCGTGGCCGTGTTGGCCGGCTGTATATATCGTAACGGGGGTAGTGTCCGACGCATGGCCCGCAGCCGCGTAGAGACCCTGCGCTATCTGGCCGTACTTCGGGAGACCTATGCAGTGCTGGGTGCGAACGCCATACCGGTAACGCCCGTCTCTCAACTGCGGATATTCGATCGCCCCCTCTGGCTACAGGTCGCACTGGTGCGTGTGGTGGCTTGGGCGCCGTGGGTGGCGTGGGTCATCGATAACCACGTGGAGCAAACGTTCGACGAGATGCGGGCTCTCTACCAACAGCTTCTCGCGCTCTGTGAGAATGCTCAGGTTGAGGCGTCTGCAGTGGCATCTCTTTCGCAGTACTTTGTCAAGGATTAGGCATTTTGGGCATTATCATCAAAACGTGTGAAGAGATCGACAGTATGCGGCGCGCGGGGCGGATCAATGCTCTGGCCTTGGACGCGGTGGTCAAGGCTGTGCGTCCAGGTGTCACTACTCGGGAGCTCGACCGTATCGCCAGTGATGTGATTCGATCTCACGGTGGCAGACCCGCATTCCTCAACTACCCGAATCGCACCGATCCCACTCGACCCTTTCCTGCAACCATCACTGCCAGCGTGAATTCGGAGCTAGTGCACGGCATACCCAGCCGCCGCAAGCTGCGCGATGGAGATATCATCAGTATTGACTGTGGCACCGTGTGGCAGGGTTTTGTGGGGGATTCTGCAGTAACGGTTCCTGTGGGGAGGATATCGACAGAGACAGAGCGGTTGCTGGAGGTTACCCGGCGAGCGCTGGACCTGGCTATCGCCGAGTGCGTGCCCGGAAATCGGTTTGGCGACGTCTCGGCCACCATACAAGAGTGGGTGGAGTCGCAGGGGTACCAGGTTGTGCGCGAATATACGGGCCACGGCGTCGGTCGAGATATGCACGAAGACCCCGAGATACCCAACTGGGGCAAGCGTGGCCGCGGGGCGCTGTTGAGAGCCGGTATGACCTTTGCACTGGAGCCAATGGTTACTGTGGGGCCGCCGGACCTGTACGTGAAGAGGGACGGATGGACGGTGGCGACCGTGGATGGAAGCCTCTGCGCTCACTTTGAGCATACGATCGCTATGACGGATGGAGCGCCGGATATTCTCACGATCTGAGCTGCAAGCGGCACTGGTGATGTATTATCATTCAGCAGGAGGCGTGGTTCGATACGCGATGGAAGATACGCTCTCTTTTTTCGACTGCAATGTGAGTCTGGGCGCTCCCGCGGCGGGCGTGTACCGACCGTGCACAACGCCTGAGGAACTGCTCGCGGAGATGGATTGGGTGGGCGTCGACGAGGCCCTCGTATACCACGCCCTGATGCGCGAGCAATCGCCCGTGGTGGGTAATCGGGTGTTGGCGGAGAGCATCGCCGGTCGGGAACGGTTGACAGGCACCTGGGCGATCCTCCCGCCTCAGACCGATGAGCTGCCTCCTGCTCCCGCTTTTTTCCAAGGGATGGCTCGCGCACGAGTGCGCGCTCTGTGGACTTTTCCCGAGGACCACCGCTATATTCTGGGGCGCATCACTTTTGGCGCCTTCTTTGATGAACTGGCGGTGCGCCGAATCCCTCTACTGGTCCCTCGCAGTGTAGGATGGCTCCAGGTGTACACCCTATTGGCCGAGTACCCCGATCTTACGCTTATCGTGGCCGCCCACGGGCCATGGGGCGAGGACAGGTATTTCCGCCCGCTGTTGGAGCAGTATTCGCGCTTCCACCTGGATATATCGCGGTATGAGCTCGATTGCGGGATTCGAGACCTCGTGCTCAAGTATGGACCCTACCGCTTGCTCTACGGCAGTAACTTTCCCGACGCGGGGATGGGGGGGCCGAGGCTGATGGTGACTCGAGCCGAGATCGACTACAAGAGCCGTCGAGCGATCGCTGGTGGGAATCTGCGCCGACTTCTCGGGGAGGCGGACCTGTCATGATCGATTCTGCTATCGCACGGGAGTATCTGAGCACGGGGCGTTGCGATCGCACAGGCGTTGTAGACCTCCACGCACATTTTGGGCACTATGGAGGTATCCATATGCCCAATCACACGCCAGAGCAGATGATCGCAACCATGGATCGATGTAGCGTGGATCTGATCGTCTCGAGCGGGCATACGGCATTGCACGATATGGTGCGTGGCAATGCCGAGATGGAAGAGATCACCACGCGCCACTCCGGCCGTTGGTACGCCTATCTTACATATAATCCCAACTATCCAGAGGAGGCGCGCGCCGAGCTGGAGACACTGGATACCAGGCGCTCTTTTGTCGGCATCAAGTTCCACCCGTCCGGCCATAGATATCCCATTACGGGCGAGAACTACCGGCGCGCCCTAGAGTACGCTGCGGCCCAGCGGTTGTTGGTGCTCAGCCACACTTGGGGCGGTTCGCCTTATGACAGACCAGAATTGGTGGCCCAGGTGGCGGAGCTCTACCCCGAGGTTACACTGCTTTGCGGCCACTCTGGCTACGGCGAGTTTGACGAATGCATGGAGGTCGCCAGGCAGTATGCTAACGTGTATTTGGAGCTCACGGCAGCGTACGCAGTGCGGGGCCTCATTGAGCGTATGGTGGAGGTGGTCGGGTCGCACAAGATCGTGTTCGGATGCGATCTGCCTTGGTTCGACCCACACTACGCCATCGGTTCTGTCGTTATGGCCCATATATCGGAGAGTTCACGCCGCGCTATACTACGGACGAATGCTCTCAGGCTGCTCAAGGGGAGGTTACCAAATCAGGGCAGTTGAGCGATATCCAGAGAAAGCGAAAAGCTCCACATATGTGTGGAGCTTCTCTTTTGGATGATGCCTTTGGATTCCCGCTTGTGAGGCCAAACACTGGGCAACCTTCAGCGATGCCTTGGGCTAGCGCCAAGTTAGCTGTGTTGTGGTCCGCCACTCAAAAGGCGGCGTATACCGCGACTCTGGATGTATAGTGCTATGGAGCAACAATGTCTGCCAAGATGTGCTGCGCCAGTTCGAGACTGTGACGAGTGGTACGTTGTGGCGATGTGGTATGGTTGAGAACTGTGCCACCGGGCGCGTTGAAGTTTGGTGGGATGGCCTTGCGCCAGCATCTGGGCGTGAGCGCGGTCACAAGTGTGTCAGGTCAGCTGGGATGGTTTGTGTTGGGGCTCGGCTGCGCGACGACGATGCGATGATGGGACTGCAACGGTACTGTGATGAGGAAGCGATGCGTCGATGATGCTGTCCGGTGGATAATAGCTGTGCTGCGTTGACGCTTGGACGAGCGATGGTGGGGTGATGGTGACCCGGACAGGGGCGGGAGCGTCGATGCTACGATGCTTTGTCGGCGCAGATGCAATGTTATCCGACTTGCCCGTGACGTTACTGCAATGAATGCGCAAAGGTGCAGCATTGAAGCGATGATGATAGCAAGAGGAACCACACTGGTTCATCGGTATACAATGCTTACTGTGATGCGACTGTGATGGGTGCTAGATACGGCTGTTCTGGTGTGCGGTGCCTCAGCGAAGGAGCTATGTTGGTGTGGTGATGGGTGCTTTTACGCGAAGGTTGTGTATGACGGCAAGTCGAAGGGCGTGTTGTGTCTGCGTCGAGTGTGTATTGGCCTTGGAGCAGCTCGGTATGTGAGTGCGATGTCGTCCGGCGGCTGGTTGATGCTGTGTCGGGAGTACGGTGAATCCACGATGCTGGTGCGATGGTAGGTGACGAGCCGAACGGAATGGCGGTGATGGTGCAACGATGCCCAAGGGGTGGGGCTAGCATGTGAGAACGATGTGTACGTTGATGAATGCCGAGTCGTGCGATGATGGATCGTTGAGACCTGACCCTATACGAATGTTAATGAAAACACCACTGCGTCCTTCAAAGCGGTGCCTGGCCATTGGGCCACAAGCGAATCCATGTCCCGGTCCGGGGAGGTAAAGTGTAAGTGGTGTGGGAGAGGGACGATCGACATCTACACTCAAGATACTACCACAGAGCCGTTCGCTTGTCAAGTACTATTACGTAGATTCCTGCAGGAAAGATACGTAGATTCCTTGCGGGAAAACACGGAGTCGCAAAGAGGGCGTTGAGACGAGGGCGTTTGCATCAGCTCGATCGGCAGCCGACTCTCTATAGATCCAACGCGATAGCGTGTTTCTCTGTACAAGCAAGAATCGTGGCCTGAAGGGCTGGTATGCGCATAACGCGCACCCGCGCGAGCGACCTCGCCATGGTGTATGCCGCCCGAGGCAGTGCCTACTCGCCCGCCCACGAGATATCGGGCTGCCACATGATACAAAAGTGTGATGGAACGTGTTGGGGTGAGGAGCGTAGAACAATGTTATGGAATGCATATGGCGCAGCGGGATGTGTGTGGGCGCCACCCTTGAAACCTGACTGAAGATGCTCTTGAGCGGGCAAAGTGGGCTACATAGGCCCCGAGCCTCTCATCAACTACCGACTACAATCATACGCAGCCTCTACGTATTGTTACTTGACAATACGTAGAGGCTGCGTGAATTCCCGTCGGTCCTGCCGCCATACAGCTGCCTGCAAGCCTTGATTCGTTGTATGGTGCTATCAAAAGGTTTATGACTCGGGCGTCGCAGGGGGGCTCGGGGGCTCTGGTTGCGAGCTAGGGGAGGGTTTGTGCCGCTGAAGCTCCTCATAAGCCTCGAACCACTCTGCCACCTCCGCTCGTTGGTGAGCCAAGTCTTTCTGTCGTTGCGCCTCGCGGTAGGTGGCGATACGTCGAAAGACTTCTGCTTGTACCCGCCTGGGCGCAGAGACACGCTCAAAGGTGAGATCGCCCCGACCTGCGGTCTGTATCGTCACGTCTCCAAAGTTCAACAAAGAAGCGAGGATATGCGGCACGCGAAGCGACACGTTCTGAATCACACCGAGGCTCGCTTCCCGGCGGCTCTCATGGGCCGAGAGGGGCTTGCGTTCGATATCCACGATCCGGTCGCTCGTGATGATGTACAGGTCGTTCGCCCAATCGGTTGCAACCCACCAGAGCCAGGCTACGGCGGGGATTAACAGACAGAGCGTTACATAAGGGTACCAAGTGAGCCACGGCAGCGCTCGGATGGGTGGCTCGGAACCTGTGAATCCCTTGATCGTCAGTAGGCCCAAAACGAGACACAGAGCCAAAGGCAACCCCGCTTCGCGCAGTAGGAACCACCAGTGCTTGCGCCACACCACGGTCTCAGCGTCAGTAGGGAGATTCGACACTGCCGCGTTCGAGGCGTGCTCGCCTTCAGCCGCCTGCGCGCCGTGCACCTCTTCACGCTCGAGCCGTTTAGACAGCTCTCTCTGGATGGAGTGATACTCTATGGCACGACGTGTAGCCAGGGCACGAGTCGCCTCCTCAAAGATAGCATCTCGTGTGGCCTCGGGGTTAGGGGTCGAGTGAAACTGGATTCGCCCGATGTCGGCCGCCGTCTCGATCTCGAGGTCGCCATAGCCCAAAAGCTTGCCCGCAAAGCGCCGTTGCACCTGAATACTCTGGATGCGGTCGAGGGGCGCTTCGTCACGCGACTCGAACAAAAGTGCTACCTTTTCCTGGTGTGCGACTCGCTGGTTGGTTACCACCAGATGATCGTTACGCCAATCCACCCAGAACCACAACACTGCGAGAAGATAGACAGCCCCCGGCACCAGCAACAGGTACGTCTGATGAGGCGAGGCGATCAGCGCTCCCGTCAGGGTGATTGCGAGGAGGTAGGCGGCGAAGGCGAGCGAGACACCGAGCAGCGGGCGAGCGACCGTGAACGGATGCCTACGAGTGAACAAGACGACGTTCTCGCCAGGCTCGAGCCATGTGAAATAAGGCGTGCGCAGCCCGCGCCGTACATACTCGGGGAGCGCCAGCTCGTGCCACATCGACGGATGCGCGACGAGGAGATCCTGCAGATCCTCCTGCCGTAGTGTGATCAGGCGTACTTCTGTGGAGGCGCGCAGTGTGGCGTCGTGGGGCTCGCCGAGAAAGAGGGAGGCGGCGCCATAGTGCGAACCATCACCCAGCGTGTCGGCAGCCTGCTGGAACCCATTCTCACCGATGCGCTGCAGGATGACTTGGCCGCTCTGGATGATATAGAACGCCCTTGTTCGCTCGCCCTGGCGACAGATCAGTGTGTTGGCGCGAACGATCTGATCCGTCGCGACACGGGCCAAGAGCGCGAGGTGCTCGTCTGACAGACCCTCAAAGAGAGGTACGTATCGTAAGACTTGGGCGATATCCATGCCTACCTCCCGGGCTTTTGTGAGATTCTAGCATCCATGGCGTTTGCTAACAAACGGCAATACTCTAAGCAAAGTCTAACCAAATGTATACCGAGCAGATACATTGATCTGCTACAATAGAGGGGAGCGAATGATACAGCGATGGATGAGTCCAATGCCACAATGAGACTGTGGCCGTCCATACAGCAACGGGGTGGCAGAGACCACCCCGTATCGGGGAGTATGTTATGAATGCATTACTCGTCAGCGAGGATGCACATCTGGTGCGACAGATCAGTGCCAAGCTAGGGCAGCTCGGCCACCAAGTGTCTTGTGTCTCGGGATCCAGTATCACGCGAACGTTGCTGCAACAGGATGTCGATCTGGTTCTGTGTGACCTCGGCCAAGACACGACTCCGAGCTTGGCTTTACTCAGTCGACTTGGGCACGTCCTCTTGCCCAAAATCGCTATCGGCTCGGCGGCTGACCCTTACCTGGTAGTGGATGCCTTGCGCCGCGGTGCGGACGACTATATGTCGCGCCCCCTGCATATGGCCGAGTTGGCGGCTCGAATGGAGGCACTGGTGCGCAGAGCGCGAGTGTACAGCCGGCACTCGGTGTTGCAGGATCGTGCCGTTAGCCTTGATGCTGACACCTGCGAACTTTGCATCGATGGTCGTACAATCTCGTTGACACCGACGGAGTTCAGCCTACTCCAAATTCTCGCACGGCGGCCTGGCGAAGCTGTAGCGAGGGATGTTTTGGTCAGGCACGTATGGGGCTCGGGTGCCCGGGCGAACGATAGGCTGAATCTATACATCTGGAACCTTCGCCAAAAGATAGAGGATGATCCCAACCATCCGCGATGGATCGTGACGCGCCGGGGCAAAGGCTACTGCTTCCGCGTCCCGAGCCACAGGGAAACGTGACCGCTCCTACACCCCATTCAGGACTGGCCGAACCGGGCTCGGTTTGCCCAACTGGGGCATAGCCCTATACTGGCAGGCCAGGAGGGGTGTATGACCGTCTACGTTGACGTCTCGAGTGCTGTGCATCAAAAGGCGGGGCTGGGGCGTTACTCTGCCAACCTCGTGAGATCGTTGTATCCGTTGCTGGGTGAGCGCCTGGGGCTCTTTCAGGTGGGGCTCGGCCGCGGACCGGGGCTTCAGGGGTTGGAGGCCTGCGCCAACGAGGGTGTGCCGCACGGATACCGTACATGGCGTCTGGAGGTCTTGTTACGCCAGTTGACGCGCCGAGATATGACACACCACTTACCCGGCGCTGTGCTGTTTCACGCCACTGAACACCTGTTACCACCGTTCGCTGATCTCCCTTCTGTGCTCACGGTCCACGACCTCATTTTCGAGCGCTACCCACAGTATCATAAGCGAATGAATTATCGCTACCTCAAGCTCGGCATGCCCCTCTTTTGCCGCCGAGCGACGGCTATCATCGCTGTGTCTCAGGCGACCAAAGCGGATCTTCAGGCGCTTTACGGTGTTGATGACGCCAAAATCACGGTGATTCCAGAGGCCGCGGCGTCGCATTTCGCCCCGGTGTCGAGAGCGCAGGCTGGCTCTGTACGTCGCGTGTACGGGCTTCCGCCGCGATATGTGTTGGCGGTGGGCACCATCGAACCGCGTAAGAATCTGTCGCGGTTGATGGAGGCTTGCGAGCCTCTTTTAGCGGAAAACTTGATGGACGCACTGGTATTGGTGGGGGGGAAGGGGTGGCTGTATGAGGACTTTTTCCGGCGATGGGAGGCTTTTCCATTCCGCGATCGCGTGCTGTTCCCCGGGTATGTGCGGGATGAGGACCTGCCCGCGGTATACGCCGGGGCGTTGGTGACTGTACAGCCATCTTTGTACGAGGGGTTTGGCCTGCCCGTCTTGGAGGCCATGGCGAGTGGGAGCCCCGTATGCGCCAGCCGCGCTTCAAGTCTCCCAGAGGTGGGAGGAGGAGCCGCGCGCTACTTTGATCCTGAGGATGTGCAAGGGATGAGTACGTTGTTAAGGGAACTTCTAGTGGACGAGGATGAGCGCCGAGAGATGGTCCGCGAAGGGCTGGCGCGCGCGAGCCTCTTCTCTTGGCAGCACACGGCGGAGCGTACGTTGGCGGTCTATGAGCGCGTGCTCGGTTACTCTCTGTAGTGACGTCAGAACAGGAATTTAACAAGCAGTCGCCCCCAGC
>CAYOUT010000016.1:0-72103 GCA_964407215.1 uncultured Anaerolineales bacterium | reverse complement strand
GCCAAGGGAACCTGTTTTCTTGACGCGCCAGCACCGGCGCGCTTTTTTGTTTCTGAAACCGTCACTTGGCCTGCCGGGGGCGCTTCGCCGCGTGTTTGGCATGCCCCAACAGTTGTGCTAGAATGTCGATGTCGTACTGTTGCGATGGGGCGTAGCCAAGCGGTAAGGCAGCGGCCTTTGGAGCCGCCATTCGGAGGTTCGAATCCTTCCGCCCCAGCTGTTGTCCCTTGGCCTTACGCAAGCCCGCCAAGAGAATGCTGAAGACCAAGTCATGTTTCCTTCACAATGGCAAGGACTGGCTTGGTCGTTTCATTTGTGCAAACAGGAGGTTCGCGGATGTCCAAGCTCGCAGCAGTTATTCTCGCCGCCGGACAGGGCACGCGCATGAACTCCTCGACACCCAAAGTCCTGCATCACGTGGGCGGCGTCCCCATGGTCCTCTGGTCCATCCAAAACGCGGCGGCTCTGGGGGCGGCACCCGTCGTGTTGGTGGTGGGGATTGGTGCCGAGGCGGTCAAACAGGCGGTGGGTGACCAAGTGGAGTACGCCCATCAGGCGGAGCAGCTGGGCACAGGCCACGCCACTCTTCAGGCCCGCGAGACCCTCTTGGGTCGGTCGGATGCTGTCTTGGTGCTTTATGGGGACATGCCGAACCTGCGCCTCGAGACCCTGCAACATATGATCACGCTCCATCAGCGGCGCAAACCCGCTATCACCATGCTGAGCGTCCTGTCGGACGATTCGATGGGCTTTGGGCGCGTCGTGCGGGATGCGCAGGGGCAAGTGCAGGCTATCGTCGAGGAGGCCGTCGCTTCGCCCGAGATCCTCGCTCTCAAGGAGCTGAACTGCGGCGTCTACTGCTTTGACGCGGGGTTCCTGTGGGAGTACCTGCCCAGGGTGCCAGTAACGCCTCCCAAAGGAGAGCACTATCTGACCGATATGGTCGAGTTGGCCGTAGCAGCCCGTTGGCCCGTTGAGGTCTTTACGATCGAGGATGTGGAGGAGGTTCAAGGGGTCAATACACGGGTCCATTTGGCGCGCAGCGAGCGAATCATGCGCCAACGGATCGCCGAGGATATGATGCTGCGCGGTGTCACCCTTGTCGATCCTGCCACCACCTACATCGAGGCGACGGTTTCTGTGGGTGCAGACACCATCATCCACCCCAATACCCACTTGCAGGGGCACACCTCTGTAGGGGAGCGCTGCGTTCTCGGCCCCAACTCTGTCATTCGAGACACAGTCATCGGCGATGACTGCAAGGTTCTCGCGTCGGTGTTGGAGAAAGCTGTGCTGGAGGATGAGGTGGAGATCGGCCCGTTCGGGCGCCTTCGCGAGGGCGCCCACCTCGGTCGCGGTGTGCACATGGGCAACTTTGGCGAGGTCAAGAACTCTCACCTGGGCGCGGGCGCCAGGATGGGGCATTTCGGCTATGTCGGTGATACGGAGGTCGGTGAGAACTCTAATATCGGGGCGGGGGCGATCACCTGCAACTATGATGGCACGCACAAGCACCGCACCATCATAGGGGTTGAGAGCTTTATCGGTAGCGGCGCTATGCTCGTCGCTCCTGTGCGTGTGGGCGCACGGGCCGTGGTCGGCGCTGGGTCTGTGGTGACTCACGACGTGCCCGACGGCACACTGTCTTACGGCGTCCCCGCACGCACCATCCGCCAGCTGGACGAAAAGGGGCCGCCCGATGAGTAGGGCGCGATCTATCTCCGATCTGCCACAGGAGCGGCGGGAACTGGTTCGTGCCGCAGCTCGGGCGCGGTCGCACGCCTACGCGCCCTATTCGCGTTTCGCTGTGGGCGCTGCTGTGCGAACTGCCTCCGGCCTGATCTACACCGGCTGTAACGTCGAGAACGCGGCGATGGGGCCCTCGGTGTGCGCCGAAAGGGTAGCAATCTTCAAGGCCGTGTCAGAGGGCGAGACGCGCCTCCTGGAGCTGGCGGTGGTGACCGCCGTGAGCGCGACGCCTTGCGGCCCCTGCCGGCAGGTGATGGCCGAGTTCGCAGACGATATGCCCGTGCTGGTTGCCGACACCGCCGGCTGCGTGCAAGAGACCACACTGAGCGCCCTATTGCCGATGGCCTTCTCGCGCGCAACGCTGTCCAGCGGGGCTCCTGCGGAGCAAGACGAGGATTCGCCCCAGCCGAGCGAGGCCACAGAACCGAACAAGCCTTTGGCGTGAGGTTCGCGCCTGTGTATAATCACCGAGTTAAGTGATCTCGGTCGCATGGGCTGTGGCCACACAGTGCGCTGATGATAGGAGAGAGGGTCATGCTAGATGAGATCGGCTCCAGTGGTTGGGAGGCGGCTCTGGTGAGTAGAACCAAGGAGGCTCTTGCTCAGTTCCGGGCGAACCCCGCTCCCAAGGTGCCCGCTATGCTGAGCAGAGGCCAACTCGCCCGGATGATCGACCACACCTTGTTGAGCGCCGATGCCACACCGGATCAAGTGGACAGGCTCTGCAGCGAGGCTGTACAGTACGGCTTTGCGTCGGTGTGTGTGAACCCGTTCAATGTGCTGCAATGCGCCAGCCTGCTGGAGGGCGCTGAAGTCACTGTTTGCTCCGTCTCCGGTTTTCCGTTGGGCGCCTCGCTGGCCGAGGTCAAAGCCTTTGAGGCCATGCGCGCTATTTCCGACGGCGCTCGCGAGATCGACATGGTCATCAATATCGGGGCGTTGCGTGCGGGCAACTATCGCGCTGTGCGCGACGATATCGCGGCGGTGGCCGAGGTCTGTCACAACCACAAAGCGCTCCTCAAAGTGATTCTGGAGACGTGCTTGCTCGACGACGAGCAAAAGGTTACCGGTTGCCTGCTAGCCATGGAAGCGGGTGCGGACTTTGTCAAGACGTCCACCGGCTTGAGCACCGGTGGTGCCACTACGGCGGACGTCGCGCTGATGCGCTCTGTCGTTGGCCCCAACGTGGGGGTCAAGGCAGCGGGTGGCATCCGAGACTTTCAGAGCGCCGTGGCCATGATCGAGGCCGGCGCCAACCGCATCGGCGCTAGCGCAGGCATCAGAATTCTCGAGGGTGCCCCCCCAGCATAGGCTGCTCAGCGGGTTGGCTGTGTGGGATTCGTTGTGGAGGTTGGGATGCATCAGGAGCGGCTGCTGCGAACGGAGGCGATCGTGCTCCACGCGCTGGATTACGCCGAAGCGGATCGCATCCTGACGCTGCTGACCCCCGAGGGCAAGCTCTCGGCTCTGGCCAAAGGAGTGCGACGATCCACCAGCCGCAAGGCCGGCCACTTGGGCCTCTTTGCTCGCGTGCGGCTCATGTTGGCGCGAGGGCGCAACCTGTATATCATCACGCAGGCCGAAAGCATCGAGGAGTACCCGGGCCTGGGCGCGGATCTTTTGCGCTTTACCCACGCGTGCTACGCCGGCGAACTGGTGCAGCGTTTCGCACAAGAGGGTGAGGATATCCAACCGGTGTACGAGTTGTTCTCGGACACCTTGCAGCGCCTGGCGACGGAAGACGATCTGCGCCTCTGGACGCGTTACTTTGAGCTGCAGCTCCTGAGCTATTTTGGGTACCGCCCTCAGCTTTTCGCTTGCCTGGGATGCCAGCGCGACATCCAGCCCGTCGAGAACTGCTTCAGCCGAGAGCAGGGCGGCCTGCTATGCGCACAGTGTGCAGCGGAAGACCGGCTAACGACGGCAGTGTCTGTGGCGGCGCAAAAGGTGCTGCGTTTTTTGCAGACGCGTAGCCCCTCCGAGGTCGCACGACTGCGCGTCGGCAGTGCCACCCACGGCGAGGTGGAGGCGCTGCTCCAAGGGTATCTAGAGTACGTGCTGGAGCGCGAGCTGAAATCGGTGGTTTTTTTGCAGCGTATACGCAGAGAACTGCGAGCAACTGGAAGCTAACCGCGCGGGGGTCCCGGAATGCCGCTCGGCCGACGGCGTGCCCCCGCGCTTTTTTGTGCCTTACACCTACAATGCGGGGGTATCCCATGGATTTCCAGACGGCGATCATGCGACTCAACGAGTTCTGGGCGGACCACGGATGCCTTTTGTGGCAGCCGTACAACGTCAAGGTGGGCGCTGGCACCATGAATCCGGCCACCGTGCTTCGTGTGTTGGGGCCCGAGCCCTGGAACGTGGCCTATCCCGAGCCCTCTGTGCGCCCCGACGATGGCCGCTACGGAGAGAACCCCAATCGCTGGCAACAATACTACCAATATCAGGTCATCCTCAAGCCGGACCCCGGCAACCCGCAAGAGCTCTATCTGGAGAGCCTCAAAGCCCTGGGCATCGACGCTGGCGCGCACGATGTCCGCTTTGTGGAGGACAACTGGGAGTCCCCCGCTCTTGGTGCCTGGGGGCTGGGCTGGGAGGTGTGGTTGGACGGGCAGGAGATCAGCCAGTACACCTACTTTCAGCAGGCCGGAGGCCAGACGCTCGACCCCGTATCGGTGGAGCTCACCTACGGCTTGGAGCGGATCGTTATGGTGCTGCAGGGTGTGCGCGGCTTTCCCGACATCATATGGCGCGGCGCCGTCACCTACGGCGATATGCATCTACAGAGCGAGATCGAGCAGTGCATCTACAACTTTGAGGTGGCCGACGTGGCCAATCTGCGCCAGATGTACGATCTGGCCGAGGCCGAGGCCAAGAACGCGCTGGCTCGCGGCCTGGTGATGCCGGCCCACGATCAGGTCCTCGCGTGTTCGCACGTGTTCAACGTGCTGGACGCCCGGGGGGCCATCGGCGTGACGGAGCGCGCCCGCTACTTTGTGCGAATGCGCGATCTGTCGCGCGAGGTGGCGGCGCTCTATGTGAAGCAGCGCGAGGATCTCGGCCACCCCTTCTTGCACAAGAACGTTGTGTCCCCGCCCGCCGTCGCGCCCCTGCCTCAGCCCACGCAGCCCGAGGGTGAGGGGCCGTTCGAGCTGGCGTTAGAGATCGGGTGCGAGGAACTGCCCGTGGGCGACCTGGACGCTGCGCTGGTGCAGCTAGAGGGCAACCTGCGCACGGCCCTTCAGGAGGCCCGCCTCGCCTTCCGCGGCCTGCGCGTGGTGGGCACGCCCAGGCGCCTGGTAGCGCTGGTACAGGGGCTGGGGGCCACACAGGCCGATGAGGAACGCGTGGCCAGGGGGCCGGCCGCGCGTATAGCCTACGATGAGGCGGGTAACCCCACCAAGGCGGCGCTGGGGTTCGCACGCGGCCAGGGCGTAGATGTCTCTGCCCTCCAGACGCGCAACGTGGACGGTCGCGATTACGTTGTGGCGGTGGTGGTAGAACGCGGGCGGCCCGCGAGCCAGGTGCTGGCCGAGGTGTTGCCGCAGGTCGTCGCAAGCCTGACCTTCTCCAAGAGTATGCGCTGGAACAGCAGCGGCGTGAGCTTTTCGCGCCCGCTGCGCTGGTTCGTAGCGCTGCTCGGCGACCAGGTCGTTCCCTTTGAGTATGCCGGCGCGCGCAGTGGCCGGGTGTCGCGAGGCATCAGATCGCTGGGTTCGCCCGAGATCCCCCTAACGTCCGCGCGCGAGTATGCCGCGGCGTTGCGCGATGCCGGGGTGGTGCTCGACCGCGCCGAGCGAGAGGCGAGCGTGTGGTCTCAGGCCGAGGCGTTGGCCGCCGAGGTTGGCGGGCGGGTGCCCGAGGCCCCTGCGTTGTTGCGTGAGGTGGCCAGCCTGGTGGAGCACCCGTTGGCCATCCGGGGCGCCTTTGATAAAGAATACCTTCGCTTGCCGCCCGAGGTGTTGTTGGCGGTGATGCGAACGCATCAGCGATACCTCCCCATCGTTCGGGATGGCGAGCTGCTGCCGCATTTCATCGCCGTCGCCAACGGCGCCAACCTCGATGTGGATGCTGTGCGCCACGGCAACGAGGAGGTGCTGCGCGCGCGTTACGCCGACGCCGCCTTCTTTTACGACGCCGACGTCAAGCGGCCCCTGGAGGATTTCACCGCGCGCTTGGATACACTGATGTTCCAAGAGCGGCTCGGCTCAGTGCTCGATAAAGTACATCGCTTGGAGCGGCTCGTGCCCCAGGTAGCGGATCTTTTGGGCCTGTCGGATGCCGAGAGGGTTGCAGCCCAGCGCGCCGCCTCTCTCAGCAAGAGCGACCTGGCCACCCAGTTGGTGGTCGAGCTCACCTCCCTGCAGGGGCGGATGGGCCGACACTATGCGGAGCGCTCTGGCGAACCGCCCCATGTAGCCCTCGCGATCGAGGAGCACTATCTGCCCGGCTCCGCGGGCGATCAGCTCCCCTCCGAGATGCCGGGGCTCGCACTGGGGCTCGCCGATCGAATGGACACACTCGTGGGGCTCTTTGCCGTGGGCGTTCGGCCGTCGGGTGCGGCGGACCCTTGGGGCCTGCGCAGAGCGGCCTTGGGCGTCCTGCAGCTCCTTCTGGGCAAGAGGCTCTCCGTCGCGCTGCCCGAGATCATCTCGCTGGCGGCGGACGGGCTCCCCGTCGAGGTCTCGGAGGAGGTCCAACGCGAGGTGCTGGACTATATCGAGCGGCGCTATCGCGGCTATCTGCTGGAGGGCGGCTTCCACTACGACTTGGTGGATGCGGTGCTCGCCGAGCGCGGGTACGACCCCTACCTGGCGTACCGGACGCTGCAGGATCTCGTGCCCTGGGTTGAGCGCTGCGACTGGGGGCAACTGCTCGACAGCTATGCGCGCTGTGTGCGCATCACCCGCAGCCTTGAGGAGGCTCACGCTATCGATGAGAGGCTCCTCACCGAGCCGGCCTCAGCCGCCCTGGTGCGCGCCTACCGCGGCGTCCGACGGCGGGTGGTCGCAGAGAGCACGGTGGACGCCCTGTGCGAGGCGCTGCTGGATCTCCAGCCCCACATCACTCGCTTCTTTGAGGATATACTCGTCATGACCGACGACCTGCCCATGCGCAACAGCCGCCTGGGGCTGCTGCAGGGGATCGGCTCTCTCACCGAGGGCATCGTAGACCTGACGGCGCTGGAGGGGTTCTAGAATCCGGGATCACGGGGCGTTGGCATACGATCTGTGCCGCGTGCCAACGCCCGCGCTCACTCGATGCGCGCCCCAAAGGGCACGAGCGCCAGCAACAGCAGCTTCATGTGCTGCCTGGCGAGGGGCAAGCCCACCACAGTGATCGCCAGAATCAGGGCGAACAACAGGTGTACGATCGCCACCTCGACGCCGCCGAACACCCACCACAACACGTTCATCAGGATCGGCAGCAGACCCCGCGCCGAGCCCGTCGTGTCGACCTCCTTGCCAAAGGGCGAGAGCGCCAACAGCGACAGCTTGAACAGCTGCACCCCGAATGGGATCCCCACAACGGTGAGGCACAGGACGACTCCGCCGATCAGATAGCCCAGAAACACGAAAAACCCGCCGAAAATCAACCACACCAGATTGCCCAAAAAGCTCATGGCCCACCTCCCAAGGGGTCCTTACGGCGCCGTCGCCGCGAGTGCGCTCTGAGATCCTTTACGCAGGGCACAGCACAGAGTTGCTGGCGCCTATATCGGAGACTTGCCCTCTTTGCTTATCGCCGCTATAATCGATTTGTTTGAAAATGGGGCATAACAGTTGGGAGGTTTTTTTCTATGGGACAAAAATGGGTCTACTTGTTCTCAGAGGGGAACAGGGATATGCGAGACCTGTTGGGGGGCAAGGGGGCAGGCCTGGCGGAGATGACCAACGCTGGCCTTCCTGTGCCGCCGGGCTTTACTGTTACGACCGAGGCGTGTCTGGCGTATTTCGATGCGGATAACCGTTTCCCCGAGGGCATGTGGGAGCAGGTCCTGGAGTCCATGAAGGTCGTGGAGCAGGAGACCGGCAAAAAGTTCGGGGATCCGTCCAACCCTTTGCTCGTCTCTGTGCGCTCGGGCTCGCGCCTGTCGATGCCCGGTATGATGGATACAGTGTTGAACGTTGGGCTCAACGAAGAGACGCTGCGGGGCCTGGCCGAGCTCTCTGGGAACGAGCGCTTTGCCTACGACGCCTACCGGCGCTTGATCTCCATGTTCGGTCGCGTCGTCAAGGGTGTGGATGGCGCACTGTTTGACGACCTGTTGGAAGAGTACAAGGCCAAGACCGAGGGCAAGCGAGACACCGACCTCACAGTGGATATGCTCAAAGAGATCGTTGTGGAGTACAAGCGTATCTACAAAGAGCAGCTCGGCGAAGAGTTCCCCGATGACGTCTGGGAGCAGCTCAGCCAGGGCACCGAGGCGGTCTTTCATTCGTGGTTCGGCGCCAAGGCGATTACCTATCGCCGCCTGAACAAACTGCCCGACACTTGGGGGACGGCGGTTAACGTCTGCACCATGGTGTTCGGCAACATGGGCGAGGATTCGGGCACCGGCGTCGCCTTTACGCGCGACCCCAACACCGGCGTGAACCACCTGTACGGCGAGTATCTGCAGGACGCCCAGGGCGAGGACGTCGTGGCGGGAATCCGCACGCCAGCTCACATCGACGAGCTCAAGCGCGAGAACCCCAGAATCTACGGGCAGTTCCTGGACGCCACCGAGATGTTGGAGCGCCACTATCGCGACATGCAGGACGTCGAGTTCACCTTTGAGCGCGGCAGGTTGTGGATTCTGCAGACGCGTTCGGGCAAGCGCACCGCGCGCGCCGCGCTCAAGATCGCGGTGGATATGGTCAACGAGGGGTTGATCACCCGTGAAGAGGCTATCGATCGCATCGAGCCCGACCAAGTGGACGCAGTGCTGCACCCGAGCTTTGACCCCGACGCCAAACAGGCCGCCATCGATCGCGGCGATATCATCGCCAAGGGGCTGAACGCCTCCCCGGGCGCCGCCACGGGCGTGGCCGTGTTCGACTCTGATCGAGCGATGGCACACGCTGAGGCGGGCGAGGACGTCATCCTGGTGCGCCCCGAGACCTCTCCCGACGATGTGGGCGGCATGCTCATGTCCAAAGGCATCCTAACTCAGCACGGCGGCGCCACATCGCACGCCGCAGTGGTGGCGCGTGGCAACAACCTGCCCTGTGTCGCCGGGTGCGAGGACATCAGCGTCAACGTGGAGGGCCGTCGCTTCACCAAGGGCGGGATCGTGGTGAACGAGGGCGACCTCATCTCCATCGACGGGACCACCGGCGAGGTGTTTGTGGGCGCCGTCCCCACCGTCGAGGTGGACTATGATAAAGAGACCGATCTGATCTCCTTGCTAGAGTGGGCGGACGACATCCGGCGGTTGGGCGTGTTCACCAACGCCGATCTTCCGCGCGACGCCAAGCGCGCCCGCGCGTTCGGCGCCGAGGGGATCGGCCTCTGCCGCACCGAGCACATGTTCTTTGAGGAAGCGCGTCGGCCCAGCGTGGTTGGCATGATCATGGCCAAGAGCGATAAAGAGCGCCAAGGGTACCTCGACCAGCTCTTGCCGTACCAGCGAGCGGACTTTGAGGGGATCTTTGAGGCCATGGACGGGCTCCCCGTCATCATCCGCCTGCTCGACCCGCCCATGCACGAGTTCCTCCCCAGCCGCGAGTCGCTGATCGAAGAGGTTACGCAGCTGCGGTGCGATGGCTCCAACTCCGCCCGGTTGGCCGAGGCTGAAAAGATGCTCGAGGTCGTCGAGTCGATGTGGGAGATCAACCCCATGATGGGGCTGCGTGGCTGCCGCGTCGGGCTGATGATTCCCGGCATCACCGAGATGCAGGTGCGGGCCATCTTCCAGGCCGGCTGCCGCCAGGCCAAGAAGGGGATCCGTGTGAACGCCGAGATCATGATTCCGCTGGTCTCGCACGTGAACGAGCTCAAGATTCAGCGCGAGGAGCTCTCCAAGGTGGCCAAGGCGGTCATGGCCGAAGAGGGCATCGAGATCGAGCACAAGTTCGGCACCATGATCGAGACGCCTCGCGGCGCCCTCACCGCCGGCGAGCTGGCCGAGCACGCCGAGTTCTTTTCCTTTGGCACCAACGACTTGACGCAGATGGGCTTTGGCTTCTCGCGCGACGACGCGGAGGGCAAGTTCCTCTTGGCCTACGTCGATCGCAAGATCCTGCCTGCCAACCCGTTCCAGTCGTTGGATCAGGACGGCGTGGGGCAGCTCGTAGCCATGGCCGTCAAGGCTGGCACGGCCGTGCGCCCCGATATCGAGCTCGGCATCTGCGGCGAACACGGGGGCGACCCCAGCTCCATCGACTTTTTCCATCGCGTGGGGCTCAAGTACGTCAGCTGCTCGCCTTACCGCGTGCCCTTGGCGCGTTTGGCGGCGGCCCAGGCGGCGATTCGCAACAAATAATGGCGCGGAGCCGACCTCTGCGATCGGCCTCGCAACGTTGAAACTGAGGCCAGGCCCTCGAGGGTCTGGCCTTGTTTCCCCCGGCGCACTCGCTTCTCGAGAAAAAGTTCTGTTGGTAGAGTACAGCCGAGAGCCCTGCATATCCGCGCTCGATGAGCTCAGCCATTGTGGGGAATACACCTCGTGCATCAGCATTCATCTCTTGTCCGTCGAACGGTGATCTGCCTCTTGGTTGTGCTGGCCCTCTCGGCGACGGCGCGCCCGGCGCTGCACACCGAGGCGAGCTCTTCCGCCCTCCTGTTGAGTGCCTCAGCGCCCTCGCCGGTGTCGGCGGGCGAGGAGCTCACCTACTCGGTAGTGGTTCAGAACGTTGGCGAGGAGTCGGGCCGGGGCACCACAGTCTCCTTTCGGCTGCCCACTGGGTTCTCCTTTGTGCAGGGCAGCGCCGAGATTTACAACAACGGCGTGCGCGTATCGAGCCAGACCCCCCTCATCCACGGCTCGCTTCTCACTTGGCTGGATCTGACCGTCCCCCCCGGCGGCGGGCAACCGCTATACGGCATGCACACCTTTGTGCAGGGGAAATGGGAGGACACCAACTATCAGCTCGATTCGGTGAAGCGGCTGATGGGCGATGGGGCCTTTGTGAAGCAGCTGCTGCACCCCATCGATGCCGACACCTCTGGCCCCCAACAGAACTGGATCAACTTTGTCAACGGCTGTTACGACCGCGGCCTGGTGCCCGTGCTGCGGCTGGAGGGGCACTATAACAGCAACGTCTTCCCCGAGCGGTGGGAAAAGCCCGTCGCTTCACCCACCGGCGACTATTCGGCCGTCGCGGCCGGGTTCCGGCGCGTGGTGCAGGGGCTCCCCCGGCGGGATGGCCACCTGCTCTACATAGAGGTTTGGAACGAGCCGAACCTGAACCACGAATGGAGCGGCGCGGCCAACCCCGTCGAGTACGCCCGGTTCCTGGTAGCGGTGTCCGACGCCATCCGATCCATCGGCGACCCACGCATCAGGATCCTCAACGGGGGCCTGTCGCCGGGGGGCAATATCGGCCCGGTAGAGTTCATCCGGGGCATGGCCACAGTGCCCCGGGCGCTGCACGCTTTTGATGTGTGGGCCACCCACACATACCCCGGCAACCGCCCGCCGGAGGTCAACTTGCGAGCTGACCCCCTATTGTCCCTCCCCGATCTGAGCATAGACAGCTACCGGATAGAACTCGCCGAGTTGGCTCGCCAGGGGCGCACCGGCTTGAAGGTGTTGCTGACGGAGACGGGCTATGCGCTGGGCGCCAATGATCTCTATTGGCTCTATTCCGAGATCGGAGAGGGCAACCGCGCCGATTACATGGTGCGCGCTTTCCGCGACTACTGGGCACACTGGCCCGAGGTGCTGGGTGTGTGCCCTTACCAGCTCGAGGATCCCTCCCACGAGTGGGCGGTGTGGGATTGGCACGGCCACGCGCAGTACGACGCTGTACTGCAGCTGCCCAAGAGCGGGGCGCCAAGAGCGGGGCAGCTCATCGTTCGGTTCAGGGCAAAAGCGTCGCCCGTGGCGGGCGCCTACACCGGCCAGGCGAGCGTGAGCACCAGCAACCTGGGCTCGCTCTCTGTGAGCGACGCGGCTCCCGTGCAGGTTCGTGGCGGCGTGGCGCCGACGCCCACGTCCCCCCCGGGCACCATGCCGCCCCCCACACTCTGCCGACCCCTGCTGCGCAACGGCGGGTTCGAACAGGACGGCGCATGGACGCTGTTGGACGGTCCCTACCCCCCCGCGTACGTGACGTCGCCGGTGCACGATGGGCGGCGGGCTATGCGCGTCGGCATCGTCGACGGCCCACGGGTGCATAGCTATTCCTCCGTGCAACAGACTTTTCGCGTCCCGGATGACGCGGCTTCGCTGCGCATCAGCTTTTGGCACTACTCTGTGGCCACCGATCTCTCGTGGAATCGCCAATACGCCATCCTGTTGGATGAAAGCGGCGAGACCGTCGAATGGATCTTTTGGGGCGCGTCCGCCTCGGCGCGCTGGAACTACTTTGAGCACGAGTTGCTGGGGTACGCGGGCCGCACGCTGACGCTGCGCTTTAGCGTGCGCAACGGCCAGACGGGAGGCACCGCCGGCATGTATGTGGATTCGGTGCAAGCGATGGCCTGCGGCATCCCCGCGGACTTGGGGTCGCCGCAGGTTTGGCTGCCTATCGTCTCCAGGGCCGGGCGCTTTCCGCCGTCCGGCCGGGCGGCGGCTGCGCTACAGAGCGAGAGCACACCGCCACTCGAGCCGGGCCCCTTGAACGAGCCGACTCTGGATCGTCCGCAGGGGCTCGCCCAGCTGGCCACGCTGCCGCCGGACGAGGGCAGCGTCCACGCACTGGCCTGGGATCCGCCGCGCCGACGGGTGGTTGCCGCGGCGGGCACTCGCCTCACGGTGCTGGACGGCATCGGCGGGCGCACCCTCTTTGAGGCCGACTTGGGCGGGGAAGCCACAGCGCTGGCTGTGGACGAGCGTGACGGCACCATCTATGCGGCGCTGCCGGCCAGCGGGCAGGTGCAGGTGTGGAGCGCGGCGGGCGCGCTCGAGGCCACCCTCCCGGGGCTCGGGCGGCCGGTAGCGCTGGCGCTGGCGCCGGGGCGCGTGTACGTGGCGGATGCCGAGGGCTCTCGCGTCGTCGCGTTGGACGATACCACCCATACGCCCCTGGCCGAACGATCGATGGATCTCGTGCCTATGGCGTTGGCCGTCGACCCTGCGGCCGGCCGGCTGTACGTCGCACAGGCGAGCCATCCGCAGATCGTATCTCTGGACGCCGACACGCTCGATGTGGCCGGCGAGACCGGGTTGGGGTCAACAGGGTACCCGATGGCTCTCGCGCTGGACGGCGCCTCACAGCGCCTCTACGTCACCCATAGGCTCTCGCCCAAATACGGCGCGATCTCGGTGATCGATACCAGCACCCTGGCCGTGCTCAACACCCTGTGGGGCAACCCCAGCCGCCCCCTCTGGGGTGCGGGGGCGGTGGCCGTGGACGGCCCGGGCGAGCGGGTGCTCTTCCGGACGGGCCAAGAGCTCCTCACGCTCGACGCGGCCTCGTTGGCGATCCGCAGCGAGCAGGACGCGCCGGGGAGTGTGCCGGGGCCGATGGCGTTGGACGAAATCGACGGAGTGGCCTATCTTGTAGGTGCGCAGGGGCGATTGTGGAGCTTGGGCCTCGGAGAGATACCATGAGCGTCGTGGACGAAATCAAACAGCGGCTGGACATCGTCGAGGTGATCGGCGGGTACGTCCCCCTTCAGAAAGCGGGCCGCAACTTCAAGGGGCTGTGCCCTTTTCACACCGAGAAGACGCCCTCGTTCATCGTCTTCCCCGAGAGCCAGAACTGGCACTGCTTTGGCGCCTGCTCCACGGGCGGCGACCTGTTCACCTTTGTCATGCGCATCGAGAACCTCGATTTCCCCGAGGCGCTCAAGCTGCTGGCCGACAAGGCCGGGGTCGAGCTGCGTCCGTTGGACCAGGAGGAGATACGCGTCCACGACGAGCTGGACCGGCTTCGGGAGGTGAACGCGGCGGCCGCCCAAGAGTTCCACAGGGCGCTGGTGGATTCGCCCGAAGGGGAGGTCACGAGGCGCTATCTGGAGCGGCGCGGCGTCACCCAGCAGACGATAGCCACCTTCCAGCTGGGGTACGCGCCGGATGCGTGGCATTGGATGGAGGGCCGACTGCGGGCCACCGGTTACGCGGCCGAGGACATACTGACGGCGGGCCTCACCACGCGCAGCGAGAAGGGCAACGTCTACGATCGCTTTCGCGCGCGGCTCATATTCCCGATCCGGGATTCTCAGGGGGTGGTGGTCGGCTTTGCTGGCCGCGTGCTGGACGACTCGCTGCCCAAGTACCTCAACACGCCGCAGACGCCGCTCTTTGACAAGGGCAGTGTGCTCTACGGCATCGACTTGGCGCGCCAAGCCATCCGCGAGACGGGCACCGCCATCATCGTCGAGGGGTACATGGACGTCATCGTGCCCTACCAGTGTGGCGTTCGCAACCTGGTCGCCGTAATGGGCACCGCGCTGAGCAAGGCGCACATGGACGCTCTGCGCCGCATTACCCGCGTCCTCATCCTGGCGCTGGACCCCGATGCCGCCGGGATGCGCGCCACCGAGCGGGGCGTCGAGGTGGCCCGAGAATCGCTCGACCATCGCGTGGTGCCGGTGCCCACGGCCACCGGCCTCATCCGCTACGAGAGACAGCTGGAGGCCGAGGTGCGCGTCCTCGTGCTCCCCGAGGGGCTCGACCCCGACGAGCTCGTTCTCCGCGACCGCGCCGAGTGGGATCGCTTGGTGGAGGGCGCGCTGCCCGTGGCCGACTATTTCTACAATCTGGTGCTGGCGAGCACCGATCTCGCATCCGCCAAGAGCAAGCGCGATGCTGTGGATCGGCTGCTGCCCGTGTTCGCAGCGATGGATAGCGCGGTGGAGCGCGCGCACTATATTCAGCGCCTGGCGCAGCAGATGCGAATGGACGACAGAGCGCTGATACTCGATGTAGAGCGCTTGCGCGTCGGCGGGGAGGCGGGGGTCGGCTCCCCGCGCACCCGCACCCGAAGCAAAGCGCCGCTCCCCGTGCCCGAACCCGCCCAAAGAGGCCTCTCCCTCGGGCAGCGCTGCCTCGCGCTGTTGCTGGCAAGGCCCAGCTTGTTGACGGATGTGGTGGACACAGTGGGGCTCTCGGCGGAGGCCTTTGGCGACGTGCGCGAGCGGCAAGCGTTCGAGCTGCTGCGCGATCACGACCCCGCCGAGTTGGCCAGCATCGACTCCCTCTCGCCAGCGTTTGGCCAGCTTGACACCGAGTCCAGGGCTCATGTAGAATCCGTACTACAGACATTTCGGGCGGGGCCACCGCTGACGCCCGAGCTGGTTCGAGAGGACCTCATCAAATGCTCCACTCGCCTACAAAAAGCCTACCTCTCGAGCCTAATTCGTGAGTTGCGCTTCCTGCTGCAGGACGCTCAAGAGGCGGGGGCGGATGAGCTCGTGCGTGAGCTGAACGCTCAGATCGAGCGCTGCACACGCAGCCATCAGACGCTCGATCAACTGGCCCATGCGGCCACGTTCGCAGGGCGCAAACAGCTCAGGTAAAACACTACTTACTGATGGAGACCCCCTAGCCATGGGGCAGGACATGGAACGCGACAAACGGTTGGACCTGCTGCTCGCCAAAGGCCTCGCGGCCAAATCGTTGACCTTGCAGGATATCGCCGAGGTCTTTCCGCATGAGGCCCAGGATCCCGCGCGGGTGCGGGGGCTGGTGCGAGCCCTGGGAGAGATGGGCATCCCGGTGAGCGACGCGGAAAGTGACGATGAGGACGAGGCGGATATAGAGAGTGACTTGGAGCCCAATGGCAGCGAACCGGAAGAGCCCGAGACCGAGGCCGAACTAGCGGATGAAGCGACCGAGGACGAGCGGGGAGGCGGTGTGGATAGCGACCTGGCCAAGCCAACAGTGGATGTGTCCGAGCCCACGGGGGACCCCGTGCGCATGTACCTGCGTGAGATCGGGCGTGTACCTTTGCTTGACGCAGCGGCCGAAGTGCGCCTTGCCAAGGCGATCCACAGCGGATTTGAAGCCGTCGAGCGGCTGGCCGTGGAGGGCGACATACTCTCCGATGTCGAGCGGAACACGCTGGACCTCAAGCTGAAAAAGGGGCGGATCGCGCAAAAGCTGCTCGCCGAGGCGAACCTTCGGCTTGTGGTGAGCGTGGCCAAGCGCTACACGGGCCGTGGCATGTCGTTCTTGGACCTGATCCAGGAGGGGAACCTGGGCCTCTTGCGCGCGGTGGAAAAGTTCGATTACCGCAAGGGGTACAAGTTCAGCACCTACGCCACTTGGTGGATTCGGCAGGCCATCACTCGGTCCATTGCGGACCAGGCGCGCACCATTCGCATTCCCGTGCATATGGTCGAGTCGATCAACCGTGTGGCGCGCTCCATGCGCGAGCTGCAGCAAGAGCTCGGGCGCGATCCGACGCCCGAAGAGATCGCCCTCAACTTGGATTACGTCTCGGATACCGATCGCCGGGCGATGGAGGCCTCGCTACACGAGGACGGCGAGGAGCTCACTGAGGATGCGCAGCGGCGCCTGCGCCGGGCGGCCGAAAAAGTGCGTCAACTGATGCGCGTGTCTCAGGAGCCCATGTCGCTAGAGACCCCCGTTGGCTCTGAGGAGAACAGCGTGTTGGTGGATTTCATCCCCGACGACTCTATCGCCAGCCCTGTGGAGGTGACCAACCGCGAATTGTTGCGCGAACAGATGCGCGTCAGCCTGGGAGACCTCAACGACCGCGAGCGTGACGTGCTCGTTCTGCGCTTCGGCCTCGACGATGGAGAGCCTCGCACGCTCGAAGAGGTGGGGCAGCAGTTCGGCGTCACCCGCGAGAGGATACGGCAGATCGAGGCCAAAGCCCTGCGCAAACTGCGGCACCCTAAACACAGCCGCAAATTGAAAGACTATCTCACCTAGGCTTGCCGCCCCCCTCGCGCTATCCGCGGTGGATTTGACGAGGGGCGAGAGCGGGTGTACAATCCCCCGTGTGCTCGGCGAGAGCGTTCCTCGGTAGCTCAATGGTAGAGCGACCGGCTGTTAACCGGTTGGTTGTTGGTTCGAATCCAGCCCGAGGAGCCTATTCCAAGTTAGGTATTGCGCCGGTTTGATGCATAGAGTGACAGGGGAGACGGCCAGAGCGGTCTCTCCTGTTTTTTTTCGCCTTCTACTCCCGATGCACCCACAACCCTTCGCTACACACCTCGCCGGGCTGTGCGCCGAGCAACGCGGTTGTGGTGCCAGCAAACACTTGACGTGCGCCGTCTGATGCGCTATCCTCAATGTACTTGGCCACGTCCGCGGGTGCGGACGCACACAGCCATCGTGAAGGGCGACCGGCCCGGCGAATATACACACATAGAGACTGCTCACTGCCTCTACATCGAGGCCTCTCCACCCTATTTCAAAACACCTCCATCGCGAGCTCGGCGGGCGCCAACGCGCAGACGGGTTCTGTCGGGCAAGGGGCACATTGCTGCCGGCCAGGTCGTTCGCGAGCGCGAGGGCGTACCCACCCTCGCCGACCGCGAGCTCCTGCGAGGGCGATACGCGCGAGTTTCGTGCCATGGGTATCGCCGCGAGCCCGATCCCCTCCGCAAGAGGCGGGCTCAAGGCCCCGCCGCAATCTCTGAGGCGGCGGAGCGAGGCCATGACACACGCGAAAACCCAAGAGGAGGGTGGAGCATGAGGGTCTACACCATCGGGTTCGCCAAAAAGAGTGCCGAGGAGTTTTTCACGCAGCTCGAACAACCGGGCTTGGTACGGGTAGTGGATATTCGACGCAGCAACACATCGCAACTGGCCGCCTTTACCAAGCGCGACGATCTGCGCTACTTTCTCCGCGTGATCAACGGCATAGACTATCTGCACATGCTGGAGCTCGCTCCTACGCAAGAGATACTGGACACTTACCGAAAGCACGGTCGTGACTGGGACAAGTACGAGCACGACTTTCTGGAGCTGCTCGCCGAGACCAAAGTGGAGAACAGTGTGCCGAAAGAGGTGCTGGACGGCGCATGCCTGCTTTGCAGCGAGCCCAGCCCCCAGCATTGCCATAGGCGGCTGGTCGCCGAGTATCTGCGCGAGCATTGGGGCGATTTCGAGATTGTACATTTGTAGAGTGCAGCGCTAATGCACGGTGCCGAGCGGCTACGTTCGAAAAGGGGACGACCCCTGATGCGCGCTCACAGCGCATGCGGGTCGTCCCCTGTAGCGACGAGCGATGGAAAGCCGGTTGATAGCGGGCCGCACTCGTCAACGTAGCGGGTGCGATCCGCCGAGCCCTCCCGCTCGCCCCAGCTCCCTCCGGGGCAATCATCGTTTGAAGGACCCCTTTACAGGGTCGATCTAGGTGAGTGAACGCGCTCGCTGATCATTCTGCGTGTGGAGTCGAGTTGATAGCTGTGGTTACATGCAGTATCATAGCACGGGTGCGCGTGCAGCCGTGCCGACGGGCGGCCGGGCACTGTATCGCGCTTTGGGGATATCGTTCCGATGCCTACAAGAGGAGGACCCAGTATGAGACCGAGAATCAGCCGACGTAGTTTCTTGCATCTATCTGCTCTGGCCACTGCAGGCGGGGTGTTGGCAGCCTGCGGCCCCAAAGCTCCCGCACCGGCTCCGGAGGTTGCGGCCACCGATGTGCCCGAGGAGGAGGCCCCAGCTACCGAGGCCACGGCTCCGGCCCCGGCCGAAGAGCCCCCCACAGCGTCCGAGAGTGGGTTTGGAGAGGCCCCCATGTTGGCTGAAAAAGTTGCCGCCGGCGAGCTCCCGCCCGTCGAGGATCGCCTACCGCTGGAGCCCAAGCTCGTTAACGAGTTCCCGCCCTCCGAGCTAGAGCTCGAGATAGGCCAGTACGGTGGCGAGATTCGGTTCGGTACCACCGATCCCACTTTGGACGCCGAGCTCTTTTGCGCCTGCAACGAGCCGCTGGTCAACATCTCTGGCATCATCCACCAAGACGTGACGCCGAACGTCGTCAAGGACTTTGAGGTGAGCGACGACCAGATGCAATTCACTTTCTACATGCGTGAAGGGCTCAAATGGTCCGACGGCGAACCGGTCACTACGGAGGATGTACGCTTTTGCTTCGAGGACGTGCTCATGAACCAAGAGTACACCTCCGGCCTGCCCGCCTGGTTGCGCGCTGCGAACCAGCCCGGTGGCGAGCCCTTTGCGTACGAGATCATCGACGATTTCACCTTCCGGATGAGCTTTGCCAAGCCCTACGGCGGTTTCCTCGCGCAACTGGCGGTGGCGGGTTGGCGTGGCTATCAGGAGATCATCAAACCCGCTCACTATCTGAAACAGTTCCACCCCAAGCACGCCGACGCGGCGGAGCTCGAAGCTCTGGTTGAGCAGGCGGGCGTCGATACTTGGGTGCAGCTGTTCTCCATGAAGGATGTCACGGGTGTGGCGGGGATCTACAAGACCGAAGCCATCGGCTTTCCCAGTCTGCAGCCCTGGCTGCTCGCCGAGGAATCGCAGGATCGCAAGGCCTTTTTGCGGAACCCCTACTATTTCAAGGTGGACGCTGCCGGCCAGCAGCTGCCGTACATAGACAGAATCAGCAGCCGGATCTTTTCCAACCCCGAGAGCTTTTCGCTCGCCCAGATCGCCGGAGAGATCGACTGCTCCTACCGATTCACATCGCTCACCAAGATGGCGCTCTACAAAGAGAACGAGGAGGTTGGCGGCTTCAAGGCGCGCCTGGTCACCGACCACACCAACGGCAGCCTCGTGCACCTCAACCTCACCTACGACGACCCCGCTTGGCTCCAGGCGGTGCAAGACCTGCGTTTCCGCCAGGCCCTGAACATGGCCATCGACCGCGAGGAGATCATCGACGCCATCTACCTGGGGTATGGCGCCCTGCCCACGATCGTGCCCTCAGAGTTCGACCCGGACAAGGCCAATCAGCTGCTCGACGAGATAGGCCTGGATCAGCGCGATAACGAGGGCTACCGGCTGGGGTTCGATGGCAAGACCTTCGAGATCCCCTTCGAAATCAGCAACTCGGACGCCAACTTTGCTCTGATCGCCGAGCTGGTGGTGGAGAACTGGGGTCGCATCGGCCTTAAAACGTCGATGAAGGTCATCGAGGCGAACCTCTGGTCACAACGCAACGGGGCCAACGAGTTGCAGGCCACCGTCTACTTTGCACCTCTGGCCCTCTGGTTCCAGCCCAACCGCGGGCAGGACGTCTCTGCACCCCTCTGGACGCTGTGGTGGAACACGCGCGGCGAAGAGGGCGAGGAACCGCCCGAGGAGTTCCAGGCGTATCTCCGGGCGATCGGTGACCGCATGACGGTGCCCATGGAAGAGGCCGCGAGCGTGATCGAACAGGAGCGCAGGAACGTCCACGACAACATCTGGTTCATGCCCATCCTGGAGAATTACAAAGAGGCCATGATCACCAACGCCAGGTATGGCAACGTGCCCGAGTCGGAGGATCTCATCGGTATCGTGATCGACTTTAGTGCCGAGCAGTTCTTTGTGAAGGACTGAGACTCGACGGAATGCGACGCGGGTGCCCCTGACACGAGCTACTCGTTGGGGGTGCCCGCATTTCCCTTTTGATGCAGTGAACCGGAGGCTAGTGTGAGCAAGCGTACGATGACCTCGAAAGAGCGGGCGCTGACGGCCTTTGCCCGCCAAGAGCCCGACCGTGTGCCGATCAACTATAGCGCCAACCCCGGCATAGACAGGCGCGTTAAAGAACACTTTGGTCTCTCGGCCACAGACGACGAGGGGCTGCGCCAAGCGCTGGGCGTCGATTTCCGCCATGTGAGCGCCCCGTATGTCGGCCCCAAGCTTCACGCCGATGTGCCCGAGCGCCAGATAGACATCTGGGGTATGCACTATCGCTGGATCGAACACTCATCGGGCGGCTACTGGGACCTTTGCGACTTTCCTCTGAAGAGCGCCACGCTCGAGGAGATCGATGCCTGGCCGCTCCCCTCGCCCGACGATTTCGACTACTCGGTGGTGGCTGCGCAGTGCAAGGCGTACGAACCCTACTGTGTCATCGCTGGCAACTCGGGCGTGAGCACCGTCATCAACTTTACCGGCCGGCTGCGGAGCATGGATCAGGTCTTTATGGACTTGATCACCGATGACGAGGCCGGGATGTGCTTGGTGGATCGGTTGCTGAATGTGCGCTTTGAAGTGCTTCAGCGCACCATCGAAGCGGCGGAGGGCCGATACGACCTCTTGTGGATGGGCGAGGACCTGGGCACACAGCGCGGCCCCATCATCAGCCGCCCCCTGTTCGAGAAGCAGGTGCTCCCGCGCCACAAGCGCTTCATAGAGCTGGGGCATGCTCACAACCTCCCGACCGTGCTACACACTTGCGGCTCGAGCAGTTGGGCTTACGACGATTACATCGCGCTCGGGGTCAGCGTGGTAGACACCCTCCAGCCGGAGGTCAAAGACATGGCGCCGCGCTACCTCAAAGAGCGCTTTGGCGACAAACTGGCGTTTCACGGATGTATTTCTACGGCGGGCCCGGTGGCTTTCGGCACGGTCGACGAGGTAGTGGAGGATGTGCGCGAGACCCTGGCTATCATGATGCCCGGTGGAGGCTATGCGATGTCGCCCGCGCACGCTCTGCAGGACAACTCTCCCACCGAGAACGTCCTGGCTTTGTACGAAACCACCCACACCTACGGGCGCTACTAGCCCGCCACAGAGGCCAACTGTATGAATAACCGAGAACGAGCTCTCGCTATACTGAACTACCAGGATGTTGACCGGCTGCCCATTGTGCATTTCGGCATTCGGCCGGATACCCGCCGAGTCTGGCATGCGCAGGGGCACCTCACGGAGGAAGAGGTTGAAGGCATCGCCGATGGCAACGAGATCGAGCGAGGGGTGGCCCGGAGACTGGGTTTCGACTTTAACTGGCTACACACCCCTCGGGTGAACTCGCAGCTGCATCCGCCCTTTGAGACCAAAGTGTTGGAGGAGACGCCCGACGGCTTTCGCAAAGTGCTCACCGGCGACGGGGGTATCGTCCTGCAAAAGGACGGCGCGGGCTCTATCCCCGCACACGTGGACCACCTGCTCAAAGGGCGCCGAGAGTGGGAGGAGCTGTATCTGCCCCGGCTGCAGTACGCCGACGAACGCCTCGACTGGGCGGCCCTCGAGGCCCTTAAGGACGACTCGGAGCGCGACGAGCCCATCGGCCTGCATTGCGGCAGCCTCTACGGGGTCGTCCGCAACTGGTTGACCCTGGAGGGCACAGCTTACCTGCTGGCCGACGACGAACCGCTGTTCGACGAGATAATCGACACCGTGGCCGATCTTTGCTATCGCTGCGCGAAACGTGCCCTCGAATCGGGGGCCGTGTTCGATTTCGCCCACTATTGGGAGGACATCTGCTATCGGAGCGGCCCGCTGATCAATCCGCGAGTGTTCGCCAGCAAAGTGGCGCCGCACTACAGGCGCATCGCCGACCTCGTACACCAATATGGGATCGGCATCACCTCGCTGGACTGCGACGGCAAGATCGACGCCCTGATCCCCATCTGGCTGGAGAACGGCGTCAACACCATGTTCCCCATCGAGGTGGGGCCTTGGGAGGCGAGTATCGCGCCATGGCGCGAGCAGTACGGCCGCGAGCTTCGGGGCGTGGGGGGGATGGACAAACGCATGCTCTCGCAGGATTACGCCGCCGTGGATGCCGAGATCGAGCGGCTGCGCCCGCTGGTGGATCTCGGTGGCTATATCCCCTGTCCCGACCATCGCTTGCCGCCCGACGCCGTCTGGGAGAACGTGCAGTACTACTGCGAGCGTATGCGCACCGTCTTTGGCTAGCGCTTGGAAGCTGCTCGCTGGCGTTGCGCGCCCGATTGTCTGTACAAGTCGTGCGTGCTATAATAATCGGTATACTTGTTAGGCAGCTGCCTATTGATTCCGTGGGGCGCCCCTTGCGCGCGTTGCTCGAGCCGCCTCGGGCGCTCACGTAGGCAGAGCATCAATCTCTGGAGGCCAACTCATGTATCAGAAACTCATTCTCGTCGGTAACCTGGGCCGCGATCCGGAGATGCGCTACACGCCGGATGGCACGCCCGTGACCTCGTTCAGCGTGGCTACCAGCCGACGTTGGACGGACGCCAGCGGCCAACAGCAGGAGCGCACCGTGTGGTTTCGTGTGACGGCCTGGCGGCGCCTGGCCGAGACCTGCAACCAGTATCTGAGCAAGGGGCGCCAAGTGCTGGTAGAGGGCGAGCTCAGCGAGCCCCGCCCGTTTCAGGGGCGAGACGGCGAGTGGCGCGCTGGCCTCGACGTCACCGCGCTCACAGTCAAGTTCCTTGGCGGGCGCGGCGACGCCGGCCCGAGCGATCTCAGTGATGCGATGGACGAGGATCGGGGCGTGTCCTCTATTGACGAAGAAGAGATCCCCTTCTAAGTCGACGGCCAGCGGCGCGCCCGGGCGCCCCGGCACCGAGTTTTGCCACAGGCGGCAACAGAGCGATCTGTTGCCGCTTTTGTGCCTGTGGCGTGTGTTGGGCTGAATGGCAATCCGGCGCCGCTCCGATGGGCGGCCGGGTGACAACCTGAGGGCGGGCGCCCCTTGCTGGCGCCGGGCGTGGGCGCTATACTGGCGCAGTGCGGGGCACTACCGTGCGTGCGAACGGGCTCGCTCCGCTTGGCGCACACAGACGAGAGGGAGGCTGCTATGCCGAAAAAGCTGATCTGCACCGGTCGCGGGCGCTTGGAGTGGCAAACCTACGACGACGCCCCCCTGGCGCCCGATCAGGTGCGCGTGCGCGCCGAGTACGGCGCAGCCAAACACGGCACCGAGATGGCGCTGTTCCATGGCTATGGCTTTGACCGGGGCGCTTGGGATGCCGACTTGATGCTGTTTCACGCACCGCCCGAGGCCGAGCTCCCGGCCGAAACGTATCAGGTCGCCTTGGGCAATATGATCGTGGGGCCCGTCATCGAGCGGGGCGCCGATGTAACCGATATCGCCCTGGGGCAGCGCGTGTGCTTGTACAGCGGCTTTCGAGACACCGTCACCGCCCCGGCGTCGGCCTGCTGGCCTCTGTCCGAGGGCATGTCGTGGCGCTCGGCCGTCTGCCTGGATCCCGCGGATTTCGCCCTGGGCGCCGTCCGCGACGGCCATGTGCGCCCCGGCGATGCGGTGGCGGTGTTCGGGCTGGGGGCCATCGGCCTGATGGTGGTGCAGATACTGCGCTTGGCTGGGGCGGGCCCCGTTATCGCGCTGGATCCGGTGACCGGTCGGAGGGATGTGGCCGTCTCATTGGGGGCGGATGTGGCCTTGGATCCGAGCGCTTGTGACGCCGGCTTGGAGCTGAAGCAGCGCACCGATGGGCGCGGCGTGGACGTGGCCATAGAGTACAGCGGGGCACGCGCGGCGCTGCAGGCCGGCTTGCGGGGCTTGGCCTACGGCGGCACGTTGGTGGCGGGGGCCTACCCTCCGCCCTATGGCGCCGGGCTGGATCTCGGCGCGGAGGCCCACATGAACACGCCCCACGTCGTGTTCTCTCGGGCCTGCTCCGAGCCGAACCGCGACTACCCCCGCTGGAACGAGCGCCGTCTGATGGAAACCTGCTGGCGGTGGCTGGCGGAAGGACGGCTCACGGGCGACCCGGTCGTACAGCCGGTGGTGGCGGTCGGCGAGCTCTTGGAGGCCTACCCACGGGTGGCAGCGAACCCCGAGGCGGGCATCAAGCTGGGCGTGCGCTTTGCTGCAGCAGAGTAGCTCCCCCACAGCGCGGTCTCGCCCTGTGTGCGGGCGCTCGGCCTCGGCCCGCCGCCGCCCGGGCTCCAGCCTTGCTGCAGGGCTGCTGGGCGCTGGCCAAGGGCCAGCGGATACGCTATACTCAGTATATCATTCAAGAATGAGAGTTAATCACCTGTGCTCGTAACTCAGCGTCTGTATCATGAGGATCCGTATCGCACCGAGTTCGACGCACGCGTTGTGGGGCGCAGCTTTATCGAGGGGAGCCCCGCTGTGGCCTTGGATGCCACCTGCTTTTACCCCACTGCGGGCGGTCAACCCCACGATACGGGCATGCTGGACGACGTGCGCGTTGTGGACGTGGTGGAGGATGTCGGCAGCATCTGGCATGTCGTAGCGAGGCCCGTGCCCGGAGAGCGCGTGCGCGGGCTGGTGGACTGGCCGCGACGCTTTGACCATATGCAACAGCATACAGGGCAGCACATCCTCTCGCAGGCTTTTGTGCGTGTATTGGGCGCCGAGACGGTGAGCTTTCATTTGGGGAGCGCGTCTAGCACCATCGACGTGGAGGCCGATACACTGGACGAGGAGGCCCTCCAGCGCGTGGAGGATTCGGCCAACCGTGTATTGTACGAGAATCGTGCCGTGACCACGCGCGAGGTGCACGAGCGGGACATCGGGCAGGTGCCGCTGCGCAAACCGCCCACAGTGCACGGAGTGATTCGCGTGGTGCTGGTGGATGGCTACGATGCCAGCGCTTGCGGCGGCACCCACGTGCGCGTCACGGGGGAGGTGGGCTGCATCCGGCTGAAGAGTTGGCAGCGGCATCGCGGCAACAGCCGCATCGAGTTCGTCTGTGGCTGGCGCGCCCTGACCGACCACCGCGCCTTGGCCAACGTCTGCCGGCAGCTCTCCGCCAAGCTGAGCGCTGGCGTGGAGGATTTGCCACATATCGTGGAGCGCCAGCTGGAGGAGATCGACAGCTTGCAGCGCCAGGTCGAGGATCTACGCGGGCGGCTCGTTGCTGCAGACCGGGCCGAGCTGGAGGCTCAAGCGGTCGACCTCGGCCCCCTGCGTGTGGTGGCGCGGGTGCTCGAGGGGTACCAAACGTCTCAGATGCGCCAGATGGCCCAAGAGCTGGCTCGATTCAGCGGTATGGTGGCTTTGCTGGCGGTGAGCGATCCGGCGCCCCAGTTCTGTTTTGCGCGCGCCGACGACGTGACGATAGATATGGGCGCCCTGCTCTGTGAGACCCTGCGCCCTCTGGGGGGCAAGGGGGGCGGCAAACCCCATTTAGCGCAGGGCGGGGGGGGGCCCGCACAGGCCCTGCCCGACGCCCTGAGGGCGGCGCTGGAGAGCGTGCGGGCGATGGCCTCGGCGATGGAATCGTAGGAGGTGCGCGTGCTCACCGAACTGGCGAACAGAGTGTACGTCAAAACGGATTACTGGGGAGGCAACGTGGGCGCTGTGCTCAGTGCGCGGGGTGCGCTGCTGATCGATGCGCCCCTTTCGGCCGCGGACGCGCACGATTGGGCGATAACCCTGCGCGACCTGGGCGCCGAGAGCATCTATGGCATCGTGAACACCGACTTTCACCCCGAGCGCTACTTGGGTGATGCCAACTTTTACCCGGTGCGGATCATCGGCCACGAGGCGACCTTCAAGCAGGTCGCTAGATACAGAGCCTCCCAGTTGGAGCAACTGAGCGTCGCCTACCGCGATGAGCGCCCCGAGCTGGCCGAGCAACTCGCCAGCCTCACAGTGTACGCGCCCGAGGTCACCGTCGAGGACCGCCTGACGCTCCACTTGGGCGACCGGCAGGTGGAGGTGTTGTATCTCAACGGGCACACGCCGGCCTCACTGGGCGTGTATCTCGCCGAGGAGCGAGTGTTGTTCGCGGGGGATAACGTGGTGAACGACCAGCACCCCGCTATGGTGCACGCCAACTCGGAGGCGTGGCTCGGTACCCTGGCTCGAATAGAGGAAATGGACGTGGACGTTATCGTGCCGGGGGAGCGAGGCCCCACCGATAAATCACAACTGGCTCGGTTGAGCGAGTATATCCAAGAGATGCGATCGCGCGTCGATACGCTCTACGAGAGTGGCGCCACCAGGCGAGAGACCGTCGACAAGGTCGGTATGCTCGAGCTCTACCCGGTGCGCGACCACGAGGCCGCAGCCATCAAGCGCCGACGGCGAGAGAACGTCGAGCGGGTCTATGCCGAGATCCGCACCGCCTACCGAAAGCGGAAATAGCGCGGGGCTCGTCCCCGCCCACGGCGCACCCCCACCGCGAGCCGGGTGCGCCCCCTGAGGGCGCTCGCAATGCATCCTGCTGGAGCACGGCTTTAGCCGTATGAGCGCGTTTCCCCAACCCTTCTTTACACTGCTTTGACTCGGCGCCGCGCGCGGGATATAGTTAGTTGTTCTAGAACGATTATAGGTGTGCAGAGAGCCTTATGCCTGAAGAGTATCTGGTAGCGTCCTCGGTCGCCGAGGCGTTGGCGTTCCTTGCGACGCGTCGCGGCCAGGCCCAGCTTATCGCTGGGGGCACCGAGCTGCGCCCGCGCATCGAGCGAGGCGAATGCCCGTTCAGCAGCTTTGTGGATGTCTCACGCATCGCCGTTATGAAGCGCGTGCAGCAGGAGAACAGCCACTTGGTGTTGGGCGGGGGCGCCACGTTTACTGCTCTAGCCGACAACGAACTGGTGGCCGCGCAGGCGCCGCTGATTCACCGCGCTGTGCAGCTCGTGGCATCGTGCCCCAAGCGCAGGGATGGTACGGTGGCCGGTGCGATGGTGACAGCCGTGGGCAGCGCCGAGATCTCGGTGGCCCTTACGGCATTGGCCGCTGAAGTACAGGTGACGAACCTGACGGGCGAGCAGTGGGTGCCGGTGGCCTCCCTCTTTCCACGGCCCGGCAGCTGCCAGGTTGATAGCACCGCCGAGATGATCACCGCGGTGCGATGCCGCGCGCTGGCCCCCGATGAGGGCTATGCGCTGGAGCGCATCGAGCCCCACGCAGAGGGCGCCTATCCCGCGATCACGCTGGCTCTGTTGCTGGCGTTGGGGGCGGACGGAGATACTGTGCGCGCCGCGACGGTGGCCTACGGCCTCTTGTCCGGGGTGCCCGCCGTGGCTCCCGATTTGGCGGCGCTACTGGTGGGGCAATCGGTCAAAAAGGCGGGGACGTGGGAGGCCTTTCGAGATGGTGTGGGCATCCTGGTGGCGCGGTCTCAGCCCATCTCGGCGACGGATGCGCGCCCCTCTCGCCAGGCGTTGGATTCCCTATCGAACCGAGCCCTCACCGGCGCGGTTCGGGCGGCGGAGGCGCGTCGCCCCGAGCTGGCCCCGGAGACTCGGCGCCCCCCCAAGTGAGCGAAAACGCGGTGCACGAGCCAGAACACGCCTCGGCGGGGCTCTATCTACACATCCCCTTCTGCCGCACAAAATGCGCCTATTGTGATTTCTCCTCGTACCCCGGGCTGGAGCCCCTGCACGCGGGCTATCTGGAGGCCGTGGCGCTAGAGTTGGCGCAGCGCGCGCCTCGTTGGCGGGGGGTATCGTTCGATACGCTGTACGTGGGGGGCGGCACGCCCACGGTGTTGCCCACAGAGGCGCTGGTGCGGATTCCGGCGATGCTGGGCACTCACCTCGCCCTCACGTCGCCGATAGAGGCCTCCATCGAGGCGAACCCCGGCACAGTGAGCCACGCCGCTCTGGCAGAGCTGCGCCGGGCGGGCTTTAACCGGCTGAGCCTTGGCGTGCAGAGCCTGCGGGCCGATGAGTTACACCTTTTGGGGCGTGCACACTCGGTTGAGGACGCACGCCAGGCCGCGCGTTGGGCGCACTCGGCCGGGTTCTGCAGTGTGAACCTGGACCTGATCTACGGTCTGCCGCGACAGCCCCTCATCTCCTGGCACGACACCCTGCTTCGCGCGCTGGAGCTCGAGCCCGAACATCTCTCGCTCTATGCGCTCTCACTGGAGGAGGGGACCCCGCTCGCGCACGACGTCGCCTCGGGGCGGCTGCCCGCGCCCGATGAGGGGCTGGCCGCCGACATGTACAAGCTGGCGGAAGACCTTCTGGCGCGCGCAGGCTATACGCATTACGAGATATCCAACTGGGCGCTGCGCCGCAGCGACGAGGCTCCCGGCGCCATCCCCGCGCTGGCCTGTCGACATAATCTGACGTATTGGCGCAACGGCAGGTATCTGGGCCTGGGCGTCGCGGCCTGGTCGTATGATGGCGCGCGCCGCCTTGGCAACGTAACCGCGCCCCAAGAGTATATCCAGCGCGTGGCTCGCGGCCTGGACCCCGTGGATCAAGCGGAGGAGACCGACACCGATCGGGAGTTGGGCGAGACGATGATGATGGGTTTGCGCCTGCTCACCGGCGTGAGCCACGGCGCGTTCCGGCGGCGGTTCGGGCGCGAACTATCGGCGGTGTATGGCGAGGAGATCCGCGACCTGGAAGAGCGTGGGTTGCTGATCAGCGACTGCGCGGGGATACGCCTCACGCCGCGCGGTCGGTTGTTGGGCAACCAGGTGTTTGGCGCGTTTCTGCGGTAGTCGTCCAGCGCGGGCCCGTGCGTGCCCGCACTGCTCGCAACAGAAAAAGGGGGGGAGACCATGCCTGCGGACTATCAGCATCTGGGCGCTTATAGCGATTGGCCGCAAGCCGCTGCGGAGATGTGGGGCCCCATCCCCACCGCAGCGCCCGGGGCCGAGACTCAAGCGCGCGTCAGAGAGGTGCTGCGCTTCGGCCGTCCGGTCGAGGAGCCGATGGACGTCAGATCGGAACGTCGTTGGGAGCGCGACGGCCTCCTCGGTGAGGAGCTGACGTGGTCTGTGGGGTACGGCCCCCGCACGCACGCTTGGCTGCTCAAGCCCGACACCCCAGAGCCGCTCCCGGGCGTGCTGGCCCTGCACGACCACGGCGGGTTCAAGTATTTCGGCAAGGAAAAGATCGCTGACGGCCCCGACGCTCCCGAGCCCGACGTCGTAGAGCACCGGCGAGAGGCGTACGGGGGGCGTGCGTTCGCCAACGCCCTGGCGCGGGAGGGCTATGTGGTGCTGGTGCCCGACACCTTTCTGTGGGGCAGCCGCCGCTTTGCCCTGGAGGCGATGCCCGCCCACGATCGGCAGATGGCACAGACGTGGGTTCGTGAGAACGCCTCGGGCTCGCCACAGATCGCGCTGTACAATACAACCGCCGCCTTTCACGAGCACCTGGTGGAAAAGTACTGCACGGTGCTTGGCACCACGCTCGCGGGCGTCATCGCTTTCGAGGACCGCGTCGCCGCGGCCTATCTGGCCTCGCGCGGCGATGTGCTGCCCGGGGGGCTGGGGTGCATCGGCCTCTCGGGGGGCGGGTTGCGCTCGAGCTTGCTGCAAGCGGCGTGCGATCGTATCCGGGCGGCCGTCGTCGTCGGGCTGATGAGCACCTACGGCCACCTGCTGGATCACAACATCGCCTCGCACACCTGGATGCTCTTCCCCGCAGGCTGGTCGCGATACGGCGATTGGCCCGATCTGGCCGCCTGCCGGGCGCCGTCGCCGCTGCTGGTGCAGTACGATCTCGAAGATCCCCTCTTTACCGAGGAGGGGATGCGCGCAGCTCACGCCAAGCTGTGTGGGCACTATCGGGGCGTGGGCCATCCCGAGGCGTATGTGGGGCAGTTCTACCCCGGGCCGCACAAGTTCGACTTTCCTATGCAGACCGCCGCCTTTGCGTGGCTGGGGGAGCACTTGCGCGGCGCCTAACGGGCATCTCTGGGCGCGCAACGAGGCCGCAGAGAGCACTCTCCGTGGCCTCGCTCATGCGGCACCGCTCATGCGGCACCGCTCATGCGGCACCCATACTCACTCGCCCGCCTATGCCCTCAGAACGGTCATCTTGGCGGCTGCTTGCTCGCGCACCTGTCGCAGGTGGGACGCCACCTCGGCGTCGCGATCGCTCTCCGCCAGGCCCTCGATGAGCCTGTCGAGCGACTGGAGGAACTCGTCGCTGAGGAGCCCGCGGCTCTCCTCCAGCAGCGTCGAGGTCTCTTCGGGGTAGCTGGCACGCGCCAGCTGGTTCACCAACCGGGCCTCCGGCGGCAAGCCCTCCTCCATAACGCCGAGCGCCGCGTGGAGGATGGCCTCGAGTTTGCCGGCGCGTGCCGTATCGTTGCGGCGTGCAGCGGCCTGCTGGTACCGGCTCAACACACTGATGAACACGCCGTCGATCTCATCCTTGTGTTCGCGCAACGCCTCACGCAGATTGTCCGCGTCCACCTCGAGCATCTGCATCATCAAGAGGCCGGCCTGGTCCTCGGCGTCCTGCACCATCCGGTTCTGTGCGTCGATCTCGTCCAGAATACGCTGGCGCAGGCTGCTCAGCCGCTCCACCTCCTCCGCGTCGCCGGCGCCCTCGGCCGCCTCTAGCCTGCTGGTGAGCGCCTGAAAGAAAGCATAGTCCAGCTTGGGCCGGTTGATGGCCACAAGGGCCGAAAAACTCTCCTCGTTGGCATCCTGCAACATGCGAATGAGCTCGTCGGGCGACTCGGCCTCGGAGGCCATCTGCGGCATGGTGGGTTGTACGCGCTCCAGCAGCTTTTCGCGGAGCACGGCCAGACGATTGTCGTCATCCTCGGTCTGCTCATCCGCCGCATCGATCAGGCTGGTCAACATCACAAAGAACTCGTAGGTAAGCTCGCTCTTGTGCTCTTGAACCAGCTCTCCGAACGTCTTTTCATCGTCCAGTGCATCGTACAACGTCTGCAAAAGGCGCACACGGGCTCGATGCTGGTCCAACTCCTCTCGGCTGACTCCGTCGGCCTCCAGGATCGTGTCGATCAGGCTGGCCATGGTGAGGGCCGCCTTGGGCTGCAAGAAATACCCCTTGCGCTCCTCCGGCGGCAGGCTATCCATCACCGTCTTGACGAGGCTGCCGATGTACTGCTCTTGCTGGTCGGCCGTCAGCCCCATCTCGGCGGGGATGAACGACACGAGCAGCTCTTTCTCGGGGTCGTGATACAGCAGCGGGGCGCTCAACGCGACAGCGCTGTGGCAGCTGGGGCACTCGGCCACGTTGAGCTGCCCCCGGAGCAGCTGCTCCTTGAGCTCCGGCTGCTCGCCAATGTCTACAATGCTACGCACCTCCATGATAAAAGGCGTATCGCAATGTGGGCATCTGATCTGGGTGGGCATGGATGGGAACGGCATACTGCAACTCCTTGGGGAGGTGAATTGACATCTAGACCCACGTCGTCTGGCGACGGCGGGCCAACACACGAGAGACGAAATCGTGAGGGTTCGTGACGGTGGCCTCGATGATCTCTCTCTCATCGAGACCCGCGCCGGCGGCGACGGCCTGCGCGAACGCGAGAGTGGCCAGATCGGAGGGAGAGTGAGCATCGGTGTTCAGGACCGTTTTGGCGCCTGATCGGCGGCAGACGGCCGCCACGTGGCCGTTGGTCAGGCTGTGCCCCTTGCGCGCAGTGATCTCGATGAGGCACCCGCGCGCGGCGGCGGCTTGCGCCTCCTCCAACGTCAGCATCCCCGGATGCGCCAACACGTCCACGGCCGACGATTCTACCGCGGCGCGGTTGGTGCCCGGCGCCACCGGCTCGACGATGGTCTCTCCGTGGACCACCACCACCTCAGCGCCGACACTTTTGGCGTGGCGCGCCAGCCTATCGATGCTGGCGGGGTGCACATGCGTCAGTTCCACGCCCACGATGAGCTTGGCTCCAAAATCCTGCGCCTGCTCCGCCAGCAGAGCGCGCAGGCTGCGGATGATGTCTACCAGGTTGCTGGCGTCGACGTGGTCGGTGATGGCCACTGCAGCGTGCTCGAGCGTTGACGCGCGGCGCAGCAGCTCCGAGGGGAGCAGGGCCCCGTCGCTCAGAAAAGAGTGCGTGTGTAGATCGATCCTCTTTCTCTCGTCCATACCTTCAAGTATAAGCAAGGGCTCCGGGCTGTCAACGCTGCGGGAGAGGGGCGGATCGCCTGCGCAGTGGGGGGTGTGCGAGTGCGGTTGACGCCGGGCACATCCGGCATAGAATGGGCGCATACACGCGGGCTCCAGCGCGCGTCGGGGAGGTCGATGCGAGCCCCGGCAGCACAGGGGGCTAGGAGGCGGTCGAGTGCGTTCGGATGAGGGGGCGCGATCTTTTGCCTGGGCGGGCTGGGGTCCAGCCGATCTGGTGAGGGGCGGCCTAGCGGCCTTGGCGCTGATACTGGGCGGTGTTGCGTTGTCGCTGGGCGTGACCCATGGCCTGCGCTTGGCGGGCATCACACTGCCGGCGGGCGCGGCAGTCGCGCTGGTGTTTGCGCTGGAGGCCCTGTTGATCCCCCCCGCGTGGGCCTGGGGGCCCCGCAAACACGGCGGGGGGTGGGCCAGCCTGGGCTTGCGCCCCTTCTCGCTGCCCCTGGGGGCGGCCCTCGTAATCGGTTCGTTCTTTCTGGTGTTGGCCATCAACGTGGCGTGGGAGGGCGTGCGGCAGAGGCTCGGGTTGCCGGGGCAGCCCCCTGTCCTCCCGTTGTTCGGGGATGACCTGGGCGGCCTGGCGCTGGCGTTGCTTTTGGGCGCCGTGGTGGCACCCCTCGCCGAGGAGGTCTTTTTTCGGGGATTTGTGTACCCCGGCCTGCGAAGGCAGTGGGGGGTGGTGTGGGGGATCGTGATCTCGTCCGCCCTCTTTGCGGTGGTGCACGCGATCCCCGGCGTGGTGCCCGCCATATTCGCCATGGGCCTGATCCTCGCGGCGCTGTACGAACTGACGGGGTCGCTGTGGCCCAGCATCGCCTTGCACGCCATCATCAACGCTGCGGGGCTTGTGGGGGCGTACCTGTTGGAGCGCTTCCCCGAGCTCGTCAACGGCCCCGTGTGAGCCGCCGGCGCAACCCGGCGTACCACCATAAAGAGACGGGTCGCCCCACAGGGGGCGACCCGCCGACATATTAGGCGTCGAGCTCAGCCTCACTCGTCGGCGATGTGGAACTGCAACCCGCCCGAGCGCCCGAACCGGTCCGCAGCATACATCTCGTAGCCCTTGGCTGGCATCACACGATAGTCACCGGGCGTGGTGCAGCGCATGGCGTAGGTGTAGGTATAGGTCCCCTTGGGTAGAGACCCAGCGAACAGCGCCACCTTGTCGTCGCGCAGCTCCGTGCGGTCGGCCCAGTCCCACCCCCAGAGCCAAGCCCACTCGTTGGGGGCCATCTTGCCATAGTCGCGCTGGAGATGGGGCGCTTGGAACGCCCGGCTCGTCGTCTCCAAGCTGGCGTCTATCGCCTCGCAACCCGCGGGCAGCGGATCTTCCAACACCAGGAAGTACAGGTCGTTCGGCGCCACGAGCGTGAGTTTGACCAGCACGACATCGTTGATTCGAGCCTCGCGGATGGGCCGCGTCGGGTCCTCCGCCAGATAGTACTCTCGCTCGACGACCATGCCGCGCGCGAGCGGTTGGAGGCCCTCTACCGGCAAATAGTATCGCAAGAAGGCGCTATAATACAGCCTTCCCGGCCCCTCGGAGCGCTCGATCACCAGCTGGCTGTCCGCTCCGGGCTCCAGGGCGCTCACCGGCACCTCGGCCCGTCGCGTGTCTCGCACATTGGAGGAGCTCACCGAGGCCACCCCTTGGCTGACGCCGTTCAGAAGCACTTCATAGTCGTAATCGGCGAGCAACTCTCCGGTGCTGAGCATATAGTCGGTGAGGGCCAAGATCGACCACGCGTTTTCTTGCGTAGTCTCCCAGCGCCCGCTCTCGCGGGCGGCCATCAGCCAGCGCACCGCGTGGGGCAGCAGCGTATGGTCCGGCTGCAAACGCACCAGCGCACGAAGCACCAAGGCGGTGGTGCGAGTGTCGGTGTTCATGGCCCAGCGGGCGGGCACGGCCTCCTCCCAGTGAGCGCCGGCCGCGCTGAGCAGTGCCGCGTCGCCCAGCTCGTTGACGAGCGTATCGCGGCGCGTGGGCTCATCGGGGTCCAGGATCTGCAGCGTCATAGCGAGGTACGCCTTGGCGAACAACGACATGTCGGAGCGCTGCTCGAACAATGTCACCGTGCGCCCAAGGTCGCCCTCTCCCGCCTCTGCCAGCGCGTACAGCACCATGGCGCGCTGATCGCGCCAGATGCGAGTCTGCACTGCGGGGACCTCCAGCCAGTCGTTGAGGTAGACAATGCCGCGCGACATCGTGTCCGAATCCACGGCCAAGCCAGCGCGCTGTGCCTCGCTCAACCCCAGGATCACATACGCCGACAGCGCCGGGTCCGCTGCGCGGTCCGGCCACCAACCCCAACCGCCGTCCAAGTTCTGCGCCGAGTAGATGCGCTGTAGGCCCACCTGCACCTGTTGGGGCAGGTTCTCCTCGAGCCGCTCGTTGTGCACGCCAAGAGCGCTCAGCGCCTGATAGGTGGCGACGTTGGGCAGGAACCGGCTCACCGCCTGCTCGATACAATCGTACGGATAAGCTTTCAGATAGTCCAAGCTCTCGGTGAGGCCCGCGGCGATAGACGGCTCCAGCACCACGGTCAGCTCGCCCGCGCTGGTGTCTGCCCCTTGGGGCACACGCACCAGCTCGACGGCCTGCTCCTCCACCTCGCCCGCGGTGCCCACCACCTCCGGCGAGCTGGGCTGATACACCGGCAGCCTGAGCTGCATGGCGTCGCTGTGCGGCCCCGCCGTCACGCTCAGCCGTAGCGTGGCCTCGCTCGTCGGTTCCACCACCGCCGGCCATGCCACCTTGACGCGGCCGCCAGCGGGCACACGCACCGATTGCTCTGCGTTCTCGATAGAGACCCCCTCGGTCGCGAGGGTCACGAGGGCGTCCATGCTTTGGTCGGTGCGGTTGTGCACCACGGCCCCCAAGATCGGCTCGTCGCCCACCACCATAAAGCGCGGCGCCACCGGCCGTATCAAAACGTCCAGCGTGCTCACCACGTCCAGCGTGGCTTTGCCCACCTGCGTCTCCGAGGTCACCGCTTGGGCCGTCACACGCCACGTCGTCAGGTTGTCGGGCAGCCGAACGTTGACCCGGGCGCGGCCGTTGGCGTCGGTGCGCAGAGCGGGCGCCCAAAATGCGGTGTCGGGGAAATCCTCGCGGATCGTGCCCTCGTCACCGCCGCCCCCGCCCTTGCCCTCGCGCGAGAGGTGCAGGTTGTAGCGGTCTACAGAGGCCGCCAGCGTGGCCGAGGTGAACACTCCTATGCCGCGCTCGCGGTAGAACACCTGCACGATGTCGCGTGGATCGGCCCCCGCCAACCTCTCGAGGGCCAGGTCCACAACCTGCAACGACACCTCCGCCGTCACGCCCCGCCCCTCGCTGTCGAGGGTTTCCACGTTCAAACCCACCATCTCGCGCGGCGCATAGGTTCCCTCGCGGCTCGGTGTCACCCGCACGGTGAGCTCTTTTTGCTCCGTGGAGACGGCTAGCATCGTATAGCCGAGCTTGAAGCTGGGCAGAGGGTTGTCCTCGTCGACCCCCTTGATGAGGGTGATGGAGACATAGATGTTGGGCAAATAGTCGTCCGTGATGGGCAGGCTGATCTGCTCGCTGTTGCCCTCCAGCTCCAGCAGGCGATACTCCAGGATGTGCCCGCGCTCGATGGTCAGCAGCGCGAGCGTTGCGCCCTGGTACGGTGACGGCACGAGGATGGTGGCCGTCTCCCCCGGCTTGTACTCTTTTTTGTCGGGCACCAGATTGATGCGGTCGTTGTTCTCTTGGCGCCAGTTGATGTACGAACCGCCGCTCACCCACATAAACGCCGCGGAGCGCACTTCGTTCCCGTGCTCGTCCACCCCGCTGGCGAGCACTTTGTATGTGCCGCCCTCCTCCGGCGTGAAGGAGACTTGGGCTCGCCCGTGCGCGTCCGTCTGCGTTGTGGTACTGAACACGGGAGTGTCCTCTATGCGGTTGGTCCAGTAGAATCTGCCGTCGTCCGCCTGCTCGCGAACGCTGAACCATTCGTGCTTGTAGAACACAACCTCGAGGGCCTGGTTCGCGAGCTCGGCCCCTTGCGTATCCACCGTGAGGACCTTTACAGGCTGCTCGGTGCCCGCCGCGCCCACATAGCTGAGCGGGGCCAGCCCGATGTAGAACTCGCCCTTGTGCACCACCACCGCAACCCGTGCGCTCACCACTTGGTTGTTCAGATCGGTCACCGAGATCTCGACGATGTACGTCTGGCTCGAGGAAACCTCGCGCAGATCGGCTGGGATCGTCACGTCAAAGCCGCCCTGGGCGTCTGTGGATCCCTCGCCCTCGGTGACCAGCTCTCCGCCCTGCTCCCAGTAGATCGCGTACTCGTCGCCATAGTCCGCAAAGCTATAGTAGCCCTCGCCCTGCCACCGATCGAACACAAAGGGCTCCCGCGTTACGCGCCACTGCACGGCCGCGTCGCCCACCGGCCCCCCGAAAAAGTAGTCGGCTTGGGCGGAGGCCAGGATGCTGTCGCCGTGGATATAGTCGGTTCCGTCCGTGGCCACGCTCACCTGGAACTCGGGCTTGCGATACTCGGCCACCATAAAGCTTGCGCCGGTATACTGATCGCCAAAGCGCGCCACGATCTGATAGCCGCCCAAAGCAGCGCCCTCGCCCAGCGGAAACTCGCCGTGCACGGTGCCCATATCGCTCAGCGCCTCGGTGGTCTGCCACAACTCGCGCCCCTGGCTGTCTATAACGCTCAGCTCCACCTCCGCGCCCGGAGGCGGCAGGGTGTAGCGGCTGTCGTTATCGGCACGCAGGATCCCCTTCCAATACACTGTCTGGCCCGGGCGATACAGCATTCGGTCCGTGTAGATATAGCCCGTGTATCTCTCATAGCCCGGCTCGCCGTACAGGCCGTACTCCCACGGCTCGAGGTCGTGATCCCACTGGCGCAGCACGGCGGTGAGCGTATCCCCCCGCCGCCCTATCACCGTAATCGGGTCCCACAGGCCATCCACTTGGCCCTCGAGGTCGGCGATGGCGATCCCTTCGCTATCCGTGGTGGCCTCGGCCAACAGCAGGCTATAGCCGTTGTAGAAAGACAGAGCGACGTCCGGCACGGGCTGCCCGGTGGCCATATCGGTGGCCCACACCAACACCTCGCGCGCGGTGGTCTTGAGCGTGAGGTTGACGTCGGTCAGCACCACCAGGTGCTTTTCGATGGTGTCGCGCTCGGGGACGCTCACCTCCAGGTAATACAGGCCGGGCTCCAGCGCCGAGCCATCCGCATACGCCAAAGGGATGGCCTGGATGTCTGTGGCGTTGAGCTCGGCGTGGACGGGTTGCGACCAGCGGCGCACCAGCGACGCCTCGTCGCCGCGCTTGCGTTGCCAGCCATCCCAATCGTAGCCGGAGAACCTCGCGAACTCGTTGAGCGAGATGGTGTGCAACGACAGATCGATCCGCGATACGTTGACGGTGCGCACGTACGCCAGCGGCTCGGAGACGGTGCTATAGACGCCCACTTGGGAGGGTACGCTCAACTCAAAAGAGGGGTCGAAAGCGTGCGTGGTAAAGTGGAACGTCCTGTCCTCCGCCAGCCGATGGCCATAACGCCCCTTGATGTCCGTCGATAGCGAGAGCGTATAGTCGGTGGAGGGCTTGAGCGTCGTCCCAAGGTAGAGCTTTGTGTCGTCGTCTGTCCAATACGCGTACAGCTCGGCCTCGGGGTTGATCTCCACACCCTCCAGGAAGGTCTCCGTATCGATGGGGCTGGAGAAGGTGATCATCAACTCCTCTGAGGGATCGATCGATGTGCGCCCTTCGGCCGACATGTGCAACACACTGGGGATTCTCGCAACCTGGAACGTGGACTCGAAATCGGATGCGATGTCCGCATCGCCCTGGGCCGCGGGAGAGCCCGCCTCCAGCCGGATCCTGTAGGTGGCCCCGGGCGCGAGGGGCTGGCCCGGGGTGAAGACGAGTGCGTCCTCCTCCCACGCCAAGCCGCCCTCTGCGTGCGAGCCGTCCGTCTCGCTCACCAGCGTAAAGCGCGCCTCGGTGGCCCCTCGGTCCATCGGCTGATTGAACGTCAACGTGACGGTGGTGAGGGGCGATACGTGCACGCTGCGGTGCGCGGGGCTTACAGTCACCACACGAGGCGTCTCTGTGGTGAACGACCAGCTATAGGGTTCGGCCATCACGCCGCCGGTGGTATCCACCAGCTCCGCGGAGACGCTCACGGTATAGTGCGTTCCGGGCGAGAGGCGCATCGCCGGCGTGAAGCGATAGATCGACGTGTTGATCCATTCGCCGTCCCCCTCCACCGCTGGCGAGAAAGCGAGCGGCTGGGGAAGATTCTTTTGCTCCTCGATGCCCGTGAGTGGCACCACGGGCCGGTTGAACGCCACCATAATGGCGGAATCGGTGCTCACATCCACCGACTCGGGGGCCGGCAGCAGGGTGGAGGGCACGAGATAGCCCACCGTCTGCAGGCGCACCTCCACCGGCTCTGCGAGAGGCAGCCCGATGGCGCTCTTGGCGGAGGTATCCACCTCGACGCGGTAGGCGTTGTCGCGCGCAAAGCCGCCCTCGCTGGGCGTAAAGCGCAGAGTGTGCCCGTCGTCCCAAGCGAACTTGCCGCCGACGGCGGGCTCGATGTGGAACGCCCGCTCCACCGAGGCCGTATCCATCTCTTGGTCGAACGATAGCACGATCGGCCCCGAGATGCTCAGCTCTTGGCCGCGCTCCGGCGCATAGTGCACCACCCTGGGCGGTTGGGGCGGGAGGGCCGGCGCCACCGCGCCGGGCGCGCCGGGGGCGGACGGCGTCTCTCCCACGATGGGAGTCGGCTTGGACGCGCCACGGCACGCCGCCAACGCGACGAGCAGCAGCGCCAAGAGCGTTGCGATGGCCATCGACCGAGTGAAGCCTCTCATGGCACGGTCCCTTTCTCCGCCTCCTCGGCGGTCACCACAAAAATGCGCACGGGGGCGCTGCGTACCGCGATCGAATCCTCCATCAAGACCTCCGCCCGGAACTCGTGCTCGCCGGGGACCAGAGGCCAAAAAACACGATAGGGGGGGGCCTGCCAACGATGCCAAGGTTGGCCGTCCACCCACAGCGTACACTCGCCCTGCCCCAGGCTCGCGGGCGCCGATACCGCTACTTCGACGCGTTGGTGCTCGCGCGGGATGTTGGCGGCCAGCGCGTAACGACTGTTGGGGTCTGGGCTTACAATACGCAAACTCGGCTCCGCAGGCAACTCGCCCGCCCCCTGGGGCTGCGTCTGGGGCGCCGCCAGGGCCGCTAACGCGAGCGGAGCGGCGGCCAACCCCTGTTCCTGTGCCCAGGCGGCCAGCTCTTGCGGCCACACGGTGATGGCCCGCAGGCCACGGCGCTCCGACGGCGTATCCGGGCTCACGGGCTCGCCGTTGGCCAGGTCCACCTCCAACAAACGGTGCATGCCGCACGCGCGGGTGGGCACAGCCTCGGCCAGGAACAGCTCGCGTCGGCGATGCGTGCAGGCTGGCCCGGGCAGCAGCCCCGACACGGCGCACACCTCTCGCTCTACCAAGCCCGCGGGCCGAGCGAACGGAGCGGGGCGCCTGATGTGAGCCGCGCGCATAATGCCATTCCATATGGGGGCCGCGCCGCTCACCCCCGAGACGCGCTCCATCGGCTCGTTGTTGGCGTTGCCCACCCAGATCCCCACCACCGCCTCAGTGGAATACCCCACCGTCCAGTTGTCGCGCCACTCGGTGGTGGTGCCCGTCTTGACGGCCGCCGGAAAGGGAAGGTCCAGCGGGCTGCCCGCACCGAACGCCGGGGCGCGCGCCCGCTTGTCCGATAGGACGTCGGTGATCAGGTAGGCGATACGCTCGTCCAGCACGCGTTCGGGGGCCGCCTGGGGCGCCTGGTAGAGCAGGTTGCCCTGCCGATCCTCCACGCGCTCGATGAGATAGGGCGTGACGCGGTGCCCGCCGTTGGCGAACGCCCCATAAGCGGCGGTGAGCTCCAACAGGCTCACCTCGCCGCTGCCCAGCGTCAGTGCCAGCCCGTAGCGCTCGGCATCGCCCAGCGACGTGATGCCCAGCCGCTGTGCCGTCGCCACAAAACTCTCCAAGCCGATGCGCTCGAGCAACTGGACGGCCACCACGTTATAGGACGATGCTAGCGCTTGGCGCAGGAGCACCGGCCCGTGGTAGCGATAGTCATAGTTCACCGGCACATACGGCGTGCCCTCTCGTGTCACGAACGCCGTGCGCACATCGGCGAACATGCTGGCGGGCGAGAAACCGGCCGCAAAGGCCGCGGCGTAGGTGATGGGCTTTACCGACGAGCCCGGCTGCCGTAGCGCCAACGCCGCGTTCACGGCGCCATTGTTCTCCGCCCGAAAATAATCCGGGCTGCCCACCATGGCGCGCACCGCACCGGTGTACGGATCCAGCACCACGGCTGCGGCGTTGTGCACATTGTGCCCCGGTTGGTGCGTTGTGGGCCTGCCGGCGCGCCCGGCGCCGCTGGGCGTGTTCAACGCGGCGAGGTGCCGCCGCACTTGGTCCTCCGCGGCACGCTGCAGGCCCAGGTCCAGCGTGGTGGTCACACGCAAGCCGCCCCGGCGAATCACCTCCTCGCCCAATTCGCGCCCCAGCACCTCGCGGACGAGCATCACGGCGTGTGGCGCCTCGATACTGTACGGCTCGCTGGCGAACCGCAGCGGCTCGTTGTAGGCCATCTCCGCCCGCTGATGCGAGATGGCGCCCGATCGCACCATCAAGTTCAGCACGACGCGCTGCCGCGCTTTGGCAGCGTCGGGGTGGGTGAGCGGATTGTAGGCGCTCGGGGCCTGGGGCAGGCCCGCCAGCAGCGCACACTCGGCCAGATCGAGTTGCCCCACCGGCTTGCCGAAATAGGCTCGCGACGCCGCCTCAACACCGTAAGCCAGGTTGCCAAAGTAGGTCTCGTTGAGGTACAGCGTGAGGATCTCGTTTTTATCCAGGCGCCATGTGAGCCAGAGAGCCAGCACCGCCTCGCGCGTTTTGCGCCGCAACGACTGCTCGTAGCGCTCGCCCTCGCTCAGCAAAAGGTTGCGGGCTACTTGCTGGGTGATGGTACTGCCGCCCGAGACTATGCGCCCGCTACGGAGGTTGGCCCAAAGCGCCCGCACCACGGCCACAACGTCGACGCCGGTGTTCCGGTAAAAGGACGCGTCCTCTGTGGCCACGACAGCCTGACGCAGCTCCAGCGGGATTTCGTCCAGCTGGAGCGGACGATGGGCCCCCGCGTGAGGGTCGATGACTTCGTATAGCAGCCGCCCTTGCTGATCCAGGATCGTGCTGGAGGGCGAGTTGGTGCTCGCGTAGATGGCCTGCCGAGACGGTAGAGGCCCCAGATAGCGGGCACACGCCACAACGCCCAGGATCAGGCACAGGGCGACGATGGGCAACCCGTAGCGACGCTTACCTGTATGCCCTAGCATGCGTAGAATCCATCCCTTGTACGGACGTCAGTGGGCTTGGCCGATACACCTAGGACGTACGGCGGCAGCCTCTTGTTCCCCGCTCAGGAGGTGCGTTCGAGCAGCGCGACGGCCAGGTCCTCCAACGTGCGACACGCGCGGTGGTCGAGCTGTGTTGCGCGCAGGTGGGCCAGCGTGGCGCTCAAGTGCTGCTCGGTGCGACGCTGCACTTCCTGCTGTGCGCCGGCCCGGTTCAAGAGTTGCAGCATGCCCGGCAGGTCGTCTGGGGTGATGGTTGGCTGCTTGTAGTACAGCGCGAGATCGCTCAGTCCGTGTTCGCGCTCCCACTCGAGGGCGTACAGCACCGGCAGCGTCTTCTTTTTTGTGAGGAGGTCCGTAGCGGCCGATTTGCCCGTAGTGGCCGGGTCGCCCCAGATGCCCAGCAGATCATCAACCATCTGGAAGGTGAGGCCCAGCTCGTGCCCGCACAGGCGCATTCGCTCGAGGAGCGTCGCGTCGGCGCCGGCCAAAAGCGCTCCCGTGGCCACCGACGCCGCCATGAGGGCCGCGGTTTTGCCCGAAATCATGCGCATATACTCGTCCAGGCTGACGCTTTCGACGGTCTCAAAGTGGATATCCAGGTACTGGCCTGCGCACAGGTTCAGGCAGGCCGTCTCCACCAAGCGCACAGCCGCGAGCACCACATCCGCGGGGTACCCGCCATCCGCCAGCTGCAGCAGTGCGAGACGCGCCACGGTCCACATGGCGTCGCCGGTGTTGATGCCCTGCGCCTCTCCCCACAGGCTCCACAGCGTGGGGCGATGCCTGCGGGCGTCGCTTCGGTCCTCGATGTCGTCGTGGATCAGGGAAAAGTTGTGCACCAGCTCGACAGATGTGGCCGCCGGGAGCGCCCTGCGCCAGTTACCGCCCGCCGCCTCACAGGCCAGGACGCACAACAGGGGGCGCAGCCGCTTCCCTTGCGGCGCGCGCTGCGGCGTGAAATCCGCGCCGAGCCATCCCATGTGGTAGCGCATCATCTGGTACAGGGGCAGCACCGACTCATCGGTGGATCGCAGGCAGTCGCTCAGCGTCTCTTCGATGGCGGATAGATACGGGCTCAACTCCTGATGCATGGCGTGTGGTCAGCTCCTAACGGTGAGATGCGACGTATCCAGGTCGGTGAGGGTGCGCGCGCCGGTGCAAAACATCGCCGTACGCAGCTGCCCCAGCACAATGCTCAAGGCCTCCGTGGTAGCCTCTTGAGACTCTGTGGCAGGGAGCAACAAGGGGTGGGCCATCCCCACCAAGTTGGCGCCGAGGGCCAAACAGATGGCGGCCTCGACGCCGTCTCGCACGCCTCCGCTGGCTATCAGGGGGTGCTTGGGGCACGCCCGGCGCACCGTGTCGAGCGTCTCGACGGTGGGCCAGCCCCAATTCGCGAACGCCACCGAGACCTCGGCCTCCACAGCCGAGGCGCTGCGGTGCCGCTCCACCTCGCTCCAGGAGGTGCCTCCCGCGCCGGCGACGTCCAGGGCCGCCACGCCCGCATCGCACAGGGTGCGCGCCGCCTGAGCCGATAGGCCCCATCCCACCTCTTTGACGATGACGGGCACGGGCAGCTCGCGACAGACCCGGGCGATCTTGTCCGCCAACCCTCGAAAGTCAGAGTTACCCTCCGGCTGCAGCGCCTCTTGGAGCGGGTTGAGGTGTAACACCAAAGCATCGGCCTGGACGTCCTCCACCGCGCGCAGGCAATCATCCGGGCCGTAGCCATAGTTTAGCTGAACGGCGCCCAAGTTGGCAAAGAGCAGGATATCGGGCGCCACGTCTCGCACCTGGTAGGTGCCCAACAGCTCGGGGCTCTCCAGCGATGCACGCTGCGAGCCGAGGCCCATGGCCAGGCCGAACGCCTGCGCCGCCCGTGCCAGCCGCCGGTTGATACTTTGCGCACGATCGGTGCCGCCCGTCATGGCCGAGATCAGAATCGGTGCACGCAGCCGGTGCCCGAGGAACTCGGTCTCGGTGTTTACGTCGGCCAGCGCCATCTCGGGCAGGGCCTGGTGCGTCAGGCGAAGGCACTCCAAACCGGTTGCGCCCTGTGAGCGAACGTTACGCGTCAGGCAGATCTCGAGATGCTCGCGTTTTCTGTCGTTGTGCACACCACCCCCTGGCGAAACTGCGTGCCGTGGAGTCTACGCATGGCCTCGGCCGCTGTCAAGGATCCGATGTGCCCCCTCAGCGTAACCTTTGCGGGGCGCGGGTGTTCTGTGTTTGTCTACGAGGGGCGCGGCTTGTGCGGCGTTGTGTGGATGGCACGGCAGGTGGTATAATCGATGTGGCCTTTTGGCAGGCCCCTCAGACTCAACACAGGAGGAACCATGGATACCTTTGAGCGCGTGAAAAAGATCGTGATGGAGCAACTCGGCGTCGATGACAGCAAGGTTGTCAAAGAAGCCCGCTTCCGAGAGGATTTGGAGGCCGACTCGCTCGACCTTGTTGAGCTCATCATGGCCTTTGAGGAAGAGTTCGGGGGATCGATCTCGGATGAGGATGCGCAGGGGATCGCCACCGTGGGCGACGCGGTAACCTATCTGGAGGCCCAGTAGCCGCATAGTGTGTGCGGGCGGCGCCGATGGGGCGTGAGGGTACGGTGAGCCGAGCGATGTTCAAAAATGGAACGGCGCGAACAGGAGCTCGCAATGGCCCAAGTTGCCGTTGTTACCGATAGTACGACGAGTCTGCCTGGTGCGATGTACGAACGCTACCAGATCACCATGGTGCCCTACTATGTTCATATGGGGGATCGGGTTGCCCGCGATCTGGTAGATATTGGGCCGCCCGAGTTCAACGCGTATCTCCTCGAGCTGACGGATAGGACGCAGATGCCGAAAACTGCGAGCCCCGGCCCCGGCGACTACCTCCGGGCCTACTCGGAGGCCGCGCAGTGGGCGCGTGAGATCCTCTCCATTCACATGACGTCGGACGGCAGTGGGGCCTACCAGGCTGCGTCCGTCGCCAAAGAGATGGCGCTAGAGACGTTGCGCGATGTCGAGATCGCTGTCATCGACACGCGCAACGTAGCGATGGCGCACGGGTGGATCGCGTTGCAGTGTGCGCGAGCCGCCTGCGAGGGGGCCAATCTGGCCGAGCTTGTGGCGTTGGCTCACCGCCTGGTGCCCAAGGCGCACATGTTACAGACGGCGGATACTCTGCAGTACCTTTATCTGGGAGGGCGGATCGGGCGCGCGGCGCACCTGGTCGGCTCGCTCCTTAGGATCAAGCCCATAGTGAGCATGGATGAGGGCATCATCTCTACCGTGGGGGTGGCGCGCTCGCGCGAGACGGCCTACCGCCGTATGACGGACTTGCTGGTCCGAGATGTGGGCCTCGGCAGGCGCATCCGCCTGGCGTTGACGCACGCGGCCGCTGCCGAGGTCGCACAGCACCTCTGTGAGCTCGTCGAGAGGGTCGTGGAGCCGGTGGAGACGTTGATGTGCGAACTGTGCCCGGCCCTCACCGTGCACAGCGGCCCCGGCACCGTGGGCTTGTGCTACTTGCCAGAGGACGACTAGCGAAAACGGGCGTCGCCCTGGCGAAACCAACCCGCTGACACGAGCCTGTGTCGCGGGTCGTTCTGTGTACGGAGCTACGAAGAGGAATGAGCAACAACAGGGGTGCCCCGAGGCTCAGCGCAGTGCTCCTCGCCGGCGGCCGTGGTGAGCGCCTGGGGGCCGACAAGGCCAGCCTCGAGCTCGGCGGAGTGGCCCTGGCGCAACGGGCCGTCTCGCGCCTGGCGCAAGTCAGCGACGATGTCATCGTGGTCAGGCGGCCCGGCCAGGAGCTCGACGCGCAGGGCGCACGCATCACCCAAGATCTGGCTCCGCATTCCGGGGTGCTGGCCGGCATGGCCGCCGGCCTACAGGCCGCGCGCCACGATTGGGCCATTGTGGCGGCTTGCGACATGCCCTTCCTGAACGCGGACCTCTTGGCCTACATGGCCACCCTCACCGAGGGCTACGACATCGTGGTGCCAGACAGGCCCGTGGGGCTGGAGCCCCTCCACGCGCTGTACCACAGGCGCTGCCTGCCCGCTATCTTGCGCACGCTGGACGAGGGGCGCGGTCGCGTGATCCGATTCTACAGAGAGCTGTGCGTGCGCCATGTGCCGCCGGTCGACCTGGATCGCTACGACCCTCTCGGGCGCTCCTTTTTCAACATCAACACGCCGGAGGACCTGGCTCAGGCGGAGGCTTGGGTGGGTGCCTATGAGCTCGACACCGACCCCGAGGGCCCGGCGTAAGCGGTGGCTCGGCTCTACAGGGGGCCTTGCGCCAGCTTTTGTAAAAGGGGGTATGTGTCGCGCCACGAGATGCTCGACAGCCCCATCCGCAAGCGAAGGTGCTCGGGATCTATCCCCCGGCGCAAGCTTCTGGTGGCAGAGGTGTATCGCAGCATCTCGAACGTGAGGCTCATCGGCAGATTCGCCAGCTCCGAGACCGAGTGCAGCACGTACTCCAAATTGCGCGGCGTGCATTCGAACAGCCTCTCTCTCGGTTGGTAGCGCCGCAGATACAGCTTTAGCGTCTCGGCAAAGTCGCTCGGCAGCTGCAACTGCCTCGATTTGTGACGTTGTCGCGGCTTATCGTAGTGGATGTACACCGAAGCCGCCCCCGGGTCTCCCACATTGATTTGCCTCAGCAAGATCCGCATACACTCTGCCTTTTTTATGGCGGTGCCCAGCAACAGGGTGATCAACAGGTGTGGGCGAGCGTCGGGGGCCTCCGGGGCATCGCGCAGGCTCTGTGTCAACGCGAGGAGTTTCTCCACCTGCTCATCGGTCAGCACTTGTGGCATGGTGGCGTTCACCGAACGATGGATGAGGGGCGCGGCCGGGTCGCTCTGCAGGATGCCGTGGCTCGCCAGCCATCCGTAGAACACCTTGAGTGTGGTGATGCGGCGCCCGAGCGACTTGGGCGAACAGGGCGCCCCACGGTCCGCCGTCAGGTACTGGATGAACCCCTCCAGCGTGTGAGTGCTGTGATCCTTCAGCAGCGAATCCGGCCCGACGTACCTCATGTAAAGCGAGAGATCGTTTAGAAACGAGTTGATGGTGTTCGTGGCGAACTCGCGCTCCAGCATATACTGCCTAAAGGGGCCGATGGCGGCAGCGAGAGGGGTGGCAGAAGTCACGGGTGGCTTGGGCGGTGGCCCTAGCCACGGCGCGTTATCGCCTGAGAAGAGGTCCAACTGGCGTCCAGTCATCAGAGATCCCTCCACATGGCGCAGCAACTTGACCGTAAAATACCATGAGCGCCGGTCCTTGTCAAGAGGTCGCTGGCTGGTGCGGCAGCCCTTCGTAACGCGGCGCCGAGGGCGCCCGCATGTTGGGACCCCTCTGGCGGGGCGCGCAAGAGCGCGGGAGGTGTGCGGCCGCTAGGTCGTCTCGACGGCGCGTCGGATGAGGGGCAAGTGCTCGAGCCCACCGCCCGCGCCGAGTGCGGTGCAGAGGAGCGGGCTTTCCGCGACGTGGCAGGGCACGCCGGTCTCATCGGTGAGGTAGCGGTCGATGTTGCGGAGGAGGGCTCCCCCGCCGGATACGACCATGCCGCGGTCGATGATGTCGGAGGCCAGCTCCGGGGGCGTCTTTTCCAGCACGGAACGCACGGTGGATGCAATAGTCGTCAACGGCTCCGCCATGGCGTCGGTGACTTCGGCGGATGTGACGGTGATCACTCGCGGCAAGCCGGCCACCTGATCGCGCCCGCGCACCTCCATAGTGAGCGAATCCTCGAGCGGGAGGGCGCTGCCGATCTCGATCTTGATCTGCTCAGCCGTCTGGTCGCCCACCATCAGGTTGTACTTGCGCCGGATGTACCCAGCGATGGCCGCATCCAGCTTTTCGCCGGCCACGCGCACCGAACTGGACACCACCACGCCGTACATCGAGATCACGGCCGCCTCGCTAGCGCCCCCGCCGATGTTTACGATCATGTTGCCGGTGGGCGTGCCGATGGGCATGTTGGCGCCCAAGGCGGCTGCCAGGGGCTCGGGGATGAGGTGAGCCATCCGAGCGCCGGCCTGGATGGCGGCGTCTCGCACGGCCCGGCTCTCTACACTGGTGACCCCTACGGGCACGCTGAGCATCACCTCCGGCCGCCGCTCCAGGCGGCCGCACAGCTTGGAGATAAAGTAGCGCAGCATCGCCTCCGTCACCACATAGTCGGCGATCACACCGTCGCGCATGGGGCGCGACACCTCGATGGTCTCCGGGGTGCGCCCCAGCATGGCGTGGGCCTCGTTACCCACAGCCAGGATGCGGTTATCCACCAGCGAAATGGCAACGACAGATGGCTCGTTGAGGACGATCCCCTTCCCGTGAACGTAAACGATGACGTTGACCGTGCCCAGGTCGATGCCAATCTGCTTGCCGAACATCCATCCTCCTGAAACTCTCTGGTGGAAACCGCGAATATTTTAGCACATTTGGTCTGAGGGCACAACTGCGTTTCTCGTGCGCGGCACGCCATGTGCCGAGGCGCAGCTTGCGGACGGCGCTGCCACGCGCTCGCAAGAGGGCTCTCCGGGGCCCCGTTGGGGTCGTGTTTCCGAAGCGGCTCTAGGTGCGGCTGGGCGCGGCCAGCCACTCGACGGGCTCGTCGCACTCGAGGCGCGGCAGATCGTGCACTTCCTCTTCGATGCGAGATACCACCGCGCCGAGCTGCCGTAGGCGGGCGTCGAGGTCTTGATAGCCCCGGTCGATGTACACCACATTGTTGATGCGCGTCTCGCCCTCGGCGGCCAGAGCCGCCAACACCATCGCAGCGCCCGAGCGGATATCCAGGGCCTTGATCTCGGCGCCGCTTAACGGCGAGGGGCCGCGCACCAGGGCCATCCTTCCCGACCCCGAGATCTCGATGTTTGCCCCCAGTCGGCGCAACTCTTCCACATACTGCAGACGGCCGTCGAACATCGTCTCATAGATGGAGCTGTTGCCCCGGGCCTGGGTCATCACGGCGGTAAAGGGCGCCTGCATATCGGTGGGGAACCCGGGGTAGGGGTAGGTTTGAATGTCCACCGGCAGCAGGGCCTCGGGGGAGCGCACTTCGTAGACCTCGTTCCGGGCGGTGACCTCTGCCCCCGCGTCGCGCATCTTGTTGGTGAGCGCTCGCATGTAGGGCGATACGCCGCTCGTCATGCGGATGTGCCCACCGGTGATGAGCGCCCCGAGCGCGTAGGTGCCGGCCACCATGCGATCCGGCATGATCCGGTAGCACGCTCCGTGCAGCCGGCCGGTTCCCTCGATCTGGATGGTGCTGGTGCCCGCGCCGTAGATGCGCGCGCCCATGGCGCACAAAAAGCCCGCCAAATCCATCACCTCGGGCTCGACGGACGCGTTCTCGATATACGTCACACCCTCTGCCAGGCAGGCGGCCATGAGCAGATTCTCTGTGCCGGTGTGACTGGGGTAATCCAGAATGATCCGCTGGGCCTGAAGGCGTCGCGACTTGATGACATAACTCTCATCGCTGATGATCACCTCGGCGCCCATGGTCTGGAATCCCTTGAGGTCCACACTCACTGGCCGCGTGCCGATAGAGCAGCCGCCCGGGTGGGGCGCCTCGGCCTGGCCAAAACGCGCCAACAGGGGGCCCACCATGAGAAAGCTGGCCCGCATACGCGTGGCTAGGTCGGTAGGGAGGTACGCTTTGGAGATGCGCGTCGCCTTGATGCGAAGCGTGTCCAAGCCTTCGAATCGCGCCGCCACGCCGAGGTGCTGCAGCACCTTCAGCATATTGCGGATGTCCTCGATGTAAGGGACGTTCTCCAGCAGGCATTCGTCGCTCGTAAGGAGTGTCGCAGCGATAATGGGTAGCGCCGCATTCTTGGCGCCTTCGATGTCGATCTCGCCTACCAGCGGATGACGTCCTTCAACGACAAGTGGCATCTTGCTTTACTCTCGATAACTATTGACGTGGGGCTCGCCTTGGTACGATCGATGGTTTGGCAGCCAGCGAATCTCCGCTGCGCAAGCGGACGAGACGGGTATCCCAGCGCCCTCGGCTTTGGCGCTTCAGGGGGCCGTTTTCGGCGGCTCCAAAGGCCCGGCGGCGGGCCCGGTTGCCCCGATACTACCGTGTCTCACCGCCGCTGTCAAAGCTTCTTTGTTGAGCACTGCGCTGGGCGGCCCTCACTTGGGCATGGCTTGAAGCGCTTCGTAAGCGGGCCGCGTAATCAATGTGGGGTAGCCCGGTTCGGTGACGGCCCACCAGTACTGCTCGTGTTCCGGGGTCCAATCCGGGTCGGCGATATAGATCACCACCATCAGCCCCATCCAGGGAGACCAGTTCTCGCGCGCGTACCGAAAAGCCCGCACGAGGTACTCTGCCTTTTGCTCCTCTGTAACGCTGTGCCAGAAATAGGGCGAATCGGGTCTCGGGTCGCTGGTCCAGCCCATCTCTAGCACGACCATCTGCTTGGCACTGTCGCCATAGTTGACCATGATGGCTCGCAGGTCCTCCACGCGGCGGAACGAGAAGCTGCGATGCCCGCCCAACGATGGGTCGGCGGCCACCACCGAGGGGTCCGTCTCGGGGGGTACTTTGTAGCCGGGCGCGTGTACGCCGAGCGCGTCAAAGTAGCCATTGCTGGTGCTGCCCATGGCGACATAGAGGCTCTCCAGATACCAGTCGTCCGGCCGCGCCTCGTCAGTCCACGAGCCGGTGGGCGACAGCCCCGCACTGATGACCATGGCGTTGGGGTCCGCAGCCTTGATGGCGCGGTAGCACACGCGCAACATCTCGGCGTACTCGCCTGGGTCCGGCAGCCTCCCTCCCCACTCGCGCGCCAGGTTGGGCTCGTTCCACACCTCGTACGCCCGAATGCGCCCCTTGTAACGGCTCGCCAGCGCGGTGAAAAAGTCCGCCAAGTCCCCCAAATCCGCCGGCGGGCCGTTCAACGGGAACCCGCCGCCCGTCCACACGGGCTGATGATCCACCCGCACCACCAAGTTGATTCCCTCGGCGTTGGCCATCTCGACGATGTGATCCGTGCGCGACCAATCGAACTGCCCTTTGCCCGCGCCCTCGATGTCGCGCCAGCCGAACCCAACCTTCACCCAACCAAAGCCCGCGTCGCGGACGGCCTGCAGGTCACGGCTGGCGACCTCGGGCCGCCACCAGAGAAAGGCTTGCATGCCGTACTCGGGCGTGTTCATGTGCAACCCTTGCGACGGGGCCGGCCGATCGCCCCCTTCCGCTTCAACGCCGGGCGTCGCAGCCTCGGCGGTGATGGTGGGCGCCAAAGTGGGCTCTACCGCCTCCTGCGGCGGATTGGAGGTGGGCTGCGGCTTGCTGGCGCGCGGCCCGCAAGCCACCACCATGCTCACCACCAGCGACAACGCCAGTACCGAAAGGACAATCCGACGAAGAGATGACATAATATTCGCTCTCCACAACAGATGATCGCCGATAGACAATTGCAGCGGCGCCCCTTGGGGCTCCGCGAGAGGGAAAAGAGGACGTAGAGGGCGAGAGCACCCTACGTCCTCGAGGTCAGCCGTCGCCTATTTGGGCATAGCGGCCAGTGCATCGTAGGCCGGGCGCGGGCTCCAGTCGCTGCGGACGATGCCGAACTTGGCCTTCTCGTCGCCTGCGCCGGATACGGGAGCAAAGTTCAGGTTCCAGAGGAACATGGGGCCCACCCACCCCCAAGACCTGCCGATCTCGTAGGCCCGGACGATGTATTGTGCCTGCGCCGCTTCCGAGTTGTCGCCGGCGTACTCGTATCCCGCGTTGGGGCCCACCCCGAGGCCCTCTACGCTGGCCCAGCCGAACTCGGTGGCCCAGATCCTCTTGTGGCCATCGCCGTACTTGATCATGATGTTGCGATAGCTCTCCATGGTGCTGCGGAAGAACCAACTGGGGTGGCCCTTGCACCGCCCCGTGTCGTCGTTATAGGTCCGCCAGTCGGCGTCGGGCGGGTTGTTATAGCCGCTGGGGTGTGCGCCGATGGCGTCCGAGTAGCGTGCCAAGCCGTTCTGATACATCTGCTCCAGATAGGCGCGGTCGTCGATGGCGATGTTCCCGTCGTTGACACCGGTTGGCGTCAACGCGCCGCTGATCACCACCGCGCCCGGGTCCACCGATTTGATGGCGTTGTAGGCCGCCCTGAGCAGCTCCATATAGCGCGCCGCACTCAGCTTGTTGCCCGTGCCACCCCACTCGTAGTAGAGGTTCTGCTCGTTCCAAATCTCGTACGCCCTGACGCGCCCTCTGTATCGGGCGGCCAGTTCGCGCAAAAAGGTGGCGTACGTCTCCGGGTCCGCGGGGGGCCCCTCGTGGGTGTCTCCGGGCGGGCGCGCCCACTCTGGCGCCTTGACGACGCTGAGCAGCACGTTTACGCCGTGCGCGTTGGCGCCATCCACCAGCCGATCGATGGCGCCCCAGTCGTAAACGCCGGGCGCCGGGTTGTAGCGGAACCACTCTACCTGCTGTTTGATCCAGTTAAAGCCCATGCCGTTGATGTGCTGAAAGATCCGCTCGTGATCGCCATCGGTCATCATATCCGCTTGGATGCCGTACCCAAAGCCGGCTGCCGCCTGCCCGGGGGGCACTGCGGGGGGCGGAGGGGGCGGCGTCGGCTCTTCTTCGGCCTCCCCTTCCTCTTCTTCCGCCGGAAGTGTCTCGGTCTCTTCAACCTCCGCCTCTTCCGCCTCTTCTGTGGGCGTGGCGGTGGGGTCGGGCTCCTCGGTGGGAGTGGGCGAGGCCGCCAGCGTCGGTGAGGTGGTGGGCGTGGGCACCTGGATGCTCAACTGCGGCCCCGATTCGAACAGCGTATACCCGCCATCGTCCGACACCGACGCCATGATGGCGTACGTGCCGGGGAGATCGGGCGCCGTCCACATCATATTGGGCTGACTGAGGGGCGACACCGATTGCAGAATCGTCCGCCCCCTCTCGTCCTTGACGGTCCACACGAACGCGTATTGGTGGCGACGGGCAGACGAAATGCTTTCCTCAAAGGCTTGCACAACGTCAACCACATCATCCTCTGTGCCCGGGTTCAGTAGGTCGTCCGCTTGTACGCCCCCCAAAGCGTAACGCGCCACGAGCTGCAGCTTGCGCGCGACGCTGGAGGCGGTTTCGAGCCACACGGTGTGCTCGATCCCCAACGCATCCAGATACCGAAACCAGTACATCTGTGCGTCGGGGTCCAGCCCCGCCTCGCCCTGCCACAGTTCGGGCAGGCTCAGGACCACCGTCTCACCCGGCAGCAGCGTGGCCTCTTTGTCGTTCGAGTGCACCTCGCGCGTCAACAGCCCGACCGCCTCGCGATAGGTGAGAGCGGTGACGCGGCCCTCCGCCTCGTCGTGGCTGAGCGCGCTAATGGTGAGTTCGATCTTGCGCCGGTCCACCTCGCCAGTCGCCCATTGCAAAAGCTGCTCCATCTCACCGTTCTCGCGGTAGGCGGAGGCGTTGATCAGTGCGGGAACCCGCACCACGTCGGCCCAGCGGCCGATGGCGCGCCAATCGTACGCGCCGGTATCCCAGGCCCCCTCGACATTGGTGGGGCGATCCACCCGCACGGCGAGGAGCCTCTCCTCGGTGTGTAGTGCCCGCGCCAGCTCGCGCACAAAAGCGCTGAAATCCTGCCTGAGGCTGGGATCAAGCTGGAGGTAGGCCAGCTCGACGCCCGCATACCCGCCCATCTCGGCGGTGGATACGATCTCGTCGATGTGCGCCTGCTTGCCATCCGCGTCGACCAAGAGGTTCGCCACGAGGTCGCTACTCGGCTCACCATCCACCAGGTTGCGGACGGAGAGCAGCACGGGGGCCTCGGTTGCCACCTGCGACGAGGCTGGGGTGTCGCCATCCAGCCCACCGCCCGGCTTTGCGACGGTGCCGTTAAGGGTTACGCGGGTGGGCGTGAACTTTTCGAGCTTGTCGATATCTCGCAGCGACGCTGCCAAGCTGATGCGCGGCGGGTTGGTCTGGCTCTGGGCGATGAGCACCATCGAGGGCACTTGATCCAGCTCGGCTTTGATCACCGAGCCGTCCGCAGATAGCTGAGAGGGGAGCCAGGCCCACCCCTTGCCGTCCCACCCGAACAGGTCCACCACCTCACGAGCGACGAGCTGCTGCGGCATGGGCAGGCTGAGGACGGCTTTTGTGGGGCTAGTGCCTCGTAACTGCAGTCGGTAGATCGGCCAGTAGGCGAGGGTGTCCTCTGGGACCTCTTGAGCGGCCCGGCTCTCGGGGCTTTTACGGCCGAGATTGGCGAGGTCGCTCACCTCCAGCGCGCTCATCGAGATGCGCACCCGTTTGCCGGCGGCCCCCGGGGGCACTTGCAGCGTGGCCGAGTTGGGCCCGCGTACCAAGCCGCCCTCGTTGGGGGTGATCAGCGGCTCATCCAGATGGAACAGCCTGTTGCCCAGCGAGATGGGGGGCAGAAACAGCGCCGCCACCACCACAATGGGCACGAGCATGTAAAACAGCGCCCGTGCACTCAACCCGTTCCTGAAAGAGGAGATGAGCCCCTCCCTATCGCGCGCTTCGCTTCCCTCCATGGCTTGGTTAGGCTCCTTTCAGGTGGCATGATCGCGTTGTGGTAACCGGTCTTGCGTCATCGCCCGGCGATAGCTTTTCCGCCGCACCACGTGGCGCAAAGCAGACTCTGTACACGGCGCCGGACCGTGGGGCGCGCCCAAGCGTAAAAGGCACGTGTACTATCGCGCCGCAGTTACAGTTGGCGATTGTAGCATAGTCGAAAGCGCCGTGCAAGCCCGCTCCCGCCGCAAACAGCGGGCAGCCGCCCGGCGGGGCGTGGGAGGGCGGCGCCGGCTCAGTGTGAGACGGCCGGCAAGTAGAGCGGTTTGGGTAAGGGCAGGAGAGCCGCCTCTATCAGCCGGTCCATCGCCGCCACCCGTGACGCCTGCGGCCCCACCCCCTCGAAGCCGAAACCCAGATAAAAGACCCGGTAGGAAAAAGTATCCACCACGACGCCGGTGGGCTGGCCCGCCTCGGCGCCGATGATGGGTTGCGCCAGCCAGTTGAGGGGTTCGAGCAGATCGGCCGAGATTTGGTTGGTCGCGCTGTCTTCGGTGTTGAAAGCGAGGGCGACCCCCTCCAACACCCTGCCGCTCGCGCCTATCTGCGGCTCGAGCGCGGTATCGGCCCCGACGTGGCGGATGTGGAGGTAGTGGCGGTACTCGTTGCTCCCCTTGTCATCCCAGAGGCCGATGCTCTGCCCGCTCAGCAACAGGCGGCCGCCCTCCTCCAAATAGTCCGCCAGCACACCCCAGGCGCCGATGCGACCGGGCGAGGTTCGAATGTGCCACCAGATGACGAGGTCATAATCCAGCAGCTCGTCCGCCGAGGGGAGGTCGCTATACCGCGCATCGATACTGTGCAGCGCATAGCCGTAGCGGAGCGCTTGCAGCGCCGAGGCGTAATAGACGGCGGTGCTGGCGCCCAGCCAGGCGTCGGCGTCCACCAAAAGGATGCGGGGCGCGGGCTGCAGCGCCAGATCGAGCTCCGTCGTGGCGCCCTCGATCACCTGTACGTCCACCGCCTCCGAGCCGCGGTACCCCGGCGCATCGGGCAGAGCGCGCAGGGTGTAGGTGCCCGGGGGAAGCTCCAGCCTATAGTCCCCATTTGCGTCAACCAACGAACGCGCCGGCGTGCCGGCCGCTACCACCGTGGCCGGTGCGCCGATGTCGCTCCCCGTCACCCGGCCCTGCACAAAGCCCAGCGCGAGCGGTTGCAGCGCAGCCTGCTCGGCGACGGTCTCTCGCGCGACGATACGAACGTTGTGGGCGGCCGGGTCGCTGTAGCCAAAGAGGTCCCCCGTCAGGTCGTACTCGCCCTCTCGCAGGAGCAGCGAAAAGGAGCCGTCCTCCGCCGAGAGCGCCTCTGCCTGCTCGCCCGACGTTTGCTCGCGGAGCGTGACTCTGACGCCGGGGAGCGGCTCTCCGGTGGCGCCATCGCTCGCTTGGCCCTCCAGCAACCCGCTGTGCATCAGCTGCGATACGGCCGCATAGGCGTCCAGGCGCCCCCAACCGTACGTGTTGTCGGCTCCAGCCGGGCCCAGGTCCACGGCGCTGCGCGTGAGCAGCTCCTCGGTGCGGGCCACCGTGAGCATGGGCCCGCCAGATGGCCCGCACCCAGCGGCCCTATCGGCGCTCCACAACAGCGCGACCGCACCCGCCACGTGCGGCGCAGCCATGGAGGTGCCCCCCCACTTTTTGTAGTTGCCGCCTGCTACGCAAGATTCGATCCCCTGGCCGGGCGCTACGAGGTCGGGTTTGATCTCTCCCCACAACGATGGCCCGCGCGCAGAAGAGGTGGCGATGAGCTCGAACTGGTCGGTGGAGCCCACCGCAAAGGCGTAGGGCAAACTGCCCGGCGAGTTGATGGTGCCCGCCTCCGGACCGTTGTTGCCTGCCGCAAAGACCGTGAAAATGCCAGCGGCTCGGAGCGCAGCGATGTCTTTGTCGAACGCTGAGACCAGATCAACGCTACCCCAAGAGGCGTTGACGATATCGGGCGCCTTGCTCGGATCGGGGTGCTCGCCCCCGAGGTCCGTCGGCGCCAGGCACCACTGGAGGCCAGCGTGGACCCACTCATCGTATGCGAAGCCATAGTCGTCGAACACTTTGCCGGCGATCCACCGGGCGCCGGGGGCCACACCGATGGTGCGGCTCCCATCCGGCAGCGAGCCCACTATGATGCCCATGACGTGGGTGCCGTGGTCGGATATCCAGCTTTTATACACCTGCGGGCCGGGCTCGGTGGGATAGGTGCCGGTGGGATCGAACCAGTTATAGTCGTGGACGGAATCGTCCGGCTCGGCGGGGTTGTAGCCGCGGTACCGATGCTGCAACGCTGGGTGCGTCCAATCCACGCCCGAATCCAGGTTGGCCACCACAACGCCCTCGCCGGTAACGCCCAGCTCGGTCCACACACGGTCGGCGCCGATGGCCGTCAGCCCCCAGGGGAGCGGGTCCGACGCGAGAGCCGGGAGCGCCGGGTCGGGCGCGGGCAGACGGTGTAGGCGGTTGGGCTGCAGCGAGGCCACCTCCGGCCGGCGCGCAATCTCCAGGACGCTATCCGCATCGCTGGTGATGGCGATCGCGTTCACGATCCAGAGGCTGCGATAGCGCTGTACGTTGCCTAGGCGGCGGAGCTCTTCCAGGCGCGCCGTGAGGCCGCGCTGTGAGGCGCCGGCCCTGTCTTGCAGGCGCTGCACCAGCACCTGCCGGCGCGGCGCGAGCCGGGGCTCGCGCTCCAAATCCGCCGTGCGGCCCTCATCGCGCAGGTACACAATGTAGGACACCATGCCGGGTTCCGTGCCGCCCTCGGGTGCGGCGTCATCGCCCGCCAGCAATTGCTCCAACAGCTCCGGGGCCACTCTGGCTCGGGCGCTCAGCGGGATGCCGCGCTGGGTGCCGTGCGTACGCGCGTCGTGCGGCGCAGACCCCGCGACGGCCCCCGGTTCGGCCCGTGTGCAGAGGGGCACCACGGCCAGGGCCAAAGCCAGGAAGAGAGCGCCTAACCGCGAACGCGCCATCGAGCCTCCAGCTTACGAATCGAGGTGCGCATGCTCGGCCTCGCCGATACAGAGCGATCTCACGAGAGTGTACAACGCCCGATGAGGCCCGGCGGATAGGGCGCGATGCCGAAGGGCTCCCCGAGCGCGGCGAGGTGCTCGCCGATAGTGAGGCCCGTCGCTGGATGCCTCACCTGTGCGGCGATGTCGGCCAAAGGCACCAGCACGCTCCAGCGCTCCAGCATACCCCGATGAGGGATCGTCAGGCTGGGTGTCGCAATGATGAGGTCGTCGTAGAGCAGAATATCGAGATCCACCTCGCGCGGTCCCCAGCGGGGGCCGGGCCTTCGTCCCATTTGCCGCTCCGTCTCTTTGAGCGTCGCGAGCAGCTCGTGGGGGGGCAGATCCGTATCGATGGCACAGGCGGCGTTGAGGTACGGCGGCTGGTCAGTGACGCCCCAGGGCTCCGTCTCGTAGAGGCGCGATGTAGCGCCCACCATAACCCCCGCGCGGCGCAGCAGCGCCAACGCGCCGAGCAGGTGCTTCTCTCGATCCCCCAGGTTGCTGCCCAAGCCCAGGTACGCTCGCGCCATGCTAACCGCCTCGCACCACCGCGTCCGTCATGCGCACGGCGCGAACGATGGGCCCCACATCGTGCACCCGCACAATGTGGGCGCCGCGCACGATCCCCACGCACACCGTGGCGGCTGTGCCCTCCAATCGCTCCTCCGGCGGTGAGCTCAGCGTGTAGCCGATGAACGACTTGCGCGAGGTCCCCAGCAGGATCGGCAACCCCAACACGCGCAGCTCGTCCAGTTGGTTCAGCAGGGCCAAGTTCTGTTCCACAGTCTTGCCAAAGCCTATGCCCGGGTCGATCAAGATCCGCTCTCTGTGGATCCCCGCGCGCTCCGCCGCCTCCACCAGCGCGCGCAACTCGCGCAGCACGTCAGCCATCAAGTCATCGTACTGCACGCCCACGTAGCGCCCGCCCAGCAACGCCTTCTGGGCGGCGTCTCTGGGTTTGCTGCGATTGTGCATGAGCACCACCGGCACGCCGCGCTCGGCCACCAGCGGCGCCAGGTTCGCATCCATTCGCAGGCCCCAGACGTCGTTCACCAGGTCGGCCCCCTCGTCCAGGGCGGCACGCGCCACCTCGGCTTTGTAGGTATCGATAGAGATGGGGGTGTTGGTGGCTTGGCGGAGCCGCCGGATCACCGGCACCACCCGCGCCAACTCTGTCGCTGCGTCCACCGGCGCGCCGCCGGGCCGGGTGGATTCGCCGCCGACATCGATGATATCAGCGCCCTGCTCCACAAGCGCGAGCGCACGCTCCACGGTGCGCCCCACCAGGCCCTCGGCGGGGGGGGGCTCTCCGCCGCCCGCTCCGCCCCGCATGAGCCCGTCGCCCGAGAACGAGTCGGGCGTCACGTTGACGATCCCCATTACATAGGTGCGCTCTCCCCAACGGAACTCGCTGGAGCCGATGGTGAGCGACGGGTGGCTGGGACCGTCCGCGTTGCGCAGCGCGGCTTTGAGCTCGACGGACAGCTCTCGCAGGCTCGGCAGCGGTTGCACCGCCAGCACGTTGGCCACCCGGCGCAAGGTGCGCTCCGTGCCCATGAGCAGCATATTCGACGTGTACTCGCCGCCCTTGTAGATCACGCCCGAGACCGCTGCGTCGCCGCCCTTGGCCAGCATCTCCTGCTTCAGGATGCTGGCTGCGGCGTATTTCACGTCCTCGGCCGCCAGGGTGAAAAAGCGCCCCTTGGGCACCATAATCTGGACCCCCTCGGGGTCCGCACCGATTTTCTCCATCTCGCGCCGAAGCGTTTGCGGATCGAGGCGCATGAAGCGGAGGTTGTAGCGGCTCACGGTTCCTCTCCCAGTTCACGCAGCATCGCCTCGGCCCGCGCGCGCCACTCCGGATCGCTGCTCAACCGCAAGAACTCGTGCAGCTCGGCGGCGGCCTCGTCCGTGTGGCCCTGTATGCGGTACACGTTGGCCAGCCCCAGGCGCGGCTCGGGCATGGAGGGGTCGTCGTCGCACGCTCGCGCGAACGCCACGCCCGCCTCATCCAGCTTGTCTTGCGCCAACAGCACGCTCCCCAGGTTGTACTGTATCTCGGCGTTGTCGGGCTGGAGCTGCGCCGCCGCCCTGAACGCCTCCTCCGCCTCGGGGTAACGGCGCAGCTCGTGATACACCGCGCCGAGGTTGGTGTAGGCCTCGGTGTAATCGGGCTGCAGCCGCGCGGCCTCCCGAAAGGCATCCGCCGCCTGTAAATAGAGCGCGTTGACGGCGTAGGCCCGCCCCAACCAAAAATGCGCCTCCGCCAGCCCGGGGTCCAACCGGATGGCGAGACGCAGCTTGTCTATGGCCTCGGGCATCTCCCCAGCGGCCAGGTCGGCCTGTGCTTCGTGCACCAACTCGGCCGGATCGGGCGGCGCTTCGCTCTCGGGCAGGCACGCGCCCAGGGCCAACGTCAACAGCACACACAGACTGATCGTTCGCAACAAGCGCCCCATGAGCGGCTTCTCCACTACTTTGGCGTTAGCCCGCGAGGCGTGCGCCCCGCCTTTAGCCACCGGGTCACTGTTTGGCCTCGAGAAGCACCACTCGTGTCTCGGAGGGCAGGCTCGATTTGGTGATAGTGAGCGCCTCCAGCTTCTCGGGCTTTTCGGCCCCCATCTCTTTGAGGAACCGTGCGGCGGTGTCCAGCGATGCGTTGAGCCCGGGGATCTTGAAGTGCATGGGGATCACCACGCTGGGCTCCAACAGGTTGACCACCTCGGCCGCCCGCGCCGCGGTGAGCGTCGACCGCCCGCCCACGGGCACCAACAGCACATCCACCGCGTTCAACTGCTCGATCTGCTCTTGCACGGGGATATGCCCCAGGTCGCCCAAGTGGCACACCGTTAAATCCTCGAGCTCGATGAGAAAGGCCGTGTTGGTGCCGTGCTCGGTGCCGTGCTTGGCATCGTGATAGGTCGAGACGCCGACGATAAAAACCTCTTCCACCTCGTACTCGCCCGGGCCCGTAATGACGAATGGCGAGCCCTTGACGGCCCGCACATAATTGTGGTCCTCGTGTTGGTGGCTCACCGTCACCACCGTGGCGGTTAGGCGCGGCAGCTTGAGCCCTATCGAGGGGTTGTAGGGGTCCGTTACCACTGCCACACCACGGCCGCGGAGCCGGAAGCAGGCCTGGCCGTACCAGGTTATCTCCATGCGAGTTCGCTCTCTTTCGTCTCGCGCGGGCTACGAGGCCGGCCCGCTGCCCGCCGGAGCCGAGAGGTGCCGGCCGAGGTCCTCGTCGACGGCAATATCCGCCTCGGCCCGCCGTTGAGCCAGCCAATCCTCAAAGCTGCGCTGTTGAAGCACCGGCCACAGGTCGTCGGACACCTCGCGCGCCGAATCCACCGCGACGACTTGGACGACGTGATAGCCGTACCCTGTGCGCACCACACCGCTGATCTCGCCCGCCTCCAAGCCAAAGGCCGCCTCGTCAAACTCAGGGGGCATCACGCCCCTGGGCAAGAACCCGAGATCGCCGCCGCGCTCGCGAGTGGATTCGTCCTCCGACACTTTGCGTGCTACGGCATCGAACCCCTCGCCGCGCTCCAGTCGCTCCAGTGCGGCCTCTGCGGCGGATTCCTCCGAGGCCAGGATGTGTCGCGCGTGCACTTGGCTCTCTATGCGAGAGAGCTGGCTGGTGACCCAATCTCGCACGGCGGCGGTCAGCATCTCTGTGGACAACTGCTCGCGCAGCGCATCCAGCGTCAAGCCGTTGGCCGCCAGCCACGCGTCAAAGCGCGCCGCGTCCTCGTTTCGCATGCGGTTGATCTCGGCCTCCACGTCCTCGGGGGCGATGGCCAGCCCCTCCTCCCGCGCGGCCTGCTCGATCAGCTCCTGGTCGATCATCCAGCCCAGGATACGCTCGCGCAACTCGTCGAGGGCGTGCGCGCTCTCGGCGGGGAGGGCGTCAAGCCCCCGCTGTTGCAAGTACAGCGCCTCCGCTTGGGCCACCTGCTGCGCGTAATCACTCGCCGCAATAGGGGCTCCGTTCACCAGTGCCACGACATCCTGTGGTAGCCCCCCCGAGCTTGCAGCCTCGTTCACAGCACCCTCTCGCGCCGTGGCGGTGGAGGAAGCGGCTTCTGCGGGCGTCGGGCTCGCCGCGGATTGCGCCGCAGTCGGTGCCTCGGCGCTTTGTGGCGTGGCCGTCGGCTGCGCTTCGCGCGGCTTGGCACAGCCAACGATCAGAAGCAACATGCACAATATGAGGAGGCGGTTTGCGGTGCAATGCATCGTTGTGGTCCTACCTCGGGTTTCTGGGTGTTCGGCGATGGCCCCGGATTGGCGAATGCCGCCGGCACGGGCCGTCACCTGGCGGCGTCCAACGCGAGGACACGTCAACGCGCGTGTGATGCAGGTCAGTATAGCGAGGTGCCCCCAGCCTGTCAACGATCGGTATCGCCCGATGAATGCCCAGCCGGCAGCGACGAGCCCAGCATTGACGTGCGCGCGGCCCCGCCCTATAATTCGCTCTGTGAATTCGAACGAGCATCCCGAGAGAGAACCCATGAACGCACGAGCCTCTTGGCGCCCCGCCGCACAGGCTGTGGCTCTGCGCCTGTGGCGTATCCTGACCTCCCCCGTGGCGCCCTCGATCGCTCTCTTGCTTCTGTTGGCAGTTACCGCCGCCGGTGCGCTAACGGGCTCGAACGGGCAACCCGCTGCGGCCCAGGGGGCCACAGAGCGCCTTTTGTGGGCCAGCGCCGACGGCACCGGCCCGTTCGAGCCCGCCGCTTGGATGATCCCCGGGCGCCTGTTCGAGCACAGCCTCTTTCGGGCGTTCGGCGTCGTGTTGGCGGGGCTCCTCGTCCTCTGGCTCCTGCGGGCTTGGCTGCCCTCTTGGAGCACGCCGCCGGCCGCTGGGAGCGCGTTACGCCGCCTCGAGCTGGACGCACCGCCGGAGAATTTTGCACGTGCACTGTCTTGGGCCCTGGCCGTTTCGGGGCAATCCGTGGTGCGCCGATCTCGCCAGGATGGCGCGGAGGTGCTGGTCGCACGCCGGGCGGGCGCCGGTGGATGGCTCCCGGGGCTCCTCTACGCGGGCGTTCTGCTGGTGATGTTGGCCTCGTTTGTGGGGTGGCGCTACGGCTGGCGCAGCCAACCACTGGCCCTGGCGGTGGGAGAGGCGCAACCCCTCGATACGGCCGGCGAACAGACCCTGCAGCTGGAGCAGATTCAGCTGTTCCCGCAGCCCAACGACCGCCCACCGCGTGTGGACAGCCTGGTCTCGGTGTACGAGGGCGGTCGGCGTGTGGCCGAGATCGCGCTAAAGGCCGGACGGCGGGCGTCCTACGGCGGCCTGATCCTGCGCCAAGTGGGGCTGGGGCCGGTGGCCAGGCTGAGCGCGACGCATGCCGAGGCGGGCGAGCTGAGCCTCCGCAGCGCCTTTGGCGAGACACAGGCTCAGCCGGTGCGGCGCGTGCGGCTCACGGGGCCCCAACAGGAGCACCTGATGGCCGTTGTGGGCCATGATCTCCTCGTGCGGCTCGTGCACTATGTGGAACCCGGCCAGGATGAGCCCTCCAACGGCACCCTGCACCTCCAGCTGCTCCGGGGCTCGGACGGCAGTTTGGTGAGCGACCGGGCTCTGCAGCAGGCGGGCGAGGTCACGGCCGGCCCCGTGACGGTGCATCTGGCGCCCGAATACTATGTCTCGGTGCGCGCCGAACGCCAGCCGGAGCGGCCGCTCTTGTACATCGGCTGGGGCGCCACGCTCGTGGGGCTTTTGGCCCGCTTGGCGTGGCCTCCGCGCGAACTGTGGATACGCCTGCAGGCGGGCGGCGCAGAGGGGAGGCGCCAGGTGGTGACAGCTGCCCGCGGCGGCCGCGACGCTTGGTACCAAGCGTTCCTCGATCTGCTCACCGAGGCGGCTACGGCTCTCCCCGTAGCGGGGACGGACGGCTAGCATGACGCGAGTTGGGACGTGAGCGAGCGCGACGACCGCGCGGCCGTGCGCCGCCCGCTAGTGATCGGCGTGGCGGGTGGCACCGCTTCGGGCAAGACGACCATCTCGCACACAATTCTGGAGACCGTCGGCCCCCAGCGGATCGCCTACGTGCAACACGATGCGTACTATCGCGATCTGAGCCATCTGCCTTTGGACGAGCGGCGCCGCAGCAACTTTGATCACCCCGATGCCCTGGAGGACGCGCTGCTTCTGGAGCACCTGCGCAAGCTCATCGGCGGCGAGCCCGTCGAGGTGCCCGTCTATGACTTTGCGCGCTATATCCGGCTGCCACAGACGGTGCACATAGAGCCGCGCGCTGTGATCCTGGTGGAGGGGATATTGATCTTTGCCAACCCGGCGCTGCGCGAACTGATGGATATTCGCATCTTTGTGGATACCGACCCCGACATCCGCTTCATCCGGCGCCTGCAGCGCGACATCCAGGAGCGGGGCAGATCGCTACAGGACGTCGTCGATCAGTATCTTGCCACCGTGCGCCCCATGCACTTAGAGTTCGTCGAGCCCAGCAAGCGCTACGCCGACATCATCGTGCCGTCTGGCGGCCACAACACGGTGGCGCTAGAGATGATCCTGGCGCGGGTGGAGAGTATGCTGCGGCGTGAGGAGTCCGACTAGGCCCGGGGCCCGCCTGCCAATGAAGCGCTGGTTCGAGTGCGCGGGCGGCTGTGCACCGCACGGCGAGGTGTATCCCGTGTCGCGGTGCGCAAGGCGCCCCCCACAGGCTGGGCCACCGGCGCCAGCACGTGGCACACGGCTTGCCAGCGCGAACCCGTTACGGTATCATCTCGACTCTCAACTGTGTGCGGGGGCGGTATGAAGACCAGAGTCTGCGCGTTCTGTGATGCGGCGCTCGAGGCTGGCTGGCTCTTGGCGGCGGTGGCGGTGCCGCTCTTTTTCAACATGTACACCAGCCGCCTGTTCGAGGCCGACAAGCTGATCCTGCTGCAGGCCATCGCCAGCCTCATGGCCGCTGTGTGGGTCGCTCGGGAGGTGGACGGCCTGCTCTCGCGCGGCGGTGCGGGGGCGAGCGGTTCGGCCGCAGCGTGGCGCGAGGCCCTGCGGAAGCCGCTGGTAGCGCCGGCGCTTCTGCTGGTGGTCGCCCACTCGGTGGCGACGGCCGCTTCGGTGGCGCCGCGCATCAGCCTGTTGGGCTCCTACCAGCGCCTGCAGGGCACCCTGAGCACCTTGAGCTACGTCGTCATCTTTGTGCTGATGTTGCAGGGCCTGCGGCGGCGCGAGCAACTGGATCGTCTACTGGGCGCGATCATCCTCACCAGCCTTCCTGTGGCGGCGTACGGCCTTTTGCAACATTACGAGCTGGACCCGCTCCCCTGGGGCGATGTCACCCAGCGCGTGGCCTCCAGTATGGGCGATCCCCGTGCCGTGGGCGCCTACCTCATCATGGTGATCCCCCTCACGCTGGCTCGCCTGCTGCACATGCAGGCACAGGCCGTGTTGGGCGCCAGGCTGCGAAATAGGGTGCTGCTGCTGGGCGCCTTTGGTGCGCTGCTTGCGGCGCAGGTGGTGGCTTGGGGCCGCTACGGCCCTCTCATCGGCCTCGGCGTGGCGCTGCTGTGCCTGGGGGTGTTGGCGTCGATAGGGGCGTTGCGCCGCCGCGCCGCCGCGCCCTACCTGCTCGTGGGCGTCTACCAAACGATCCTCAGCGTGCAGGCAGTGTGCCTCTTTTTCACAGAGAGCCGCGCCCCCATGCTGGGGCTCGCCGCCGGGCTGTTCCTGTTCGGCGCCCTTGCCATCATCGCCAGGCAAAGGCGCGGTGCACAGCTCGCGGTAGTGTTGGCTTCTGTGGCCGTGGCCACGCTGCTGGTTCTGGTGAACCTGCCCCGCTCGCCCCTGCCAGGCTTTCGCGAGCTGCCCCACGTGGGCAAGCTGGGGCGCCTGCTGGAGCAGGACGACATCGTGCCCGAGGCGCGCGTGCTCGTCTGGGAGGGCGCCGCAGAGATGATCGCCCACGACCCGGTGCGGACCCTTATCGGCTACGGGCCCGAGACGATGCCTCTGGCCTATGGCCCGTTCCAGCGCCCCGAACCGGGCCTCCAGGGCGGGCGCAACACACCACCCGATCGCTCGCACAACGAGACCGTCGACATCCTGCTCACCACGGGCTTCGTGGGATATCTGGCGTACACGGCCCTGTTGGGCGCCTTGTTCTATCAAGCCTTTCGTTGGCTCGGCCTGATCGGGGGGCGAGGCCAGGGTTGGCTGTTCGCCCTCTGTGTGGCGCTGGGCATGCTTCTGGGGATGGGGCTCATCTGGCATCTGGATGGCTCGTGGCGCTACGCGGGCCTCGCGCTGCCCGCAGGGTTGATGGCCGGGCTCGCGGCCCACGTCTGCGTGGTGACGCTGTACGGCGCGCTGCGCCGCCGTGCGCCGCGGAACGCGGCGGGAGCTATCAGCGGCGGGGATCTCTTGCTGGTGGCCGGGCTGCTGGCCGGCATCGTGGCGCATCTGATCGAGATCCATTATGGAACCGCCGTTGCGGCCACACGCGCGCACTTTTGGCTCTACGCAGCGCTGTTGGTGACCCTCAGCACCCGCCAGATGCCGCCCGACGTGGAGCGCGTGGTGCGCGTCGAGGACGACAGGCCGGCCAAGCAGGGTGCCCGTGGCTCGCGCAAACGCAAAGAGCGCCCACGCCGGAGCCCAGCCGCCGAGCGCCCCGCCCCCGACGGGCGCTTTCGGCTGCAGATCGCCGCCATGGCGACGGTCACTGGTGCCATACTGGTCACACTCCTGTGGGAGTACACCAGAGGCGCGACCGGCGGCCCCCACACGACGACGCTCCTGTCTCTGACCACCGAGGCGGCCAGCGGGCGGCCGGGCGTGCACAGTCCGGGGCTCTTGTGGCTTGTGTTGGGCACACTGCTGTGGGCGCTGTTGGTGAGCGTGGCAGAGGCGGTCCACCGCAGCGGATCCGCACCCGAGCCCCGGTGGTGGCTGGGGTCCGTGGGGGTGTTCTTGGGGGTATCGGGCGGCGCCGGAGTGCTGTTCCCGTGGCTGCACAGCGTGTGGTCCAGGCCCGGGGCCGATGCGGCGAACGTCATCTACAGCTATCTGTGGGCGATGCTCGCCCTGTGGGCGGCGCTGGCGATCCTGATGCGGATCCGCACCGCCAACGCGGCGCGCACCGAGCCGCTCTCTGTGCTGTTCAGTGTGGCGGTGTTGGCGCTCTGCCTCGTGGGAATCGATCGAGTGTACGTTACCGCTGTGAGGGCGGATGCCACGTTCAAACAGGGGGCGCGTTACGGGAGGGCTGGCGATTGGGAGGCGGCCATCCAACGTTACGACCGCACGCTCGCTCTGGCGCCTTACGAGGACCATTACTGGCCCTACTATGGGCAAGCCCTCGTCGAGAGCGCCCGGGCGGCGCCGGATTCTGCGGCGCAACAAGAGTACATGGAACGGGCCCTCGCCGCGTTGGAGCGCGCACGCGAGCTCAGCCCGCTGAACGCGGAGCACTCGGTCAACCTGGCTTGGCTTTACCGCACTTGGTCGGAGCTGGAGACCGACCCCGCCGGCCGCCGCGCCAAGCTGGAGAGCGCAGTGCAAGCGTACGAGCGGGCTGTGCACCTGAACCCGGCCAACGCCCAACTCGTGGCCGAGTGTGGCCGCGCACACCATGCCGTGGGCGATCTCAAAGCCGCCGAGGCCAGCTACCGCGCGTCGCTGGCCATAGATCCCGGCTATACGCCGGCGCTCCTGTTGCTGGGCGATGTGCTGGTGGCCTGTGAGGATTGGTCCGAGGCGCTCGAGGCCTACTCGCAGGCTGTGGCCCTGGACGATAGCCTCACGGGGGCTTGGCGCGGCGTGGGCTATGCCCGTTCGCGGCTGCAGGATTGGGAGCGCGCCGCTGAGGCGTATCTGGAGGTTCTGCAGCGAGAGCCGGATGACTATAATGCGCTCTGGACCCTGGCGCTCTTGAACGGCGAGATGAACCGGTTTGACGTGGCGCTGGGCTACGCAGAGCGCGCGCTCGACACGGCTCCGGAGGAGCACAAAGCCTCGCTCGAAACCCTGATCGCAGAGCTCGAGAGCTTGACCGGTAGCTTGGAAAGCTGAATTCGGCCCGATGCGCTGGCGCGGCTCGCGAGTCGGCGCGCATCGGGCTCTTGGTGTATAATAGTAGTTCCAGTGCGCGGTGAGAGGGGCGGATCGCCGCGCATCACCGGCGGAAAGTCGCTCGTATCGCGCGGCTCCGGCGCTCTCTGCGAGGGCGGCCGCCCGCCTCTCGCGTACGACCATCAGCGCGATTTCAACCCGGGTACAACGATTGGAGAGCCTATGGCCAAGAAACGAGATCAACAACAGCGCAAGCGCCAGGTGGCCAAAGCCCAGCGTGGCTCGGAACGGCAGCAACGCAGCAAGCCCACTCCTCCACAGGCGCCCAAGGTGGAGCCTAAAGCCCAGATGAAGGATCTCTGGATAGCGGTGGGTATCGTGGCGCTCATCATCGGCGCGTTCGTGGCGGTGTACTATTTCGCGGTGGCACGGCCGGCGTCGGCACCGCCCTCAACCCCTCCGCCCGCCGAGGCCACGCCCGACGATGAGCCTCGAGCGAGCGCCATGTCTTGGGCAGAGCCCCCAGAGATGGCTATCGACCCAGCCAAGCACTATGAGGCGATCCTCAAGACGGAAAAGGGCGACGTGCGGATGGAGCTCTATGCCGAACAAACGCCCGTCACCGTGAACAACTTTGTGTTCCTCGCCCGCCAGGGATATTATGACGGCGTCACATTCCATCGGGTGATCCCCGGTTTCATGGCGCAGACGGGGGACCGCGGCGGCACCGGCTCGGGATCGCCCGGCTATGCCTTTCAGGACGAGTTCGACCCGGCGTTGCGCCACGACGCGGCGGGGGTCGTCTCTATGGCGAACCCCGGCACCCCGGATAGCAACGGCAGCCAGTTCTTTATCACCTACGCCCCCGAGCCGCACCTGGATGGCCTGCACACCGTGTTCGGCAGGGTGGTGGATGGGATGGACGTGGTGGAGGCGCTCACGCCCCGTAACCCGGCTGAGGACCCGGGCGCGCCCCCCGGTGATCGGATTCTCAGTGTGGAGATCGTCGAGAGTGACTGATGGTGAAATCGCTTAACTCGGACGTTTCGCTGGCAGAGTGTGCCAAAAGCACAGAGCAACGCCCCAAAGCGCTCGAGTTCTGGCGCGCACACAGGTCCAAGGCTGCGGCGTTGCTCTTTTCCATCGGCCTCACCGCCGTCATCGTGGTGTTCCGCTACGAGCTGGCGGCCCTGCAGAATTACGGCTACCTGGGCGTGTTTCTTATCAGCCTCCTGGGGAACGCGACGGTGATCCTGCCCGTGCCGAGCCTTGCCGTTGTGTTCGCGGGCGGGGGGGTGCTCAACCCACTGCTCGTTGGGCTCGTGGCCGGAGTGGGGGAGCCCCTGGGCGAGCTGACGGGTTACCTGGCCGGCTATGGCGGCAGCGCCGTGGTGGAGGATTCGGCGCGCTACGCCCGTATCCGAAGCTGGATGCAGCGCCGCGGGTTCCTCACGATCTTTTTGCTCGCGGTGATCCCGAACCCGCTCTTCGATCTGGCGGGCATCAGCGCGGGCATGCTGCATTACCCCGTGGGCAAGTTCCTGCTGGCCTGCTGGCTCGGCAAAACCATCAAGGCGGTGGCCGTCGCCTTTGTCGGCTCCGTCTCCCTCGACTTTTTCCTCGGGTGGCTGGGCTGATCCGCAGCCACCCGCCAACGCCGCCACGCCGGGGCATCCGGCGTGGCGGGCCCCCGTAGCCAATTTTCTGTCATAAAAGATACAGTAAAAATAAATAAAGTGAATAATACCTTGGGGAAGCTCCTATAAAGCATTACATAGAATTTCTCTATAAAAGTATTTACCAAAGCATCAGATTTCAAAATTCTGCTGAAGATTATCTTGGTCGTTTTTATGGAGAATTTATGCCCTATTCGGGTGGGGATGGGCAGGGGCTAGGAATAGTGCTGACTCCCAAGCATATAACTGAATTGTTCTGTGAGCTATTGGATGTAAAACCTACTGATAATATATTAGATATAACCTTACAGAGATTGATACATTTTAATTACCCTTTAAAATGCAGTGCCTAGGGGTGGCAAAGACAGAAAGGAGTGTGCAGTAATTAAATTATATAGAAATGGGGGAAACAGATGAGCAGCGAGTTTAGCAGAGATTTCAATACCAACAGATGATTCAGGATATAGCCTTTAAAAATGTTCCCATTGTGGAACTTTTTTTTAAAACAACTTCTCTATGCTAAAATCAAACACGTCCGGCAGGCATGGCGGAATTGGCAGACGCGCACGGTTCAGGTCTGTGTGCTCGCAAGAGCATGGAGGTTCAAGTCCTCTTGCCTGTACCAAAGAACCTACCATCAATTGATAAATCGGTTGATGGTGGTTTTGTTTTGTTTCATTCGCATGTATCGATATGGCACACTAATTGCACAGAGGTATGAAGGAGGCTGTTATCATGAAATTTATAATCATCGGTTCAGGCGGATGTGTTTGCTTGCCGAAACCGCTGTGTCAATGCAAAGTCTGTGTGGAGGCCCGTCAAAAAGGCGGGCGATATAAGCGATTCGGATGTTCATTATATCTGGAAAATGCTTCTTTACTCGTTGATACACCGGAAGATATTGTTCATGCGCTGAATGCCGTTGATGTTCATTCGGTTGATAGGGTCCTGTACACACATCGCGATCCAGATCATACGTTGGGAATGCGAGTATTTGAACAATTGAGGTTGGAATGGCTTGATTACTATGAAAAAATTCCACCTCGCTCACCAATTGATGTATATGCAGCGCCGGAAGTGATGGACGCGCTGAACGGCATCGGCATTGGATATGGCGCCTTGCTTGATTATTACGTCGATATGGAGTTAATCAACCGGAAACTGATGACTGCACCCATTCAGGGCGATGGAATAAAAATAACTGCCGTAGCGGTAGGTAAACGCAAACCTGTCTCGGTGTTTGTTTTTGAAGAAAAGGGGCGCAAGGTTGTTTATGCGCCGTGTGATTGCAAGCCATTTCCGATGGATGAGTTGTTATACCATGCTGATTTACTCATCATCGGAAACACTTTCATAGGCGATACACTTAAAGACGGCAGAAATATTAACGCCAAACATCCATTACGGGATGAATTACATAGCTTAGAGGATGTTTTAGAAATCAAAGACCGATTATCCATATCCAATGTCATTATAACGCACATTGAAGAGGATTGGGGAAAATCATATGACGACTATGTTGCATTGCAAGAAAAACATCCCGATGTGAAGTTTGCATACGACGGAATGGTGGTTGAAGTATGATGATCATCCTCACAATCGGCGACCTGACGATAGACTGCGCCAATGCTACCCGCGCTCGTGAATTCTATGCAGAATTCACCGGGTAAGAAAGAATGTTTTTCTTTATTTGTTCAGGAAATAGGGGTGTGCAAAAGCGGTGCAAATTTTAACGATTGCTTTGAAGCGGCGCATTTTATCAATACGTAGTACCTTTGCCATAAGACCACTCTTACAGATACAAACATTGTATCAATAACAGAGTGGTCTTTATATGCGAAAGGCCTGTTAAACAGCTATTTTGCGGGCTTTTATCTTTTGCTTTCGTGTGTTGCACGCGGGATATCATGACCTGAAAAGTTGACCCAAAATCTCAAATCACCGCCCAAATAGCATTTGTGCGTTAAAGGAAACGCCAACGAGCAAGTGGGGTGTTCACTTTTTTAGAAGGGGTGTTCATTCTGGCGTTTGATGTTCAATAGGAGCGTTGATTTATTTAGGGATGATGTTATCATTGATAAAATACATCATATCAAGTATTGCTTTAAAAGCTTCATCTAAAAATTTATAGGAGGAGGATATGATGAAGGTTTGTCGTCTAGCACTTGTCTTACTTTTGGTATTTGTGTTCGTATTGGCTACAGGTTGCGCTGGTAAACCTAAACCAGCACAAGAATCGGTTGTAGTCGAGACCTCAGAGCCGACAGAAGGGCCGGTTGAAACGAAAGACCCGGAAGTTGAAACGAAAGCCCCGGAAATAGAAGAGGAGCCCGAACTGGTGTGGAGCCACAAACACGAGAATAATATCAATAGTGTAGCCACATCCGGTGAGACCGTAGCTGTAGGGGGGCATAACGCAACTTACATTCACCATCTCTCGGATGGCTCGCTGATGGATGTTTTAATACATGAGCATACAGTGGAAGATACAGAGTTCTCCGTTGATGGAACAGTTTTAGGTGCAGGCCAGGGATATTACGGTGTGCTTCTCTCGGACCTTACGGACAATGCCGAACCGCAGACCATTGGAAGCGGGTACAACAGCCGCCTCGCGTTTTCTCCAGATGGCCTTTATATAGCGACAGGCAATCGCGATGGGGTCGTTTGGATTTGGGAGCTTGACGGTTTAACCCAGACGGTCGCTCTTGAAAACCCTGATGTTGCAAACAAGGCGGTTACTGATAGAGGGCTGCTCGCCATCGATTATCATCCATCAGGCGAACTGCTAGCAGCAACACACGTTGACGGCACCATCTATATCTGGGATATTGGGAAAAAAGAAGTAATCCAGTCACTG
>CAYOUT010000015.1:0-91477 GCA_964407215.1 uncultured Anaerolineales bacterium | reverse complement strand
CTCGCGCGCGATGTAGATGTCCTCCTCCGCCTCGTGGGTACTCATCGTCCCGATGCAGACCATATCGTTCGGCTTGATCGAGTTATAGACAAAGCTCAGTCCCGTCGGCGGCAGCACGCGCCCCGCCGCCAGCGGCTTGATGCACATCACCGGTTTCTGCGTGCCATTGATGATCCGCGCGACCCAGTCGGTCTCTACCTGGCAGAGGAATCCGATCGCGTTATAGATCTGGATGTAGGTCGCCACGTCATAGCCCGCGCGATCGCAGAGTACCACCGTCTCGGGGCGATGCGTTGAAAGGCCAGGGATCATCCCCAGCGAGCGGATGCGCTCGGTCACCTTTTCCAGGCCGACGATGACGCGGTCGTTCACCAGCATGTTGCCATCGGTCCAGTGTTGATGGGGCATGCAGACGGCAGCGCCCAGTTCGGCACACTGTTCGATGCCGGGCATCAGGTCGTCCACGCCCTCGCCGCTGGGCGTGCAGAGCCAATGCATCCGCAAGCCCGTCTCATGGTAGACTCGCTCGATGGCCTCTTTCATTTTAGGGTCCGGGCTAGAGAGCACAGCGTTGATCCCCTCGCGGGCGAACACAAGCATCACTTCGACCATGCGATCGACCGTCATGTGCGACCGGATCCACTTGTCTTTGGCGTGGCTGTAGTGCGAGTACCCCAGAAACCAGTTGCTGCCAACGATCAAGCGCGTAACCTCGAGATCCTCGATACGCGTCGTGGGGAAAGACATTGTCGCCTCCTATGCTTGGCGGTAATTTACGAGTTCACCGGCCAGCGGTACACCGCCCCGTTGCGGGGGCGATGTAGCGCAGCCTACGAGGCCAGATAGGCGCTCTCGACCTTGCGGAGAGCGCTAGCGATGTCGGCTACCTCTTGAGAGCCATAGTTCTCGTGGACCTGAGCGATGATATGATTGTCGATAGCGCAGCGTGCTCCGGGGCAGGACCCCTCGTACTGGACATCGCGCCCGTAAAAGGGGCAGGTCCAGGGGCAGCCTGAAGCGCCATAGTTGGCGCGTTCGCGGAACCACGGCGTCTCATAGGCGATCCAGTCATAGTGAGGATCGATAGGAACGCCCTCGGCAGCGGCGGCCAGAGCGAACTGCTCCTTGGTCACCGTGAGACGCATAGTGTCCACTCGCAACAACAAGAGCCAGTAGGAGGAGACGGCGCCGGAGATCACTACGCCAAGACGCACGGCTTGCAGGCCGGCCATCCGTTCGTCGAGCTCCGCCACGAGCGCTCTGCGGCGGCTGACGATACCATCCAGCTTGCGGAGCTGAGTGCGCCCCATGGCCGCTTCCAGCTCCGTCATGCGGTAGTTGAGGCCCAGGAAGAGGTTCTTGCGCTCGGTGCTGTTGAACGGCTTGCCGCGGTCGGCAAAGCGCTTGGCGTTCCAATAGAGCTCTTCGTTGTTGGTTAGGACCATGCCACCCTGGCCGCCCGCGGTGTGGTGCTTGCCGCCCATCAGGCTAAAGGCGGCGAGGTCGCCCATAGTGCCCACAAGGCGCCCTTTGTAGAGAGCCGCGTGCGCCTGGCTGCAGTCTTCGATGACGTAGAGATTGTGAGCACGTGCTAGCTCCAAGATCGGATCCATGTCAGCTGACTGGCCGGCCAGATGCGTGACGATGATGGCACGGGTGCGATCCGTGATGCGCTCGGCGATGGAAGCTGCGCTGATGTTCATGGTGTCGGGATCCGCGTCGGCAAAGATCGGTATGCAGTTGTTCCAGAGGATAGGCGCCACCCCGCCGGGGTCGGTGATGGGTGACGAGATGATCTCCTGAGCAATGTCGAGCCGCAAAGCGCCCAGCGCCGTGTGTACGGCTGCGGTGCCCGAGCTCGTGGCGGTGGCATAGGCCACGCCGTGATAATCGGCGTATTCACGCTCGTAGGCATCTACCTGTTCGCCGCCGTAGCGATCCAGCCCGCCGCCCTGACTGCGTTCCTTTTCGAGCAGCGCGTGCAGTGCCTCGATCTCCTCTTCACCGATGACGATACGCCGCGAGAAGGGGGTCTGTCGGACGGGCGTTCCACCGTCGATGGCCAGCTTTTGCATAATGCTCCTCCGGGTAGGCTGGGGTGCAGAAGACACCAATCAGTGTACCATCAAGGGCGGGCCCTGTCCAAGCGAAAGAGGATGCTGCGCTAACCGGCAGCGTCCGCCGCCCACCCAGACTAAACGGCACACTGCTCGAGATTCTTTTCGATGTGCGGGCGAGTGCGGCGGGTTGCCCGTTGTCGGGGGGCGGTATATCATAGGTAACCGATGACGAGTATGGCGGTGCGGGGCACGAGCTGACGGATGGGGGCGCCTGATGAGTCGCTTGGATGCTATAGCGGATGAGCTGGGTGTGACGGTGGATAGGGCGCGAGCCTACACAAAAGAGGTGCGACAGCATTTCGAGGCCGCGCCGAGCTATGCGCAGATCCTCGTGGTGCTGCGACGATTCGACACGCGGCCCTCGGTGGGCCAGGTGGTGGCAGAGCTCAAAAAGAGCGTGCAAGCTGCCCCGACGATTGGGCGCCCCGACAAAGAATCGCGCCCCACAGAGCGGACCCGCCGCTCGGCTGCGAACAGGACAAGTAGGCAGCGCCAGCCCACCAGCGCACGCCACAAGGCGCGCTACGGCCGCAAAAAGCCCCAGGGCGGGTAGCCTTGCAGCTACGCGAAGAGCCCCGAATATCGCGCCCGAGCGAGTGAGTTCGGGCGCGGCTGATCGTTACTCGTAGCGTAGCGCTTCGATGGGGTTCAGGTTCGACGCGCGGCTGGCCGGGTAGATGCCGAAAAAGAGCCCCACCACCAGCGAAAAGCTCACTGCTAGCAGCACTGCGTTGGGAGACACCACCGTAGAGAACGCATCCAATGTATCCACAAACGCTGCGATGGCCCAGCCCAGCCCGATGCCAACGAGGCCGCCCACGACGCTGAGCACCACCGATTCGATGAGAAACTGCCACAGAATATCGCTGCGCTTGGCGCCCACCGCTTTGCGTATGCCGATCTCGCGCGTGCGCTCCGTCACCGACACCAGCATGATGTTCATGATGCCGATGCCGCCCACCAGCAGCGAGATGCCCGCGATAGCCCCCAGAAAAATGGTGAGCACACTGGTCACCTGGTTGAACACTCCGAGAACGTCCTGTTGCGAGGCGATGGTAAAATCATCCTCGCCGAACAGGATCCCGTGGCGTTGACGCAAAACCCAGCTTACCTCGTCGATGGCCAGGTCTATGCTGGCCTCATCCACGGCCGAGATGTTGATGAGATCCACGCGCGAACCAGCATCCGAGAGGTAGCGCCCGCTGAACAGCCTTCGTTGGGCGGTGGAGATCGGCACGATGACGGTGTTATCGAGAGAGTTGCCAAACCCAGCGCCGCCCTTTTCCTCCAACACGCCTATGACGTGAAAGGGCACACCGTTGATGCGAATCTCCTGATTCAGGGACGACTGGGCGTCACCGAACAGGTTCTCGGCGGGGATCACTCCAAGCACCGCGACGCGCGCGCCTGCGAGGTCGTCGGCGGAAGAAAAGAACGCACCGAGATCGACGCGCGAGTTGCGCACGAACTCGTATTCGGCTGTAGACGCCACAAGTTGGATCGTGACGCTCTCGCCCCGATAGGTGATCGTGGCCGTGCGGTTGATCTCGGGCGCCACGGCGCCCACATATTCGGTCATATCGGAGTCAGCCAGCGCCTCGGCGTCCTCCAGAGTGAGGGGCCTGGTCGCCGTCAAGGTGGTGGTGCCGCCACTCTGGATCTGGCCCGGGATGACAAAGATCAGGTTGGAACCGATGGCTTGGATCTGGTCGGTGATGGCGGCTTGCGCGCCCTCGCCCACTGACAGCAGCGCGATGACGGCGCCGGTGCCGATCATGATGCCCAGCATGGTCAACCCGGCGCGCATCTTGTTGGCTGCCAGGCTCCTAAGGGCCATGCGCAAACTCTCTAGCACTCTCATGAGGCCGCCTCCTGGCGCGACGCGGCGGAGGTATAGAGGTTCGGGTCAACGCCGGGGGCGAACTGCTGGTTCGTTACTCGCTCGTTATGCTCGATGCGCCCGTCGCGCATGTGGATGATGCGCCGCGTAAAGCTCGCCACATCGGCCTCGTGAGTTACAAAGACGATGGTGATGCCGCGCTCCATATTTAGCCGCTGAAAGATCCCCACAATCTCGAGGCCCGTCTTGGTATCCAAATTGCCGGTGGGTTCGTCGGCCAGGATGATGGAGGGATCGTTGATGAGTGCGCGCGCGATGGCCACGCGCTGCTGCTCGCCACCAGAGAGCTCGTTGGGTTTGTGATGTATGCGATCGCCCAAGCCCACGGCACGGAGCGCCTCGACGGCGCGCTGTCGTCTGCCGCTGATCCCCGCATAGATAAGGGGCACCTCGACGTTCTCTACTGCTGGGGTCCTGGGCAGCAGGTTATAGCTCTGGAAGACAAAGCCGATTTTGCGGTTGCGAATCTCGGCGAGCCGATCGTCGTTCAGCGTCGAGACGTTGATGCCGTCCAATAGGTACTCCCCGGAGGTGGCCTGGTCCAAGCAGCCCAGGATGTTCATCAGCGTACTCTTGCCCGAACCGGATGGCCCCATGATAGCGGTGAGCTCGCCGTCTTTGATATCGATCGACAGGTCGCGCACGGCGTGTACTTTGACGCTCCCCATCTGGTAGATTCTGGAGATATTACGCAGTTGTATCAGCATCAGCCACCCCCAAAGGCCCCAAAGATGCCGCTGCGGGGTTGGCTGACAACGACCTCTTGCCCGGGGCGCAGGTCGCCGTCGACGACCTCGATATTCACGTTGTCTGTCAGCCCTAGCGTGACGTCCACACGAGAGAGGATACCATTCTGCATCCTCTCGACGTAGGCTCCCCGGTCGTCAGTACGGATGGCTCGCACGGGCACCAGCAGGACGTTGTCCTTTCGGTCAACCAGAATCTGCAACGAGGCTGTCATCAGCGGCTTGATGGGAAGGTCAGCGGGCTCAATATCGATGCGGACGCCGTACATGATGAGGTTCTGCACATTGGAACCGATCAGATCGATTTTAGAGACCGTGCCCTCGAGCTCTACGCCGGGGAAAGCGTCGAGGCTGATGATAGCGCGTTGCTCCTCCCGTATGGAGCCTATCTCGGTTTCGTCGATATTGAGTGTGATATGGTACTGGCTCAGATCTCCTATAGAGCCCACCTGCGTAGCAGGGCCCACCACGTCGCCCTCGTACAGCTGCCACGAGACGACGACGCCGCCGAACGGAGCTTTGAGCAGTACGTCGTCCAAGCGCTTGCGGGCGATCTCGAGAGAGACGTGCGCCTGCTCCACCTGAGCCTGAGCGACGGCGATATCCTCGTGAGAGGGCGTGGAAAGCAACCGCGCCAGGTTGGCCTCAGCGGTGGCCAGCTGATTCTGCGCCCCAGCGATCGTGGCTTGAGCGGGCGGCTCGAGAAGCTTTTGTTGCTGCAACTCAGCGATGCGCACAGCGACCTCGGCGTTCAGCACCTGCGCTTCGGCGCTAGCCTCGGCGCCGCCACTGGTCATCGGGTTGCCTACTGTGGCGTCACGGTTCCCTTGTGCACCCCACAGACTGTTTCGAGCTTGGTCCACTTGCAGTTGCGCCAGCTCCTGGTCCAACTGGCTGGCGCCCGAACGCACGTCGGCCAGTTGGGCCGCTGCAGCCGCGACGGCCACGCGCGCAGCGTTGATCTCTTCGTCGCTGGGCGGCTTGATAGCGCGTGCCAACGAGGCTTCACTCACCGCCAACGCAGCTTCGGCCTGGCGCACTGCCAGCTCGAGATCGGAAGTGTCCAAGCGCGCTAGCACCTGGTCCGCCTCCACAATGTCGCCCTCCTTCACCAAGACCTCCAGGGCGCGCCCAGATGCCGTGAAGGCGAGGGGGGACAGCCTCTCGGGAGACAGGCTGCCGGTGGCGCTAATGGATGCTGTGATGGGCCCGCGTGTGGCGGGCGCAGTGCGAACGCCCTCAGGTAGCGCCGATTCGTTGGCGGGCTGGAGTCGGGTGTAGAGCACATACGAGCCGCCGGCGACCACCGCCAGCACAATGACAATTGTGAGAAAACGCCTCATCGTATCGGAAACCTCCATAGTCCACTGAGAACATCTCTTGAGAGCTGGGCCACACACACCGCTCGCGCTAACCCCCCATCAGAGACGTACTGAGAATCACCGGCACAAGTTTGAGCGCCAAGAACACGAGCCAAACGACGACGGCCATAGCGATCGAAGCGGTCTTGCCCAGTTTGGTGGCTATGGAGATGCCGATGCTCAACAGGATCAAGTGCCAGATAACGAACGGGTCCACGTTGCTCAGCGCTGCATACTTGACGCTGCGCGTGTTTCGCATCCAATCGGCGCTAGCGACGAGCGCAGAGAGCCCTTGGTGTTCGATGAGCTGCCGCGTCAGGGTATAGTAGCCGATCTGAAAGAGATCGCGAAACAAGAACGGTATCATGCTCCAAACGGCCATCGCGAAAGTGCTGCCCCAATTGCTCGCCCCCCCAAACGCCATACTCGAAAAGTGTATGATGCCGCCTCGGAGCAGCCAACCCAGAGCAATCATCACGCCCCCCCCTGCGAGGGTGGCCATCAGGTAGCTCCCGAGGGTCTGCTCCGATGCTGCCGCACGTATCTGTTCGGCCTGCTCGGTGGTCATCTGCTGCGCGATACGTGCCAGCAGCGCCGCAGAGCGCTCGTTAGCGAGGGCCACCTGATCGGGGCCGGTCACTATGGCCAGCGCAGCGAGGCCGGCAAACAGCAACAGCGCCGGAAGCCACCAAGACCGCGGGCGCTCGACAACGCGGCCCAAGGCTTGGCGCGGCCTGTCGATGATGCTCAGTAACGTGTTCAGTGATTCCATAGCATCCCCCGTGCGCGTGTGATCCGCCTACCCGATAACGACAAGGCGCCCCTTTTTATTCGGTGCTGTATCAAACGTTCGTAGTGTGGTAGGGGATAGAAGGGTGGTCGCATTGATCGACAGCGCGGCCATTGAGAATCAACATAAAAGTATAAACCAACTAATCCCATAGCGCAATTGGGCCTGTGGCTACTCAAAGGCGAGGTGAGCGGTTGACAGAACTGGGTGGAATGCCTATGCTCAGTTGGCGAGCCGATGGCTTCTGGCCCGCGCATGCCGATCTTCGGCCCGTTCTCGACGGAGGCTCTCTCGAATGCCGCATTGGAAGCGGAACCTGATCATACTGTGCGCCGGCCAACTCTTGACCCTCATCGGTTTTTCCCTGTACCTCCCGTTCGTCCCCTATTATTTTCAGACACTGGGTGTGTCCACCGAAGCGGCCACGCGGTCATGGACGGCGAGCTTTAACAGCGGTTCGGCGGCTGCCATGATGGTGTTTGCCCCCATCTGGGGGAGCCTGGCGGATCGCTACGGGCGCAAGATGATGTTGACACGCGCCACCCTGGCGGGCGTCGTGATCGCTTTCCTCATGGGCTTGGTACGCTCGCCGGGGCAACTCGTTGTTCTGCGTATCATGCAGGGCGCGTTATGCGGCACGGCAGCCGCCTCGCTGACTCTGGTGGCCACTGAGACCCCGGAGGCCCATTTGGCCGTAGGCTTGGGGACGCTGCAAACCGTGCAATTCATCGCGCAAGCCTTGGGGCCCGTGTTCGGAGGGATTGCTGCGGATGGATTGGGCTATCGAGCGGTGTTCCCCATATCCAGCGCATTGATGTTTGTGTCGTTGGTGGGGACGACGGCGCTGGTGCGCGAACATGCCCCGCGCTCGGACGGGCCCGAGCCCGCGTCACGCCTGCTGAGCCGGGAGGCATTGGGTGACTTGCGCAGCGGCAATATCATGGTATTGGTGCTGACGCTGGCGAGCACCAGCTTTGCGATCTCGGTGTTGAGCCCAGTGATCGCGCTCTATATCAAGAGCCTAAGCGGGGGCGAGCTTGAGAACCTATCGACGCTCTCAGGGCTGATCTTGTCGGTTTCGGCCATCAGCGCTTCGGCATCGGCGTTGTGGATCGGCCGCATGGTGGGGCGCTTTGGCGCCAAGAGGCTTCTGCTGGCCTGCGTCGCAGGGATCGGAGTCACCTTTGTGCCTCAGGCCATGGTGAGCACACCGTGGCAACTGCTGTTTCTGCGCGTGTTGCAGGGGGCGTTTCTGGGCGGCGTGCTGCCCACAGCCAACGCGCTGCTGGCAGCGGGCACACCGCCGGCACGCCGCGGTACGGTCTTTGGGTTGTCGTCAAGCGCGCAGGCCGGGGGCAACGCACTGGGTCCTTTGGTGGGCGCTGGCGTGTCGAACGCTTGGGGCATGCCCAGTGCGTTTCTGGTAACGGCGTCGGTGTTCGGCATGATCACCGCGCTGGTTGGGGGATTCGTCAAACCTGCGCCGCCGCGCAGCGCCCTGATCGAGGACGATCCTGAAGAGCGGCCCCCATCTCCCGCAAGACGCGCGCAACCGATGAGAGATGTGGTAAAATAACGCCTCGCGCCAAGGGCGCGAGGCGCTGGTTGAGGCAGAGCTAGCCCGTCACCTCTCTACCGTATCGCGAGCCTGAGCCTCTTGTGTACCCCACGTGTATGCGGTGTGGAACGCGTTCAGGGGCGCCAGTGCTCAAAGGCAGGGAACGACGCGATGCGTTCCGTGGGCCACCCCAGCATGTGACATTTCTCCCAGATATAGTAGCAGTACGTATCCCACGGCACCTGAGCTGGGCAGCGATGGTCCACGTGCGGTATGAAACCGCCCTCGGCAACGAGCGGCTCGAGGCGCTTGAGCTCCTGTAGGATCGCTTCACGCCCTCTATGCAGCACCATCTTGTCGAACCCGCCGCGGATCAGCAGGTCGCGCCCATACTCTTTGCGCAGAGCCACGGGCTCGTTGCCGGGGTTGACCTCCAGAGGGAACATGCAGTTGAGCCCCACATCGAGCCAGAGCGGGACGAGATGGAGGATGTTGCCGTCGCAGTCGGTCCAGATGACGTCCACCCCGTGCTGGCGCAGCAGCTGCATCACGGGGCGCATATGGGGCATGATGCGCTCGGCGAAAAACCTGGGGTTGAGGATGGGACCGCTGTTAAAGGCGATGTCCTCCCACCCCGCCGCGGCGTCGAGAGGCCCGCAGGCCAGGACCTCCGGCAGGAGCTTGAGGGCCATGCTGGCCAAGTGCGCCACCATCTCCTCCACCAGGTCGGGATCGTCGATGGACATAAAGGCGAGGTTCTCAAAGCCAACCCAATCGCGCACCCACCCGATGAAAGAGCCAAAGCCCACGGCGACGGGAAGTCTGCTGAGGCGAGTGATCCTCCGGCCGCGCTCGAGGTCCTCCGCGTGGAGCTGGCGTTGTGGATGATCGGGATCGAGGAACTCGTCGCGGAAGGCCTCCCAGGTGGCGCGGTTGCGAATGGGGAACTCGACAAAGTGGGGAATGGTGCGGCTCCCTGCCAGCTGCTCTTGCAACACGACGCCCAGGCCGTCGCGATAGAGGATGCGCTCCTCCGTGCGCTGCAGCACCTCCACCGGCCGTAGCGGCTGCGCGCCGAGTTTCGGCCCCCACCAGGCGAATTGCTCGATGCCAAAGAACTCTTCCACTAACCCATCTGGGATAGAGCCATCCTCTTGCCGAAATGACTGGGGTAGATAGCCGCCCTGCATCCAGTCTTCTTTGAGCTCGTCCCAATAGCCGAACTCCAGATGCGAGACGTAATCCACGTGCTGGTAGTGCATCGTGCGCTGAAAGCGCTCGCGCGGCGAAAGCTCGACCTCGAAACAGTCTTGGCCGTGGCGGATGTCAGTCATTTGGCATTCCCCTTTGTCGACTCGTGTTGGCAGATACCGGCGAGAATAGCGACGCAGCCCGGCGTCAGACCTCGGCCACCGCTTGCTCATCGTAGAGGGCCGCGTCCCAAGCGCTGAACTGACGTCGATAGAGCTGCGCATAGGCGCCGTCCGCGGTCAAGAGCTCCTGATGTGTGCCACGCTCGACGATGCGCCCGTCATCAATGACCAGGATGCAGTCCGCCTGCTGGATGGTGCTGAGGCGGTGGGCGATGATGATCGCTGTGCGTCCCTCCAGCAGTGTGTGTATAGCTTCTTGGATGGCGCTCTCGGTCTGTGTATCCACACTGGAGGTGGCCTCGTCCAATATCAGGATGCGCGGATCGTTGAGCAGTGCGCGTGCAAAGGAGATCAGCTGGCGTTGCCCCACCGAAAGGCGCCCGCCGCGCTCGCTGACCTCGTGGTCGTAGCCATCATCGAAGCGCTGGGCAAAGGCCTCCACCTGCACGGCCTTGGCCACGCGCACTATGTCGTCCATGGAGGCATCGGGGCGAGAGTAGCGGATGTTGTCCGCGATGGTGCCGGAGAAGAGGAACGAATCCTGCAACACCAAAGACATCTGCGAGCGCAAGCTGGCTAGCCGTACGTCGCGCAGGTCGGCACCGTCCACGAGCACGCGCCCCTGTTGCGGGTCGTAGAAGCGCATCAGTAGATTGATAATGCTCGTTTTGCCGGCGCCCGTGGGTCCTACCAAGGCGATGGTTTGCCCGGGTTCTACGGTAAAGTTGATATCCTGCAGCACGAGCTTGTCGCCATCGGTGTAGCGAAACGAGACGTCCTCGAAACGCACCTCACCGCGGATGGGAGGTAGCGTAACAGCGCGAGAGGCATCGGCCACCTCGGGTTGAGTATCCAGATACTCGAATATGCGCTCTGCAGAGGCCATCGCGCTCAACACACGGCTGTACACCCGGCTGATGGCGCTGATGGGCTCCCAGAAGCGCCACAGGTAGTCCATGAAGGCCAGCACATAGCCGACGGTAATCTCTCCTCGCAGCACCAACCAACTACCGAACAAGATCACCAGGGCGTTACCGATCATGGCAAAGACATCCACCAGGGGCCACATCAGAATCTCGACCCTGATAGCGGACATAAAGGTGTCAAAGTAGGTGTCGTTGAGCTTGGTGAACTCTCGGATGTTGACGTTCTCGCGGCAGAAGGCCTGGCTCACGCGGATGCCGGTTATCGACTCGTTCAGGTTGGTGTTGATGTTCGAGTTCGCCTTGCGCACGTTGCGCCAGGCCGTCTCCATCCGAGGGCGCAAGCGGGCGACGATCCAAATCATGCCGGGCAATACGACGAACGCCAACAATGCCAGCCGCACGTTGAGCACAAACATCACGATAACGATGCCGACGATGCTGATGCTTTGCGAGATGATGGTCACCAGGCCAGAGTTGATCAGGTCGTTGATGGACTCTACGTCATTGGTGACGCGCGCCATGATGCGCCCCGCCGGGCGGCTGTCGTAAAAGCGCAGCGAGAGCCACTGTAGATGGTCGAACAGCTCTTGGCGCAGGTCGAATAGAATCCCCTGGCCGGTGCGGCTGAGGATGCGGATGCGCACGTACTCGGCCAGCGCGCCAAACACCTGAAAGCCGAACCACGTGGCTGTGACGATGTTGAGCACGCGCAGGTTGCCCGCCTGGATACCCTCATCCACCGCAGTGCGCAGGAGGTACGGCTCGGCCAAGCGCATCATAGTGCCCAGCGCGATAACAGCGATCACGATGGTCAATTGCCGCCGATAGGGGCGTGTATAGCCCATCATACGCTTCAGATAGGCATAGTTGAAGGGGCGTTGCTCGAGTTCTTCGATCTCTTCGTACTGATCTGCGGCCATGGGCCTCCTCGCGTATGGAACTCAGAGCTCGGCCGCCTCTGTGGGCGATTCGAGCGTGATGTCGGAAGCCTCCTGCGGCTTGAGCTGCAGCTGGTAGATGCGGGCGTACTCTCCGCCCAAGGCCAACAGCTCGTCGTGGGTGCCCTCTTCGGCGACGGCGCCGTCTTTAAGGACCAGCACTTTGTCGGCGTTCTTGACGGTGGAGAGGCGTTGTGCGATGACGATGCTGGTGCGGCCGCGCATGAGGCCCTCCAAGGCGATCTGCAGGCTGTGCTCCGTCTCGGCGTCCACACTGGAAGTGGCCTCGTCGAGGATCAGGATACGCGGATCGGTGAGCAGGGCACGAGCGATGGCGATGCGCTGCTTCTGGCCACCAGAGAGGCCGACACCTCGCTCGCCGACGCGCGTGTCGTACCCTTTGGGCAACGCGGCGATGAACTCGTGAGCCTGACCGGCCATCGCTGCCGCCTGCACCTCTTCAAGTGTGGCATCGGGGCGGCCGTACGCGATGTTGTTACGCACGGTGTCGGAGAAAAGGAATGTCTCTTGCGGCACAATGCCGATCTGTCGGCGCAGGCTGGGCAGCGTCACATGGCGCAAGTCTGTGCCGTCAATGGTGATGCACCCGTTCTGCGGGTCGTAGAAGCGCGGAATCAGGTTGATGACCGAGGATTTCCCCGAACCGGTGCCCCCCAGCACGGCCACCACCTGGCCGGGTTCGACTTCCAAGCTGAGGCTGCGGAGCACAGGCGTGCCATCGCCATCCTCGAACGCAAAGTGCACGTCCTCGAAGCGTATGTGGCCGCGGATGGGCGACATCGACGGGGCGCCGGGGGCCTCGGGTATCTCGTGGGTGGAGTCCAGGATGGCGAAAATGCGCGGGCCAGCGGCGATGGCTTGACGCGCCAGGCTGATGAGGAACCCCAGGAAGCGTATGGGCCAGATCAAGCCCCACAGGTACCAGTTGAAGGCGAAAAAGGTGCCCATGGTCATCTGCCCCAAGAGCACGCGCCGCCCCCCGTACCAGTAAAGCATCAGGAAACTGATGCCGGTGAGCAAGCTCATGACGGGGAAGCTGCGCGCCTCGATGTCGGCACGGGTCAGGTTGGCGCTCAGTGTGGCGCGGTTACGCTCGACAAAGCGATCGATCTCGTGGTGTTCGCGCGAGAAAGCCTTGACGACACGGACACCGCTGATGCTCTCTTGGAGCTTGGTGCTGAGCTTGCCCATCTCGGCGCGGATGCGCTCCCAGGCGGGGCCTACGATGCTGCTAAACCGAAAGGCGATGAACGCCAGCGGCGGGACGGGCGCCAACACGGCGAGCGCCAGGCGCCAATCGATTACAAGCAACATGGTCGTGGTGCCCAGGAAGATCAGCGAAGAAGTGATCATCTCGGCCAGGCCAAAGCCAAAGAACTCCATCACCGAATTGACGTCACCGGTGAGCCGCGACATGAGATCGCCCGTGTTGCTGGTGGCGTAGTAGCTGAACGATAAGCGCTGCAGCCTCACATAGAGATCGTGTCGCAGAGACCGCACAACCTCCTGGCCAAGGCGCTCCTGTGCATACGCCTGGCCATAGCGCATAACCGCCCGAGCGAGAGCGGCGGCCGTCAAGAACGCCGAATAGGTGATAACGCCCTTCATAGAGCCGGCACTGAGGCCGCGGTCCACTATGAGGCCCAAGATACGCGGCAGCAGCAGCTCGGCCACCAGCCCCGCGAGCATACAAGCGAAAAGCTGTACTAGCAGACCGGGGAAAGGCTTGAGATAGCCCCCCAGACGACGTAAAATGACCATGGTTCCCACTCCTCGTGGGTGACGGGAGGCGCCCACATGGGCGCATGACGACGTTGCCAGCAGCCTGACGTAGTGGCAGCGTTCTATGATCACGATCGGGCGGCAAATGGTTCACACACAGGCGAAGGGCCGGCACCGTGTGCTTGCCAAAGACGAGGTCAGCGGATGCGGATGCTTGCCATGGAGCGTCCCTCCCGAGCTCAAGGTCAACAGCAACTATAGAGTGAAGCTCGCCAAGATGCAAATACTTGTTGACCGCACTTTGACACAAACGCTATCAACGGCTATAAGTGCACGAATGTAGCATCGCTAAAACCAACGTATACGAGGAGACCATGCTCCCAGAGCAAGCGCGGCACGTGACCCGCAATGTCGCCATGCTGATGGCGGATAATATACTGTTCTTTATCGCCTTCACCCTCTGGGAACCGATGGTGGTGGTGCCGGTGTTCGTTCAGGAGTTGACCGGGTCGGTGCTGACGATTGGGCTGCTCAGCGCCGTGCGGATCCTGATGACCACCGTGCCGCAGATGTGGGCGGCGAGCTATCTCTCAGCGCGACCCCGCAAGCAGCCCCTGTTGGTGGCATCGAGCCTCATGGGGCGGATTCCGCTGGGATTGCTGGCGGTGGCCACACTGTTTTGGGCGCGCTCGGCGCCGTGGCTGGTGGTGGGCGTGTTGGCGGTTGCCTATGTGCTGTTCTGGGCCTCGGAGGGGATGAATAGCATCTCCTGGCCCGACCTCGTAGGCAAAGTGGTACCCGCTGGCATTCGCGGGCGCTTCTTGGGCGGGGGGCAGTTGCTTTCGAGCCTGGGCGCCGTGGGCGCCGGTTTGTTGGTGCGGCGTATCCTCGGCGACGGCGGCCCCGCGTTCCCGCACAATTGGGTTCTACTGATGGGGCTCGCTCTCGCGGGGATGATGGCCTCCGCCGGGTGCCTGGCGTTGGCTCGCGAGCTCCCCGACGAGCGGCCGCCCTCGCGTGTTGATATGCGGCGCAGTCTCAGCGCCATGTCACAAGGCGTCCGCGCTGACGGCAGGTTGCGGCGGATGATCGGTGTGCAGCTGCTGGTGGGGCTGGCCGCAGCTGTATACCCGTTCTTTGTGGTGAGAGCGCGCGATCTCTTCCCCAGCAATGGAGAGATGATCGGCTTGTTTTTGGTGTTACAGAGTCTGGGGAGCATGGCGGCAGCGATGCTCTGTGGCCACCTGATCGACCGCGTGGGGAGCTGGTTGGCCATACTGCTGGTGACATCGTCGCTGGCCTGTTCTCTGCTGCTGGTTTCGACAGCCACCCTGTTGGGGGCGCCTCGGGTGTCGTATCTTGTGGGGTTTGCGTTGGCGGGGTTTTACAACGGCGGCTCTTGGTGGTCGTTTTCTTCTTACTTGCTAGAGATCGCCGATACGGAGCGCCGGCCTCTCTACTTGGCGGCCAGCGGTATGTTGCAGGGGCTGAACGCAGCAAGTGCTGTACTGGTGGGCGTCCTGTTCGAGCACCTTACACCAGAGCTGGTCTTTGCCGGGGGGCTGCTGGTGAGCCTGGGTGCCGTGGCGGTGGCTGGGGCGCTGGCCCAGATATCGCCACGGGTGCGCAAGGCCTACGCAGAGTAGCTTCGCAGCCTGTGCCACTGACAACGCTCAATATCGGTGCCCTTGCGTAAAGAGGCGTCGCGCGCCGCAATCGCGGCAGTTGCTGTCATACGCTGAACACGTACGCGTCGAGGTGTGTCTATGCGCCTGAACCGTGGTATCGGCTCGCTCATCCTAACCTGCCTGATCTGGGCATCCACGTACGTGGTCACCAAACAGGCGCTGCAGGATCTCGGCCCGTTTACGCTGAGCGTGGCCCGCTTTGTGATCGCGGTCGTTATTCTGGCGCCACTGGCTTACCGTAAAGGGTACCGGCTCGCTATGACTTGGCAGCCGCGCTTTATGCTGCTGGGGCTGACGGGGGTTGCGATGTTCTTTGGGCTCCAGAACGTGGGCATGCTGTTCACCACGCCGGGAAGCGCATCGCTGATCCACGCGAGCACACCAGCGGCCATTGCCCTGCTGTCCGTGTTGGTGCTGAAGGAGAAGGTGAGCCGGTGGCAAGCGCTCGGGATCGGGCTCGCCGTGCTGGGTACGCTGCTAGTGGCTAGCGCTGGTGGCAGCGACCATGCCGAGCGACCGCTGCTCGGCAACCTCCTGATGGCTGGCAGCGTGGTGGCCTGGGCAGTCTACACTGTGCAGGGCAAGCGCGCCGTAGAAATCACCTCGTTGGAGGCTGTGGACCCGTTGGTGATGACGACGGCCAGCACCGGCGCCGGGCTGCTGATCTTGTTGCCCTTTGCCATCGGCGAGCTGTGGCTGGGCGGGCTGCCAAAGGTCGGCGTGGGGGCCGCAGTAGCGGTGTTGTACCTGGGCGCGGCTTCCTCCGCCCTGACGTTGTTCCTGTGGAACTATGCTCTGCAGTTCGTGAACGCCAGCGTGGCCGCAGTGTACATCAACCTGGTGCCCGTGGTGGGCGCCGGCCTGGCGCTGCTTACGGGCGAGACGCTTCAGGCGCAGCAAGTGCTGGGGGGTGCCGTAGCACTGTTGGGAGTGTGGCTGAGCTCGCGCGAAGCGTCGGCGCCGGACGAAGCCCCCCCAGTGGCGGATGTAGATTAACAAAAGCACCCCATCACACGTCTGCGATGGGGGTGCAGTGAAACAACGACCGCTAGGCTTCCTGAGCCGCCTGGCGTGCCTGCCAACCGGCCTCCAGCTTCTCCAAACCCTCCTTGAACGCCACCAGCGAAGCGTCCGTGCCGGGCCCCATCTGATCACCGAACCATTCGCCCGAGTAATAGCCATCATAGCCCGCGAAGCGCAGCAGATCGTACATCTGCTGAATTGGTAGACCGCCCGCACCAAAAGGCGTGATGATGGGATCGCCCGGCTCGGCCACCGAATCGTGAAAGTGAGTGTGCTCGATATAGGGCCCCACCGCCTCCCACGTCGTCTGCAGCGGCTCGCCGTTGCGGAAGGGGTGCATATTGTCCCAGTTGATGGCTACTGCGGGGTGATCCACCAACCGCACAATCTGCTCCGCGTGGACGCCCAGCGAGATGCTATCGTGCGTCTCGAGCCACAGACGCACTCCGGCCTGTAGGGCCTGTTCGGCAACGCGGCGCAGGTTGTTGGCCACGACGGGGATAGCGTTCTCGATAGACATCGTCTCGGGCAGAGGTCCACAGAAGACGCGCAGCCCCGGACAGCCCAGGTCCGTCGCGAGCTCGACGCGAGCCGGCGTCTCGGCGATAGAGAGAGGGTTGATGTATTGCAGGCTGGTGGCGAGGCAACAGGCCTCGAGGCCCGCGTCCTCCAGTCTGCTACGGAACTCGGCGCGATCTTTTTTGCTGGCGGTGACCATCACGCCGTGCTGGTGGTCCGAGTCGCACCGAAACTCGATGCCATCGTAGCCGTGTTTGACGGCCAAAGCCAGCACCTCGTCAAAAGTATAACCGGGGCAAGCAAAGGTCATAAAGCTGATCTTCATGGGGTGAGCTGTCCTTTCTGCTGCGAGTGCTGGCTCGGGTGGCGCAGCGCGCCGCCGTGTAGCCACAAGTTGACACACGGATCCTCCGTGTCGGCGACGAGATGGTGGTCTTCACCGGGTTCCACGATGAGGACATCTCCAGTGACAAGCGGGATGCGCTCGCCGTCCACTTCCATCACCGCCTTGCCCTGCAGGATGATAAAGGCCTCACAATCGTCGTGCGTATGGCGGTCCGAGCCCCCCGGGCCATCAGCGGTGTGCGTGCGCAAGCCGGGCGGCTTGAACGAGAGAGCCCCATCGCGCAAATAGTCCCCTGGCAGGAACCCCGAGAGAAAGTGACCTTCCATGACGTCGGCGAGATCCGACAGGCGCAGCTTGATCATCGTAGGCTCCGCTGTACACCGGCGTTGTGACAGCCTATCCCCTCGTCATCCTCCGGCCCACAACGACCGCAGCGCACGCAGATGGCCTCGGTGGCGCGGCCCTCGCGCAGCTTGCGCGGAAGATTGGGCTCTGCGATGAGGGGGCGGCATAGGCTGATGATCTGCACCGTGCCACAGGCGAGGGCGCTCTCCATCCCCGTGAGGGTGCGAAAGCCGCTGACCAGCGCCAGGGGGTAGTCAGCGCCCACAGCGGTGCGTGCAGCCTCCGCCAAAGGCAACAGATTGGCCTCTGTGTGCGTTAGCAGCCCCTCCGGCGTGCCGAGGGCCATGCTGATCTCCGCAGCGTCGATGCCCATGTGCGGACAGGCAGCGGCGACCTGCGCGCCCTCCTCCAGAGTGAGGGGCTCCGGCGTTGCCCCAGCGACGCCGAGCTTGATCCACACAGGATAGTCACTCCCCACCTGGCTGCGCACCGCGTGCGAGACGGCCTCGAGAAAGGCCCGCCGGCGGGCCGGATCTCCCCCCCAGTCGTCGGTGCGCCGATTGGTACGCGGTGTGAGGAACTGGCTCACAAGGTAACCGTGCGCTCCGTGGATCTGTACACCGTCCAACCCCGCCTCACGCGCGCGTCGTGCAGCGTGGCCAAAGGCTTCGGCGGTGTGGGCGATCTCTTCCTCGGTCATGGCGCGAGAGGCGGCCAAGCCGTGCCCGGCGACCCCAGAGGGGGAGAGCGCTCGTGGCGTGATGGTAGGATCGCAGTTGGCGCCGCTGTGATTGATCTGCATCATCACGCGGGCGCCGAGCTCTTGAGCGGGCCGCACAGTCTCGCGCCAGATGGGGATCACGTCGTCGTCGGCGATGGAGGCCATCTGCGGGTGCGCCTTGCCGCGGCGGTCCACATAACAGTGGCCGGTAACGATGAGGCCCACTCCGCCGCGAGCGAGGTCTGCGTAGAGACCCGCAAGCGCAGGGCGGGGCGCCCCGGTGGCGCTATCAGCCATACGCTCGGCCGTGGCAGAGCGCATGATGCGATTGGGCAGATCGAGGGTGCCGACGCGCAGCGGCTCGAAAAGTAGACGCATCGTACCTCCTTGTGTGAGGAATCCCCCTGCTTGGGGGCTGGTGCAAGCCATTATACGGGGCGTTGCCTGGCGGAGCAAGCCTAGGGGACGGCTGCGCGGCGTATCCAGGAGTGTTGCGAAACACTTTCTGGCGCCATCGGGCCATCGGGGGTTGAGAGTCGCGGCCAGGAGGGTATAATAGGGCGCAACACATGGGCGAGCGAGTGAGGTACGGACACATGACGACCAACGGGTTTGGAGAGCACGCAGTCTTGACCGCGAGGCTGCGAGAGGAGGGCGAGTGGCTGGCGGCCGGGTTCCTGGAGCTGCCCGATGCATCGGTGCTGCGCCGTATGGCACGTGGGTTGCGCCGCCAACTGGAAGAGGCACGCGTGCCGCAGTGGCGCGGCGAGGCGCTCTATCCCGTGGGGGCGTTCTCCTGGTATGCCCAGGGGAGTGCCGTGACCTTTAGCTACTCCTATTCACTGACGGTGGATCGTGCGGAGTTGGCGCAGCGTTCAGCCGAGGGCGACGCGAAGAGGCGCGCCACCTACGCCGGTCTGCTTGAAGCGTTGGGCGACTACCCGCGGCCTTGGGAGGCCATCGATCCCGACATCAGCCTGGGCGGACGCAACTACACCCATTCGATCATCAACTATGGGCGGGCGGTACGCGAGGGATTATCCAGCTATGCACTGCGCGCCGAAGCGGGGTTGGGTATGGCACAACAACGCAGCGATGACGAGGGCGTAGCGTTCTACGAGGCGATGTTGGATGTGTTGGCGGGGATGCGTTCCGCGTTGGCGCGCGGCCTGGAGACAACACGCGGGCAAGAACCGGAGGACACCGACGCCCACAAAGTATGGGAGAGGCTGATACGCGCCCTGGAGCGTGTGCCTTGGGAGCCAGCGCGCGATTTCTATGAGGGCTTGGTGGCGGCGAACGCCCTCTATTACTTGGACGGTGGCGACAATCTGGGCCGCTTTGATCAGGATCTCGGCCGGTTGTACGAGGTCGACTTGCGCGCGGGAGCCATCAGCGAGGTGGAGGGCGAGGCCCTGGTGGCGCGTATGTGGGACAACATGGACGACACCGGCGGCTTTAACGTAGCCATCGGCGGCAGCACGCGCGAGGGGGTATCGGCTGCCAACCGACTGACGCTGGCCTGCATCCGGGCCGCGGCGGGGCGGCGACGCCCCAACCTCGCGCTGCGTCTCGCTTCGGACGCGCCGGAAGAGGTGCTCGACGCTGCACTGGACACCATCAGCGCGGGAAGCGGTATCCCCGCGTTGTACAACGATTCGCTCTATCGACGGGCTATCCGCCAAGCACACTTGAATGTGGCCTATCGGGATGAGGCGGACTATGCCTTTGGGGGCTGTACGGAGTTGATGGTACACGGGTGCTCCAATGTCGGGTCGTTGGACGCGGGGCTGAACTTGCCGCTGATCCTGAGCCGCACGCTGGAGGCGCGCCTGGCCTCGGCGGAGAGCTTTGAGGAGTTGTGGGACGCCTTCGCCGACGCTCTTCGCGGTAACGTAGCGCGCCTGGCCGACCAGGTGAGCCGTGCACAAGAGGGGCACGCACGCTGGCTTCCGCAACCGATACGCACGCTGCTGGTGGACGATTGCCTCGATGCAGGGCACGAGTTCAACGCGGGTGGAGCGCGCTACAACTGGAGCGTCATCAACGTGGGAGGGCTGGGTAACGTGGCCGACGCGCTGGCCACAGTGCGAGAGGTGGTGTACGAGCGCCGCGAATTGAGCGGGGCAGAGCTCTGGCCTGCGCTGGAAGCCAACTATACAGGATACGATAGCCTGCGCGAGCGGCTGGCAACCTGCCCGCGCTACGGCAACGACGATGCGCTGGCCGATGAGCTGGCGGCGCGTGTGGCCGAGCTCGTGTTCGAAGAGCTGCGACGCTACGCCCCATGGCGCGGCGGCCGGTTCCTGCCCTCTTGCCTGATGTTCGCTACTTATGCTGACGCTGGCTTGCCTGTGATGGCCACGCCCGACGGGCGCCGCGCCGGCGAACCGATCGCTGACTCTATCGGCGCCGTACAGGGGCGCGATCGCCGGGGGCCCACCGCCCTGATCCGCTCGGTGGCGAGCATCCCACAACATCTGGCGCCCGGCACACTGGTGACCAATTTCCGTTTCGCGCACAGCATGTTCGAGGGCGAGAACCGCCGCAAGCTAAAGGACCTGATCCGCACCTACTTTCAGTTGGGCGGAATGCAGGCGCAGATCACCGTGGTAGATCAGGCCGTGCTGCGAGACGCGGTGGAGCACCCGGAGCGCCACGGCGACCTCATCGTGCGGGTGGGCGGCTATTCCGAGTACTGGCGTAACCTGACGCCCGCCCTGCGCGAGACGGTGTTGCAGCGCACGGAGCATAACACGTAGAAAAGAGAGGACGCCAAAATGTATTCAGTCATTAAGCAAAATAGCATCATCTACGCCGGGGTTGAATGATAAAATAGCTTCTACACTCATTTCTTTTAATCTTATAGCCGTTAAAGAAACAATGCGAAAATCCCTACTGCTTGATATTTTGAATGTACTGTTCGTAATCAGGAAAGAGCTTAAAACAGATGAAATGGAAAGCTTTATCCTAAATGCGCTATCAGGAGAAATATTGGATAAAAAGTCGAAGAGGCATATGGAAGCTCTTTTATAGTTGCCTTATAGCGATAGAAGCCCGGTATCTGATTAGGAGGGATTAAGATGAAAGATATATATGAAAAATTTGCGTATGACTACGATGAATTTGGCCCGATAGAAGAATATTTAGGTGATGAAAAGACTTTCCTGAATAAAATCTTTTCTGAACATAGAGTCAAAACCGTTTTGGACTGTGCTTGTGGCACAGGGCAGCACCTTTATATGTTGGCTCAGTTAGGGTACGATGTTTGAGGGTCAGATTATTCAAAATCCATGCTTGAAGTGGCAAATAAAAACTTACAAGAGAGAAACTATAATATCTCATTGCGTCAGTGCGATTTTCGATTCTTAGAGCAAAAATTTGATGCATCCTTTGACGCCATTGTATGTCTTACAACAGCGTTGCCCCATCTGCATACAGATGAAGATTTATTGCTGGCTCTTCGCTCCATGAAAAATAGACTAAATAAACAGGGGCTGCTTATTTTGACGCAGGGTACAACCCATTTTACACTATCTTTGCCGTCAATCGAAGTTGTCGTAAACCGGGAGGACTTTTCCCGCATATTTGTCAAGGAGCATGAGAATCAATTCCAAACGATTCATGTGCTGGACTTATTCCACAGCCCGCATCGGTTGGAAAGCAATCAATACGACATTGTTTATCGGATACTGCTTGATGAAGATTACAGGAGATTGCTCTCACAGGCGGGTTTTGCCAACATTCAGATTTATGGCGATTATGATATGAGCGCATATGACAAAAACAGTTGGCGTTTAATTGTTGTTGCTGAAACTGCTGCATAATCAGCCTACACCACATATAGGGTTTTCAGTTATGACTATAACTGGAAGCTGACCAATTCCCATTTGTCGGTGACATTATGAGCATTATATGAAGCTTGCAAATATTTGAAACAAGGAATGGCAAATCAGGCCACTACACCTATCCAACTAGTCAAGGGTCGAGTAGTATTTTGCTGACGCAAAATCTCCACTCTTAAACCCTTGACTAGCTGGATTTTTGCCGTGTCATGGGCTTGCCGAAAACGGGGAACAGGAGCATAGCTCCCGCCCCCGTTTCCGTCCGCGCCATTGTATGGCAAAACCGGCTCCGCTGAATCGGCGGCAGCCGGTAGCTTTTTGCGGTGGCTCTGCCCCCGCGCCCCCGTCCTCCTCCAAGGAACAGGCGAAAGGCGTTGTCAATGGGAATGTGGAATAGCGGACAGAGCGAAGCGGCGGAGCATATGCCGCAAAAGCCCATTGACATAAGCCGAAGCCCACACTAAACTGCAAGGTTCCCATGCCCTTTCACATGGGAACCTCTGCCACACGGCGAGTTGGGGGAGTTCCGGAGGGGGAACGCCTCTGGATAGCCTTTGAGAACTTCGGGCCAACTTGTCCCGAAAGTGGGACGATAGACGGGGGTTTATATACGCCCTGTCCGCTGATGAAATCGGACTGTCATTTGCGGCTTCCACAGCCGCAAATTCCTGCCCGATTTCCTGTCGCTTCAAATGCCCTTGCCCTCCCCGGCGGCAACGGCATTTTCGCGACAACGCCGACAGAGCGTATAACACACTATACTTTGCTTCGCAAAGTCGTGTGCCAAGGGGCAAGCCCCTTTGGAAACCCCGTTGAGCGTATCATGGCATCGCCATTCCCCACTCAACGCAAAAGACGGACTATCAGCTTTCACCGATAGTCCGTCTTTTGTTGTCACATTCCGCTTGCCGACTGCCCAATCTGAATATTCCTCGATACTTCCTTATTGGGTGTCAGCTAGGTGGGGCGCCCTCTGTGCGCCTCGTCCCTCGCTTGCCGCTGCCTAGCTCCAAAGACGGTCGTGAGAATAGTCGTCGTCCCAACGGTCGGTGGGTTCCCATAGACCCGGGTCGTCGGGCGCAAGGTGGGCGGCGATGACGTCGTCGTTGAGCGACTCGATCCCCAGCCCCGGAGCTTCGGGTACTCGGATGTGGCCGTCCTGGACGATGGGCTTGGGCAGGCCGTTGACTAGGTCGTCCCACCACGGCACATCCACCGAATGGTTCTCCAGCACGTAAAAGTTCTCGGTGGCCGCCGCGGCGTGTACAGCGGCCATGCAAGCGATGGGCGACTCGGCCATGTGCATAGCCATGGCAACGGCGTGATCTTGGGCCATATCGCCGATCTTTTTCGTCTCCAGGATGCCGCCGGCACTGAGCAGGTCGGGGTGAATGACGCCCACGCCGCCCGATTCCAACAACGGGCGGAAATTTTCCTTGAGGTAGATATCCTCGCCGGTGCAGATGGGTGTGGTGCAGTTACGCGCCAGGCGCACATACTGGTCGGTGTACTGCCAGGGGATTAGGTCCTCGAGCCATGCCAGGTTGAACGGCTCCAACCGGCGAGCCAGTTTGATGGCGTTCTCCACACCGAAATGCCCGAAATGATCGATAGCCAGAGGCACCTCGTAGCCGATAACGGCGCGCACATCGGCAACATAGTTGACCAAAACATCCAATCCCTTGTCGGTAATTTGGATGCCGGTGAAGGGGTGGGCGACGTTGTTGGCATCGTAACGCCGGTTGCGCAGCGTACGGCGCTCCATGGCAGAGAGTTCGCCGTCCGAGGGGATGGGGCCACGCATGGCGCCCAAGACGCCGCTGGGGCAGCAGATGGTGTCGGGCTCGCCCTCCAACTGGTTAATGCCCAAATCCATCTTGAGAAAGGTAAAGCCCTGCTCCATACGGTGCTTGAGGGCCAGGCCCATGGCGGAGCCGGTGTCTTTGCCACGAACATCGGTGTCGCAATAGATGCGGATACGATCGCGGAACTTGCCCCCCAGCATCTGGTAGACAGGCACTCCATAGGCCTTGCCGGCCAGGTCCCACAGGGCGACTTCGACGCCGCAGACGCCGCCGGCCTGGCGGGCATGGTGGCCAAACTGCTTGATGCGCCGAAAGATGCGATCCACATTGCAGGGGTTCTCGCCCAGGATGCGGCTCTTGAGCATGAGGGCGTAGGTTTTACTGGCCCCGTCGCGCACCTCTCCAAACCCCACGAGGCCCTGGTTGGTCTCGATCCTGATGAGCGGGCAGCGCATCGGCGCGCCCACGATGGTGGCGATGCGCATGTCGGTGATGCGCAGCTCTGCCGGGCGTGAGAATGTGTTGACGTGGTTCAGAGCGCCATCGGTGCTGGTTGGAAAATCGGCCATGGTTCGGGTCTGCTCCTGATAGTGAGAAGGCGAACGGCCGTCTACGAGCTGACGGCCTCCAGCATGGCTACGACGTTCTCGGGCGGGACGTCGGCCATAACGTTGTGGATCTGCTGAAAGACGAACCCTCCGCCGGGCGCGAGGATTTCAACGCGTCGCCGGACGTCATCCGCCACTTGTGCGGGGGTGCCGTGGGGCAGCGTTTCGCGGGTGTCACAGCCGCCGCCCCAGAAGCAGAGGTTGTGGCCGAACTCACGCTTGAGGCGCTCCGGCTCCATATCCCGGCACGTGGTCTGTACCGGGTTCACGGCGTCGAGGCCGGCGTCTATCAGCATGGGCAACAGGGGATAGATGCCGCCACAGCTGTGGAGCATCACCTTGACGTCGGCCAGCTGCTTGGCTGTGGACCACAGCTGCTTGTGCCTCGGGTAAAAGAACTCGCGATAGGTGGCGGGTGAGATCTGTGGGCCGGTTTGCATGCCCAGGTCATCGCCGAACAGGATGATGTCGATACTGGGCCCCACTGCACCGAGGTACTTTTCGAGATTGGCCAGGTGCATCTCTACGAGTACGTCCAGGAACCGGTGTGCGCGAGGCTTGTCTCCGGCCAGCAGCATATAGAAATTGTCATTGCGGAAAAGAAACTGGCCGATTTCCAACAGGTTGCCGCCGAACAGGCCGATGATGGCGCGATCGGTAGAGTTGCGCAGGGCACGCGCGCCCTCGGCCAGTTGCGCAAGGCCCACGGGATCGTAACCGATAGGAGCGGGCGGTGTACCGCGCGCCGCCCAGATCACTTTCTCCAGCGGCGTGTCCAAATCAACAAAGCGATCGTCATCGCTGTCCATTAGGGGGAAACAGGTCTGCTCAAAGTAGAGCATGCCCGCTTTCTGGATGCCGATGAGCGTTCCGTCCTGATGGTAGAGATGCCAGTCATCGCCCACGCGCACGGGCTCGATGTGAGCGGGCACCTGGCAGGGAGTACCATCGGGCAGAATCCATGGGCGCCAGTCTTCGGGCTGCAGAGCAAAACCGCGCCCCAGCTCGATGGTGTCGATGCCAAAGCGATCGAGCACCTCGGGCTCGATGATGGCGAGCTGTTGAACGATGTCGTAAACATAGATGTCGCCGCTTGTGATGCCGAGGTGCTGCTTTAGCCGGTGGTACGCAATAGCCATCATGCCGGAGGAGCGATGCCCGCCCAGATCGATAGGGACGCGGTCGGGCTGCCGATGCTCCAAGGCTGCTATGACGCGCTCTCGCGAGGTGGTCATGCTTGATCTCCTCCTCTTGCGCCCGTGTCGGCGGAGCTTGACCGCCGGGCCTCTCGGGCGACAGTGCGATGATACGCCATCGGCCGGGTTCTGTCCAACACTCTGAGGGTGATAGCGCCGCATACGGCCTTATGAGTATTGCGTGGCATCGGTCTATCCTGTACAATGGGTACAATTGCGTCGTCTGTTGGTCTATCGGTTCCAGCGACGCTGGTATACAACGAGCACAGCGCGCCCCGCGAGCGGATTGCAGCATCTCAGCTCATACTCTCATCTCAGCACCCCCACCGCAACGCGGACGGTCTGGGATCGCACGCATGAGAGGGAGGCAAGGGTGTTCAGGAATCGTATCGGGCTGGGCAAGGTGTTCGGTATCCCCGTCAAGATCGACATCAGCTGGCTGTTGATCTTTGTACTGGTAACTTGGAGTCTGGCGGACAGCTACTTCCCGCGTCTGTACCCAGAGTTGGCCAAGATATCCTACCCAGAGTGGGCCAAGAGATCCTATTGGCTTCTCGGCGTCATCACCAGCGTGCTGTTTTTTGCTTCGGTGTTGGCGCACGAGCTGGGCCACTCGCTGGTGGCTCGAGCGCAAGGGCAGCCTGTGACGGACATCACGTTGTTCATCTTTGGCGGCGTCTCGTCTTTGAGCGATGAGCCGCAAAGTGCGCGCGACGAAGCGCTCATGGCGGGGGTCGGCCCGGGTGTGAGCATCGCTGTCGCGGTGCTGTGTGGCGTTTTGCACCTGCTGCTGCGAGGCGTCAGCCAGGGGCTGGCGGCGATGACGCAGTTTCTGGCGGTGGTCAATGCGAGCCTCGCGATCTTTAACTTGATTCCGGGGTTCCCACTGGATGGCGGCCGTGTGTTGAGGGCCCTGTTGTGGGGGGCACGCGGCGACCTGTTGTGGGCGACGCGTTGGGCCTCGTACGTGGGGCAGGGGGTGTCGTATCTGTTCATCCTCTACGGCGTGTTCTCTGTCTTTAGCGGCAACTGGCTCAACGGCATTTGGATCGGCTTCATCGGGCTGTTTCTGAATAATGCCGCGCTCAGTAGCTATCAACAGGTCACGCTGCGCAACCTGCTGGAAGGCCACACTGTGAGCGAGATTATGACCCGGAACTGCGAGGTGATGCCGCCACAACTCTCAGTGGAAGAGGCCGTCAACGGCTACTTGGTGGGCGGGGCCCGTCGCTGCTACACCGTGGGCACTCGAGAGCACGTCGAGGGGCTACTTACCGTGCACAATGTGCGCGAAGTGCCCAGAGATCAGTGGACTACCCGGCGTGTGCGAGATATCTATACGCCTCTGGACAAGGTGCGCTCCGTTCAGCCGTCCACATCGCTGTGGGACGCACTGCGCGAGATGACAGCGGAGGGGGTGAATCAGCTACCCGTGATGGTGGATAGCGAGCTGGCGGGCATGTTGACGCGCGAAAACTTGGTGACGTATATCCAGAACCGCTCGGAGCTGGGGGCAGCCTAGCTTCCGAGGGAATCAACCAAGCTTCACAATAGAGGAAAGGGTATGGAATGCGCATCTTGTATCTCGACTGTGACACGCTGAGGCCGGACCACCTGGGGTGTTATGGCTACCATCGGAACACCTCACCGCACATCGACTGGATTGCCGGGCAGGGCACGCGATTCGAGAACTGCTACGCTTCGGACGCGCCCTGCCTTCCCTCCCGCTCGGCCCTGTTCTCGGGCAGGTTCGGCATCCACACCGGCGTGGTGAACCATGGGGGTACTGGCGCCGACCCTCGCCCCGAGGGCGCCACGCGAGGCTTTCGCCAGTCGCGCGAGTCGGCCAGTTGGATGGACGTGCTACGCGAGTCGGGCTTGCACACGGTGTCCGTCAGCCCCTTTGCCGAGCGCCATTCGGCCTGGTGGTTCTACCGTGGCTTCTCGGAGATGGTGAACCCGGGCAAAGGGGGGATGGAGCGCGCCGACGAGGTGGCGCCTGCTGCACTGGACTGGATCGCCCGTAACGGCCACAAAGACAACTGGTTTCTGCAGGTGAATATGTGGGACCCCCACACGCCCTACCGGACGCCCATGGATTATGGCAACCCCTTCGAAGACGATCCAGTGGCCGATTGGGTCACCGAGGAGATGATTCGGGCAGATTACGCCAGTTACGGACCTCACAGCGCGCAAGATCAGCCCGATGTGTTCGACGACAAGTACCCGCGAGTGCCCTCAGAGATACCCGATCTTGCCACATACAAGCGCTGGATCGACGGCTATGACACCGGCATCCGCTATATGGACGATCATATCGGGATGATTTTGGATGCACTGCGCGAGCAGGGTGTGCTCGACGACACTGCAATCATCGTATCAGCCGACCATGGAGAGAACCAGGGGGAACTAAACGTCTATGGCGATCACCAAACGGCCGACCAGTGCACGTCGCGTATCCCGCTGATCATCCGCTGGCCCGGGCAGCAGAGCGGGTTGGTGGATGATGGGCTGCATTACAATCTCGATCTTCCACCAACGGTGTCAGAGTTGCTGGGCGCGCGCGCCCCGTCGGCTTGGGATGGTGCCAGTTTCGCTGGGGCTTTGCGGGGGGAGGTAGACTCCGGGCGTGAGTTCTTGGTGGTAAGTCAGTGTGCCTGGAGCTGTCAACGCGCGGTGCGTTGGGGGAGATGGATATTGATCCGCACATACCACGACGGATTGAAGGATTTCCCGCCTCTCATGCTGTTCGATTTGGAGGAAGACCCGCACGAGCTCAACAATTTGGCGGATGAGTGCCCGGGGATAGTGCACCAGGGTTTGGCGATGTTGGAGGGCTGGCACGCGGAGATGATGGCCAGCATGGAGGCCGAATCGGACCCGATGTGGACTGTGATGCGTGAGGGCGGTCCGTTCCACACACGTGGCCAGTTGCAGGCTTTGGTGGAGCGTATGCGTAGCACGGGGCGCGAGGCCGACGCGGAGCGACTGCTGACGCGGCACCAGCGGGGCGCTTGGCGCAGCGCGACTGAGCCCTGAGATCGAACAGGGAATGGAGCGTGGTGACGAGCGTTTGACAGCGGCAGCTGGGCTGGGATAATATCGAGCGTATATGCCATTTGGCTTGTGGCGAGAATACCGTGTAGCAAGAGTGCCTTGGAGCAGGTGATAGGACATGAGCGAACCATTCTCCTTCGATGACCCTTTCTTCCCGGTGCCGCCAGCAGCCATGGATGTGGACCCGGCCGCCACGATCCGCGACCTGCTGTACCGTGTTGGCAAGCTCGAACACACCCTGCAGGAGCAACAGCTTCAGGCGCAAAATAGCCTCGGGGAGGTGCTGTTGTATATGGTCAGCCTGTCGGATGACCTGAAGCGCATCGTCCAGAGCTGGGGTGTGGCCACTACGGCGCAAGATGCATCGTTGGTGCGCAATGTTGTGGCGCTGGGGCGTAAAATGCTCCAAGTGCTACGCTACTACCGGGTGGAGCCGGTGGAGACCGTGGGGAAAGAGTGGAACGCTGACGTTTGCGAGGTGGTGGAAAAAGAATACCAGCCCGGGGTCGCCGAGGGGGTGGTGCTGCGCGAGGTGGAGACGGGCTATACGTGGGAGTACGGCATGCTGCGCCGTGCCAAGGTGGTGATTAACGCCACCTCCGAGCGAGCGGCCCAGGCCAAAGCCTCGGTTCCAGCGGCGAATACACAGACCAACAACGAGGCGACCGCCCGCGTGAGAGCGGAGTGAGGTGGCATAACGATGGACACGCAGACGATCACCTGCCCCTATTGTGGTGGCTCGATAGCCAAAGACACGGCGATCTGCCCCGATTGCCACGAAAATTTATCGGCATTGGTGCGGCTTCAGCATGAGCACATAATCCATTACAACCAGGCACTCTCGTTGGCGCGAGACGGTCGATTGGACGCCGCCAGAGACCAAGCCATCGCGGCCGTGGTGCACGATCCCTCCTTCCTGAACGGGCACCTGCTGTTGGCCAAGATCTGTGCGGCCAGCGGCGATTGGCCAGAGGCTCAGGCTCGAGTAGCCAGGGCGCTTGAGCTAGCGCCCAAGAACGAGCAGGCAAAGAAGCTGGCGGTGGAGATCGTGCGTAATCACCAGAGAGTGGGCGGAGCTGTGGTGCGCACGGTAGTGCGGAATGCGCCATCGATAGAGCTCGTGGCGCCCGAAGCAGCGCAGCCGACAAGCACGCCACAGCCGGTGGGGCCGGCGCTAGGCGAGGTTCATTCCAAGGCGCACCAGCTCGGCATGGCGCTGACTGCGGCCGCAGCCCTGATGATGGATATGCTGCGTGAAGAGGAGTGACGGCGCAGCCCTTACCAAGAGTTGTCTGTGACATACGAACGACTTACAGCCCCCGCAGGATATCCACGGGGGCTGTGGTGTTCTCGGCATCAGCTAGAATCTGGTGTTGTACCGAGCCGCCAGCAGCGCCTAGGGGCGTACACCTATGCGCCCGTAAGCGAACTGCCCCAGCGCAGGGCCGTATGCCGCGTGGATGAGAGCGGGCGCTGGCATTATCGTGTGTTGCTGTCTACAATACTCGCGAACGGGAAAAAGAATCCGGCCAAGACGACGTCGCAGCGGAGGTGTAAAAATGGACACATCACGGCAAGTGGTGAACGATCTGCTAAGGGGCAACAAGGCCGAGCGCGTGGCCCTTATGGAGGGGCCCTGGGCGGATACCATCGCGGCCTGGGTGCGGCAAGGGTACCCCACAGAGATGGCCTACAAAGAGGTGGGTGACAAGCGCTGGTGCCCCGAAGACGGCCGTTGGGTGGACGTCGAGGTGGCTGGCGAGTATGTGCAGCCAGTGTCTCTTTGGAGGCACTTTGGCTTCGACATGGTGGGTGCGGCCCCCTGGTTCGACATTATGCCGTTGCGCGGATACGACGAGCTGGTGGCCGAGACCGACGAGTGGGACGTCAGACGCAACGGCGCTGGCGCCGCGCTGCGATACTGGAAGCACAAATCGGGCACGCCCGAGCATATGGACTTTTTGATGACCAGCCGTGAGGTATGGGAGCGCGACTACAAACCATACCTGCTTGCGCTGGATCCGGAGCGCGTGGATCTGGAAAAGAGTCGCGAGTCCTTCGCTGAGGTGATGGGCGCCAACAAATGGGGCCATTACGGTAGTATGTTCGTGTGGGAGTTGATGCGCCAGAGCATGGGCGACGTGACGATGTACGAGAGTCTGGTGCTGGATCCGGGCTGGATTCACGACTATAACCGCACCTACACCGAGTTCTACAAGATGCACTTTCGCTACATGTTGGAGGAGATCGGAATCCCGGACGGCATGTGGCTTTACGAGGACTTGGGGTACAAGAATGGCCTGTTCGCTTCGCCCAAAGTGCTGGAGGAGTTGATTTTTCCCTATTACAAAGAGTTGGTGGACTTTTTCCACAGCTACGATCTTCCGGTTGTGTTGCACACTTGCGGAAGCACCGCGGAGGCCATGCCACTGATCGTCGAGGCCGGGTTTGATGCCGTGAACCCCATGGAGCGCAAAGCACTGAACAACGATCCCTTCCGCTTTGCCGAACAGTACGGCGATAGGCTGGCATTTGTGGGTGGGCTCGACGCGCGGGTCTTTGAGACCAACGACAAAGAAATCATCCGCAAAGAGGTGAGCGAGTACATCGAGGGGATGAAGGCTCGTGGAGCCCGGTTGGTGTTCGCTTCGGACCACTCTATCTCAACGAACACACACTACGACAGCTATCTGTACGCCCTACAGGTCTATCGCGAACATATGATGTATTAGGGCTGGAGCTAGCGCGCGCAGCGAAAGCCGAGATCGTCGGCGCGAGTATCTGGCGGGGCGGCATCACGAGCGCTAGCGAGATCATTGTATGTGCGCCAGGAGCTGCCACGCACGGCAATGAGATCGCTGGGTGCCGGCGGTATGTGAGGGTCGGAGTAGGCGGCGTAATAGTCGGCAGTCCACTCGCGGACGTTGCCAGCCATGTCTTGGATACCTAGAGGGGTTGCGCCGGTGCGGCAGCTGCCGACGGCCGCGACCCCTTGGGTCCCCGAGCTGGCCGAGTTGGAGCTGTGGCGCAACTCGACATTGCCCCAGGGATAGGCACGCCCCTCGACGCCCCGCGCAGCCCACTCCCACTCCGCCTCGGTGGGTAGGCGCTTCCCCACCCACTCGGCGTAAGCACATGCATCGTGCCAGGTAACCCCCACCACGGGATACAGCGCCTTGCCAGCGGGAAAGAACCCGTCGGGCCAGGTGGGTGGCGGCGGATGGTTGGCTTCGAAGACAAAGCGCTGATATTGCACATTGGTGACCTCGAAGCGATCCAACCACAACTCCTCAATCGGCACATTGTGCTCTGGGCGTTGATCGTGCGTGCCATCCTCGTCGCCCATGCGCAGCGTGCCACCGGGCACGAGGACCATCTCATCGTCTAGAAAGAGGGCCACCTCCGCCACGTGTGCGGGGATGGACGCGTCGAGCCGCGCGAGGTATGCAGCGGCACGCTGCCAATCGCCGTTGTCCAGCGCCTCGATCCCTTTCTGTACTCCCGTCTCTGAGGCGGCCGGTGTGCCGCGGAAGGTCAAAAAGACAGCGCTCAGAATCAAGAGGGCGAACAGTAACAGGAGCATGCCCGAGCGCCTGCGCTTGCGCAGCGCGCCCGTGCCGGGTTTTGTGCGGGCGGCACCAGCCCCCGTCGCAGCGCTGGAGGCCGGCGGCGCGGGCGAAGGCGGTTGTGAGCCGGTGAGGGCTGCTCGCCGAGAGGGGGGCCCCACGGTGAGGCGGACCTGGATATCCAGCGTGCCACCTGTAGCGAGCACGAGGCGGATGATAATCACCGATTGCTTGCGCTTGGGGAGCCTGTCCGTTGCACTGAGGCGGAACGTGAGGCGTGCACTGCCGCTGGGGGCTACAGCAAAACTGGCGCCGCCACCCTCTCGGTGGGCCTCTACCCCGGCCACGGAGGCTTCGATGGTCCCCCGAGCGCCGCCGGGCCCTCGATTGTTGAGAATCACCGAAAAGCTGGGCAACTCACCTGGCCGGATGGCGCCCAGATCCACAACGGACTGCGACAGACTGAGCTGTGGTGGGGGCAGGTGCGGGTTGAGACCACGTACAAAGGCGTCCAACCCGGAGTCACGGGCCAGCGGATAGTCGTGCACGGCCTCCGCGGCACGGTGAGCGGCAGCAGGATCGCGGAGGGTGTGTCGGAGCCAGGTCTCGAGGGCCCCATCGTAGAGTAGATCGCGTGCGTGAGTCCAATAGCTCAGTGAGAGGCCCAACAAGTCGCTGAGCGTGCTGGCCTGATTGCCGTTGGGGAAGGCCAACGGCCGGAAAACGTCCCCTTGTGCGACTCGATAGGCCTCGAGCTGGTGGCGCAAGAGGCCCGCATCGGGGCGCGCGTTGATGTCGTGGGCCAATGCGGGCTCTAGTATGGCTGCCAGCTCCAAAGATAGGCGATCCATGTGAGGCCATTGAAAAGGATGATCGCGAGGGTCATCTCCGCTGAGCAGATGATACAGCGTGGCAGCCAGTGAGTACACATCGGAGCGGGATGTGGCCTCACCGCGGTAAAGCTCGGGCGCGGCATAGCCCACGGTGCCATAGACGCTATCTTGGTGTGGGTGCGGGCGGCCCGGCGTGGCAAGCGGGTCCGCCCCTCGCCCCAGGTAGCGTGTTTTAGCGGTGCCGAAATCCACCAGGACCGCCTGCTGACTGTTGGCTTCTACGATGATGTTGGCGGGCTTGATGTCGCAGTGCACCACCGGTTCGGGCACAACACTGGCGAGGTACTCGAGCACGCGGCATATCTGCACGCCATAGTGTAGCACCTCTTCGGCACTCAGCCCCGCCCCTGGCGTAGCACGCATCTGGAGAGCCTGCTCCAGGTTCTGCCCCTCGATGTATTCCATCACGATATAGTTGTGCCCCTGCTCGGTGAAAAAGCCGTACATATCCGGTATGCCCGGGTGTTTGAGGGCGGCGAGAGTTCGCGCTTCGAGCTCAAAACGTTCGCGGGCGCGTAGCTCTTGTCCCGGCTCATAGTAGGCGATCATCTCTTTGATGACGCAGGAGCGATCGAAGGCTTGAATGTTCTCGGCGAGGTAGATGGTGCCCATGCTGCCTTCGGTGAGCTGGCGCATGACGCGATACTGCCCGCCGTTCATCGTCTGCCCCGGCTGGAGGGAGGTATGCGCCGTCGGCCGCTCAACGGATGAGAGCGAAGCACCGCAGCGCACACAAAAGCGCGCAAATGGCGAGTTGTTGTGACCACAATTCAGGCAGTGCATAGTATCAACCTCGAAGCGTCAGCGAAAAAAGGATCTGAATGCGCCACGACAGGCACCGACGACGGCACTCCCCGCCAGGCTGATGACGAGGAAGCTTAGCCACAGCAAAGAGACCAGAAATGGCGGCCCGAGCACTACGGGCGCCATATAGCCTTCGGGCGTTGCGGGGTGCGATAGGACGTACCCCAGGATGTGGGCTCCCTCGGCCCAAGGCGGCAGATAGTATAACCCCAGACCGAGCAGAGTGCCCAACAGTGCGTAGCCGAGCCAGAATAGCCAAGGTCGGCCCTGGAAAGGCTTGGTGATGGTACGTCGTACGCGCGCGACCATGCGCCAAGCGGCCAAGAAGGCGCGTAGGCTCTCGGGAAAGGCCGCGCCGATAGCGCGGCGCACCACACGCCACATCTCGCGAGCCAGAGAGACATGCGCAGTGACGGGCACCTCCAGTGGTTCGTGATCCGGTGTGCGGATCGTCAGTGTGCCCCGTTGCTCACTGCGGAAGGGCAGGTTCTCGGCGTGGACGTGGACGCGCACCTCGGTGGGCGTACCAGCCCATAGATGTACATTGGCGGGGCGAACTTCGATCCAGGGCTGCGAGGTCTCGATCTCGGCTTGGGTGTAGCCTCGTGTAATGTTGCGCAGAGTAAGGCGCCGAACCAGATCCGATTCGCGAGCGACAGAGCCGAGATCCACAGAGGCTGGGTCTGCCTCCACCTTGGGTCGCCCGATGCCCGCGTCCACCACGCGCAGAAAAGCCTCCAAACCCGCGTCGCGGTTCTTGTCGCGCTTTACAATCTCATCGGCCGCGAGCACGAGATCGTGGCGATTCAGGTCGCGCAGCCAGCGCTGAAAGTCGGCGTTGTACAAAAACGAGCGCGCGGCGCTCCAATGCTCATCACAAAGGGCGGGCAGCGCACCCACACTGCGGATTTGCGCGCCCCCTGGGAAGGTAAAGGCCTCTAACGTGCGTTTGGGCGTTGCCAACGACTCGAGTGCCTGGCGCAGCTCGCGTGGTGTACTGCGCAGGTCGGGATCGGGGCGCAACGCCCGCTCCAAAGCAACAGATAGCTCCACGGGAATGTCGCGTAGCTTGGGCCACTGAAAGGGATGGCCTCCCGGATGGTCGTCAGTCAGCAGATGGTAGGCGGACGCGGCCAGCGCAAAGACGTCAGAGGCGGGGACGGGGTGCCCTGCGTACTGTTCGGGAGGCGCATACCCCTCGGTGCCGTAGACAGAGGCCCTGGCTCCCGAGCCAGGGGTCGCGCCCTCGGGAATCTCGGCGCGCGCCGTGCCGAAATCCACCAGACGGACTTCGCCCAGATGCGCTTCGAGGATAAGGTTGGCCGGCTTGACGTCTTGGTGAACCACAGGCCGCGGCAGAGAATGCAGATACTCCAGGATGCGACAGATCTGGATCACATAGCGAATGATCTCCTCTTGCGGCAAACGCTTGCCCACGACAAGCGCGCCGTTCTCGTCCTCGTGGGTGACAAAGGCCTCCAGATTGTCACCGCGAATATACTCCATCACGATGTAAAAGCGGCCGTGCTCCACAAAAAAGGCGAGAATCCTCGGCACACCCGGGTGGCTGAGCGAGGCCAGGACGCGCCCCTCTTCTTCGAAGCGCTGCTGAGCGCGCGTATGCTCCCCGGGATCGGCCACGTCGAAATACTCGAGCATCTGTTTGACGACACACAGCCGATCAAAGGCGCGGCGGTCGTGGGCCAAGTACACCGCGCCCATGCCCCCCTTGGAGAGCGACCGCACGATGCGATAGTCGCCCCCGTTCAACTCGGAGCCGGGCTGCAGCCGCGCCTCCAGCGGCCGCCCGCACCGCGGACAGAAACGCGATTGGGGCCTGAGCTCTTGGCCACAGTATGTACACGCAAGTGCCACTAGCTTACCCGAAAGACCAGCTTGAGGCGCCCAGCCATGATCTCGTCTCCGTCGGACAGGGCTGTGGGCGCGGCGGGCTGCAAACGACGCCGGTTGACGAGCGTGAAATTGGTGCTGTTGAGATCTTTGATGATATAGCGCCCGCTGCTGAAGGCGATCTTGAAGTGGCTACGAGAGACGCCCGCCTGCTCGCCACCGTGCGGCGCGAGATCGATATCAGGATAGACTCCGCTGTACGGATCCTCTCGACCGACGAGAACCTCACCGCTGGTGGGTATCGGCAGCTCGACGCCGCTATCGGTCAAAACCAAACGGGCACCTATGTGGCCCTGTTGAGGTGTCAGTGCGGGCGGCGCGGCCTGGGGCTGCTGCGCGGTCGAGGGCGGGGCGGGCGCCTCTACGGTTTGCTGTGGCGCTTTCAGAGCCGCCCCACACAGCTCACAGAACGTGTCGTCGGCGCTCACCATAGCCCCACAGGCGGGGCACTCGATGGTGCGCGGAGCGGCGTCCGGTTGTTGCGGGCGGTCGGCCTCTGGCACTGGGGCCGGCACCTGCTCAGGCGACACAGCGGGGAGCGTTGTAGCTTCTACAGGGGGCGGAGGTGCGTCTACACCGCTTGGCGCCTCAGCCGAAGCCTCGGGTTGCGCGACCGACGGGCGGCCCCGCAGTGCAGCACCACACGCATAACAGTATTCGTCTTCCAGCGAGATGGAGGCGCCGCAATCGGGGCACGACAGCCCTACTTCCCCGGCAGGCTGGGGCGCCTCTTGCTCCTGCGACGCGACGGTGTCAGCGTCTACCTGAGGCCCCGAGAGCGGTGTGCCGCAGTCGCTGCAAAACATCTCGCCCGGGGTGTTGCTGGCCCCGCAGGTGGGACAGATGACGCCCTGCTCTTGGTCGGGCGCGGCGACCGGTGCCGTTGGCGCGGGCTCGGATGCCCGTGGCGCTGGGGCCTCGGCGGGCGCGGGCTGACGCAGCCTCGTGCCGCACCGGTCGCAAAAGATAGCATCCTCTTGAGCTTCGTTGCCACAGTTGGGACAGGTTAGCATCGTTGGCTCCTTTCGTAAGGACTGACTGAGGCCAGGGTCGATAGGCGCGGCGGCCGCCCTACAGCACACCACGCTGTGTTGTTCACTCTGTAAGCTTTTGGGTGAGCTTGCGCGTCTGATAGCGCAGCTTTTTGGTGCCACTGGACGACATCTGCCCCGTGCGCTCGAGGTTTTCTGCCTCTTGTTGTGCAGCGTGCGCCAGGTTGGGCTCGCCCAGCTCCAGTAGGCGGGTGGCGGCCGCGCGAAGCTTTTGCGTGGCCCCGGCGATATTGCCCAATCCGGCCTCATCGAGGGCGCGGGTCTGCAGCTTGAACGCTGTCACCTTTTCCACCGTGTTCATGATGCGCGGATCGTAGCGTTGCGCCTCCTGAGCATCGGCCGTGTATTCTACTACGACATCGCTGCGCACCGAAGCGCCCGCGATCTGCTGGCTCGGTAGATCGTAGGTGATCTGCGTTTGAGCGACACGGTATCTCCCCTGGCGCCGCACTGGCAACAGCAGCTCTACCAAAACCGCTTTGCCCTCTTGGGCGTCCAGCTCGCCCAACGGCACCTGCACGTCGTGCTCGCTGAGGGGTGTGTACCCCAGGTGGGCGATCATCGGCGTCACCTGCCAAACCTGGCGCGGTGTAACGCCCGAGACCAGGCGCATGGTCAGCTGCGCGTTACGAACCACCGCGCGCTGTGAGCGCTCGATGCTCTGGGTAAAGAGGGGCACAATCTCGTCGGGTGATTCCACCAGGTCCGAGTCGCCGCCGCTGAGGCTGGCGATGCGGTCCAGCAGGCCCTCGTTCCAGTCGTCGCCGAGGCCGAGGGCTTGAATGGGGATATGGTGTTCGCCGGACTCTTTGGCGAGCCTGATGCACTGGGCCTCGTCCCCGTAAGTCTGCCCGTCGGTAAAAATCAAGAGCTGATTCGCTCGATCAGCGCTGAAGCGGCGATAGACCTCGCGAAGGCCCAGGCTCATGCCGCGCGACATCTGGGTGCCGCCGCCGGCCCGAATGCGATTGATTCTATTGGCCAGCGTGCTTTGCACATTGAACGGCGCACTGGACGCTAACACCTCGGCATTGTCGCTAAAGGTGGTGACGGACACGAGATCATCGGGCGCCAAGCGGTTGAGTGCGACCTCCATGGCACGTTTGAGGCGCTCGATTTTCTCGCCGCGCATAGATCCGCTGCGGTCGAGAACAAAACCGAAATTCAGGGGCATACGGGTCTGAGAGATCACCTCGTTGGGCTGTATCTCTATCAGAGCGTAGATCAACTGCTGTGTGCTGGTGACGGGCACGCTGGGCTTGTTGAGCGTCGTTCGAAGCGTGAGTTCGTCTGCCATTGGTACCTCCTGTATTGGATCACTGAGCCGATCAGGCGGGAGCGATTCGGGCGATGATTACCGCGATGTTGTCATCGCCACCGGCCAGGTTGGCGTCGCTCACCAGGCGATCACAGGCGCGCTGAGGATCGGGCTCCGAGAGGAGCACCTCCTCGATGCCCTCATCCCGCACCATCTCCCACAGGCCGTCGCTGCAGAGGAGAAGTCGATCGCCCGCCTCGAGCGGTACACGGTAAGTGTCGGGGCGGATGTTGGAGTGATCGCCTATGCTCTGATAGATCAAGTTGCGCTGGGGATGGATATAGACATCGCGAGGCGCGATCTGCCCCGTATCCACCAGCCTCTGTACCAGCGAATGGTCCTTAGTGACACGACGCAGGCCGGTGGCGCCGTAGTGATAGGTGCGGCTATCGCCCACATTGGCTACGTACGCATACGCACCTACAATGAGGGCGGCGGTCAGCGTAGTGCCCATTTGCGAGCCTCGAGCGACGCGAGCCTCGTACACCGCCTGATTGGCGGCCAACACCGCCCGACGCAGGGCGGCCTCGATACCCGCCTCTGTGGGGGGCTCGCCACCAACAGCCGATTCCCACACGGAGCCGCTCAGCGACTGCCGCACGGTGTTTGCAGCCAAGCGACTTGCAATCTCGCCGGAATCATAGCCACCCACGCCGTCCGCCACCGCAAAGAGACTGATGAACGAGCGGGCGCCGCGGGCGTAGATCCAGCCCTCGGCATAGTCCTCGTTGTGCTCGCGCTGTTGCCCCTTGTCGGTCGCGCGTCCCCAGGTTATTCGGAGCCCCGCCTCCGCTGGTGCCGGTGAATCCACCTCTCCCCGCTCCTCGTCAACCTCATGTTTTACATAATAATCGAGCTCGCGCTCTGTGAAGTGCTGATCATAGTGTTCGGGGGCACGAGAAGCTTGCTCTACGATCGTGACAGCGGGCCGCCGCTCCAGTGTGTGGCCGCACTCGGAGCAATACTCGTCGCCGGGCATGTTGCTCTCGGCGCCACAGTTCAGGCAGATCGCCAGATCCAGCGCTCGGTAGACATTGCGGCTCGGGCCGCCCTCGACGATGCCGCTGATACGATAGCGGCCAGCGATGATCTCCCCCCGGGAGAGCGGCGCACGGAGTGGCTCCATAGCATGGGCCGGCTCGGCAGCGGGCTCCGATCGCTCGGATACGTCGGACGACTGTGGCACCAGCTTGATGGTGGGGCTGCCGGAGCGCGGCGTTTCGGCCCACTCGACCCCATCGCCCTCGACCCTGGATTGGGAGGGCGGCGCCGGCCGTACGCGAGCGGCACACCAGGCACAGTAGCTGGCCCCCTCCCGATTCTCCCGTCCGCAGACTGGGCACTTCATAGAGCACACTCCTATCGTCGACCGATCATCGAATGCAGAACCGCATCACGATACGGCCGATACGAATGCGGTCCCCATCCCGCAACAGCCGCGGTACGTGCGGGGTAAGGCGTTCATCATTGACATAAGTACCGTTGGAGCTGGCGAGATCGCTCAGATGGTAGCGGCGTTGATCCACAGTGATGTGACAGTGATTGCGTGAGACATAGCCCTCTGGATCGTAGAACTCGACATCCAAATCCACGGGCAGGGCGCCTCCGCGGCGGCCGATGAGCACTGTGCTATCGCGCAGCGGATACTCCCAATGAGCGGCTGTGGGTTGCACCAAGGATAGGGTCGGCGGCAATGGCGGCACAAAGGGATAGGCACAGCGCCTGCAGAAGCGCGACGCGGGCCGGTTGAGAGTGTTACACCGTGGACACGGCTTGGTATAGATGGCCGGGACGGCCACAGGGCTCGGCGGTGGAGCGATGGGGGGGTGGCTGGCCGTGGCCTGTGGCCGCGGCTCTGAAAGCGGGATTGCCGGCCCCGGAGCCACCGACAGCGCGTCCGCCGTCTCCGAACGGCGTAGCTGGGCCTCGACACGGCGACGCTCGGCCCGCGGCAGGCACGCTAACAGTTCTGCCTGCATCTCGCGCGCCGACCCGAAACGGCGTTCACGATCCATCTCCATCGCCCTCTCAACGGCAGCGACTGTGCGGCTGCTGACCGCTGGGTTGTAGTACTGCAAGATGGGCACCCGTGTGGCGGGGACGAACGTGGGCAACGGAGGCACGTTGGTCAGCAAATGGTACATAGTGGCGCCCAGGCCATAGACATCGGCTCGTGCGTCGGTCTGAGCTTTGCCCCACTGTTCCGGCGCGGCATAGTTCTCAGAGCCCATGGTGAGAGTGTCTTTGCGCTTGCCCACTTTGTACGTGCGCGCGATGCCAAAGTCGATGAGCTTGACGCGGCCACCCAGCGTGATCATGACGTTGCTCGGCTTTAGGTCGCGAAAGATGATCGGGTGCGGACGGGTGTGCAGGTAATGCAGCACCTCGCAAATCTGCACCGCCCAGTCGAGCACCTGCATCTCCAAGAGAGGAGCGTTGGCCTGCCGCAAGCGCTTCTCGAGTGATTCACCGTGAATGAACTCCATCACCAGGTACGAGCGGCCATTCTGCTCAAAGAAGGCGTTCACACGCGGCAAATTCGGGTGGTTGAGGCCCACCAGCAGATTCGCCTCCTGCCTAAAGAGCGCTTTGCCCTCGTCCAGCGAGTGCGTGTCTTCGGCGTCGGCGCGCAACTCTTTCATGGCCCAGGCACGTGTGCTCGAATCGGGCAGGGTCTCTCGCGCCTCGTACACCCAAGCCATTCCACCGCCCGCCACGAGCCGTGTGATGGTGTACCTCTCCTTGAGGACGGTGCCGACCGTTAGTGGTTTTGTTTCCATATGTGAGTCGTTCGCAAAGGGATCGGGACGAGCCGCGACAGGGCCTTGGTGTGTGTTGCGATAGTGGCTCTGCGCATCGCGCGGCGCCCGAGCCACATGACTATACGTTGGAGCAGGGCGAGGGTTCCGGCGCGGCGTGTGGTCGGCCCGAATCTGTACCTATTCGGTAGAGATTGTACCACCGGCCGGCGCTCCGCGCAACGTGCCCACAAACACCAACGCGAGCTGTGAGGAGCTTCTGGGGAAACGGATCCGTGTGGTGCTCATTGTGTCGAAGCGAACTGCGAAATGGCCGGGGTGCGAGCCGACCACCCCGCAGCTGTTGCATGGTCTACAGGCGATGCTCCCGAGGCTCAGCCCAACACACCCGCCGAGCGATAGGCAGCGTCGATCAACGCGATGGCGCGAGCCCCATCGGCGACGGTTACGCTGGGACTGACCCCTTGCGTCACGCTCTTTAAAAAGTGGCGTATCTCGCCGTGAAAGCGGTCCGGCCCGTCGTAGGGCAGATCGATCCAGCCGCTGTCCGCCGTGCGGTAGCGCAGGTTCGGATCACGGGTGTAGTCGATCTCCAGTTCGCCCTCGGTGCCGTAGACCCGAACGATGGACTCGCCCGGTGGCGTAACCCAGCTGCACGAGATCTCGCCAGTAACGCCGTCTACACTCTGCAAGAGTATGGTGGCGCTATCCTCTACCTCGATCGGCAAGGTGATGCTGACCCGGGCGCTCACATTGGCCACCTCGCCGATCAGGAAGCGGTAGATGTCCAGCGAGTGTACGGCAGTGTCGAGCACAACGCCTCCGCCCGCAACCTCGCGTCGAGTGAACCAGCGATTCTCGACACCTGCAAAACGGAAAGCGAAACGGTTGTAGAAATGGATCGGGCGGCCGATAGTGCCGTTTTGCAAGAGATCGCGCGCCTGCAAGACGGGGCCATGGAAACGATGGCACAGCGCGTTCATAAAAGGGACGCCTGTGCGCTCGACCAAGGCCACCATGGCCTCGGCTTCGGCGAGGTTGCGGGCGAGCGGCTTTTCGCACAAAATGGCCACGCCTCGCTCTGCAGCGAGCGTGGCGATGGGCAAGTGGCTGTCCGGCGGGGCGCAGATGCTGATGGCATCGGGCCGTACCTCGGCGAGCAGCGCCTCCATGCTCTCGTAGGGCGTGCCGCCGAACGCCACAGCGAACGCGTCGCGCGCCTCGGACGAGACGTCCATACAGGCGACGAGCTCGCACAAGTCGTTGTTACTGTGATAGGCCTTGGCATGGGCCCGCGCAATACCCCCACAGCCCGCTATAGCCACACGGATTCGTTTGTCGGTCATGGTGGTTGCTCTCCAATTTGTTGGTGGCCGCGCGCGTTGCAGCGAGCGACCCAGCAATATCAGTCATCCCATCGGTAGACGCGCAGGGCCGTCCCGCCAAGGATCTCGGCCCGCTGCGCGTCGGTGAGAAAGTCGCACTCGTCGGTAACGAACTCGAGCTGTTGTTTGTAGCTGTTGTCCGCGACCTGCGATGGCCGTGGGTAGTCCGAGCCCCAGGCGATCTTGGAGGCGGTAACACGCTCCACAGCCTCCTGCAGCAGCTCCTGTGCGTGGGGAAAGGGGAATCGCTGTTGATAAGTGAGCGCACCGGTGTCCAAGTAAAGGTTGGTGTGCGAGGCCGCCAGGTCGAGCCGGCGGCGGAACACCTCCAGCGGCGCAAAGCTCGCGCCCCCAAAGTGCGATAGCACGATGGTGAGTCTGGGCGCCAGCCGGATGAGGCGTTGCACTTCGTCGGGGTCGCCGTCCTTGAGCACCACCGGCAGGCCACTGTCAACGCAGGCCTCCCAGAGAGGCGCGAGCCGCTGTGTGGCCAGCGCAGGAAAGGGGTCGGGTGTTTTGATGAGTAACCCCTGCAAGTGGTAGCCCTCGACGGCCCGCCGAAACGCAGCCAGGGGGTCGTTGAGAAAAGCGTTGTCAAAGAGAGCCATACAAGAGAAGCGTGTGCGCGCTATACGGCGCACCTCACCGAGATAGGCATCCTGCTTGCCGTCCATGAACTCTTGCAGGACGACGGCGCGGTCGATCCCCAACCAATCCATATGTGCAATGGCGCGCTCCACCGTGCTGAGGCTGTCCTCAAAAGCGGGCGGCGTCGCATAGTAGACGCGCTCGCCCTCGCGGGCGCGCCCCCAGCCCAGTGGCTGGCGATCGATGCTCAGATCGTCGCCGTGTAGGCGGTTCCAGAGGTGGATGTGGGCGTCTATGATCATACACAATACCTCCAATACGAGCTTACGCCCTTGTACCATTGAGAGGCGCCGGCGTCAACTCTTCGCGGGCGTTTGCGGCTCGGCGACCGATGTGCTACAAGGTGGGGTAGCAGAACTGCGGGAGGGATGATGGCAAACCGAGGCGAACATACGTACAGGGAGATCAGCACACAGGGTGAAGCGTGGCAGTCGGCGCTGGACGCTGTGGCTGCGCTCCGTGGCGCAGCACCCGGCAGAGATCTCGTTACAATAGTGCGCGATAGCGCTGAGCGAGGGATTGTGTTCATCGGCTGTGGCTCAACACACCACTTGGCACAGTATGCGGCGCCCATTTTTCAGCAGATAACGGGGATCCCATGTAAAGGGCTGCCCTCGTCCGAGTTGCTGTGGCAGACCGATAGCGTCATCTCGACGAAAGCGCCGCCGCTGGTTATCGCCCTGTCGCGCTCGGGCGAGACCTCGGAGACGGTGATGGCGGTGGAAAAGGTCTGTGCGCTGGGTGGGAGCGCGCTGGGCATTAGCTGCTATGCGGACACATCACTGGGCGCGGCGACATGTGGCATCATCCATGTGGAGCGCGGGCGGGAGCAAAGCTACGCACAAACTCGCTCCTTTGCTGGGATGCTGGTGGCAGTGCAAGCGTTAGCAGCGGCCACGGCCGAAAACGACGCGCTGTTGGCCGAGCTGGAACGCCTACCGGGCCTAGCGGAGCGTGCTGTGGAGCGCGCTGAGGCGTTCGCGCAAGGGGTGGGGCCTGATGAGCGGATCGAGCGGGTCACTTATCTGGGCGCGGGGCCGCTGTACGGCCTGGCGGGCGAGGCGACGGTCAAGATGAAAGAGATGTCGCTCTCTGTCGCCGAGCCCTATCACATCATGGAGTTTCGTCACGGCCCCATGGCGTTGGTGGACGAGGCCCACCTGGTAGTGGCTCTGCTGTCGGAGGGTGAGGCGCTGCCCTATGAGATAGGGGTGCTGCACGACCTGCAAGAGCGCGGGACACGTATAGTCGCCGTGGTAAACAGCTATGAGGGCCTGCCCGATAGCATCGGGCAAGTGTACGAATTGGAGAGCCCTCTGAGCCCGCTCGCGCGAGGGGTATTGTACATGCCGCTGTTACAGTGGCTGGCCTATTACCGTGCTATGGCGCGAGGCTTGGACCCGGATCGCCCGCGCAATGTGGTGATGGCGATCCGCCTGCAAGGCACACGCATGGCGGGCGCGGAGGGCCAGGGCCAATGATCGAACGCATATACGACGTGCTCATTGTGGGCGAGTTGAACGTTGATCTGATCCTCAAGGGCGATGTGACGCCCGAGTTCGGCCAAGTGGAAAAGGTGGTGGACGACTTGGCGTTGTGTGGGGGCAGCTCGTCGGCCATCTTTGCTGTGTCGGCCGCCAAGATGGGCCTTCGGGTATTGTTCTCCAGCCGCGTGGGCGACGACCCCTTTGGGCGCTTCATGGTGGAGGAGCTGCAGCGCAACGGTCTGGATGCGCGCTACATTACCGTGGACCCGGAGGTGCGCACAGGGGCGACGGTGATCCTGTCGCGCGGACAAGATCGCGCCATGCTCACTTATCCGGGCTCCATGGCGGATATGGATGCCCGCGATGTGGATGCCGTTTGGTTCGAACAGGCGCGCCACCTGCACGTCGCGAGCCCCTTTTTGTTGACAAAGCTGCGTCCCGATCTACCACGCATGATGGCACGCGCCCATGCGCAGGGCATGACCGTCTCGTTGGATACCAACTGGGATCCCAGCGAGGAGTGGGCGGTGGACGACCTACTGGAGCATACCGATATATTGCTTCCCAACGAGGCCGAGCTCTTGGCAATCAGCGAGGAGCGGGAGATGGAGGCCGCTCTCGAGCGCCTGTTACCGCGTGTGCCAGTGATCGCGGTGAAACGCGGGGCTGCCGGCGCTTTGGTGGCCACGCGCGACGAGCGGATCACCGCCCCTGCCTACCCGGTGGAGGTACACGACACGACGGGCGCCGGCGATAGCTTTGACGGGGGGTTCCTGGCGGGCTGGTTGCGGGGCGAGCCGTTGGGTACGTGTGCGCGGTTGGGCTCTATCTGCGGCTCTCTCACCACGGCTGTTGCCGGTGGCCTGAACGGGCAGCCTACGTGGGCTGAGGCAGTGAGGCTCCTCCCCGAGATGGGGTAGGCGCCGGAAGAACCCAATTATCTCTGAGGAGGTAGCGATGCGCGAGACGGTGGTGCTGATCGGTGCGGGGAGCGCCATGTTCACGCGGGGATTGGTGGCGGACCTGATCCACACCGGCCAGGAGCTGGAGCTGCGCCTGGTAGATGTGGACCCGACAGCACTGGAGGTGGCCGAGCGCCTGGCGGCCAAGATGGTAGCGGCGCGTCGGGCGCCAATCGCCGTCTCTGCGACGATCGATCGGCGGCAGGCGCTGCCCGGGGCGACGGCCATCATCTGTACTATAGGCGTCGGCGGGCGACGCGCATGGGAGCAAGACGTGTTCATCCCGCGTAGGTACGGCATCTACCAACCGGTGGGCGATAGCGTGATGCCAGGGGGCACCTCTCGGGCGCTGCGCATGATCCCCGCCATGGTGGCGATCGCCGAGGATGTGGTAGAGCTGGCACCCGAGGCGCTGTTCTTTAACTATGGCAACCCCATGGCCCCGGTGTGCCGCGCTGTGTGGCGACAGGTGGGAGCCGAGATGGTGGGGTTGTGTCATGGCGTGTTCCATGTGGCTGGGTACCTGGCCGAGGCCCTGAATGTGCCAGAGAGAGCCTTGAGCTACACGGCGCAGGGGGTGAACCACCTAACTTGGTTCACCGAGGTGCGCGTGGATGGCAAGGACGCGATGCCCCGCCTGCGAGCGATCGGCCGCCAGCGCTTGGAAGAGGTGGCGGCCGCCGGAGACCGGGCACGAGAGCTGCCGCTGGAGACGCTCAACGCGTTCAGCTGGTGGCTGCTGGAGCGATTCGACGCCTTCCCAGCGGTGCTGGATCGCCATGTGACCGAGTTCTTTCCGCAACTCTTTGCGGATGGCAGTTACTATGGGCGCACATTGGGCGTGGACGCCTACAGTCTGGAGAGCACCATCGAGCATGGCGATCGCATTTTCGATGAGATGCAGAATCTGGCTTGGGGCGATGCGCCACTGCCGGACAGCTTCTTTGAGCGGATTGACGGCGAGCACGAGCAGGTGGTGGAGATCATTGACAGCATCCGATGCGACGTCGGCCGGGTCTACTCGGTGAGCTTGCCCAACCGGGGTCAGGCGCCGAACCTGCCGTCCGAGGCGATCGTGGAGGGCCCCGCCGTGGCGACGGGCGCCGGACTGCGCGCTATCTCACAGCCACCCCTGCCAGCGGGGATTGTCGGGACGTTGGCCACCCGCATGGCTTGGGTGGAGACGGTTGTAGAGGCGGCCGTGGAGGGCAACCGCGACAAGGTGGTGCAAGCTATGCTGTTGGACGGCGCCGTGCGCTCGGTGGCGACTGCGGAAGCGCTAACCGATGAGTTGCTGGCAGCACAGGCGCGCTATCTGCCGCAGTTCCGAAACCGTGCAGCCAGCTAGTATCCGCCATAGTCGAGCGCCGCGCGGTACATCGCCTCCAGGTTGGCGAGCGGCACGCGCGGCGGCAAGTTGTTCCCCTCCCGCAGGACGAAACGCCCGCCCTCTTTGACTCCTGAGAGCAGAATCGCCTTGCACGCATCGTAGACGGCCTCAGGCGTGCCCTGCAGCAGCAGGGAAACCGGCGGTCCGCCCAGAATCTCGACATCGGGGCCCAACTCGCGGCGGAGCGCGCCGAAATCCACGGGGAAACCGGTATCAAAACTCTTGACGTTCAGCTCGTCGCGTAACATGCGAAAGTGGCGGGTGGCGTCACCGCACAAGTGGATGCCGCGCGGCGCGTCCGGCATGAACGTATCATAGAAACGGCGATGGTGGGGCAACACCATCTCGCGATAGGTGCGCGTGCTGATGAGCTGCACTGAATCGTCGGCCAGGCCGACGGGGATGCTCTCATCGCCCCAGAAGCGGCGAAAGTCGCGAACCCGCAGTATGGCAGCCTCGGTGATAAAGGCCAGGAGCCGCGTCGCATAATCCGGGTCGGCCACCAGATCCTCCAGCATTCCCTGGCCGCGTAGGCTGGTACCTACGGTAAGCGGGCCATCGGTACCGGTAGGGGTATAGTCGGCCACCTTGATCGGCCGCCCTTCGAACTGCATACTGTGCGCAAGCTCCTTCATACGCAGGCAGAGGCGCAACGACTCGCCAAAGAAGCCCTGCTCGGTGGGGCGCGTGATGTCGCGCTCAAAGATAGATTCTTTGTTCCCCTCGTGCAGACAGGGCACGGCGTCGGGCACTTGACCCTCGCGGAACTCGACGGGTGAGCCCAGATGAGCGGCCTCGTAGACGTTCTGCCGGTCGGTTCCCACCCACCAGAAATCCGGCACACCTACAGGGTCGTCGGTGTAACGGTGTAGCACCAGGGCACGGTGGCGGGCGTGTTGGAGCTGAACGTCCACCATGATCTTGGCATCGTAAAAATACTGCTGGAAGGTGTAGCCCCAAGTGTTGAGTTGCGGATCCAACAGGACGACGCGCGGATTGGTGGCCAACATGACCGGCACGCGCGTGGGGTGTCCCTCGCGGTATGCGGCCCAAACAGCTGCCTTTTCTTCGTTGGACACCATCGGAGCGGATCGATTCATGGCACCTCCATTGTGTGCGCGACGCTCAGGGCGCGGGCTGGCAGGCCGGGCAGATGTAAGCTGAGTTGCTACCAGTCTTTATCTTGAGTATCTCTGCTCCACACGCGGGGCAGGGCTGCTCCCCCTTGTATCCCACCAACAGGTGCTCCATACCGAACCCGCCATACTCGTTGTGCAGGTTGCGCTCGTGTGAGGACCCCCCCAGATCGATGGCGGTCTGCAGTGTGTCTCGAATGCCGTGCCACAGGGCTTCGATCTCTGCTGGCGCGAGCGAGTTGGCCGGCCTATCGGGGTGTAGCCGCGCGCGAAAAAGGATGTCGTGCGAGTACATGTTGCCGATGCCGGCGATGGCGGCTTGGTCCAACAGCACGGTCTTGATGCGCCTGCGCGTTCCCGTCAGCAGGACGCTCAGGGCGGCAGGGGTGAACTCGGCGCTCAATGGGTCAACGCCCAGGCGCGCCAACGTATCGTGCTCTGAGAGGCGGTGTGTGGGCACAATATGGATATAGCCGAACCACCAAAAATGGAAAGAGAGGCGCGATCCATCGTCGAGCCCGAACCAGGCCTGGAGCTTTCCCGGCAGCGATTCACCATCCCGATGCAGCAGCATCTCGCCGCCCATGCCAAAGTTGAGCAGCAATGTGTGGTCTGAGAGCTCGGCCACAACCCATTTGCCACGATAACGGGCGCCCGCAAAGGTCTCACCCAGTACGGCCTCCTTGAACGCCTCCGGGGCGAGGTTAAGGCACTTTTCTTGCAGCAGATGCGCTTCTACGATGCGTTTGCCGCGCAGCTCAGCGTCAATCTCTGCGGCACGCCATACGATCTCTGGTAGCTCGGGCACAGATACCTCCGTGTCTGGCGAACATCGCTGTACCCGCCGCCACTCCAGTTAGCTGGGCGGCGATACAGGTCCGTTGTGGGTGGCGAACAGGAGTTACACCACATCTGGCGCGACGATATCGTCAGCTCGATCGCATAGCATCGAGCATAGTTGAAAGCCGATGTACGTGGTCGCGCTCCTGAGCCACGATGGTATCCACCATGGGCCGGCTGCTGGGCTCCACCAGGTCGCGGAGTGTGGAGAAAAAGAGCAGCGTCTGCTGTTCAAAGGCGATGGCGCTGCGCAGCATGTCGCTCAGCGAGCTGCCGTCGGGCACCTGTCGGATGGGAGCGTCGGCGTTGCGAAAGAAGCTTCGATCCACCGTATCGCTGATATAAGCCGTCGCTTGTTCCCAGGTTTCGGGGACTATATCGGGCATCATCTGCGCGGGCACCAGCCCCTCAAAGACCCGCCGGTGCGCGATCTCTTCATTGGCCAACAGCGTAAAGAGCTTTTGGGCCTCCTCGTTGGTGGCCAGGCGGGCTGCCTGCCGGTAGAATCGCTCCCCTTCGACCTCGATACGAATAGCGAGGTCGATGAGATCCGCGCCCGTCATCTGAATACTCATCGCTATCTCCTCATAACTAGCGGGAACGCGACCTATCTCGCGGGCTCCCGGCACGGCTCTGGGATGCGCACAATACCGCCATACGCATTCTGTTGTGCGCAGTGTGCACTCTCGCCGGCTAGAACAAACCGCGGACGGCGTGCAGCAGGATTTGCAACACCCCCAACAGACAGCCCGACGGTGCGGGCGAGGGCGTAGGCACTTGCTCCGGCGGCTCGGGCTCGGCGCCCGGGCTATCCTCCGGTGGGTTGGGGTCGGGCCACGGCGTGGGCGGCGCGGGGAGATCCCCGATGGAGCCGTTATAGGCCCCCCAAGCATCCACGCGGCCCTTGCCCTGAGCGTTAGGCTCCACGTTGCAGTCCACAGCAGTGGATTGCAACCGGGCCTTGGCCTGCTCCGGCGTAAGAGAGGGGAACGACTGCAAGAGCAGAGCGCAGACGCCGGCAGCGTGCGGTGCGGCCATGCTAGTGCCGGAAGCACACGTGTAGGCATCGTCCAACACGGTGCCCATGGCTGTGCCGCTGGCTCGCGGAGCGATAACGTCCACACCGGGAAGCACGACATCTGGCTTGATGCGACCGTCCAAGGTGGGGCCGCGCGAGGAAAAGCCGGCCACAATGTCGTGATCGCTGGCCGCACCCACGGTGATGACGTGTGGCGCGGCGCCCGGCGCGCCGATGGAGGACGGGGAGGGGCCCTCGTTGCCAGCCGCCACACAGACGATGACACCGAGCTCAACGGCGGCCTCGCACATCTCAGACAAAGCATCGGTGCCGTTGGCGGGGCCCGGGCTGCCGAGCGATAGGTTGATGATCTGCACCCCTTGGTCAACCGCCCATTCGATACCGGCCATTACGTCGCTCATCATGCCTTGGCCGTCACTGCGCAACACCTTGGCGCTACAGACCAGGGCGTCCGGTGCTACGCCTCGGTACAGTCCCCCGCTGGCGGCGCCAGAGCCCACGGCGATCCCCGCGCAATGCGTGCCGTGCCCGTTGCGATCCGCGAGGCCCTCGCCGGTAAAATCCATCGCCTCTACGACGCGCCCCACCAAGTCGGGATGCTCGCTATCCACGCCGGTGTCTACGATTGCGAGGCGCACCCCCTCTCCCGTAAGGCCCACATTCCACAGGCGCGGGGCGCCGATGTGGGGCACAGACGAATCAAGCACCGCATAGACGGGCAGATCCTGGTAGATGCGAGTGATGTCCGCGTTGCGCACCAGCGTGCGGATGGCGTCGGGTGTGGCGTGCATGTGTGCATAGGGTAACAAGCGAAACCGATAGCTTTGAACCAAACCGGGGGTGGGGTCAACCTGGCGCATAACGCGTACGGCCGAGGTATAACGCACAATAATCGGTATAGCGGCGCTTTCGCTGCGAATGGACGCCAAGCTGCGCATGAGGCCTTCGCTGAGTTTGCCAGAGAACTGCATTCGCTACCTCCCCGAGGCCCGGACGGGGCCATCGGCCTCGGTTCGGGTGACCCACGACAACCTGGTAAGGCCGGTTGCGCACTTGCCGTCACAACGGATAGCGATGGTGTTCGTGAGCCGCAACGTGCGCTTGATCGACGCGCCCCTCGCTTTAAGGGCAGCGCTACGCTCCTGAACATCGCCCTCGACGTGGACAATCAGGTCGAATCTGTCATCGGGGTTCTCTCGCCAGGCTTTGCGTAGTTGAGGATCCACTTTGGCCACGGCAGGTCTCCTGTGAGTCTACTATGGGCGGGTTGCAGAGACATCATAAATCGAAGCGGCAACCGAGTCAAGAGAGCATCCGCGCGCTCACGCGCACAGCTGTGGCCGCCCCGACGAGCCTGTGCTGGTGCGGTAGATCGCGCCGGATACGTGGCCAATGTTGCGCCCAAGGCAACAGCGGGCTACTATTACAGCCAAAGACGCCAAGGCCGCCACGAGCAAGGAGGATTGACCATGCAAACGTCGCGTGAGCGCATAGAGCTCGCATTGAACCATCATGAGCCTGATCGAGTGCCGTTGGACCTCGGGAGCACAGCGGTTTCGGGCATCTCGGCGTCCTCGCTGTACAAGCTGCGATACGCTTTAGGGCTGGCAGAACGGCCTGTGCACGTTTACGAACCATTCCAGATGCTGGGTCGGGTGGATGATGACCTGCTGGATACGCTGGGCGTGGATGTCGTGGGGCTGGGCGATGACAGCACCTTCTTCGGCTTCCCGCAACGCGATTGGAAGCGCACTGCGTTGTTCGATGGTACACCGGTGTGGGTGCCCGGCGGGTTCAATACCGAGATCGCAGCGGATGGGAGCCTCTACCAGTATCCGCTGGGCGATCGCTCGCTCGCACCGTCGGGGCGAATGCCGGCCGGAGGGTTCTATCATGATGCTATCGAACGCCAGCAGCCCTACGACGAAGCTGGGCTCGACCCCGCAGAGTGGGTGCGAGATATGTACCATGTTTTCACGGACGAGGAGTTGCGGCTGCTGGAAGAACGCGCCAATCGCCTGTATAACGAGACAAGCCGAGCTATTATCGGCAACTTTGGCCAGGGGAGCTTTGGTGATATCGCCTATGTGCCGGGTACGGCCATCCCCGAGCCCAAAGGGATCCGGGCGGTGGCCGATTGGTATATGGCCACCAGACTTTATCCTGAGTATATCCACGGGATTTTCTCGCTGCAGCTCGAGATCGTGCTCAAGAACCTGGAGTTATGCCGCCAGGCTGTGGGCGACAAGATTGTGGCGGTGTTTGTGAGCGGCACCGACTTTGGCAGCCAGACGGGTCCCTTTATTTCGCCTCAAGCCTACCGAGAGATGTTTAAACCCTACCATAAAGCGATCAACGACTGGGTGCATACACACACAACTTGGAAGACCTTTTATCACAGCTGCGGGTCTATGGTGGATCTGTACGATGACATGATCGATGCGGGGGTGGATATCGTGAACCCCGTGCAAATCTCGGCGGCTGGTATGGATCCGGCGGAGCTCAAAGCGCGCTGGGGAGACAAGCTCGTATTCTGGGGCGGTGGGATCGACACACAGCGCGTATTGCCGTTTGGAGAGCCCGCCGAAATCGAGGAGCACGTACGATGCAATATCGCAACCCTCGGTGCGGGCGGCGGGTTCGTCTTCGCCGCGGTGCATAACGTCCAATCCTCAATCCCCGTGGAGAACCTGTGTGCTCTGTTCGAGGCGCTAGCACGCTATCGGTAACGGAGCGATTGAGCCAGAAAAAAAGGCAGCAACGCGGCATACATGGTGTGGTACGTTGCTGCTTCCTTTTATAAACCGATGATGTTGGTACTCGAGCCCGCAACCGTGCATGGCTGCGGGCGCCAGCACAGGCGGCCTACTTGCGCCGCTGCCAACGCATCTTTTTCCGCATCTTCCGGTACTTGTGTCGAGCGATCTTTTTTCGCCGCTTCTTGATGACGCTACCCATTAAACCACCTCCTCCCGTGGATTCTCTCTCAGATGTCGCCTATGGCGTCCCCTATTATAGCATCTTGAGCGAACTGCTGGCAAACTATGGTGCTAAGGAGCGCAGAGCCGCTACCCGAAAAGTCAACACGGACCGGGTGCCGTGCGAAACGGATGGGCAGTGCCTACATTCGCAAAGTGGACCCAGAGGGTTGCGTAGAGTGGCCGCTACGTTGACACATCTGCTCCATCAGCTCAGTGCAGCGAGCGTGCTGCGAGGGTCTAATACAGCCACAAGCCGCCCCAAGTCGTTCGCGGCGCCCGTGGCCACAACAGTGACGGCGGCCGTAGGCATATGTACGCTGGCCCCGGTGAGGTGCTGGACGGCCTCCTCCAATGTAGGGTTGTGTGAGACGATTAACACGCGCTGCGCATCGGCGGGCAGTGTATCCAGCGCCCTGAGAAAAGCCGACAGTCCCCCGCTGTAGAGGCGATCATCGTGCAGAATCTCGCCCCGAAAACCCAGGGCCTTGGCCACGCGACGGGCGGTGGAGCGTGCTCGTTTGGCGGGAGAGGCTAGAATCACGTCCGGCACCAACCCCCGACGCAGCAGGAGGTCGCCCATGGCCAAAGCATCCTTCTTGCCGCGCTTTGTCAGCGGACGATCCCGATCGGCGAGACTCTCGTCCTGCCAGCTCGACTTGGCGTGGCGCATCAGCAGCAGAGTACGCTCCGGTGTTCTCGCCCGGGATCCAATGGTGTGGACGGCGCTGTTGTGTGCGGCGGGTCGGCGGAGGAGGAGGGGTTGCAGCGCGTCGTTTAGAGCTGCCTGTAGCTGGTGTAGACCGGCGGCGACATCGAAGCCCAGATCCACCCGCGCCAAACGGCGATCGGCGTGGCGCAGAGCCTCCCAATCGCCCAGCGCTTGGGCATGCTTGAGCACGCCAAAACTGTATGCATGCTCGGGGATCTCGAGGTCCTCGCTTTCCTGTTGGGTGAGCTGTAAGAACAGCCCAGTGCTGGGACCCCCTTTGTGCAGCTGGCCAGTGCTGTGCAGAAAGCGCGGCCCAAGGCCGACAGTTACTGCCACTCGAAGCGACTCGGCGATGCGGATACGCATGGCCTCCAGCAGCTCCTGATAGGCCGGCTTGCGATCGATATAGGCCATGAGGGCTACATAGTCTCCGCGACGGGCCAACCCGAAAAAGGCGGCGAGGTACGCGGGCACGCTGCTGAGGTCCAGCGGCGTGCCATACACGGCAAGCTCGCCCTCGTGCAGCACAGGCTCTTGCTCAGGTAGCTGGCGGGTCTCCTCGTAACGTGCCAGGGCGTGGCGGGCCTGCTCTTTGGCGGCCTCAACATTCGGCTGGTCAAAGGGGTTCACCCCGAGCACCGCTCCGGCCACAGCCGTGGCGAACTCCCAGCGAAAGAATTCGGCGCCCAGATCGTATGCGTCGCGCAATTGCATCGCCAGCACGGGATGCTGCAACTGTGTGGCATCGCGCGGGCTGGCCAACTGTGCTACGCGGCGATCGATGGCGGCGCTGCGAGAACCCCAAAGGCGCAAATACACAAAGGCTCTATCGGCGCCGTACGATTCGGTGGATGGGAGGAACTCGCCCTCAACGGGTAGTATGCCCACGCCATCCTTGCCGGTGCTCTCGGCGATGAGCTGCTCCACCCAGGCACCGTAGGCCGCCAACTCTGGCGATGCCAATAGAGTCAGCTTATCGCGGGGCTCCTCGGATGCCGTGGCGAGGGCACCCAACGCGGTTCCCAGCACAGCACCGGGGTTGCTCTCTAGCGCGACATCGGGGCCGCAGGCGGCTGCCATCTCCGCTGCCCGGGCTAAAAGGCGCTCCAGGTCCACACCGATGAGCGCCGCGGGCACCAAACCGTAGAACGAGAGGGCCGAGAAACGGCCTCCCAAGTCGGGAGGGTTGTCGAACACTGCGCGGAAGGATCGCTCGCGCCCCAACTGCTCCAGGGGGGTGCCACGATCGGTAATGGCCACAAAGTGGGCGGCGCGGCGCTCCGTGCCCACAACCTGCCCCAAAAGATGCCAGAAATACGCGTACAGATTCAACGTCTCAGCTGTGGTGCCCGATTTGCCAGAGACCAGGAACAGCGTGTTGGCCAGAGGTGCTTCCGCAGCGATGCGCCGTATCTGTGCGGGATCGGTGGTGTCGAGGATGGCCAGATCGGGGTAGCCCTCGGCGACGCCGAAAACAAGGCGCATCACTTCCGCGGCCAGGCTGCTACCGCCCATGCCGAGCAGTAACACCCGTTCGATACCATCGGCGCGCACCTGGTTCGCAAATTCTTGCAAGTGTGCCACCTCGGCCCGCATCTCGGTGGGCAGCGAAAGCCACCCAAGGCGCTGCGAGACCTCCTGAGCGGCAGTGCCCTCGGCCCACAAGCTCGGATCGTGGGCCCACAGACGCGCGGCGAGATTGCGCTCGCGCAGCACATCCAACGTCGCCTCAAAAGCCGCGCGGTATGGCCCCAGCTGCAACCAGGTGTGCGAGCTCACGGTCTCTAGCCATTCGAGCAGATCCTCCATCAAGGCGCCTCCTGCGGGGCCTGTTATACCCCGTCCTCCTGGTAGGGCTGCTCACGGGCTACCTCGGTCACTACCTGAAGCGGCACGCCCTGTTCCCGCGAGATGCGGGCGCAGTCCTCGTATTCGGGTTTGATGGCCAACACACGGCCGTCGAACAATTTGAGTTTGCGGCGCACGATACCCCACGGCGTTTGCACCTCATCCATCACGCGGTGAGCTACCTGTCGATCCACAAGGTGACGCCGCACACCGAGGGTGGTCGTCTCTCGCAGGATGCAGTCACCGATTCTGCGAGAATCTCCGACCTCGCACAGAGCGGAGAGCATCACAGCCGGGCGGTTCTTTTTCATATAGATCGGCGTGAACCAAACGTCCAGTGCACCGGCCTCCAACAGACGCTCCAGTGCGTAGCCGAGTGCCTCACCCGTCATGTCGTCGAGGTTGCACTCCAAGATAGCGACCTGTTCGGGCGCCCCGGTGGGCTCTGTCACGATGTACGCTCCGATCCTGTGCTGGCGGACGACCTGGCCGCTGCCGCCCGATTAGCGATGAGTCCGGCGATAGCGCCTGCGCCCACGCCGTTGTCGATGTTGACTACCGCGAGGCCCGGGGAACAGGTTTGCAGCATCGCCAATAGCGCCGCTTCTCCCTTGCCTCCCATGCCATAGCCCACTGAAGTTGGCAGGCCGATAACGGGGACATCCACGAGACCCGAAACGACGGATGGCAGCGCTCCGTCCATGCCGGCGGCGACGATGATCACATCCACTTGGGCGTCGCGCAAAAAGGATTGCAGGGGTTCGAAAAGGCGGTGAAGGCCCGCTACCCCTACGTCGTAGGCTGTGTGGACGGTGGCGCCCATCTCTCGACAAATGATAGCTGCTTCCTCCGCAATGGGCTGGTCGGAGGTGCCGGCTGCCAGAATACCGACACTGCCACCCGTGGCGGGGGGCTCATAGCCATTGCGACGCAGCACGGCCATGCGCGATGCACCGTGCCATTCCAGCGTCTCCTCGACATAACGCTCGCGAAGAGCTGCCTCTACGTCCGGCGAGACGCGACTGAGGATAGCACACTGCGTCCGCTCGAGGAAGGCGTCCGCGATGGCCAGGCATTGGCACAGGTCTTTGGTGCCACACAGGATGACCTCGGGCACGCCTTTGCGATTCTGGCGTGTAAAATCGGGGCGAGCGAAGGCCAAACCGCCCAGTTCGGGTGTCGATAACTCGTCACCGAGCTCATAGTTGGGATCATCCGCTCGATGCGTCACTTTCATTCAAGCTTCCTCTCTGATATCCGGTCAGATCCAAGGTGACGTGGCGATAGCCCAGAGCACGCAATGCGTCTACAAGGCGTGTACGTACGCCCGAATCCACAACCCTGGCGAAATCTTGGGGGTCGAGCTCCAGCCTGGCGATAGGAAAGTGGTCGCGCACACGAAGCCGCACCGGCCCCAGCAAGGCGTGCATCGCGCGCTCTGCGCTGCGCACACGCTCCAGCGCCTCTGCTGTCAGCTGGGTGTTGGCGGGGAAACGGGTGGCGAGGCATGCATCGGCCGGTGCAGCCCAGTTGGGCAGGCCGCGCGCCCGGGCCAGTTGGCGGATCTCTTGTTTCGTGAGGCCGACCTCCGCCATCGGCGCACGCACACCGAGTTCTTGAGCCGCTGCCGATCCCGGCCGATAGTCCAAATGGTCGTCAGCGTTCTCTCCATGTACGAGCTGCATTCCGCCATCGGCTGCGAGGGCGCCGAGCAAAGTCTCGAAGCGATAGCGCTTGCAGTAATAGCAGCGCCGCGGGGCGTTGTGCGCCACCTCGGGGATGTCGAGCTCGTTGAGGGACAACACCCGGTGGCACACGCTGAGGCGTGCCGCTATCTCTTGTGCGTATCCGAGATCCGTAATAGAGAGCAGCGGCGAGTTGGCAGTGAGCGCCAACACCCGATCGGCGCCCAAAGCGTCCACGGCGGCAGCCAACAGATAGCTGCTATCGATGCCCCCCGAGAGCGCCACGGCCACGCATCCATAGCCACGCAGCACGTCCATCAGTCGATCGCGCTTGGCACACAGCTCGGCGGGGATTTGGCCCGCACCCTGATCGGTAGAATACATCCGAGTCGAGACTCCATTCGATAAAGCATGCACAACAATTAGCGCTTGCTGATTATAGCGTTTGCCAAGCCGCTCGTCAACGTTGACACTCTTGACCGCAGTACTATACTCTGTGGAGTGTATTCGAGTGGCTTGCAGTTGGGCAAAGGGGGCGTGCTGGGTGCGGGTGATCACTGCGTGCCACGGCGATCTGGCGCAGGGCTTGTGCGCGGCAGCGATGCTCGTGCTGGGGCGGCATGAGGGTGTCTTGGCGTTGGGTCTGCAGCCCGGAGAGGCCCCTGCGGACTATGCTGAGCGGATGGTGTGCTATGCAGAGGACGCTGCCCTGGAGCGTGGCGTGTTGGTGCTCACCGATCTACTTGGGGGCACTCCACATCAAGCGGCGCTGGGTCTGGGGCGGTCTGGCAGGCTGGGCCCGAGCTGGGCCGTGGTGACGGGGGCCAACTTGGGGATGCTGCTGGAGGCGATTCTGCAGCGGGGCGCTTGTACCTCTCCGTTGGAACTGGCACGGGCTGTGGCTAGCGTAGGGCGGGCGCAGATTACCAGCTCTACGGAGGATATGTCGCTTGGTGGCTGACCACGACCTGGTTTCCTATGGCCTGGTGAGAGTGGACGATCGGCTGCTGCACGGACAGGTGGTGCTGAACTGGGCGCGCTATGTGCGCCCCACACTCATCGCCGTGGTGGACGATTCAGTGGCTCATGACGCGGTGGCTAGCAGCTTGTTACGGAGCGTGGCCCCCGGCGAGACCGACTTGTGGATCGGCGCGGTCGCCGAGGCCGCGACTGCGTTAGTGTGTCGCAATCCCCAACATGTGATGCTCATTCTGCGGGATATCGAGACAGCTCGCCGCTTGTTCGATGCGGGCGTGCGCTATGCCACACTGAACGTGGGTTGTGTGGGATTCGCAGAGGGCCGACGGCGTATTTCCCCGCAGGTGGCTCTGACCATGCACGAGCGAGAGGTGCTGCAATCGCTCCAACGCGCGGGAGTGACAGTCACATTGCAGGCGGTCCCCTCGGAGCGGCCTCTGCGCCTGGATAAGGTGCGGTGGGACGGGCCGTCGTTATGATTCGAGGGCTCGTGAGACGATTTGTGGCGCCGCTCGCCGTGGGTGTTCTCGTACTGCTCTGGTTCGCGACGCCCGCAATCGCCCAGAGCGCGGAGACAGGAGCGACGCGCGTGACGTGGATCGCGGCTCTTCTTATCGCGCTTCTCTACTATCTCTCACAGAGTGCATGGTTGGCGGGCTTGGGGTTCTGGACGCTTTATCGACCGTTGGTGAGCGGTGTGCTGGTGGGCGCCATACTGGGCGACCCGGCGACGGGGCTGCGAGCCGGTGCCACTATTAACTTGGCCTACCTGGGCTTTCTCGCGACGGGAGGGCAGCTCCCAGCGGACATCTCGCTGGCCGGTTACATCGGCACGAGTTTGGTGGTAGCTGGCGGGCTCGATGTACAGGCCGCGCTGGCGGTCACGGTACCGGTCGGGATCTTGGGGTACTGGATCTACCAGCTGCGCATGAATCTCGATGTATTTTTCGTCCACTGGGCGGATCGTTGCGCAGCCCGTGGTGACGCTCGCGGCGTGGGGCTGGTCAATGCGGTGCCGGGGCAGCTACTCCTGTTAGTATTGAGCACGATTCCCTGCTTCCTCGGTGTGTATCTCGGCCCGCAATGGCTGGGTGAATGGGTGATGGCGGCACCGGCCTGGGTTTTGGCTTGGCTCGATACAGTGGGCGCTCTACTGCCGGCGTTGGGCATCGCTATGAGCATGAACCTGCTATGGCACACCCCGAATATGCTGTTGTTCTCCACGAGCCTGATCGCTGCTAGCTTGCTGCACGCCAATCCGCTAGTGTTCGGCATGGCGGCCCTGGGTTTGGCGCTCGCCCGCTACGCTGTGTCGAAAAAGCAACGACGAGGTTTCGCTCAGCCGTGTGTGCCGCCTGCAGCGTCGGGTTCATCGGATGTCGGGGGGCGTCTACCCAAAAGCACGCTGTTGGCGTCCTTTTTGAACTGGTTGTTTTTCTCGCACGCTTGTTACAACTATGAACGCATGCAAGGGATAGGTTTCGCCCACGCCATGGCGCCGCTTTTACGCAAGATATGCCACACACGCGAATCGCTGGCCGAGGCGTTGCAGCGTCACCTGGTATTCTACAACGCGGAACCAAACCTGGGCGCGTTGGTATTGGGGGTGGTGGCAGCTCTCGAAGAGCAAAGGGCGGCGGGCGGCGATGTGAGCGTGGCGGCCATCCAGGCGACCAAAGCGAGTTTGATGGGCGTTGTATCCGGTGTGGGAGACACCTTGATTCAAGGGGCTTTGGCGCCCGCGCTGCTCTCTTTGGGAGTGGGGCTGGCGATGCGAGGCAGCTACTGGGGCCCTGTACTGTACACTCTATCCATTGCGGGCATCGTGTGGGGTTTGGGCTGGTGGGCGATGGTGCAGGGCTATCGTAGCGGCACGACTTGGCTGCTGCGAGCGCTGCAAAGCGGCCGTTGGCGCGATGTTGTGGCCGCTGCCGAATTGGTGGGCGCCGGTATGCTGGGCGCGTTGGGTGCGAGCGTTCTTACGCTGCGCACCCCTGTGTTGGCCGGGCTCTTTGGCGAGGGGCGATCCAGCGGGGTGGTTGCATGGGAGCGATTGCCGGGAGCGCTGCTCTCTCTGGGTCTCGTGCTCGCGTATATCGCCGCCTTGCGCTGGCGTGCAAAGCCCTGGCAACTGGTGTTGGTAACTTTTGCGTTGGGCCTGATCGGGCACCGAGTGAGTACGCTGTGACAGAGAATAGGAGGACCACAACCGCCACGCTCACGTGTCGGGTCGAGCTACACGCACGAATTGCCGCGCGCGTGGTGTATGCCGTGAGAAATGCGCACGCGCCGGTGATGGTCTCGTACGGCGATGCACTCGCCCGCGCGGATAGCATCACCCAACTGTTGGCGCTTTGCGCGCCGGCCGGAGCAACGCTTCGCGTCACATCAGCAGGCGGCCTGGGCGCCGCACTGCTGGATGCGCTGCGCGACGCGCTCGCCTCGGACAGCGAACAGCTTGTGAGCAAGCAGACTGGAGAGCCCTCTCGGGGTGCCGGCTGGTATCGCGGCCTGGGGGTATCGCCAGGCCAGGCGACGGGCAGGATATGGAAGGTTGAGCGCCCCGGTCACGAACCAGAGCAACTGGCAGCGCACTGTGCGGGTGGAACGCGTGCTGAGCTGGGGCGTTTGCGTCGAGCGGTGGCAACGGCCCGCACGCAGCTCGATACTATGGCGACCGAGCGATACCGCGAGGGCTCAGGAGCTGCTGTGAGCGACCTGCTGCGCGCTCAACAGGCGATATTGCAGGATCAGGCGTTGTGGCGGCAAGTTGAATCGCGCGTGAGGGCCGGTGCATTGTCGGCGGAGGCGGCTCTGGAGAGCGCGGCGCGCTCGGCGAGAGACACAAGCCATGGGGCCGATCTGATAGAGGACGCGCTGATGCGGGTGATCGAGTCGTTGGCAGCCCCGAGATCCCGCTACGACGGGCAGCGGCCCAAGAGTGATGTTGTATGGTTGAGCGATACGGTGCGAGTGTCACAGGTGCTCGGCGAGCATGGCGCTGGCGTGGTGGCATGGCTTGGCGTACGGGGCGGCTATACAACACACGCTGCCGTTGCGTGTAGGACGTTGGGGCTTCCGATGGTGCTGGGGTTGCCCGGAGCAGTGTTGAAGGATCTGCGTGATGGCGATGTGGTGCGCATAGACGGCGGCTCTGGCACGGTGGTGCGCGAGCCTGATCCTGTAGATCACGGCTACTGATAGGGGGTGGTATGAGAATACCTGTGATCTCTGTGGTTGGTTGGCACAATGTGGGCAAGACGACGCTCATCGAGAGGTTGGTCGTAGCACTAAAGGCGCGTGGCTTGCGCGTGGGCACGGTAAAGCACTCTGGCGGGCACATCTCTATGGACAGGGAGGGTACAGATACCTGGCGCTTTCGCAGAGCGGGCAGCGATTTTGTGGGGATCGCCAGCTCGCGGCAGGCCGTGCTGCAGGCCTGGCCGCAAGAGGATGTCACGCTGTGGCACCTGCTCGACCACTTGCCCGAGGATCTAGACCTGTTAATCGTGGAGGGTTATAAGCGCATTCCGATCCCCAAAGTGGTCGTGACGGGCGGTGGCACCGCAACGGAGCGAAATGCGCTGGAGAATCTGGCCGAGACCGTTATCACAGTAGAACGGCAAGCACCCTCGCACGAGCAGGGGGAGCCTCCGCGGGGGACCGAAGTTGACATCGAAAAGCTGATCATCACTCTCATCAAGCAAGGGTATATCCCAGAGAGCGCATTCGCATAGTCAAAAAACCCTTATCGTTTTTAGAACGTCTGTTCGGCTAAGAGTGTGATTTTAATGGCTATGCGAAGTAACGAGGACTAGCTAACAGCTAGCAACTAGACATAAAATAACGCAGAGCGAGGTTCTGAATTAGGCGCGGGGACGGGAGGTTAGTTATCCGCTTCGGGTGCTTGGCCACTGAAGCGCGTAAGCACAGCAAGAATCAGCAACACTAGCAGGCCAACAGTAAACAGCAACCCCAGTTTGAGAAGCCGCGACGAGACGAGCAGCGCCGCAGTGCCGAGGGCGGCGGTTACGGCGTAGTAGAGAAGCACAATCCTGCTCTGTGACCAGCCCATGTCGAGTAAGCGAAAGTGCAAGTGGCCGCGATCGCCGAGAGTGATGGGCTGGCCACGCCGCCACCGCGAATACGGTTGCCACAACATGTCCATCACCGGAACCCAGACCACCAACAGCGCCGTAGCCACTTTGGCGCCCGCCACGATAGACATAGCGGCCAGCAAAAAACCCAACAGATAGGCGCCGCCGCCCAGGAAAATCCGTGGCCGCCCGATATAGTACGGAAGGAAACCCAGGCAGCAGCCCAGAAGCGCGAGCGGCAGGAGAGCGACCGTCTGTTGGCCCAGACGCAGCATGTGGATGAACAGCACCAGCGCCGCGATCGCGGTGACGCCCGCTGCGAGCCCGTCCAGACCATCCAACAGGTTGGCTGCGCCAGACAGGCCTGCGAGCCACAGGAGCGACAGGGGGATCATCAGATACCAACCAACCTTCACTTGCGTATTAGTGAAAGGGTTGTTGAACAGTTCGACGAAGACCTGGCAGCGCATGGCAAACAGCGCACCGAGCGTCACCCCTGCCGCCTGGGCCCAGCCTGGAAGCTGCCAGCGATCATCTGCCAACCCCACCAGCCAGATCACTGCTCCCCCGCCAAGCACCCCCACAATGCGTGTAAGCTCTAGCACGTCGTTGCGTGGGATACGCCATGTGGCCAACACTGCAACCAGCACAGCCGGGTAAAGCCCCAAACCGCCAATGCGGACCACCCGCCCCACATGCTTGCGGCGCCCGCCCGGCACGGCTACGAGGTCGTAGCGCTCTCCCACCCAGATCGCACCCCTGGTCAACACCAGAGTGAGACAGAAAGCGAGCGCAAAAACCAGGTAGAAAGCACTTGGTGACATCGTCCCATCCCTATGCGTGCTATGCGCACCGCGTTAGCCCGTACCAAACTGCCGATCGCCGGCATCCCCAAGGCCCGGCACAATATAACCTTGCGGGGGAGCGTCCGGCGACGATGGAGCTGGCGTCAACCGCTCATCAATGGCTGCGATATGGATATCCACATCGGGATGCGCCTCGCTCAACGCGCGAATCCCCTCCGGTGCGGCGATGACTCCCACGAACTTGATACGAGTTGCGCCCCATCGCTTGAGGATATCCACCGTCGCAACAGCCGAGCCTCCCGTAGCGAGCATCGGATCGAGCACAAGGCAAACCTGAACGGTGGGCGTCACGGGGAGTTTGTTATAGTATTCGACCGGCTGTAACGTCTCGTGATCTCGATAGAGGCCGATGTGCCACACCTCGGCGCCGGGCATTAACTCCCAAATCCCCTCTACCATGCCCAATCCAGCGCGCAAGATAGGCACCAGGCCGATCCTCTCGCTCAGCTTGCGCCCATGGGCAGGCGCAAGCGGCGTGTGAACCGTCACCTCACTGAGTCCAAGGTCCATAGTGGCTTCGTAAGCCAAGAGCACGGCGATCTCGCGGATCAGCTCGCGGAATTTTTTCGGTTCGGTCGTCACATCTCGAAGCAGAGTAAGCTTGTGCACCACCAGAGGGTGCGTCGACTCGAACACACGGTCCCTTGGGGACATGGTCGGGACCTCCATTTTCACGGCGGGTAGATCATCTGGGATATGCTAATGAAAAGAGGGTAGCACCGCAAGTGATGGATCGCGGGCTAGCCTGGGCCGTTGCGTTAGTGTTCGCACCGAGGGGACGGGCGGGCGGAGATCGCCCACTCTACCACACAGCGCCCCGGCACAATTCAACTAATCATAGAGACCAGCTCAGCGTCTGTCAAAAGCGAACGGCGGGACGCGCCTCGCCGCGCATCGCTGCTGAAGCCGGTTGACTCTCTGCGAAATCCCATATAGCCTGCGGGGGTTGCTCGTCCGTGTCACATGAGGAGAGAATCATGCCCGTTACGGTTGTAGAGCGCGATTCCGATGCGCTCAGTTTCGCTACACAGCGGCCCAATATCGTTCTGATCGTAGATGACCAGCACAATTTCCGAGCCGGGGGTTGGGCGGGCGGCTCCCAGGTACAGACGCCCAGCCTAGATCACCTCGCTTCGCAAAGTGTGCTGTTCACCAATGCTTACTGCAATAGCCCCGTATGTGCACCCACACGCCACACGCTCTACACTGGCCTCTACCCTTCGGAGCACGGTGTCCTCTGTAACGACCTTCCCATGCGCGACGGAATTCCTACGCTCATAGCGCAGCTTGCTGACGCCGGTTACACCACGGCCAACATCGGCAAAATGCACAACTGTCCCTATCACCATCGGCGGGATTTTCAATATGTGTTACACCACGAGTTCTTTGTGGGCGATGGTGGTATCTCGCACTATGGGCCCTACCTTCGCTGGGAATTGCGCCGGCGCGGCCTGAAAGAGGGGGCGCCGTGGGCTACGCCCAGCCCTGGCCTGTCGAACTGGCTTCAGGACCCCCAGTGCATTGCCGGAGAGCATTAGGCCGAGGAGGAGATCACAGCAGAGCACTGGATCACCGACGAATCGCTGCGTTTTGTGCGCGATCAGTTGCACTCCCGCCCGGGACAGCCTTTCTTTCTACACACATCCTACTTGCCGCCGCACCATCCGTACCGGCCCATCAGCCGGTACGCTCGGATGTACGACCCGGCCGAGATGTCGCTGCCCCCCAGCGTAATACTGCCTGCTCCGCGTGACGCAGCGCACAACGGCGAACGCGCGCCCCAAGGGCTCACCCCCGAGATCCTGAGGCGGTTCCGAGCGCACTATTACGGGTTCATTACGCAGCTCGACACGCAAATCGGGCGGTTGCTGAATGGACTGGACGCGCTGGGCCTGGCGAACAATACCATCGTGGTGTTCCTCTCCGACCACGGAGACATGATGGGAGAGCACGGGCTCATGTACAAGGGCACCATGTATGACGGTTCAGCCCGGGTGCCGATGATGGTACGCTGGCCCGGCGTGGCGCCGCGCCACGAGGAGAGGCTGATCACCCACGCCGACGTTGTGCCCACGCTCCTCAAAGCAGTGGGGTTGCCGATAGAGAGTGAGCTGTCCGGCGCCGATCTCAAACCGCTCTTGGATGGCGATGCAACCTGGCCCGATCGCGCAGCTTACGCCGAGTTTTTCACTCGGCTCCCCTATACTCACTTGATGTTGCGGCGGGGCAACCAGAAGCTGGTGCACTCGCTGGACAGCACGCGTAGTGGCGTACCCCAAGTAGAGCTCTACGACGTGCAGGAGGATCCCTGGGAATTGCGTAACCTTGCGGAGGACGCCGCATACCGAGGAGTAAAGGAGGCGCTGTCCGAGGAGCTCCGCGTGATTTGGTCTCGACAGAGGCAATTCCTGCCCCGAGACTTTCCCGTGCTGCCGCGGCGCCGGCGTTACGACATCGCGTGGCCGGCCGATCCTTGGGCGCCCGTAACGCCGGAGGACTGAGGCGAAACGCCGCCCCTCTGGGGGCGGCGCCGAGCGCAATACGTTGCGATACTGGACAAGAAAACACGAATCGCCCCGCGACCTACGGCGGGGCGCTAGTCATCGTTATCGTCCTGCTCCTCGATCTCTTCGCCATCGTTGTAGAGCGAGCGAGACTCGGATGCATCGGCCATCATGATCTGGCGGCGGCGAATACCTTGCTCCAGTCGACTGGCGCATTGCACACAGAGCGTGGTCTCGGGCATGATCTCCAGTCGCTCAGCGGGGATCTCGCGGCCACAGCTCTCGCAGATACCATAGCTCCCCTTGGCAAAGGCGGCCATGGCGTGCTCGATAGAGCGCAGCTTGCTCTCTAGACTCTGGATCAGAGAGATGATCTTTCCGCGCTCATAGATGTCCGCGGCCACATCGGCCGAATCGTCATCCGTGGCCGAAGCGGGCTCGATCTCCGCCTGGAGTTCCTCTCGAAGCCGCGAGATATCGGACAGGGTGCGCCGATGGAGCTGCTCCAGCTCCTGCAATTGCTCTTCTTTGCTTGCCATGGCTTGGCTCTCCTAACACTTAGAATCTCACGACAGAAAAGACTTGATATCCCTCGAGCTTGTCGATGCCGTGCAAGAAACCGAGCTCGATCAGAAAAGCCGCGCCGACGACCTCGCCACCCAGCTGCTCCACCAAGTCGATGGCGGCCTTGGCAGAGCCGCCCGTGGCGAGCAGATCATCTACCACCAAAACCTTTTGCCCGGGCTCGATGGCGTCGGTGTGCACCTGTAGCTGGCTGGTACCATACTCGAGGCTGTACTCGGCAGTGAGGGTGCTCGCTGGGAGCTTGCCCGCTTTGCGCACAGGCACAAACCCCACGCCGAACTTGTAGGCCAATGGGGCGCCGAATATGAACCCTCTCGCTTCGATGGCCGCTACGATATCGATATGTTCGCCCACATAGTGTTCCGCCAGAGCGTCCACTGCGCTCTGAAACCCTTGAGCATCACGCAGCAGAGTCGTGATGTCCTTGAACAGGACTCCCGCCACGGGAAAGTCGGGAACGTCCCGGATACGTGAAGCGATGTCCATGGCGCCCGAGGCTCCTTTCGAGATGCGGTTACCCGTTGTAGCACGACAGGGGTAACCCACACTGGTTACCCCTGGAACACTCCTCCTCGCCTTTGTCGGGCGACTATAGCACCAGTGCGCGCTTCTGTCAAGCTTTGGACGAGGCCGTCAGTGCTTCCTCTCAGCCTCCGCGTCCAACGCCTCTGAGAACACACGAGCGAGCGCCTACGAGGGGCGCCATCAGCCACTCTGCGCGTTTTGTGCTATAATACTATTGATCAAAGGGGATCTTGCCGAGTTAAGTGTCTCACGAGGAGGCCGGGCGCTTGTCTGAGGCAGTCCACACGACACATCACTGTGAACGTGGTCAAGCGAAGTGCTACCGTGTATTGACGATGCTGTGTACTCTGCTGGCATTGTTCCTCGCGGGCTGCTCGACGGGCTCTGACCTTTCGCCCACTCGGCCGATTCCGCGCACGGCGACTGCGCCCTCCGCCGACTCTCCGACCGCACTCCCTGCACCTACAGAGGATGCGTCGACGCACCCCGAAGGTGATCACAGGGCGCTCGTTCTTTGGCTGCCGCCGGATATGGCATTGAGCGCAGAGCAGGAGGGGGGCGTGCTCTATGAGCTACACAGCGACTTTGAAACACAGCACCCCACAGTGCGGCTGAATATAGCCCCCAAGGGGCTGAGCGGGCCCGGAAGCCTGGTCAACCTGCTCCTCGCCACCAAGCCGATTGCACCGGCTGAGCTCCCCGATGTGGTCGCCGTGGACGCCTGCGAGATCGAGCCTCTCATCGCGGCCGGGTTGTTCGTCCCTCTGGACGATCTGATCTCGGCGAGGGTGTGGGAAGACCTGTTCCCCTTTGCGCTCGACGCGGCCGCCTTTGACGGCGAGTTCTACGCGGTGCCCTTTCAGGCGGATTTGACGTTCATAGTGTACGACAGCGCCTTGGTGCCGGACGTGCCGACCCATTGGGCGGATCTGGCGGGCCTCAACAGTGCCTACGTCTTTCCCGCGGGCGAGGGGGATGGCTCTGCAGCGGAGGCGTTTCTGATACAATACCTCGCGTTGGATGGTGTGCTGGCGCAGGCTGACGGAACGCCATTTCTCGACGCCAGCATCGCAGCTCAGGTCCTAGCCAGCTATCGAGATGCCATCCGGGCTGGCATAGTGCCCACCAGAGTGCGCGAGCTCAAGACTTTGCAAGACAGCTGGTCTCTGTTCCTTGCGGGTGAAGTGGGGATGGCCAACGTGGGGTCTCACCAGATCCAGCGCCAACGCACCATCCCCGAGCGCACGCATTTTGCGCCGATCCCAAACGCGACAGGCCACCCCTTGACGCTGGCGCGATCGCGGGTGTGGGCGATCACAGCGACGGATCCCGAGCGCCAACAGTTGGCGGCGCAGTACATCACGGAGGCCATCGCCCCTGAGCGTGTGGCGGCTTGGGCCAGAGCCGCAGCTCAGCTCCCCGCCCAGCGGTCGGCTGTGCCATTGGCGATCGAGGCCGACGAGTATCTGCAATTCGTTACGACCCAGCTCGCGGAAGCCGCCCACCCTTGCCCGCGAATGTACGAGTACGGGCAGATCCAGGGGGCGATCACACGGGCGATAATAGACGTATTGGACGGTGTGAGCACACCAGAGGACGCGGCAGCGAGCGCGTCCGCGATGGTGAGTCGACTGAGGTGAGCAATTATGGCGGACTTGGACAAAGGCATCTTGATGTATGACACGAGCCTGCGCCCCGAAGCGCGGGCCCGTATACGGGAGCTCGGTTGGGCCGATGTGCTCATCGGAATCCCAAGTCACCGTAACAGCCGCACTATCGGCGAGGTAGTGCACGCTATCGCAAAGGGCATCGCGGATTATTTGCCCAACGAGCGCGTGGTACTCATGAACGCCGATGGGGGGTCTTCGGATAACACAGCCAAATTCGTGAGCGAGATCTCTCTCCCTCCCAACGCAGAGCGCCTCATCACCGTGTACGACGGCGCCACTGGCAAAGGCACGGCGATTCGTGCCATCCTCGAGGCGGGGGCGCTGCTCAACATCAGAGCCTGCATGGTGGTGGAGGCCCGCGCGCCTGGGATCGTGCCCGAGTGGGTGCCCGCTCTGGTGAACCCCGTGCTGAACGGCTACGATCTGGCGTGCGGTTGCTATCAACGCAGCGCGTATGCCGCGGCTCTGACGGATAACTTTGTCTACCCCTTTGTGCGGGCCTTTTTTGGCGCGGATTTGCGCGAGCCCCTGGCTGGTGAGTTCTGCGTGTCTGGCGCCGTCGCCGCCAACCTACCGGCGCAGGATGTGTGGGAGACCGACGTCGCCCGATTCGGCGTCAACATCTGGCTCATCCTACAATCGCTGGTGGATGAGCAGCGCGTGGCCCAGGTGGACCTCGGCCAACGCGGCGACGGCAGCGGCGAGCCCGGAGCTCTGGGTGACGCGCGCATCGCCCACACGGTTGGTACCCTTTTTCGCGCTCTATCTATCCACCAACGCCTCTGGCAAGAGAACCCGGCTCGGAACATCCCGTTCCACAGTGGGCGCTCGCCCGATTGCCATATCGATTGCAAGGCTTGCGTAGGGGATCTCGTGCAGGCCTTCAAAGCATCTCAAGCCATCTATGGTGAAGAGTGGGCCAGGATACTGCCAAAAGAGACGTTCCAGCGCGTGCTCGAAAGAGCGGAACAGTCCGAGACGAGTTTCGAGTTCCCTTTGAACCTCTGGGTGCGCTGTGTTCTCGATATGGCTCTCGTGTACAACAAGGGTGAGGGGGATCCCGATAAGGTGGCCGAGGCCTTTCTTCCGCTATTCTACGCGCGTTCGGCGGCGTATTTGCGCGAGACCCTTGGCCTCAGCGTCTGCGCCCGAGAGGACGTGGTGGAGCAGATCGTGGGGGCTTTTGTGGCAGCCAAGCCGTCCTTTCGGCGAGTGTGGAACAGCTATCGCGCCTGGATAGACCCCGTAGGGTACGATCTGCCGTGATCTCTTGTTCCAAGCGACCGCTCATCCTGCTGACCAACGACGATGGCATCGCGTCTCCCGGCCTGCGCGCATTGGCCCACGCGGTGGAAGGTTTGGGGGATGTCCTCATCGCGGCCCCGCGTGAGCAACAATCCGCCATGGGGCGCGGCTTGGGGCGGCTTGGCGAGGTTAGGGCGGAGGCGCTCGACCTGGATATGGCGCTGGTGGGGGCCTACTCCGTCGAGGGCAGCCCGGCCATGGCGGCGCGCGTGGGCATGATGTTGTTGGCCCAGCGCGATGTCGCTGTAGCCGTAGCCGGCATCAACTATGGCGAGAACATAGGTATCGGGGTGACGATCTCTGGCACGGTGGGCGCAGCTATGGAGACAGCAAGCTTTGGAGTGCCCAGCGTCGCCATCTCGCTGGAGACCGACGTCTCGCACCATTTCTCTCACAGCAGCGAGATCGAGTTCGAGCCCGCGGCAGCTTTTGTGCGGCGGGTGGTTGCGGCCACTCTGCGGACCGGGTTTGCGCCGGGCGTCGATGTTCTCAAGATCGACGTGCCGTGTGATGCCAACAATGATACCCCTTGGAGGCTCACGACTCTTACCAGGCAGCGATACTTTGAGTCGGTAATCCACGAGGACGCCCAGGGGGCTCGGCGGCTGGGTGGCTATATGCGCGAGATAGACGAGGCGACGCTCGAGCCGACGAGCGACGCGTACGCGCTGCTCCGGGATCGCGTCATCTCGGTGTGCCCTCTGACCATCGACCTCTCTGCTCTGGATTGCCTGGATGGAGCGCGGGAGTGGCCCGTATTCTAGACACGGCGATCTGGCTTCGCTGATAGCGAGCCGCACCTACGCGCCGTCCGGCGAGCCGCTCACCTTTACGGCTGTGCTCCAGAACAACACCGGCTCGCCCCTAACATTCGATCTGTCGTTGCCCCTGCCGCAGCACACAGCGTACGCTGCGCATTCTGCGGGCGCCTTTGAGGCAGGTGCGCTGCATTGGAACGGCGATGTGCCCGCGAACTCTCAGGAGACAGTTGCGCTGTACGTAACGGTGCTGGACAGTGCGCGCCTGGGGGATACCATCTCGGCCACGGCCGAGTTCTCTGTGAAAGGCGTGGCGTTTGCCAAAAGCGTGTCTCTCGCCGTGGGCTGGAGGAGCTATTTGCCCGCCGTTACGAGGAGGCATGTTGCAGCCGCCAGCCAGTAGCAAGCGCCAACAAATAGCGTAGGTCCGCCGGCTATCCAGCGGACCTACGAGGAATTGCGTATGAAGCCGCTCCGCGAATGCGCGCACATCCGCGCCATGTACCCGCCCAATCACGATGGCGGGAAGCTATCGAAAGCTAGTGTTCTATCTCGAACTTGATTATCTCGCCCGTGTAGGCGTCGATGTCGTACTCGTACTCGATATTGCCTACATAGAACTCGACCTCGTACACCAGGCGGCCGTTCTCGTGGTCCAGCTCTATCTCCATACGAGAGGTGTCCGACTCGCTCACCCCAGCGTGGCTCAGGGCGATGGACTTGGCTCTGGCCTCGCCAATGCGCTCCGAAGCGTCCGTCTGCGAACCGCCCGACTGCGAGCCGTTGGAGCTACTGGAGCCGCTCCCCCCGGCCGGCCGATGTTCCTTGACTTCGATCTCGACTATCTCGCCCGTATAGGCGTCGATATCGTACTCGTACTCGGCGTTGCCCACATAGAACTCGACCTCGTACACCAAGCGGCCGTTCTCGTGGTCCAGCTCCACCTCCATACGAGAGGTGTCCGACTCGTTCACCCCCGCATGTCCCAGGGCGATGGCCTTGGCTCTGGCCTCGCCGATGCGCTCCGGGACGTCCGGCTGCGAACCGCCCGATTGCGAGCCGTTGGAGCCGCTGGAGCCGTTGGAGTCGCTGGATCCGCTCCCCCCGGCCGGCCGACGCTCTTCCACCTCGACCTTGACTATCTCGCCCGTGTAGGCGTCGATGTCGTACTCGTACTCGGTGTTGCCCACATAGAACTCGACCTCGTACACCAAGCGGCCGTTCTCACGGTCCAACTCTATCTCCATACGAGAAGTGTCCGACTCGTTCACCCCCGCATGTCCCAGGGCGATCGCCTTAGCTCTGGCCTCGCCAATGCGCTCCGGGGCGTCCGGCTGCGAACCGCCCGATTGCGAGCCGTTGGAGCCGTTGGAGCCGCTGGAGCCGTTGGAGCCGCTGGAGCCGCTGGAGCCGTTGGAGTCGCTGGATCCGCTCCCCCCGGCCGGCCGACGCTCTTCCACCTCGACCTTGACTATCTCGCCCGTGTAGGCGTCGATGTCGTACTCGTACTCGGTGTTGCCCACATAGAACTCGACCTCATACACCAGACGGCCGTTCTCACGGTCCACTTTCACTTCGAGGCGAGTCACGTCCGACTCGCTGAGCTCTGCGTGCTTGAGTGCTGCCGCTTTGGCCGCGGCCTCGCCGATACGGGACGGGGTGCTCGTCGCTGCCACAGTGGCCTCGGGCACGGCCGTTTGCTCCGTTGGAGTAGCTGAGACGCTGTTCTGAGCATAGTCAATCGCGCAGCCGGTGGCCAAGATGGGTATCAAAACGATCAACAAGCGTATAATGGTCTTTTTCACAATAGCTCTCTCCTTTCGCTACGTACAAACACCAACAATAAGACAGCCTCAACGCAGATACAACAATTCCCGAGCGCCCGAAACGGCTGCACAAACGGGGTTCGCGCCGCCCCATGCTATAGCGAGCTGGCTGCAGAGTCATTACCAGTGCATGAGAGACGCCACATTCTGGCTTGAGTGGGGGATGTATGGCCTCGCGGAGCGGCCGATCGACCGGTGAGAGCGTCGCTCGCCCAGCTGCGGGGCCCGTGACGAGCGCGAACTGGGTTTATGCCAGTGTAGCGAGCACCGCGCATATTGTCAAACGAGAGCGCGCAAAACAGTATAAGTACAGCCCACACTTATCGACACAACTGTACACTGCGAGAGAGGATCGAGGCCGCCCTCGCACACGCGGAGCGCGCTTCCGTGCTGTCCAACGCGCCAACCGCAATATATATTTCTGTCCATACGCAAAGTGGAAAAGGGGATTTATAAGTGAAGTCGACTTAATATCGTTCAATTCTCCAAATGCTCATTTAAAATCCTCACAACCTCATCCATACAATCTGCAAATCTGCGAATTTGTTTAACAATTAAAGCACATCTTTCTTTGTCTTGCAGAGTTTCAAGTTTACAACCAAAAGCACCGCCCAATGTTTCAAGATTTTCTGTGCCGTAAATACGTTCCATTTCTTCGCGTTCTTCCAGCGAATGAACATCCTTAATCCAATATCCGCTGTTCCATAAATAATTTGTAATTCGGTATTGCTTACGAACTTTCTCTAAAAACATAAAATCAGGATTTAGTTCCTGCGCTTTTTCCAAAAACGATTGGCAACCCCCACTATTGGTCGCCGCATTTACAACATAAATTTCATAAGTAAAATATTCACCATTAAATTCTTCCAAGCTCATTCTGGCGAAATTACCGTTTTCGATATCGTTTGCCCACGCACGAAACGCTTCCGGGCCGAATACGAAATTATCCGTTTTCATTGTCAGCAGGTTCGGAAGATGTGTTATGGCGTTCCTATAAATTTCTTTAAGCGATACATCTCGGATTTTATTATTTACGATTGTCCATCCGCAACAATCAATTTTGTCGTCCTTAAAACATTCATCCTCAAAAACTAATCGTTCCGGTTTTGTTTGGTCTTCGCTTAAACTGTTCAAGTATAAAAATGCACTGCCATCGGTTTCGTAGCCCACAATTGCGGCGGTAGGCCCACGGCGATGCCATATGACAGGTATACCTCTGTCAATACTGTCGGTTATCTTTTTAAAATAATGCTCATAATTCGATTGAAATTCACGTTCTGAAAAAGATTCAGCAGCATAACCTAACCTATCAAAAACGCTCGCGTATCCATGTATCCCAAGATAAAAACTTGATGCGCTATCACCCTTAAAACTACCGTCACCAGTCGGATAAAACTGTGCGAAAGTGTCGCCTGTTATACCCGCAATCAACGAATAATCGGCAAGCAGCATTTCCCCAAGACAGCTCATAACATAGCGGGCTACGCCGTTGAAATGATAGTTTTCTCCTTGCCAGCTGTTTGCTATCAGGGGAAGGTTCGGAATCATTTTTGTACTCATACTAAATCCACCTTGTACTTCAATTCTAAGTAAGATAGATGAAAAACATTTGAGATTGTCAGGATTGCGCTTTGCTTCAGATGGGGCTATGCCATGAAAACGCATAAAGGCTTTCGCAAAGCTATCCGGTGTATCGTACCCATATTTTAATGCAGTGTTGATAACTTTCACGTTTGATTCGGCAAGTTCTTTTCCCGCCAGCGTTAGCTTGCGGCAACGAATATAATCGGCAATCGTTACTCCGGTGACTATGCTGAATATACGTTGAAAGTTCGCATTAGAAGCCCCTGTCCCAGTCTGTATTCGCTCAGCTCTGGAATCTCTTTCAGTATATTTCCTATTCTCGAGGGGTACAAAAGCCCTTTCCGGGTTACAACGAACCCGCCCGATCTCTTGCTGCCAGAAATCAAATACACTTTGCCCTCTGACGCAATGCTGTATTCGCAAGCCGCCTGCGATGGCAGGTGGATGCTCATATCATCTCGCACCAAAGACTTCCCAAAGACGAATTTTCCACCTTTACCTATCTGTGGCATCCGTCAGCGCCTCCGCCTATCCTGATAATCCCAAGCACACGCAACAGCGTTTTGCCTGAACCCATCGCAGACAAAAAAAGTCATGTATGAGACCGAGCTCATACATGACTACAGTGGAGATGGCGGGAATCGAACCCGCGTCCAGAAAGTTCGACCAGAGGTATACTACAGGCATAGTCGGTCGTTAGTTTCTCGCAAGAGTGAGTCTCGGCCGACAAAGGCTCGCTCTCGCCAGCCGATGCATCTTTGGTCGGCGTTATCGGCGTCCCGCCAACCGCAGCCCGATTTGCTCTACGCCCGTGCCCTGTCTCTCGGGCCAAGCCAGAGACGGACGTGACCGACTCTGTCGGTCAGTGGCTTTCGCCTTAGCCGCTGTTACGCGGCGAGGGCGTAGGCCGGAGCTTGATTTGTGTTGGCACTTGATGTGCTTGCCCCTTTTAACGAGGTGAGGCGCCTCGGCCTGCAACCGCTGATCAGCCCTCCCTGTCGAAACCTATCATCCCCAAAACATCTGTATTATATCAGGCAAAAACCGATCCTGCAAGTTTGGATCCAGATGAGTTTACATAAATATCAAGCCGCAAAGGATCATCCTGAGCTTGGCAGCCGGCACGGCGCAGCTATAATGGGCGCATCGAGCCGCATGGCGAAAGGAGGGGAGGTATGGATACGGCACAGATCGGCGTGATCGGAGGCAGCGGCCTTTACGAGATCGAGGGCCTGACCGACGTGCGGGAAATCGCGGTAGACACGCCTTACGGCCGCCCTAGCGACAATCTAGTGATCGGCACTTTGGGCGAAGCACGCATCGCGTTCCTGCCGCGCCACGGGCGCGGACACCGCATCAGCCCGAGCGAGCTGCCGGCGCGCGCCAATATATGGGCGATGAAGAGCCTGGGCGTCACTCATCTCTTGTCGGTGAGCGCCGTGGGCAGCCTGCGCGAAGAGATCGCGCCGCGCGACGTGGTGATCCCCGACCAAATCCTCGATCGCACCAAGGGCGTTCGCCCTGTGACCTTTTTCGACGATGGCGTGGTTGTACACATCGCGTTCTCGGAGCCGTACTGTCGCGAGTTGCGAGCGGTTGTAAGGGATGCGGCCCTACAGTCGGGGGTGCGCGTGCACGATGGCGGCACCATGGTGGTGATGGAGGGGCCCCAGTTCTCCACGCGCGCTGAATCCGAGTTCCACCGGCAGGTTGGCGGCGACCTGATCGGCATGACGGCCCTGCCTGAGGCCAAACTGGCTCGCGAGGCGGAGATCTGTTACGCCACCGTGGCCATGGTGACCGACTATGACAGCTGGCACGCTACCGAAGAGGCCGTCACTGTGGATATGGTGGTCGCAAACCTGCGCGCCAACGTGGACGCCGCCAGGACCATCGTGCGCCTGGCCGCCGAGCGCCTGGGCGGCGCCCCCCGAAGCTGTGATTGTCAGAACGCATTGGCTACCGCCATCATCACTGCACCGGAGGCGATCTCCGCGGAGCGCAAAGAGGCCCTCAGGCCGCTTCTAGGGAAATACCTGCCCTAGAACCACCAATGTTATGTGACAGCAGCCGATCATGCGGGCGCCCGCGCGCAACAGGCGCCCGCATGGGTTGTGAAGGCGCGTGTGCGTTGCGCCTCAGCGGTACGCCTCTTTGATGGCGCGTTGGATATCGCGCTCCGAGTCACGCTGTGCGATGGTCTCGCGCTTGTCGTACTGTCGCTTGCCGCGCGCCAACGCGATCTCGATTTTGGCTCGGTTGTGCTTCAGATAGAGCTTGAGCGGCACCACGGTGTACCCTTTTTGGTCCACACGGGCTCGCAGACGCTCGATCTCCCGCCGGTGTAGCAGCAGCTTGCGGTCCCTCGTGGGGTCGTGGTCCTGGTAGCTGGCCTGCGAGTAACCCGCGATGTGCGAGCCCGTGAGCCAGGCCTCACCCCCTCGAATAGCGACATAGCTATCGCGCAGGTTGACCCTGCCGGCACGGATCGATTTGATCTCAGAGCCCCAGAGCACCAGGCCGGCCTCCAGCGTCTCGTCCACGAAATAGTCGTGGAACGCCTTACGATTCACCGCGATGACCCGGTCACCTCCCCCCCGGCTCGCTTGCTCCGACTGGCTCTTCCTGTTGGCCATCGCGTCGCTCTCCATTCGTAAACTGCTCTATAGCTGCCTCGAGTTGCATATCACGCCCCGCCGCCAGATCGTCGGGAGTGATGTCCACCACGATGTCGGGCGTCAACCCGTTCCCGCTGAGGCTCTCACCCGTGGGAAGATACCAGCGAGCGACCGTCACCCGCAGGCTCGAGCCATCCTCCAGTGTGTGGGTTGTCTGCACCGACCCTTTGCCAAAAGTCGGTTGGCCTACCAGCACCCCTCGACCGTGCGCCTGGATCGCGCCCGCCACAATCTCTGATGCGCTCGCGCTGCCCTGATCCACCAACACCACCAACGGCACCTCGACGGCCAGACCCGAGCGCCTGGCATAGTATTTGTTGGGCTTTTTGTCGCGCTGCTCCTCAGTGAGCACCAGGGTATCGCGCGGCAAGAACTCGCTGGCGATGTCCACGGATTGCTGCAGGTAGCCTCCGGGGTTCCCACGCAGGTCAAGGATCAACCCGATGGGCTCCTCGCGCAATAGCTGGCGGAGCGCATTTCGCACATGCTTGACAGATATCGCGTTGAACTCTGTGAGGCGCAGATAGGCGATGTTGCCCTCTAACATGCGTGCTTCGATAACCTCGAGCTCGACACGATCCCGCTCGACCTGCAACACAAAGGGATTCTCCACGCCCTGGCGCTGTATTAAGAGCTGGACAACGGTGCCGCGTGGCCCGCGGATCAGGCTGATTGCCGACAAAGCGTCGAGCCCTTCTATAGATTCGCCATCCACTGCGAGGATCACATCGCCCGCCTGAATTCCCGCCGCCTCGGCCGGGCTATTGGGCAGAGGCTGCACGATGGTGAGCCGCTCAGCAATCATCTCGACGCTCGCGCCGATCCCCTCAAAGCTGCCCTGCATATCCTCGTCCATAATGGATGCCGACACAGGCTCGACAAACATCGTGTACGGGTCGCCCACCGCGTTGACGAGCCCCGAGATCGCGCCATAGATCAGATCTTGGTCTTTCAACGACTCGGAAAGCAGGTACTCCCTCTTCAGAATATCCCACACTTGCCAAAAGAGGGTTATACCTTCTTCGCGAGTGGACTCTTCCTCAGCAGCCACCACCGGCGCTTGGTCCACAATACTCCGGACAAAGCGCTCGCCGTGCCACATGGCCGCCACACCAGCGCCAAACCCCGCCAGAACGAGTATCAGAGCAACTAACAGGATGGCCAAGATGCGTATCAGCGGGAGCCGCGTTGTGTAGGACGTCCGCTTTGCACTACTGCTCATCATGTACCCTGCCTAACGATAACCGGTCCATACTCGCTCACAACTTTACCTCTGTGTGGCGCCCGCCAATAGTATGCACCAAGGAAAACACCGGCAAAAAAGTATAACATAAGCAACCCACCGCCGCAAACACACTCTCTAAAGCAGAGCGGCGTAGCGGTCTGCTGTTTGCCTCGAGGCACAAAGTTGCCTTGACGCGCGAGCTCTTTTGGTCTAGAATACTCGTGTATATCATAGCGTAACATAGAGCAGCGCGCTTGTTTTGCCATCCGCGCGCTGCCCTGTTTGCAGGGAACACCCATGGGCGAACCTTCCCGACCCACACCCACTGTCGAGGACTACCTCGGCGTGATCTATACACTGAGCCGCGACGGAGAGCTGGTCATAGGACGTAGACTCGCCGACTGGCTCGAGGTCTCCGCTCCCACTGTGACGGTCACACTCCAGCGTATGATCCGCGACGGATGGGTTACGATGGATGAGGACAAGAGCATCCATCTCACCCCGGCGGGGCTCGAGGCGGCACGGTCCGTCCTCACTCGCCACATGCTCACCGAGCTGCTCCTGGCCCGGGTATTGGGCGTGCCATGGTCTCAGGTCCATGCCGAGGCGGATCGGCTGGAGCACGGCGTCTCATCCGAGACGGCCGCCCGCGTGGCCGACATCGTACAGGATTCCCCCGCGTGCCCCCACGGCAACCCGCTGCCGGGGCGGGAGGAAGAGGTTACTCGTGATCTCGTGCCGCTGCTTGAGGCTACTCCCAATCGAGAGTACACTCTGGCGCGCGTGCACGAAGAGATCGAACGTGTCCCCGAGCTGATGGCTTATCTCGAGGCCAGCGGTCTCATCCCGGGGGCGCCGATCACGCTGCTGGAGGCGCTGCCCTTCAACGAGACGGTCGCAGTTCGCTCCGCCGGCCGCGACATCGTGCTAGGGATGGCCGTCGCGCGATGGCTTTGGCTCAACCCACCCGAGTGAGCCGCCCCCACTGAGGCAGCCGATCGAGACAAGTCGGTGCCCCCGAATGCCCGGCGCCCACATATGCCGAGTTAAGGAGTGCGCATGGTGACCCATTCACGACCCTTCATAGGCGTTGATCTCGGCGGCACAAGCCTGCTCGCCGCCGTCGTCACCACGGACGACGGCCAGGTAATCGGCGAGTGCAAGCGCAAGACGCGTGCCGAACTGGGCGCGCGCGGCGTCGCAGAGCGCGTGGTCGCTTGTGTCGAGCGCGCGGTCTCTCGGTCCGGTTGCAATTGGGGCGACATCGGCGGCATCGGGGTGGGCGTTCCGGGGCCGGTCAACCCCCAAACCGGGGTGGTTGTGCGCTGTGCGAACCTCGGGCCTTCGTGGGACATGTTCCCGCTGGCGGGTGCCTTGAGCCAGCTCCTGGAGCGGGGTGGTGAGGCCCCCGCCAAGATGGCCATCACGGTAGACAACGATGTGAACGTCGGTGCCTTGGGCGAACACGCGTTCGGCGCGGGCCGGGGTACACGCAATATGCTGGCCATCTTTGTGGGCACTGGTGTTGGCGGGGGAATCATCATCGATGGCAAGCTGGTATCCGGGTCTCGCAACTCCGCGGGCGAGGTGGGGCACATCATCCTGGTGGAGGATGGCCCGATGTGCGGCTGTGGCGAGCGTGGACACGCCGAGGCGCTGGCCAGTCGTTCAGCCATTGAGCGCGACATCCGAGCAGCCATCGCGGATGGCCAAGAGAGCATCATCTCACGCTTGCTCGAGGACGCTGGCCGAAGTGAGATCAGCTCGGGAACACTGGGCGATGCGTACGAGGCTGGCGACGCAGTGACCGCTGCAGCGGTGCAACGAGCGCAGCATTACCTGGGGCTGCTAATCGCCTCCTGCGTCAACTTGCTGGATCCGGAGGCGATAGTCGTCGGCGGAGGCGTGTTGGAGCGCTTTGGCGAGGCCTATCTCGGCCCAGTGCGCGAGGTCGCCATGTCGCACTACCTCAACAAGGTCGATGCTGAGCGAGTGCGAATCGTGCGCGCCAGCCTGGGGGATTACTCGGGCGCGATGGGCGCGGCCGTGTTGGCACAGCAGCGCCTCTCCTGAGGACGCTCTTTGGATCCTCGCAGCGCAGAATCTTTACGCAGTTCGATCGTGGGTCACATCGCGGCTCGCCTCTTCGGGAGACCGCCCATAGGTCGCCACCATATCGCCCAGGCGCTCCTCGTCGGTCTCATAGGCATACACCACGCGCGTCGTATCCGGATGTTGGTGTCCCAGCAGCGCGGCCACCCACTCCAGGGGCATCCCCTCGTCGAGAAGATCCTGTGCGCGGCGGTGGCGCAGTGAGTGGGGGGAAGTGTTCCCGTAGAGTCCCTCGGCCTTGGCCGCATTCTTGACGAGCAGCCAGGCGTGACTCGCCGTGATCGCTTTCCCTGCGCCCCGTCCGTGTGAAACAAAGAGTGGTGCATAGATCGAGTCCTCACGTTCCTTGACATAATCTTGCAGTAATTGCTGTGTATTGTCCGACAGGTACACGGTGCGGGGCTTGCCGTTCTTAGTGCGGGTGAGTCTCACTTTGTGAGCGCGGCCGTCGAGCACATCCTCTCGAGACAGCGCCAAGGCCTCGCTGATGCGCATTCCGGTGTCGTACAGCAACGCCATGAGGGCTCGGTTGCGCAACAGGCCCAGGCGCCGCGCCCCCAGCTTCTCGGGCAGAGGAAGGCGCATATAGTAGGTCCACACGCGAATCACCTCGGGGTCCACACGGCGTTGCTTGTAGCTCTGGCGACGCTGCCCGCGGCCCTCATCGATACGGCGGAGCATTCTGTCGAAAGAGACGCCTTGGGGCAGTAGCTCGCGCAGATCGAGCCAGTTCATGAGCCGGCGCGCGGCCACGAGGTAGGTGCGCGTCGTGCGCGTAGCGCCACCCGCATCGCCAGCGACAGCGCGCGCATCGGGGTAGGCTTCGCGCAGCCAACGGTTGAACCGCGCCAGCGTCTCCTCATCGATTCCCGAAAGCGGGTAGCTCTCCAGGGCGTCTGCGGCATCGTAGGCCTCGCGCTGGATGTGCAAGCTGCGAATGAGCGCGTTGAGCCCGTGGCGGTACGTGCGTTTGCTCAAGGGGCTCAGCTCGAGGTCGGCCAGCATCGCCTCGGCGGCCTCGTTCACTGTTTCTATAGGGGTATCTGCTTCGGCGGGGGGGCGTGCGCTCGGTGGCATTTCGTGTCTCCTTTTATATATCGTAGATGATTATATGATTTAATATTGCATAAATCAAATACATACTCAAGCTACATGATAAGGGCAGTCGCGTCAACTCGCACGCCAGACCCCCGATACCTCGGGCGCACAAAGGTCCATACTCGCCTAGAAGCGCCTGTGCAATCCATACGTAACAGGCGACATAGCGCCGCACGGCGCACACTCATCAATATCACGATACTTGACTCCATCTCGATTCGAGGGGTATACAAGTTGGGACAAACACTGACTATGCGAATATCTTATGCGTCGGCCCCAATACTCGACAGAACAAGCGTTCAGGACACTGTCGCGCCGGCAACGCCCGCACGGACGCTGGTCTCTTTGACAGCAGGCGCCCTCGCAGGGTATAATGGTCAGAATCCGCCTGTTTTGGATGCGACGGTTCGCTTGCTTCGGACCGCACGTGCATTTCTTCGCTTGGTCGGGTTTTGCTCAGTCACTCGGATCCTCATGAGGTACCATGGCTGCCAGACAACGGTGCCCCAAGTGTGGGCATCTCAACAACCCAGATGCAACGCGCTGCGAGCAGTGCCGTGCCCCTTTGGTGCACATCTGCCCGCAGTGTGGTACGCCTCGGCCCTGGTATGCCCCCGCCTGCCCACAATGTGAGGCGAGGGTCCAAGACGCATCCCTGTTCACGAGCCTGTTTCGCGATGTGCCGCGCGGTCGTCTCCACGGCCGCTATCGGCTCGAAGAGGTAGTCGCCACTTCCACTATCAGCACAGTATATCGGGCGATGGACCTGCGCGACAACGCTATCTACGCTATCAAAGAGCTGGCCCCCACGGCGCTGTTCCGCGCCAAGGAACGCCGGCGGGCCGAATCCGGCTTTCGCGCCGCCCTCGATCGCTGGCAGCAGCTAAGCCACCCCGCCCTGGTCCGCATCGCCGAGGATTTCGTCGAGAGCGACAAGTATTATGTCGTCTTTGAATGGGTGGATGGCCTGAGCTTGCGCCGCATCATCGAGAACCCACAGCTCAGAGTGAACCCTTTGCTGACCAGACGTTGGGGAGCCGCGCTGTGCGACCTCATGACCTATCTGCACCAACAAGACCCGCCAGTCTATACGCCCTTTTTGTCCCCGGGCCACGTGATGGTCACGACTCAAGGCCGTATCAAGCTGGTTGATCTGGGTCTAACGCACCTGTTCTCTCCCACTGGCACAGGGCTCTATGGTAGTGTTCGCGGATATGCTGCGCCAGATCTAGAGCTGGCACCGCCCACCGTGGCAACAGATCTGTTCGCTCTGGGCAGGTTGCTCTACGCCCTGCTCACCGACAAGCTTCTGGAAAAGCTCACCCGCCCTTCATTGCCCCTGCGCCGTGCTGTGCCCGGCATAGACGAGCGCCTGGTCAAGGCCATCGCCCGTGCGGCCAACCGCAACCCGCAGCAACGGCCGGCCTCGGCGGCGGAGCTTCGCCAAGCCCTGTTGGAGGGCCAGCCGGAGGCCGAGCCCGACGAGGACTGGTTGGATGCCATCTGGCACCGACACAAGGTGCCCGCCGCCTCCGCAACAGAGCGTACCGGTGCAACACGAAGCGGATACGCACGCGTGGAATCCATGGCGGATTTGGGCTTTGAACGCGATCCTCGCTTCGGTCCCAGCCCGGTGGGGGCGGCCCCTGCTCCGAGGATGGCCGCGCGCGAACGGCAAGCCGCACCCGCGACGGGAGCTCCCCAGCTCTCGGTGCACCCGCGCAGTTTCGTTCTCAAGGATTTGGACCCTACACAAGCCAAGCGCGTCGTGCTCAGCGTACACAACACCGGCGACGGCGACCTGACGGGCCGCGTGTCGAGTCGTCTGCCTTGGATCGGAGCGCCCGCTAGAACCTTCACCCTGCCTCCCAGCAAGCGAGCCCGAGTGATCGTGTCGGTGCACGGCTCGCAGGCTCCGGCGGGGCAGACATTCGAGCCGCAGGCTATCTCTATCGAAACCAACGCCGGGCGCCAGTGGGTGGCCGTAAAGACCGATATCCCCACGGGGCCCAGCCTACGCGTAGAGCCCTCGCAGCTCGATTACGGCACGTTTGCCGACGGAGGGGACCGCACACTGACGCTCACATTGCGCAACAGCGGCCGGCAGAGCCTCTCGGCCAGTATCGTCTCGCGCGTACCGTGGCTACAGGTTCGCACACCCCAGGTGCGATGCAACGCTGGCGACTCGGTTGGCGTATCGGTGGCTCTTCTCACACAACACCTCCCGCGTGGCCCGCAAGAACTGGATAGCGCACTGCTCGTGGAGAGCAACGCCGGCCAAGAGCGTGTGGCGGCGCGCGCTTGGCGCGTACGAGCAGAGCTGGATCTCGATACGACCCGTGTCGATATGGGCACAGTCGCAGAGGGCGCTGTGTCCGAGAGGGCGCTCACTCTGCGCAACACGGGCGATGGGCAACTGGAGGGCAACGTGCGGCCCCTGGTGCCGTGGCTGCAGGCGCACCCCAGCCGGTTCGACTGCGCACCCGGCGATATGGTGGCGATCGCACTCATCGCAGACGCTACCGGTCTTCCGGACGGCCCGCTAGAGATCCCGCAGGCTGTGCGGGTGCAGACCAACGTCGGGGTGGCCACCCTGGGCGTCAAGCTGCGGGCGCAAGCGCCACGCCTGGAGCTGGGCACCGCGCGTCTCGATTTTGGTGTTGTGCCGCTGGGCCAGAGCCCCGAGCGCGCTTTGGTTATCCGCAACACGGGCTCCGTCCCATTGACGGCTACAGTACATCCCCTTGTGGATTGGTTGGTGCTGGGCGACGAGAATGTGGTATGCGAGCCCGGCGCACAGATCAGCGTGCCGGTTCGTGCCGAGACCGCGCGCCTCAACCGTGGCGAGGAGATTGTGCTCGCGGCCGGTCTCCGAGTGACATCGGGGGCCAGCTTTGTCGACGTGCCCGTCTCGTTGGCGGTGTTGCAGCCCGCCCTCCGTGTGGAGCCGCAAGAGATCGACTTTGGCTATGTGGAGCGCGCCCAGCCCGAGACCCGCACGTTGACCATCTCCAACGATGGCACAGGGCGCCTCGCATGGAACGCACAGACAGACGCCGTGTGGGTAGAGGTATCGCCCTCGCAAGGCGCCTGCGAGCGCGACGAGACGCAGACACTCACCTTGACGGCCTACGGCCTCGCACTGGAGCCCGATACAGAAGCCGCCGAGAGCACTCTGGTTATCAACAGCGATGGTGGTCGCATCAAGCTCCCGCTGAGAGTGGCCATCGCATCGCCCGTGTTGGCCACTGATACCACTCTGGTGGATCTCGGCGTCAGTCGTAACCGAGCGAACCTCTCCGGCGGGTTGCGCTTGTTCAACCACGGCCTGGGTCCACTGCGAGGCACCATCAGCTCCGACCAGACCTGGCTGGTTGTGGATCGAGCATCGTTCGAATGCGCCACCGGGCGCTCGGTCGAGATTGGGCTCTCCACCGACATGGTAGAGTACCCGCCCGGAGCCGATCGGGCGAGCGCGCTGCTTCGCATCGCAAGCAACGGCGGCATTGTGGATGTCGAGGTGCTTGTGGAGGTGGCGCTGGTGTCGCATCTGCAGATGCCCGACGCCGTCGTTCTCACAGCTGGCGACGACAGCGACCCCTCCACCCGCTCCGGCGGCCAGGGACGCCTCGTCATCAACAATACCGGCCTCGCCGCAGCGCGTGCCGAGTTGCGCACCAGCACGCCACAACTGACGCTCTCTCGCAACCTGTTCGACATCAAACCGGGCAAAAGCGTGCGGATCGCCGTACGATGGAGCCCGCTCTCCGGCCAGGGCGCCTCAGCCAGCGAAGGCCCCCACGATGAAGGGCTTTACGTGGACGTCGTATCCGATGACGAAGAGATCCGCGTGCCTGTGATGTGGAGCGAGGCGACGTAAGGGTCGCGCACAGCGCGTCAAAGCGCAGCCCCTCTACATGTTGCGGCTGCACGCCGGCGCATCATCCCGCACTTGCCGACACAGAGGCTTTGCCGCCAGTTACGCCGAGCCGCTTGGCTGGCCCATGTTCGAAAAGGAGACCCCATATGAAGTTGATCATCGGTATCATCCGCGACGACTTTGCAGGCGACGTCACACGCGCCCTCAACGAGGCCGGGCTCAGCGTAACCCGAGTGAGCAGCACGGGCGGGATCTGGCGACGCGGCAACGTGACGCTACTCATCGGCATTCAGGAGGCCGAGGTGGAAAAGGCGTTGCGCATCATCGATGAGAACGCCGGCCCCGAGTTTGAGCCCGAATTGCGCGAGAGCGCCCGCCCGCCAAGCCGCGCTATTATCTTTTTGCTGGATGTAAGCCGATTCGCCCACTATTAGGTACGCGGGGCCGCGCCGAGGGTCTTTCCGCCACACTCTCGGACATCGGCCCCGTGTGGAACGATAATTGCTGCACGCCACGCGCTTTACAGGGTGCGCACGTAGGCGATGTTTCTGGCCAGCTTTTCCCGAGTCGTGCCAGACTCGGAAAAGTCCTCGAACGAGCAATAGCCGTCATAGCCGACGGCCCGCAAGTCGTTCATCAAAAGGCGCACATCCACAACCCCCTCGTCTATGGCTGCGGCGTGTGCCCCCCATTGCACCTCGCCCGTCTCTTTGCGCCCGACGGTTGACCAGCCAGCATTCTTGAGATGGACGTGGCTCAGATAAGGTCCTAACAGCTCCATCCCCATGCGCCAGTCCTCATACCCCTCGTACACCATGTTGCCGGGGTCCAGAATCGCGCCGATATAGCCGGGGTCGAAATGGCTGACGAGGCGGTGTGCCAGGCTTGGGCTGCTACAGATATTCCCCATGTGAATCTCCAAGCAGGCCTGCACACCGTGCTGCTTGGCCAGTTGCTCCACCTGCACATAGCCGTCCAACGCCTCAGCGAATAGCTTCTTGTAGCCCACGGCGCGATCGTACCTGGGCGGTGACACCCTGATGCGCGGGCACCCCATGGCAGCAGCCGCGCGCATCGCGCGCGCTATCGCCTCCGTGTCGCGGTAATCCATGTACGTGCCCAACGCCGGTGTAGCCAGCCCCGCTTGGCGCGTGAGGGCTGCCAACTCGGCGGCCTCACGGTCCACGGTAGCTATATCCACCGTGCAGCGATTGTTCGCCCAGTAGCTCGGCTTTTGCTCGGGGTCGAACGAGGGCGTCGTAACCCTCCACTCTACGCCATCGTAACCCATCTCCTGGAGCAGCTCGGCGGCCTCAGCGGGGTTGTACTCGGGCAACATCACGGTAAACACTGCGAATCGCATCTTGCACCCCTTCCGTTCGTGGTTGGCGCGAATCATCATGGCCGCAGTGTAGCCAGTCTGGGCCTCAGCAGCAACCCCGTTCGCGCGCGAACACAGTGTGACAAAAGCGCATATCGGGACTACAATCGGGCCCCGTGAAACACCATGGGAACGCTGTTCCGGTACCGACGCGCTCCCTCAACTCGGCAGATGGAGGACCGCATGCTCGCCATCTCCCCCTCGCGCTTAACCGACATCGTGCAGGAGCTGTTCGCCACAGCGGGAGCTCCCCAAGAAGCCTCGTTGTGTGTCGCCGAGGCTCTGGTAGAGAGCAATTTAATGGGCCACGACTCGCACGGGGTGTTGCGTGTCGGCGCCTACCTCGACGCCATCCAGCGAGGCGTGCTCGCCCCCTCGGGCGCCGTGAACATCACCCGCAGCTCGGCGACTACGGCTGTCATCGACGGGGGTGCAACGTTCGGCCAGGTGGCGGCGCGGCGTGCCATGAGCCTCGCCCTCGAAAAGGCCGCTGAGCACGACGTGGGAATTGTCGCCCTCACCAACGCCTTCCACACAGGCCGGCTGGGAAGCTATGCGGTGCAAGCTGCCGAGGCGGATTGCATGGGCCTGGTTTTCGGCAGTGGATCGGCCAAGGGCGGCCTGGTCGCCCCCTATCTCGGCACAAGCCGTCTGCTCAACACCAACCCCATGGCCTGGGGAGTGCCGGCGGCCTCGCATCCGCCCGTGTTCTTGGATTACGCCACATCGATGTGTGCGCAAGGCAAGATACAGGCGGCTCTCGACAGGGGAGATCGCATCCCAGCGAATTGGCTGCTCGATGCCGAGGGCAACCCCACAACGAATCCCGCTGAGCAGACTCGGGGCGGGGTCATGTTGCCCTTCGGGCTGCACAAGGGGTACTGCCTCGGCTTCCTGATCGAACTCGTTACCAACGGCTTGGCGGGCGGGCCCTGTGCTATCGCGCCGGGGTACGCCAGTCACTATCCCACGGTGCTTATGGCCATCAATATCGCGGCCTTCCAGCCGCTGGAGGGCTTTAAAGCGTCGGTGGACGAGTTGATCCGCGCCGCCAAAGCGGCCCGCCGAGCCCCCGGCGTGGAGGAGATCCTGGTGCCCGGCGAGCTCGAGTGGCGCTCTCGTGCCGAGAAGCTGCGCAACGGCCTCGAGCTGCCCGAAGCCACCTGGCAACGCCTGGTGGATTGCGGCGCGGCGCTCGGCCTCCGAGTGACGGCCTAGCTCGCCATCGATGCAGCGAGCGCTAGGCGGATTGCCGTGTGGCCGCAGCCTCAATAGAGCAGCTCTGCCACCTCGTCCAACTCTACGGCGAAATCGATAGATTCTTCCAGCCAGGGGTCGTCGGCGCCGCGGTCGGCATCGGGTGCAGCGAGCCTATCGACCCCACACAAAGTGCGGTAGTTGCAGCGCACGCAGAGCCGTTCGTCGGCAGTGGCGGTGAATTCTTCGCGCGGGAGCCCCGCGATCCCCTGCACCAGGCTCGCAAGGTGTGCAGCGTCCTCCTCGTAGGCTCGGGCGCTGTAGCGGATCTCGGCTGTATCGCTCGGATAGTTGGCGAACCAGTACAGCATACTCGAGCGTTCGGGGTCCAGCGCAGTGCCGCCGGTCAGCGAGCGTCCGGCGGTCAGCGCTGCATACAGGTACACGCGTGTCTGAATTCGCTCGCGCAGTGTGCGCATCGTGGGGCGGCGTTCGAGCGTTTTCCAGTCCACGATGACCGCCTCGCCCGTGGCATCTGCAGCCAAGAGGTCAAACCGCGCGTAGAGGCGATACTCGCCCAGCGGCACTATCGTGGAGAGCTCCGCCTCGCGCACGCCGTCGGGCAACGCCCCCCAGTCAAAGCCTTTGTAGGCGCCCCACCATCGCACGAGGTCCCGATCGTCGCAAGCACGCACAATGGCCTCCATATCGAGGCTCACGTGATCCCGCTCGATCCACTGATGGAACTGCCGGCCTCGCGCCAGGTGTTGCTCGTAGACCTGAGGTTCCTCATGCTCGAGCACTGGCCAGGGTTGCCGATCCACATAGCGCAGCAGGAAGCGTCGTCGACAGCGCGCAAAAGTGTTGAGGCTGTGCTGGCTGAACAAGAAGCCCGGCTCGATAACGGGTTGTGAAGTCATACACGCCCCTCTCGCACCCAACCCTGCTCGTGGGCGCTCTTGAGCTGTAGAAAACCGAGGGCAGGCCGGACCGGGTTTCCCTTGCGCAAGCTGCAAGTCAGTGCGAGATCACGGCGTGCACGCGTCACTCCCACGTAAAGCAGGCGCAAGCGCTCAGCGATATACTCGAGGTGCGCCGCTTCGATGAGCGATGCGTCTTCGGGCTGGGAGAACTCGGCGCCCGCCATCTGTTCCAAGCGCTTGCGGGCCTCTACAGCGGGCGCCCGGCCCGGCATAAAAGAGGGCTCGTCTCGGAACGTGTCTTGGCAGGTATCGGGGAACTCGAGGTTATTGACGAATATGAGATACACGGCGTCCCACTCCAAGCCTTTCGCCTTGTGCATCGTGGTCACTGCCACGCGCCCCGGCCGAGCGACGTAGCCGCTATCCGTCAACGCAAGCCCCTGCAGCGAGCGTTTGTTTTGCGCCACCTGATCCAACTCGGTGGCAAAATCGGCCAACCGCCAATTCGGGTGCACGCTGCTCGTCGTCAAGAGGCTGTTGGCCACCGACTGGCACAACGCCAAGTCGGCCTCGGCTTGGAACAGATCCTGTGCCACTGTGAGGATGAGTTGGTCGATGGGCAGAGACGCCGCCCTCATCCATTGAGCCACCAACAGGGCGAACTGCTCGATGAGATCCAGATCCTCGTCGTCCACTGTTTTTAGCGCGCGGAGTTGAGCTCTGGCTCCATCCGGGGTTTGTGGAAAGAGCAGATCCTGCGGCAGCAATCTGTTGACCAGCGCGCGCTGCACACGCAATCTGGCGCTATCCACCTCACGCCCCAGATGGCCGCGCGCCCCCAGCTCGCCATACAGGCGCATGAGGTCTTTGCGGCTGGTGGGGTTCGACAGATAAGCCAGCACACGCTGCAGCACACGGGCCACCTCGCGCGTTTGGGGTGTGGAGCGCAGCAGATCATCAACGGGCACCCCACCCCCTCTCTCCTGTATCGCCTCCACTACAAGGCTACCTTGCCATTGCGCGGGACACAACACCGCTGCCGTACGATCGGGATACCGCCGCGCATAACTGCTGGCCCACTCCGCCACCCTCTTGGTCTCATCCTCCCCGCTGGGATAAGGTTCGGGGGCAAAGTAGATGTGGCTTTCCTCGGTGGGAGGGTTCGGTTGTGGATCGCCGACCCCCGTCGGCACGATCATCTGGCGCTCAAAAGCCATCGTGCGAATAGCGGGCTCGGGGTGCTCATCGCAGGCCCAGCGAACCAGATAGTTGGCCAGATCGATGATCGGCTGTGCGCAACGCCCCGATTCTGGCAGCAACATGGGCGTCACCGGCGGTGTTCTCAGGAAGCGACGAAAATAACGCGGATCCGCCGAGGTAAAAGTGCTGTTGATCGACTGGTTCGGGTCTCCCACCCGCACCCAGTTGCCCTGATCCCCCGCGATCTGGCGCAGGATACGCTCTTGCAGCGGCGAACTATCCTGTGCCTCGTCTTCAAGCACATAGGGCCAACGCAGGCGCAGCGAACGCAGGAACGTCGAGTCTTGCTCCAGCGCGTCGATGGCTCGCCAGATGAGATCATCGAAATCGAGCCCTGTACGCGTCTGGAGGTAGCGTTGGTAACGAGCATAGAGCTGTATGCCCATACGCAGAAACAAAGCGTCATCGCTGCGCTCGCCGCTCTCCCCCAGCAGGCGCCAAGCATCTTCCGGAGACAACTGCATATGTTTGCACAGCTTGGCGATCCCCTTGCCGAGTTTTTCCGTCTCTCTGCGCCACAAAGACTCGGCGCTGGTTCGTCTGTTACCGTCGGGCAGATAGCTATCCCACCACGCTCGGTTGTTCGCGATCCACACATCCGCAGCAGACTGCATCAAGCGGCTTGCACCCGCTTCTTCGACGATCTGAAATCCGTCCTCCACGCCGGCCAAGTCGTAGCGTTGCCGCAGGATGTCCGACGCCAGCTTGTGCAGGGTGCACACCCGGAACCCCACGGGTGGAAGGCGCTGCTGCTGCAGAATGCCTTGTATGCGGCTGGCAATGTTATCCACAGCCGAGTTCTGCACCGTCACCACAAGCACCTCGGCCTCTTGATCGATACGCCCCTCAACGATGAGTCGTGCCGCCAACAGCGCCAGTGTCAACGTTTTGCCGCTGCCCGGCACGGCCGAGACAGCCACCCGCCCTCCATCGTAAGCGAGCACCTTCTGTTGCTGCTGTCGCAAGCGATACCCTAACGCTTCCGGTTTGGACATACTATGGCTCCTGCGTGAGAGCGAACATCAACACGCGCAACAAGCGGCTCTCTTGCTCGTCGCCACCCACCCCCAACTGGCTCGACGCCAAATAGACGCCCCTGGTGCAACGCGCCGCCAGGCCCTGGAGTACTCGAGCCAGCGCCTCCCGTCGCGTGCGATCCTCGTCGCTATCGTGCCAAAGTTCTCCCACCCGCCATCGTCTGGAGAGCACATAGGGGTGTGTGAGCGGCTGGTTGGGGCGATTCCACCAGCCGCTGCTGCCCAGATCCACCCAAAACTGGTAGCCCGAACGCAGGTCGCGCGTCAGGTAGGCATAAGCGGGCGCCAGAATCACCGCTTCGTCGCCGGGTTCGGGCCAGTCCACATCGTAAACGGCGCTGGCGATATCCCCCAGAACGAGTTGTACGTACTCGTGCGCTATACGGCTCGCATCGAGCCCCGGATCGCGCCCCACAGCCGCACGGAACTTGCCCGCCGACTCAACCAAGCGGCCGTAAGCGAGCGCCCGTGCCGTGTCGCCGTATAGCCCGTAGCCCGGGCGCGAAAGGAGGTCGCCGAACAGCCTCGATAAAAAGACGTCCAGCGGCTCCGGCTCCCCTTGGCGATAATTGTCGATCCAATCGCACAACGCGCCGTAGCGCGGACGCGCATGGAACCCAACCCGCTCCCACACGCGCCCCGCAGCCTCGGTCTGCTTCGCCTCTCCGCTGAGGTCGCGCAGGGTACGCTCTCCATAGTTCAGCGCGTCCTCCGCCAAGCTGTGCGCCCGCACCGGATCCAGCCCGCCGATGGCCAACTCCAGCGCCAAAGCCGCATCCTCATAGCTCAGAATATACTCCTCGCCTTGCACCTGCACCTCCCATTGGGGGTGCGCCAGCAATACGAGGGTGAGAGCGGCGCGTATTACTGGGTCACTACGAAGTGACGATGCAGGGCGCAACAGATGCAAGGGGATACCGCGCTGTGCCAACTCCTCCTCCAGCGTAAAGTGCAATACATCGTTGAT
>CAYOUT010000014.1:92592-97379 GCA_964407215.1 uncultured Anaerolineales bacterium | reverse complement strand
GGATACCGCGCTGTGCCAACTCCTCCTCCAGCGTAAAGTGCAATACATCGTTGATATAGGGGCCGATCACTGCGATCTCGCCGGGGGGCGTGCCTCGCTCAACGAGTTGCGCGCTCTCTTGGGCCACCCATCGCACCATATTGATCCAGAAGCGGCTGTCTGGTGGCCCCTGCCCCTGCACCGCTCGCCTGGCGTCGCCATGCAGCCTGGGCCCCGCCGGCGGAACGCGCAACGCCTCCGATAGGCGCGCCGCAAACGTAAGGCTATCGTTTGTCGATGTCAGTGGCTCGGCGACCTCAAGCCGATCGCTACACGTTTCCCCCAAGGCCATCGCTCCCTCAGCGTCCGCCCCCAGAAAGATTCGGTAGCCCCCGCCCACGTCACAGGCCAGCACGCTCGACGACATCCCCTCCAGAGCCCACTCTATCAGGCGGTGCGCCGCTGGCACATTCTCCTCCAGGTTATCCACCAACAGATGCCGAAAGCGCCGCCGAAAGTAGCGCTCGAACTCTGGGCTGCCCAGCAGATGCCGGTCAAAAGTCTCGATCACCAGCGAAAAGTCCAGCAGGTTGTGGGCCAAGCAGTGCTCTCGGAAGCGCGTAGCCACATCTTGTGCTTGGTGAAACGCCCTCGAGCGCTCCGCCCCACCGGCCCAGCTGCTCTCCAGCCGCGAGCAGATCTCGGTGTGTGGGAACCCTACAACGGCCGCTTTGTTGAGGTTGTCGATCAGTTGTGCCAGCAGGCGGCCACGCCGAATCGCAAACTCGGAAAAGTAGCCCTCGCCGGCGATAAGCGGCTCCACCAGGCGCCACATGTAGTACTGAGTGGTTTCGATGGTGAGAAAAGTGGGCTCGCGGCTCGGCTGGGCAAAGCCCGCTCGTTCGGCCACCAAAGGCCAAAAGAGCGCCAGCATGTGCTGTGCGAACTGGGTATACGTAACGAGCTCCATGCCGCCGATCACCGGGAGATCCGCTGTCGCCAGCATAGCCTGCCAGCGCTCCGCCGCTGCGCGTTGGGGCAATAGAACCAGTATGACGTGTGGCTTGTGGCCTTGACGCAACAGCTCGGCAAGGCGGGCCATCAACGCGGTGCTCTTGCCCGTGCCGGCCAACCCGCGCACAAAAAGGCTCCCGCCGCCCTCCCACGGGTAGGCGGCCACCTCCATCTGCGGCTCGGTAAGCTGTCCCGGCCACCCGTCGGGCCTGCCCGACGGGCGCCCACCGCCCCGGTGCGTTTGTATTCCGCTATCACTCCTGATCATAGCCAAGACTCTCGATCTTTATGTCATGTTACACACTACCGTAACCCGTCACACGAGCCATACTAGCACGAGGGAGCGCGGGCGCACAACACCACGCGGGATTGTCTTCAGTCATCAGATCTGCTAGACTTGCGTGACCCGACGGGCTCAGCGACCATCCACCATACCGCAACGGGCCCATTGCACAAGACACCCCTTTCCCAGCACAAGGAGAATATCATGGATTTTTTCGATGTTGTGAAGCATCGCTACAGCCACAAAGCGGCTTTCAAGCCAGACGCCGTGCCTGAGGACCACCTGAAGGCCATCGTATCGGCCGGCGTCGCTGCGCCCTCTGGCATGAACACCCAATCCACAGAGTTCATCATCGTGACGGATGCCGCGCTCCGCCAACGGATCGGGGCGCTCGCCGGTAGCGCACCCTTCAACACCGCCCTGGGATATGCCTCCGGCTGGATCGATGTGGTGTTTCGCAATCCACAGGCGCAGCAAACTGTGCGCGAGCTGTTGGGCATCCCTGAGAGCCGCCTGCTGACGGCTATCGTGCTCGTTGGGCTGCCCGCAGAGCCGGGCCAACGCCGCACCAAAAAGCCTTTCGAGCAGAGAGCGAACTGGGATCGACATGGGGCACAGCGCTAGAGCGTAACCACTAACCCATCGTAGGCGAAACGAATCCAGTCGGGCAAACGCGCCTCCTCCAGCTCATAGTCAATATCGTGCGCCATGTGAGTGAGGAGGCAACGTCTCGGCCGCAGGCTCTCCGCGTACATCAGGCTCTCTTCCAGCGACAGATGCGTCGCATGAGGAGTGATGCGCAAACAGTCTATAATCAGTATATCCAGGTTCTGCAACAGCGCCAGGGACTCGGGGGGGATCACTTTTACGTCGGGGACGTAAGCTATATCGCCTATCCGGTACCCCTGACACCCTCTGAGGGGGCCGTGCTCCACAGGCACGGGGATCACATCCACACCCTGGATGATCTGCGGGGCCTCCATGACGTGGGGGCGCAGCTCTGGGATGCCGCCGCCGACAAAAACTGGTGGGCGGAACACATAGTCGAAAGCGCCGTGCAGGATATCGAGCGTGTCGCGAGAGCCATAGATATCGATAGGGCCGCCCTGATTGCACGAGTAGGAGCGGATATCCGGGAGCCCGTAGATGTGGTCGGCGTGCCCGTGCGTATAGAGCACCGCGTCGATACGCTGCACCCGCTGGTCTAGCATCTGCTGGCGAAAGTCTTGTGACGTGTCCAGCAGCAACTGCACACCATCGACTCGGACAAGAGCCGAGGCCCGCGACCTGCGGTGCCGCGGATTGGCCTCCGCTTTACGACACACCTGCTGAGGGCAGCGCCGGTAGTTCGTGATCATACAGTCTATGGTGGGCACTCCGTGCGAGGTGCCGGTACCCAGCATTGTCACCTGCATACGTCGTCCTTGTAATGATTGTGCCACGGCCGGCTCCGGCCCCGGCACGGCGAGTCTGTGAAAAGCCCTGGATCGATCCGACCACTATCCTATGACGAAACGCTGCTCGGGGCAATCGGAGGTACCCTGGCGTGATCTCGGGGGCGCCCACACACGTTACAGGGGGTGACATCAGCGAGGGGTCCGGAACCCCCCACCGCTGTTTGGCAACACGATTTTGGCGCTGTAGTTGACACCGGTGGATCGTTATGGTACCATAGTGTCATCGGGTCCCGAGGGATTGACGAGTCTGATTCGAACACCGGACAGGGTCAGTGTACTCGGCAAGCGGCTGGCTGGAGGCCGCCAGGTCGATCGGCACCGTGAGCTGGTCGAAAGGGGTGGCTCGGCGCCACTCACAGGACACCAGCAGAGGCTGCCACTCAACGACGTTTGACGTCCCGCACGAGGGCGGTCGAGCTGAGCTCTGATCAGGTTTCGTCCCACTGGTTTACGCCGGTGTCGTCCCCACGAGTCAGGTCCTCAAAGGTCACTTGGGACCCAGCACTGTGACGGTGACGAGTTGCCGCGTCGCGGCTTTTGTGTGCCCCGCCCAAACGCCCTCTACCGGTGGGCGTCGTACGCGCTTGACATCTCCCCCGCACAGATCCTATCATTCCTCACATTACCATCCACCGGAGGGCTTGCCCGGGTTTCTCAAAGAGCTCTCTTGCATGCGCCCCACAAGGAGTCTGCTGATATGGAATTCCCCTCGCTCGGCATGCGCCAAGCCAACGGTTTTGCATCGGGCCTTTCCGTCACTATGCGTTTCTTTCCCAATAACGATCCGCAGGCGGTGCGCCAGGTCTTCTCTTCGCTCTTGGATCTATGGCGCCCGCTGATCCAGCGCTCGACAGTCATCAATCTATCGTTGATGATCGGCAACGGAGAGCAGATCCTCCGCTGGACGGGCAACCTCGAGGATGAGTACGAATGGGACCACTACCTGGGGCACAACAACCCGGACCACGCCGGCTATGCGTTCACCCCGATCCGGCTGCGCGATTTCCGCGCCGACTGGTTCCGCTTCACCTACGGTGACCTAAAGAACATCATCGTCATCTGCCGCGAGACGGCCCAGGAGCTCTACGGATTGCCGCTACGCGTCAGCGCGCTGATGGAGCCAGGCCCCGAGTTTTGCGAGTCGCTCTTCCGTTACGTTTGGCACCCCGAGATCGTGAGCTATATGGGGGGAGGCCACGGCAACTCCATCGACTACAAAGCCACGCTTCACGCGGATAGCCGCGTTTACGGCGCTTACCCGAACGGCATCCCCGAAGGCGAGCCGATCTCGCGCTTCATCGGCCGACAGATGGCCAGCTACGCCCGTGAAATGGGTGTACAGAGCGTCAGCTTTTCCAACGGCCTCGGCTTTGGCACTCACCCTTGGGCCATTGTTGGGCGCAACTTTGACGGCGACCGTTTCGGGCTGGCCAGTTACAAAGAGTTGGCGGAGGATATCCAGAGTTTCTGGGTCGAATACAAGCGTGAGGCACCGGACCTGCCCGTCTCGGCGCAAGGCTCCAACTGGCCGGTGGGCGTGGACCTTGCAGCGAAAGGCGTGCCGCTACGCGACCTGTATGACCGCCGCCTGCTGGATATCCCCCTGGGCTACACCGTGTCGGTCTTTTTCGACGACTCGGTCGGCTTTGCCATGGCCGCCCACATGTCGCGCATCGCCCACGCGCCCAGCTGGGATATCGGCTTTTACCTGCACGATCCGTGGTACCCACAGAACCCGTGGGAAGATTTTCCGTACGACCGCAACCCGTTTGATCTCTATTGCCCTGCGAGTATCTGTTTGATCGGCGGCGAGGGGCACATCGTGCCCCCAGCGGGGCTCAGCATGAGCGCCGCACACGATGAACACGGCGACATCTGCCCCGAGACGGCCCGCAGCCTGATGCCGCACATCGAGACAGCGCTTCGCGATCTGCCGGATCGGGTGGGCCCGCTCAGTTGGCTCTACCCGTTCCAAGAGTACCACGACCAGATGGCACAGCGCCCGGAGCGAGCGCCGGCCATTTGGTTCGGTGACGCGTTCACTGCAAAGGCCA
>CAYOUT010000014.1:0-92582 GCA_964407215.1 uncultured Anaerolineales bacterium | reverse complement strand
ATAGACGCCGGCCTGCCGCTCAACGGGATCATCTCTACCGAGAACTTGGGCAGCGCGCTGCATACCGGGGTCTTGCGCGACACGATTCTCTACACTCCGGCGCCGTCGGTAGAGGCTGCCTACCTGCCGCACCTACTGCAGTGGGTCGAGGCCGGCGGCCGGGTCTTTTTCTATGGCCCCATGGATGACGCTGCGCCCGAGGTGCTCGACCTGCTACACCTCCAGCTCAAAGAGCCTCTTGAGGGCGACCTGCACCTCGCTTGGGAGCCGGGCACAGCGACGCACACCGATGGACAATACGCCGATCGCACGCTGCGCCACGTCGGCATCACCAGCGGCGGCGGAATTCGTGAGGTGCTCCGCAGCGGTTCGACGGCTGTGGAACTCGTCGCATCGGTGCGAAAGGGCGATGCACTGCGCACCTACGCGGTAACTGCTCGCGACCGCCGAATCGCCTGGGTGCGCGGGACGTTGCCGTTCGACATCGGCGGGGGCGAGCGCATCCAGTCTCACTCGCTGAGTGAGCACATCAACGGCGCACGGATTCCGCGAATGGTCCTCGGGCTCTTGGGCTGGGAGATCGACTACCGTCTGCGCGCAGCCGACCAACGAGATCCGCAGCTCTTTATCTCACGCCACCGCAACGCTTTTCTGGTCAGCGGCTACAAGCCCGACAACACGGTCGAGATGGCTCTGCGCTTCCCCGATGGCGCGCCCATTTTTGTGGGCGACGACACCGTGCTGGAGGACGGCCGGGCGTTGTACCACCTAGACAAGTCCTTCCACAAAACCTGCCGCGCCTGCGTGGCGCAGTGCTCCGGCCTCATCACGTGTCGCAAGACGCTGAACCTCGAGTTCACAGAGCTCGAGATCGCCATCTCGGGCCTGCAAGAGGCGCTTGTGACGTTGTATCTCCCCGTGGACAAGATCGAGGGCGCCCTGATTCGAACCCGAGATAGCCAGGCGTTCGATGTCCAGGCCCATCGTGTGGGCGACAAGGTGGTGATCTCTGATGTGAGCGGCACTTTGTTGGTGCGCTGGTAAGCTCCACGCCACTCATTGCTGCGCGCAAGGCGCCCCTGGATGCGACTGTTTCGCGGCCGATCCAGGGGCGTCAGGCTATCGGGAAAGGGTGCGCCTCAGAACTCGATTCCGCGCTGGGCCCGCACCCCCTGATCGAACGGGTGTTTGATGTTCACCATCTCGGTGACGAGATCGGCCAACTGCACCAGCTCCTCGGGCGCGTCACGCCCAGTGATCACCAGGTGCAGCCGTGGCGGCTTGTGAGCGCGTATCCACGCCGCCGCCTCACCCGCATCGATCCAGCCGAATTTGAGCGGGTAGGTAAACTCGTCCAACACGAGCAGGTCGTAGGCGTCGCTGGCCATCAGCTCCTGCGCCAACGCCCAGCCCTCGCGCGCCTTGCGGATCGAGGACTCCAGATCGGCCGCCACCCAGGTAAAGCCCTCACCCAGCGTGTGCCACTCGATCCCCAGCCGACGGGCCGCCAGCGCCTCGCCCCACCGCCCCCTCTCGCTCTTGATGAACTGGATGACACAGGGGCGCAGCTCCTGCCCCCACGCACGCAGCAACAACCCCAGTGCCGCCGTCGTCTTGCCTTTGCCGTGCCCGGTGTGCAAGAGCACTAGACCGTGAGCTTCTGCCAATCGAACCCTCCCGCTCGTCTCGTCGGCCCAAGCCGCCTGCAGAGCGCGAGTGTGATATTGCCCCGCCCTCATGCCCTTGCGGCCTGGGGCAGCGCACCGCGCCGCAACAAAACAACTGCGGGTCCCCGCAGCGCCATCCGGCGCTCGGTTAGCCCGCAGCAGAACGCTCACTCGAGTTCGCCGGATCAGGGATCCAGCAGATACTCCAGGGTGAGCTGTATCGAGGCCTCGATGCTATCGGTGTGCGTGCGCTCGTAAGCGTGGCTGGCGTCCACGCCGGGGCCGATCAGCCCCACGCGCACGTCGCCGCCCGCACGCAGAAACGCGCTGCCGTCCGATCCATAGTGGGGGTACGTATCGAGGCGATAGGGGATGCCGCGATCTCGGCAGAGGCGCACCAGGCGCTGCCGCATCCGCAGGTCGTACGGGCCGCTGCTATCTTTGGCGCAAATGTTCACCGAGTACTCGTCCGAGTTCTGGTGTTCGCCCGTCGTGGCCGCCCCCATATCGATAGCGAGCAGCTCCACCACGTCGGCGGGTATCCCCGTCGACGCGCCGTGGCCCACCTCTTCGTAGTTGCTCATCAATATGGTTGTCCATTGTGCGGGCTTGAGGTCCATGTTCCTGAGCGCGACGAGCGCGCCATAGACCACCGCTACCGAAGCCTTGTCATCCAGATGGCGGCTCTTGACAAACCCCGTTGGCGTAACAACCACTCGCGGGTCGAACGAGACAAAGTCGCCCACCTCGATCCCCAGAGCCCGCGTGTCTTCTTTGGAGCTCACGCGTGCATCCAAGCGCACTTCCATGCGTTCCGCGTCGCGCTTGCCCTCACTTACCTCCGAGCTCGTGTGCAGACTCGGGTTGATGGTCTGAATAGTGCCCGAGTAGGTCTTGTTCACATTCACCGCGTGCACGATGACGTTCTCGCTTTCCACCGACTGCCAGGCGTATCCTCCCACCTGCGTCAGCATCAAGCGCCCGTTCGCCTTGATCTCGCGCACCATGGCGCCCAACGTATCGACATGTGCCGAGATCGCTCGAGGCGCGATCTCTGACTCGCCGGGGATGCTGACGATCAGCGCGCCCTTGACGTTGCGCTCGATCTGTATGCCAGGCCAATCCAGGTTCGAGATGGCTCTCTGAACGTACTGGATCGCATCCTCCGAGTAGCCCGATGGGCTGGGCGTGTTGAGCAGACCAATCAAAAACTCGATGATCTGTGTCATGTCGATGCTGAACGCCATGCGCACTCCCCTCCCTCGATGCTGGTCAGTCGCCACGCCCGTTCGTTACACGTGTACACGTAATCGTTGCCCTATTCTATATATTCCAGAGCCCTTAATCAAGTGTATATAGCGTTAATTCGCCGTTACTTTTTCGTCTCCTTTGGGCGGGCAGCAGCGGATGAGAGGGCTCCTCGCACAGCGAGCTGGACGCCATCACGCCCTCATGGTACCATGTGGCAGCTTTTGCGCCGCAACCCTGTGGGCCCATGTGAGCGCAGGCTACAGTGCCTGGTTGGGCGTGCTCGTCCAGCGTAAATGGAAAGGCGGATCTCATGCGGGTTCTGTTTATCGGCGGCACCGGCAACATCAGCTCAGCTTGCGTCGAGCGTGCTCTGGCGCTGGGGTACGACGTGAGCATCTTTAACCGCGGGCGCTCGGCCATGGCTTTCAGCCGACCCGTCACGTCTATTGTTGGCGACTGTGGCGACCAGCGCAGGCTACGCGAGGTGGCTGAGAGCGGCCGCTATGACGTGGTCGCCCAGTTTGTCGCCTACACTCCCGATCAGGTCGAGCTCGACATCGAGGCGTTTCGCGGCCAAGTGGGCCAATACGTGTTCATCAGCACAGCCAGCGCTTACCAAAAGCCTCCCAACCATTACCTCATCACCGAATCCACCCCGCTGCGTAACCCGTTCTGGCGTTACTCCCAGGACAAGATCGCTTGCGAGGATCGCCTCGTGTGCGCCTACCGTGAGGAGAACTTTCCCGTTACCATCGTGCGCCCGAGTTACACATTCGGCCCCACTTGGATCCCGGCTGGTGTCGGAGGCCACGGTTACACCGTCGTCCACCGTATGCGCCACGGCCAGCCCATCGTCTCTCACGGCGATGGCCAATCGTTATGGGTCATCACGTTCCACACCGACTTTGCCCTGGGTTTTGTGGGGCTGTTTGGCCGGCAACAGGCGATCGGTGAGGCCTTCCACATCACCAGCGACGAGGTGCTCACTTGGGACGCCATCTACCGCACCATCGCTAACGCCGCGGGCTGCGATATCGAGCTGATCCATGTTCCGTCGGACCTGATCGCCGAGCTGGTGCCCGCCTGGGCCGGCAACCTCCTGGGCGACAAGTCTCACAGTGTGGTGTTTGACAACAGCAAGATCAAGCGCATAGTGCCCGAGTTCCGTGCCACTGTGCCTTTTGCCGAGGGGATCGCTCGATCGTTGGCTTGGTTCGGCGCTGACCCCGCCCGCCAGCAGCCCAATCCCGAGGTGAATCACAACATGGATCGCATCATCGCCGCGCTCCGCCGTGCCAGCGCGCCATAAGGGCTGCACACAGACGCTACGGCAACAACACCTGGGCTCGGGCGCGCGGCCAGCGCTGCTCTGTTCGGAATGCCTCGGCGTAGGACACACCGCACTGTAGGCCGCGGAACCGCCCCACAATTTCAGAGTATGTCACAAGGTCCCACCCGCCAAAGGTCTCCATGTTGATCATCTGGCTCTCGTGGAGCCGCAGGAGCTCGCATTTTCGCTCGAACACGTCGCTGATGTCCACGTACAGCTCGGGGTCAAAGCCGACCCCTGCGGTCGTGTCGTAATAATACATCGCCGGCGTGTTCTCTAACGGCGCTACACCCAAGTCGATGGTTTGCACCGTGCTCAGCATCACCGCATGATAGGTGATCTCGCCCGTGATATAGTGGTCCGGGTTATAGTCGTTGAGCGGACAGGTAATGACGACATCTGCTTTGGCCGTGCGCAGTATGGCCGTCACCGCATCGCGCACCGCGCGGTTGTCCTCGATATACTCGTCCTCCTGCCCGATGCAATGGTACGAGCCGCCCAACGCTTCGGCCACCATAGTGGCCTCATGGATGCGCTGCTGAGCGATCTCGGCGTGCGGCACACTGGGATCGTATTGCCCCCCTTTATCTCCGTTGGATACAGAGACGATAGTGATCCGATCGCCGCGCTGAGCGTACTTGATGAGGGTACCCAAACAACTCATCTCGTCATCTTGATGGGCGCCAATACAGACAATATTCATTTTGCGTCCTTTCGTCTGTTTGCTCTCGAACCGGGGTATTGTAGCTCGCGAGAGAGGATCGGCAACCGGCACGACCGGGTTGCACCCTGTGCCGCTTCGGTGTACAAGCCATACGTGTGAAATAGGCGCCGCCCCGCTAGGCGGCTCGGCAGACGAAAGGAGATCCCCGATGACTGATGCCCCGAACGTGCGCTACGAACGCCTGCGCCCCGCCCAGATCATAGCCCGCCGCGAGGCCTGCCCTGTAGCCTACCTGCCCATAGGCACTATCGAATGGCACGGCGAGCACGCACCAACCGGCCTCGATACACTCAAGATCCACTCCTTGTTGGAGGTCTGCGCTCGCGAGATCGGAGGCCTGGTCTTTCCGCCGCTCTATTACGGCGAGAACCGCGAACAGGCCCTGATGGAGGCGAACGCCAGCGATCGCGCGCAGATCGCGGAAAAGATGGCGCTATCACCCGACAATTTTCGCCCCGGCTATATGTTGACGCCGGTCTCCGAGCAGAACAACGCCTACCACCGGCTGTTGGTGCACATCTTTCACGAGATCAAAAGCCTCGGCTTTCGCGTGTTGGTGGTGGGCGCCGGCCACTACCCGTTGTTGGATCACGCCCGCGCCGCCGCCGCCGTTTTTCACCAGGAGCAGGGTTCGCCCAAGATGATCACGTGGACCTTTAGCGGATACGAACTGGTTCAAGGGCAGTTCGTACCCTGCGGCGACCACGCCGGCAAGTGGGAGACCTCGCTGCTCATGGCGTTGGATCCGGGTATGGAGGACTTGACTCTGCTCCCGGCAGATCCCTCCATCGCCCCCGTGGGCGCAAGCAATAACGGTATTCAGGAATCCAACCCCGAGTTCGGCCATCGGGCGATCGCCGCCATCGTGGAGGTCGTGCGCGGGCGTGTAGACGAGTTGCTACAGCATCCCGAGCGGTACCAGGGACACGGCTCGCCTATGTGAGTTCGCCGCACAGGGAGGGCATCCGCTCACAAGCCCAGCAAGCAAAGCGCGTTGCCTCCCAAAATTTTCTCCAAGGCCTGGGGAGCGAGCTTGCGGTCGTCTCGCAGGCCTTTCAGATACTCGAGTTGGGGCATACGCCCGGCAGCATCCGCAAAACAAGTGTCCGTGCCGAAGAGCAGCCGATCCTGGAATTCGTCCAAGAAGGCGATGCCGTAGGCTGAGTCGCGTGTGATGGCGTTCCAGCCACTGTGTGCCGAGAGATCGGCGTACAGGTTGGGGTAGCGGCGCAGCAGCCTCGCGATGGCGCCTTCGCGCACGATCGGCCCTCGCGGGTAGCCCGCTTTGTCATGCAGCGTCACGTCCGCCGAGATCTCGGCCCAAAAGCCGGGGCCATGGCCGATGATCACCGTCTGCGGCGCAGCCTGCAGCAACCGCTCGAGCCGGGGTGCGCCCGGGTCATCCTGCAGCCCGTAGCATCCCGGCAAAAAGCCGGCGCTCTCGATGGTCACCAGCAGCCCCCGGTCCCCAATCTGCTGAAACATCGCTATCACCCGCGGATCATCGAGCGGCAGGTTTGCCGTCACCTCGCCGATCCCCCGGCAGCCGTGGCCCTGGAACCAGTCCAGCAGCGGGCCGTAATCGCTGTCGGGGCTGTTGTAGAGCCACCTCGGATCCATATTGCCAAACGGTATGATGCGCTCGGGGTAGCGTCCGGCATCGAGCACCTGATCGCGCAGCGACATTCGCTCTCCCAGCACACAGAACGCCGGCGGCGCCCCCTCTGGCGAGGCGTTGTAGACCGGCAGCACCGCCGCCATCGCGATCCCCTCGTCATCCAATCGGGCCAGCAGGTTCTCCCACGTGATCGGGACCCGCTCCGAGTCGCCCTTTCCCATTCGCAGGTCGCCCACGTGAGCGTGTATGTCGATGATCATCGTCGGCCCCCTTTATTGAGTGACCCCATGCTGGCACACACCACCCACTCCGTCAAGCCGTGTCCCTTGCGCCGAGCGCGCGCTTGGCTTATGATGATGCGCGATTCGTCGTGCGGCTCCAGGGGAGCCGCCATCAGCCACCTTTCGAACGAGTGAGGCTATGACATGGACAAAGCACGCATCGGAGTGATCGGCGCAGGTTGGTGGGGCACGGTGGGCCACATAGAGCCCTTGACGAGAGAGCCACTGGCAGAGTTGGTAGCCATTTACAGCCGTACGGAGGACAAGGTGCGCCAGCGCGCGGCCAAGTACGGTGTGCCACGATATTATACGGATTTCCGGCGTATGATCGACGAGTGCGAGCTCGACGGCGTGGTTGTGGCAACCACACCCAACGCGCACTATGAGCCGGCACGCTACGCGCTGGAGCACGGGCTGCACGTCCTCGTGGAAAAACCCTTCATGCTTCAGGCGAAACACGCGGAGGAGCTGGGCCGCATCGCCACCGAGCGCAATTTGCTGCTCAGTGTGTGTCATCCGCTGCTCTACTCGCCGCTTCTCTCTCAAGTGCGCCACCGCATCCGGGAGGATCTCGGCGAGGTGCTCATGATCTCGGCCGTCTTTGCCCAGCGAGTGATCGACCTGTATCGCGGCGATGTACAAGGCATGTTCTCGTGGCGCAGAAAAGATGACGGCTACCCCGTCCCCAACGCAGCGTCCTACTCTGATCCCGATATCGTCGGCGGAGGCGAGGGGCACACTCAGGCCTCGCACGTCATCGGCGCGGTCTTGTGGCTCACAGGGCTCGGCCCAGAAAGCGTCTGGGCGCGCATGAACAACCTCAACACCTCAGTGGATGTCGTGGATGCCATCACGGTGCGCTTTGAGAACGGCGCACTGGGCACCATCTCGGCCAACGGCATGTTGCCGCACGGGATATACGTCAACCATGTGCACGTCCAGGGCGAGCGTGGCGTCGTCCACCTGGATGCCGCTAACAACTCTGCCTACGCACGGATGGAGGGCGATCGCATGCCGTGGACGCTGGATGCATCGCGCCAGCACTATGAGCGCGACGCGCTCACTCGCAACTTTGTGCGCACTATCTTGGGCCACGAGGAGCTGTTGGTGGGCATGCAGGTGGCCATCGATGAGGTGCGTATCCTGGACGCCGCCTATCGCTCGGCGGAGACCGGCCAGCCGGTAGACGTCGCCAGTCTTGTGCAGTAAGCGCCAGCGCAACCGCCAGTGGGAGGATTCTATGTCTATCGAGCTCGGATGCCACAAGTGGTCCTTTGCCAAGGCCGATACATTGCAGGCGGCCAAGATCATCCGCGCGCTGGGGTTCGAGCGCATGGACCTCGGCAACGCGCCCGACGTGGATCCCATCCACACCGCGCAGCACCCGGCCGAGGCGATCGCCCACCTGAATCGCATCAAGGTCGAGACCGGCGTGCAGTACATCGACGTCTTCCCACAGCTACCGGGGCTCCCACTCAACCACCCGGACCCGGAGCGCCGGCGCGTCTCTCGCGAGCACCTGCGCCCCTGGTTCGATATCGCAGCGCGAGTGGGCTGCCAAGGGATCACCTTGGGGCCGGGGAGCTATTGGCCGGGGCGCAGCGTGGAGGAGGATTTCGCGTTGGCCTGCGAGGAGCTGCGCTGGTGCGTGGCGCAGGGCGAGGAATATGGCCTGCTCACCCGCATCGAACCCCACGTAAGCAGCGTCGCGTGGACACCGTTCGCCGCAGTGGAGATGGTGCAGCGGGTGCCGGGGCTGTCGCTCACGCTGGATCACTCACACTTTGTGTTCCACGACATCCCCTACGAACATATCGCGTTGATGCACCCGTACGGCACCCACTGGCACGCGCGTCAAGCCGCGCCCGGTGAGATTTGCACGCCAACGGATCGCGGCACCGTGGATTTCGCCCGCATCGTGCGCGATCTCAAGACACAGGGGTACGAGGGGACCATCGCCCTCGAGTTCACGCCGGGCCTGTGGATGACCAGTGGCTATGTGGATTGTGTCAGCGAGACCATCGCGCTGACCGCGCAGCTGCGCGAGTGGTTGGCCGAGGAAGCTTAGGGGTGCCCGAGCCTTATACTGCCCGGGTGAGTGCTAGCGCCAGGGCGCGATAGCCGCGATAAGCGGCTTGGAGCTGGCACGCCTCCACAGCTTCGTCCACAGCGTGGGCCCGGCTGATCTCGCCCGCGCCGTAGATCAGCGTGGGGACCCCCATCTCGCCCGCACTGGTAGCGCCGTTGGTACAGTACGGCGCCAACCAGGTGCGCGGCTCCTGCCCAGCCTCCGCCAAGCCCACCAGTGCGCGCTGCACGATGCCGCTTTCTGCATCCATCGCCCAAGCAGGGTGATAGTCGTCCACCGCAAGCGAGCACCCAGTATAGGTCTCCAACGTAGACAAGTGGTAGCGCACATCTACGCCGTCCAAACCGTCGAGCGCCTCGCGCATCTCGTCCATAACGCCCTGCAGCGTCTCGCCCCGCACCAGCCGCCGATCAAAGCGCGCCCGGCAGCCCTGCGGAACCATAGAGGGCGCTGGATACGGGTCCGAGATGATCTCTATTAGCTCGTTCACCCCGCTGCCAAGCAGAGGATCACGGCGCGGCGGGATGTGCCGTATTCGCTCCACCGCCTCCAGCATCCGGTAGATGGCGTTCATCCCCCGCTCTGGCGTGGAAGAGTGTGCCGCTACGCCGTACGCCTCCACCACGATACCGGCCCGCCCCTTGTGTCCCAGCCCAAGGCGTAGCCCCGTCGGCTCGCAGATCACCACCGCGTCCGGGCGGTAGCGCTCCAGGATCGGGCGGAGCGCGGCCCCCTCGATCATCTCTTCGCCCACACTCGCAGCCAAGACCACCTGCCCCGCTAACCTGTCGCGCGGCAGGGCGCCCACCGCAACCATCGCCGCGGCCAATGAGCCCTTGACGTCCACCGAGCCACGCCCCCAGATCATCCCGTCGGCGTATTCTCCTGAGAACGGGGGATGCGTCCAAGCCTGGGGCGTGGTCACCGGCACAACGTCCATATGGGCGTCTATCAACAGGGTGCGCCCGGGCTGTGCTCCCTCTACCACACCCGTCACACTGCCCAGCGTGTCGCAGTCCACTCGATCGTAGCCCAAAAGGCCCATCTCGCGGATCACAAGCTCCGCAAGGGCGCCTTCTCGCCCCGATAGGCTCTTGATCCGCACCAACGCCTGGCATAGCCCCAGCACCTCGGATTCGTAACTGACCACACGCATCGGCGCTCACCCCCTCTCGCAGGTGCCCCAGTGTAACTCGCGATATGTTTTGCGGCCAGCAAAGCCGCTGTGTTGTCGCTGCCGGTCCGGGTCGTGGTGTCTTGTTATGTTTAGACCCATTGCGAAGGCGACCGATACCTGCTATAATGATCACGAATGAGCACACAAACCGCTTTACCCGTGTTGAGCGCGCACTCATAACGCCATAGTGTTTCGTCTGATTCGACGGTATTCTGGCTGTGATGGTGGATTTGGTTTGCTGTTGGTGAGGAGGATCACGCCATGGCTGAGACCGTTTCCCCGGAGACCAGAGACGCCAAGTCGATTCGAGGCTTGATCCAGTGCCCCAAGTGCGGTCGGAGCAACCCGCCCGAGACGCGCTATTGCGAGGGGTGCGGTGCGAGCCTCAAAGCTGTGGCCAAGCCGGCCGAGGCAGAAAAGAAAAAGGGCTTGTTCTCCAAGCTCTTCAAGTAACCCAACCTGCCTCGAGCTGTGCACGGTCGACCACATCTCGATGAGGGTGAGCTGGCGCATCCCAAGCGCCAGGCTCCCTCTTGTTTGTTTTCTCATACCCCTTGCCCATTTTGCCGCCCCGAGGCGCCGCCTCTCTCCAACGTTCCCCCTGCGTCCATTCGCGTTTGACCGCCGTGTTGTTTGCGGGTAGGCTAGCGTTCGTGCATCGAGCTGGCAGCCCAGCCTTATCGAATGCTGACGCATGGAGGAACAGCAATGAAGATCAAGTCGATCGAGTGCGTACAGGTGAACTTGCCCCGCAAAGAGCCCAAGACGCAGCCCAGGCGCCCCGCGTGGACACAGGACGCCGAGGTCGCCAACCCCATGAGCAAATTCCCAGAGTTCAAGCGCCACCGCAGCCTCTGGTTGCCCAACTGGCCCGGCTTCTGGGTCAAGGCCACTGCGGAGGATGGCACCTACGGCCTGGCCCCCTGCAGTTTCGGGCGGCCGACGGCAGCCGTCATCGAGGATCACTTTGCCAAGCTGCTGGTTGGGCAGGAGGCGCTGGCTATTGAGCGCGCCTGGGACATGATGTTCCGCATGTCCAAACCCTACGGCACCGTGGGCCTGGCCTCCAGCGCCATAAGCGGTGTGGATCTCGCTCTGTGGGATTTGGCCGGCAAGCTGCAAAACAAGCCCGTCTACGAGTTGCTCGGCGGAAAACTACGGGATCGCATCTTCACCTACGCGACCGGCAACGATATCGATTGGTTCCTCGAGCTCGGATTCAAAGCCGTCAAGCTGGCTTGCCCCTACGGCCCCGCCGACGGCCTCTGGGGCCTCGATCAGAACGAGAAACTCATCGCCGAGACGCGCGAGCTGGTGGGCGACGACGTCGAGATCATGCTGGATTGCTATATGGCGTTTGACGTCGAGTACACCGTGCGCCTCGCCGAGCGCCTGCGGCCCTACCACCTAAAGTGGATCGAAGAGTACCTCATCCCCGAGGACCTCCAAGGCCACGTGGCCGTGCGCGAGCGGCTTCCTTGGCAGACGCTGGCCACGGGCGAGCACATGTACACGCCGTGGCCTTTCTTGTGGCTCATCAAAGAGGGCGCACTGGACATCCTCCAGCCCGACATGTTCTGGGTGGGCGGCCTCACGGCCTGCCGGCGCATCGCCGAAATGGCCGACACCGCCGGCCTCACGGTGATCCTGCACGGGGGCGCGATGAACCCCTACGGCACACACCTCACCTGCGCGATGCCCAACATGCCCTGGGGCGAGTTCTTTGTGGGAACCCCGCCCGGCGTTCCGCTGGAAGAGATGGCCACCCACGATGGGTACATCATGCCCAAAGATAGCTACACCACCGTCGTCGACGCACCCGGCTTTGGTGTAGAGATTCCAGAGAGCGCACTGGTGCCCTTCAAAGCGTAACAGATCGGCACCCGGGGGCTCGCTGCGCGCGGCGAGCCCCCGGGGTTCGCCTCTATCGTCCAGCCCACCCGCTCGCACCGCTCCCGAACTGCATCCACAACAGCGTGTGCGCAGTTAACATCGCTCTATCTTGTAGAAAGGTCTCTGTATGTCACCACTACCACCTCAGAACGCTCCGGCGCCTGTGGAGCCCATGACCTTCCGCGAGATGAACCTGCGCATCTTTCAGCGCCGCGCGGTGCCCCATGTGCTGTTCCAGCCGCGCATCGAGCCGTGGTACGCCTGGCATCGCCAGTTCGATCGCCTGCCCCAACGCTACCGCGATCATAGCTTGCTGGATCTCTTTGATGACCTGGGCGTGTCGATGCGTTATGTCCACTATTACACCGATATGCCCGACCCGATACAGCGCAGCCTCTCGCCCGACGTCACAGTCCGCAGGACGAGAGACGACCGCTATCTGACGAGCATCTACGAGACGCCCCACGGCGACCTGGTAGAGCGCTTCGAATGGACTGTGGACGAGACCTGGCGCCAAGTGGGGTTCCCCGTCAAAAAAGTCGAGGACCTTCGCAAGCTGCGTTGGCTTCACAGCCGGATGACGTACAGCTTCTCGCCAGAACACTTTGAGCGGGGCAGCGCTTTTGTAGGTCAGCGTGGCGTACCGCAGTTTTGGGTGCCCAAAAGCCCGTATCAAGCGCTCGCCCAGATCTGGATGAAGCTGCAAGATCTGATCTACTGCCTCGCCGACGCGCCGCAACAGGTGGAGGATACGATGCGCGCCATCGACGACGCGTACGACCCGCTCTACGAGCAGCTCTGCGCCTACGACGGTGTGCATATCATCAACTTTGGCGAGAACGTACACGACCAGCTCACGTCGCCGCGCTACTTCCAGCAGTATTTCCTTCCTTTCTACGAGAAACGCGCGGGACAACTGCACGCCGCGGGCATCTACAGCCATATGCACCTGGATGGGTTCTTTCGCTCGCTGCTGCCCTTTCTCAAAGACCTGCCCTTCGATGGCATCGAAGCGCTCACGCCAACGCCGCAGGGAGACGTGGATCTCGAAGAGCTGCGCGAGCACATGGGCGACAAGATCCTGCTCGATGGCATCCCGGCCGTGTTGTTTCTGCCCACGTATTCGCGCGAGGAATTGATGGCGACAGCCGAGCGAGTGGTGGCGCTGTTCCATCCGCGCTTGGTGCTCGGCATCTCGGACGAGCTGCCAGAGGGCGCCGGCCTCGAAGCGCTGGAGCGCGTGCGCCTCATCGCCGACTGGTCGCGCACTCAGCCCTAAAGGCGGTGGCCGCCTCTCAACCCGCGCACACGCAGGGCCCCGGGCAAGCCAATTGGGCCGCGCTTCGTCCCGCGTTTTTCTGCTGGCCCCCACAGCCGGGCGCAACGCATAGCCCCCCGGATCCTCCCGCGGCACGCCCCGCGCTTGACCGTTCCCCCCCGCTACACCATACTACCAGCAAACCAACAGTGCTCTGGAGGACCGACCATGATCATAGACTCGCACACTCACGCTTGGCGCCATTGGCCGTACAAGCCTTCCGTGCCCGACCCCGAGAGCCGCGGGCGCGTAGAACAACTCCTGTGGGAGATGGACCGCAACGGAGTGGATCGTGCCGTCTTGGTATGCGCCAATATCGATCACAATCCGGACGATAACGACTATGTGGCCGAATGCGTAGCCCGTTACCCCGATCGCTTGATCCAGTTTGCCGACGTGGACTGCATGTGGTCGTCCACTTACCACACCCCCGGCGCGGCTGATCGCCTGCGCGCGGCGGCAGAACGTTACGACCTCAAGGGGTTCACACATTATGTCAAGGATGACATCGAGTGGTTCGACTCGGACGATGGATTGGCCTTCTTTCAGGTGGCCGCCGAGCTTGATCTCATCGCCAGCTTGGCCCTCTCGCCGCGCTGGCAGCCTGCCCTGCGACGACTCGCCGCACGCTACCCGTCGGTGACCTTTCTCTGCCACCATATGGCCCTGGCCCGCGTCGGGCACGATGACGACCTTCGAGAGATCCTGGCTTCCGCACAGACGCCCAACATCCTCATCAAGCTCTCCGGCTTTCATTATGTCTCGCAGGTGGCGTGGGACTATCCCCAGGCCGATACACACCCGATTGTACGCACCCTGTACGAGCACTTTGGTCCGTCGCGGCTGTGCTGGGGCTCGGATTACCCCGTAGTGCGTTTCTACATGACCTACCAGCACGCGCTGGAGGCCTTTCGCACGCATTGCGACTTTGTTCCCGAGGAGGAGCAAGCGCAAATCTTGGGAGGTAACCTAGCGCGCCTGCTGGGTTGTGCCTCCTAACACGCCCCATCGCACCCTACCGGGGGAGGCGCCCACCCCTCCCCCTCACGGGGCCCGTGTGGCGCCGCTCCTTTTGGGGGCACCTCCGCAGCGCGCCACGGAGTGATGCCGCAGTGTGGCTGTGCCCGCCGGGGATGGCTGCCCCTCTGCCGCCCAGCCCTTTTCCGCCCCTCAACATTGCTCCGCCATGGTGCCGTTACTGAGCGCGCCTTTCAAAAGGAGCGTTAACACTGCTTTCCATGGGGCAAAGCTATTGACACCCGGGGTAAAGCACGATAGAATAGAAAGTGAATCAGTATAGGCATCTTTCCTCAATCAGTTGACACCACAGCCACATCGCTCCCACTGTCGTTCTGGTCCGAAGCGCAGCAAAGGGCCGCAGACCATCGCAGCCCCCCGGCACGCCCACTGTTCTCACACCGATCTTTTTCTTCACGCAACACACGCACGATCACCGTCTTGTACACACTCATACACACCCAGTAGCTGGAAGCCCAAAGCGCTACATGGCCGTGCCAAGCCGCGCTCTCGCTGGAGAGAAGCACGTGCGCGCACGTGCTACGGATCAGCGCATGGGAGGCCAGGCGACATTTCCTCACGGAGAGATGCGCACACGCCGTGCCGCGCGTACCCATAACGTACCCTGGGGGCGCTGCAGCGCGGCGAGATCAAAGAAAGGTGAGTGTCCAAGATGAGTAAGAAGCTGTTTGCCTTGCTTAGCGTCTTGCTGGTGGTGGCCTTTGTGCTGGCAGCTTGCCAGCCATCTGCGCCGGCACCTGCGGAACCGACCGAACCCCCGGCGGTTAGCGAAGAGCCAGCGGACGAGGCCCCGGCGCCGCCCGAGGCTGGTGAGCCCGCCGAGCCCGAAGAGGAGGCGCCGACGGGAGCTGAGCCCGTGACGATCACGTTCTGGGCCGCGCCGAACCCTCCACAAGAAGTCTTTTGGGCCGACATGGCCAAGCTCTACATGGAAGAGAATCCCAACGTCACCATCAACGTCAGCGCGATGCCCGAAACGCCCACATCCGAGGCCGGCATCTTGACGGCCATCGCCGGGAACACCGCCCCCACTGCCTCGGAGAACATCTTTGTCGGGTTCGGAGGCGAGCTCCTGAGCAGCCAAGCTATCGCCCCCCTCAACGAGTTCGAGGGCTGGCAAGACCTGATCGCAGCGCGCCATATGGATCAGACCATCGCGGGCTGGAAGTTCGGCGATGGCAACTACTATATCCTCCCCATCTACTCTAACGCTATCGTCTGGGGTTGGCGGCTCGATCTGCTCCAAGAGCTCGGCTTTGACGCCGCGCCGCGAACCTACAGCGAGGTGCTCGAGGTGGGTGAGGCGCTCAAAGAACAGAATCCCGATCAGTTCGTTTGGGTGCGTCCCGCCTTGGCGCAAGACACTTGGTGGGAGCGTTGGTTCGACTTTTTCATCCTCTACTACGCAGCATCCAATGGCCAGCCGCTGATCACCGAGCAAGAGATCACCGCGGATAACGATGCGGCCATCGAGGTGTTGGGCTTCCTGCGGGATATGGCCGACGACAACCTCATTCTTACAGAAGAGATTCCCGACGCCTTTGAGACGGCCAACGCCATCTCGACCCAGTTGGGCCCCTGGACGTTCTCCTTCTGGGCCGAGCAGTACCCCGACCTGACACTCGACGAGAACTATGTCCTGGCGCCCGCACCGGTGCCAGACGATCACCCTGCAGACGCCCCCGTGAACACATTCGCGGACGCCAAGGGCGTGGTGATTTATGCTCAAGCAACAGAGGCGGAGCAGCAGGCCGCTTTCGACTTTTTCGCCTGGGTCTTTGCCCATGCCGAGAACGACCTGGCTTGGCTAAAGCAGACGAACCTGCCGCCCGCGCGTGATGATCTGGCCACGAACGAGGTTTTCCAAAGCTTCTTTGAGGAAAACCCCCAGCTTGTGATCTATGCGGAGCAACTTCCGAATGCTGTGCCGCCGCTCGCACATCCCAACTTTACCGAGATCCAGGTAGCGTTGGGCGACGAGGCGGTGGTTCCGGTGGTGCTGCAGCAAAAGACGGCCGAACAGGCATGGGAGGACTGGCAAAAAGCGGTTGAACCCATGCTCGGCCAGTAGTTGGGGGGCGCCATGGCGACGACTACTCCGGCCACCACAACACGTATACAGCGAACTCCAGATCCCTCGCTCACGGCGCATGTCAAGGGTTCACAGGGCTGGCTGCTCGCCAGCCCTTACCTTCTCTATGCGTTGGTGTTCTTTGTCATCCCAGCGATCTGGAGCCTCCTACTGGTCTTCAGCGAGTGGAACCTGATCTCGCCAGTTCGCAAAAACGTGGGGCTGGGCAACTTTCAGGAGGCGTTGAGCAGCCCCCGCGTTTGGAACGCCGTAGTGGTCTCGTACCGGTTCATGATCATCGTCGTGCCCACCGTCCTGTTTGTGTCGATCCTTCTCGCGCTGATCATCAACGCGTTGCCCCGGGCCAAATGGCTGTTCGCCGTCGGCTACTTTTTGCCCTACCTCGCGTCGGGTGTTGCCGTATCGGTGGTGGTACGCGGTATTGTCTCTTTCAACAGCCCGCTGAACGTCTACCTTCGCCAGATTTTTGGCAAATCGCCCAACTGGCTGGGGACGCCCGCTCTGGCAGTGCTGGTCATAAGCGTTATGGTGATCTGGAAGTTCGCGGGTTACTATGCGCTGATCTTTCTCTCGGTGTTACAGGGGATCCCACGAGAGATCTATGAGGCGGCCGCACTCGATGGCGCCGGCACGTGGAAGATGTTCTGGCTCATCACTTTTCCCCTCCTCTATCCGGGCATCTACACTGTGCTCATCTTGTCAACGGGCGTCATGTTCTCGATCTTTACCGAGCCCTACGTGCTGACCAGTGGGGGGCCGCAGGGCGCCACCCAAACTTGGCAGCTTGAGATCTACTACCAGGCTTTTGAGCGCTTCCGCGCCGGCTATGCCGCCACCGTCGCGCTGTTGAACGCGGTGATGACCTTTGCCACGATTCTGCTTCTGCGGTTCCTTGTGGAGCGCTGGGGGCGCCGCCACGGCTTTGGCCTGTAGATGAGGGGGTGAATCCGTATGTTACGCAATAGCCCGCGCAGCACCATCGGCATCCTACTGCTCTATGTTGTGTCTTTCGCCATCCTCATCGTCATGGCGATGCCGTACATCTATATGCTGGCCCAATCCCTTGCGCCCTGGCCCGAGGTGGATCGCTCCCTTTTCCCCTCGTCCATCGATCTGCGCTCCTACGAATGGCTCCTTACAGGAGGGCAGTTCGCTCTGGCCAGGCCGTGGATGCTGGGCCTGCTCAACAGCTTTATCGTAACGGCCACCAACTCGGTAACGCGCGTCATCTTGGGCGCCATTGTGGGGTATGCGCTGTCGGTGCTGAGCTTCCGCGGACAGCGCGCCATCCAGAACTTTATCCTTTTCCAGATGTTTTACCCCGCCATCGTTCTGCTGGTGCCCACATTCCTCATCATCCGTCAAGCGGGGCTGTACAACACCTATTTCGCGATGATCACGCCCTTTCTCATGAGCGTTTGGGCGGTGTTCATGTACAGCGGCTTTTTTCGCTCCATCCCCATTGAGCTGGTGGAGGCGGCACGGCTCGACGGCGCGTCCGAGCTAAAGATCATCTTCCGCCTGATGATCCCCATGTCTATGTCTATTACCACCGTGATCTTTTTGTTCCTGTTCATGGAACGCTGGGTGGAGCTGATGTGGGACCTGATTGCGGTGTCGAATGTGGAGCTTCGGACGCTCAATGTGCTCCTAGCCACCATGTTTGGCCCCTACGGCGGATACCCGGGGCCACTCTACGCTGCCAGCGTCCTGTTGTCCTTCCCGATTCTGATTCTGTTCCTCATTTTCAGTCGCAACTTTGTCGAGGGGGTCGAGTTCGTCCTGAAATAACACGCCGCGATACGGTCCTCATCCGGGGCCCCATGCCGCGCTTGCGGTTTTCGGGGCCCCGGTGTCGAAACGCTCGTGCTAGCCCGAACCCTCAGCGTGTGGTATCATGGGCGAGGTCACCTAGCGTCGACACAACCCGCACAATCCCGATCCGGAGCGCCCACCCACATGGCTCACCGTTATCCCGTCGTCCTGCTCGACTTTGATTACACCCTCGCCGACTCGGCGGCCGGCATCATCGCCTGCTCCAACCACGCCCTGTCCGCCTTGGGTCTTCCGATAGCCGCCCCGGAGGCTGTACGGCGCACTATTGGCCTGTCACTGGCCTCATCTTTCGCCGAACTGACGGGCCGAGAGGACCCCGAGCTTGCGCAGCGGTATACGACGCTCTTTGTGGAACACGCCGACAAAATCATGGCCGATCTCACCATCGTCTACCCCGAGGCGGCCCCTACGATAGCCCAACTTGTGGAGGCAGGGGTGCGAACGGGGATCATCTCGACCAAATACCGTTACCGCATAGAGGGCGTCTTGGCGCGAGAGGGGCTGTTGGCCTTCTTTGACACTATCATCGGGGGCGAGGATGTGACGCACCACAAGCCCCATCCGGAGGGGCTGCTGCTGGCAGCGGAGCGCCTGGGCATCGCGCCATCGGAGGCGCTGTATATCGGCGATGCCACGGCCGACGCGCGGGCGGCGCAGCGCGCAGGCATGCCCTTTGCCGCCGTGCTGCGGGCTGGGGTGACCCCGAGAGAGTTCTTTACGCCCTACCCGCATATAGCTCTGTTGGAGACACTCTGTGATCTGCCCGCTCTCGTGAATGCCTGACCGCTCGCGTCGCCGAGCCTTGGCATAGTTGGGCTATCATGAACCACGGCCGCCGCCCCGCTCCAGCGGGCTCCGAAAGGCTGTACTTTGCGCGAAACAACCATCGTTCCGATTCAGCTGGGGTTTTCCACCGCGTACTTGCTGCGCGGCGAGCGCCCCATCCTGCTGGACACGGGCTTTCGCGGCTCCACGACCGTGCTGCTGCGGGCGCTGGCTCGCGCCCGCGTATCGCCCAGCGATCTCTCGCTGCTGTTGATCAGCCACGGCCACACAGACCACTATGGCAACGCGGCCGCCCTGCGAGAGCTATCCGGCGCTCCACTCGCGGTCGGCCGTGCGGACGCCATGTGGCTTGCCACCGGTCACAACGCCCCGTTCCCGGCGGCGCGCCTTGCCGGCCGCCTGTTACGGCCCGTGTTCTCGGTGCGACGAGTCACATCGGTGGCCCCCGTGCCCGTTGACATCACCGTCGACCAGACGCTGGACTTGCGCCCCTTTGGGGTGGCGGGCGCCGCCTGCGCAACGCCTGGCCACACGCCGGGCTCGCTCACCGTGCTGCTCGACGACGCCGGACATCCGGGCCGCGTCGATGCGGCGCTCATCGGTGATCTCGTATTGGGGCCGCGCCTGCCGCTGGCGGCGCCGCGTTACCCCATGTTCGTCACAGACGAAGGCGTGCTACGTCGCAGTATCCGCCACGTGGCCAGTCTCTCGCCCGCTTGCATCTATCCCGCCCACGGGCGCCCCTTCACGACGGAGCAACTGTGTCGTGCGTTCTCGTGGCTCGCTTCTCACCCACCCACCGCCCTATAGCCACTTGCAAAGCCTGCACAGCTGAGTAGAATCCTCGATTGTGTGCGTGGCCGCGGTCGAACCCGTGCACGCCAGAGAGGACTTGTCTCAACCCATATGACGCACATCACACGCTTGGAGCGCTGGCTGCTCGTAAGCATTCTGGCACTCTCACTCCTGCTACGTCTGAGCGCTCTCGATCAGTTCGTCACCAGCGACGAGGACAACTGGCACCGGCGGAGTATCCGCTTTGCCGACGCCCTCGCCCATCGGGAGTGGCACGCCACATTTCAGTCGGGTCATCCCGGCGTTGTCACAATGTGGGTCGGCGCAGCAGCCCGCTCGATCCCCCTGCTGCAGCAGCCCATCGCTTGGCCCGCCCCTGTGCGCAGCGCGCTGCGAGCCCCCGAGAGCGCCCTGGGCACAGGCCTGCCCCCTCTTACACTCGGCGCTCGCCGTGTGCTGGCGACGGTGACCTGGTTGGCCATCCTCGGGCTGTGCGCGCTCCTCTTCAAACTGTTCGCGCCTCGCACGGCGCTGCTGGCTTCTATTTTTGTCTCGCTGGATCCTTTTCTGCTGGCGCATTCGCGTCTTCACCATCTGGATGCGATCCTGACGGTTTTTATGGCGCTTTCGATCGTCAGCCTGCTGGTCTACCAGCTCCGTGGGCGGCGCATCGGCTACCTGCTCCTCTCGGGGGCTTGCGCGGCCCTGGCCATGGCCAACAAATCACCGGGGCTGTTCCTCGTCCCCTGGGCGGGGCTGGTGCTCGCTTCCGAGCTTGTGCTGGATCGCTCCCAGCCCCTCAGAGCCCGTTTGCGGCGTGTAGCGCCGGCCGCGATCCTGTGGAGCGCGAGTCTGGTGGCGGCGCTGTTCGTCATCTGGCCGGCCCTATGGGTCGACGCAGCTGGCACCATCGAGCAAGTGCTCGGGTCGGCCAGAGGGTACGCCGAGAACCCCCACCAATACTCGAACTTTTTCTGGTTCGCCGCCCGGCCCGATCCCGGCATCGCCTTTTACCCTTTGGCCTGGGCTTTCCGCGCCACGCCCTGGGTCCTCCTTGGCGTGTTCGCCCTTCCGCTCGCTCTTGCGGGACGCACCCAGCGCCCCGAATTCGACTGGCGCGCGCCAGCGGACCTGGTGTTGGCGGTGTTGGGGTTCGGTCTTTTTATGACGCTAGGCGCGAAAAAGTTCGACCGCTATCTGCTGCCCATCTTCCCGCTGGTCGACGCTCTGGCTGCATTGGGGTGGGTGGCCCTGTTGGGAAAATGGCAGAGCCTCCGAGCGGCGTTCCGAGGGCGGGGGCTCGCCATCGCCATCTCGGTCATGGCCTTGGCGCAAGCGGCCTTTGTGCTGCCCACGCGCCCCTACTACCTCTCGTTCTACAACCCACTGCTTGGAGGCGGACGGGCGGCGTCAAAAATCCTGCTCGTCGGCTGGGGCGAGGGGCTCGATCGCGCCGCTGCGTATCTGAACACCAAGCCGGATGCAGCGGACCTCTACGTCGGCAGTTGGCACGAGCCCGAGTTTGACGCCTTTTTTCTCGGACACACCCTGCGCGCCGATCTGAACACGCCTCTCGCGGAGCCTGACTATTATGTTTTCTACCGCAATATCCTGCAGCGCGGTCTGGTGGCCGCGGCCGATCAGTTGGTGGGCACTGCCGAGCCCGAGTTCATAGTGTCCGCGAACGGCATCGACTATGCGCTGGTCTACCCCAACGATCTGTACACCGAGGCGGCCTCTCGAGTGCTGGCTTATGTGGACGAGCACGCCGACGCCGAGCACGACGTGCTCCTCTTTGACGTCAACGCTGCCGCCGCCCGCCACTATGCGGGGGCGCTGCCGGTGGAGCGCGTCTCCGGTCCGGCGCGCGAGGACTGGGTGCGCATGGCGCTGGCCCGCATCATGCGCGCGCACTCGCCCGAGCAGCCGATCAGGCTCTGGCACATCGCCTTTGCCGATAGCGCCGACGGGATCTCGGCGATCGTGCGCGATCTGCTCGACGGCCACGCCTCTCTGGAGGACGAGCTGGGCGTGGATGGTGTGCACACCGGCTGCTATGCCCTGATGCCGGGCGCCGAGTTCATTCCAGAAACACCCCAGCATCCTCTCAACGCGCAGTTCGGCCACGACATCACCCTGCTGGGGTATGATCTGCCGGAGGCGGCGCTCGCCCCAGGCGACACATTGCGATTGCGCCTCTACTGGCGAGCCGAGCGCGCACAAGACATCAGCTACACTGTGTTCGTGCACCTGTTGGATGGCGACGGCCAGAAGCGCGCCCAGATCGACAACGAACCCCAGGGGAGGCACATGCCCACCACCACCTGGTCGCCCGGCGAAATCGTGCTCGACGATTACCTCCTTGAGATACCCGCTGACGCGCCGGTGGGCCAGTACAGTATCACCCTGGGCATGTACGACTATTACAGTGAACGCCAACGCCTCGCCATCCGCGACGCCGAGGGCGCCGAGATGCCGGATGCGGCTTTGACCCTGCCCGGCCCTCAAGTGGAGCGCTCGCCAGAAGCGGTCGCTGCAGCGACGGAGCTCCTCTCGGGGGGCCGATCATGACCGAACCGCGCCCCCGTGCGCCGCGTTGGGAGTTTCCCATACTGATCGCCGTGTTGCTGCTATCGCTCGGCCTGCGAACCACCGCGCTGGATGTGTTCGCCACCAGCGATGAGGAACGCTGGAACAGCCGCAGCCGGGGCTTTGCTCAAGCCCTCTCTCAGCACCAGTGGGGGGCCACATACCAGTCGGAGCACCCGGGTGTGCTGACCATGTGGGTGGGCACTCTGGCGCTGTACCTCGAGCCTTGGCAGGGCGCCATCGAACGCTTCACCGAGACGACCCGGCCGCTGGCACGCGCAGAGGCCGCCGCGCCCGGCACAGGGCTCCCCGACCTCACAGTGCGCGCGCGGTTCGTGTTGGCGATGGCCACTTGGCTGGGCGTCATCGGCATCTGGTTTCTCTTGCGGCGGTTGCTTGGCCCGGCGAACGCCCTCATAGGCGCCGCTTTGGTGGCACTCGACCCCTTTTTGCTGGCCCATTCGCGGCTGCATCATCTGGACGCGTTGCTCAGCATATGCTTTGCGCTGTCGGTCGTCTCGCTCCTCGTGTACCAATTCGCCGGCCGCAAGCGCCGGTATCTGTTACTCTCGGGTGTCATGGCCGGCCTCGCCATCGCCAACAAATCGCCGGGGCTCTACCTGTTGCCCTGGGGGGCGCTGTCGCTGGGGTTGCCGGCGGTTATCGCCGTGGCGCGCGACGCATCGGGCAGCGGTCTGGGGGCCCGTCTGCGACGCCTTTTGCCCGTAGCGGGCGACTATGCTCTGTGGCTCGTGTTCGCTGTGGGCGCACTGTATGCCGTGTGGCCCGCGCTCTGGGTCGATGCTGCGGGCGTCGCGCAGCGCGTGCTAAAGGGCGCCATCGGTTACGCAGAGAACCCGCACGCCAACCTGAATTTTTTTTGGTTCGCGCCCCGTGCCGACCCCGGGCCCCTGATGTATCCCGTCGCCTGGGCCTTTCGTAGCACCCCCTGGGTGCTGCTGGGGTTGATCGGTCTGTGGGCCGCTTGGCGGCCTGCACATCCAAGCGCTGAGGGGGAGCCGCTCAACGGCGAAGGTGCCCCGCCGAGTCCGCGTTGGCCCATCGCGTTGTTGGGCTTGTGCGCGCTGGGCTTTGGCCTCTTTATGACGCTGGGAGCGAAAAAGTTCGATCGCTACCTGTTGCCGGCCTTTCCCCTCACGGCGGTGTTGGCAGCTATCGGCTGGGTGGCACTGATGCGTCGCGCCCGCCCGCTCGCCGGCCGCTGGAGAGCGGCGTTCCCTAGCCTGATGCTGGGTGGCGTCCTGATAGCGCAGCTTGCCTTGGTCCTGCCCACGCGCCCGTATTTTTTGAGCTACTACAATCCCGCGCTGGGCGGTGGCCGCACCGCCACCCAAGTGCTGTTGGTGGGCTGGGGAGAGGGCCTCGATCGCGCCGCCGCGTACCTGAACACCAAGCCCAACGCACAGGACCTGCTCGTTAGCAGCTGGCACACCACCGAGTTCGCCAGCTTTTTTCTGGGCGAGGTCCACTGCACGGCCAACGTCCTCCCGTTAGCCGCGCCCGATTATTATGTCTTTTACCAGAGCGTTCTGCAGCGCGATCACGTGCCGTCCGTCTCGAGCCACTACATGGGTATGGCTTCGCCGGAACGCGTCATCAGCCTCAACGGCACCGACTATGCTTGGATCTATGCGAACACGCTTTACGCCGCCGCCACAGAGCGCGTCATGGCCCACATCGAGGCGGCCGCCGACCGCGATCGCGATGCGTTGCTGTTCGACGTCAACGCTGCGGCCGCGCGCCACTACCGGGGACCGTTGCCCGTCGAGCGCCTCTCCGGCGTGGAGCGCGAGGACTATGTTCTGGTGAGCTTGGAACGCATGGTGAGCGCCCTCCAAGTGGGGCGCCGAGCCAGAATCTGGCACATCTGGTTCCCAGATACGTCCGAAGGGATCTCGCCCATCGTGCAACGCGCATTGCATCGTCACGGTCAGGTGGTCGATGATTTTGAGGTGGACGGCGTGCGCGCCACCTGCTACAGCCTGCGGGGCGCCGAGCCCTTTGTGCCCAACAGCGAGCCAGAGCACCCCGTGTACGCTCGGTTGGGCGACGACATCCTGCTGCTGGGGTTTGATTACTCGCAAACGGAGCTGTACCCCGGCGACACAGTGCGCTTACGCCTCTATTGGCGCGCTCTCCGGCCCGTTGAGACGGCCTATACGGTCTTTACCCACCTGCTGGATGGCGACGGCGACAAGCGCGCCCAGATCGACAGCCTCTCGCAGGGCGGCGCGCTTCCCAGCAACCTGTGGCTTCCCGATGAGGTGATCCCCGACGATTACGTCTTCGAGATACCGGATGACGCGCCGCCCGGCGACTATACCATCGTGCTGGGCATGTACGATTACTATCGCGATCGCCAGCGGTTGCCCATTGTGGATCCGCAAGGCAACGAACTGCCGGGGCAGGTGCTCATCCTCGGCGGCCTGCACGTCGAGGCGCGCCCGTAGCGTGATGCTCACGCGCCCTTGGAGGTGAATGCATTGAGCGCCCAACCCCACCCCGAACACAAACAGCTCGCTGCCAGATACGAGATCGCCTTGGCGCTAGTGATCTTGGCGGCGGCTCTGGCGCTGCGCCTGACGGGACTGAACGTCTTTGTGACGCCGGATGAGCACCACTGGTACGACCGCAGCCGCGCCTTCCATAACGCCTTGCGGAGCGGCGATCTCGCAGAGACGTTCCAGTCGGTCCACCCGGGCGTCGTGACGATGTGGGTCGGTGCAGCTTCTATCCGGTCGTTGGGCCTGGACGATCCGGGGCCTTACGACGATTTCTTCAAGGTGCGCCAACAAGCCGCGGAGCGCACCGGGAAGCCACAAACTCTCGGCCTGCCCCCCGTGCTGGTACGATCGCGCGCCATCCTCGCTGTGGTGACGTGGCTCTGCCTCGGGGCCAGCTACCTCTTAATGCGCAAGCTGTTCGATCGTTTCACGGCGCTCATCGCGCTCGCGTTACTCGCGCTGGACCCGTTTTTTCTGGCGCACTCGCGCCTGCACCACTTGGACGCGCTTCTGGCCAGCTTTATGACGGTATCGATCCTCGGCTTGGTGCTGTACCTGCAGAACGGGAAATGGCGATACCTGATCCTTTCGGGTGTGGCGGGCGGGCTGGCCATCTCCAACAAATCGCCGGGGGCTTTTCTGGCGCCCCTCACTGCACTGGTCTTGGGTTTGGACCTCCTGCTGCTCCCCGCTGCCGCCCGCCGACAGGCCCTGGGGCGCTCTGTCGTCGCCTTGATGGCGTGGGGGGCTGTGGCCGCTACCACAGTGGTTGCGATATGGCCCGCGCTCTGGGTGACCCCTCGCGAGGTGTTGCACACCGTCATCGAGGGCGCGCTCGGTTACGCCGAGAACCCCCACGAGAACCTCAACTATTTCTGGTTCGCCATACGCCCCGACCCCGGCCCAGCCTTCTACCCCGTGGCCTGGATCTTCCGCACCACGCCCCTGGTACTATTGGGGTTGTTGGCGGGGGCGGTCTGGGCCCGCGGGCCCGAGCTACGGCGCCGCGTGCTGCCGCTCCTGTTGTTGGCGTTGGGCTTTGGCCTGTTTATGACGGTGGGTGACAAGAAATTCGACCGCTACTTGCTGCCCTCCTTCCTGGCTCTGGATATCGTGTCGGCGACGGGCTGGGCAGCCCTGATAAAGCGCCTTCCCTTCCCCAAAGCAGCAGCTCCCGCAGGCTGGATCGCCGCATTGGCTGCGGCGGGGGCAGTGTTCGTTGTGCCCAGCCGCCCCTACTATCTCAGCTATTACAACCCCCTGTTGGGTGCGCGCGCCACAGAGAGGATCCTCCTCGTCGGATGGGGCGAGGGTATGGACCTGGCCGCCGCGTATCTGAACACTCTGCCCGACGCCACAGAGCTCTACGCCGCGACAACGCAGGACGAGCGCGTGCGGCCCTTCTTTGTGGGACACACGATGAGTTCGCTGGACGCCCCGCTGGTTCAGCCGGATTATTACATCTACTCGGCCAACCAAGCGCAGCGGGGATTGTGCGGCAGCGGCTATGAGGTGCTGCAACACGAGGCGCCCGAGCATATCGTCACGCTGGGTGGCATAGAGCAGGCCTGGATCTACCGTAACACCATCTATCGAGAGGAGATCGAGCGGGCCCTGCGCCGCATCCACGCCCAGGCGGACCCCAGCACGAATACGCTCCTTGTCGATCTCGACTCGCGCCTGAGCCGGCATTACGACGGCCCTCTACCCCTCCGGGTGGTGTCCGGCCCCGCCCGCGATGATCTACTGCTCACCGGGCTGCAATCGGCCACAGCGGGCCGGCAGCGCGTCTGGTTCCTCACCTTCCCCGACTCGCCAGCCGAGGCTCGGGGCATGTTGCGCACACATCTGCGCGCCCACGCCGTGCGGGTCGCAAGTTTCCGCGAGGGGGATGTTCGAGTGGAGGCCTATGCGCTGCGCGACGACAGCCCCTTCATACCGGAGCCTCGTGCCCCGCTGAACGCGCAACTGGGCGACCATGTGTGCTTGCTCGGCTACGATCTGCTGCCAGCGTCGCCCGATGATTCCGACGCCTTGCGACTGCGCCTCTATTGGCAGGCCGATGCGCCGTTAGATCGTGGCTACCACGTCTTTGTGCACCTATTGGGCTCCGACGGAGAGATCATCGCGCAGGACGACGGCATACCCCAGGGCGGCGCTGGCCCCACATTCCTCTGGCCCGTGCAACAGGCGGTGCTGGACGATCATGTGCTTGAGCCAGAGCCCCAGCGTGCTTACATCCTCGCGGTCGGCCTCTATGACGTAGACACGCTGGAGCGCCTGCCCGTTATGCAAGACGGGGAACCAGCCCCGGATCGCAGTGTTCGCATCTCCATCGGCAACTGAATCCCCTCCCAGCACCCCGGCTGCTGGGCCCGCTTCGAGTGCACGCTTGTGTCCGCCAGCGACGGCCCGTCGTTGCCCCGCGCCTCCTATGGGGTCCGATCTGGCGGGGCGCCGCGGTCCAAGCGGGCGAGAGGGTGGCGGGTAGCGCCGCGCTCCTTTCAGGCCGCACCGGGGCGGTAGGCGATACGCCACCGCGCGGGCTCCCAGTGGCCTGGGCTGGTGTGTCGATGCGACTGTGGGCACGTATCCGCCCTTGTTGCCATCGTGTGATACGCTATAATGCCGCCATGCCCGGTCGCTGATCCATCGCCTGCGGCCGGGAGTACGAGACTCTACTATAAAGGGGGGCTCCGATGACCAAAATCAAAGAGATTCGCTGCATCCGCACACGCGCTGATGGGAGTTGGCTCTTCGTCAAAGTGATCACCGACCAGCCGGGGCTGTACGGTATCGGCTCCGCCAGCGATTGCTTTCAGCCGCACGCCGTCATCGCGTGCATCGAGCAGGCCGTCGCGCCCAGCCTGATCGGGCGCGACGCGGGCCGCATCGAGGACATCTGGCAGTGCACCTACACGAGCTCCTATTGGCGCAACGGCGCTGTGCTCAACACGGCTCTCGGCGCGGTGGATGTGGCTCTGTGGGACATCCTCGGCAAAGAGTGCGGCAAGCCCGTCTATCAGCTCTTGGGCGGCCCCTGCCGTGCAGCGGTGCCCTGCTATGCCCACGCCTCGGGCGCCGACCTGGTGGAACTGGAGGAGGACGTGCGCCGCTACCTGGCCGAGGGCTACCAGGTGGTGCGCTGCCAACTGGGGGCTTACGGGGGCGGCGGCTTTATCGAGGCCGCCAGCGCCGGCCAACCTCGCAATGCTTGGCCGTACCCCACTGCCTTTGATGACGAGGCCTATCTGGAGAACGTCCCGCGCATGTTCGAGTATCTGCGGGGCAAATTGGGGTTCGGGCCCAAACTCACCCACGATGTCCACGAGCATCTGCGGCCCCAGTCGGCGGTCGCCCTCTCCAAACTGCTCGAGCCCTACCGCCTCTTTTTCTTGGAGGATGTGCTGCCGCCCGAGCAGATCGCGTGGTACCGCTTGATCCGTCAACAGTGCACCACCCCGCAGGCCGTCGGTGAGCTGTTCGTCAACCCTCAGGAGTGGCTGCCACTCATCAGCGAGAGACTGATAGACTATATCCGAGTACGAGTCTCCAAAGCGGGAGGGATCACGCCCTGCCGCAAGATCGCTGCGCTTTGCGAGGCGTTTGGTGTGCACACCGCCTGGCAAGAGGGCGGCGACAACGACCCGGTGAACCAGATGGCTGCTGTGCACCTGGACCTCTCCTCTTGGAGCTTTGGCATACAAGAGGAGAACCATTTCCGAGCGTCCGAGCTGGAGGCCTTCCCGGGCCACGCGGTACTGGAGGGAGGGTACCTGTACGCCAACGACGCGCCCGGCCTTGGAATCGACATCGACGAGGACAAGGCGGCCGCCCTATTGGATCCCGCTCGCGCGGCTCGCTCGTTCCGTGCCGCCGAGGATCGCCGCGCTGATGGATCGGTTGTGCGGCCCTGACGCGCCTGTTGGCTCGCACTCCAAGCGCTTCAGAGGGTTGAACCTGGCCCATCGCTACACTATATACCGAGTATAAGGAGATCGCATGGACGTCTATACCGCTCTGGGCGTCGAGCCCGTCATCAATGCCGCAGGATCTCTCACCTCTTACGGCGGATCGCTCATGCCGCCCGAGGTCACCGACGCCATGGCGGCCGCCAGCCGCGCGTTTGTGGACATGGAAGAGCTGCACGTGGCCGCAGGCAAGCGAATCGCCCAGCTGGTGGGGGTGGACGCCGCCCACATCTGCGCCTGTGCCACCGCGGGGATCGCCCTCATGGCCGCCGCCTGCATGACGGGCACCGACCGCGAACGCGCGGGCTCTGTCGTGCCCGGTCGCTTGCCCGCGGGCGCCGGCGACGGCCGGTACCAGGTGATCGTCCAGCGCGCTCACAGCAACCCCTTTGCGCGGGCGCTGCGCCTCACCGGTGCGGACATCGTAGAGATCGCCCCCGACGCGAGCGCTCTACGCCAGGCTCTGCATCGCCCCGAGCGCGTGGCCGCAGTGTTCCACACCTTTGCCTGGTTCTGTGCACACGACACGCTGCCTCTCTCCGAGGTGGTCGAGATCGCCCGCGCCGCCAGAGTGCCCGTCATCGTGGACGCCGCCGCCGAGGTGCCGCCGCTGGACAACCTGACTCGTTTCCTGCGCGAGGGCGCCGATCTGGTGACTTTTTCCGGCGGCAAATCGATCCGTGGCCCACAGGCCAGCGGGCTGATCCTCGGCAGAGCCGACCTAGTGGAGGCCTGCCGCCTGAACGACGGTCCGCATATGGCCATCGGCCGCGCCATGAAGGTGGGCAAAGAGGAGATTGTCGCACTGGTCAAAGCCGTGGAGCTGTACGTAACCAAAGATCACGAAGCGGAGATGCGTGTCTGGGAGGGGCGTGTGCAGTACGTGCTGGGCGCCCTTCAGGGGATTGAGGGCTTGCGCGCCTGGAGACAGTTCCCCGATGGTGTGGGGCAGCAGATACCCCACGCTGCCATCACGTGGGACACAGAGGCGCTGGGCATCACACCGCAGGAGGTCGCCACAGCCCTTGGGCAAGGCCAGCCCAGGGTCATCGTGCAGCTCATGACGCCACAGACCTATGCCTCGGCGCCCGCGCGCCCCGAGTTGCGCGTGCATCCCCACACCCTGCAAGAGGGCGAGAAGGTGCTCGTGGCCCGGCGCCTGCGCGACGCGTTGGGCCGCTGAGCGAACGAGGGTCGCTGGGTACTCGCCTATGAGAGCGGAAACGGCCCCAGGGTACACCAAGCTCCGAAAGGAGGACGTAGGATGGCCTGGCAGCAACCCAAAACCAGCAAGATCTATCTGCATCCGCCGCTCGCTCGCCGGCAGGTAACGGTCTGGCCCGATCTGAAGCTGATCAGCAAGGGCGTCGCGAAACCGCGTGTCGTGCCCGCGCCGGGCCACTCGCCAGGCGACGACCACGGCGTACGGTTTCTGTTTGGCGAGACAGCTGAAACGGTGGACTGGGGCAGGACGGACATCTCTTCTCACGAGGATGGCCTCCCGCTGCCCACGATGCGCGCTCGGCACGGTGGACTGGAGATCGAGCTGCGTGCTTTTTGCTCCTGGGATGAGGAGCCCGTCACATATGCGCGCCTGCGCATCACGAACGACTCTCCCGTGGAATCTGTCGCCACCCTCGGCCTGATGCCACGCACCGGCTTTGATGGGCTGCTCATCGGCATGCACGGCGACTATTATGCGTCGTACCGGCCGCTGCTGGAGCACTGGGACATGATTCCCAACACGTGGAGATGGCGTGAAGGGGCGCTTGCAGATCGCGATCTCCTCGTACAGCTCGCAGAGCCGGAGGGGGCCGAGATCGCGTGGGTGGAGCGCCACCCCACCAATCCTTTCGCCAAGCACTATTTACGGGTGCGTGCGGCGCTGAGGGGGCACGGCCATACGACCCTTTACCTGGCACTGAGCCGAGGGCGGGGGGTCTCTCTCAACGAGGAGGCCTACAACCTCGAGCAGGCGCGCGCTGTGGAGCGTTGGCGCGGAGAACTCGCCGCGATCCGGCGTCGGCCGCGGCTGCCGGAAAAAACGCTCAACCGCATGTTCCAATCGTTGGTATGCCAGTGCCTGCAGATGCTGGCCCGCACCGACGACGGCGTGATCTGGCCCCGCCAGGGCGGCCGGCACGACGGCGTCTGGCCAGTGGAGGCGATGGAGTGGCTCCGGGCGCTGGATCGCCTGGGCCTGTTGGAGTGGAGCTCGCTCGGCTACGCCTTCTTTCGCGACCAGCAGCTTTCAGAGGGCGACGACGCCGGCCGCTTCCAGGGGATCAATTCGCTCCGCTGGACCAACGAGACCGGCGGTGTGCTCTTTGGCCTGGGCTACCATCTCATCTGCCGCGACGATCCGAGCTACTTTCGTTCCTGGCGCCAGTCTCTACTGGACGCCGTCGCATGGATCGAGGCCCAGCGCGCCAAGACCCGAGACAACCCCGAGGCCTTGGGCTACGGCCTGTTTCCTGCGGGGTTGGGCCACGATTGGCAATGGTCGGGGCAGTACTGGTGCTTCACGGACGGTATCTGCTACATAGGGCTGCGTGAAGCGGCTCGAGCGCTGGCGCATTACCGCGATCCCGAAGCCGAGCGTATCCAAGCCAGTGTGGAAGACTATCGCGACTGCCTGCAACGCACCCTATCCCTCCTGGTTGAAGGTTGCCAGGGCGACGAGGTCGTCTATATCCCCAACGTGCTGGGGCTGCCGGACGCCTACCCGCCTTTCGGCCCGTATCACGCCGATGGCCCCACCAACCTGCTCCGCGCCGGCATCATCCGCCCGCAGAGCGAGCTGTTCGAACAGCTGGAGCGATACTGGCGCCAACAGGGCTGGATGCAGAACGGCCTCACGGCGCGCATGACGGATTCGCTGATGACGCACGGCTACATGGCGGATCCTTGGGCGGGGCACACCTGGTACACCAGCTTCTCCGATATGCACTGGTTCTACGCCTGGCTGGAGCGCGGCGAGCGCCAAAAGGCCGCCGAGACCCTGTGGGCTCAGCTGCAGTATGGCATGTCGCCCGAGTTCTATATGCTCGAGCGCTACGCCGATAACGACCCGACGTTCGCTCCGTGGCAGCCCAACGCCAGCGCCAACGGCCGAACCATCATGATGCTGCTCGATTTCTACGGCGAGGAGTAGGCGGCACAACCGTTCAACGAACACGGGGCGCCCCCGAGAGGGACGCCCCGTGAGTGGCCGAGCATCAGTGATGGAACAGGCGCGTTCCTGTGATGGCCATCACCATGCCGTACTCGTCACAGGCGTCTATCACGGCCTGGTCGTTCAGCGAGCCGCCCGGCTGTGCCACATAACGTACGCTGCTGCTCTGAGCGCGATCGATCGAATCTCGGAAAGGGAAAAAGGCATCGGAACTGAGGGCAACGCCCCGCACCTCGTCCAACCAGGCGCGCCTCTCCGAGCGCGTCAACCGAGCGGGCACCACGGCGAACGCTTTCTCCCAGGCCGCCTCCTCAGCGAGGGTCAACTCCTCCATCAGGTACAGATCGATGGCGTTGTTGCGCTCGGCGCGCGGCAGGCCGCGCGCGAACCGCAGCCCCAACACCGAGGGGTGCTGTCGCAGGAACCACAGATCCGACTTGTTGCACGCCAAGCGGGTGCAGTGCACACGCGACTGTTGGCCGGCGCCCACACCCGTCACCTGCCCGTTATGCGCCAGGCACACCGAGTTGGACTGTGTGTACTTGAGGGCCACCGTGGCCACGATCAGGTCGCGCAGCGCCCCCTCCGACAGCGACCGCTCCCGCGTCACAACATGAGAAAACGCCTCGCGTCCGAGCGTCAAGTCGTTACGGCGCTGCTCTAACAAGAGGCCGAACACCTGGCGCGTCTCTATCTCGGGCGGCTCATAGTCAGGATCGATACGCAACACGCGATAGCCGCCATCGCGTTTCTTTCGCAGGATCTCCAGCGCCTCGGGCTCATAGCCGGGCGCGATAACCCCATCCGATACCTCGCGGCGAATGATATGCGCCGTGGGCACATCGCACGTATCGCTCAGGGCCACGAAATCGCCGAACGAGGACATGCGATCGGCCCCGCGAGCCCGCGCGTAGGCCGACGCTAGAGGCGACAGCTCTAGATCCTCTACGAAACAGGCCGCCCGCTCAGCGTCATTCAGCGGGTTGCCCACCGCCACGCCCGCGGGGCTTACATGCTTGAACGAAGCCGCCGCCGGCAGGCCGAGAAGTGCCTTGAGCTCGCGCACCAACTGCCAGGCGTTCAACCCATCCAGCAAGTTGATATAGCCCGGCGTTCCGCTCAGCACTTCAAAGGGCAGCACACCGCGGTCCACATACACCCGGGCCGGCTTCTGGTGCGGGTTCATCCCGTACCGCAGGATCATCTCTGAGGGCATCAGCGCATTTCCTCCGTCTCTTGCAGGGTCATCATCGGCGGTATTGTATGCCATCCATAGGGGCTCGCCAACCACCCCTGCTCGGCCGCCTCGGCTCACACGCACTCGGGTGCGCACGCAGGCACGGGGTGGCAGAATGCGGCGGGAGGTTGCGTGCTCCGTTCCTCACGCAAAAAAGCGTATCACCGCTGGCGGGCACATCGCGGCTTTGCCGAGCCGGTTCTCCTTGGCGGCGGGCCGGCGCATCCCCAAGCTACACTTCCGCCGGGCGCCCCTCTTTGATGGAGCGCTCCACCGCCAACAGCGTCCGCAGATCCTGGTGTGCGTGCGCCAGAGTGTACGAGGGCTCACCGCCCTCGCGCAGCGCCCGAGCAAAAGCGCGCCACATACGCTCGTGGCTGTTCTCGGGCGGCACCTCCACGCGGCGCTCGCGCCCCTCACGATCCTGCACGAGCAGGCCGCCGCCCTCCGCCGCCACCAACCCCTCGGTGCCCCGCACATAGAAATAGTTGCGGTCGCCGCCCAGGTAGGTCGAGTGGCTAAAGATGCCGCGCAGCGGCTCGCGGTAGTCGAACAGCATCAGCACCTGGTCGTATTTGCCGTACTCGGGCCTGAGCTGCAACCCCGAGGCGCTCACACGCTGCGGCGCACCGAACAGCATCGACAGAGCGGCGATGTCGTGATGGCCTCCATCGAACAGCGAGCCGAGCGGGAACTCGGGTTGGATGCGCCATTTTGTAGCGCCATAGCCACCCACTGTGTGCTCTATCCAATCCACCATGCGGTGGGTCACCCGCTCGTAAAGCACTATGTCCCCGATCTCGCCGCTTTGTAGAATCTCCGCCATCCGTTCGTAAGTGGCGTCGTATGCCACCTGCTCCAACACGAACACGCGCAAGCTGCGCTCACGCGCCAGACGCGCGATGGCCTCGCCCTCCTCGGCGGTGCGCGCCATCGGCTTTTCGAGGTAGACCTCCTTGCCGGCCTCCAGGGCGGCCAACGTCACCGGCGCATTGAGCGGGATCGGCGTCAGCACGAGCACAGCGTCGACATCCGAGCGCCGCACCAACTCGCGATAGTCCGTCTCGAACGCCGCGCCGGGGTACTCGGCGGCGGCCACACGTCGGCTGTGTTCGCTCCGCCCGCTGAAGACGGTGATACGAAAAGCCTCCTCCATACGCTCCAACACTGGCCGGTGCGCCTTTTCCCAGATCAGGCCCGGCCCCACCACTCCCAATCGAATCGGTTGCATGCATCCCTCCTTGCACAGTCGCCGTCTCGGGCCGCGCCCCAAACGCCCAGCGCGGCCCTCCACGCATCGGACATTCAGGGCCCGGGCACGATCCGTAACACGCGGTCGTCTTCGGTGGCCGGCTGCCCGCGCCCGTCGCGGTTGCTGGTACTAAAGTATAGGTAGCCATCGGGCCCCAACGCCACCGCGCGAATCCGACCATACTCGCCCTGGAACAGGCGTTCGCTGGCCAGCACCAGAGCCCCATCGGGGCCGCCCAGCTCAAGGCGCTGCAGATGCTGTCCTCGCAGCGTGCCAAAGAACAGATTCCCCCGCCAAGGCGCCAGCGGCTCGGCGTCATAGAACGCAGCGCCAGACGGGGCCCAAGTGTCGTTCCCACTGTTGAGCGCCGGATCCACAAAGCGCTCGTCGCCCGCTGGCAGCGTCACCACGGGCCAGCCATAGTTGCCGCCGGGGACGATCCGGTTCACCTCATCGCGGCAGCACAGACCCATCTCGCCGGTGGGGCCGTGCTCGACGCTCCAAAGCTGTTGAGTGCCGGGCTGCCAGGCCAACCCCTGGGGGTTGCGGTGCCCGTAAGAGTACACCGGCGACCCCTCGTACGGGTTGTCGTTGGGGATCGAGCCATCGCGGTTGAGGCGCAGGATCTTGCCCGCCAAACTGTTGCGATCCTGGGCCAGGTCCATCTGGCTCGCATCGCCGGTGGTCGCGTAGAGCTTGCCGTCGGGGCCGAACCGCAGCTGTCCGCCGTCGTGGTAGCGCGCCCCGGGGATCCTCTCCAATAACACCACCTCGTCGCCCGCGGTGGAGCCCTCCAGCGTCAGGCGCGAGATGCGGTTCCACAGCGCGCCTCGCTCTTCGTAGGTATACATGATGTATAGATACCCGGTGGCCTCGAAATCGGGATCCAGCGCGAGGCCCATCAAGCCCCCCTCGCCCACACTGGCCACGGCTATCCTCGCCACGGGCTCGGGCTGCAACACGCCGTCGGCGATGACACGGATTCGCCCGGAGCGCTCTGTCACAAAGAGCCGTCCATCCGGCGCAAAGGCCAACCCCCAGGGCACCTCGAGGCCCGCCGCCACAACCTCCACCCGTGGTTCGAGCCCTGCAACGGGCGCCTCGGTGGGCGTCGGCTCCTCGGCCTCCGCGGGTGCTTCGGCCGTCGCAACAGGCGTACGAACCTCCGTCGCGGTGGGGGCGCTCTCCGGCACGGCCTCGCTGGCGAGCGTTTCCGTCTCGCTCGGCAACTCCGCCTGGGTGGCCGTGGGGCTCACCTCAGCGGTACGGGGCTCCTCGGTCGCCTCGGGCAGCGATGTCTTGGTGGCTCGGCAGGCAACCAGAAGGAGCACTGCAATGCTTGCGAAAAACACACGCTTGAGCATAACGGCTCCTTTCGCTTGCGGTGGATGGCCCTACAGCCAGCATCGTCGAACGGGGCAACAATCCGTGCGGGCATGGCTTGGGGTTGCGGGGGTGTGGCACAGTGAGCGTCGGGGTGAGCATCCACTCGGTATCGATAACCTATTATAACCGGTGAGCCTACAGGGCTGCAAACGAACGCTTCGCAGGCGGCGCCGCTACCCTCAGCGGCTGTGGTGCTGTGGGCGCTGCGGCACCCTCGCAAGCGTTCGCGTGCAATGGTTGATACGCAGGGCTGCAGCCCTCGCCGACATGTGCTATACTGGGCACGTGTCGGCGCCCGTAATGCGCCACATATAGCCCATCCGATGTGATGGAACGCGGGCGTCCTCACGTCGCCGTCGTGCGTCGCCACCACACTGCAACATGGGGGGGAACATGACAAAGCTCCAGCGAGGAGAAAGCCGCCGCGCGCCGTGGCTCATAGCTACAGGAGCGACAGCCGTGGCGTTGTGGTCTCTGCTTCGGCTCACCCTTTTTCTTGGCGCTCCCACCGTGAACGCCGCGCCCTCTGGGGAGCCCGCCAGCTATCTGCCCATCGTGATGCGCGCGCCCACCCCCACACCCATCCCGACGCCTTGCAACACGTCGGTAGGGGTCCTCACCAACGGCGGTTTCGAGCGCGGGCTCGAGCATTGGGTCTCAAGCGGCAGCCCGCAGATCACCACCGCGCCCGGCAAAGAGGGGCACTCTGTGCGCCTGGGGGGGCGCGACAGCGCCGAGGACGTCCTCTTGCAGGGAGCGGCAATGCCCCACTGGGGCGAATCGGGCGCGTTGTACCTCTCGGTGTTCATGAAGTCCACCGACTCTACCACTGATCGGCGTGACTCGCTCTCGGCCATCGTCTTTGACGACCAGTCACAACCCATCGCGAGCGCTGTCGTCGCCAACACCTCGCCGCGAGACGACTGGCTGGACCTGCGCATACCGATTCCAAACGCCGTGAATTACCGCACCAGGCCACTGATGGTCTTTATCGGGGGTTCCACCGATAGCGCTGCGCCCACCACCTGGTACGTAGACAACGTAGACCTGCGCTTCGGCTGCGGGGCCACGCTGGCTGGGGCGTACAGCGCCTCACCGGATGCGCTCATAGAGCCGGCGCCGCCCGAACTTGTGGCGCGGGCGGCCGAGACGATCCGGGCGCTGCGTGCGGCGGGCGAGCTGGATTTCGGCGAGCACTGATCGCTGGTTGGCGGGGCCCCAAGACGGCGCAAGGGGCTCGAGGGCTCTCAACACGTGACGCGCTCGACACAACCTCCTATAATGCCTACGATACACACTGAGGAGGCGGATATGTTGCGAATACAGGATCGCATCGGCATCTCGACTCACTTTCTGCCGGCCACCCACGGCGAGACCCTCTACGACGCCATCCGCATGGTGGCGGAGGCGGGTTTCGCCGGTTTCGAGATCGTGCCCACATTGGATCAGGCGCAGCTCGGCTACCCCTCCAACCATGCCAACGTGGGGATCGATCTGCTCGAGGCCACCCCCGAGGAGCGCGCGCGCCTAAAGGAGGCCCTCGGTGGCTTTCACTGGGTGACGATCCACTCGCCCCACCTCGATTGGAACCTGGCCAGCGCCAATCGCCACCTGCGGCGCCTCACGTGGGAGTATTACGACCGCTGCTTTGAACTGGCTGTGTACTTGGGCGCCGCGGCCATGACCTACCATCTCGGCGTCCCCACGCACGGTTTTATCAGGCCGCATCAGGCGGTGCTGGATTACAACCTCGAGTACGCCGAGCACTTGATGCCCATGGCGCGCCAGCACGGGATGCCCGTGGGGTACGAGGTAGGCGCCCTGGCCGAGCTCAAGTACGTCTGCGACCGCGTCGAGGGTTGGGGCATCAATATGGATATCGGCCATGCCTACATGTCCGCCCACACCGACGAGGGGTTCATGGCCTACCTGAACCAGCTGGGCGATCGCATCGTCGAGGTGCATCACAACGGCATCAACCACTACTGGGGGCGCTATATGGAGCACCAGCCGCCGCACCTCAACAACACGATCGACTTTCAGGCCACCTACGAGACGTTGCGCGACAACGGCTACGCCGGGCCCATCGTGTGCGAGATCCAGGGCCACGACATCGCCCAGGTCATCCGGCATTGTCAGGAATCGAAAGAGATGATCGTCGGGATCTGGGAGGGAAGCCGGCACCTGGCCGAGCGGTGGAACCTCGCTGCGGAAGGGTGATGCTTTCATTTTTCGTGCGGCTATGGAAAGGATGTGCTTATGTCACCTGAGATCCTCTCCACCCGGGTGGTCTGCAAAGAGCCCGGGCAGTATATCGGCTGGCCCTCCGTAACACTCACCGATGGAGGCGAGCTGATCGCCGTCTTTTCGGGGCGGCGCCAGGAGCATGTCTGCCCCGACGGCGTCACCGAGCTGGTCCGCAGCGCGGACGCCGGCCACACTTGGAGCGATCCCGTCGTCGTCAACGACACGCCGCTGGACGATCGCGACGCCGGCATCGTTCAGACGGCACAAGGGACTCTGCTGCTGAGTTGGTTCACCTCGGTCTATTACGCCGACGGCCAGAGCCAGTGCCGGCAGTGGTACGGCGATGCGGTAGTCGACGGCTGGCGCGAGGATATAGAGCGCGCCACGCCGGAGGTGCGCGACGTTTGGTTGGGCTCTTGGGTGCGGCGATCCTCCGATGGCGGGCACACTTGGGGGGAGCCCACACGCACCCTGGGCAGCGCGCCACACGGCCCCATTCAGCTCGCCGATGGACGGCTGCTCTACGTGGGCGTGGATTACTGGTCCGGCTCGCAACGCCTCACAGTGGAGACCTCTGACGACGACGGCCTCTCCTGGCGGCTGCTGAGCACTATACAGGTGGCCGGGGGCGAGGACCCCCGCCACTATCACGAACCGCACGTGGTCGAGACCGCCAGCGGCCGGCTGGTGGCGCTGATCCGCTACAACCCGGCCCGCCACGAAGACAGCTTTCTGCGGCAAACCGTGAGCGAGGACGGCGGCCGCACCTGGAGCCAGGCAAGTCCCACGCCCATCTGGGGCTACCCACCCCACCTGATCCGCCTCGCTAACGGGTGGCTGCTCGCAACCTACGGCCGGCGCATCGAGCCCTACGGCGAACGCGCCCGCATCAGCCCCGACGAGGGGCGCACGTGGGACGTAGAGGGCGAGATCGAGATCGCCCCCGGCCCCAGCGTAGATTTGGGCTATCCCGCATCGGTACAGCTCGACGATGGGTCCATCTACACAGTATACTATCAGGCCGATCAGCCCGGCGAAAAGCCGAGCCTCATGGGCACCCACTGGCGCATCTGATCGCTGTGCGAGGCCCATATACAGCCACACACCTTTCGGAGGCAATGCAACGATGATCGAATCCCAAGACCGTTCGATTCTACGTGAGCTGGCGCAGCGCTTGGCCGAGATCGGCCACTTGCCCGTGATGGCGCAGCGGCGAGACCTATGGACCCGTCACAATCAACTCCAGCGCACTCGCCCGTTGGTGTTGGTCTTTCCCGAGGGCTCGTGGGAAGAGCTTTTGCCGTGGGCGTCGATGCGATGCCAGGGGGACCGGGCGCGTGCCATCGAGTGGAACCTGCGTAGCCGCATCTACACCTACGAGCACTTTATGGATGACACCGTCATCGAGCCGCACTATGTGGTGCACAAGGCCGTGGAGGTATCCGGTTGGGGGCTGGAGCCCAAAGAGAAACCCAGCACCGAGTCCCGTGGAGCTTGGGCCTTTGTCCCGGTGATCCACGAGCCCAAAGACCTGGAGAGACTCCAACTGCCCAAAGTCTCTCACGACGCAGAGAGGACGCAGCACGATCTCAAAGAGGCACAGGATCTGTTTGGCGACATCCTGGAGGTCAAGCTCAAGGGGGTAGACCACATCTCGTTCCATTTTATGGCCATCTACACGCGGCTGCGCGGCCTGGAAGAGGTCATGTGGGACATGCACGACCGGCCACAGATGGTTCACGACGCCATGGCCATTCTGGAGGAGGGATACCGTGGCATCGTCCAGCAATACATCGACCTGAACGTTCTCAGCCTCAACAACGACGACACGTATCACTCGTCCGGCGGCGTCGGGTACACTTCCGAGCTTCCCGCGCCCGGCTTTGATCCCGAGCGTGTGCGTCCATGCGACATGTGGGCCTCGGCCGAGTCGCAAGAGATGGCCGAAGTATCGCCCGCCATGCACGCCGAATTCGTGTTGCCCTACGAAAAACGCGTACTGGAGCCGTTCGGCCTCAACGGATACGGCTGCTGCGAGGATCTCTGCGCAAAGCTGGGGGATGTGTTCACCATCCCGAATCTGCGGCGTATCTCCGTCTCGCCGTTCGCGGACGTGTCTCGCTGTGCCGAACAGATTCAGGACAAGTACATCTTTTCTTGGAAGGCACACCCCGCCCATCTCGTCGGCGAGTTCGACGGGGAAAAGATCTTTCACTACCTGCGCGATGGGCTGGAAGCCACCGCGGATTGCATCGTTGAGGTGATCCTGAAGGACACCCACACCTGCGAGAACCATCCCGAGCGGTTCCGCCACTGGACGGCGATCGCCCGCGAGGTGGTCAACCGCTTCTAGCGGCCACGCGCTGCACAGCGCATCAGACAACCGAAGGGGCGCACAAGCAACGCCCCTTCTTTTACTTTCCCGTCACCTCGGCTTTCAAGCCCTCATCGGCCGGCACCCGCAAAGGCTGCCCTGCACCGGCGCTTTCAGTAGGGACCCCACACGCATCCCCCGCCCGTTGTTCAGCCCGCGCCGCCCCGCCTCTTTGCGACAGGGCCATCCGGATGCCCGTCACCAACAGGTAGACGCCCACAGCCAGCGAGCCCGCCGCGTCCACCACACGCGTGACGGGCCGGCCGGGCGCGATGGCCACAGTGGCCAGGGCCGTCAACACGCAGAGATCCACCAACGTCTTGGCGCGGTACAGCGGCCGTTGCGACGCGATGACCGGGTCGTGGTGCTCTCGTGTCAGCACGCTGTACCGATGCCAGAACCAGGCGTTAGTCACCAGGCCCATCGCCGCGATAGCCAGCCCGGGGTAGACATTGCCGCCCGGCACGTAGCTTTCTCCGCGTGTGAGGGCCAACACCAGCATAACGACGCCCGATGCACAGAGCGCGGCGGCCACGCACCACCCAGCAACTCGCTCCAATCTCTCACGGCTCGCCTGCTCGATATCCCTGTTGCGGTCGAGATGCCTGAACACCAGCCACGACACCAGCAGCGCCAATAGCTCGGTGCTACGCCGCACCAAATCGGCGAGCTGCGTCATCGAGCGGCTCATCGCCACCGCGATGCCGGTAGCCAGCGGCGCCCACATGCTCAGTAACACTGCCGCGAGAAGCGTTCGCCCCCGGCTGGCGGCCTGCTCTTTCGACAGGGCGCTCACTCTAGAGACCCCACTGCGTCAGCCAATACATCACGGGCAGGATCAGCGCGGCGGCCGAGAGCGGCACCGTCAGCGTATCGGTGCCACGGCGCGAGAACAGCTCCACAATCCCACACACAGGGGCTACCAATACCGCAACCAACAGGCTGACATGCCAAGGCTTGCCCGCGTACAGTATGAGCGTCAGGAAAGTGGCCGCACAAGCCGCCAGCATCATGGCGGCCGTGCCGGCATACGTCTTGGGGCCCTCGACGAGTCGATGCACAACGCGACGCCGACCCAGTGCCTTGCCCACCAGAGCAGCAGCGGCATCGCCGAAACCCCAGGCCATCACCGATACAGCCACGATATAGCGCCAATCGGCCCCTAACACACCCCAGAATAGAGAGATAAGTACAGCGAACGAAACCTGCACATAGACCAGTTGTTTGCGCAGTTCGCCGCCACGTGAGGAGCGGTAAACAAAAAGTCGCCTCGCGCGCGGATAGCGCTCGATGATCAACAACACAGGGTAGGCCAGCGCCACCAGAAGGAAAGCCGCTGCCACGGACCAATACCAAGTGCTGAAAAGCCGCAGCATCGGGAACACCGACAGGCTATAGGCTATATGTTGTATCTTGCGTACAACTTCTAAAGGAACTCGTGTCTTTGCTTTGATGAGCGTGGGCAGGGCCACAATAACTACCAGGTAGTAGGCCATCAAGACGCCCGCACCCACAAGGTCGCTGGGCTTCACTTGCACCTCCTTTTTTGCTTGCGTTAGTCTTACACGCTACACTGCTGTACAAACGCGCGGCATCAACGGCTCGCAGTATACTCTCTCAAGTCTGGCTCTGTGGATGCCACCATTCCCTTCAAGAGCAAGGAGACTGCTTGCCACAGCGCCGCTCCCCAGTCAGAGCCTTCCGGGTCCAGCAAGCTCTGCAACAGGGTGCCCATAGCTAACGAAACCGTCATCTGCGCTACAACCTGCACATCGATGGGCCGCAGGCTGCCCTCGGCGACGCCCGCAGCGTACAGTTGCTCGAAAAAAGCTTGGTAGCGGCGGTAATGCCCTATGGTTGCTTCTCGAGTGTCCGCATCTTTGGATGCGCGCGACCAGAACTCCAAGTAGATGGGCAGATGGCCGCGTGCATCGACAAAGACCTGCTGTGCCGCCGCCACCATCGACACCAAGCGTTCGGGCACGGTCGCCTCAGTTTGGGCCAGCTCCGCCAACTGTTCGTCCAAGCCGACGAGCCATTCGTTCAACAGTTCTAGGAAAAGGGCCTGCTTGTTCGAAAAGTGATGGTACAGCGCCCCCTTGCTCACGCCTGCACGACGGCAAATCTCGGCTACACCGGTGGCATCGTAACCGCGGCGGGCAAAACACTCTGCCGCCGACCGTAGGATACGTGCCCGGGTTTGCTCAGGACGCTGCAGCGTGAGCGTCTCCGCCATAAAGCCCTCCTTATCATGATCAAACCGACCGGTCGGTCTGATTATCGCACAGGATGGGATCTATGTCAAGCGCCGCACCCGCCCTGCTACGAATCGCACGCACACCGGCCCCGCCCCGAACATCGGGGGCAATCCCGCGTGTAGACGTCGTTCGCCCACCGCCGGTGGGCGCGGGCACGCTTGCAGCGCGCGGCTCATCTGCGCTACTATGCAACAACCGAGCCAACCCACGGCGCGATATGCCAGCAGCCATGCCTGTCAAGGAGACACTCCTATGCGAGCCAACACCGACTGGTTCCGCGATAGTGGCTGGGGGGTCTTTTGCCACTATCTGATCAGCCTTGACACCCCTACCGATGCCTGGAACGCCCAAGTGGACGGGTTCGACGTGCATGCCCTCGCCCAACAACTCGACTCGGTGGGGGCGCCCACGTTTTTCATCACCCTGGGGCAGAACTCGGGCCACTATTGCGCTCCCAACCCAGTGTACGACGAGTTGGTCGGTATCCACCCCAGCAAGTGCTCGCAACGAGACCTCGTCGCCGATCTGTACGCCGCTCTTCAACCGCGCGGCATCCGCCTGATGGTCTACCTGCCCAGCGGGGCGCCTTCGCAAGACCCTGTGGCCATGGCACGCCTCGATTGGCGCTGGGGCTTTGAACGCGCCTGGCCTTGGTTTGGTGGGGCACAGACCGGTGAGCGCCTGGCGGCGTTCCAGCTGCGATGGGAGGCCGTGATCCGCGAATGGTCTCAGAGATGGGGCGATCGAGTCAGCGGCTGGTGGTTCGACGGCTGTTATTTCGCTGACGCCATGTATCGCCACCCCGACCCCCCCAATTTCTCGAGCCTTGCAGCCGCCGCCAAGGCCGGAAACGCCAACAGCCTGGTGGCGTTCAATCCCGGTGTGCTGACGCCCGTGATCTCGCTCACCGAACACGAGGACTATACGGCGGGAGAGATCGCCGACGCCTTTCCCGTCTGCCCGGGGCGTTGGGTGAATGGCGCCCAGTTCCACGTGCTCAGCTATCTGGGCGAGAATTGGAGCCGTGGCGAACTGCGCTTCCCCGATGAGTTTGTGTCGGGCTACACGCAGCACGTCGTCGAGCGCGGGGGCGTTGTTACTTGGGATGTGCCCATCAGCGCCGCGGGCGAGATCCCCACAGCCTATCTCGATCAACTCGCCGCGCTGCGCGGCCTGCGCGGTAGCCGCAAATCCGATTGACCGCGCACCAGGCCGCATACACCCTGAAAAGCCCACAGAAACACGAGATGAGCTATCGGAAGTGGCGCGGTGACGAGGTGTCTTTGGGGCTGCACTATGGCCTGCACGCCAACGCGGATGACACCGACCTGGGGCGAACCCGTGAGCGTGCGCTCAGAGTTGGAGGAGGGCGGCCGCTCGTGGAGCTATCGCCCGGCCGGTGAGGGCATCGCTACGGTAGAGGTGATAAGCACTCGGCTGCACGGCACCGTCGTACTGGAATACTGCGGGCGCGTTGCCCGCAGTATAGCGCACACAACACAGCGTGCCCGCCCGGCGCGCAAGGAGCAACGACATGGAGATTCGAAAAGATCCCGAAAGCACCAACGGCTTGATCATCGAGTCGCACAGCTACACCGCGCGGATGGAGGGCGCAGCGCTCACCAGCCTCCGAGCGACGGGCTCGGGAACCGAGTTTCTGCGCGTGGATGAGGAAGCCTTCCCCCTCGAGCTGTATTATGTACACGAGGACGCGCTCGGCGCCGATAAGCACCAGCGGATCGATGTCCATCCCCTTTCCGAGTGGGCCGCGCGCGTGGTGCTGATAGGCGCCGACTCGGACCGCGAGCTGTTGGTTCGCCTGGACCCCGACACAGGAGACCTGTGCGTCACCCCGAGCGGCCAGAGCGCCCGCCGCGGTGTGGCCTCTGTCCGCTGGAATCTGGCCTATGCCCCCGAAGCGCGCTTGGTGTTGCCCTGTATCAACGGCATCCTGGTTGAGCGCGATCACGCTATCCCCGGTGATGACCGCTTCGCTTGGCCCTTTCGTTGGAACGCCCAACTGGCCATCGCCGAACGCGACGGCCAGTCGATGATGGTCCACTCTGAGGACACCGACTGCCAGTTCAAGGCCCTCAACCTCCGGCGCAACCCGGGGGGCGCCAGCGTGTTGGGCTACGAATCGGAGCACGTCGGCCCGTTGTGGAACAACCGCAACGCCGGCGGTGTCGAATGGCGCATCAATGTGTACCAGGGCGATTGGCGGGCGCCCGCCGGCCGCTACCGCGATTGGCTGCGCAACACGTACCAGCTGGAGCGCAAGCGCGCACACCGGCCCGAGTGGTTGAGTGACATCGCGCTCAACATCATGTGGGCCGGGCCGGATCAGGCGCTGCTCGAGTCTCTGGGGCGTATCTTCCCGCCCGAGAAGGTGCTGATCCATCTGGCCTCCTGGCGCACCAGCCAGTACGATGTAGACTATCCCACCTACATCCCCACGGATGAGGCGCGCGCCTTTGTGGAGCGCGCTAACGCCATGGGCTACCGCATGATGCCTCACTACAACTACTGGGGCTGTTACAACGATCATCCGCTCTTTGCCAGGGTGCGCGACTGGCAAATCCGCTCGGCTTTTGTGAACGAGCCACAGGGCTGGTACTGGCCACCCGACACCCACGATTACACGCGAATGGGCTACATCCACCCCGGCTTGGCCCTCTGGCGGCGCTCGCTGATCGACGCTGTGCGCCAAGCCAATGCGGAGCTGCGCGCGCCGGCGGCGTTCACCGATCAGACGCTCTGCACGTGGAACACCGACAACGGCTTGGTGGAGAACATGAACACAGTGCAGGGGTTACGCCGCTTGCAGGAAGAGTTTGTGGCGATACAGCCCGACATGGTGCTGGCCGGCGAGGGGTGTAACGAGATCTCTTTCCAGCGCGAGTGCTTTGCCCAAGCGCACATCCACGCCACCACCCACCCCGGTGGGGTTATCACCCAGGACCACGTGGATATGACGGTGGGCCTCTGCGCCTTCCTGTGGGAGGGGCACACGCGCCTCATGGGGTACTATCACCTGCACCGCAACGATGACGACATGGACTTTGGGATCGAGCTCTACCGCCGTATGGGCGCCATGCCGACTTTGGGGCAGGATCACTTTACCTGGAGCCCCGATGCGAACCCGCTGGACGATCCGCGCGTCGCCAGGGTGCTAGAGATGGCCCGCCAGAGCTAGCGACAGCACGATGCCGGGGCGGGGCGTGTGGTCGCCCCACCCCGGCGCGTTCAATCAGGGGCACAGCCCTCTGCAGGGCCCTAGGGTTGGCGCGGCTTGGCCAGCACCTCGCGAATCTGCAAATCCAAGAAGGTGCGCGGATAGGCCGGCTTGACCACGATAGCCGTATCGGCGCCATCGCTCGTGCCGGCTATACCGATCGCCTCCTGCGACATATCGAGCAGCCCCGCGTCCGCGGCCATCAGCACACACTCGACGGCCACTTTCATCCCTTGGCAAAAGGTGTACAGCGTGTCGCGCACGATCTCCTCGGGGGCGCGGCCGCCCCATTTATCAGAGAAAGCCGAGCCCACGCCGTCGCCCAGGGCGTGGATGCCCGTGACCACTTCCACACCCAGCGCGCGCAGGGCCTCCTTGGTCTCGGTATCCATACACCAGCCCAGGCTCTCCCAGCCGTGAGCCAGGGTCACCGCGATGATCCGAATCCCGTGGGGCGCCATCAGGGCGTGCGCCCTGCGCGCAGTCTCCCCGTGCGACGACGCCACCACCACTTGGCGAATCCCCAGCGCTTGGGCGCGCTCCAACGCCACCTTCAACGTCTCGCCCGTGTTGTGCGGCCCAGGCGTCTCAAAACAGCAAGTGGATAGCCTCAACTCTCCTCCTTGTGCGGGCGAACTCAGACACCGATAACCGACTCGGCGAGCACATACCACCGCCGCGCGGAGCCGTACAGGCTCGCTTCCAGTCGCCAGTCCAGCGGCAGCACCATCGCCACTTCGCCCGGCTCCTGGTCGAACCCCATCGACGACAGCAAGCGGTTGACCAGCACATCCGTAAAAGCCGACAGAATGACCGTCTCCTCGTAGGCGGGCACCGCGCTGAGCAGCGCCTCGAGAATCGCCTCCGATCTCGCCCCGGGGCTCAGCGCCAGATCGGTGAGCACATACGAGACGTCGTGTCGCGGCGCCGCCCCGCCGTTTCCATCGACAATGGGCGCCGGGCACAGCGTAACGCAGCCCAAAAGCGGCGCGTCCGCCGAGGCGACATCTCCCTCCGTCACCAACCAGACCTCAGCGGGCAGCTCGGGCGGACGCACCAGCTTGCGCCAACGCCACAACGGGGTGTCCAACGGCACATAACCATCGGCCTCGCCCCAGTGTGTGTTGAGCAGATCCATCACCGCGACCTCATCGGCCGGTGTGGCCCGGCGTACGTTGGCTGCCCGCCTCTCGCGATCCTGCACTCGGCGATAAGCGCTCACCGCAGTATGCGCCCGGTAGCCCAGCGACTCGTACAACCGAGACGGCGCCGATCCTGCCACAGTGTAGAGCAAGCTCGCCTCAAGGCCCCGGGCGCGCATCGCGCTGACGGCGTCGCCCAGCATCCAGCGCGCCAACCCGCGCCGCCGGTGCGCTGGGTGCACCATGACAGTGTCCACAATGCCCACAGTGTGCAAGCTGCCGCCCAAACGCACCGGGGCCACACACACGAATGCGCTCCCCACCAATCGATCGCCGTGCAACACAGCGCGCGAGAGACTGCGGTCGGTGCCGGGGCGCCCCAGATACCAAGTGGTGTGCGCTAACGATGGTTGCAACACGCCCGGATAGTCCGCAAAGGCCAGCCGCGAGAGCTCGGCAGCCTGCGCAGCCGGCGTGTCCACTTCGAGGTACGGCACAACCCGGTAACAATTCTCGAGGCCCGGATCCTGTCGTAACACAGTGCGGCTCCCTTCTGGGCGTCGCGAGGTTGTACGAAAGCGAGGGTAACGCGAGATACGGCGGTCCACATCGTCACACACTCGCCCCGCCCAAGCCCCGAATGTGTGACGCGCAACGATGGTGTGTTCCTCAGCACGGGTCGCGCATCCCGTGCCGATCGCGCTATGTGCGCAGAGGGTAGCGAGCCGAGTCCTCGTTGCTGCCCGGCCCCAAGCCCGACCAGAACACTATCAGCACAGCGGCGCGCTGTCCCCCTCTATTGGGAAGCCTACGCACTCCAGCCATGCAGCACGACGGGATGGGCCGTGCCCCCTGTGATCAGCCCGCGCCGAGAGGTCGCTCTCGGACGGTGTCGGGCTCCTCCAGAGTGAGGGTCTCAGTATCGTCGTCGTAAGCGAACAGCTCTGCGTAACGGCCCCAGTTGATGGCCGTATCGAGCTGGCGAGCCGCCTCCTCCGCGGGAAACTCGAGCTCCAGGGCCGTCTGTACGATCATGCGGTCCAGATTCCGGTCTTCGGCGGCGTGCAACATAGACATCAGCCATCGGAAGAGCGGCAGGCGCCGAATGCGGCTGGCAAAAATCTCTTTGCGCGTGAGGATACGCGCCTCGGCAAAGGCCTCGCCCAGCGGCGTCAGGGTGATGTCGCCCTCGGCGATCGTGGCGAATCGCAGAAGCTCGGCGGTCTCAATGAGCTGCAGCACTCTGTCAGAATCCGCCTGAAGGACTTCTGTGACGCGATAGATGTCGGCTCGGTTGCCGTCCTGTTCGTTCAAATGCTCCAGCAAGCTCGCAAAATCCTCGACGCCCACGTTCGGCAGGCGCCTGACACGCCCCGGCTTGCCGGGCTCGGAGCCCATCTCAACGTGCTCGGGTTGCGTCTGGCCCGCCAAGATGGCGTACACCTGGTCCACCAGCGCCAGGAAAGCCGGTTCTTTGCGTTGGCGAGGATGGGGCAACGGAATGCGGAGCGAAGCGACCACGCGCCCGGGATCCTTTTCCATCACCACAATACGGTCGGCCATCTGCACCGCTTCCTCGATGTTGTGGGTCACCATCAAGATGGCGCGCGTAGGGATACGGCCGCTGGTCCAAAGCTCCAGGAGGTCGCCGCGTAGCGACTCGGCGCTCAGCACGTCCAGCGCCGAAAAGGGCTCGTCCATGCAGAGCAGCTCCGGCTCCACCGCCATAGCGCGCGCTACACCCACCTTTTGGCGCATGCCCCCCGAGAGCTCTCGCGGATACGCCGTCTCGAACCCGTCCAACCCCACGCGGTCGATAAGGTCCAGCGCGCGCGTCTCCCGCTCCTCGGGCGCCATGCCCCGGGCCTTGAGCGCCGTTTCGACGTTCTCTTGCACGGTGAGCCAGGGGAACAACGCAAAAGTCTGGAATACGATAGCCGCATGGGGGTTCACTCCGCGAAGCTGCTCATCGCGGTAGAGCACGCGGCCCTCACTGGGCTGTTGCAAACCGGTGATGATGCGCAAAAGCGTGCTCTTGCCACAGCCCGATGGCCCGAGGATCGCCACGTACTCACCGTCGCGCACCACGAGGTTCACATCGTGCACAGCAACAAACGAACGGCTGCCGCTCTTGTAGATCTGGCTGATGTTTTCTAGTTCGATCAAAGGTTGGCTATCGGTCATAGGTCACTCCATTCGGTAGCGTTCCTCGGCGAGGCGGTACAAGCGCCGCCAAAGCACTCGGTTGATGATCACTACAGACGCTACCATCACCAGTGTAGAAGCCATCAGCAACGGAAAGTCGCCCACCGCAGTGGCCCGGGCCACTATCGCGCCGATCCCCACCGTCTCGTGCGTCGCACCTCCGAATTCGACGTATTCGGCCACGATGCTGGCGTTCCACGCACCGCCCGACGCGGTAATGGCGCCCGTCACCACGTAAGGAAAGAGCGCAGGTAGCAACAAGGTGCGCCAACGGTCCCAGCGGCTCAGCTGAAGTAACGCTGTGGTATAGCGCAAGTCCAGAGGGATTGCGCTGGCGCCCGCGATGATGTTGAACAGCAGGTACCACTGCGATCCCAGTAGCATCACCATGATCGCGGCCAAGTCCAGCCCGGCCGGCATGGCGAGCAGCGCGAACAAAAACACGGGGAAAAGCGCAGTCGCAGGGATCGAGGCCATCACCTGCACCAATGGTTGCAGCCACCCCGAGAGGCGCGGATTGGTCCCGATGGCCACGCCGACGGGGATCGTCCAGGCCAAGGCCAGCGCCAGAGACAGTGCGACTCGCAGGAGCGTAGCCGTCAGGCCCACGAGCATCTGCCCCCATTGGCTCGCCGAGAGCTCCAGCAGCATCCCTCCGCCGAGGTAGGCTCCGTACCCCAGCCCCGCCACCGCCGGTATGGCCCAGAGCCAGGCCAGGCTCCTCCCCGAGGACTGTTCAGGATACGCGGCTCCCAGGCCGGGGAAGCGCCGGGCAGTGCCGCCATCCAAAAGCTCGCCCAGCGGCCCCAAAACTCGATTCGACAGCCACGCCATCAACCGCGAGTCGCGGCTCGCATCGTAGAGCCACGATTTGGCCTCCTGGCTGTCGGTGACCGTCTCCAGCTTGAAACGTTCGGCCCAAGCTAACAGCGGCCGCCACACCAGTTGGTCCAGCGCTACGATGACCAATACGAGGGTTCCCACGCCCCAGATGATGGCCTTTGCGTTGCCGCTGTTGGCGGCCTCTTGTAGATACGCTCCCAGCCCGCGAAGCCGAAAGTCGCGATCGCCCACGGTAAAGATCTCCGCCGCCATCAAAAAGAACCAGCCGCCGGCCCAACTCATGACGCTGTTCCACACCACCGACAGGGTCGCAAAGGGGAACTCCATATAACGAAACCGCAGCCAGCGGTTGAGCCCAAAGATGGAAGCCGCCTCACGCAGTTCTTTCGGGACGGTCGTCAGCGACTGGTACCACGCGAACGTCAGGTTCCACACTTGGCTGGTAAAGATGAGGACGATGGACGCCAGCTCCACAGCGATCCCCTCGGGCAGCAGCGCAGAGAGCCCCAACACAACCACCGGCAGGAACGAGAGGATCGGTACACTTTGCAACACGTCGAGCACGGGCATGAGGACCCGCTCCGCTCGGGCATTGTGCGCCGCCACAGAGCCGTACACCAACGTGAACGCCAAAGACAGTATATAGGCGGCCAGCATCCGCCCCACGGAGAGCAAGGCATAGTACGGTAGGGCAGTCGGAGACAGCGAGATGGTGGGGCCTGTGATCACGTCGGGAGCGTGCACTGAGAGGCGCATACCAAAATAGAGCAGTACGCCCAACCCCGCCAGAATCAGCGCATCGATCCAGGAGGCTGGGCGCCGCATCGGTTGTTGGGTGCGAAAGATCCTATCTGTCGGCATTGCCTCCCCCAAAGTTGCGCGGTCGATTCCCGCCCAGTACCCGGCCGCGTGCGGGGCACGTTGCAGCCGAACGAAAGCCATCCCCCCATTTATAGCTCAGCAGAGAGGGTTTCGTCAAGTATCCGTTGCGACCGGGCTGCCGTTACGTGTTCATCGGCGCGGCGCCAGGTATAGAGCGAACGTCTTGATCTCGAATGGCCCCAAGTCGCAGTAAAGCGCGCCATCCCGCAGCGCCGCCTCACCGACCGGGCGCTCGAGCAGATCCGTTTCCTGCGCACGCTCCACACTGGCCGAGAACGTGATTCGCGCCCCTTTCGCGCCGCGCCCTTCCGCCTCGTACAGCCGCAGTATGGTCGCGCCATCGCGCCCCATTTTGAGAGCCGAGATCACCACATTGCCGGGCCCCACGGCGAGCAGGCCCCATTTGGCCGGCAGGTCACCGGCGCCCGGAGCGGTCTTGTGCACCAACAGCGGGTTGTTGAGCTCCAGCCCACGCCGATAGACCTGCGCCTCGCGCCAACCGCCCTGATGTGGCACCAGCGCATAGTCAAAGGAGAGTCGCTTGCCCAGTTCCTGGCCAGAAGCCGAAGAGACGCTCGGGTCGTAGCCTCCGCTAGCCCCGTAGGCCACCAGTTGCGACGCCCGCATCAGCGAAAGCATCAACACCCCGTCGTCCGCGTTGTTGCCGGGGAGCCCCCGGTTGAGCAACGCCAGCCCGTGGGTGCCGTCGCTCAGGTCCACCCAATTCTGAGCCGGCAGCTCTTGTTGCGGGCGCTCCACGGCGCCAAACGGTATCTCGTGCGTAACGGTGCCGTCTTTGATGCTGGTGGGAAACAGCACACGATAGCGCACGTATTCCTCGTTGTTGAGCACCTCGGTGTGAAGGTCCACGCGCGGCACCCCCGCATACACCCGCGCACGCAGCGCGACCCAACCACTGCCAAAGGGGTGCGACACTCGGAAAGACGCCATCACCGAGCCGTGGCTCACCGCCCCGTCGCCCACTTGGTGGCAAGAGAGCTCGGCCTCCCCCGCCTTTGGCGCGGGGTGGCGCTGCGTCCCCGCGGAGGCCATTGCCGCCTTTAGCGCGCCGCCAATCTGCCAGAAATCCCCGCCATCGCGCTCGCGCGTCACAACGTTGCCCCCTGCATCGCCCGCCTCGCTACGCAGTGCCTCCCAACCGTCGGGGGCGGCCCGCAGACTGGTGAGCGCGCCGGTCCACAAATCGAACTCGAGCCGCATATGCTCGTTGGCAATGGCCCCCCGCATCGGTGCGAGATCGCGGCAGTCCCCCGGGCGCTCACCGCTTGCAGACCATACCGAGCCCGCCAAGTCCTCCGCGCCGTTCGGGATGACGCGGTACACCGCGTGCCCCAGCGCCGGCACATCCTGGGCCACGAACAGCACGCGCGCGCGCCGATAGCTGCCGTCGGTATGGCGCTCCGCCTCCAACACTTGCAACGGGATCGAGCGCCCCTCGGGATCACAGAGGCCCAAGCTATACACACCGACCTCCGCGATGCCTATTTCCGCCTCCACCACATCGGTGCGAGGCCACCCCAGCGTATTGAACACCACCAGCGGTATGCCCTCGCCGCGGGTGTCCACGTGCCGCGCCAGCCCATCCAGGCGCTCATCGAGCATCTCGGTGGCTATCCGGCGCGAATAGGCGTAGCTCGCCATAGTGTCGTCGAACACCTTGTCTACCTGGACGCCGCAGATGCAGTCGTGAAATTGGTTGAACAGCACTGGCTCCCAGGCGCGCTCCAAGGAGCGGGTGTCGGTGGGCAGGCCCAGCCAGGCCGAGAGGACGTCCAGCTTTTCCACGCTAGTGAGCAGCCGCTCCAACTCCCGGTTGGCCTGCTTGACCTCGATACGACTGCTGTAGCAGCCCTGAAAGATCGGGTTGAGGTCGGCCCGCACCACGGGCAAATCCTTCCCATCCGCTGTATCAGCCCGCAGCGCCGCCAAGAACTCGTCGGGCGTGGCGACCACCAGCTCGAATGGGGCGTCACCGCGCGCGTTCAGTTCGGCGGCCATAGCGGTGACGTGGGGCTCTGCCGGCCCCAGGTCCACACCGGCCAGCCCCAGGATGTTGCGCGTCTGCGCCAATGGCTTGAGCAACTCGTAGCGCGATCTCATGAACCGTGTGAACCCCGGCAGATCGTGCGGCGAGCCGAAGAGGATTCCATAGCTGTGGGGCAGCCACAACGCCAACACTTGCGAGCCATCGATCCCCTCCCACATGAACTCGGTGGGCGTATGCGGGCTGGGCACACCGCGAGCGAAAAAGTAGCTGTCGAACCCCGCCTTGCGTAGCAGCTGCGGCATCTGAGGGTGGTGGCCGAACGTGTCCAGCCCCCAACCCGTCGTCACATCCACGCCCAGCGCCCCGTCGATGTAGCCCTTGCCGTAGAGCACCTGGCGCACAAAAGACTCGCCGGAGGGGATGTTCACGTCCGCCATGCTGTCCATGCCGCAGGTGATCTGCAGCCTCCCCTGTGCCACCAAATCACGCAATCGCGCCGCCTCCTCGGGGTAGCGCTCCAGGAAGGGGCGGATGTAGCAGACCTGGTCCAGCACAAAACGGTACCGAGGGTCGTCCTGCAGGCACTGGAGAGCCTGTAGGATGATGGGCAGACCCATTTGCAGATACTCTTCGCGCGTCTTGAACACCACAGCGTCATAGTGCGTGTGCGGCACGAGGTACAAACGGTCCTTCATGGGGCAGCTCCTTTGTGCGGGTTGCGCAACCTTTTCCGATTATCGTGTCGGCCACGGGGCGTGTCAACACGCGGCGCCGGTTCCCCCTTGTGCTTCTTTTTCACATGCGGTATCCTTGCGCCCCGATGGGATCAACCAGTTCTCCTACAGCAAAGAAAAGGTGACTCATCACTTGGGCTCCGCCAGCGCGCTGTTTGCTGTGGATCAGCTCGTCTCGCAGACGGTGCGCCAGACGCTGGGATGGCTCACCTCCATGGCCGGCTTCCTGCAGCAGGTGCCCGGCGTGGACGCCCTGCTCAGCATCCTGCGCGCCATCGTGCAGCTCGTGGCCGACTCTATAGACGGGGCCACCATGAGCTACACCCTCACGCGCGAGGGCGAAAACATCTAGCAGGCCGCGCCCAGCGACACCAACGAAAGGACACTACCATGCAATGGGAACAACTCACGGCGCCCCATTTCCAGCGGGCCGTCCGCGATACGGGCGTCTGCATGCTCGCCATGGGCGTGCTGGAGCGCCACAGCGACCACCTGCCCCTCGGCACCGACTATCTCAACGCCCACGCCATCTGCTGCGAGGCGGCGCGGCGCGAGCCCGCGGTGGTCTTTCCGCCCTTTTACCTGGGGCAGATTTACGAGGCGCGTTGCTTCCCCGGCGCCGTCACCCTGCGCCCCACCCTGCTGCTGGAGGTGATCCAGGGGATCCTGGACGAGGTGGGCCGCAACGGCTTTCGCAAGATCGTGCTTTACAACGGGCACGGCGGCAATCAGCACCTGCTGGGATTCCTAGCGCAGTGCAGCCTGTGGGAGCACAAGCCCTACACCCTCTACCTGCACCGCGACCGCCTGTCGGACGAGCGGCGCCGCCGTTGGGAGCAGGCGCTGGAGACCACACTCCACGGACACGCCTGCGAGTGCGAAACCAGCATGACGCTGGCCAACCACCCCGAGCTGGTGCAGATGGACGCCGTCCCCCAGGAGCCCGCTGAGCCGCGGCGCCGCGGCGACGGAGTGCCGGGCGCCTATGCGGGGATCAGCTGGTACGCCAACTACCCGGAGCACTATGCCGGAGACGCGCGCACCGCCAGCGCCGAGAAGGGCCGCATCCTGCGCGAGCTGGCGGTGGAGAGCCTGGCCGAGTTCATCGCGGCCGTCAAGGCGGACGAGGCGCTGCCGGCGCTGGAGGACGAGTTCTTTAGGCGGGAGCACGACGTACGCGGCGAGTAGGCTCCACCGCCCCACACCGCGCGCGAGGAGGCGCCCCATGCCCAACATCCCGGATCGTTGGTACCACGGCTCCGAGCACAGCCTGACGGAGCTGCGCCCGGGCTCGAGCATCACCCGCAACCACGAGCTGGCGCGCGCCTTCTCGCACCGGCCCAGCTGGGTGTCTATCCAAGACGACGGCCGTATAGACCACGACGGCTTTCTGCCGGGCTACCTGTACGAGGTCGCCGAGCCGGTGTCGCCCGATGACCTGCTCCCCGTGCCCGGCTCCACCATGCCGCCCGGGTTGGAACGGCACACCACCCGCCCGCTGGCGCTGCGCCTGATGGAGCGCACTTTTGCGCCCGTGCAGCGGCCCGCGCCCACCGGCCAGGCCGCCCTCGCCACCCTCCTCAGGCCCAACCCGGCGCTGCAACGCATCGTGAACGCCCTGGCCGACTATCAGGTGGCGTTGGAGCCCGACCGCGACATCCCCGAGTGGTGGGCCGGGGCGCCCTCGGTGGCCCGCGACGACGACGGCGTGTTCTACCTGGCCGCCCGCATGCGCGAGGGCGACTCACCGCGGGGGCGACGCGGCTATGAGGTGCGCCTGCTCCGCAGCGACGACGGCCTGCGCTTCGAGCCTATTGCGCACATCACCCGCGAGTCCTGCGGACTGCTGGGCTTTGAGCGCCCCGCCCTGGTGCGCGATCCTCACTCCCGCCGCTTCAAGCTCTACGGCTGCGCCGCCTACGAGGAGGGGTGGGCCATCATCAAGTGGGACGACGCCGACGACCCGGCCGCGTTCGATCCGCGCAGCGTCCGCCGCGTGCTGTGGGAGGGCGGGCCCCCTCAGGATGGCCGCCCCGAGGAGGGGTTCGCCAGGGTCACGGGCTACAAGGACCCGGTGGTGTTTTGGGATGGCGACACGTGGCACCTTTTCGTCATCGCGTGCGACCGCGTGGAGCGGATCGGTCACTGGCTGAGCGCCGACGGGGAGGTATGGAAGCCCGCCGGCCCCTCGGCCGTACTGGAACACACCGGCTGGCACGACTTTTACGTGCGCCCCGCCTGCGTGCTGCCGCTGGCAGTGGGCTATCTCTTTGTCTACGAGGGGTCGAGCATCCGCTGGCGCGACCCGGTCTACAACATCGCCACCGGCCTGGCCTACTCGCTGGATCTGTGCACCTTCTACGATCTCACGCCGCACCAGCCGCTGCTCCTCAGCACTACGCCGGGCGATTACCACACCTGGCGCTACTCCCACTGGGAGCCGGTGGATGGGCGGATTTACGTCTGCTTTGAGGCCGCGCGACCCAACAACACCAACGAGCTGCGCGTGGCCGTGCTGCCGGGAGACGCCCTGCGCAGTGCCGTGTGTGGCCGAGCGTAACGCGTCGAGGCGGCACCCTCACCTTATGAGTGCCGCCTCGATGAATCCTTGTACATGGAGCCCCCGTCCCGCCCCTAGTTGGCTTGCAACGTGCAGGCCTCCAGTCGCTGTTTCAAGCCCTCAGCCCACGCGCGGATCGCGGAAAAATCTCGAGGATCGGGCATGCTCTCTGCCATGGAGCGCACCGGCAACTTGAGCAGGAGGTTGAGCTTCTCGAACTCGGCCGTTCCCACCAGCGGGCCGCCCGCAAACAACCCCACGTCGATCGGCTCCGCCTCGGGCGCAGCGCGCCGCAGAGGGCCCAAGTAGGCGTTGGCCTTCTGTCGGTTCTGTGGAGTGTCCTCGCTCATCGTGAGGCACACCGCAAAGTAAGCGACCGGCAGCTCGGCCAGCGCCCTGCGATGCTCGCGCGCGAAGCGAAGCAGCTCGCGCGGCAGCCTGCCGGCATGCACACCGGTGCCCAGCAGCACCGCGCGATAGGGGCTCAGATTTTTGACCGCGCCGGCGCGCTGTACGTCCACATCCACGTCTTTGCCACGCAACACCTCGCCGATGGCCTCAGCCACAGTACGCGTCGTCCCAGTCCAGCTCACATAGGCGATAAGGATCTTTTCCACGGGGAGCTCCTTTCGCAACCCGTCGGGTGGGAGGACGCGGCATCATCCCCCGCCGGCGGATTCACCGGCGTCGGCGGACGTCGCAGAGAGGTTGGGCGCGCTGTGCCTATCCTTGCCGCGAAAGGCATCCGCCCAATCCACCCCAGCGGTGATGTGCATCAACGCAGCCAGCGTTATGATAGCCCCCACCGTGATCACCAGCCCCGTGTAGCCCTCGTAAAAGAACGCGTACGAGAACAAGACGAGGAACAGGAACTGTGACAGGCCCGCTTCACGCAGAGCGAAACGCCAACCCGTCACCCGTCCGAGATAGCTGATCACCAAACCCAACGACACAATAGTGGACGCGACAAAAGCCACCTCCACGGCCAAGTGGTCCGCCAGATAAGCGAACAGCAGATGGAACGCAAAGAATCCCGCCCCCATGAAAAAATAGTGCATCGGGTGCAAGTTCACATGCCGCATAGCGCTTAGGACCACCAGCACCGTGAAAAAGAAGAGCAGCGACACCGGAGCAAAGTAGCTCATGCGGCTGGCCAACACACCCGGGTTGAGCGGGTGCGGCATCTCCACCCCCAACTCTGCGTCGGAGACCAGGCTGCTGAAATCCCATTCCAGATGCCAACCCTCCGGCGTGCGCGTTTTGCTGGACGCCGAGATGGTTCGCGGGGGAAAGTCGTAAGCGTCGAAATCGGTGTCCACAGCCAGGTGAAAATTCGAGACGGTGGTTATGCTCCGTGCGAACCGATAGCGCCAGCGATCCATCCCGCGCGAGCGGTAGGTCAGCCGGATGTCGGTGCCCTCGCCGGCTCCGAGTTCGACGCTGGCTTTGAGCGCCTGGGTATCACCGCCCCGTGGCCGCACACTCTGCTCCCCCACGGCGAACTGAAAGTCGTCGTACATGGCGCCCGAGGTGGGAAAGTCGAGGCTTACGATGGCCGTTACCGGCTCGTCAAAAGTGTTTTGTACCGTGTAACGCCCGTCAAAGAACACCTCGTAGGTAGAATACCAGAGCAGCCCCTTGCGTCGCTGATCCAGGTGCAGTTTCACAGCCACGTCGCTGGAGTTGAGCTCCAAATCCTCGCGAGCACCCGAGGCTCTACGAGCCACCACTCGGGGCGCCTCTTGCACATGCTCGCCACCCCAGAGCTCCGTCACCTGGCTACCGAGCTCGCGATAGCCCGCGTTCGTGCGCTCCGAGACGCTGGTGCCCAATATGGCCCAAGCCACAGCCACACAGGAAAAGATCAAAACAATGGCGAATAACCGCCCGACGGTCATGGCACGCCTCCCGTTTGTATGCCTGCGAGTGCAGCGAGATCTAGACGCTGCCGGGGGCGAGAAGGTTCCCGCTCACCGCCGCTCATCACGCTCTGCCCGCGGCGCCGTACAACTGTGTAAGCTCCGCCATGGCGGGGAACATCCCCTCGTTGGCGCGTCGCAGCACATCACCCGCCTTGCGGCTGCCCAGCTCCAGGTAGCCCTCGGGGCGGTCGCCCGCGTCTGTTGATGCTTCGCGCAGGCCCCGCAACACCGCCAGCTTGAGACAAGTGCCCACGTTGAATTTGCACACGCCGCGCGCCAGCGCAGGGCGCACCGCCGTCGCGGGAAACCCCGAGCCGCCATGAATTACAAGGGGCACCGGCACCGCGCGCTGGAGCTGCTCCAAAAGATCGAGGTCCACGCTCGATTCGCCCTCCACCATCAGGTGCACGTTGCCGATAGACACCGCCAGTGCGTCCACACCGGTGGCCTCCACAAAAGCGCGCGCCAGCGCCGGGTCGGTGTGCTCGGCTTGATCGGACGGATCGCCCGCATCGGGCAGGCTGCCCAGCTCGGCCTCCACCACCGCACCGCGGCCATGTGCAAGCTCGACCAGCTCGCGCGTGCGCTCCACGTGCTCTGCGTACGGCAGGCCAGCGCTGTCCAGCATCACGGTGTTGCAGCCCGCGAGCAGTCCGCGCTCGGCGTGTGCCAGCGTGCGCGCTTCGTTGAACAGCACAGCGGCCGGGACGCTCGCTCGTTCCGCCAGCCCGCGCGCCAGGCCAGCCAGCGCCTCGATACCGCCGCCGTCCAACCAGTCCTGATCCGCCAACGCCGCGCCATAGCCCAGCACCAGCGGCGCACGCAGCCTCTCAGCGACCACGCACACGGCCTCCAGCGAGTACTGGTCCCAAGCCTCAAAGTAGGGCACCGCATAGCCGCCCTCGCGCGCTCGGCGCAGCAGTTCACGCATGCTAACGATGGTCATGTAAAAACCTCCGATAGGGGTCGTGGTTCATCGAGTCTCAATCGGCCGGGCCGCCGCGCGCCACCGGCACCTGGATCAGCGTGGGGCGGCCGGAGGCAAAGGCCCTGCGTACCGCGGGCGCGAGCTCCGCGGGGTCGTCGACCACCAACCCCTCACCACCTAGAGCGCGCGCCACGCCGGCATAGTCGGCCTCGCCCAACTCGCAACCCACTGCCCGGTGTCCGGCCTTGAGCTGCCCGCTCACCACGATGCCCCACGCCCGATCGTCGGCCACCACCGTCACAAAGGGGATCCCCTGTCGTGCCGCGCTCTCGAACTCCATTAGCCCGAACCCCAGCGCACCATCGCCAGAGAGGAGCAACACCGACCTGTCGGCCTTGCCCAACGTCGGCGCCGCCAATCGCGCGGCCATGGCCCCCGCCACCCCCCACCCCACCACTGCGCTGGCGCCGCACGTCAGCCAATGGGCGGGATAGCGATCGCGGCAGAGCACCATGTGCGCCCACTGGCCGATGTTTCCGCCGTCCACCAAAAAGATGGGAGCCTCGCTGCCGCCCTCGTCGAGCAGCGGCCGCAGCGCGTGCGCCAACTGGCCGCCCGTCATACAACCGGAGGGCTGGGGCTGCGGTGTGGCCCAACGGCCATAGAACGCATCGTGCAGTGAGCGAGCCTCGGCAAGCCAGTCTTGATGCCCAGCACACCGGCCCCGACGCCACGCTTCTAGAAGTTGCCCCAATGCCAGCCCAGGGTCCGCGGCCATAGCCAGCTGTGGATCGAGCCCCTGCCCCAAAGCCGTGGGGTCGGCGTCTATCCGCACCACGCAGAGATCACGCGCCAGGGGGGGCGAGTCCAGATAGCGCAGGCGATAATCCACCCGAGCGCCCGCCAGCAGGATCAGGTCGGCTCGCGACAAAAGATCGGGCTCGCCGCTGGCCGCCCCCACCACGCCCAGGAAGGTGTCTGACGGTGCGTCCACCACGCCACGGTCCCAGATCGGTGTCACCACCGGCACACGCGCAAGCTGTGAGAGGGTTTGCAGCGCCCGGCGCCCATCGCCACCATAGAACAGGCCGGTGCCCGCCACGATGATCGGCCTCCGCGCTTCGGCCAGTAGACGAGCGGCCTCGCGAATCGATCCCTTGTCGGCGGGGGCGCGCCACGTGCCGTTCTCAGCCGCATCGTCCCGCAGGGCCCGAGGGGTATCCGTTAAAGCCGTGAGCGCGTCGATCGTGATGGTGAGGTGTACCGGCCCCGGCCGGCCGCTGGTGGCTGCGGCGAACGACTCTTGCACCGCCTGGGGAATTCGCCCGGCGCGGGTGACCAGCTCTGCGCGCTTGCAAATGGATTGCGCCAGGGCCACCTGATCCAAATCTTGAAAGTTGCCACGCCCCATCGCGTCGGAGGCGCTGGCGCCACTGATAAGCAGCACCGGCGCGCCATCGTACCAGGCGTTGAGCACACCGGCCAGGGCGTTCACGTGGGCGATGCCGCTCGACACAGCACAAACGCCCACTCGCCCCGTGAGCCGCGCATAGGCGTCGGCGATATAGCTGGCGGCCTGTTCGTTGCGCGTGTCCACTATGCGCAAGCCGGCCCCCGCAGCGGCAGCCAGCAGCGGGTCCAGTCCGTTACCCGAGAGCACGGCCAGAAACTCGACCCCGCGCGCTTGCAGCTCTCGTACCAGGCACTCTGCACCGGTCATGGCGTCACCCCTCGAGGTTATAGTTGTGTGGAATCATAGCGTAGGCGAGGGTAGGGCGCAAGAAGAAGGCGTATCGATCCCACAGTATCTCGGTTTCCGCAGCCCCGGCTCACGCCTCGTGTGGCATGCCGATATCCTCGCTCAGGCGCAATCGCCCCTCGCGCCAGCGCACCCACAGCAGCGTCAGTGCCATCCCCAAAAGTATCGCTCCCAGCCCCACCAGGCCAGCCTCGGGGCCAAAGGCTCCGCCGGTGGCCAGCTCGGGCCCCACGGGCTCGGTGGCGATCAGGGTCACCTCGTTCACCTCCAGCCCGCTCACGGGGAACCCGAACACGTTGCCCTGCACAAAGTTCCAGCTGGTGTGTAACCCCACGGCGACGCCCAACCGCCCCGTAAAGATGTAGCTCAGGGCGAAGAGCAGGCCGGCCAGGGTGAGATTCAGCATGCTGACCGTCGACATAGAGGGGTTGCCCAGGTGCAACACCCCAAAAAGGAGCGAGGAGATGGCCGCTCCCGCCAAGAGCGCGCCCTTGGCCCCCAGCTGACCGCGCAGCCCCTGCGCCAGATTGGTCAGCTGGTAGCCGCGGCTGAACACCTCCTCGTACACACCCACCAGCGCAAAGCCGAGCAGATGGGCCACCATAAGCGGCAGAAAGGCGCCCTCCACTGCCGGGCGGAGCGTGCCCGTCACCACGATCCAGCCCAGGGCCCATTGCACAACGAACACCAGCGACATCAGAAGCACGCCCAGGGCCAGCCCGAAGCCCAAGTCCGCCCACCAGCGGCGATCCAAGCGCAGCCCGTAATCGCACAGAGAGCGCCTGTCGAGGACGCGCGTTGCGACCCAGACGCTGGCCAGCATCGGTGCGCCCGTGGCCAAAGGGCCCCACACGATGAGAAGGGGCTCGCTGAGCGCCGACAGCTTCCCCGGGGCGGGCGTACCGGGCGCGCCAACGCCCCGCAATGCGGTGGAGAGGATTCCCAGCGCGACGCCCTCGGCGAACAACATAAGGAGAAAGAGCAGCAGCTGCCCCCAGAGGCGCCACACCAGACGGAGCCTGCGCTCCGCGGGGTCGTACACCACAGCGTTCCATATCCGCATTATCCGTCCCTCCGCCCAAGGAAGAGCGTCACATCCTTGGGCAAGCCCCGAGCGGCGGCCCCTCGCGACACTTGCATTCTGCGTCCGACAGGCGTATTATCGCAGTATACATCAATACACGATGCCTTGGCGGCACCACCCGAACCTCACGTAGCCATACGGAGGCTTTTTTATGGAATACCAATACCTGCTCTTCTTCGACTCCCACCATCTCCAGCCCAGCCACAATGTCCATCTGGCTTACGGCCCGGTGGAGCGGCTGGGCACAATGGTCGAGCCCGACACGCCCGCAGACCGCAGCGGAGCCAGCGTCTACTTGGGGCCGGTGGTACATTTGGATAACGGCTCTTACCGCATGTACTATCACACGTACGGGTTCAAGGGCCGCTGTCCCAGGATCCTCGTAGCCACCTCGGACGACGGCCTTTCGTGGACCAAGCCGTCGCTCGGCCAAGAGTTGATCGAAGGACGCGATACGAACCTGCTACACATCGAGGGCCTCCACGATCAGTGCCTGGTGCGCCCCTCGGTGATGCAGATCACGCACAACCAATGGCGCATGTACGCATGGGGCCGGCGTAACGGCACTGGCACCTACGGCATGATCGCCGCCGAGAGCAACAACGGTCTAAACTGGCGCGTGCTCTACGATTCGCGGCTGTTGCTGTTCCACCCCAGCTCGCTGGGGGATTGGGCCCGCTGCGTGGGCCAGATGCCCGAGGAGACCCCTGCCACAGAGACCACCGGCCGCAGCGGCCTGGAGCTCAAGCGCCTGCGCAGCGGCGACGTCGCCACCGTCTACGGCACCGAAGCCGCGGGCTATGAGATCTTTCACACCTGGGATTTCTGTCGCGACCTCCCCGACGCAAGCCGCCCCATCGGCTCCCGTTGCATCGTCCGTCGCACCAGCCAGGGCGGCATGGTCTGGGGCAACCCGCGCCTGGTGCTCTGGCCCGATGAGATGGACCCCTCGGGTATGCAGCTCAGCCACCTGGCTGTGCACGATTATGCGGGTTGGCGCATCGGCCTTCTGGGCCACTACCTGGCAAAAGACCGCGAGGGCGCCTTGGGTTTGGAGCTGGCTTTCAGCCGGCGGGGCTTTGACTGGATGCGCCCGTTGCGCGGAGCCTGGTTCACGCCCAACGCGGGCGAGCGCGGTATTTTTCCGGCCAGTGGCTTTACCGAGACCGACCACCACTGGCTCCTTTACTACAGCGACGGCAGCGCCCCCCAGATTGAGCACTCGCAGGACGCTGAGGACGAGATGCGCCCCACCAGCATCTCCGCCGTGCGCATCTCGCGACATCGCCTGGTGGGCGTGGCGGCAGGGAATGAGGTGGGCGGCTTTACCACCCAGCCGATCTTTCCCTCCAAGCAGACCCTCTCTGTAAACGCCAACATCCGCGGCCGGCTTCGCGCAGAGCTGTGCGACATCTACGGCCGCGCCTTGCAGGGGTACAGCTTGGACGCCTGCGACCCCATTACCGGCGACTCGGAGCAACACATCTTGCACTGGGGCGGGCACACAGCATCGCGCTTTCGCTACGACCCGATCCGCCTGCGCTTCGAGCTCCAAGACGGCGAGGTCTACGCCGTGGGGTTCTGAACCCGTCGCTGGCGGCCGCCACGCCCGGGATGTGCACGCCGCCCCTCAGAAGGCGTAAATGTCCAGCGCGCTGTCGAACGTCGCCTCATAGGTATAGTCGTCCAACCGAGTTGCTCGTCCGGGGCGGAAGTCATCGGCCTTGGACTTGTCGGGGAAGCGCAAGCGCCCGCGGATCGGCAACTCCATCGCAAAAGGAGGGACCCGCGCCACGCGACCCAGCGCCTCGCGGGCGCCGGCCCGTATCAGGTCGTGTGCCCTGGCGGGCGCCAGCAACACGCCGTATTCCGCGCCCAGCCCCTGCTTCACCGAGACGCCCACGACCTCCGGCCCCAAGAAGGCGTTGGCCTCGCGCACGGTGGCATCGTCGCCGGTGACCATCACCACAGGGGTGCCGAAATGGCCGTACACCAACGCCGACTGGGCGATCTCGCCGCACTCGCGGTCGTTGTACCAGTATTGGTTGCCGCCCAATGAGCTCTGGGTGTGCCGCAGCATGCCATCGACTGTGCCGGCCATGGCGTGGTATCCCAACAGGATGGCCGCGTCCATCCCCTCGTGCAGGCGCTCCCAGGCGGGGGTGTGCCAGCGATTGCGCCCCGTAAAGTAGCGCGCCGCGGGATGCATCAGCTCCGGCACGATGTTGAACCCGCCCCCGTGCCCGTCCTCCACCAGCACGTCCGTGGCTCCGGCCTCGACACAGCCCTCCACACAAGCCGCGATGTCGCCCATAAGCAACCGCCGCGCATCCTGGTACATCGCGCTTTCCATCTGGCGCGTCTGCTCCCAGACGCTCACCCCACTGATCCCCTCCAGGTCCGTCGAGATCACCACGCGCATCCCGCTCCTCCTTTATGTCGTGTGCCATGCGTCCACCGCAGCCGCTCTGCGGCTATTGTAGCATGAAGCAAAGCGCAACGCTTGCTCGGCTTGCCACAAGGAGCAGCGGGTACTATGCTGCTGCCGACAGCATAAGCACACAACCGAGGAGGCAGGCAATGAAGTGCCCGCGATGTGGCGGTCGGCTACAGGGAAGCGCGAGACTGTGCCCCCACTGCCAGAGCTCGTACCCTCGCCTCGCAACGTATCCTGTGGTGCAGAAAAAGCCAGCGGCTCGGCGACGCAAAGGGTGGCTCGTCGCACTAGGACTCACCCTGGTATTGGGATTCGGATGCCGCGCTTTCTTCACAGCACTCATGCGGCCGACCCAAACGCCAACATCTCTCCTCCGACCCAACACCGAGGTGCTTCGCAAGGCTCCGAGAGTAACTGATCTGGGCTATATCGACGTAGAGAACGGCACCTCCAATGACGCGCTGGTCGTGCTCACGGACAGTTCCGGTGAAACGGTCACGTCCGGTACTATCCGCGCACGTAGCTCTCTCAAGCTCCCTAACATTGGTGACGGGAGTTACCTGCTCTACTTCAGTATGGGGAAGGGCTGGGATGCCCGCGAACGACGGTTTGTATTCGAAGTTTCACGCTACTGCTTTGACGATCCCGTTAAGATCACCACAACGTTTAGACAGACATTTCGCGGTACTCAGAAAAGGACGACAGCCTGGGAGGTAACCCTAAACCCTGTCTTTGGCGGCAATGTCACGGCGCACGAGGTTCGCAAGGCGGACTTCCCCAGCGCCCACTAGCCTGATGCCGAGCAGCCAACTTCTGTAGAGCCACAGCATCTTGTGGCTCTACAAAAGACCGACCACGTCTTGCGCACACAAAGGCTCCAGACCGGTCGCGGTGCGCTCCGCCATCGCCGCACCGGCCTTGTCAACCAGCCCCATCCTGGGCATAATGCCGTCCATACCGCTGCATTCACCTTAGGAGGCTTCTCCATGCTCACTCGCTATGCGTTGATCGGTGTGGGTGGCCGCGGCCTGGGCATGTTCGCCCGGCCCCTGGTGCAGGATTTCCCCGATGTCGCCGAGCTGGTCGCCCTGTGCGACCCCAACCCCCGCCGCCTGGCGTTGGCCAACGAACGCCTGGGCGCGCGAATCGCCACCTTCCAGGACGCCACCGAGATGCTGGCGACCGCTCGCCCCGACACCGTCATCGTCTGCAGCATGGATAGCACCCACGCGGGCTATATCGTCCAGGCGCTGGAGGCCGGCTGTGACGTCATCGTCGAAAAGCCGATGTGCACCACCGCCGAGCAGGTGCGCGAGGTGTTGGCCGCCGAGCGCCGCACCGGCCAACGCGTGACGGTGAGCCTGAACGCCCGCTACGGCGCCGCCGCCGAGACGATCTGGCGGCTTCTGCGCGAGGGCGCGGTGGGCGAGATCATCTCGGTGGATTTCGCCGAATACCTGGACACCTCCCACGGCGCCGACTATTTCCGTCGGTGGCATCGGCGCAAAGCCAACTCGGGCGGGCTGCTCGTCCACAAGGCTTCGCACCATTTCGATCAACTCAACTGGTGGATCGGCTCCGAGCCCGAGACCGTGTACGCCCAGGGAGACGCTCGCTTCTACGGTCCCGTGCGGCCCGACGGCTCGCTACGCACAGAGCGGGGGGAGCGATGCCTCACTTGCGCTTACACGCGCACTTGCCCGTTCTATCTGGACCTGCGCGCCGATCGCAACCTCATCGACCTCTACCTGAGCGCCGAGGCCGAGGACGGCTACTACCGCGACCGCTGCGTCTACGCCGACGAGATCGACATCGAGGATACCATGGTGGTATCGTTGCGCTACGCCAACCGCGTCTCGGTCAACTATAGCCTGAACGCCTTTGCGCCCTTTGAGGGGCAGCGCATCGGCTTTAGCGGCACGCGGGGCCGGCTGGAGGTGGACCTCATCGAGCGCTACCACGGCCTCGGGCGCGACGGACACCTGGCGTTCCTCCCCATGCCCCAGCCCCCGACCGTGCGCATCAGCCCGCTCTTTGGGCGGCCGCAAGTGATACCCATCGAGGAGCGCACGGGCGCCCACGGGGGCGCGGACGAGCGCATTCGCCAGCATCTGTTCTATGCCGAGCGGCCGGATCCGTTGGAGCAGCGCGCCGACTCGTGGGCCGGTGCTCTGTCGGTGCTCGTGGGCGCCGCGGCCAACCTGTCGATGGCCAGCGGCGGCGCAATACGCGTGCAAGACCTGGTGCGGGCGACGGATGCGTAACATCCGCCGGTTGCTTGACGCCCCGGCGACGCATATGGTATTATGCCGAGCACACGGCGGGATTCGCGGCATGCCTGCGGCGCCGTCGGAACAGGCTTTCAGTTTATACGATCACGCATGAAGGAGCGTTCTTATGAGATTACGCACAATAGGCATCTTGTTCATCGTCGCATTGCTCGCGTTCTCGGCGCTGGCTTGCGGCAAGAGCGAAAAGGTACAGCCCACACCGGAGGAGGCTGTTGAGGTGGCTACAGTCGCCCCCACATCGGCGTCGGCGCCGGCCAAGCCCAAACCCACCGCTGTCGAGGCAGCCGAACCGGATGAGACGGAGGTAGAGGCACCGGATTTCGACGATGTGGACACCTCGCTCTCGAACTCGCTGGGGCAGTTAGCCTCCTACCGCATAATACAAACGATTACCCAGCAGTTCGCCGACGATGACGCGCCAACCGAGCTGGTCATGGAGGTCTGGTTCGTGCGCGAACCGTATGCTCATCGAATGTCCATAACGGGCACCGATGACGACGGAGAGGCGACGGTCTATGAGACCATGGTAGTTGACGGTATCAGCTATATCCGGTTCGGAGACCAATGGATGAGTTCCGAGGACGACGAGGACGAGATCTCGGGCGAGGACTGGTACTTCGATCCAAGCGCATACGCGCTCGGAGATCCCAAGAGTCTCGGCACGGCAGAAGTGAACGGCTACCCCAACGCACGCGGCTTCAAGCTGTCGGGGGACGACGTGTACTCCCACGATGATATATACATCCTGGACAAGGCCGAAATCGAGTACTGGGTTGCCAGTATCGACGGCGTCAACGTCACCGTGCGCGCCATTGCTGAATGGACCGGCACTTTCTGGGATGAGAGCGTCGGCACCATCCGCATCGAGAGCAACCTGCTGGACGTCAACAAGCCCATCGTCATCGAGGCGCCCGAGGGCGTTGGCGTAGACTCTATAGCGAATGATATCCCCATCATGGATGGCGCCAAAAGCGTTTCTACCATGGGGGGTGTTATCGAGTACAATGTGGACGCCTCGGTGGACGAAGTGTCCGATTGGTACGCGGCCGCCATGGAAGACAACGGCTGGACCGCGGGCGAGGATGTCGGTTGGGAGGGAATGCTGATGTTCACCAAGGGCGATCGCAACACAACGGTGATGATCATCGAAGATGGCGAGGGCAGCTCTGTTATCATAGCCGTCGAGTAGCGATGCGCTCTTCTCTCATCTCACAACGCATGCGAGGGGCGGTCATCGAACCGCCCCTTTGGCTTGTTTTGGCGCATCACACCGAATAGTCCAGGGGCGGGCTGCGTCGTTCAAGTAGAGAGCTGGCTTATCGGCACGTCAAGGGCTGCGCGCTGCGGGCGTGCGGCATGCTCTGGCGGCTTGGAACGACTGTGCACTTTGCCAGCCTCGGTTTCCAGTACGGGGCGTCGGAAAAGAGGAGTTGGTGATGGCTCTCTCCATGCTACAGGCTGATGGCCTCGTCAAATGCTACGGCGACTTTTGCGCGGTGGACCATCTGTCGTTCGAGGTGCACGAGGCCGAGATCTTTGGCTTGCTGGGGCCGAACGGGGCCGGCAAGACCACCACCATCCGCTGCTTGATGGACATTTTCAAGCCCGACGAAGGCACGCTTCGTGTGTTGGGCCAGCCTCCTGGCAGGGCGCGCGAGCGCGTGGGGTATCTGCCGGAGGAGCGCGGCCTCTACCCCAAGCTGCGAGTGGTCCAGCTACTGGTCTATCTGGCCCAGCTCAAAGGGATGGAGCGCGAAGCGGCACGCCGCTCGGCGCTAGACTGGCTGGAGCGGCTGGGCCTCAGCGAGTGGGGCGACCACCGCCTGCGAGAGCTGAGCCGCGGCATGCAGCAAAAGATCCAGTTCGCCGCCTGCGTCGTCCATCGGCCTCGGCTGCTGATCCTTGACGAACCGTTTCAGGGGCTGGACCCGGTCAATGTGGACCTGCTCAAAGCACAAATGCGACAGCTTCAAGAGGAAGGGGTCGCCCTGGTGCTGAGCGCGCATCAGATGAACTTGGTAGAGGAGCTGTGCGACCGGATTCTGCTGATCCACCAAGGCCGCGCCATGCTGTACGGCCCCCTGGACAAGATCAAGCAACGCTACGCGCCCAACGCGGTGCGCCTCCGCACCGCCGCCGAACTGGGCGATCTGCCGGGTGTGACGCATATTGAGCGCCGTGGCAGCGAGTACACCCTCACCCTAAACGATATCGAGCCCCAGGCGCTCCTGCGCGAGCTTATCGCGCGAGATGTGCCTCTGCAGAGCTACGAAGTGGGTACCGCGCCGCTGGCCGAGATTTTTGTCCGAGTGGTGCAAGGGGGAGCCCGTGCATAAGATATGGATTATCGCACGACACGAGTACGGCACCAACGTCCGGCGCGTTGGTTTTATCCTCTTTACGACGCTGGTGCCCCTGCTCGGGCTCCTGACGCTGGCCATCGTCGCGGTGTTCGGCGGCCAACTCGGCCAGGTGCTCGAGGAGCAGTTCACCTCGGGGCCGCAGCTGGTCGGCGTGCTGGACCAGGAGGGCTCGTTCACGCCCATTCTGCCCGACTTTCGAGATCGCTTTCAGCCCTACGAGAGCGAGGCTGAGGGGCGTACAGCCCTGCGCGACAAAGAGATCGGCCTGCTGTTGATCATCCCGCGAGATTACGTCGACGAGGGCGTCGTTCGGGTGATCACCGCGCTGAGCGAACTGGAGACCGAGCAGGCCATCAGCAGGGCCAGCCTGAACACATTCCTCGTTCGCCACCTGTTGCACGGGCGCATAGCCCCCGCCTTGGAGCTGCGTGCGGCCTCACCCGCCAACATCGAACGCATCGCACTGGATAGCGACAGCACAGAGCCCACTGGCACTGCGGATCTGATCGTCGGCTTTCTGGTGCCCTACTTTATGGGCACACTGCTGGTCATCACCATCTTTACTTCATCAGGCTACCTGCTACAGGGTGTAGCAGAGGAGAAATCCAACCGCGTAATGGAGCTGATGCTCTCATCGGTCTCTGCGCAGCAGATGCTCGCCGGCAAAATCCTGGGAATGGGCGCCCTCGGGCTGACACAAATCACGGTGTGGCTGGTTACGGGCGCGGCGCTCGGCGGTGGAGCGTGGAGTCTGCTGGGGGTGGCCATACCAGCCTTGATGAGCGGGGGACTGCTGGCTCTGGCTGTGGTGTATTACCTGCTGGGGTTCATGATCTATGCCACCCTCATGGGCATCGCCGGCGCGCTGGGCACCACGCAACAAGAATCGCAGCAGCTGGCGGGCATCTTTTCGCTGTTCGCGGCAGTTCCGATGATGCTTAGCAGCCTGGTAATACAGAGTCCCAATGCGACCATCGCACGAGTGCTCTCATGGATTCCGCTCACGGCGCCCACGATGATGCTGATCCGCATGCCCATGGGCCGTACGCCCGCTGTCGACGTTGTGGGCAGCCTTCTGGTCACGCTCATCACCATTCCGTTGATGCTTTGGGCGGGCGCCAAGGTGTTCCGGCTCGGGCTGTTGATGTACGGCAAACGCCCCAGCGTGCAGATGATCTGGCGCGCTATCCGCGAGGCGTGAGCCCGAACCAAAGAGCCGCTCATTCTAGCACGGCGGCTTGGCGCTGCTTGGCCGAGCCCGCGCTCAGCGCTACACCGAGAGCGCCCGCCAACAGAGCCGCCGCCAAGCCGTACACCGTGCGCAAGCCCACCAGATCGGCCAGAGCGTAGGCCACCAGGGGCCCGACGCCCGATCCCAAATCCCCCATCGTCTGGTAGCTGCCGAGCACGGGCCCCCGCTCCCCGGGCGCAACCAGATCCCCCATCCACGCCACCAACATGGGCGGCACCAGGCCGTAGGCGCAGGCTACCAACAAAACGCCGGCGCCCAGCGTCCATGGAGAGCGGCCAACGGCCATGGTTGCGAGGCCCAAGGCCCCCGCGAGGCTGCCCAGCAGCAGAGTATAGCGGCGGTCGCCCAACCGATCGCTCAGGTACCCCGCCATCGGCACCACCACCACCGCCACCACGTTGCGCACAAAGAGCAGCGTGCCTGTGAGCGAGGCCACGCCAACTACAAACGCGCCGAGGCGCAAAGTGTCTCCCAGAGTCTGTTGAAGGTAGAGTCCAAAAGTCGAATAAAAGACGCCCGCGAACAACAGGCGGTGGATCAGGTTCAGCCCCAGGATCAGCCATAGGCGCCTGTCCAAGACCGCCGCGCGCGACCAAGTGGTGCGCAGCGCCACCCGCAGCCCAACCGCACTGGCCCGCGGCCCGGAGCGAGCCCCAGCGGGATCGGGCAGCCACAATGCGGCCAAGCAGGCCAACGCGGTGCAGGCCCCCAGCAACACCATCGTTGGGCGAAACCCCAACGCATCCGCCATAAAACCCCCCAGCATCGCCCCTACGGCGCCGCCAAAGAAGGCGAACGAGTCGTAAAACCCCGTGTAGCGCCCCCGGGTCTCATCGGACGTGATGTCGAGCACCATGCTGTAGGAGGCCACCGCCAGCAGCGACCAGGCCACGCCCCAGAGTGCCCGCGCCGCCAGAAGCGGCCAAAAGCCAGTAAACAAGCCATACGCCACTGTGGAGGCCGCCCCGGCCACCAAGCCCATGATGTAGGGCCATTTGGGCCCCAGGTGCTCCGCAAGCCAGCCGCTGGGCAGGTTCAGCGGCAACCGCACGAGGCGGTTGGCGCTGAGCAACGTGCCCACCTGCAGGGCGGTGATCCCCACCAGAGAATAGTGCGACGGAAGCACCGCATAGAGGGTGGTATCGCCAAAAAGCGCCAGCGCGGTGCAAGCGCTGATCAATATCACGGTGCGCCGTGTTATAGAGTTGTGCAAGGGGGGTGCTCCTGACTGATGATTACAGAGCTTACCCGCGCACCGTGTTTTGGCAAGTGCCGGCCGCAGCCAGCTACGCGCGGGAACCTTGTACGGGCAGCTGGCTCGTCGTAGAATGGACTGGATCACAGCCATTCCAAAGGAGGCGCGCCATGCCGTACGTAGAGGTCAAGGTTTGGGAGGGGTTCGGCCCAGAGAAGGCCAAGAAAGCGATCCAAGGGATCACCCAGGTCTTTGCAGGGATGGAGATACCCGCGAGCGCGGTGAGCATCGTGGTGACGGAGGTGCCCAAGTCACACTGGGGCGTGGGCGGCTCCCCTTGCTCCGAGCGCGATCCCGGCGAACCCTCCAAGCGCTAGCGACAACCGTCAGCATTGCATCGATCACCGTACGGCGCCGTACGGTGATCGATGCACGCGGTTCTTTACACCACACTCAGGAAGACAGCCGCGGCAAGAGCTCACGCCAAAGCTCAGCCAGAGCCCTGCTGGCTGCACCGTCATCGTACGCCGTTATGGGCTGTCTCCGCGCCATAGCCTGGGGCACCGCAGGGTCAAAGGGAATGGTGCCCACCATGGGGATCTTTTCTTCCGCGCAGAGATGCACCACTTCTTCCGTTCGCGCGGGGTTGATGTCGGCCTTGTTCACACAGACCAACGCCGGCACATCAAAGTGGCGCAGGACGCCCAACACCCTTTTCAGATCGTGCACACCCGAGACGCTCGGCTCCGTCACCAGCAGCGCGAGGTCCGTGCCGGCGCAAGCCGCGATCACCGGGCAGCCGATCCCGGGCGGCCCATCGATCAGCAACAGGTCCGCGCTCGATTCGTGGGCGGCCAGCGCCGCCCTCTGGCGAACCTGAGTGACCAGTTTGCCCGAGTTCTCCTGCCCGGCGAACAGCCGAGCGTGAAACAGCGGGCCCAGCCCGCTCTGCGAGCGCATCCAACGGCCGTTCACTTGATCCAACATGCGTATGGCATCGGCTGGGCAGGCGTAGGCGCACGCCGCGCACCCCTCACAGGCGATAGAGTCAACCCGGTAGATGCCATTTTCGGGCAACACGGCCTCGAACCGGCACACCTCGGCGCAGACGCCGCAACCGGTGCACGCTGCGGGCTCTATTTCAGCCACCTGACCGCCGACAAACGGCTCCGACTCGAGGATCTCTGGAGACAGCAAAAGCTCGAGGTTGGCCGCGTCCACGTCGGCGTCAGCCAGCACTATGCGCAGCTCACCCGCCGCAAGATGGGCCAGAGCAGCTGCCACGCTCGTTTTCCCGGTGCCTCCTTTGCCGCTCAACACCACCCACTGCTTCATCTGTGCGCCTCCGCAATGGCGGCCACCGCCTCGTACAGGTCGAGCAGCGGCTGGCGATACTCGGGCAGTTGCTCGGGCCACAGCCCCCCATCCGAAGTCACCTCAGCGATGCGCCGGTCAAAGGGAATGCGCATCAGGATCGGCACACCGGCTTGCTCACAGAAGCGGTCTACGGCATCGTCGCCCAAGCCCTCGCGGTTGACCACCACCCCCACGGGGATGCCCAACTCGTCGCGGGCCACCGAGACAGCGATCTCGAGATCGTGCAGGCCAAAGGGCGTGGGCTCGGTGACCAACAAGGCCACGTCGCTGCCAGAGAGAGTGTCCACCATGGGGCATGCGTTGCCCGGTGGCGCGTCCAACAGCGCCAGAGCACCCGAGCTCGTGGGCAACGCGCGATTCTTTAACGCTCGAATCACGGGCGTTGCTAGGGCCTGGCCCACATCCATCACCCCACGGGCGAACATTAGGCGGCGATCCACACCCGCACGGCCCACCTCCACCACGCCCAGATGTCGCGGCTCCTCGGTGATCGCCCCTTCCGGGCACTGCAGCGTGCAGCTTCCGCACCCGTGGCACAGCTCGGCAAAAAGCAGCACTCTGTCGCGGAGCACCGCCAGGGCGTTGAACGCACACACCTCCGCGCAGCGCCCGCAGAGCGTACAGCGCTCCGGGTCCACGCTGGGAACCAGCAGATGCACTTTTTCGACCTCGGTGTACTCTGGCCTCAAGAAGAGATGGGCGTTGGGCGCCTCTACATCACAGTCCAACAGGCGGACATTGGCGTCTCCGCGAGCGACCAAGGCCCATGCGAGCCCGGTCGCCAGCAGCGTTTTGCCGGTGCCCCCCTTTCCACTAGCAATGGCGACGATCATAGGGGCCCGCCTATTCTCTGGTCATGCGAGTGCCGCAATTGGGGCAGGCACGATCCATGCAAGGCTGTCCGGTTACGTGCGGCACCTTGTGCCCACAGGATGGGCAAAGGCAGTACCCGCTCGGGCCAGCCGCCTTGGGGCCACCCATCCGGCCGCCGCCTCCGGCTCCAGATCGACCACGCGAGCCGCGTCCTCGTCCGAATATCCTCAACATCCTCTACACTCCTTTCAGGCAGTAGCTGCATTACAAAGTTGGGGGCTATCCAAAGCTTTGCCCGCGGCCTCCGCCCATACCTCGACCTCGGCCCATACCGCCACCTCGGCCCATACCGCCACCGGTTCCCGTGTGCGCCCCGACGTTCGCCCCGCCCATTCGGGTCAGCTTGCCGGCCAACAGGGACTCTACGGCTTCGCGCACCGTTCCCGGCCCGATCATGTACACCGCGATACCGGCCGCATCCAGCACTTGCCAAGCATTGGGGCCCAAGTTATGGCTCAGCACAACCTCCACCCCGCGGTCGATCACGAACTGGGCCGCTCGAATGCCCGCGCCACTCCCCGCCGACGCGCTCTCGTTTAGCACACCCTCGCACTCCATCGTCTCCGTATCCACAAAGACCATGGCCGGGCAACGCCCGAACACGGGGCTGCTAGGCGCATCCAAATCCGTACCCTGAGCGCTCACGACGACCTTCATCTGGCACCTCCGTTATCATCTGATGTGGTGGGACGCCCTTTGCCCGTTTGAGAGGGGCCAAATGCTGGCTTGACCTTCTCCGCGGGCATGCGCGCAACGATCTCGGTCACGATGTTGTTCACACGGTCGCTCTCGTACTGTTCGATCTCGCCTGTATCGCAACGTGCGGCCAATTGCGGATCCAGAGGCAGCTGCCCCAGGAGCGGCACTCCCAGCTGTTGGGCTCTAGTCTCCGCGTGGCTGGGGCCGAACACATCGATTCTCTCGCCACACGCCGGGCACGTGGCGAAACTCATGTTCTCCACCAAGCCCAAGATCGGGATGTTGAGTTGTTCGGCCATACGCGCGGCCTTGCGCACCACCATGCCCGCAAGATCCTGCGGCGAGGTCACCATCACCACGCCGCTGAGGGGGATCGACTGCATCACTGTGAGGGGCGCATCGGCTGTGCCCGGCGGCAGGTCGATCACCAGGGTGTCCAGGTCGCCCCAGAGCACATCGCTCCAAAACTGCTTGATAGCGCCACCGATCAACGGCCCGCGCCAGATAATCGCCTCGTCTTCGCGGGGCAACAGCAGGTTGATAGACATGACTTTGATGCCGGTACCGGTCTGGGGCGGAAGGATGCCCACAGGGCCGCCTATGGGCTGTTGGCGCAGGCCGAACATACGTGGTATGCTCGGTCCGGTGATATCGGCATCGAGCAAGCCCACGGTAGCCCCGGTGCGCCGCAGCGCCACCGCCAACAAAGCCGCCACCGACGATTTGCCCACGCCGCCCTTGCCGCTCATCACAGCGACTATGTGGTCCACCCGGTTGAGCACTTCAGCTTGCCCGCCCAGCCCCGCGGCTTCGGACTCGCAGCCGTCGGCCTGTACCGGTGAGGGGGATTGCCTGCCGCTGGATCGTGCCATCTCGTCTCCTTGTTCATCTCGTTCGCATCGCATGGCCGGTCGATCCGGGCCAATGCGCCCATCGTATCATAATAGTTGTCATTCGTCAAGTTTTCTGTACACTAGAGGGGAAATAGTTGTCGCTGCCCTGTGCGCCTGCGACAAGCGGCGCCAGATCGTGGCCCACCAGCTCAAGGAGAGGCCCAATGGAAGGTACACTGCCGGACGTGGGGCGACGGGTCAAAAGGCTGCGCGAGGCTCACGGACTCTCGCTGCGCACGCTCGCCGAGCGCAGCGGGCTCTCGGTGAGCGCCGTCAGCCTCATCGAGCGAGGACAATCCTCGCCAACGGTCGCCACTCTGCACCGCCTATCGGCCGCACTGGGTGTGCGCATCGTCGAGTTTTTCGAGGGCCAGGAACACGAGACGAACGTGGTGTTCTCTCCCGCCGGGCGGGGCGGCAAAACGCAGACGGCCGGCGCGCTGGTGGAGAGCCTGGGCACCGGTCTCACAGGCCAATGCCTGGAGCCGTTCTTGGTGACGTTGGAGCCCACTGCGGGCAGCGGGTCCGAGCCCATCACCCACAGTGGCCAGGAGCTGGTCTACGGAATCGACGGGCGCGTGGATTACACGGTGGATTGCCGGGTGTACCAGGTCAACCCGGGGGATGCGCTGCTCTTGGACGCCTCGCTACCTCACAGTTGGTGTAACACCACCTGGCAACCCGCATGCTTTTTGCTCGTGCTCGCAGCGCTCGACGGCACGCCCTCCACCCTACTGCCCCACCTCGAGGAGTAGTGCCCTGAGAGGGGTGCGCCATATCCCGAGCGGCGAGCGAACCGGGCACCGGGTGGGCGAGGCTCTCGGCGCCACTAGATGCCCAGCTCGCGCACCATAATCGCGCGCTTTACGCGGCGATGCGCCAGCAAATACTCCAGATCCGCGCGATTGTCGTACATCAACTGGACGTGATAATAGTTGACGTATTCCAGCACAGCCATCAAGCCGAACGCCGCCCCTAGCAGCAGTTCCGCCCACGATGGACCGCCCGTCAATGCGTGCCCTAGGTATAGCGCGAGCAGCACGGGGATGAGCGCCCCAAAGACTCTCTTACTGATGCGATAAAACCGGTGCGCCCCCGGCCGTCGCAGTGTGTCGCAACCCTCGATGGCTCTGGCCTTGAGATACCAAAAGCTCGCCCCCACCAATAGGTTCGCGCAGACCGCTACGAGCGCCACCAGGCTGAACCAGCCGAGGCGAAACCTTTGGGCGATGAACGCGTACAACAAGGGGAACACGAGCACCGCGTTGACGAGCTCCAGGATCCAGAGCATACGCAAACGCTTTTTGAGGCGGCTTCGCATGGCTCACTCCCACGACAGAGCGACCGTGTATAGCAAAGCACATGTTACCCCCCACCCGGCATCGCCGCAAGCCCGACGCGGCTGTGCGCTCCGCCCTGAACGCCTTCGAGCGCATCGAATTGACGCCCGATCCTCGGATGTGTTAATCTCTCCAGCGAGATGCCGCTCCGAGCAGCCCACACCCTGGCCTGCGGATGGAGGAGCCGAATGCCCCAAGAGAACAGGCGCGACAGCCTTGCGATCCCCATGACCCCCTACGACGCTAGAGACTGCATCGGCGCTGGACGGCACGCGCCACGTCCGGTATCATCGCTACAATCAGAGCGACGCGCGGCGTCGCCCACTGCGCTCACGCGAAAGGAGCGACATGGAACGACGGATATACCATCTGTCCGAAGTGCAGCGTATGTTGCGCCCTCACGGTGCGTTGATCATCACCAGCGATGAGGAGATGAAGGCTGTGGGCGACGACCCCGGCCTCACACTGCGCGCCTTTGACCGCAGCGCGACCGAGGCTGTCGAGCTTCTGAGCCGCTACGAGGGCGCCTGGGTGGATGTGGCCTATGACTTTTTTTTTGGCGGAGAGTACCGCGAGTACTTTCCCACCAGCCCCGAATGCGTCCGCGCCTTCAAAGCCATCCACGATGTAGCCCGTGAGCGCGGCGTGGGCTTTGGCGCCAGTGTGCTCTCGCCGCTGGACCTGGGGCCCGCCTACTATCGCCAGAAGGGACGCGGCGGGCGCTCTTACCAGTTCCAGGAGGGCGCCCTGGGGAGCGACGGCAGCTATTCCGTCCCGCTGCGTGTGCAGCGCCAGTGGTTCCACAACAAGGGCCCCGTGCCCCTGCACGTCCGCGAGTTGCGCGCCTATGCCTTCTCGGAGAAGCGAGTGGGCGACACCTTTTGTTACGCTGTGGACCCCGCAGAGATTCTCGACATCTCGCCCAGCGCCCGGCTCCAGGTGGATGAATCCACCGCCACAAAGACCACCGCGGGCTATGGTTACGTCCAGGGGGTCATCTCTGGCCACGCCGAGCGCACGGGAGACCGCGATCGTGTGCTGGTGGTGATCGTCTACAATGTGGAGGAGATGGACTACTTTCACGAGGACGCCCTCGCCTTCCTCACCGACACGCTCGACCAGCACAAGGCCGCCGGCATCAGCTACGACAGCTTTTACTCGGACGAGATGCACATCCAGTTCGACTGGGACCTGCGCAACCATTTCGGCCTCACAGAGATCAACACACGCTACATCACACCGGGGCTCGAACAGCTTTTCGCACAGAGATACGGCCAGCAGTATCGCGACTTGGCCCGCTATCTCGTCTACTTTTCTTACGCACAACACGGCTTTTTGCCGGACGCCACTGCCGAGCCCGAGCCCGCCCAACACGTGTTTGGGGCCACCGACGAGGCGATCTATGCCACCTGGAAGTTCCGGCGCGACTATCACCGGCTTCTCATCGACCATGTGGTGGATCTGTTCATCCAAGCCAAGCGTTACGGCGAGCGCATCTTTGAGCGGCCGCGCATCTGGACGCGCGCGCACGCGACATGGCAGGAATCCCCCACTTGCGACCATGTAGACGCGCCCTGGAAGCCGGCCGGCGCGCCGGTGAGCCGGTACGACTATACCCCCGCGTTCGAGTGGTCTTCGTCCATCCGCGAGAACGTCTCCGCTTGTTACGACTATTTTCGGTGGGGCGACTTTTTGACGGGCATGGGCAACGATCACCCCGAGGGCGGCTATATCGACCGCAACTACAACGGCGCAGCGCTGGCCGCCAGCTTTGGCGCCTTTAACGACGTGCCCTACGGGTATTGGGGCCATTGGGGCGCCCCCAAACCCGTATCGCAGCGGGTACACGATGTGGGTGCAGCATTCGGTGTGAGCGGGGAGACCGCCCATTGTGGCTTTGTGCAAGATTGGCAGCACCGCCACACCACCGTGCTAGCCCTTTACCCGCTCGATCTGAACCACGTAGAAGGGCGCTACGGATCGTGGATGGTGCAGTACGGCTATTGTGATTATCTCACCGAGGAAAAGCTGGCCGAGTGGGGCGAGGTGCTCCCCAACGGCCACCTCCGCGTAAAGGACCGCGAGTACACCACCCTGGTCGCGCTGTACCAGCCGATGATACAACAGCGCACGATGCAGCTGCTGCGCCAAATGGGCGAGCGCGGCGGCACCGTCCTGTGGACTGGGCCGGCGGCGGTTGTTTATCGCGAGGACGGCTCGTCTGCTGAGGAGGATTTCCGCGCGCTCTTTGGGCTCGACGCAGTACACGCCGCCTCGCGCGGCCTGGACGCCGAGGACGCCACGGTGCGCTTCCGGGGCGCTCTGGCGGGCGTCCCCGAGTATCGCGTGCCCACACATCTGCTGCCCGACCTGGTCTACCCCGTCGTTCCGGGGCCGGGCGCCGAGCTCGCGGGCGTGGTGGCTTTACCCGATCACTCACTCGGCATCGCCACCGTACGCGCGACGACCGGCGGCGGGCGGTTTGCGTACCTGGGCGCCCGCCCGCGCGACGATCAGTCCGGCTCCACACCGGATGCGCCGCGCACGCTCTATCACCTGCTGCGAGAGCTGGGCGCCTACCCCTCCACCGAGCGCGGCTGGGCGGAGCGAGCGTCTAACAGCAAAGACCTCATAGTGTGCGAATCGCCCAATGGCGCGGTATCGCTGGCCCACCACTACCATCAAGTGGTAGAAACCTGGCCCGGCGGCTTTTTCCGGCCGGAGGATGAGACTTTTGACGAGAGCGTCCTGCCGCCTTCCAGGCTCTCGCTGAAGGACCACAACTTGGGGCCCTATACGCTCACCTACGAGGGCGAGCGCATGGTATCTTTCCGGCTCTCCGAGGGGAACTTGAGCGCCTTTGCGGGGATGAGCACGCGAGGGATCACCGTCAATGGCCGAGAGTACCTGCTCGCGGATCGGCTCGCCGACCTGACGTTCGCCCCCCTGCCCAGCAAGCAACTGGCCGAGGGAATAGCGCGGGCGTGGATCCTGATAGCGACGCCCGTCGAAGGCGAGGGCGACCTGACGGTGCGCTTGCCTTTCGCCCTACCCAGCGGCACACAATGGGCGATGGACCCCAACGGCAACGGCCGGGGCGAACCCTCTGAGGCGCCGGTGACGGTTGGTGACGGTTGGACAGAGCTGCGCATCCCGCCTGAGAAGCAGGGCACGCTACTCTATCTGTTCGCCTAGCAAGCTGGCCGAGCATAACGGGCACGCCGCCGCATAGCGGCGTGCCCGCATATCGCTCAGTGCATCGCCAAGCCGCTAGCGGTCGCTTCCGCCATAGGCGCCGAGCGGCTCGGCCTCGTCGCCCTCGAAATAGTCTCCGTTCTCGCCACCCTCTTCGTCCTCGTCCTCGAACTCGTCATCATCGTCGAGCTCGTCCTCCTCCAGCTCGTCATCCTCGAACGCCCAATCGAGCTCCACCGGATTGACGCTCACCACCTCGAGCTTGGAGCCACACCGAGGACAACTGATGATCTGGCCTAGACGAGGCCTTCCCATGATGCGCACGTCCTCATCACAGCTGGGGCAAATCGCCATTGGCATCGCTATCACACTCCTCTGAGGTTAATCTGCCTATCCTGACGCACAGTATAGACAGACAGTGTGTAAACGGCCTTGCAACGCTGTATCAATTCGCCTTACAAACGGGGCAAACGTGTTACAATTCTGATACACCCGGCGAACGCGCAGGGAGCGTCAAGCGATACCCCACCCCCGGCTCAGTGACGATGTGCGCGGGGTTGCGGGGATCGCTCTCCACCTTGGCACGCAACCGGCTGATCAGCACACGCACCAGGTCGACGTTGCCCTCCCCGCTGTAGCCCCAGACCCGCTCGACGATGGCTTCGGCTGGCAAGGTCTGGCCGGGGTGGTTCATGAGCGTGTAGAGGAGGCGGAACTCGAGGTGGGTCAAGCGCCGTGGCGATTGGGCGCCCACTTGCACTTGGCGCGTGGCGGGATGCAGCGTCAGTTCGCCCACCGACAGGCTCGGCAACCCCGATAGTCGAGCGCTGCGACTGCGTCGCACAAGAGCGCGAACCTGCGCCGCCAGCAGCCGCGCCGAATAGGGGCGCAGCACCACGACATCGGCCCCCGCATCGTAGGCCTCGTACAGCCTATCCTCCGGCTCTTGGCCGTCAGCCACGATGATCAAAGGGACCTCGGTCTCTGCGCGCACACGTCGAGCCTGCTGCAGCAGCGGCAACCCTCGCAAGGCCAACATCACCAGGTTGGCGGGCTCGGTCGCCCAGACCTCCATCGCGCGCCCCAGATCGTCGGTAGCGCACACGCTCTGGCCCGCCAACTGCATCACCAGCGACAGAACCTGCGTCTCTTCGAGGTCGTCACAGACGAGCAACAGGTTCATCGCCCACCTCACCTCTCCGCCACATGTGCCGATCCGCGACTGTTCGTCGCTCAGGCCATCAGGCGAACCAACATGCCGTCGATCTCGCGCTTGAGCGTGTCCTCCACGCTTGGGTGCAGAGACTTGCCGTCGCGGAACCAGATGAACGCCCTGGGCTCGTAGCCGCCCTCCTCAAAAGCTACGGCCGTCGGCAGATAGCCGATGCTGCCATCGGTGTAGCCCAGTATCATAGTGCTCTGTGCGGTAGAGCGCTCGCGCCCGTACAGGGCATACTCCACGAACGCCTCACCGCCCATTGCCACCAACACAACATCTCCCAGGCGCAACCCGTGCATGGCGCAGGCGATCTTGTCGCCGTCTCCCACCGGCAAGTCGGCCTCCTGGAATAGGTTGCGCAAGGGCGCGGCCCCCACGGCGCGCGCGCTGTCCACAGCCTGCCCCAACGCGTCGGCGGCGGTGCGGCCGTGTTGCAGCACCCGCTCATAGATGCGCTGCTCGCGATAGGGGTTCTGGTTTCCACAGCAACCCTGTAGAAACACCGCCCGCATCCAGGGGCGGTCCGCCTCGGCATCCCGTACGGCGGCTCCGCACCACTCGGAGGAGATCGTCAAGTTCTTTTCGCCCATCACGGCGGGATGCACCGGTAGGCTCCAAAGCACGATATCGCGCACGCCCAGCTCGCCCTGTGAGCGCCGCAGGACCCAGGCCGTCACCTCGGGGAGGCGCGGCCCCTCGCGGTTGACGCCCAAGATGATATCGCCCTCCGGTGTGCGCTCGCGCCGGTTGCAGCCGATATCCGCAGGCGCCGCCCCCGCCAACAGGCTGGCGCGAGACAAGTCGCCCAGCGCCTGAGCCGCTGCCTGTGCAGAGCGCAACACCAGCGCGCCAAAGTAGCCCGCTTCAAACGGTGCATAGAAAGAGTGGTTCGTCATGGGCCCTGCGTGCGTGTGCGAAGAGTTGACCAGGATCTGTTCGGGGGTGAGGCCGGTGACATCGGCCACAGCGCCTTTCAGCACCGCCACCCCCTCATTGTCCAACGAGCAGATGTCCAGCGCCAGAATCAGCGCTCGCTCGTCCCCCTGCTCCAGCGCCACCGCATCGACATAGAGATCGTCCCGTATCGCCTCCGACGGCTCCGTCCGTGCGCCGTAGCCCGCCATGTGTACCCCCACAGGGGGTGTGATGCACTCGCGGCCGTGCCCCGCTCGCAGTGACGCCATTATAGGTGTCCTCCATCTTGTTCCATAGGCTTGGTGGCAATGTATCCACCTCGCACAGATGAACGTCTATCGGCGCGCCCGGCGAGGCGTGCTCAATATGACGATCCGCGCTCCCAATCGCCTATACCATCAGGTCTCTCAACACCGCATCCAATTCCCGTTTGATCACCCCTTCCACCGAGGGGTCGAGGGCTTTGCCATCGGTACACCAGATGTAGGCCCCAGGCTCATAGCCACCCTCGGCAAAAGCCACCTCGGTGGGCAGGTATCCCCGTGCCCCGTTGCTGTAGCCCAGGATCATCGTGCTGGCCGCGGGCGAGTGTTCGCGCCCGTAGCGGCCGTACTCGGCGAAGGGCTCTCCCGCGAGCGCTATCATCAAGGCATCGCCCAAGCGAACACCGTGGAAGGGGTGGTCCCAAAAGCCCCCCTCGGCCAGAGGCAACGGCGCCATGCGGTAAACATAGCGCAGGGGTGTGGCGATCACATCGCGTGCTCCGCTCAACGCCTCGCGCACCGCTGCGGCCGCCTCAGCCCCAAAACGCTCCATGCGATCAAAAGCCCCCTCGCCGCCCTGCGGCCCGCCGCTGGGGTTTTGATCTCCAGCGCACCCCTGCAGAAACACGGCGCGCAATTCGGATTCGGCGCCAATCGGCGGGCTACCCGCCTCCAGATCGCGCACAGCGGCGCCCATCCACTCGGCCGAGATCAACCTGTTCTCATAGCTCAGAGAGACGCCGTGTACCGCGGCACTCCAAAGCACAACATCCGGCCCCCCGGAGCGCGCCAGTCGCCACACGGTCACAAAAGGGAGGCGCAGCCCCTCCGGGTTCTCGCCCAACACCACTCCATCCTCGCCGCGTTGGTGTCGCCGGTTCACGCCGATCTCCAGCGGCGCCTCGCCCACGCTGAGGGCCGCCGGGCGCAGGTCGCCAAGCGCCGTCGCCACCGCCTCCGCACACTGCACCAGCAAACCGCCCAAGTACCGCGGCTCGAACGGCTGATAGGCGCGCCGGGCGATCATCGGGCCGGCGTGCGTGTGCGAGGTGTTCACGAGCAGGCGCTCGGGGGCCAACCCCGTGCGACACTCCACCGCGCCCCGCAGCTCGTCATCGCCCTCGTAATCGAAGGAGCAGTTGTCCACGGACAACACCACCACCGAGGATGCCCCATCGGATAGGACCACGGCGCGGGCGTAGAGGTCGTCGTGCACTCCCACTGCAGGGCCTTCGCGCCCTGCATAGCCCGCCATGAACGTGCCCGCAGGCGGCGTGACGCACACCTGTCCGAAACCAACTTGTAGTCCCATCACAGCACCTCGCGTTGGAAAACCCCGCAACAGCGAACACATAGAGCCGGCCCCTTTAGAGGCCGCGCCCTCCGCCGCGATAGGGCCCTCGCGGCACATAGGGGGCGTATTGTGCCTCGAATCGCTCGTTCACCTGGCGGCAGCCCCGGTTCCCGGGCTTGTTGGCGAAAGAACGCCGCTCGGGCGCCCTGAGGCGCGCACACACCTTACACTGCCAGGCCCGCCAGCTCAGCAGCTTGCCCCGATGCTCTCCCCGCAACTCTCGACAAATCCGCAGTGCCACACCATCGGCGATCGCCACATCGGCCTCGGCCATGGCCCACCTCCTGGGCGCCGCACACCATCCCCTAGGCCGCCGGCCCCGGGCCCGCATACTCCCGCCCGAAGGGCAGACTGAAGGGCTCCTCGAAGGGCCGGAACGGCACCATGGCGGCTATTCGATCCAGCTCTGCCAGGATATCCTCGGGCAGCGGACCTTTTTCCACCGCGGCGACGTTGCTCTCCACCTCTTCCACCGAGCGAGCGCCCATGAGCACAGTGGAGATGTGTGGATTCGAGATGACAAAGCGGACCGCCACCTCCGTCAGTGGCAAGCCGATCTCATCCAAATAGTCGTACAGCGCCAGGTACTGGCGGCGTCGTGGGTGGCTCAACCAGCGCGCGCCGTGGCGCACCTCCTCGTCGTACCGGCGCGCCAGAGCCCCCTGTTGCAGTGGAGAGCCGATGATAATCCCCATCCCCTGCTCCGCCGCCGCGGGTAGCACTTTGTGCTCCGCCTCGCGCCACAACAGGCTGTAGTTGAACGCTGTCAGTACCACGTCGAACTTGCCCGTGCGGATGATATGGGACAGCTCGTAAGCCGTGGTGCCCCCGAGCCCTATGTGCCCCACAATTCCGCTGCGTTTGAGATCGCGCAACAGATCCATCACGGGCCCCTCGTAACGCTCCTTGTCGGTCCACCAGTCGTACTGCCCGGGCCGATCCGGCTCGTGGATCATGAGGATATCCACGCGACTGCGCCCCAGCAGGCGGAGGCTCTCCTCGACCGAGGTCACCAGCTCGGCGCGGTTCTGTGGCTGGAAGGGCTGGGGCCGGCCACCCAGCTTGGTCGAGAGGATCAGAGGGCGGCTCACATCCGCCAACACCTTGCCGATAACCTCTTCGCTATCGAGATAGCCCGGCGCCGTGTCCACATAGTTCACACCGAGTTCAAGAGCCCGGTGAATCGCGGCGCGGGCCTGCTCGTAGGGCCCTCCCACCTTGGAGACGAACAGCCCGCCCATCCCCAACTCTGATACCTCGAGCCCCGTCCTGCCCAGTTTGCGCTTGTTCATCGTGTAGCAGACCTCCTTTTGGGTACCCTTAAGGCCCTGTACCTAGCATACTATGGTGCCAACGCCAGTGCAAGAGGCCGTCCTCCGTTGCCACCGGGCCGTTGGTAGCTCGCCAACTGTGGTTCGATCACGGCCAGCGAATTTACGCCTTTTTCTGCACGTGGCAGATGACATTTGGTCGGTTCTCTGCTACAATGTGCTTCATAGTCTCTTTCGCCTGCAGTGTATGGGGGTCTCTGGGTGACCCTTCGCTGCGGATCCTTTACCAGCCCCAAGCTCGGTATTCCCAGCTCCGGATCGGATCGCAACAGACCTTTTTGTTGACGGTATAGATCGCGAACGGTGCCGCGTGCGAGTGTAGCGCGCCACAATGCCATACCGCCCGGTGATCCGCTATGTGGAGCGCGTCGGTAAGGTTCGTTTTCGTATATCTTTTGGCATCAGGGGGTCTGCATGAGCAAACATTGGTCCGCCACCCGAACGTTACTGCTGTGCCTCGTGCTCCTGTCGAGCCTGACGTGGGTGCGGCCCACAGCAGTGGTCTCTCAGGGGCCGGAAGAACGCGCGATTCTGGAGGAACTGTACACCCAGACGAAAGGAGCCAGCTGGACCAACAACACGGGCTGGGGGGGACAGGGTGACCACTGCGATTGGTACGGCATCACCTGTTCTGCGGGGCACGTCACCCGGATCGAGATGAGGGACAACAACCTGGACGGCCCCATCCCGCCGGAACTCGGTGATTTAGAGTACTTGACAACGATCGATTTGGCCCACAACAACCTGAGCGGCACCATTCCGCCGGTGCTCGGTGATTTAGAGCACTTGACGCTGCTCTATTTGCCCGACAACAACCTGAGCGGTACCATCCCGCCGGAGCTCGGCAACTTGAAGAGCATCGAGCAGCTGTCGCTGTGGGAGAACGAGCTCACTGGAGGCATCCCCAAGGAGCTGGGCAACCTGACGACCCTGCTGAGGCTATCGCTCACAGATAACAACCTCGGTGGCCCGATACCGGTGGAGCTGGGGCAACTGGTCAACCTCGAGCAGCTCTACCTGCGCCGAGTGGGCCTTACGGGCACCATCCCCTCCGGATTGTGGGGGCTGCAGCATCTGGAGATCCTCACACTTATAGGCAACCAGCTCGAGGGCGAGATCCCGCAGGGGTTGAGCCTGCCCGCGCTTGAGGATTTGTCGCTGAGCGGCAACCTCTTCACCGGCACCATCCCCGCGAGCTTGGGCAGCCTCAGCAATCTGGGGATTCTCGCGCTCGATGCCAACGGCTTTACCGGCACCATCCCCGCTTCGCTGGGGAATCTCAGCAACCTGAAGACACTGACGCTGTCGAGCAACCAGCTGACGGGCGGAATCCCCAGCGAACTCGGCAGTTTGACGAACCTGGAGTATTTGGGCCTGGCCGGCAACCAGTTGACGGGCACCATCCCCGCTGCACTCGGCAGCCTATCGAAATTGGAGTCGCTCGTTCTATGGGGCAACCAGTTAACGGGTGGCATCCCCAGCGAGCTCTGGTCGCTGACCAACCTCCAGGAGCTCAGCCTCTCATCGAACTCGCTCTCCGGCCCGCTCTCGGCCGAGATCCATAACCTCGAGAATCTGAGCGAGCTGGATCTATCCTACAACACTCAGCTCTCCGGCCCGCTGCCCGATTCGATGACCAGCCTCCTGTCGCTGAGCGCCTTTTACTTTAACGAGACCGGCCTATGTGAGCCTGTGACGTCGGCCTTCCAACAGTGGCTCAACGGAATCGCGGACACCCGACGCACCGGGCCTTGCGAGGGCAGCGAGATCCCGCAGGAGGAGATCGATGCTCTGGTAGCACTTTACAACAGCACGGATGGCCTCAACTGGAACAACAACACCGGCTGGACGGTGACCGCCACCCCCTGCTCCTGGCACGGCGTCGCCTGCACCGGCGGGCACGTCACCGGGATCGACCTGGTGAGCAACGGCCTGGTGGGCACCATCCCCGCAGCGATCGGGGACTTGGCGCACTTGGAGTCGCTCCTGTTGGCGGATAACCAGCTCTCGGGCAGCGTACCGTCGTCGCTTGGAAATCTCGACAAGTTGGAGGAGCTGGATCTCTCCTACACCCAACTCTCCGGCCCGCTGCCCATGTCGCTGACCAACCTGTCGCTGAGCACCTTTTACTTTGACAACACCGACCTGTGCGTGCCCCAGGCCCCCCTCTTCCAGCAGTGGCTCGCTGAGATAGATGACGTCGAGGGCACCGTCTTGTGCCCGGGCGAGATCCCGCAGGAGGAGCTCACGGCTCTGGTAGCGCTCTACAACAGCACGGATGGCGACAACTGGCTCGACAAGACCGACTGGACGGTGACCGCCACCCCCTGCTCCTGGTACGGCGTCACCTGCACCGGCGGGCAAGTCACCGGGCTCGACCTGATGAACAACAACCTGGTGGGCACCATCCCCGCAGAGATCGGGGACTTGGCGCACCTGGAGACGCTCCTGTTGGCGGACAACCAGCTCTCGGGCTCCCTGCCGGCGGAGCTGGGCGGCCTCACCAATCTGAGGCTCGTATGGCTCGCGGACAACGGCCTCTCGGGGAGCATCCCGGCGGCGCTGGGCGGGCTCGGTAGCCTGGAATGGCTGGATCTCTCCGACAACTCTTTCACGGGCTCCCTGCCGGCGGAGTTGGGCGGCCTCAGCAGCCTGAGCGGGCTGAAGGTGAACGAGAACCCGCAGCTCTCCGGTCCGCTGCCCACGTCGCTGACCAATCTGTCGCTGGGCACCTTTTACTTTGACGACACCGACCTATGCGAGCCCGCGAACCCGATCTTCCAGCAGTGGCTCGCTGGGATAACCAACCTCCAGCGCACCAAGACATGCCCCGGCGAGATCTCGCAGGGGGAGCTCGCAGCTCTGGTAGCGCTCTACAACAGCACGGATGGCGATAACTGGACCAACAACACCGGCTGGCTGCAGGACGACCTCCCCTGCTCCTGGTACGGCGTGACCTGCACCGACAGGCAGGTCACCAAGATCGATCTGATGAACAACAACCTGGCGGGCACCATCCCCGCAGAGATCGGGGACCTGACGCACCTGGAGTCGCTCCTGTTGGCGGACAACCAGCTCTCGGGCTCCCTGCCGGCGGAGCTGGGCGACCTCGCCAACCTGAGGCTCGCGTGGCTCGCGGGCAACGACCTCTCGGGGAGCATCCCGGTAGAGCTGGGCGGGCTCGGCAGCCTGGAGTGGCTGGATCTCTCTGACAACTTTTTCACAGGCTCCCTGCCGGCGGAGTTGGGCGGCCTCAGCAGCCTGACCGCGCTAAAGGTGAACGAGAACCCGCTCTCCGGTCCGCTGCCCACGTCGCTGACCAATCTGTCGCTGGGCACCTTTTTCTTTGACGACACCGACCTGTGCGAGCCCGCGGATGCCGTCTTCCAGCAGTGGCTCGCTGGGATAACCAACCTCCAGCGCACCGACTTGTGCCCGAGCGAGATCCCGCAAGAGGAGCTCGCAGCTCTGGTTGCGCTCTACAACAGCACGGATGGCGATAACTGGACCAACAACACCGGCTGGTTGCAGGGTGACCCCTGTTCCTGGTACGGCGTCGCCTGCGCCGGGGGGCACGTCACCCGGATCGAGCTGATGGACAACGGCCTGGTGGGCGAGATACCGGCGGAGCTGGGCGACCTCACCGAACTCGAGAGGCTGCGCTTGTCATTTAACCAGTTGTCGGGCAGCATACCGCAGTCGCTTGGAGGCCTCAGCAAGTTGATGGAGCTGGATCTCTCGGTCAACGAACTGGAGGGCGTGATACCGGCGCAGCTCGGCAACCTCACCGAGCTCGAGGTGCTGCGCTTGTTCTATAACCAGTTGTCGGGCGGCATACCGTCGTCGATTGGAAGTCTCGGCAAGTTGGAGGAGCTGGATCTCGCGAGCAACCCGCTCTCCGGCCCGCTGCCCGCGTCACTGATCAATCTGCCGCTGACGACCTTTTACTTTAACGACACCAATCTGTGCGAGCCCGCGGATGATGCCTTCCAGCAGTGGCTCGCTGGGATAGATGACATCCTGGGCACCGACTTGTGCCCTCCTGACGTCGTCACCTACAACGTCTATGTGCCGGCGGTTGTACGAGGCCAGTAGCCGCCCTAGGCGACCGCTCCTCGCAGCCGTTTACGTATCGACCCTCGGGCGGGCCCCGGTCCCATGGCCGGCCCCGCCCGAGGTCGTCCTCTCGAGAGCAATTCCGCCCGGCGGCGTCGCTGGGTTTCCGTCTGCGCTGAGCCCGATGGGCTCAGCAACGGCAGCCCGCAGCGTATTCCGCCGGCGGCCCTCAATGTGTGTCCCGGCCGCCTCCCATATACCGTTTTCTTTTGCGCAAGTGCAGACGATACGGGCGCGAACGACAGGTAGACAGGCCGTGCGCGGGTGCCCGGAGGATCCGCTCCGGACGCACCCGCCGGTACCATCCGCAACAGGAGGTCCACATGAACAGGCATCGATCCGCCGCCCAAAGACTGTTGCTGTGTGTTGTGCTTTTGCTCGCCCTCGCGTCCGCCCGGCCCCCCGCCGCCGTCTCTCAGAATCCCTCTATCCCAAGCGAGGAGAAAGAGGCTCTGGAGGCGCTCTACAACAGCACGGATGGCCCCAACTGGACCACCAACTTGAACTGGTTGCAGGACGACTCTCCCTGCTCCTGGTACGGCATCACCTGCGACGGAGGGCACGTCACCGAGATCGATCTCTCGGAAAACCGGCTTTCGGGCGAGATACCGGCGCAGCTGGGGGACCTCACCGAACTCATGGATCTGCGGTTGGATGGTAACGAGTTGTCGGGCAGCATTCCGACAGCGTTTGGAAACCTCGGCAAGTTGGTGTACCTCGACCTCCGGGAAAACCGGCTCTCGGGCGCGATACCGGTGCAGCTCGGCAACCTCACCAATCTGGAGTACTTGTACTTGTCGAGTAACCTATTGTCGGGCGGCATTCCGTCGTGGCTTGGAAGTCTCGAGAAATTGGCGTATCTTGATCTCGCACGCAACCCGCTCACGGGCAGCATACCGCCGTCGCTTGGAAGTCTCGGCAATCTGCGGTATCTCGATCTCGATAGTACTCAACTCTTGGGTGCGATACCACCAGAGCTCGGCAGTCTCACCGAACTCGAGTGGTTGAGCTTGGAGTTTAACCAGTTATCGGGCAGCATCCCGCCGCCGCTTGGAAACCTCAGCAATCTGGAGTATCTGATTCTCTCGTATAACAAGCTCTCGGGTGAGATACCGGCGCAGCTCGGCAACCTCACCGAACTCGAGTGGCTGCTCTTGCAAAATAACCAGCTCTCGGGCGCGATACCGGCGGAGCTGGGCAACCTCACCGAACTCGAGTGGCTGCTCTTGCAGAATAACCAGCTGTCGGGCGGCATTCCGCCATCGCTTGGAAGTCTCGGCAAGTTGTGGTTTCTGCATCTCGCGAGCAACCCGCTCTCCGGCCCGCTGCCCATGTCGCTGATCAATCTGCCGCTGTATTCCTTTTACTTTAACGACACCAACCTGTGCGAGCCCGCAGATGATGCCTTCCAGCAGTGGCTCGATGGGATAACCTACACCGCGCGCACCGAGATCTGCGCCACCGTCAACCTTCCGGTCATCCTGCGAGGCCGGTAGCCGCCCCGGGCGGCCGCTCCTCGCAGCCGGATGCGTATCGAACCTCGGGCGGGCGCCGGTTCCGTCCGAGGCTATCCGCCCGGCAGCATCGACGGGTGATGCTGGGGTTCCGTCTGCGCCGAGCCCGATGGGCTCCGCACCAGCGGCCCCCGGTGTGCGCCCCGCCGCGCACCCGCCGATATCATCCACAACAGGAGGACCTCATGAACAGGCATCGATCCGCCGCCCGAAGACTGTTGCTGTGCGTTGTGCTTTTGCTCGCCCTCACGGCCGCCCGGCTCCCCGCCGTCGTCTCTCAGGATCCCTCTATCCCAAGCGAGGAGAAAGAGGCTCTGGTTGCGCTCTACAACAGCACGGATGGCCCCAACTGGACCTACAACTTGAACTGGTTGCAGGACGACTCTCCCTGCTCCTGGTACGGCATCACCTGCGACGGGGGGCACGTCACCGCAATCTCGCTCTCGTTTAACCGGCTCTTGGGCGAGATACCGGCGGAGCTGGAAGACCTCACCGAACTCGAGAGGCTGTACTTGTATGGTAACCAGCTGTCGGGCAGCATTCCGTCGTCCCTTGGAAATCTCGGCAAGTTGAAGCGCCTCGATCTCTCGGGCAACCAACTGGAGGGCGCGATACCGGCGGAGCTGGGCAACCTCACCGAGCTCGAGGTGCTGCGCTTGCTCTATAACCAGTTGTCGGGCGGCATACCGTCGTCGCTTGGAAGTCTCGGCAAGTTGGAGGAGCTGGATCTCGCGAGCAACCCGCTCTCCGGCCCGCTGCCCATGTCGCTGACCAACCTGCCACTGACGTTCTTCCACTTTAACGACACCAACCTGTGCGAGCCCGCGGATCCCACCTTCCAGCAATGGCTCGATGGGATAAGCTACACCGAGCGCACCGACTTGTGCCCGAGCGAGATCCCGCTGGAGGAACTCGAAGCCCTGGTTGCGCTCTACAACAGCACGAATGGCCCCAACTGGACCTACAACTCGGGCTGGTTGGGAAGCGAGAGCCCCTGCTCCTGGTACGGCATCTCCTGTTCTGAGGGGCACGTCACCGCAATCGATCTCCCGATAAACCAGCTGTCGGGCGAGATACCGGCGGAGCTGGAAGACCTCACCGAACTCACGCAACTGAAATTGGAGAATAACCAGCTGTCGGGCAGCATTCCGCCGTCGCTTGGAAACCTCGGCAAGCTGGAATATCTCTGTCTCGCGCACAACAAGCTCTCGGGGTTTTTGCCGGCGGAGCTGGGCGGCCTCACCAACCTGGATGAGCTATATATCTATGACAACCCGCTCCTCGGCCCGCTGCCCATGTCGCTGATCAACCTGTCGTTGTGGCAATTTTACTTTGACTACACCGACCTGTGCGAGCCCGCGGATCCCACCTTCCAGCAATGGCTCGCTGGGATAACCTACACCGCGCGCACTGAAATCTGTGCCATGTCTTACATCAACCTTCCGGTCATCCTGCGAGGCCGGTAGCCGCCCCGGGCGGCCGCTCCTCGCAGCCGGATGCGTATCGAACCTCGGGCGGGCGCCGGTTCCAGGGCCGGCCCCGTCCGAGGGCGATTCCGCCCAGCGGCATCTATGGGCGATGCTGGGGTTCCGTCTGCGCCGAACCCGATGGGCTCTGTAACGCGTTCCACCGGCGGCCCTCAGTGTGCGTCCCGGCCGCCTCGTATATAACGTTTTCTCCTGCAAGTACAGACGATACGGGCGCGAACGATAGATAGGCAGGCCGTGTGCGGGTGCGCTGCGGG
>CAYOUT010000013.1:0-97642 GCA_964407215.1 uncultured Anaerolineales bacterium | reverse complement strand
TCGGCTTGGAACGCGTCACCGAGAGGATTCGTGAGCTGGGCATGATCCCGGGCCTCTCCACACATCGCCCCGAGACCGTGGTGTTGTGCGACAAGGCTGGCTATGATGTGGCCACCTACATCCAGATATACAACCCCATCGGCTTTCTCTGCCAGGTGGAAACCGATTGGATCGAACGCATCATCAACGGCACGCCCAGACCCGTCATCGTCATCAAGGCCCTGGCCGCGGGACGAGTGCTGCCAGCCACCGGGCTGAGCTTTGCCTACAACTCTATCAAGCCCAATGACCTGGTCTGCATCGGTACGCTGAACCCCTATGAGGCCGAAGAGGATATCCAGATCGCGCGACAGATCATCGAGGGGGGGGCCGCTCGTGAGCGCACGCTGCAGTTCACGCGAAGCAAGTCGGCTCTGGCCTCTCCGCAACGTATATCCACCTCGGAGCCCTGATGCGAACACACGCCGTCGGCCACCGGCCCGGCCCAACAGGAGGATGACATGCTACGATCCGCAGTGCCCTACACTCACCAGCTCAGCAAGACCCTGGCGACGATGTCCAGCCCCGGCCTGCTACTGGGCGCCACCAAGCCCTCCGGCGAATCCAACGTCATGACCATCGGCTGGGGGGTGGTGGGCATCATCTGGCGCAGGCCGATTTTCCAAGTGATGGTGCGCCCCTCGCGTCATACCTACGAGTTCATCAACGAGTCGGGCGTTTTTACCGTCAATGTGCCGGCCGAATCGATGCGCGATTGGGTAGGGTTCTGCGGCAGCAACAGCGGTCGCGATCTGGACAAGTTCGCAGCTCATGGCGTGCAGACCAGTATGGGCCACCATGTGCCGGTGGTGACGATGGACGAGTGCCCCATGGCGTACGAGTGCAAAGTGGTGTACACCGACGATGTTATCCCCGCGAACCTGGATGTGGAAGCGGAGGCAAGCTGCTACGGCGGCAGTGACTATCACCGCATCTACTACGGTGAGATCTTGGGCGTCTACGCCAGCGGGGACTATTAGGGCGCGCCTGCGAGCGCTGCAAGCTCGCTACTGGCCCGGCAATCCAGCGGGCATCCGACAACTGAGGCCACGGAGCGGACCCCGTGGCCTCGAGTGTTATGTGCGTCGTCTGCCGCCCTCACGTGCAGAGGCGCTTTAGCACCTCGTATACATAGTGCGCCCCCATGCCGAGATTCTCCACCGAGATGCGCTCATCCACGCCGTGCAGCAAGGTGATCTCGTACGCATCCAGCAAAGCTGGCACCAGCCCAAAGCACTTGATCCCCTGCGCCGAGTAGAATCGCGCGTCGGTGCCGCCGGGCGCGACGATGGGCGCTACCAGGCTATCCGGCACGAGCTCGCGCGCCACATCAGCCATTGCGTCGTACAGCGGATCGGGCAGCGGCGGCGTCCACACGGGCTCGGGGTAGTGCAGCACATTGATCTCTACACGCTCATCATCGATGGCCTTCTCGAGCCGTTCGATGAACGCCTGCGGGTCTTCGTCCGGCAACAGCCGGACGTCCAGCGTCGCCTCGGCGCTAGCGGGCACGGTATTGGCCTTGAGGCCCGAGCGGAGCATCGTGATGGTGGAGCTGTCGCGAAGCATCGCCTGTAGCACCGGTTGCTCCAACAAGGGGCGAGCCATCAACGGCAACATGAGGCGGTTGCTCAGCCCACGCCAGAACCAGGATCGAGGCCAAGCTGTGTGGGCGCTCAGTTGGCGGAACGTCTGCGCCGCCACCGGCGTTACGCGGAGCGGCATCGCCATCTCGGAGGCACGCCCGAGTGCTGCAAGGAGCGTGTCGTTGGCGTTGGTGCCTCGCGGCATGCTGCCGTGGCTCACATCCCCCCGCGCAATGAGCCGGATCCACATTACGCGCTTCTCGGTGACGGCCACGCTAAAGACGGGTTGCGGGCAAAACACGTCGATCAACGCAAATCCGCCCATCTGCCAGAGATACTCGGCGCGTAGCAGATCGCTGTGCTCCGCCCACATCCAGCGCGAACCGTTCACAGCACCCGAGACGCCGTCGCACACGGCCAGATAGACGATGTCGCGCTTGAGCGGCAGCCCACTCTCCAGCAGACGCGCCAACCCCAGCAAGTGCATCACGCCCAGGCTCTTGGACTCGATGGTCCCGCGCCCCCACACCCAGCCTTGTGTGATCTCGCCGCTGAAGGGATGGTGGTGCCATGCGGTGGGGTCCGCCGGCACCACGTCTAGATGATGCTGCAGGATAAAGGGCGCTGCGCTGCCATCGCCGCGCGCTACCGCCCAAAGGTTCGCCCGGCCGGGCCCCGGCTCAAACAGCCTCGCCTCCAGGCCAATCCGCGCCAACTCCTCCTGCAGAAACTGGGCGGCGGCTAGCTCACGGCCCGGTGGGTTGCTGGTGTCTATGCGAACGTACCGGCTGAGCAGTTCGGCGCCTTCGCGCGCGGCTGTTCCCCAGTCCATCGGCACCAGATCTCCCCCTCATCTTGATCGCTGCACTCCTCGATGCGCACCTGGCCCGGGGCCACACGTAGCGTGCTCCGAGCAGCTCCCAATTAAGCCCTGTCTCCGAGACGCATCAATCTGCCATCGCCCGGCGACAACCAAAAGCTGGCGATCATCCCATCGGCGTAATCGCTGCCCGCGGCGATGCCTTGGTCCCGGGCAATGGGGCGCAGTTCGCCGGTGCTGCGAGCCACCTCCCGGAGGGTGCGGTGCTCTGTCTTGAAGCGAATCGTCACAAACACCGAGTGTTCGCGATCCTTGTTGGTCACCATCACCCACGGCAGCCCCTTGTCGTCCACGAACTCGCCCACGAGCAGATCACCGTCCGAGACGCCGGCCACCACGCCTTTTGACGCCAGTGCCGCCGTCCCCGCGGGGGCTGTGGGTGAGTGGTAAATACCGGTGGATGTCAAGCGCAGTAACCATGGGCCGAGCTTTTGCAGCTCTGTATTGAGTTCGCGCAAGACCTCCCACTTGGGCGTGCGTTTCTCATAGATGCTCAAGGGGCCGTTCCGGTAGTTCTCCACATCGGGCGTCTTGTAAGTGAAATAGGTGATCGCCTTGGCCCCGTACGCAAGCGAGGTGTACACCTGCCAACGCATGTCCTCCGCCGACGGGTCACGGTAGTTAAAGTGCGGCGTGGACAAAATGATGTTCATGAAGGGGATCCCGCCTCGCAGCGCCTCCTCGCGGATGATCTCCAGGTTGGTGAAATACTCGGGGCGGTCTCCCGTCTCCATCAGCGAATAGTTGTCGTACGATAGTAGGGGCGGCCGCACTCTCTCCACAAACCGGCGCACATGCTCACGATAGTCGATGGTCCCCAGTTGATCGGGCGCCGCATAGTTGGGAAACAGGTTTATATAGGGTACGTGATCGGGGTCGCGCTCAAGGAAGGCTTTGGTCAGATCGCCCAGGTTGTCGAACATCCGCAGATGCGGCTCGTCGCTGAGATAGTAGCCCCACAGCGCAGGGTGATCTCTATAGCCATCCACCACCTCGTCCACCACCGACTCCCAGCCGTCCTGTTCCGGAAGGTCGCGGTTGACGCGCCGATCCTGGATCATCCCCAGAGCCCCTGCTTCTTGCAGCCAATCCAACGCCTGGCGCCCCTGTTCCACACTGCGCGCCGGCACCGGCATCACAGTAAAGCCACACTCTGCGACCTCATGGAGCCGCTCGCGTGTGAGCGACGGAGGCACCCACAATCCGATCGGGAAAACGTTCTCGTTCATCGTATCCTCCTCGTTTGCTAGCCCAATGGGGTCTGGCGTCACGTCATACATCCGCCAAACAGAACAGGCGTCCGTCGCCGGGAGCCAGCCAAAACCGCAACAACCCGCCATCCGCAAGCCGCTCAACGCCCTCCGTGTTCGGTTCTTGCGCCATGGGCCGTAATGTGCCCGTGCTGCGGGCCACCTCCGAAACCGGCGCACCACCGTTCTTCAACGACACAGTCGCCCAGGCGGAGCGTTGGCGGTCGCAGTTCATCACCATGGCCCACGGTCGGCCCTGAGCATCCTCGTATTCGCCCACCACGTACTCTCCACCGTGGACTGTTGCCACCACGCCGGACCCATCCAGCAACTCGGTGCCCTCCGGCGCCTGAGGCCAATGCCCCACGCGCGTGGATGTCAACCCCATCAGCCATGGGGCGAGGTGCTGCATCTCCAAGTTGAGCTGCTGTAACACACCCCAATTACGCCTGCGCCGCCCGTCCCACGTAGTGGGCGCCCCCACAAAGTTGTCCAGGTCCAGGTCTTGGTATGTAAAGTGTATCAGCCCCCTGCCCCCGTAAGCCAGAGTGGAGTAGACCTGCCAACGCATATCCTCGGGCGAGGGCGCGCGGTATACAAAGTGTGGGGTAGACAGCACCACGTTGCAGAACGGCACCCCAGCGCGCAATGCTTCATCGCGGATCACTTTCAGATTGGCCCAATACCCGGGCCGATCCACACCGTCCTGCATCAATGCATAGTGATCGTACGACAGCAACAAGGGGTGCACTTGCTCTACAAACCGGCGTACGTGCGTGCGATAATCGATGGTGCCGAGCTGTTCGGGCGCAGCGTAGGTGGGCAACAGGTTCACCAACGGGAGCCGCTCCGGATCGAGTTGGCGCAACACGCTGTGAATCTCGGCCAGCCGTCCGAACAGGCGCTCGTGTGGCTCATCGGTAATCAGGTATCCCATGAGCGCTGGATGCGAAGCATAAGCCTCCACGGCGGCGAGCAGCGTCTCCTTTACGGGCGCGTCGCTCCCCACCAGCCGCATAATCTCGCCGTCTGCCAACAACGCGCGCATGCCCGCCCGCTGAATCTGGTCCAAGGCGCGGCGTCCCTCGTCGTGCGTCTCCGCGATGGCGATGGCCAAGTTGAAGCCACACTCGGCCAGCCCACAATAGCCCTTCTCGTCATCGGGGCCGCCCCAATAGCTGATAATGAATTGATGCTCGACCAAGACTCTTTCCTTTCGCGTACGGAATCAGGCCAGTCGGCCCTGCATCGCATCGCCAAAGGCGGGCGGATGGAGCGCTCCGCGTCTCACCATCTCCCACAGGCCGGCGGCCTCCACTTGCTGGTGCAACAGCTTGGCCTGCTCTCCCTCGATACGCGCCAGCGGTGCCACACCCTGCCCCACAGGATAGCCCAGCATCGTTAGAAGTGCCTTGGTCGCGGGGATCACCCCGAAAGGCAGTAGGCTCTCGATGATGCGGCTGGCCGTGTATTGGAGAGCGCGTGCTGCCGCATAATCCCCGCTCACAGCGGCCTGCAGTATGTCCACGTACAATCGCGGCATAAAATTGTACGTGGTGCCGATAGCCCCATCCACACCCAGCGCCAAGCTCGCGAGGAACACCTCGTCCGACCCCGCCAGCACATTCAGCCGCTCCGGGTCTCGCTCCCCCAGAATTCGCACCAGTGTGTACAGGTCTCTGGAAGTGTACTTGAGCCCCGCCACGCCATCCAGCGAGCACAGCTGCAAAAGTTGCTCTGCGGATAGGCTCACACCAGTAGATGCCGGCATATGGTACAAATACAGCGGGAGCTCAGAGGCATCGGCGATGGCGCGGTAATGCCCCAACACCGCCGAGAAGGGGTAGTCATAGTAAAAGGGCGGAATGGCACTGACGGCCTCGGCGCCCGCCAAGGCGGCGTGCTGCGTCAGAACCACAGCCACTTCGGTGGATAGCGACCCTACGTGCACCATCACGGGCACACGGCCCGAGGCCGCGTTGACCGTCACCTCCGCCATCTCTTGGCGCTGTCCCGCCGAGAGGAGTACCCCCTCGCCGGTGCTCCCACAGATGTAAAAGCCCGCCACGCCGGCGGCCAGCAGATCGTCCACCAAGCGTTGTACAACGGGCGCGTTGACTCGCCCGCGATCGTCCAATGGCGTTACCAACGCCGGCCATATCCCTGTGAACTTGGGCATCGCTCACCTCCCTGTGTCCAGTAAGCCGCTTGCCGCTGGCGAACCTGCCTGCGCGCCATTTGCTTGGGCCTTGCGCGCCCGCGGAAGCCGCATGTCATTCTAGCACGGCGCGCACGGCTCTTCAATAGCTGCGCCCCTCTCAGCCGGCACACCCAGTTTAGGCGTCAGCGGCCAGCTCCACCACGATCTCTGCCTGTGGCGGCTCCGGCTGCGTAGCTCGCGCTCGCTGAGCGCCCTGTACCATCGGCTCGTACACGTGGGGCATATCGAGTTGGTCCAGTCGTTCTTGGGTGGGCCAGCCGGTAGCGGGGTCCCAGCCCAGGCGCCGATAGTATGCATCGACCACCGGCGCGAACGCCTCCCGGTCCAGCGCCATGCGTTCGCCCAGCAGCGGGCTGGCCCAGTTCTCTCGATACTCGAACGCGGGCAGCACCATCTCATCCACCCGCCGGTCGCGTCCCCAGTGGCGCACGGTGAGGGCGCGCTCCAACGTGTAGACGCGCAACGCCGCCTCTTCGAACTCGTTCTCTGTCCAATCCACGCCCGTGCCGCTCCTGAACAGGTGATACTCTAGCCGGTGACCATCGATGCCGGCGATTCGCGCAAAGCCGTCCTCGGTGTTGCGGCTGTACAGCCGGGGAAAGATGAAATCGTCGCCCGGTACACAATCCTTCATCACCGAGCGCTGCGCGTGAAACACCCCCGCACGGTCTTTGGCGAGGTAGCCGCCGTACGGATCCACCGCGTCCGCCGTGCCGTACAACCGTTCCCCGATAGCGCACAGCTGTGCGATGCGCGCCTCCATTTGCGGCCTGCGCTCTACGTTGGGCGCTAGCGGGGCAAAGCCCATGATGCGCGACGCGTAACCATGCCCGCTGGGGATCGGATCGCGCGTATCGGTGAGCCATTGAAGCGCGGATACGAGCCAATACGGATACACCACATAGTTCGCCAGATCGGCGTGGCCATCCCAGTGACCGGCGTGGCCCCAACCCGTATAGAAGCGCCGCGCGATATCCTCGCCCAACGCCAACGCTCGAGAGGCCGCCCAGCCGCCCTCGGCCAACACGTCACCGATCCCCTCACGATAGGCGACGGCGTGCAAAAAGTGCGCCCAGAAGTCGCACGAGCGCCAATCCATCGGCATCCCATTGATCTCTGAGATCAACCCAGCCCTCTGTGCCATCCCCAGCCAAGGCACCAGCCCGATGATCAGATCCCACTGGTTGAGCCCGTAGGCGTTAGATAGGACGTTCATCTCCTGCCCGCCGCGCACACCCAGCCGCCAGTCAAACACACCGCGGCGCGAAATGAGTCCGTTCTCCTCCTGTCCGCGTAACAGGCCGCCCACACAGAACCAGTGACCCGAGAATGTGCGATCGGGCTGCGCGCAGCCCGGCACGTCTTTGTAGTATAACCCACAGGGCGAGGGGCAGGCCTCGGTACAGGCATAAGTCCGCACACTGCCGCTCCCCTCAGCAGCCAGTTGTGCGTTCATCTGTCGCAACTGATCCGCCGTCATTCGTCCGCCGCGAAGGTCCTCGCTCATGGCACGCGTGACGCGCCTCACCTCGTCAGCATCGGCCAAGGCCACACGCCCACTGCCCACCACGGTGATCGCCTTTAGTTTTTTGGAGCCCATCACCGCGCCAAAGCCACAGTGCCCCGCCGCCGATGAGCTGGCCGTCTGAATCGTCGCGATAAGGCTCAGTCGCTCGCCCGCCGGCCCGATCACCAACGACCGCCCTCCCCCCAGGGAATCCAGGCTCTCCAGGGTCTGCAACACGTCCATACCCCACAAATCGTCGGCGGGCAGGATGCTGACCTCGTCATCTCGGATTAGCAACCGCACCGGCACATCGCTGGAACCCACGACGACAATGCCGTCATAGCCTGCACGCTTGAGCTCCCCGCCAAAGCGCCCGCCGATGTTGGAGCGCGAGAACCAGCGATAGGGGTACCCCTGGGGGCTAAAGCCGCAAATGGCCGTGCGCCCCGAGGACACCGAGGGCGAGCCCGTCAGCGCGCCCGTCATCACAATCAGTGGATTATCGGGACCGAGGGGATCCACCGGCTCCGGATACTCGTCCCATACGATAGCCGCTGCAACCCCCCTGCCCCCGATATAGTCCGGCACATAGGGTACGGTCTCCTGTACAGACACCGTACCCTCGCTCAGGTTCACCCTCAGAATTCGATTCGCCCAGCCCCGCAACGCGGGGAAGCGCCTCATGACACTGCGTGTTGATCCCATACCCATCGCCACCGTCCTCTCAATAGGTGCCAGTCTTTGGCCATACTACGGTTTTGTATCCTGAAGTCAACCCTACACGCTCGGTACACCTGCGATAGCCAGCTTGCGCGCGCCTGCGCAGCGTGCTATAATCGCGCCACCGTCTGCTGCGTGGAGCCCCATCGGTTCTTCCCCGCGAGAAAGGCATGCTATGGTGACTGCGCGCCCTGAAGGCGACACGCCCGAGAATCGCGACGCGCCTTCGCCCGACCGAGCCGATCCCGAGTCGGCGCCTGTTGAGTCGGCGCCTATTGAGACAGCGTCTGTTGAGGCGACGCCTGTTTCCGACCTGGAAGCGCTCCTCGCGCGAGACCCCGATAGCGAGGAGGCTTGGTTGCGCATCGCCGCCATAGCACGCGATCCTGATCTCGCGCGCGCCATTTACCAGCGAATCCTCGGCAAAGATCCGCACAGCCTGCGTGCGCAACAAGCTCTGGCGGCTCTCGATCACCCGCCCGCAGCCGCAGCACCAGATGACACACCGGGCGATGTGCCCGATCGCGCGCCTGGTGGAACCGTCGTGGATGGCCTCGAGGAGGGCACTCATCCAGCCACCCCCCCGCTGGCCATCGTCCCGGCCCGAGATGCGCCGGAGCCGCCCATGACCGCAGCGCCCACCGAGTCGAGTGGGCTCAAGCCGATCGAGCCCCTCAAGCCGACACGCCGCGTAGCCTGGCCCGGCCTGCGCATTCTTCATGGTAGCACGGTATTGGCTTTGTTGCTGTTCGTTTTGCTTGGCATCGTGGCCTCTGTGCTGCTCCACCATGGTGCCGACGGGGCTGACCCGCTTGGCCTGGTAATGAGCTCCTGGGGCGCGTCCGATAGCACGCCCGCGCCACCGCCCAGCCCCGTGGCGCTTACCGCCACACCAGTGGCGGCTGCTGTCGGAGACCCGCAAACACCCAGTGTCACCCCAACCCACACGCCAGCGCCCACCGCGTCACCAACGGCCACTGTGACGCCTACTGTGTCCGCAACCGCCATGGATAGCCTGCCGCCGCCAACCGCCGATGAGCCCACCTCCACGCCCGAGGCCACGGTCACCGATGAGCCCACACCAGAGGCCACAGTCACCGACGAGCCCACGCCAGGGGTCACTACGCCCACACCGGCCGTCGATTCGAGCCTTGTCCTCTCGGAAGAGGTGATCCCCAGCTGGGCCACAGAGCGCTATCTGCCCCTGCCATTGGACGAAAGATGGATCGAGGTGAACCTCACCACGCAGGAGCTCATCGCCTATGAGGGGCTGCAGCCGGTCTTTTCCACCATCATCTCATCAGGCAAGGCTAACACACCCACCATCGTGGGCAAGTTTCGCATCCAGCTCAAATATGTATCGCAGCTCATGATCGGTCCAGGTTATTATCTGCCCGACGTCCCCTGGCTCATGTACTTTTATGGCAACTATGCGATCCACGCCGCCTATTGGCACACCAACTGGGGCACGCCCATGTCTCACGGCTGCGTCAATATGCCGGTGGACGACGCCGAGTGGTTATTCCACTGGACCGATCCTGTTATGCCTGAGGGGCAACGCACCGTTTTGAGTTCAGAGGACAACCCCGGCACGTGGGTGTTGATTCACAAATAAGCGGCGCGTCAAGTGCGCAAACGCAGTTTGTGAGCGCGGGTCGGTTGTGGTATACTTGATTTAACGAGCGATAGCGCCGCTTGCAGCGGCCACCTGATCGACCCAGCGACGGGCCCCACGCACCAAGCGGTGTATGAGGGGCCCGTTTCCTGCGAATGGGTGAGGAGTGTACCATTTGGCGACCACACTGCGCATCCCGGGCCTAATCGACGCGCACGTGCACTTGCGCGAGCCCGGTGGCGTCCACAAGGAAGATGCTTATTCGGGCACCCTCGCAGCGCTAGCGGGGGGCGTTGTTGGCGTGTTGGATATGCCCAACAACACGCCACCCATCGTGGGCGAGGACACTTTTCTCGCAAAACAACGAGTTTTTGAGGCCAAGGCCGTAAGCGATTACGGCCTTTTTGTTGGTTCGCAAGGGGATGGCGCGCCGGATTGGGGGGCGGCGGCCTCGCACGCTGTGGGCCTCAAGCTCTATCTGGATGAGACGTTTGGCGATCTGCTGACCCGTGACGTGGCAGGGTTGGATGCCACCTTTGAGCGCTGGCCAGGGCCGGGGCCCGTCGCTGTCCACGCCGATAGCGGTACGATCCCTGCCGCGCTCGAGCTGGCACGCAGGCACAGCCAACGGATACACATCTGCCACGTGCCGCATCCGGACGATCTGCTACGCATAGACGAAGCGCGGCAAGCCGGTATAGACGTGACCTGCGAGGTCACGCCACACCATCTCTTCCTCGCCGCTGAATCGGTTGGAGAGTGGAGCGCATTTCGTCGTATGAAGCCCCCTCTGGTGCCCGAGGCACAAGTCAGGCTTTTCTGGGAGCGCCTTCATCTGGTGGATATCATCGCCACCGATCACGCCCCGCACACTGTGGAAGAGAAACAAGGCCCCAACCCTCCCCCCGGTGTGCCGGGACTGGAGACGCTGCTCCCCCTCATGTTATACGCGGTGGACCAAGGGTGGCTGTCGCTGGAGCGTCTGCTCGAGCTGGCATATTATCGCCCGCTCCAGGTGTATCGGTTGCGGCCGCCGGATGGCGCTTCGGTGGAGGTGGCTCTGGACACAGCCCACACACTGCCCTTCCGGGGCTATCACACACGATGCGATTGGTCGGCCTTTGCCGGCTGTCGCGCGTTGGGGCGTGTACAGCGGGTGCATCTGCACGATCACCTCGTCTGGGAGGCGGGCCGCCTCCTGGCCGAGCCCGGGTCGGGGCGGCCGCTGCGCCCCATGGGTTCAGCGGGTGCGAGAGAGGAGCACAGTCTCGGCTGATTTAACGGCATTCGCTACAAGTGAACGGAAAGCGAGGACATACATGGCAAACCAGACCAACGGTCAGAAGGTGGTGGGTTTGGCGCCCACCCGTAACCAGAGTTTTTACGGGCGCGACATCGTCTCTGTGCGACAGTTCTCCCGAGACGACCTGACTTACATCATGACCGTTGCCGGTGAGATGCGGAGCATCGTCAAGCGGGTGGGTGCCACCGACCTGCTCAAGGGCCACATTCTGGCCAACCTGTTCTACGAGCCCAGCACACGTACGTCGTCCTCCTTTATTGCCGCGATGCAACGCTTGGGCGGGTCTGTCATCCCCATCCACGGAGTGCAATACTCTTCGGTGAGCAAGGGCGAGACTCTGCCGGACACTATCCGCACGCTGGAGGCCTACGCAGACGTTATCGTACTGCGCCACCCCGAGGTCGGAGCGTCGGAAATCGCCGCGCGCTACGCCACCAAGCCGATTATCAGTGCCGGCGATGGCGTTGGCGAACACCCCACACAGGGGTTGCTGGACATCTTCACCATCTATTCTGAGCTGCAACGCCTGGATGGTCTGCACGTGGCGCTGGTGGGCGACCTGAAGCACGGCCGCACGGTGCACTCGCTGGTGCGCCTGCTGGACAAGTACGATATCAAGCTAACCTTCGTTTCGCCCGAGATTCTGCGCTTCCCCGCCGATCTCAAGGCGGAGGCGTTGGAAGCGGGGCTCTCGGTGGACGAGATCGACACCGTCGAGGGCATCATCGAGACCGCCGACGTGATCTATGTCACTCGCGTACAAAAGGAGCGCTTTGACGACCTGCGGGAGTACGAGGCCGTCAGAGATTGCTACGAGATCACTCAAGAGCTGATGGCACGCACCAAGCCGCACATGACGCTCATGCACCCCCTTCCGCGAGTGGGCGAGATCCACTACGATGTGGACGACGATCCCCGGGCGGCCTATTTTCGCCAAGTGGAAAACGGCATGTACGTTCGTATGGCGCTGCTGGCCGCCGTGCTCGGCAAAGCGTGAGGTTACACCATGCCCTTTTGGAACAAGCTGGAACAGAGCATGCGGGCCCGCAACAGCCTACTGTGCGTGGGGCTCGATCCTGTACCTGAGCGGATGCCCGATCACTGGGGCGGAGTGGCCCCGTTCTGTCGCGCCATCGTAGAGGCCACCAGCGACGTGGCCTGCGCGTTCAAGCCCAACATCGCTTTTTTTGAGGCTCTGGGCGAAGAGGGGCTGCGAGCGCTACGCGAGACGCTGCAGTGCGTCCCCGCGGACATCCCGATCATCCTCGACGCCAAGCGCAACGACATTGCGTCGACGGCTGCGGCCTATGCGCGGGCAGCGTTCGAGGTATGGGGCGCCGACGCGCTCACCGTAACGCCCTATCTGGGCGCCGATGGCGTCGAACCTTTTATGCGCTACGAGGATCGTGGTGTTTTTGTGCTGTGCAAGACCTCGAACCCCAGCGCGGGCGAGGTGCAAGATTGGACGCAGCAGGGCCAGCCACTTTACCATCATATCGCCGACCTGGCACACATCTGGGCTAGCGGCCGTGAGACGGGGCTTGTCATCGGCGCCACATACCCTGAGGCCATCGCCGAGATTCGCTCGCGGGCACCGCGCACCTGGTTTCTGATTCCGGGGGTGGGCACACAGGGCGGCGAGTTGGAGGCCGTGCTGCGCGCTGGCCTGCGCTCCGACGGCTTGGGCCTACTGATCAACGCCTCTCGTAGCATCCTCTACGCCGACGATCCGCGCACGGCGGCCTACACTCTTCGCGACGAGATCAACCTCGCCCGCGCCGCAGCGACGACCATCGATCTGGATGTAGCTCGCGCCTCTGCCGCGCACAGAGCGACTGTACACAGGCTGGCGCGCGGTTTGTACGACGCGGGTTGCGTACGCTTTGGCGACTTTCGACTGCACTCCGGCGCACATTCGCCGGTTTATGTCGACTTGCGCAGACTGGCCTCTTTTCCCCACGTGTTGGCCGAGGTTGCCGCCGCTTACGCTCGCCTGCTGCAGCAGCTCTCGTTTCAACGCATCGCGGCGATCCCCTACGCGGCTCTGCCCATCGGAGCGGCCGTCGCATTGCACAGCGGCGCTTCCATGATCTACCCTCGCCGCGAGGTCAAGACTTACGGCGAACGCCGTGCGGTGGAGGGCGAATACCGCGCTGGCGAGCGCGTGGTGCTGCTGGACGATCTGATCTCCAGCGGGGGGAGCAAGTTGGAGGCCATGGAGCCTCTATTGGCCGAGGGGCTCGTCGTCGAGGATGTCGTGGTGCTGATCGACCGAGAGCAGGGCGGCGCTCAAGACCTCGCCGCGCGCGGTTACCGTTTGCATGCGGTGCTTACTCTGCGAGAATTGGTGGATGCGCTGGAGGAGGACGGTCTGCTCGCCTCCGTTGATGCCCGGCGCGTGCGGGAGTATCTGGATGGGTGAGACGACTGATATCGACACCGCCGTGGAGCTCTGCGGTGTACACCTTGCCAACCCGTTGGTGTTGGCATCGGGCATCTGTGGCTCTTGCGCCGACACGCTCATTCGGATGGGGCGCGAAGGCGCCGGCGCCGTCACGAACAAATCGGCCAGCCTGGCGCCACGAGAAGGGCACCCCAACCCCTCCGTACTGGATTGGGGCGGCGGGCTGATCAACGCAGTGGGCTTAACCAACCCGGGCGCCGAGGCCGAACGCCACATTCTCGCCGACGCCAAGGCGGGGCTCGCGCCGCTGGGCGTGCCCCTCATCGCCAGCGCGTTCGAGCACACCGAGACCGGTTTCTGTCGCGCAGTGGAGATCCTTGCCAAAGCCTCGCCGGATTTTATAGAGCTCAACCTCTCCTGCCCTAATGTGGAGGGGGAGTTCGGTCGGCCTTTTGCGTTGGACCCCGCCGCCGCCGCGCGCATCACCGGCGCTGTGCGCCGTGTATTCCCGGGGAGACTGCTCGTCAAGCTCTCGCCCAACGCGCTCGACATCGTAGAGGTGGCCCGCGCTGTGGCCGACGCCGGCGCCGACGGCCTCACCGCCGTCAACACGTTGGGGCCCGGCATGGTCATCGACGTGCGTGCCCGTCGGCCGATTCTCTCGAACCGTGAGGGCGGCATCTCGGGCGAGGCGCTGCGGCCCATTGCGCTGCGTTGCGTATACGAGATCACTCGGGCGGTGTCGTTGCCCGTCATCGGTACCGGCGGCGTACTAACGGGCGAACACGCCTTGCAGATGATCATGGCCGGCGCCACTGCCGTTGGCGTCGGCTCCGCTCTGTACTACCACGGGAACGACACCTTTCGCCGTATCCATCGAGAGATGTGCGACATCATGCGTCAAGAGGGCTACAGCCGGCTGGACGCGTTGCGAGGTTGTGCCCATGCCTGAACACGAACCCATCATGCGCGCTTTCCGCATCGTGCGCGTCGTCCGAGAGGGCGATGTGGGGGTTACCCTGGTGCTGGATGGCGCCCTACCAGCCCAACCGGCGCAGTTCGCCATGGTCTGGCTGCCCGGCATCGACGAGCGCCCCTTCAGCTTGGTGGATGACGACCCCGTCACTATAACCATTGCGCACGTCGGCCCGTTTACAGAGCGACTTTGCGCTCTCCAGCCGGGTGATCGTGTGTGGCTGCGCGGCCCTTTTGGGCATGGGTTTGCCCCACACGGCGCTCGCCACCTGCTCTTGGGCGGCGGCAGCGGGACCGCGGGGCTGGCCCTGCTCGCCAAAAGGCTCACAGCCCGCGAGGGGCACGAGGTAGTCTCCATAGTGGGGGCGCGCACCGCGGGCGCGTTGATGCTGCGCTGGCGTTACGAGGAATTGGGCTGCAGCGTGATCGCTGCTACCGATGACGGCTCACAGGGAGTGCGCGGCACTGTGCTGAGCGCGGCCCAGCCCCTTTTGGCCAACAGCTGGCCCGACGCCATCTACGCCTGCGGACCCGAGCCGTTCCTGAGGGCGCTGGCACAACAGAGTGGCACGCTGGGGATCCCCTGCTGGGTAAGCCTGGAGCGCGTTATGCGATGCGGCATCGGTGTGTGCGGAAGCTGCCATTGCGGAGACCGGCTCGTCTGCCGCGACGGCCCCGTTTTCGCCGCCACCGACCTGTGCTGACGAGAATCAGCGGCGGGGTTGATCCGACCCCGCCGCTCTTGCTCAAGCGCTACAGCTTGGGGAGCACTCCCAAGTAGCTGAGGGCAAGTATGGCCAACATCACAGCGAGCACAATGCGCACGAGCTTTTCGCCTCGCGCCGCCGCCTCGCGGCTGCCGATCCATCCGCCAAGCCCCTCGCCTGCAGCCAACACGAGCCCCGCTCCCCAATCCACGCGCACCTCTCCGCCCTTGAAAAAGACCACAAGCACCAGCACAAAAAAGGTGTAAATCGCCATCACAAAGGCTTTGTGTGCGGAGCTGTGTACGAGGTCCATCCCGTAAAAGCCCACGATGGCGGCGAGAATCAAAAACCCCGCTCCGGCCTGGATGGCGCCACCATACAAGCCCACCGCAAAGAACACGATATAGCCCGCAAGGCGTCTCCGCAGGCTCACCGGGCCCTCGCGGGGTTTGATATACTTGCGCACATCAAACACCACGGCAAAAAGCATCAGGATCATCGCGACGCCCAGGATGCGGCCGAACAATTGTTCGGGCAGTTGCACCACCGTCAATGCACCCACCACAGCGCCCACCGTGAGGGGCACGGCTATCTCAAAGCTCAGTTTGCCGTTCGATACGCCTTTACTACGGAACCCCAGAACCGTCACCAAATTCTGCACTTCGATGGCCACACGGTTCGTAAAGTTGGCCACCATTGTGCCCAACCCGGCAAAGTCCAGAGCCGCCAAGCCGATGAAGGAGCCGCCACCCGCGATCGAGTTGATAAAGCCGGCCACTATACCCGATCCAAAGATCGCCACAATTTGCACCCATGTCATGTTGGTTGCACGCTCCCTTTCGCTGGCTGTGTTGTATCGGCGCAACACCCACTGTGTTAAACGCCATCGGGCATTATAGTCGCGCCATGGGCGCCGTCCAACCGCGTGCCCAGTCGTATGGCAACCCAATTCCGCCTCTGTAGTTCCGTCAAGAGGCAACCTCATCGAGGTGGGACTCGTATACTCCCACCCCTGCGTTGGAAGCGTCAGGGAGCGTGTGAGACACGATGACACAGCTGTTCGGCGCTTTGACGCCACCCCACCGGTATGCTAAAATCGGGTTTTGTTGTGCATGTTCAGTGAGGAGAGTACATGTCCGCATCCCCATCTTTTTCCGACGAGAACCCCGAGCTGGATGGGCGTCGTACCGAGCGCACGCTCCTGATAGACGCTGACGACACGCTCTGGGAGAACAATATCTTTTACCTGCGCTGCACCGCACGTTTTGCGGAGCGAATGGTCGCACTCGGTTTTGACGCCCGGCACGCCGTGCAAACGTTGGAGCTCACCGAGCGCGACACTGTATCACAGCTGGGTTACGGGCCGGAGGGCTTTATCGAGGCGCTGGCCCTGGCCTGCGAGCGGCTCCTCGCCAGCGAGAACCGGGCTATGGAGGACGAACTGGGCGAGGCGATACGCACGATCGGCGCACTAGTGCGAACACCACCCTGCATTCTGCTGGCCGATGTGGAAGAGACCCTCACCACACTGCGGGCCACATCGCGGCTAGTGCTCGTCACCAAAGGGGACGACGCCACGCAGCGCGCCAAGCTGGCGCGCTCCGGGCTGGAGCCGCTGTTCGATGCTGTCTATGTGGTGGCGGAAAAGGATCCCGACGTCTACCGGGAGATCGCCGGTGAGCTGGGCTGTGAACCCGGCCACACGTGGATGGTGGGCAACAGCCCGCGATCGGATATCAATCCTGCGATCGAGGCCGGCTTGGGCGCTATCCTGGTGCCCCACGACCACACATGGACGGCCGAGGTGGAAGAGCTTGCCCGTCCTGATCTGGTCGTGACGCTGCAGCGCTTTGCGGACCTGCTCCCGTTTTTTGGGATCGAGACCGATGACCACTGAACGCCCGACCCAAGTCGGCAAAGCACAGGGCGTCGCGTTGGCAACCGTCGTTGACGAGCTCGACGGCCTGCTCCGTGAGACGTACGCCCTTTGGGAGCCCGGTTGGGTCACCTTTAACTGGCGTGGCTACACATACGACCATGTACAGCGCGTGCGCGCTCTCGCTGTGCAGTTGGCGCGGCGCGAGGGCGCGGATACGCATGTGGTGAACCTGGCTGCGCTGCTGCACGACATCACCAAACCCTACGATGGAGAGTATTTGTTGGACGGCCAGGGCAACCGCATAGTGGATGATCGCGGCCTGTGGCGTAACGTCGTGAGGCGCCCCTCCGCCGAGAACGAAGTCACAGCCCTTTTCGATTGCCTCGGACAGGCGGGGGAGGTGCACAACGTCTCCGGCGCGGCGGTGGCCTACCATCTGCTGCGCAAGCGCCACATCCGGGAGCCGATCCGGTCGTGTGTGGCCCAAGCCATCGAGGAACACCTCTTGGGGGGCGACGATCGCACGGCGAACGCCCTAGGCTCGCTGGAGGGGCGTTGCCTCTACGACGCCGACACCATTGATGCCAACATCGGCCTACCCGCTTTTGTGCGCAACATCTATATCCACCTCCACTTCTATGACGCGCGCCGCACCGACGGCCAACCCTCCATCGACACCATCCTGCGTGATGCACCGCTGGATTACCTACGGCCCTACATCCGCGAGAACCTCGTGCGTTGGGTGGACGGCAAACAGCGTGACTTTATCCCGAGCCTGCTGACAGCCTCGGCGCGCGACTTTGCACAAGCTCGCGTGGATCGCCTGCGACGTGTCCTCGAACAGCTCTCTATCGAGCTCGATGACCTGGCATACTATGGTGCCCATGGTGCGGCGGCCGTGGTGCTGCATTATATGAGGCATCGCCAGGATCCCAGCATCGCCGATGAGACCGCCTATCTGGCCAACGGATGGCTGGCATCCGCGCAGCCTACGCCCCAGGCACGAGCTTTGGTGGCCGATCTGCAGCGCGAGATGGCGGGCGAGGCGTAGGGGTCACACTATAGAGAGCGCCAGCGTATAGGGCTTGTTGTCGCTCGCGGGCTTGGCTACAATGGCACCATCGTATGTGTTGAGGAGGCCATGGGCACCATAGCGCGGGCCAAGTCTAGCCTTGGAGTGCTCGAGCCGAGGAGATTGCTACGCTGGTTCACTGGGGTGTGGCAGCGCCTGGCTCGGTCCTTTGCGGACTCGCAGACGCGCCTGCTGTGGGGGATCCTCGTGCTCGGTGCGCTGCTTCGGCTCAGCCATCTCGACCTCATCGAGATCGACGCCTCCGGCGTAAACGCCGTACGCCGAGCCGAGGCCATCGTCTTTGAGGCACAACCGCCCTCTATCGGTGAGCTCACTACCGAGGGGTACGCCGAGCCGCCGCTCCTCAACTATGTGCTGGCCATTCCCCGCCGCTTGAGCGCAGACCTCCGCGCTATTGCTGGCTTTATCGCGTTGCTGAACCTCGCCGCACTGCTCGGCCTTTACGGGGTCGTTCGCCGTTACTATGGCGGGCGCGTCGCCCTCTTGGCCAGCCTCTTGTTAGCAGCCAATCCGTGGGCCGTTCTCTTGGCGAGGCGCATCGCCGTGGAGGGGCTGCTGATACCCTTGGGGGTATTGCTGTTGCACGGGCTGTTGCTCGGTGCTCGCGATGGCGACCCCTGGGGCTGGTTCGAAGCGTGGCTCGCAGCGGGTGTGATGCTCTTTCTCACGCTCTACGCCTGGCCATTATGGTTGGCAGTGGCGCTCCTGACGCTGTTCTACTCTCGTAGGGTCAGTGGGCTGCACATCCTCCTGGCCGTGGGCCTCACATTGCTGCTCTTCCTTCCCTACTATTACCACCAGACCCTCAACGCCTTTGTGGATTTGCGTGCCTTTTTCGCCCGCACGCCGGGCGCCGCCGCCTGCGGGCTTGACGCACTGAGCGCTGCCGCTGACCTACACGGTGGGCGGGGGCTCGGTAGCCTGGCAGGGGTTTCCATTGGCGAGTGGCGAGTGGGCGAGTACCCTCTGGCGCTGTTGGGAGAGGCCGGCACGGTCCTGTTCGGCATGGCGCTCCCCGGGCTGGCGATGCTGGCCGTGAGGACTTGGGCGCGTTGGCGCGAGGGGCAGAGCCCCTCTGTGTACACCGTCCCGCTCGTCTGGCTGACAGTGGGGTTGCTTTTCCTTGCGAGCAGACCGCAGGGCACCGCCATCGAGCGGCACGTCATCCTGTGGCCCGCCGGCTTTGTGGCGATGGCCGCTCTGCTCGACCACGGGGTAAACGCGTTGCAGCAAGGCTCCTGGCCGCGCATAGCGCGGTTCGCTTTGCCCGGCGCCTTGGTGCTCGCACTGCTGGCTACCGTAGGCTGGCAGGCCTACTCTATCGCCCGGTTGTATCGATTCGTGGCGCAGGCCGACACCAACGGTGGCTATGGCCGCCCCCTTCGCTTATGGAGCCAGACAGCGCGGGCCACTGAGCGCGTCGCTGCGGCGGCCGACGTGCGTAACGTGTGGGTTCTCAGTGAGGGCACCGATCTCCAGCGTGATACCGCGCCGGCCGTATTGCGCTACCTCCTACCAGAGAAGCTCGCCCTCACTTTCGTGGGGCGAGGTAGCACGCACGGTCTGCTACTCCCGCTGGGCGAGCCGGCCCTGTATCTGCTGACACGCAGCGACGTCCCCGTTGAGACTACACTGACGCGTTTGGGCGCCACGCAAGCCGCCCTCATCGCGCGCTCGCCCAGAGATATCGTCGCACGCGTGGTGACCGCGCCAGCGCTCACCGCCGACGACCTGGTGGCGCTCATTCCCACGCGCAACGTCTGGCCGCTAGAATCGGGGGCCACCCTGCTCGGTTTTGACGCCCCGGCTGAGGTAGCTCGCGGCGAGAGCGCACTGTTGGCCACTTACTGGACTTTTGGCGCCTCTCGAGCGGATCCCGCTTTCGAGGGGAGTCACAATCTGCTCGCTTTCTTGGCCGCTGACGGCGCGGCCACCGTACTCCATGCGGAACCCTTTGCCCTGGTCGAAGACGATTGGCGAGAGGATCGCTTCTTGGTGCAATGGATCGAGCTGCCGATTGCGCCCAATCTGGCAACCGGTGAGCATCAACTGTACTTGGGGTTGTACGGGAGAGATGATCTGTGGCCCAGCCCACTCCTCGATGCGGAGGGGCGGCTCGTAAGCGACTGGATACTGCTGGCCCACCTTCTCGTGCTGGGCTAGTCTCGTTGCACATCCAACGACAGCTCAGCGGTGATCAACGTGCCAGAGCTCGGGCTCGAATCGATAGTCAACGATCCACTGGCGAGCGCGGCGCGGTTGCGTATACCCGACAAACCGCTGTGCGCAGGGGCTGCTGTAAGGCCTCTGCCACCTCGACAGCCTTTAACGACCGCGAGACCACCGCAACGATGGTGTTCAGCGCGGCCACTTGCCGGCTCTGCTGAGCGACCGCGCGCTTATCCTGCTCGCATGGGGTGGCATCGCGTATCAACCAGCGCAACCCTGTCTTGTGCCGCTGCGAATCACGAATCAGCGCCGCCCTGAGCTCCACTTCCATCACCTCGCCCCGACGCTTATTCAAGCGAGTTTCGAGTACGTCGTGTCCGCTCCCCGCTATTCATACAACCTCACGTTCACAGGCGGCGCGATCCGCTATAGTGCACAGCTTCATCGCGACACTTGCGTAGCTCGCGCAGGTTCGCGGGCTCACCGCACGCACCGAGGCGCTTCACGCCCCGGCCATACTCTCAGCCCGCCCGCTGCGGCCAAACATCCTCGCGCAAACCCCTGCAATCTGTGGTTCAAAGCTGCGAGTCCCCTGCGCAAGGGCGCAACGCGTGAGTGCGCATCGGGATCCCCGCACAGCAGCTGCCCACAAGAACGAACCGTCGCGCTGGAGCGCGTCTGTGATGGTGTATCGGTACGTTGGGGAGAAGAGTGTGTCGGGATGCGTGGCGCCGATGTATTGATTTTACTCTCTTTTTATGTTACACTACGACTGTTCTCCGATGCTCGGGGGCGCTGGTCCGATATGTTGTGCCGTCGGGCGTCGTGTGGCCGTTGCGTCACTATGCGGCCACAAAAGACCCATTGGGCATCTATAGTGTTCTTTAACGATCATCCCACCCTCCCCTCCCCGCTCACCACGCCCTTCGGTCAAGTTGCCACACGACTGAATCATCGAGACAGAGTCAGATTGCCATTTGACTGGACACGCTCTACCCGACAACTGTTTGCAACCGCTTGCTTGGCGGTTAGGAGGGTTTGGTATGAGCAAAGCAGCCAAGAGCATAGAGCGTAAGCTGCTGTTGGTGTTTGTTGTTCTCATTGCGCTAGTGGTGACCAGCGCTTGTTCAAGGACAGGGAGCGCCATTAGTACGGTCGACAACGCCGAAATCACCCTGACACAAGAGGAATTGGCCCAATTCGACGGCCTGGAAGGTAGAAAAGCGTATATCGCTGTTGATGGCATCGTCTATGACGTAACGGACATCCCCCAGTGGGAGGGCGGTATCCATCAGGGGCGTTTCCAAGCAGGGAGAGACTATAGCCAGGAAATCCGCAGCGAAGCGCCTCACGGTCTCAAAATGCTCGATAAGGCGGTCAAGATCGGTATCCTGGTCGATTAGCGTTGCTAGTAACGGCTTTTGCGTCTCCGTTTGCGATATGAATTGCTCGTGTTTTGTTTGATAGGCGTCGTGATGTTTCGGCAAATGGTTGCCTTGGGAAATGCCCGATCGGCTGTCCAGACGGCAGTGACGTGTCCAGTCAAATAGTGACCTGATTCTCCCTGTCGCAATGCAAGGGGTTGGTGTTTGTGAGAGAGCCTTTCAGCGCGCCGCCTCCTCGGAGCTGGATACATCGACATCCGACAGGCGTCGTAGTGGGGTGCGGGCCGGGCTACAGATGCGCCTGGCCCGCACTTGGCGTTCTACCCTCGCTTGCTATACCCTCCGGCCAGGTTTTCTTTTCGTCGAGTCCTGATAACAGAGCCGTATTCTATGTAAGTGAAAGCGAGAGGTAGCCTTGCAGCGGAGCACAACGGTGTGCTGGCGGGGCTGGCATCTCTGCAGCAACACTCCGGAGGTGTTCATATGCGTGACAGTGGCAGTGTTTTTGGCTGGCTGATAATAGCGGGTTTTTCGTTGACGCTCATGAATTATTTGATCAAGGCATTCTACAGATTTGCCATCGTTCACTTGCCATCCGAGTCAAAGCTAAAGCGGGTGTATACGCGGGTCCAGAGGGTTGTGGTTTCCAACCACCGATTCTTTGCCTTTTTCACAACTGTAATGCTGCTTGCGCATGTTGCAATCCAGCTGCGCTACCGCTGGCTTTCCTGGACTGGGCTGACCGCTGCTGCCATTATGGTAGCCAACGATGCCCTTGGTGGTTACGGACACTATATCAAAAAGAAGAAAAGGTCCGCTTGGTTCAGAGCCCACAGGGTGACTGCTGTTCTGTTGATTGCGTCGATTATTGTACATTTGATCACTAAACGCTAACCCAGGATCTGAAAGTTCACATGGCACGCGTGCTTGCTTGTGTGGCACACAAGTGACTCGACGGTACCCTCTACCAGAGGGTATGAACAGTATCAACCTGTGATAACACTATGTAAATGATAACAAACGTATTGACCCCAGCTCCTCTTTATGTTATGATGCAGATGTCCCCGGATGCTTGGGGGTCTCGACACAGCATACCGGGTTGCCCAAGCATCGTGTGGTCGTTGCGTCATTATGCGGCCACAAGGGCCCGTATAGCGACGCGGCGGCCACTTGAGTATGGAGGCTGCCCCATGAAGGCGTTGACAGTATGGTTGTTGTTTTTGGGCCCAGCGCTCTTACTGGTATTGATGGCCGCCAGCCTAGTAGGCTTGCTCCCCGTTTCATTGCCGGTACTAGCGCTCATCGGCCTCGGCATCGAGGCGGGAGTCCTGCTCTGGTACCATCGCCGCAAGCTCGAGCGCTTGATCTAGACGTGTGCCGCGCCTCCCTCTGGGTCCCGGCCTGTGGGAGGCGTGTGCATTCCGGCGCTTCGATCGCTCGATATTCGCGTAATTCGCCGGGAAAACACTTGACAAGTCATTCGGCGTGTGCTACGCTGTCTATGCAGAACCTCGAGAGGTCAAAGGCATCTTGAACAGGTTCTGACCCGCCGAATTCTTGGCGCGCGTTGGGTCCGCCGGAGGGCGCAAGCCTAGACGGGGACCACTGAGGGTAGACGCTCCAATCGAGCGAGTGGGCTCCCGGGGGAACTTGGGGCACCGGTTGCCGGATGGAGTGGGTTCATCACAGGATGGGCGCTGTCGCAAGGTGGCCCCATCGGGAGATGGACGTCGTCAGGGCTCTGCGTATGTAGAGTTGACGCTTTGCCGAGGTTTGGGCCGGGTGGTGACTTGTACGGTGCGCTTCGGCGCAGCGGAGACGCCACATCGGGGGTCAGAGGCTTGGGATCGGATGCACAAGGTCACTTGGGGTTCTGCTTCTTGTTGAGCTGCGGGCGGCGGCGGGGCGCGATCTCGCCGCCGTATCCCCTCTGGCCTCCGCTGGCTTGCCGTCCCAATGCACCCGCACTATGATCACCCCAAGGTGCGTGGTCACCGCGTACACGCGCTCAGCAGTGCCGCCCCTGGGGCGGCCCACCCTGCACGCCGATGGAGGACACACCGTGAGAATCGCCGACATCCAAGTCATCCGCTTTGCAACCACCACCCGCACCTATCCCACCAAATGGGGCTACTATACTTGGGGTGAGGAGCGCCCCAGCATCGCTAGCATCACCAAGTTCGTCACCGATGACGGTCTCGAGGGGTACAACCTCGGCGGAGATCAAGCCACAGTCGATGCTGTCCTCAAGCCCCTCTTGATGGGTGAGAATCCGTTGGATCGCGAAAAGCTGTGGCATTGGATGGAGCAGCACCCGGGTATCAGCGAACACCTCGCTGGCTGGGTCGATTGCGCCCTGTGGGATCTCTACGGCCGCATGGTGGGCCTCCCTGTGCACAAGCTCCTCGGGGGCTGCCGCGACCGCATCAAGGCCTACGCCAGCAGTTGGCCCAACATGGGCTACCCAGAGGACTATGCGGAGCACGCCCTGGCCTGCAAAGAGCTGGGCTACAAGGCCTACAAAGTGCACGCCTACATTCACTGGAACCCGTACACCTGGGAGCCCGGCCCGCAGCTCCCCGGCTACCCCGAAAAGGACATCGAGGTCTGTCGCGCTGTGCGCGAGGCCGTGGGCGACGACATGGTCCTCATGCTGGACCCTTTTGGCGTCTATACCTACGAACAGGCGCTGTGGGTGGGTCGCGAGCTGGAAAAGCTCAACTACTACTGGTTGGAACACCCGATGATCGAAACTCGCATAGAACCTTACCGGCGGCTCACTCGCGAGCTGGACATCGCCATCTGCTCGCCCGAGCACGCCCCGGGGGGTATGTACACTCGCGCCGAATGGGTGTTGCAGGGCGCTTCGGACATGTGCCGCATCGACGTGGGCTATGGTGGCATCACTGGTTGCTACAAGCTCGCCATGCTCTGCCAGGCTTTTGGCATCCAGTGTGAGATGCACGGCGGTCATTGGACCAACAGCCACATCCTGGGTGCCACACCCGAATCCACCTGCGAGTATTTCGAGCGCGGCCTGCTGCGCCCCGATCTGGATTACGAGATGCCGCCCCCTTACCTCGCCGCAATCCCCGACCCGCTCGACGGCGACGGCAACGTCATCCTCACCACCAAGCCGGGGTTGGGTATGGAGTTCATCTGGGATTACATCGAGGAGCACAAGGTGGCATCATAGCCGCGATTCCGCCGCGCGCGGCGAATCGATCGACACGAAAAAAGGCTCCCGATGCGGGAGCCTTTTCAATGGCGCTCGTTACGTGTTAGCTGCCATGCCCATCGCTGCGCTCGTCTACGACCGGCTCACTCGGTAGCACGACGGGGTCACACCCCACCGCCAGCACCTCGAGAACCAGAGCCTCGTCCACCTTGGTGTCTACACAGCCCTCGACGAGCAGGGAAATAGGCACTAACGTGGGAATGCCGCGGCCGTTCATCTTTTCCTGCACCCGCTCAACGCCCTCCACCAGCTCCTTTGTGCAGGCCACAGCCACCACGCCCCGAGGGTTCGTCTGCAGCGCAAAGCGCAGCGCCATGGACCCTCCCGCTGCGATGCACACGCCTTTGTAGCCCAAGTCCAGTGCCGCTTTCTGCAACCGCCCCACCACACAGTCTTCGCGACAATCTGTAGGGCACACTAGGCCCTCTTTGCCGAACTTGCCTGGGCAGGATTGGCTCGGCCGAAGACAGTGCGATAGTAGCAGAATCCTATCCGCCGGGTCTATCGTCGCCAATTCTTCTACGGATCGCTTCATCGCGCTGCCTCCTTCAAGCAGCCTCTGCCGGGCACGCGGGCGCCCGTTCGCACAACATACATATCGCGTCAGCTGGCCCACCACCAACCGACGATCCCTCTACATAGCAAACACTAAAGGTTCTGTAGAATAGACCGCCAGGCGCTCCCTGTCAAACGCAACAGCCGGCCTCCGACTAGTCTCGCTTCGCACGAAAACCACGGGGGAATCGTCGGCCCACTGTGAGTGGCCGTTCGATGAGTGCTCACTCGCGTGGTATAATAGGGGACCCGTATAGCGGTTCGCCCTCGAAGTGGTGTGCTGGGTGCCTAGGACTCTCTGCTGCGACTGAGCGTGCGAGCCGAGGGCTTTCGTGCGAGCCCGTACTTGAGAGGCGTGGCAACAGCCCGCGGGATGCTGCAGAGAATTTGAATTGATCGATAGTCTCTAGATTGGGGGTGTTACTATGCGAGGTAGGGGTACGAGCACGCCGCCCAAGGTCGTCAAGAGTGACAGCGAGTGGCAACGTGAATTGACGCCGGAGCAGTACTATGTGTTGCGACTCAAGGGCACAGAGCCGCCCTTCGCCGGCAAGTACAACCGCCACCAAGGCGAAGGGGTGTACCAGTGTGCCGCCTGCGGCAACCCGCTGTTCGCTTCGGAGACCAAGTTCGAATCGGGCTCTGGCTGGCCCAGCTTCTGGGCGCCTCTGTCGGCGGAGGCTGTGACGACCCAAAGCGACCGTAGCATGATGATGCAGCGCATCGAGGTGCTGTGCAGCCGATGCGGCGGGCACCTGGGGCACGTCTTTGACGACGGCCCCGAGCCCACCGGGCTGCGCTACTGTATGAACTCTGTAGCGCTCGAGTTCAAAGCGCGCAAAGACTGACCGGCCGATCGAGCGACGAACGCAGCCGCAACATGCGCAGGAAAGTAGAGGGGGATGGCCGCGCGCTCATCCCCCTCTGAACATACGCGCTCCAACGCTGGGCTCGCCGGATCACGCCATCACGGTGAGCTCGCTACCGGTTGCGAGCCCGACCTCCCTCGGCTATCTTTTCTCACAAGCGCTCGCGAGGCCTCGCTGGCCTCGCTCTACCAAAAGGAGGATCACCTTGGAATACCGCAATCTGGGGCGCTGTGGCCTCAAGGTCTCGGAGCTCTGTCTTGGCACTATGACCTTCGGCACCGGTGTGGACGCACAAAGCGCCAAACGCCTGGTGGATATGGCGCTGGATGTGGGCGTCACCTTTTTCGACACCGCCGACACTTACGGCAACGGCCAGTCGGAGACTATGCTCGGTCAGGCCCTCAGAGGGCGTCGCCGCGATGCTGTGGTGGCCACCAAGTTCTTCAATCCCATGGGGCCCGGGCCCAACGACTCGGGCATGTCGCGCGTACACATCATGCAGGCTATCGAGGACAGTCTGCGGCGTCTACAAATGGATTATGTTGATATCTACTATATCCACCACGTCGATGTCCAGACGCCCTTGGAGGAGATGCTGCGTGCGCTTGACGACCTGGTGCACAAGGGTTGTGTGCGCTATATCGCGTGCAGCAACTACCAGGCGTGGCGCTTGTCCGAAGCGCTCTGGCTCAGCCAGACGTTGAACCTGGCCCAGTTCGTGTGTTATCAGCCGCAGTATAGCCTGGTGGTGCGCGATATCGAGCAAGAACTGGTGCCTCTGTGCCTGCACAAGGGCTTGGGGATCGTGCCGTGGAGTCCACTGGCCGGCGGGTTTCTCACCGGCAAGTATCGACCCGGCCAGCGCGCGCTAGAGGGGACCCGCTCCGCAGAGGAATGGGTGTGGCCCGGGCGTTTTTTCGCGCCCAACGCCGATGATACGCTGGCCGTGTTGCTGAGCGTGGCGAACGCACTCGGCCGCACGCCAGCACAGGTGGCCTTGCGTTGGGTTATGCAGCAACCCGGCGTCTCGTCCACCATCGTGGGCGCTCGCACAGTAGAACAGTTGCAAGACAACCTCGGCGCCACCGGCTGGGTGCTCGAGGGCGACGCGCTGGCGCGCCTCAGCGAGGTCTCCCGCCTGCCCGATCGCTACCCCGAGTCGTTCGAGAAGATGATGCACGAGCGCCGTGCGGCGGCCGTCCGTATACCGAGACTAGGGCTCGATCAGTGAGACTCTAGGCGACACCCACCACGATGCGCGGGCGCACCTCTGGCTCGTGCATCGCTGGCGTCATCGCCAGATAGGTGTCGTCGCCACAATCCGAATAGCCCACCGCGCGCCCCTGTGGATCGAGGGCTAGCACGCTCATACCTACGGGTCCCCCGCGGCCTCCCGCAATGTCCTGAGCGGCCAACCTCGCCAAATCACGCATCACCGCCCTGCCAGCCCCCTCCAGGCTAGTGCCCATCTGTAGGCGCAGCACCAGCGACCGAGCCGTTCCCGCGCGGATCGCGAGCTCCCCCACACCGGTACAGGCAGCGGCACCGTACCGGTTATCGGCATAGTAACCGGCACCCGCGATGGGCGAATCCCCCACCCGCCCGGGGTACTTCCACGCAAAGCCACTGGTGCTCACCGCCACAGCCAGATCGCCACGGGCATCCAACGCCAGGAAATCCACTGTGCCGCTGCGTCGTCGATCGTCCACTGCCCGCCAGACCAGCTCGGCCAGCTGCTCGCGCGACGTAACCTCGTTGGGGTCCACGCCCGCCCACGCGCTCAGACGCTCACGCCAGGCGGCTTCAGCCTTCGGCGTCAACAGCTCGAGCCGCTGGGCGCCTACCTCTGCCGCAAAGCGCTCGGCGCCCTCGCCCACCAACAGCACGTGCGGCAGGCGCTCCATAACCTGGCGTGCGATCGACACGGGGTGTGCATAGTCTCGAATGGCCGCCACCGCGCCCACAGCACGCGTACGCCCGTCCATGATCCCCGCATCCACCTCCACAACGCCCAGCAGGTTGGGATAGCCCCCCAAGCCCACACTGTGATCATCGGGCGAGAGCTCCACCGCCCGAGCGCCCGCCTCCACCGCGTCCAACGCCGACCCACCGGAGCGCAATACATCGACGGCCGGCGTTAGCCCCACCCGGCCATTAACTCCCGTAATGACGATCATATCGCGCCCCCCGTCTGTGTTATGCCCGCGGCTTGCGTGTGCGAGCCATTGTACGTATTGCGAGCTGTGGCGCAAAGGGACGAAAACAGTACGACTGTGCGTCCACTCTCAAAGCACCCTCTCTGTATGGCTCTGGCTTGATCAGCTTACGCCCAAAGGTCGCGACTGTAGCTGACGCACCTCCACGATAAGATGAGGGTGATACGGGCACCCCGGCCCCATGAATGTTTGATCGGATTGTCGAGCAGAGGCTCGGGACAAAGGAGGAATCGCTATGGCAGGTCGACGGCTGTTGTTCGCTACGTGTGTGCTATTGTTGCTGGTGGGTTGTGCCAGCCCCACTCAAAAAGTCTCGGACGCGCTCACCGACACGCCCAGTGCCCCCCAGGCGGTCAGCCGCAGCAGCGAGAAGCCAACCGTACCGCCCCACACCGAGGAGGTCACTGTCGCTCCCTCCACAGAGCCCGCGGCCACACCGACAAAAACCCGCTCAGAGCCCACGCCAACGGCTCAAGTCCAGTCGTTAGAGATCGGCGCCATTGGCTACGGGCTCGATAGTCGCTCGCTTGGCTATGCTTTTATCGTCACAAACCCTAACCTTGGCCACGCTGTAGAGCAGAGTCAGTACCAAGTTGCCGCGTATGCCGAGGACGGCACCGTCCTGAAGACCGACTCGGGCTATATCACGTTGCTGTTACCGGGCGAGCGTCTCGGCGTGGCAGACAACATGTACCTGCCCGAGGATGCGCCACCTATCGATCGCGTGGACGTGCAGCTCAAGCCGGGCAAGTTCGAGCCCATGGAACAGGTATCGGGGTTCAGCTCCGACTTGGAGACCTTCCTCGCGGGCGATTACTCGCAGTACGTCACCGCCACAATCCATAGCCCTTTTCGTCAGGATATGACCAACATCCTGGCCAGCGCTGTGGCGTACAACGATGCTGATGAGATCATCGGCGGCGGGTACACCTTTGTAGATTTTGTGCCCGCCGACGATCGAGCGGCGGTATCGATACGCGTGACCGTATCCGAAGCCCCCGTCAGGCTCGAAGTGTATGCCACGTTCAGCAGCCTCTCCTTTTGGGGCGACGAGAGCCAAGTGGAGGGCGAGAGCTTGCAGCTCGGCGTCGCCGGGTTTGGCCAGAGAAGGTCGTCAGTGGGTTACGCCTTCATGGTGACGAATCCCAACTTGGGCTATGCCGTCGAGCGCAGCAACTACCAAGTTGCCGGTTACGCGGCCGATGGCACGGTGCTCGCCACAGACTCGGGCTATATCGAGCTCCTGCTACCGGGACAAGAGCTGGGCATCGCGGGCGACATCTACTTGTCGAGCAATGACGTTACTATCGATCGTTTGGAAGTACAGATCAAGCCCGGCAGCTATGTGGCCGCCGAAGAGCAGCCCACCTTCACCACAGAGAGAGCCACGTATATACCCGGCGATTATTCGCAGAAGGTGACTGCGATCGTTCACAACCCCTATCTGAAGGATATCTCGGATATCGAAGCCTATGCCGTCGCGTACGGCGACGACGGCGAGATTATCGGGGGCGGGTACACATACGTGGATTTCGTGCCGGCGGAGGGACAAACAGCAGTGGATATCTCGGTGACGGTGAGCGGCACGCCGGCCAGTGTCGAGGTGTACGCCGCCATCAGCATCCTGTCGGAGTGAGGATCTAGCGCCGGCGCCAAGCTTGCGCCCTGCGCCACCGATGGATTGCAGCAGCTACGGGGGCGGTCCTGTCGGGACCGCCCCCGTAGCTCAGTCGAGCAATCCACCGCACATACCGCACAACGTACCATCACAACCCCACAAGCTGACCGGGGCATGGCAGCGCAGTCCGTAATCCTGGGCGCTTTGCCCCACAGCGTTTGGGGCGGCGTCAGCTAATCTTCGGCGCGATTGACAACCACACGCAACTGCGCACCCTCCGAGGCGATCTCGCCCAACAGGATGTCCTCCTCGGTAAAGGTGGCCATCAGGATTTCACGCGCTCGCTGGCGTTCCCGATCATAGATCACAATAATCCGGCCGTCCTCCGTCTCAACGCCGTCCGGGTAGGAGACGTCATCGCGGCCGTCCAGCAGCAGCCCACCTCGCCAGTTGTGCCCATCATCCTCCGACAGCATGGCCGTCAAGTTGTTGCGCCCACGGAACCGGTGATGGTTCACCAACAGCAGCCGCCCCGACCGCATCCGCCTCACAAAAAACCGCGACCCCGGGCCGCCCAGCGCCGTGGGCTTGCCGGGCGACCAGGTGCGGCCGCCGTCCAGCGAGACGCTCTCGCCGATGCCGTACCCTGTACGCACCAACATCCAGAGCGACCCGTCGCGGCGCTCTACCACCATGTGTTCATCGAACTGGCGCTCGGGCACGTCGGCGCCTCCCAATAGTCTCCAAGTGCGTCCCTGGTCCGTCGAACACGTCACATTGGAGCGACGTTCCGCCGCCAGATCGGCCCGATGAGGTTTAAAGAACTCCCATACCGCGGTGGGCAACAGCCACTCACCAGTAGAGAGCACCGTCGGCTTGTTCATCATCACGCCGTTGGCCAGCCGCTGCGGAGCCGACCACTCTGGCTGGGCGCCCTCTGCGTTGTCGCAGCGGGTGCACCACACCCCGCCGCGGCCGTCCCACATCCCCTCGCTCTGCGCCCAAAAGAGCCACAGCCGCCCCATGGGATCGTGCCATAGACAGGGGTCATAAGCCCGCACTCCGGGCTCAGGCTCTACAACCAACGCCGGCTCGGAAAAAGCCACGGGTGCGCGCAGCCCATCCGCCTCGGAAGTGACCAGCACCACATAATTGTCGGGGCCCTCGCCTTGGCCCCCGCTATACCAGGTGGCCCACAAACGACCGTTCCGAGCACGCTCGATGCCGGGGATCCCCTGCCAGCGCCGGGCATGGCTATTGTAGGCGGCTCCCGGCCGTGTGTAGATCGTCGCCGATTGTAGGGCCGGCTCTGTAGTCTCTATCAAGGCGAACCTCCCATCACGAATGCTACATGTGCACCGCCAATAGGCTCTGCTGGAGCCGTCGGTCTCCGCGCTCGGCTCGCTTACGGCTTGCTCCCGGTTCCCAACGAGGATATCATACAAATGCTCTACGATCGATCGTACTCGAGGTGCGGCTTCACCATAGCCGCGCGGCGCTGATACCACACCGATGCGCACACCATCGCTGTGTCATCGCATCACACTGGAGGTCAGATCATGCCAGTCACCTTGCTCGCCGCAGATATGCAGCCTCGTTCCGAACTCGTCGTCGAGGAAAACCAGGTTCTCAGCCCCAAGTACCCGGTTATCGACTTTCACAACCATCTCGAGCTTCACGAGGCCGACACCGAGACTGAGCGTTGGCTGGCCGAGATGGACGCCGCCAGTGTCGAGATCGTAGTCAACCTCAGCGGTGGCTGGGGGGCCGACCTCGAACACTCGCTGAACGCGCTGGACCGCACCCACCCGGGCCGGTTCCTGACCTTCTGTAACGTCGACTGGGCGGAGGTCGGCACGCCGAACTGGACGGAGTGTGCCGTGAAGCAGCTTCAGGACGGCGTACGCGCAGGAGCCGTGGGACTCAAGGTGTTCAAGGAGCTGGGCCTGCGCTACCGCGACCCGGCGGGCAAGCTCGTCTTTCCGGACGATCCCCGTATCGCGGACCTCTGGGACGCTGCAGGAGAGCTGGGCGTACCCGTACTGATCCACACCGCAGACCCGGTAGCCTTTTTCAAGCCGTTGGATGGCACGAACGAGCGCTGGGACGAGCTACATCGCATGCCCAGTTGGCACTTTTACGGACCCCAGTTTCCGTCGTTCGGCGAGCTCATCGCTGCACTGTATCGCGCCATCGAGGCCCACCCGCGCACCACTTTTGTTGCCGCACACGTGGGCTGCTACCCCGAGAACTTGGCGCTCGTCTCCGACATGCTGGATCGTTACCCCAACCTGTACACCGACTTTTCCGCGCGGTTGGCAGAGCTGGGGCGCGCGCCGTACAGCGCTCGGCGCTTCTTGCTGCGCCACGCGCAACGTATCGTGTTCGGCACTGACGAGCCGCCACGCTCGCTGGCCTATCGCGTCCACTATCGGTTCCTCGAGACGGAGGATGAGTATTTCGAGTATGCACCCGGCGCAGCCATCCCCCCACAAGGGCGCTGGCGCATCTATGGTGTCAACCTGCCCGACCCAGTGTTGCGCCTGATCTATCGCGACAACGCTTTGCGGCTGCTGGGGCGCCTGTAAGCACCCAACATCGCAAGCGCCTACACAACATGCGGCGCACTAGCACAGCGCCCGGGCGCGCCGCACCTGCGTCAACAGCGTACCATCGGCCGCCTGGCGCACGCCGTCCTTTGCCCACGCGGGCAAGCGGGGCCGCAGCAGGGCCACCTGCAAGCTGTAGAGCGTCGCCAGTGGCGCGTCCAGCGCCTCAGCACGCGCATCCACCGGGCCGTACGCCGCGCGGAACGCCTCTCTTGCCGCTCCCTGTAACGATCCACACACGTTGCGGATATCGCTGCACGCCGGGCCGAGCCCCAATAGGTGATAATCGAACACGATAGCGCGCAGCGGGCCAGCCCCGCGCGATAGCGACAGGTTCGTCCAGTGCATGTCGTTGTAGTTCAAGGTCTCGGGCAATGCACGCATGGCGGCCTTCAATGGCTCCACCGCCTCGGCAGCCGCGCTCCAGACGGGTTGATCCTCCATTCCCAGCCGCTGCCCGATCCACCACACCACCTCGGCGCTCAGCGTATCCGTCTCCCGTTGGAGATGTTCGGGCACACCGCTTGAGCGCGTCAGCAGGGCGTGCCCCGCATCGTGCAATGTGCGATACCAAGCGGCCAGCGCCCGCGCCACCTCCACGCGCGACGAATCCTCCTCGCGGGCCAGACGCCAGACGGGGCTGCTCCGCAGGTCCTCAAGCAGCAGGGCACGGTTCGTGCTGCCGTGCAGCGGCAGCGTGGGCACTCCCAGTGCAGCCAGCAAGCGATAGTTGCACACCTCTGGCGCACCCTCGGTGTTCGGCGCGCCCCCGAAAAGCTTGAGCACAAAAGACCCGGCATCGCACCGTATGCGATACAGGGCGTGGCCGTGACTCGCCTGCATGGGTGTCACCTCACAGCGATCGGGACTATACCCCAAACGCGCCAGCTCGCACGCAAGCGAGGGATTATCGCCCGTCACACCGCGCTATCCCTCGGCCAGAAGGGCCTGCGCCAGGATGCGGTGGGCCAGTTCCATCGTCTTGAGCGCATCTCCAAAGTGTGAGGCCGGCAGCTCGTTGCGTTTAACGGCGTCGATGAACTCGCGGTTCTTGGCGCGGAATCCGCCGTACACGTACAGCTCTTCGCTGCCCGCCACCTGGCGCGTATCGTAGGTGACACCCTGTGTGTCGCCGTCGGCGTACAGCACGCCCAACCCTTCGTGCTCCGCTTCGGCGCAGATCCCGGGCGCGTGCATCTCTACATCGAATATACGCCGCCCACTGCACCAGTTGTTCAGCAGCACCCCCGTGGCGCCGTTGTCGAAAGCGAGCAGCACGTTGATTACGTTGATATCGGGCACATCCCGCCTCCGCAACAGGCTGTGGACCTCCACCACCTCCCCGCCGCAGATCCACCGCAACGTGTCGAGGGCATGCACGCCGTCATCCAGCATGTGGTCACGCGCCTCAGTGTAAGGGGATGGCGCGCATTTGTAGAATCGGCACACACCCTGCACGATGGGACCACGCTTCAGACACTCATCCCTCAACAGCATCACCAGCGGCGTGCTGCGCCGCTGAAAACTGACTTGCGTAATGCAGCCGTGTGCTTCGGCCAGGTAGGCTAGCGATCTCGCCTGATGCAGGGTGATCCCCATCGGCTTTTCGATGTACAGATTCAGCCCCTGCGAGAGGCACCACGTCCAGATGTCGTACATCAGGTGTGGCTGCCCGATGACGTACACCGCATCGGGAGCCACCTCCTCCACCATGCGGCGGTAATCGACATAGCGCCCCGCGACGCCGTACTTGTCTGCCGTGTCTCGCAACCGGTTCGGCTCCGTATCGCAGATCGCAGCGATCTGGACGTCATCGAAAGACGCTAATGAGGGATAGTGCACGGAGTTGGCCATCTGGCCCGCGCCCACTATGGCTACCCGCACCATCTCCATGGGGATCACGAGGCGTTCTCTTGTGCAAAGAGCGCCTTGGCAAAGACGAGATCCTGCCGCGCCAGCCGCGCCACGGCCTCGCTGTCCGAGTATTCTGCTGTGAGGCACAATACGCCGTTATAGTTGCGTCGAAGCAGCTCTTTCGCGACGCGCGGCCAGGGGGCCAGCCCCTGCGCCCCCGACGTCCAGTAGGTTTCCCACTGTACCCACTCGGCCTCGGGCCCGTTCACTCGTCGCCAGAAGGCGTTCTTGAGGTTCACCATGCACAGATGCGGCCAAACGATCTCCAGCGCCATCTCGGGTTCTTCGCCGTCCAGCGCTGTGTGCGCGGGATCCCACACAGCGGCCACGTGTCGCGGCTCGTATCCCTGCAGTAGCCGCCACAACCCCATGGCGTTGCAGACAAAACGCGCCGAGTGGTTCTGTACGCCGATCGTTACGCCGTGCTCGTCCAACACCGGCAGCAGGGTATCGTATCGGCGCCTGGCGTCTTGCTCGGCCGCCGTGTACCCCGCCTCGCCCACCTCCACAAGAGTGCGGATGATACGCACACCCGCCTCGGCGCAGGCGACAATGGTCGCCTCATCGGCGGGGCCGGCCACGCTGTGGACAGTCACTCCCTGCTCTCCCAAGCGCCTGACAAAGCCCAGTAGGTCGCGCCCTACGTTCTCGGGCTCCACTTGGTAACCGGGCCGCACCGGCAGCTCGATCCCATCGAACCCCATACCGGCCACCAGCTCACCCAAGGCGGCGGCCTCCATTTTCCGCCAAGCTTTGGTGAACACCGAGAAGCGTCGCTCGGGGAAGGAGATCATACTGTGTTGTTCCATGCTGCACACTCCTGTTGTGTACGTGTGGGATCAGCTCAGCACGCTGGCAGCGAGTAACCGCGCAATGTGTCAATCGCCTCACGGCTACGCCGGACATAAGCTCGCAACTCCTCCAAGCCGTAGACGTTGGCCAAGCCGCGCGCACTGACGCCCGGCCGCTCCGCCTTGAGAACGAACCATTGTTCGCGCTGCAGCCAATGCTCCATCGTCACGTCCTCGCTGTGCTCTGCCAACAGGCGGTCCCGCGCGGCCATGTTGAAATTCTCGTGGTAGATGCCGCGATCCAGGTCCAACGTGAGGCGCGTCGTCAACAGCCCCTCGCCTTGATGATAGAGCAGCTCCTGGCCGGTGATGTCGTAGGCCAGACAGTCACAGCATTGGGTCGAGCTCACGATATAGTAGTGGTGCATCAGAGCGTGGGCCTGCAGGGTAGTCCCCGCCGAGTAAGCGCTGGGCCAGATCACCAGCTCGGCATCCTGGTCGGCCAGGCGCTGCCACACCTCGGGATAATTGGCATCGAAGCAGATGGCCAGCCCCAGCCGGCCGAAATCGGTTTCAAACACGGGCGCGTCACGCCCCGGCTGCACCGGCGGGGTGATGTCGAACTCGGACCAGTAGGGGTAGGCCTTGTCGTACACTCCCACCACCTCACCGCTGCGCCCGAGCAAGACAGCCGAGTTCCAGCGCGAGGTGCCGTCGGTACGATCCAGGGAGCAAACGACGTATGTGCGGTGTCGCCGCGCCAAGCCTGCCATGGCGGCGATAGTGGGGCCCTCCAACGTCTCCGGCGGCCGCTCAGAGGATTGCCCGCGCCAGGTCTCGGGCAGCGCGATGAGATCGGCGCCCCGGGCCGCCTCGCTCCCTACGAGCGCCGCCACCTCGTCCAGCCCGCGCCCTACGGGGAAACTCAGCGATACGACGCGCACCGGTCGCCCCGCGCACTCCGAATCTGTATCCACCGCCACCCCCTCGCCCGTTCGGGCAGCTGCGCCGTCCACTGGTGTGTCAGCGGCCACCCCCCGGCTCCACCCTCGTCAGTGCCATCTTTTTTCACGCGGCGTCTGGCTCCCGTTTGATACCGCGGAACCCTGTCGGTGTCAAGCGTGTGAGCTTGACATCAGCTCCGCCAACGGTCAAAATCGCCACAGCACCTGCCAAGGAGGCTCGTATGGATCGCTCACGAATCAACGAGCTCATCGCCCATTATCGCCACGCGCTGCTGGACGATGTGATCCCGTTCTGGTTGGAGCACTCGCTCGACCACGAGTTCGGCGGCTACCTGAACTGCCTCGACCGCGCCGGCGCCGTCTACAATACCGACAAAGCTGTGTGGCTGCAGGCGCGCCAGGTGTGGATGCTGAGCAAGCTGTACAACGAGGTGGAGCCGCGCCAAGAGTGGCTGGACGCCGCACGCATGGGTTACACTTTTCTGCTGGCCCACGCGTTCGACGCCGACGGGCGCATGTTCTACAGCCTCACACACGACGGCCGCCCGCTGCGTAAACGCCGCTACCTGTTCAGCGAGACCTTTGGCGTCATTGCGTGCTCCGAATACTATCGCGCCACCGGCGAGGAGCGCGCCCTGCAGTGCGCTCGCGACACCTACCGCCTCCTGATCCACCACTATCGCACACCGGGCTCGCTGCCGCCCAAGGTGATCCCCGAGACTCGCGTCACCAAGGCGTTGGCCATGCCGATGATCCTCCTCGCCACCACCCAAGAGCTGCGCCTGACCGATAGCGACCCGCTCTACAACGAGGTAGTGGAGGACGCCCTGTACCAGATCCGCCACGACTTTCTCAAGCGAGATGAGCGCGCCTTGCACGAGACCGTCGGCCCCCACGGTGAGCGCCTGGATTCGCCCGCGGGCCGCCTGGTGAACCCGGGTCACGCCATCGAGGCCGCTTGGTTTCTCCTCCGTGAGGCCGATGCACGCCAGGACACCGCCTTGGGGGATGAGGCGCTCGACATCCTGAGTTGGTCGCTGGATTGGGGTTGGGATCCGATCCACGGCGGGCTGCTCTCGTTTGTGGATGTCGAGGGCAAGCCCCCCGAACAGCTCGAGTGGGACATGAAGATGTGGTGGCCCCACAACGAGGCCCTCATCGCCACGCTGATGGCCTACCAGCGTACCGGTGATGTCCGCTGGGCCGGCTGGTTCGAGCGCGTCCACGCGTGGGCCTGGGAGCACCTGGCCGATCCCCAATACGGCGAGTGGCTCGGCTACCTCCACCGTGACGGCACCGTGGTGCTGCCCGTCAAGGGGTCTATGTGGAAAGGGTGTTTTCACCTACCGCGCTGCCTGTGGCTGTGCTGGAGGACGCTCGACGCGCTGTAATTGTGATGGGAATGGGCTGAAGGAGAGTTGCGATGCAAGTCGCTACGATATACTGCCCAAGCTGTGGGGCAGCGCTTGACGTCCAGCCCAGCATCACCTCCCTATCCTGCGCCTACTGCGGCACGAGCCTGGTGGTGCGTCGGGATGCTGCGGGGAAGCTCCATCTGCTCCTGCAGGGAATCAGCACCGACACGGAGCTGCTGGCCGCCTCCACTGTGCGCGACCGCCTGCGCGAAAGGCTGCAGCAACTCGCGGCGCAATCTCGGATGCTGGCAGAGAAGATACAGAAAGAGAGCGAGGACCAGGCTAGCAAGCGAAAGGCCGCCCGAGCTTCAACAGGAAAGGGGTGGCTTATCGTGGCGGTGTCGCTCGGCCTGCTGTTCATGTTTGCCGCTACCGGCGTGCCGGTCTGCATAGGGATCGCGCTGCTCGGGGCGCTCATCGGGGCGGTGATTGTGGCCGCAAATCGGATTCCCGCTCGGTTAAAACAGCAATATGAGGATACCCTGCGGGCGTTGGCGTCCCAGCACGCCGATTTGGAACGCGAAGCGATGACCATCCAGCAGCAGCTGCACGAGGTGGAGGCGCGCATAGATCACCTCACCGACGCCTTTATTCACCGCTCCACCCAGAGCTAGCGGCTCACCAGTTCCATCAACCGCGCAGCGCCCTCGTCAGATAGCCCCAGCGTGCCGAGCTCCTCGCGAAGCTGCTGCACCGTGCCATAGCCCCCCACATAGCCGTTCACTCTGGCCACTGCCGTTGAGTGAATCAGCTCGCCCGTGCTGGGGTAGACTCGCTCGAACTCGCGCAGCAGCTCCGGCTCTGCTCGTAGATAATACTTTTGGTGATAGTCCTCGGCCAGCCAGAAGCGATCGTAGGGCTCGATAGCCGTGTACAGCACCACTCCGAGCCGCTCCTCTTGCTGGCGCATGCTCTCCATGGCCAGACGACGCTGCTCGTCGTTGTGATACAGTATGGCCGAGCGGTACTGCCTCGACACAGCCGCTGCCGTGGGCCGATGACTCTCCCAGAACACTTGTAACAGATCTTTGTACGAAATCCGGTTCGGGTCGTACTCGATCTCCACCGCCTCGCTGTGGTCGCCCAGACTATAGTACTTGGGATTCGGCACAGTGCCGCCGGCATAGCCTACGCGCGTCCGCACCACACCCGGCAAACTCCCAAACTGGGAGTCGGGACCCCAGAATCAACCCAGCGAGAACGTAGCGGTCTCGACACGCGTAGGCGCCGCCACGTCCATAGGCGGGATGGCCGCCTCCTCCCGTGCAACGGTCTTTTCGCTCATCCTCTTCCCCACAATCCGCGCGCAACCCGTGGCCAGAAGCGCCATCAACGCCAGACCCAGCCACGCCAGGTGGAGAGCTCCGCCTCGTACTGCACATCGACGCCCGCCGACCGCATCCTCCACAGGTTGTGCCTCACTTTACCGCGCGCGAAACGCGCTCTACAACACACGATCTACATCCAGTATACACGCGAATACCGCCCGCTGTCACAAATTGGTTCTCGTTATTGGGCATGGCGCAGCCGCCCACAAGCGCCTTGCATTCGCTACGCGCTGCGTCTAGAATCGCGCCAGAATACGTCAGCGGCGCCCTCGGGGCGAAGGAGTGATCCCATGTCTGCAAACACACCGGTCATCGAGTACGCCAGCGGCGCCCTCCGCAACGCTTGGCTGCGCCACCCCATCTATGGCGACCCGTCGTTCGACGCCTTTGTGAGACTGCCCGGCAACCCCGTCCATCGCGGCAGCCCACCGCTGGAGTGGCCCGTCAACGGGTTCTTGTTTCACGACCCTGTCAGCGGCAACTGGTACATCTATGTGGGTGCCTACCCTCGGGGCTATCACTCGCCCGATACCATGAGCACCTGCCTGGCTTATCGGTCCACAGACGATTGCCGTACCTGGCAGTATCTGGGCAAGGTACTGGAAGAGGGGCCGCAGTTCTTTGACCACAACGGCCTGCACACCGGCTCTATGCCCGACGTCAACGTCCTCTACGCCGACGGCCGCTACCACATGTCCTACGATTGGGGTCGGCGGCCCGCTGGCCCGGACGAAGCCCCCGATGGTGGCATCGCCTACGCTTGGGCCGAGCGCCCCGAGGGCCCTTTCCATCGGCACACGGAACCGATCCACCGCAGCGCCCTGCAAGCGACATCGCCCTGGTTCGGTAGATATCACCGCCTCTATGCACAGAGCCTGGTACACCGCGAGAACGATTGGCTGATGCTGGCCATGACCGACAACATGCCCGGCCAGAGCTGGGCTCTCACCGCGCTGACTGCCGACACCCCCACCAGCGCGTGGCACGGCCCCACCTTTCTGATCCATGTGGAGAGCGATATCTATCTCCCGCCGCTGATGGAGTTCTTTCCCGCGTTCACACACGATGGTTATGTCTATACGCCGTTCACCTCGGTGGCCTTGAACCGCACCTTCCAGATGCTCGCCCGTGCGCCCATCGAGCAAGCTCACCGCCCCGAGGCATGGGAGGTGGTGCAACACGGCTCTCTGTGGCACGCCGAGCCCGTCGAGAACGAGTACTTTGGCATCTGGGGACAGACCTTCTCGGGCAGTGTGAGCGACGAGGGTGTATTGCGCGCCATGTTCTGTTGCCGAGACACACTGGGGATGGGTACGGTGAATCTGGCTCAGCGCCCGTTCGGCCAACCCCACCGCGATCGCGGCTTTGCCTTTCACGGGCTGACTGGCCCCAGCCTCACATGCATCACACGCGCATACGATGCCTTCTCGTTGACGATGGAGGCCACGCTCAAAGGACTGGGCACCGAGCCCAAAGTCACTTTATTCTGGGGCTACCGTGGGCCGTTGGGCCCAGACAGGACCCACTCCGACGCCACGCTGCACCCACTGATGCGCACGAGCTATCGGGGTGTCGAGCTCACCGCAAGCGGTTGGTGTGTGGTGGAGGTGGACGCCGCCGGCCAGCGGAGCGAGCTGGCATCCGGCGCGCACGCAGGGGCGAACGAGAACAGCCGCTTGACCCTGCAAATCGAGGTGGCAGCTGATGGTAGCGCCGCGCTGCAGCTGGGCGGCACACCGGTGTGGGAGGGCGCCTTTACCACGCCGCAGCCTTTGGAGCCGCTCGTGTCATCGGCGCCGGGCGCCATCGGGCTGCTGGCGGAACCCCACAGTTATCTCAACGTGGAGCGCTTTGAGGTGACGGGCGACCCGCAATCCGTTACGCTGGACTATCTCTACACGGACGCGTTGCTGGGCGCCGGCGAGAACGCCGCCGATTGGAGCGAGGTGGAGGCCCCCGCCTTTCGCCACGGGCTGGGCGCTGTCCACAAGGGCGACGGCGGCCGCGCCAAGTGGAACGTCCTCGCCTCGGGCATCACGCTCTGGGCGCCCAGCGACCCAGGCTATGGCGCCTTTGAGGTGCTACTGGACGGTGCCCCCGTCGCGCAGATCAGCCTGTACAGCGAGGATCCCGAGCCCTCCAAGCCTCGCTTCCGCTGTGATGGACTGATTCCCGGTCATCACGCTGTGGTGCTGCGCGCTCTCGAGGGGCCGCTGGTTGTCGACGCCCTGGAGGCTCGCTACGCAGCGCACTAGGCACCAGCCGCCCACAGGAGGCCCATGAACGCGGAACAAACCGCGCGGCAGCCCGAGCCCGACGGCATGCGGACTCGGGTTGTCGTCTCCCTCGCCAAGGTTACAGCATCCGTAGCAGCGGCCACGGTGGCGCTGTTCGCAGCGGCGGGCACCCTTCGCTGGCCCATGGCCTGGGCCTACATGGCGGTAGCACTCGCTGGAACGGCGATCGCTGCGCTATTGGCCCCGTCATCCCTGCACGCGGAGCGCTCCGGTGTGCCGCCCGATGCCAAGCGCTGGGACATCCCGCTGGCCGTCATCATGGGGCGCATCGGCCCCATCGTCACACTGGGGGTCGCCGGCTTGGAGCGGCGTCTGCGCGGAGACGGCGCGATCCCCCTTTGGGCGCAACTGGCGGCGTTGGCTGTGGCCGCGCTGGGGGCGGCGGTGGGTGGTTGGGCCATGACAGCCAACCCCTTTTTCTCGGCGTTGGTACGCGTCCAGACGGAGCGGGGCCACCGTGTTATCGACTCTGGCCCCTATCGCTATGTGCGCCATCCGGGGTACGCCGGCAGCATCGCCCACATATTGAGCGCCGCGCTGGCACTGGGCTCGCTGTGGGCGTTGATACCCGCCGCCCTCACGGCTGGGGTCATCGTGGTACGCACCGCCCGCGAGGACGCGACGCTACAGGCCGAGTTGCCGGGCTATGCCTCCTATGCTGGGCGTGTGCCTCATCGCCTTCTGCCCGGCGTGTGGTGAGCGTCGATAGATTATGGTGTGGGGTGAACCGCGGCTTGAGGCCCAACTGCGGGCCGGCAGCTCTCGGATACGAGTCGCTGGGCGCGCACGTCGAGCCGCTTTCGTTATCACAATGTAGAGCCGATCCGTTCGCGGATCGGCTCTACATCTCTATATTCTGAGTATACTATGTACTGGCTATCAGCACACGAATCTCGTCGCCCGCCAGCTCCAGCTGCTCGACAGCGAGAGAGCCATCCAGCTCCTTCAGCACCGGGCGATCAGCGGCCGGGCGCACCGAAACTCGGCGCGGTTCATGTGTCAAGTTCACAAGCAGAATCGCATCGTGGTCCTCGTGGCGCGCGTGCACCGGCAACACCCGCACATCGCCCTCCACCACGACGGAACCCAGTTTGGCGCCCAGCACCCGCCGGATATCGGCCATTAGCTTGCCGAGTGCGTCCTCGGGCACGTCCTGCCACACATAGGGGACGATAGTGAGCCCCTCTTTCGTGTAGAGTTGCCCATCCTCTCGGAGCCCGTCCGCCGTAAAAACAACCCGGCCGTCCGCCCCTTGAGCCACATCGCGGACGCCCAGCGCATCGTTGAGCGGCGCGCCCTCCAGCAGCGCAGCACCATCCAGCACCAATTCGCGGCCCGCCAGCTCCTCGGCCGATACGTCCCACACTGTGCGCCCGGTGATGGCCAACAGTGGCTGTGAGCCATCGTCAAGCCAATGCCCCTGCCGGATCACCGTGGAGAAAAGGCCCGCCATGCTGAACAAGGGGAATGGCTGGCGATCGCGCACGCGTTGCGTGGGGCGACGGTCGCCACGTCCCGCTGCGGGGCCTCTCAGGATGGCGATGGGGCTGTAGTGGCGCGAGGCATCGCCGAACTCTTGCGCCCAGCGAGCGATGGCCTCCTGGTCCCCCTCCAGATAATTCTGGTGCATAATCCAGTCGGAAACGCAGGGGCAGTAGGCGATGTCGCTGACGCCAGCGCCCAACGCCAACGCCACCTTCTTCAGCACGTCCTGCTGTGTGACCCCCTCGAAATAGGTGGTTTCGCTCCACACCGGCTCGTCCTGCGGGAACCAGCTCACATGATAAGAAGTGACGAGATACTCGATCGCCTGGTTCTCGGGCCTGGTGTATTCGTTCACGGTAAAGTGTCCCTCACCCGCGCGCAGCATCGGCGCCTCGCCAAAGTACGGCAGCAGCTGATCCACGTCGAGGCCGTCGCGTTCCTCCCCACCCCACCGGATCATCAGGCCCATGCGCACACTCGGATTGACCTCGCGCCCCGTCTCGCACACCGCCTGCCACATGGCCGTCAGCTTTTCCACCTTTTGATCCATCCAGGCATCGTGTAGCGACTGATCCGCCAGCACGTCCTCGCGGGTCACTATGCGCCCTACGCGCTCGGATAGATCAGCCAGGCAGGCATCGCAGTAGCAGGCCGCAGTGCTGCCGCTGGGCGTTCCTGCACCCTGATCACCGTCCAGCCGGAACTCGTCATCGTAGACGATCTCGTCGAACACAGCGGCGAGCTCGCGCATCACCACTTTGTTCCCCTCGATAGCCGCCTCGTTGACGCACGTGGTGCAATAGACGGGGTTGCCGAACTCGTTCACAGCATACTGCCAGCCGCGCGGCAGCAGATCGGTGTCGGTAGCGCCCGGGCCGACCACCAGGCCCCCCTCCCAAAAGAGGTCGGGCTGGGGCGGGTTCCCTTGCGCGTCATAGAACGCACCCATGGATGGATGACCCACACCGAATACCTCGGCCCACACGCCGATCCCGTCCGCTTCAAGGCGACGTCGCCACTCGGCTAGCTCCTCCGGCGGCGTCAAAAGCTTCCCGGTGATTGAGGCCAATATGCCTACGTGCGTGATTCCCTGCTTGCGGCAGGCCTCCACGATCTCGTCGTACTGTTGCGCTAGTTGGTCCGTATGGACCGAGTACGCGTGACATATGACCATATCGATACTCCCCTTTGCAGCTGATATACGGCGCAACTCGGCTGGCACATTGTGAGGCTGCGTTACATCGGCACTATCCTAGCACGAGTCGCCTCGAGTGCCAAGGGTGTACTAGTCCCCACCCCACAATTCGAGGCCCCGGCGTCTCAACACAGGGCAGAAGCCGCCCGCACTGCGCGCATATAGCTCGCCAGTTTGGCCTCGTCCAGATGGCCATCGGTGCGCAGCCCCGAGCAAACATCCACGCCGAACGGATGCACCGTGCGGATCGCCTCGCGCACGTTCTCTGGCGTGAGCCCGCCGGCCAGGTAAACCGGCACATCCACCGCCTCGCAGATGCGCTGGCTGATCTCCCAGTTGTGGACCCGCCCAGTGCCCCCCAGCTCTTTCACCTCCAGCTCAGGGTTGCCCGAATCCAGCAGCAAGGCGTCGACAAAGGGCGCGACCCCGGTTGCTTCCAGTAACGCCCTTTCGTCCGCCACGTGGATCACCTGTACCAGCCCGATGCCGGGCAACGCCTCGCGCAGCTGAGCGTGATCGCTCGAGGCCAACCTGTCGGTCAACTGGATGGTGTTGGTGCCGCAACGTCGCTGTTGCTCGATGATTGCCCCCGCGTTCCGCTCGCTGGTGAGCAGGAACGACGCCACCCCCGGCGGGATAGTTCGCGCGATCTCGCGGATGGTGGCCTCTGCGATGACGCCCGGCCCGCTAGGCATGCGAGCCACCAAGCCCAACGCGTGCGCTCCATAGCGAATGGCCATCCGCGCCTCTTCCACACTGCCTATACAACAGATCTTGACCCTCGGGATATACCCCATAGCCCCCCTTCGCTCCGCGCACGATCTTACATATACCGCGACCCCGTCGCGGATGGCATTCGGCCACAGCCCCCCGATTGTAATGCTCAGTAGCAGGGCCAGCAATTCACAGCTTGCCTCTGTAGCGTATCGTCGTACAATCCACGCAACTGGCTTTTACGAGATCTGGTACATACCGGGCTTCTGCCAGCGCACACCATGCGTAGGTGAGCCATGCGCACAAACACAGGTAGCGTCCACCCCGCCATTCGCCTGCGAGATGCACTTCGTGCCCACCGGCGCCCCCAAGACGCAGTGGACCTGCGCCCACTGTGGCGCGGCCAAGCGCTGGGACGCCATCCCGATGCGCCGTCTGCCGTCCGACGCGCCTACGCCCTGGCCTCAGTGCTCGCCCACGTGCCGCTGTGTATACGCGATGAGGACCTCATCGCCGGCACGCCGGTGGGCGTACTGGCCGATAGTCTGCCCAAAGGCATCAGCCCCGCCGCCTACCGTCACGATGAGGCGCTGGACCAGGCCTTGGGAGAGCGATCCTTTATCACCAACTTTGATCACGCCGCCCCAGATTATGACAAGTTGCTGCGCGTTGGTCTCTCGGGTCTATTGGCTGAGGCGCGCGTATCTCTGGACGCCCACCAAGAGTCGGAGCGTCGCGCCTTTCTAGAGGGGGTGTGCATCGCGTTGGAGGCCGCTCTCCACTTTGTTGCGCGCTGGGCTGAGGCCTGCACGCACTCCGCCCAACACGCCCCGCCCACACGCTCTGCACGCCTGTTACGCATGGCCAGCGACCTGCGCGCTATCGAGGCGGGTGCTCCGTGCAGCTTCTCGCAAGCCGTCCAACTAATGTGGCTCGTCCATGTGATCTTGGCTATAGAGGGGCGCGGCGCGATGGCCTTTGGCCGCATGGATCAGTACCTGCTTCCGTTCTACCGTGAGGCCGTGGCCCGAGGCGAAGCCGATGACGCGCGCGAGATCTTGGAATGCCTGTGGGCCAAGCTCGAAGAGCCCATGATCCCCAACCCGATCCAGAACATTGCCATCGGTGGCCAGACCCCCTCAGGGCAGGATGCCAGCAACGAGCTCAGCCACCTGCTACTCGACGTGACACGCACCCTCAACACCCCTTGCAGCAACCTATCCGCCCGCATACACGCGGGCACACCTGATGCTTTCCTGGACGCGTGTATCGAACTGATCAAGACCGGTATCGGCTTCCCAGCGCTGTTTAACGACGATGTACTGGTCCCCGCGTTGATGGGGCTCGGGATCCCCGCCGAAGATGCGCGCGACGTGGCCTTTGTGGGTTGCATCGAAACTTTTATCCCTGGCAGGATGGCGCCCTGGTCGGATAGCCGTGTGAACATGTTGGCGGCCGTGGATCGCACCATCCGCAACGGCCACGATGGGCTGGACGGCGCACAGCGTGGGCTGCCCACCGGCGATCCACGCGAGCTGGTCAGTTTTGATGATTTCGCCGCTGCCTTTCGGCAGCAGCTGGCTCATATCATCGACCAACACTGCGCCGCGATAGACGAGGCCAAACGCTCGGTGGAGCCCCGAGCCTTCAGCAGCCCCCTTCTCTCCGCGCTGGTGGCCGATTGTATCGAGCGCGGGCTGGACATCAACATGGGCGGCGCCCGCTACCCCGACTTGCACGGGCCAGCGGGCATGGGCCTGGGCAGCACCGCCGACGCGTTAGCCGCCATCAAGTGGTTCATCTACGATCGCCGCACGCTCGCGTGGGATGAGTTGGTCGCCGCGCTCGACGCCAATTATGTGGGAATGGAGCCGTTGCGCCAACGCCTGCTGCGCGAGGCGCCCAAATACGGCAACGGAAACGTGTACGTGGATGAGATCGCAGATCAGGTGGTACACACGTACGCCTCCCAGCTGCTCAGCAAGCGGACGCCATCTGGCGGGCGCTATGTGCCGTTGTTGGCTGCCAACACTGCCAACATCCACGCCGGCAAAGAAGTGGGCGCCACTCCCGATGGCCGTCGCGCTTTAGAGCCTGTCAGCGACGCCGCCAGCCCTACTTTTGGGCGCGACCGCAACGGCCCCACCGCATTAATCAACTCGCTCACCCGTGTGGACTATACGTCTGTGGTGGGCGGCACCGTGGTCAACACCAAGTTCACCCCAGGCACGCTGGAGGGTCCCGACGGCACCGCCATTCTGCGTTCGCTGATACGCACGTATTTTGGGCAAGGGGGCATGCAGATGCAGTTCAACGTCACCAGCCGCCATGTGTTGGAGGACGCCATCCGCCACCCAGCACACTACCGCGATCTGGTAGTGCGCGTGTCGGGCTTTAGCGCACACTATGTAGAGCTGTCGCCCGCTGTGCAACAGGATATCTTGGCGCGCACCGAGTACTAGTTTATCACGGGCGTGCCGCGTAAGAGTGCGAGCGCTATCGCCGGGGGCCGCTAACGTGGGCGTGCTGCCTCCATTTGCCCGCCCACCAGCGCCATATCGGCATCCACCATCATACGCACCAGCTCTTCAAAGCTGATCTCTGGCTCCCAGCCCAGCATCCGGCGCGCCTTGCTCGGGTCGGCCACCAGCAGATCCACCTCGGCAGGGCGCATGAAACGCGGATCCTGCACCACATGAGAGCGCCAATCCAGCCCCACGTGCGAAAAGGCCACTTCGCACAGCCTCTGCACCGAGTGCGTCTCACCGGTGCCGATAACATAATCGTTGGGCTCGTCTTGCTGCAGCATCAGCCACATAGCCCGCACATAGTCGCCCGCAAAACCCCAATCGCGCTTGGCATCCAGATTGCCCAGTGCGACCTTGTCCGTCAATCCCAGCTTGATGCGCGCTACTTCATGGCTGATCTTGCGCGTAACGAACTCGAACCCGCGGCGCGGGCTCTCGTGGTTGAACAGAATTCCAGACACAGCGTACAGCCCGTACGACTCGCGGTAATTCACCGTGATCCAGTGCCCGTACACCTTGGCCACGCCGTAGGGCGAGCGCGGATAGAACGGCGTCTTTTCCGATTGTGGCACCTCTCGCACTTTGCCAAACATCTCGCTGGAGCTCGCCTGATAGAAGCGAATCCCTGCATCCACCGTGCGGATCGCCTCCAACACCCGGGTGACGCCCAAGCCCGTCACCTCGCCGGTAAAAACGGGCTGCTGCCAAGAAGTGGGCACAAAAGACTGTGCCGCCAGGTTGTACACCTCGTGGGGTCGCACCTCGCTCAGAATACCGATAAGCGAACACTGATCCAACAAATCCCCCGAGATCAGGTTGATGTGATCTTGAATATGCTCGATGCGGGCAAAAGGCACCGTGCTGGTGCGCCGCGCAATGCCGGTCACATCGTAACCCTTCTCCAAGAGGAACTCGGCGAGATACGAACCATCCTGCCCTGTGACGCCCAATATCAGAGCGCGACGACTCTCCATGGCTATCTCCTTGGTTGGCTGAGGGGTCTCCCTCAAGCGGTATTATGCTTCGGCCTCGCCCCCAACGGCCCCACGCCAGAACTGCAACACGTCCACAAGGGTGCGCTCGAAGGGGATCTGTGGCGACCAACCCGTAGCTGCGTGTAGTTTTTCGGCGCTGCCATAGGACACTGGCGTGTCCGCGGGCCGGTACAGACTGGGATCCATCTCCACTCGGATATCCACCGTCGTGAGCGCCAACAACCCATCCACAACGGACGCGATGGTGCGCGGCTCGCCGGAGCACACGTTGTAGGGCTCACCGGGCTCGGCGTGCAGCAGCGCCAGTTCGTACGCGCGCACCACGTCGCGTACGTCGGTGAAATCGCGCGCCGGCGCCAGATTGCCCACCCGCAACACCGGCTCCTGTAAACCCGCCTCGATGCGCGCCACCTGCCGCGCAAAAGCGGGCAGTGCAAAGCGCTCCGTTTGCCCCGGCCCCGTGTGGCTGAACGGCCGCATGCGCACGACAGGCAGCCCATAGCTGACGTGATAGCTGTAACCCATCAGATCCTGCGCCACCTTGCTGAGGCTGTAAGGGTTCTCGGGGCGCAGAGGGTGCTCCTCGCGCAACGGCAGCTCTTCCGGCTGTGCACGCCCGTACTCTTCGCTGGAGCCGACCACCAACGTGCGCGGCTTAATCGCCAACCCCACACACCCCTGTAACAGATTGAGCTGCGCCCGGATGTTGTTCTCCAGCGTGCCCCAGGGATCGTCGTACGACGCGGGGACATGCGCTTGCGCTGCCAGATGCACGATGGCATCCGGCGGATGCTCAATCAGCAAATCGCGCACAGCACTGGGCTCACGGAGATCCAGAGTTACCACAGTCTCTCGCGCGGAGTGCGCCCAGGTTTCGTCCCCGTGTGCCACAACACACAACAGCTCCCAGTCGCTGGTCTCCAACAGATGGCGCCGCAGATGGCCGCCCACAAAGCCCGATGCGCCGGTGATCAGTAGTCGCACAGTGTTCGCTCCTCCGTAAGAGTCTGGGAACAGGATACTCTTGTGCGGGGGATCGAGCAAGTGCCGCGCGCCCCGCCTCTCGTGCCAACAGGGGTTTATATCGTGCCCAGCCACAGCCAATCCGGCCTTCGCATGGTACGGGAGCAGCTTTCGTGCTATCATCAACGAATAGCCAAAGACTATGGCGTCGGCACATACGGCGCAAATGGCCATTGCTACAGCCGCAAATATGGGCAGGGTATGGAAATGGAGTGAGTACCATGATGAACCCGATGGATGCACGGCACTCCCACGGCTCCGGGGGTTCACACGCCGTGGATGTGATGATCGAGATCCCCCAAGGCAGCCGCAACAAGTACGAATACGATCGGGCAACGGGCCTGATACATTTTGATCGCATGCTGGCGGCTTCGATGCACTACCCCAGTGACTATGGGTACATCGCGCGCACTCTGGCCCCCGATGGCGACCCGCTCGATGCGCTGGTGTTGGTGTGGCAGCCCACTTTTCCGGGTTGCGTGATCCGCGCGCGACCCGTGGGCATCTTTCGAATGCGCGACGAAAAGGGGCTGGACGACAAAGTCCTTTGCGTACCGATCTCTGACCCGCTGTGGAACTATATCGAGCAGCTGGACCAGGTGCCGCCTCACCTTCTCAGGGAGATCGAGTACTTTTTCAGCGTCTACAAGGATCTGGAGGGGGGCGCCACCTCTGTGGAGGGTTGGCAGCCGGTAGAAGAGGCTCTCCAAGTAATTGCCGAGTGCCAAGCCGCCTACCGCCGGGCCGAGGAGGCAGCAGGCCGTGGAGCCCACACCGAGGGCGCCGAATTGTAGGGGGCATTGCATGCCAACGCTCGATGATGGAGCTCGTGCACCGGCGGTCTCCGATGGATCGGTTGGGCGTGGCGGAGAGGGATTGGCCGATAAGCGAGTGTTGGTGACGGGCGCCGCAGGACTTGTGGGCGGCGCGCTGACCCTGCGCCTGGCCTCGCTCGGCGCACGTGTGCGGGCTCTGGTACACCGAGCCAGCCAGTCCGCCTTCCTTCGAGATCGCGCCGACGTCCAGGTGCTCACGGGCGACATCACCGACCAACACGCCATGCGGTTAGCCACCCACGGGTGTGACTATATATTCCACGCTGCGGCCTCGTTAATGGGGCCGCTCGCCCAACAGCGCCGCGTCAATGTAGACGGCACGCGTCGCCTCATGCGCACCGCCGCCGAAGCGGGCGTGCAGCGCGTGGTGCATATCAGCACCATCTCGGTGTACGGCTTTCGCCTGGGGCACGACGTGGACGAGTACACGCCACTGCGGCCGGGCCCCAACCCGTACGCCCTCACCAAGGCCGAGGCTGAAGGGGTGGTGCGAGAGATGGGCGCACGCCACAACCTCTCGTACGCCATCATCCGCCCGGGCAACATCTACGGTCCGCGTGCGCGCTATTACACCGAGACCCTCTTTCGCATCACGCAGTGCCGCTGCGTGGGCAAGCCCCGCCAGGTGTGGTTCGGCCCCGGCGACGGCCTGTCGCACTATATCCACATAGACGACGTGGTGGATATGCTGCTCTTGCTCGCCACACACCCGGCCGCCCACTGGGAGGCCTTTCATTGTACGCCGGACCCTTCGCCCCCTTGGCGAGAGGTGTTGCGCGAGTACGCTTTGCTCACCAGTGGCATCAGCGGGAACGTGGCTCCGCCGCTGCTGATGTTGCCCACCGGCCTGCTAACCGCCTTGGCCTGGGGGACAGAGCTCGGGCGCCGCGTGATCGACTCTCGCTGGGACCTGCCCGCTGTGGCACACCACGTGCTGGCCAACCGCGTGACCTACCTGATGGGCAAGGCGCAACGTGAGCTGGGCTGGCATCCGCGTGTGGATCTGCGAGCCGGTGTCGCAAGCTGCGCCCCTTGGCTGCGCGAGCGCGGCCTCTTGCGCTGATCGAGCGCACCGGACCGCGCCTCCACGCGCTCAGTGGCGCGCTCGGGGCACCACATCGCGAGCGGGGCGCCCTCTTTGGAGTGAGTATCGGGGCGTCTCTCTGACCGAAAAGAACCCCCGAGCATATACTAGCGCTCGGGGGCTCTTGCGCAGCGAGGAATTACTCGATCTTCTCAGGCTGCTTCTCGGGATGATCCAGCGCCGCCAGACCCTCCGCCCATCGCAGATGTTCCGTCAGCATCTGCTCGAACAGCGCATCCATCGCCTTCTGATACGCCGCGGTGAACTCTTCCACCGTCATCCCACCGTCAAAGTACGTCTGCGCCAGGTCCGCCCACTCGCGCACCATCGGCTGGTAGTCGTTCGCCCCGCGCGCACGATACGTCCCGGCCGTGTCCTTTTCCGTGTTGCCGATCAGCTTCACGTTCCCGAACCGCTCCTCGTACAGCGCCGGCAGCTTCACGCCCTTGATCACCGGCGGGCCAGAGATACCACCATGCAGGTTGTCCGGATCCAGCTTGTTGCGCAGGTAGATCCCGTACCCCTCCGGGCTCGTGATGAACATCAAAAAGTCGACTTCCAGATCGTTCTGCTTCTGATCCTTTTTTGGCACGCCCCAGAAGCCGATGTTCACCTCGATGGTCCGCGCCGGGGCATCCACCAGGTCGCCCTCCATCGACGGGTTGTTGAACGTCCCCAGCTCGAACACCTCCGCCCGCTCGGCGCCCGGTATCGGCGTCGGCGTCGGCTCGCCCTCTTGCACCCCGTAGGTCCCCTCAGCCAACTGCTTGATCTGCTTCTCAAAGTTGGTGAAGAACCACGCACCGTCCAGCCAGATGGCCGCGCGCTGTGTCAGGAACAGCGGCAGCGCATCGGTGGTGCCGATCCAGCCGGGCTGAGTCATGGGGCCCAACAGCTGCGACAGGTTGGTGTACTTGTCGCGCCATTCCGGCGAGTCCACCATCTGCTCGTGCTCGTAGAACGCCTTCATCTTGCGCACGCTGTTGAACGTGATGTTTGTGTTGTCGTCGTTGTGCGGGTCCGTCGGATCGTACACCCACTTGTCGTCGATCCCCTCCCGGAAACACCAGTCCCCGGGCTGACACCGCACCAACTCCGCCTCGTGCCGTGTGTACTGGTCCGCGTACATCCGCATCAACCAGCCAACGCTCCCAGACCAAAAGTTGGCGAAGTCGCCAGCGATGGCCAGCGGGATGTAGCCGGCGTCCTTGATCATCTCGCACCACTCGATGAACTGGCTCCACGTGGGCTGGCTCGGCACATCCGTGATCCCAACCTCGTCAAAGATCCGCTTGTTGTAGAACCACAGCACCTGCACCGTCTCAAAGTTCAGCGAGTACAGCTTCCCCTCGATCGGGTCGATCATGTTCGCCAGCGCGCCCTCGTCGATGTCCTCCCGCCACGGCTTCCCCGTGTACGGGCTGATCTTGTCCAGGTACGGCGCGAAATCCAGGAACTTGCCCGCCTGAATCAGATCCTGCACCTCGTTGATGGTCTGCAGGCTGGTCTCGGGGGTTCCCGCGGCGAACTGCGCCCGGATCCAGTCTTGGTAGCCATCGCTCGGCTTGAGCTCCACCCGCACTTCCACCTTCGGGTGCAGCGCCTGGTACGCCAGCGCGATGTTCTCCCAGGTCTGTGTGTCCGAGCCGCCAAAGTTGATCAGGATCGTCCCCTCCAGCTCCGCCTCGGGTGTGGGGGTCACCTGGATCTCCACCACCTTCTCGACGACCTCGGTCTCTTTGACGACCTTCTCGACCTCTTTCTCGACGATGACCGTCTCGCGGACCACCTGCGGCTGGCACGACGCCAGCAGCGGCCCCACCACCAGGATCACGGTCAGCGCCAGCCAGAACCACTTGATACGTTTCATGTCGTCCTCTCCTCTGAATGTATCGCAGGCGGAACGGACACGATGTGCAGAGTTAATTTACCCGTCACCCCCTTTCCATCTACTGGCGGCGTGTGCCCGCTTGTGTGGCAGCACCGATAGCGTGTCGGCCGCACAAGTCGCGCACCTGAGGGGTACAGCCTCGTGGAGCTGGACACAGGCCAAGGTGGCGCATATCGAGCAAGGCCCACAGGCGCTTGAGACCGCTGAACCCCGGGCGCAAGCTACCTCTGCCTCAGCGGAAACTACTCGTTGTCAACACTCGGGCGGCAAAGCAACCCGTATCAAGCCGAACAGATCAGAATGGACGGAACGAGAGAGAACTGTACGTTGGGGAGATATCGTGTGTCGGTAGTCGAGGGTCTGTCGAATGCGCGTCGCGCCGCTTCGAGGCGGCATCGGAACTGAGCCGGCCGGGGCGCATAACACAGGAGAAGAGAACAACGCCGGCCGCTCGAGACAACGCGCCTGGTGCGAAACCATGACGCCCCCTTCCTACGGAGCATGAGCCACCGGATACCGCAGCACGGGCGCAAGCACTGCTCGCGCTGCTAACTGTGTATATCGTAACAAAACCGCGTAGGCCCGTCAAGGCCTCACGCCACGCCATGTTGCAGGGGGAGCGGAGCCCGCCCCCCCTGTGGCGCTGCGCCTTACGCCTTGATGGCGCCACTGGTGACACCCTGGATGTAGTAGCGCATACCAAAGACAAACAGCACCAGCAACGGGATGGTGGCCACCACATACGCCGCCATGCGCGGCCCCCAGTCGGTCACGCCGAACTGGCTGGTGAACTCGCGCAAGCCCACAGCCACCACCTGCCTGCTGGGCGATTGGATCGTCAGCAGAGGCCACAGGAAGCTGTTGTAGGTGCCCACGATGTTCATGATGGCCAGCGTCACCATGATGGGCCACGAGAGGGGGACTGCGATGCGCGCGTACAGCGCAAACTCTCGGCAGCCATCCATCCTGGCCGCCTCGAACAGCTCCTCCGGCAGCGCCGCGAAAAACCCTCGGCAGATCAGAATTCCGAACACCTGACCGCCCGCGATGGCGGGCAGGATGATGACCCAATACGTATCCACTAGCCCCAGATCCGTCACCAGCATAAAACTGGGGATCAGCGTCAACATACCGGGGATCATCAGCAGCGAGATGATCAGCAGATAGAGGAACGATTTGCCCGGGAAGCTCTGTCGGGCGAAAACATACCCGCCCACCGATGACAGAAACACCACCCCCGCCATGGACACGAGCGACACAAACAATGTGTTGGCGATGTAGATACGCATGGCAGTATAGCCGGCGTTATAGTTCTCCCAACGGTACGGGTTGGGAAAGGCCCAGAACCTGGCGAAAATCTGTCCGTTGTCTTTGAGCGACATCACCAACATGTTCATAATGGGCACCATCGTCAGGAGCAGCAGACCTAACAGTATTGTCAGGATGGTAGCCTGCCCCAGAAACGCTTTGAGCTGAGCCCTACGTGAACGGATCGTTACGTGCCCGCCCGAGCCCCTCCGCGTCGACTCTTGAGCAGAGGCCACAGCCCCTTGGTTCATCATAGAGCCCTCCTATCAGGCTTGGTATTCGGTCTCGGAGCCCCGAACGTATTTCATGTTCAGTATAGTGCCCACCAGGATCACGAAAAATAGAATGGTGCCGATGGCCGATGCCATACCCATCCGGTTGAACCGAGTCGCCTGGTAGTAGAGCTCCAGCGCAGGCACATAGGTGGCGTGCCCCGGACCTCCGGCCGTCGTTAAAAAGACTCCTTCGAACGCTTGCACGCCGCCGATAAAGCCCAGGATCAACAGCGTCTTCAGAGGCGTCAGCAGCAGCGGAAAGTCTATGTGCCAGAACCGCCGCCACAGGTTCGCTCCGTCCACAATGGCCGCATCGAATAGCTCGGTGGGGATGCTGATCAATCCACCGTAGAACAGCAGCAGCGGGAACGCGCCGATCCATGGAAAGCCCATAAAGATGATGGCCGGCAGCGCCGTGGCCCGGTCCCCAAGCCACACTCGTGTCAGGCTCTCGAGGCCTACAGCGCGCAGCAAGTGGTTGGCCATGCCATAGTTCGGGTCATAGATGTTGACCCACAGCAGGATGCCCACAACGCCGGGCACCACCAGCGGGATGACGTAGGCGGTCCGCATAAAGTACTGGAGGCGTCCCGATTTCAGGTTAAAGATCAACTCTGCCACAAACAGCGGCACCGCCAGTTGGGCAAAGCCAGCAGCGATCAGGATGATGGCGTTTACAATACCCGTTCTCAGATAGGGGTTGTTGATGGCCGCCCTGTAATTGTCCAACCCCACCCATTCGGCCCGCAGGCCAGGCGTCCAACGCGTAAAGCCGTGCCACAGGCCCGAGAAGGCGGGATAGTAATTGAACACCGCCAGCAGCGCAAAAGTGGGGATCAGCATGATGTAGGAGATGCGCGCCCGCCAAATGCGGCGCGCGAGCCGCCCAATGGGCCTCCCAGTGGCCTGCCACGTCTCTGCGCCCCAAGCGGTATAGTGTGCGGCAAGAACCGCCCCCACCACGATCGCCACCAGCGCCACGCCCCCGGCGATCGTCAACGTGCGCATTCGGCTCGCCCGGGCAGCCAATGCGGCGCCTTGACTCTCCAAGTCAGCCACCGTCGCCTTTTGATTGCGGCCGCCGTACATCAGCATGCGGCCGTCGCGAGTGACGTAGACGGCCTCCATGTCAGCCTCGCCAGAGGGCTGCAGCTGCTGTATCAGCGCGCCGGTCTCGTCAAAGACGTACACCTGCCCGTACGATATACCGGCTGCTACCACGCTGCCATCGTCGCTGATGCCGACTGAGAGCATACGGTCACTAGCCCGCTCGCGCCGGCCGTTGTAGCTCCAGATAATCTGTCCGTTCCCGCCGTTCAGCACCTCGACGATGCCGCTGTTCAGCGCCACCGCGATCTCTGCGCCGGAACGCGAAACGGCCAGATCACGGATATAGTCATCGAGCTGTATGCTGAGCAGCTCGTCACCGCTCGCATTCAGAATATACACCCGTGAATCGCGCGTACCCGCTACTGGGCGCGTGTTCTCGCCCGTGCCATAGATATCCACAGCCTCCACCGGCACCAGGAGGCTGCGGGTCCACAGCAACTCACCAGCGCGGTCGAAAAAGATCGCATGCCGCCCCTCAACAGAGGAAGCCGCTACATACTCGCCATCCTCTGAGATGGCGACGTCCGAGAAGGGGAACTGGTGGCGAAAAGTCCACAGCAGCTCACCCGAGCCGTCGAACAGGCGCACCTGGCGGTCAGCGCTGACGGCCGCTATATAGGCGCCATCCGCACTCACGTCCACACCAGAGACCGAGTTCTCCGCCTCATATTCCCAGAGGAGCTGCCCCTCGCCATCGTACATGCTCAGTTTGTTGTCGCGTGAGCCGATAGCGACAACGCTTCCGTCTGCCGATGCCGCGATGCTCAGAATAGTATTGCCCGCCTCGTGCTCCCACAACGTGCCACCCTGCGCCAGGGAGACCATAGAAGGCAGCAGAGCCGCCATACAAGTGACGAGGGCGACTAGCAGCAGCAGGCTCGGACGGCTGGGTTTGCGATATCCGCGCATATTCGCCTCCAGACTCTCGAAACATCCCGACTCACTAAAGAGGGCTTCCAGCGGCCTATGACCGCCGGAAGCCCCATGTACACAAGGTTATTCGACCTTCTCAGGCTGCTTCTCGGGGTGATCCAGCGCCGCCAGACCCTCCGCCCATCGCAGATGGTCCGTCAGCATCTGCTCGAACAGCGCATCCATCGCCTTCTGATACGCCGCGGTGAACTCTTCCACCGTCATCCCACCGTCAAAGTACGTCTGCGCCAGGTCCGCCCACTCGCGCACCATCGGCTGGTAGTCGTTCGCCCCGCGCGCACGATACGTCCCGGCCGTGTCCTTTTCCGTGTTGCCGATCAGCTTCACGTTCCCGAACCGCTCCTCGTACAGCGCCGGCAGCTTCACGCCCTTGATCACCGGCGGGCCAGAGATACCACCATGCAGGTTGTCCGGATCCAGCTTGTTGCGCAGGTAGATCCCGTACCCCTCCGGGCTCGTGATGAACATCAAAAAGTCGACTTCCAGATCGTTCTGCTTCTGATCCTTTTTTGGCACGCCCCAGAAGCCGATGTTCACCTCGATGGTCCGCGCCGGGGCATCCACCAGGTCGCCCTCCATCGACGGGTTGTTGAACGTCCCCAGCTCGAACACCTCCGCCCGCTCGGCGCCCGGTATCGGCGTCGGCGTCGGCTCGCCCTCTTGCACCCCGTAGGTCCCCTCAGCCAACTGCTTGATCTGCTTCTCAAAGTTGGTGAAGAACCACGCACCGTCCAGCCAGATGGCCGCGCGCTGTGTCAGGAACAGCGGCAGCGCATCGGTGGTGCCGATCCAGCCGGGCTGAGTCATGGGGCCCAACAGCTGCGACAGGTTGGTGTACTTGTCGCGCCATTCCGGCGAGTCCACCATCTGCTCGTGCTCGTAGAACGCCTTCATCTTGCGCACGCTGTTGAACGTGATGTTTGTGTTGTCGTCGTTGTGCGGGTCCGTCGGATCGTACACCCACTTGTCGTCGATCCCCTCCCGGAAACACCAGTCCCCGGGCTGACACCGCACCAACTCCGCCTCGTGCCGTGTGTACTGGTCCGCGTACATCCGCATCAACCAGCCAACGCTCCCAGACCAAAAGTTGGCGAAGTCGCCAGCGATGGCCAGCGGGATGTAGCCGGCGTCCTTGATCATCTCGCACCACTCGATGAACTGGCTCCACGTGGGCTGGCTCGGCACATCCGTGATCCCAACCTCGTCAAAGATCCGCTTGTTGTAGAACCACAGCACCTGCACCGTCTCAAAGTTCAGCGAGTACAGCTTCCCCTCGATCGGGTCGATCATGTTCGCCAGCGCGCCCTCGTCGATGTCCTCCCGCCACGGCTTCCCCGTGTACGGGCTGATCTTGTCCAGGTACGGCGCGAAATCCAGGAACTTGCCCGCCTGAATCAGATCCTGCACCTCGTTGATGGTCTGCAGGCTGGTCTCGGGGGTTCCCGCGGCGAACTGCGCCCGGATCCAGTCTTGGTAGCCATCGCTCGGCTTGAGCTCCACCCGCACTTCCACCTTCGGGTGCAGCGCCTGGTACGCCAGCGCGATGTTCTCCCAGGTCTGTGTGTCCGAGCCGCCAAAGTTGATCAGGATCGTCCCCTCCAGCTCCGCCTCGGGTGTGGGGGTCACCTGGATCTCCACCACCTTCTCGACGACCTCGGTCTCTTTGACGACCTTCTCGACCTCTTTCTCGACGATGACCGTCTCGCGGACCACCTGCGGCTGGCACGACGCCAGCAGCGGCCCCACCACCAGGATCACGGTCAACACCAGCCAGAACCATTTGACACGTTTCATAATGCGGTCTTCTCCTGTCCGGAATACTTGCGTGATCGAGACACGAAACGGCTTGTGAATACGGTAGCATCACCCCCCTTCTTCGCGGCACACAACAAGGTTCACGCTTAGCGATTCAACACCGCATACTCTGCCGTGCGAGCCACACAACAGGCTGCCAGCAACCTCCGCGATACGCGCCCGGTTGTGCACCTCTGCAGGGCGCGGAAACACGCTACGAACAGATCGATACTTAACGGAAAGACACAGGGACTGAAGCAGTCGACGCGCGAATCAACAGATCAGAACGGACTTGTTCTTGTTTCGAAGCCTCCGCCCGGCAGCACAAGCGCTCGAACACAAGCTGTGCCGCCCGGCGACCTATCTCGTGTCCATGCATGTCGACAGTTGTAAGGGGAGGGTACAGGTATGCAGAAATCTGGATGTTATCGAACCCAGCGATAGAGATGTCCTGAGGCACTCTCAACCCCCGCTCCTGTATACCGCGTAACGCGCCAATAGCGAGGAGGTCGTTGATGGCCAGTATAGCGGTGGGTGGCTCCGGTAGGTCCAACAATGCGAGAGTGGCCTTATAGCCATCGTTCATGTTCGGCCCCACGTGTCGCACCAGTTCGGGGGCGATAGACAGCCCCGCCTTGTGAATTGCGGCTAGGTACGTCAACACCCTATCTCGCGCGCCACCCCGCACCGCGACGCCATCTATGATCCCGATGCGCCGATGCCCGAGCCCCAGTATATACTGTACGAGCGCTTCAGCGCCACACCACGTGTTTGGCTCTACCGAGTCCAGCCCTTCCCAACGGCCCACGAACACCAACGTGCTCGATCCGATGGCCCGGCGCGCGATCTCCTCAGTGAAAACATCCTCGTATGTGGGTAACACGATCAGCCCATCGAGGCGCCGTTGCAGCACAGAGCGTAGACAGCGACGCTCACGCTCGGGGTCGAGCGCAGCGTTAGCCACTGTGAGGTCGTAGCCGCGCGTCAACGCTTCTTCTTCGGCGCCCTGTACTATCGAAAGGTAATAGGGGTTATCCATGTCGGGGATCAGCAGGCCGATGGAGTGGCTGTTGCCCGCGCGCAGGCCGCGCGCCAACACATTGGGCTGATACCCCAAGCGTTGTGCGGCGTCCCACACGCGCTGCTGTGTGGCCTCGCTGACTCGGCTACGCCGAGAATCGTCTCCACTGAGCACATAAGAGACCGACGCACGAGATACGCCCGCCAAGTCCGCAACATCCTGCTGTGTGGGTCGTTTGGCCATCCAGAATCCTCGTTGCGACCCGCCCGCTGCGCGAGGCTTGGCCGCCTTCGAGCCGCGAACAGTGTCTGCGGGTTACCACGGAAACGCCAAACATAACACTATATCATCTCCAGCGCAGTCTGCTAGAGATTACTCGTGTAAACCATGCTACCACAAACACCCTTCGTCGTCAAGGGACGTGGGGCAGCAAGCGATGTTTTTCACAGTGTACAGGCGGCATACAACGCTCGGCTGTGGTATAATCCCCCTGTATCGAGGATGCGGTGGCCGCCTGTGAGCCACCGCGAGTCACTCCCCAGGAGGCGGAACATGCAGTCGGAGCTGATCAACACTTTGCGCCCACTGGCCGACCGCGTAGCGGCCATCACAGAGAGCCCCGAGAACCAGCGCCGCATCGCGCACTGGCAGCGCTATCGTGCGGGCGTACCTGCATCCAAAGACAACGACGGACCGCTGTTCACTCTGGACATCGGTATGCCCACCTGGTCGCGCATCTTGGGGTTCGATCTCATCCGCTATTTCACCGACGTGGGCACTCAGCTCCGCGTACAGCTGGAGATGCGTATCTACCACCACGAGCATTTTGCAGAGGATACCGTGGTGGGCACGGGGCTGGGCGCCTCGCCGCTGGGCACCGTATTCGAATGCAGCCTGCTGGGCGCAGAGATCGAGTATCGCCCCGACAGCAACCCTTGGGCCGCCCACAACCGTGCTTTGGTGGAGGACGACGCGGACCTTGATCGCTTAGAGTTACCCGATTTCTACAACACAGGCGCCATGCCTCTAGCCCATCGCATGTATCAGGAGGCGCTAGAAGCCGCTGACGCTCTGGGCCCCGGCTGGCAGGTGGGGTTCCCTGCCGCTATCCGCGGCATATTAGGGCTTGCCCAGGTGATGCGCGGCCCTCACGAGAACATCCTCACCGATATGCTGCTGCGCCCCGAGTTTGCCAAACGCTTGTTCAGCTACGCTACGGACTTTCGCATGCACTACGCCCGCGAGCGAGCCCGCTTCCTGGACGAGCCCATCGACAAGGGGCACATCGGCAACGACGAGGTGACAGTGCCCACCGTTTCACCCCAACTCTACAAAGAGTTCCTGCTGCCCCGCGAGATCGAGCTCAGCGAGTTCCACGGGGGGCTCACGTGTTGGCACTCGTGCGGTGACACGGGCCCGCTGCTCCCGCTGATACGCCGCATCCCGAATGTGGACCAGTTCTACACCGGCCCGTGGACCGATCTGGAGGCGGTGATGGCCACTTTTGGCCAGGATACCCCGCTGGACATCGCGATCCACGTGGTAGACGACATGTTGGCCGCGACGCCCCAGCGCATGGAGGAAAAGCTGCGCCGCGTGATGTCGGTATGTGGCGATGCGCCGCTACGCATCCGCGCCGGTTCCACCGACTCTGCCTTTGGCCTGCAGACTGACCTGGCCCAAATGCGCCGTTGGACGGAGGCCGCCCAGCGCTTGTATCGTCAGTAGGCTGTTTCAGCCCCAACCGATCGGGAGGGAAAAATGCTCACGAGTACGCTCACTCATCCACAGATTCTGCAGGCCCTGGCGGGTGCCGGCCATGGTTCGCAGGTGCTCATCGCCGATGGCAACTACCCCTTTAGCACCGGCGCCAACCCCGCCGCCTCGCGCGTCTACCTGAATCTGACCCGAGGCTATGCACCGGTGGACGAGGTGCTGAGAGTCTTGGCAAACGCCATACCGATAGAGGCGGCTCAGGTGATGATGCCGGCCGATGGCGCCGAGGCGCCCATCTTTGCCAGCTTTCGAGATATACTGCCCGAGGGGATGGAGCTGGGCCTATTGGAGCGCTTTGCCTTTTACGACGCGGCCCGCGGCCAGGATGTGGCGCTGGTCATCGCGACGGGCGAACAGCGCATCTACGCCAACATTCTGCTGACTATTGGCGTGGTGCCCCCGGACGCCCACCCGCAGGCTCCAACCCGAGCGGCCGGGCCGATGCGCCACACCCCCGCCGTCCGTTAGGCCGCGCTGGACCGAACTGCATGACGCGGGCGCGCCAGGCCCTCGCGCTAGTTGACGACGATACGAGCATAGATTGTGGCGCCAGTGCACTGCCCGCCCGCGCAGAGCTGCCACTTGCTGGTGTAGGTGCCCGGCATGTCGGGGGCGCGCATCTCTACCGATATGTGCGTCACGTCGCCCGGCTCTGTGGGTGGCAGCGGCACGGAGCTCACCGCACCCAGATTGTCGCCCTGCACGTAGCTCAGATAGAACTGGCGCGTCCAGGCGCAGGTACCAGTGTTGCGCACCTCCCATGTTTTGACAAACGTCTCGCCCGAGGACATGGCAGTGTCGTCGGGGATGGTGACATCCGCCACGTACGCCAGGTTGATCTCGCAAGCGCTGATATCGGCCGTTGGCTCGAGCGTGGGCGGCGGCTCCAGTGTCGCCGTAGGCATCAGCGTGGGTGGCCCCATCTCGGTGGGGGTAGTCGTCGGTTCGTTACCCCCCAGAAAGCCCGGTTTGAGCGACGGCACCGTATCCCAGATGTAGCCACACCCGCTGAGCACCACAGACAGCAGTAGGATCAGGCAGAACATCGCGCCCAAGGGGCGCCCTCTGCGAGGATGCCGTTGCAAGGCCATCGTGCCTCCTGATGTAGACAAGTAGTCAGTCTGTCCGTACCGCATCGCGCCAAGCCGTAGCGGAGCGCTGGGGTTGATGTTCGTGGCTGGGCAGTACCCGACGGTCGGATACTGCTGCGCATCATAGCATAGACCGCCCCCCAAGGCCAAACGGCCCAACCCGGTGGGGTACCGGTCTATGCCCAACGGCGAGCATGGCCGACAGCCTACAGCTCATTGCATCGTCTATACTGGATACCATCGGAGGTGCTGATATGGACTCGGGAACACTCGGTTGGCTGCTGGAGGAGAACAATCCCGGGGTACGACTGCGGGCGCTAACCAACGTTCTGGGCCTGCCTCGCGACCACCCCGACGTGACGGAGGCGCGCACCCTGGTCGTAGAGACGCTCCCCTCGGCTCACGACCTCTCTTGGCTGGATGCCAAGGGCCTGGCCCTGATCTACGGCCTCACAGCTCTGGCCGAGTGTGGCCTGACGAGCGACGACTTGCCCATCGGCCCTGCGGCCGACCGCGTGCTGTCTCAATCCTTTGACGCCGCCTGCGGTGACATGATGGGCCTGCGCGCTCTGGTGATGCTGGGCTATGGCATGGACCCGCGAGTACAGGAGCGCCTCGCGCTCGCCGCTCAGACCCAATTGCTCGACGGCGGATGGTTCTGCCTGCACCGGCTGCACAAGATGCACCGCGTCCCCAAGAGCTGTATCAAGGCGGCCATGCATGGGCTCCTCCTTGCGGCGGAGCTGCGCAAACGCGGCCTGGCCATGCCAGGTGATCGAGCGATCATTCAGTACTTTCGCATGCGCCGCCTTTTCTACCGCACCGATGACTCTCAGCGCTTGGTGCTGGATTGCCGCCCGGGCTGGCGCATGGTCGACCTGTTCCACCCCATAGAGGTGCAGCGCGTGGGCCTGGCAACGCTGCTGGAGGCGCTGGCCGCACTTGGCGTCGGGCCCGCGCCCGAGTTCGAGTCGGCCTGGGCGCTGCTCGAGAGCAAACGCGATCCACAGGACCGCGTGGTACTGGAGGGCACGCTGGCCAAGCCCTACCTGCCGAAAGAGAGAGTGGGTCGCCCCAGCAAATGGAACACCCTCTACGCCTGGCTAGCCTGGGCAGCCCGTGAGCCCGCAGAAACGAAAGCCGTGTGAGATAGATCCCTCTGCTAGCGAGTTCGCTGCGGATTGGTCGTTGGACGCGTGCTGTCCGCCTCAGAGCTTAGCACATCATCGGTGACTCGCAGTCTCACCGTACGCCCGGCTCTACACATGCAGTCGGGCGAGATACCCCCGGGGACTAGCCCTTCAGACGGCGCTTGACAGGACTCCACTCCACTCGTATAATATGCCTAACTTCTGGTTAGGCGTGTACCCGGCCATGTGAGCTCGGGATGGGAATGCATAGCAACCAGGGCGTGTGAGCGCCCGCAAAGCATGGAATCGGTTCTCAGATTCGCACGATCTGAACCGCCCCGCGGGATGCTGGGCGGTTTGTCAATTATTGGCACTGAGCTGCCTCGAGCAGCCATATAATAGATACCGGCTACACCAGATAATATACACGAAAGGAGTTCGTGGAATCGAAGCGTTATGGCAAGTAACAAACTAAGAGTGATCCCTCTGGGGGGGGTGGGCGAGATCGGCCGGAACTGCACCGTACTCGAGTACGGTGACGACATTCTGGTCATCGACGCCGGTCTCATGTTCCCTGAGGACGATATGCCAGGGATCGACTATGTCATCCCCGATTTTTCCTATCTGATCGAGCATCGCGACCGCGTGCGCGGCATCGTGATCACACACGGCCACGAGGACCACATTGGGGGGCTGCCCTACCTGCTACAGGAGGTAAAGGCGCCGGTGTACGCCACACCTCTCACGCGCGGCCTCATCGAGGCACGGTTGCGTTCGCGCAGCGTGGGCGACACAGACCTGCACACCATCCTGCCCGGACAGGAGGTGGAACTGGGCGTCTTTCACGTGCGGCCGCACCATGTGAACCACTCGATCCCCGACGCTGTGGGCTTGGCGATCTATACCCCTTTGGGGCTGGTGGTCCATACCGGCGATTTCAAGATCGACCATACGCCCATCGATGGCAAAACCATCGATCTGAGTGCATTGGCGAGGCTCTCCAACGAGGGCGTGCTGATGCTGCTCTCCGATAGCACCAACGCCGAGTCGTTGGGTTACACGCCATCGGAGGACGAGCTGATAGACGCGTTCGATCGCGTATTCGCCGAAGCGCCCGGCCGCATCATCGTGGCCACTTTTGCCTCGCTGTTGTCTCGTATACAACTGATCCTGGACACGACGGCGCGCTACGGCCGCAAGGTGGCCATCGCCGGCCGCAGCATGGAGGAGAACATCGCCATCGCCGAGGAGCTGGGCCATATCCGGTTCCCGGATGACACGCGGGTTCCGCTGCACCAGATCAACAGCCTGCGAGACGATGAGGTGGTGGTGTTGGCCACAGGCTCACAAGGCGAGGCCAACGCGGCCCTGGCTCGTATGGCCACGGGGCGCTTTCGCCAGTTGCAGATCGGCGAGGGCGACACGGTAGTGCTCTCTTCCAAGGCGATTCCGGGCAACGAGATGCAGGTCTATCGCAACATCGACAAGCTCTTTCAGCGGGGCGCCAACGTCATCTACGGGGAACAATCCGGGATGCACGTCTCGGGGCACGCCGCCCAAGAGGAGCTCAAGCTGGTGCTCAACCTGCTGCGCCCGCTCTACTTTGTGCCGGTGCACGGCGAGTACCGCATGTTGCACACTCACGCCCGCCTGGCTTACGAGTTGGGCTTTACGCGCGAGGACGTGTTTGTGTTGGAGAACGGCCTGCCCATCGAGGTTACGCCGGCGGGGGCCAGCCTGGGCGAGCCCATCGCTTTGGAGGCCGTCTACGTAGATGGCTCGTTGGTGGGCGATGTGGGTAGTTCCGTGCTGCGTGACCGCATGGCCCTCTCACAGGACGGTTTTGTGATCGCCAAGGTGGGGCTGCAACACACCAACGGCAAGCTTCATGCGGAGCCCGAGATCATCTCGCAGGGCTTTGTCTGGGCGCCCGATTGCACCGAATTATTGCGCTCGGCCGAATCGGCCATCGTGGAGACGGTGCAGAACGCCAACGGCGCCAGTCACGACAACGACGAGCTATCCCGGCGCATCAAGCGCCGCCTAGAGAACCTGTTCTACAACGAGACACGCCGCCGTCCCCTGGTGATTCCGATGCTCAACCGGTCGTAAGCGCTCACCGGGAGGGGTGCACGCGTCGCAGTGCGCCCCACGTCAACACACCCGCGACCGATACGCCTCGAACATACGAATAGGGGTGTGAAGCACACTGCCTACGACGGCGCACTTCACACCCCTACACTATCATACCCATGCCTTGTGCCCGCAGGGGCGCGCGCTGAGCGCCTCTACAGCTCTACCGGGAGGCCGGTCTCTGCCGACTGATACGCCGCCAATACGATCTGGAGCACGTGGCGGCCGTCATCGCCCGTCACCGGCGGCTCGGTATCGTTGAGCACCGCCGCTGCGAACCCCTCGATCACCTGCTGGCGGTCGCCCATCTCTCCTACCACGCTAACTTGATACCAGGTATTGGCGCGTCCGCCCTCGGGAGGCGACTCTAAAAACGCCATGGGCTTTTGTTGCGTGCCCGAGGCGCCGAGGATGATCTGTCCCTTGGTGCCGTAGATCCGCGGTCCACCATAGTCTTCGTAGGGGCCCCCGCGCATGGCCGATCCAGCGTGCACTGTGCCGATCGCGCCGTTCTCGTAACGCATCACCACACCGATGACATCCTCCACCTCCACCGGCGTCGCCAGTGTGTCAGCCTCGGCGTAGACTCGCTTCACTTCCAGCCCCGTCACATACCGCACCGTGTTCAGGTCGTGGCTGACGTTCATGATGAGGATACCGCCGCCCGACGGCTCTTTACGTGTACGCCAGTCGGTGGTTATGCGCTGAAGGTATCCCGCGCGCCAGTAATGGGCGGGTTTGTCAGCTTCTACAGCGAAACGCACGCTGGTGATCTCGCCCAGCGCTCCGCCGAGCACCAGATCCCGTGCGGCCCGCGAGCCGGCGTCCACCGATCCATAGTAGCCGATCCCCAGCTTGACGCCCGCTTCTTTACACGCGGCGATCAACGCGTCGGCATCCGCCAACGTCGTCGACATGGGCTTTTCCATCAACACGTGTTTGCCCGCTCGCGCCGCCTTGACGCCGATCTCGCTGTGCGTGATGTGCGGTGTGGATACGTACACAGCATCCACATTCGGGTTCGCCAACAGCTCGTCCAGATCGGTGGTGCTGGGCACAGAGTAGAATTCGGTGAGATCGGTCAACACTTCCGGCCGCGTGTCCATGAGCATGGCGACGCTCGCGTTGGGCGCAGTGCTGATCCCCTGGCAGGTTGCCACGGCGATGCCCCCACAACCAATCACACCGAATCGAACTTCAGATTTCATCTTTCGGCCACTCCTTCTCGGGTTTTGGAGTCTCGTCCAATGCGGATAGTAGCCCACCAAAGCGCTGCTCGCAAATTACATCGCCCCGTCTACTCCATCGTCGCCAGGCTGATCCCTTCGAACCGGGCTGCGCCCTGTTGTACAAACACACCCCAGCGCCCCGTGGGCAGATTGTACATGCGCGTGCTCATAGCGCGGTAGGGCACGCCGTCCTCGCCCCCCGCGTACACTTCGCACACGGATCCTTCCACCAGCACCTGCAGCGTCACCTCACGGCCCGGGGCCAGGGCCAAGGGCCGCTCCAGCCCCAACATATAGGGCGTGTCGCCCGCACGCGGCCAAGTATCGAACACCAAGCGCTGCCACTCGGGCTCCAGCCGGATATAGTAGCCTTGCTCCAAGTCCTCGCTCGCGCGCAGCACGATACCGCATCCTTGCGTATGTTGATCGAAACGCACCCGCACCGTGATGAGGCAGCGCTCCGGCATCGAGCCCGCCACAGCGCAGCCGAACGAACCGGGCGCCCGCAGTGTGGCCGAATCCGACGTGATCTCGGCGCTTTGGTCCGGCGCTTCAGAGAGGCCCGGCGTCAACGCAAAGGGCCGCTTTCGGTGAAAAGCCGTCAACACGCTCTCCGGTGGGCGCACCGCCAGGGTGCCATCGGAGCGCTGCCACACCTCATGCACTGCCAGATTGCCCCCCCACTGCCAGGTCTGGTCGTCTCTCTCGTCGGCACGTGTGGCGTTCCAGCCACACAGATAACGCCTCGCTCCATCCGACACCGTCTTGGCCGCATAGTGAGCCCGCCCATCAAAGGTGTCGACGGTGGGCGCGACCCACGGGCCGTCCAGCCGCTGGGCCATGCGGTAGCGTGTCTGCGTCCCCTCCGAGAACTCGCTGAACACCAGATACCACCATTCTCCCATACGAAACAGATCGGGGCACTCGTGAGTGTAGTACAGGCCCGGTGCGTAGAGCGGCTCGCGCACCTCCCAACGCGCCAAGTCCTTGGAAGCGCACAACGCGGTGCAACCACGCCGCCGTGAGGGCCCCCGGCGTAGCCTCGCGGCCAGCAGCATCCAATACTCGCCGGCCTCCTCGTTCCAGAACACATAGGGGTCGCGCCAATCGTTAGGCTCGTAACGATCCGCGGGCGCGAAAAAGGTGTGCTCCGGCACTTTAGTCCAATGCAGCAGGTCGCTCGAGACGGCGTGCATCACCGCCTGGAGTGGCCGGCTCGTCTGCCCGTAGTGGGGGTTGTGGCCCGTGTAAAAGATGTGATACTGGCCCCCGCCCTCGATAACCGAACCGGTGAACACGTAAAGATCCTGATCGTCGAGACCCCCACGGGGCAGCATCTCGCCGTGCTCGGTGAAACGCACAAAGTCGGTAGTGCTCACCTGGTACCAGGGCGTCCCCTCGCCGTGTCCCTCTCGGTCGCGCCAATCCAACAGATAGAACAGGTGATAGCGCTCGTCCTTGAAAAAGGGGATGAAATCGGCCGCCCAAGCGTCCTCCGGCTTGTAGAACAACGTACCCATCGTGCCTCCTTGCCGCTCGTATCTCGCCCACCCGCAGGGCGCATCGATGCCATGGTAGCATAACCTGGCGTGGCCTCACAAGTCAGCGCTCCCCCTCTCACAGAATACAGCCCGGTTGCCATAGCTCGGTTGGGCTCTCTCCCGACCGGAGGGGCTAGCGGGCGGGAGCGGCATAGTCGCCATGTGGTTCGACGCGGCAGGGGCGTGCTGCCTGCAACAGCATGGCTGTACGCTCTATTTAGGCGCGACCAACGAAGTTCGAGAGGGAGGAGCGCCGGTTCACCCGGTTTGACACTCACCGCATTGTATGTTACAGTTCTGGCAATCATGTAAAGTGTAGGGAGTGTGCACACCAGTATGGTACAGAGCGCATCTGGTGGACCTTCCGTGGGAGTGGCTGGGCTCCTAGCCCCCCTCTCTAAGCGGAGCAAGTCTGTAAAGCCGGCCCCCGGGTCTGGTTAGGCTTGCTCCTATCGAGTACGCGTAACGGGCAGCTTTCCCCAGACCGAGAGGGAAAGCTGCTTTTTCTTTGCCCGTATGATGTCGAGCCCGATCGCTAGCCCGGATCCGCAGTGTCGCCCCGGTGATGGCCATTATCTCTGACGAAAGGAGGTGATCCCATGAACACATCGTGCCCCGAGTGTGGCGCAGAGATCGAACTGCAAGACGTGCTGACGGGTGAGATCGTAGACTGCCCAGAGTGCGGTGTCGAGTTGGAAGTGGTTAGCGTCGACCCGCTATCGCTGGACCTGGCCCCTGAAGAAGAAGAAGATTGGGGAGAATAGTCGCGTTATGTCCATTGATAATTTTCACATCATCGAGTCGACACTGCGAGAGGGCGAGCAGTTCGTAGGAGCCAATTTTACCACGGAGCAAAAAGTCCAGATCGCCCAGGCTCTGGACGAGTTCGGCGTAGAGTACCTCGAACTCACGTCTCCGGCGGCCTCGCCACAGAGCCTCGAGGACCTGCGCACCATCGCCGGCCTCGGGCTCAACGCCAAGATTCTCACCCACGTTCGGTGCACTATCGACGATGCCAAGCTGGCCGTCAGCACCGGCGTGGACGGTATCGATATCGTCATCGGCACCTCCTCGGTGCTGCGCAAGTTCAGCCACGGCAAGGACATCCCCACCATCACTCGTATGGCCAAAGAAGTCGTGTCCTACATCCGCGATCAGGGCCTGGAGGTGCGCTTCTCTACCGAGGACTCGTTCCGCAGCGAGCAGTCGGACATCCTGGCCATCTATGGCGAGGTGGATGCGGTGGGCGTCAACCGCGTGGGGATCGCCGACACCGTCGGGGTTGCCACACCGTTGCAGGTCTATCACCTGGTTTCCGCGCTGCGCAAACAAGTCTCCTGCGACATCGAGTTCCACGGCCACAACGACTCGGGCTGCGCCATCGCCAACGCCTTTTGCGCGCTGGAGGCCGGCGCCACCCACGTGGATACCAGCGTGCTGGGGATCGGTGAGCGCAACGGCATCGCTCCCTTGGGAGGCCTGGTAGCCCGCATCTACGCCTACGACCGCTCGTTAGTGAGTAAATACAATCTGCCTGTGATCGGTGAGCTGGACCACATGGTGGCCAACATCGTGGGTGTGGATATCCCGTTCAATAACTATATCACGGGCATCACGGCCTTCACACACAAGGCGGGTATCCATGCCAAGGCTGTGCTCAACAACCCAGAGACCTACGAGATCCTCTCGCCGCAAGACTTTGGCCTCACGCGCTACATCAGTATCGCTCACAAGCTCACCGGCTGGAACGCCATCAAGTCTCGCGCCGAGCAGCTCAATCTGCACATCCCAGATGACGAGATCAAGGCCATCACCAGCCACATCAAAGAGATGGCCGACGAGCGCCCCCTGACACTCGACGATGTGGACGGTGTGTTGGAGGCCTGGATCAGCGACCATCGTAGGAGCGACACCACATGAGTGCTTCGCCTTTGACCCTGTCGGAGCAGATCCTGTCGCACGCCTCCGGCGCCGAGGTGCGCGCCGGCGATCTGGTGGTGGTGGAGGTGGATCGCTGCATGTGCCACGACTCGCTCACGCCCGAGGTGATCGATGTGCTCAGCGATACACTACAGGTGGCACGCATCCACGACCCCCAGCGTGTGGCGGTGATTATGGATCACGTGGTGCCCGCCGCTACCGTGCAAACGGCCAATGCCCAGGTTCGCACCCGCCGCTGGGTGGCCGAGCAGGGCATACCCCATTTCTATGATGTGGGAGCCGGCGTTTGCCATCAGGTGATGATCGAAGAGAGGCTGGTGCAGCCGGGGCAAGTGGCCTTGGGCACCGATTCTCACGCCACCGCCTATGGCGCCGTGTGCGCTTTCGGCACTGGTGTGGGCACACGAGACATGGCCCTGGCGCTCGCCAGCGGCCGCATCTGGCTGCGAGTGCCCGAGACATTACGTGTGTTGGTGCGTGGCCGCTTCCGCCCCAACGTGAGCCCCAAAGACCTCAGCCTGTACCTTTGTGGCTTGCTGGGATTGGATGGCGCCACCTATCAGGCCGTCGAGTTCCACGGGCTAGACTGGCTCTCGTTGGACGGCCGCGAGACTTTGGCATCTATGAGCACCGAGCTGGGCGCCAAAGCGGGCCTCATCCCCCCATCGCCCGTGACTGCAGAGCGCTACCCCGCACCGGACTGGCTCGGCGTGTGTGAGGGCGCAAGCTACGTCCGCACCATCGGGGTGGAGCTTGATGACCTCACCTCGATGGTCTCCCTCCCACCGGAGGTGGATCACGTGCGCCCCGCTGCCGAACTGGGCGACGTGCGGGTGGATCAAGTCTTTATCGGCACCTGCACCAACGGCCGTCTGGAAGACCTCCACGCCGCCGCCAGGCTGCTAAGCGGTCGGCATGTGGCCACCGGCGTGCGGCTATTGGTGATACCGGCCTCGCACCGTATCTTGGAGGCCGCCGTGGCCGACGGTACCCTGGCCACACTGCTCGCAGCGGGCGCCACTTTGGGCACTCCCGGCTGCGGCCCCTGCATCGGCCGACACATGGGCGTCATGGGCGCCGGCGAGGTCTGCCTTTCCACCGCCAACCGCAACTTTCGCGGACGCATGGGCGACCCTGAGGCGTTGGTCTATCTGGCTTCGCCCGAGGTGGCCGCCGCCACCGCCCTCACGGGCGCCATCACTGATCCGGCCAACCTGTAGGAGGGCGCACCATGGCACGTGTGTGGCTTTTCGGAGACAATATCGACACCGACCAGATCCTGCCGGGGCGCTATGCCCCATACATGACCTCCGAGGCGGAGCTGGGCAAGTATCCTTTCATCGAAGCGCGCCCCGAGTTCGCCCGCGAGGTCCGATCGGGTGATGTTATCGTGGCCGGTGCGAACTTTGGCTGCGGCTCTTCGCGTGAGTACGCCCCGCGCGCGCTCAAGGTGGCGGGGATCGCCGCCATCCTGGCACCCAGCTACGCCCGCATCTTTTTCAGGAACACCCTCAACCTGGGGTTGCCCCTCTTTGAGGTGGACCTCACGCATCGCCTACGCGATGGCCAGCAAGTGACGCTGAACCTCGATGTGGCCACGCTCGCCATCGACGGCCAAGAGATCGCCCTGCCCGTACCGCCGCGCTGGGTGCGCAACGTGTGGGCCGAGGGTGGCATCGTAGAGTATTACCGCAGGCATCGCCGCCTGCCGTTGGAGGCCGAGCAGTGACCTCCACACCAGCGCACGCCAACGCCTCGGCGGAAGCCCGCCAGGAGCTTGTCATCTGTCTCATCGAGGGGGACGGCATCGGTCACGAGGTGATCCCCGCCGCGCGAGAGGTGCTCGACGCGGCCACGAGCGGTGGTGCGCACTTGTGCTTTACCCAGGCCGAGGCGGGCTGGGGCACCTTCCAGCGCCACGGGACCGCCCTGCCTCAGGCTACCCTCGAGGCTGTGCGCTCGGCCGACGCCACACTCTTTGGCGCGGTATCGTCGCCGCTGCAGCCCACGCCGGGCTACCGCAGTCCCGTCGTTGCCCTGCGCCGTGAACTGACGCTCTACGCCAACCTGCGCCCCGTGCTCTCGCAGCCAGTCGCAGCGTCGCGCCCCGGGATAGACATGCTCATCGTGCGCGAGAACACCGAGGGCCTTTACACTGGGCGCGAACGGGCCGATCACGACGACCCCGCTCAAGCCACCGAGGCCGTCACCGAGCGAGTCATCACGCGCGTTGCCTCTTTGCGAATCGCACGTCTGGCCTACCAGATGGCATCCCAACGTCGAGGCTTGGTGACCATCGTGCACAAGGCCAATGTCCTGCGTGCCACCGATGGGCTCTTTCGCGCCTGCTGTTATCAGGTGGCGGGCGAGTTCCCTACGGTGCGCACCGAGGAGGCTCTCGTCGATTCCACCGCTATGCGGCTCATCACCGAGCCCGAGCGCTACGATGTGATAGTCACCACCAACCTGTTCGGCGATATCCTCTCGGATGAGGCCGCGGCCTTGGTGGGCGGGCTGGGCGTAGCGGCCTCGGGCAATGTGGGGGCGGCAACGATGGGCGCGGCTGTGTTCGAGCCAGTGCACGGCTCTGCGCCCGATATCGCCGGGCGGGGGATCGCCAACCCCACCGGCGCCATTCTCGCGGCGGCTATGCTGTTGGATCATCTGGGGGCGCGCGACGCTGGCCACCGTGTGCGCGCTGCCGTCCGCAGCGCCCTGGAAATGGGCGCGCTCACGCCCGACCTGGGCGGGTCGTCCAGCACGCGCCAGTTCACCGACGCAGTCATCGCCCATCTCGTCAGGAGTTAGCACCATGCAAGTCGGAGTCCTCATGTCTCGCATTCGCGTCGAGGAAAAGTTGCTCCTCGAGGCCTTTGCCGCCCGCGGCGTCGAGGTAGACCTCATCGACGATCGCACACTGATTCTGGATCTCGCCGACCCGGGCGCGCTGGGCGGCTATGACGTGATCCTGGAGCGCTGCATCAACCACTCACGCGCGCTCTATGCCCTGGAGCTGCTCAACTCTTGGGGTGTGCGAACCGTCAACACGTCGGAAGTGGCGGCTGTTTGCGGTAACAAGTTCTCCACCACACGCGCTCTGTTGGCCCACGGAGTACCCAGTCCGCGCACCCTGCTGGCCTTCACGCCCGAATCGGCGTTGGAGGCCATCGAGACCCTGGGCTACCCGGCTGTCCTCAAGCCGGCGGTGGGCTCTTGGGGACGCCTGCTCAGCAAAGTCAACGACCGCGACGCCGCCGAGGCCGTGCTGGAGCATAAAACGATCCTCGGCACCTACCAGCACTCGATCTTTTACGTACAAGAGTATGTACACAAGCCCAAGCGTGACATCCGTACGTTCGTGGTGGGCGATGAAACCATCTGCGGCATCTATCGCGCGTCGGAGCATTGGATCACCAACACCGCCCGCGGCGGCCTCGCCACGAATTGCCCCATCACGCCCGAGCTCGACAGCCTCTCGCAAGCTGCAGCCCGTGCGGTGGGCGGCGGTGTGGTAGCTATCGACATCCTCGAACGCCCATCTGGCGAGTTGGTGGTGAACGAGGTCAACTATACCATGGAGTTTCGCAACAGCATCGATACCACCGGCGTGGATATCCCGAGCGCCGTGGTGGATTATGTGCTGACTGTCGGAGCGGGCGAGCATACCCCGGGAGGTGCGGCATGAGTCGTACCGTGGTTTCCATCCTCGGCGGGTCCGGATATGTCGGCGGCGAGCTACTGCGCCTGCTGCTCGATCACCCTGAGGTCGAGCTGGGCCAAGTGACCTCCGAATCCAACACCGGACGCTATGTGCACAGCGTGCACCCCAACCTGCGCAAACGAACGTTGATCAAGTTCGATTCAGCCTCGGCGCTGGAACCCTGTGACCTGCTTTTTGTAGCGCTGCCCCATGGTCAGGCCATGGGGCGCATCGAGCAGCTGACCCAGCTCGCGCCGCGCCTGATCGATATGTCGGCGGACTTTCGCTTGCGCGACCCACAAGACCATGTACAGTGGTACGGCCAAACGCACTCGGCGCCGAACTGGCTGCCGCGCTTCGTCTACGGCCTGCCGGAGCTCTACCGTGAGGCCATCGCCGGGGCCTCGTACATCAGTGGCGTGGGTTGCAACGCCACCGCCACCATTTTGGCGCTCTGGCCGTTGTTCCGGCCCACTGAGGGGAGCGCGCCCATCGGCGATATCGGGCGCGGCGCCGTTGTCGAGGTCAAGGTAGGTTCGTCGGAGGCCGGTGCGGCGGCGGGGCCCTCTTCGCACCACCCCGATCGCAGCCACGTCGTGCGCTCCTACGCGCCCGTGGGGCATCGCCACACCGCCGAGGTGCATCAAGCCCTGCGAGCAGGCGGCCCGGTGCCGGTGCACATGTCCGTCACCGCGGTGGAACTCGTGCGTGGTGCGTTGGCCACCTGCCACGCCTTTGTGCGGCCCGAGCTGGCCCGGAAGGGGTTTGCCCTCAAGGACCTGTGGCGTGTCTATCGCGAGGCTTACAGCGACGAGCCGTTCGTGCGCCTCGTCCGCGAGCGCCAAGGGGTCTATCGTTATCCCGAGCCCAAGATACTCGCCGGCAGCAACTATGCCGACGTAGGTTTTGATTACGACCCGAACACCGGCCGCATTGTGGCCATCGCAGCTATCGACAACCTGATGAAGGGCGCCGCCGGCACCGCCGTGCAGTGCATGAACTTGATGTTCGGTTGGGACGAGACGACCAGCCTCGGCTTCACGGGGCTGCATCCTGTATAGCCCCGTGTCCGCGCCCCAGACGCCAAGGAGTGAACACCATGCTAGTCATCAAGATGGGCGGCAGCGAGGGGATCGACCCGCGCGCCGTCTGCCGCGATATCGCCTCCCTCATACAGGAGGGGCAGCGTCTTGTGTTCGTGCATGGCGGTTCGCACCGCACCAACGAGGTAGCCTCGGCGCTGGGGCATCCGCCGCAGTTCGTCACGTCGGTATCGGGCTACACCAGTCGACGCACCGACCGAGAGACACTGCGCATCTTTGAGATGGTCTACTGCGGCGAGATCAACAAATCCATCGTAGAGATGCTGCAAGCCAAAGGGGTCAACGCCGTGGGGCTCTCTGGCCTCGATGGCCGTGTGCTGGAGGGCCGACGCAAGGACGCCATCAAGGTGGTGGAGAACGGCAGGCGCCGCGTCATCCGCGACGACTATACCGGCACCGTAGAGCGCGTCAATGTGAGCCTGCTGAACCTGCTGATGGACGCCGGCTATCTCCCAGTCATCACCCCGCCCGCCATCAGCACCGGCAATGAGGCCATCAACGTGGACGGTGATCGGGCCGCGGCGCTCATCGCCTCCTCGTTGGGTGCTAAGCAGCTCATCATCCTATCCAACGTGCCCGGCCTACTGCGCGATTATCCCGACGAGTCGAGCCTTATCCCGCGCATCGAGGCCGCTCGCGCGGAGGAGTATATGCAACACGCCCAGGGGCGCATGCGTATCAAGGTGTTGGGCGCGATGGAGGCCATCGCACAGGGCGTGGGGCAGGTGATCTTTGCCGATGGGCGCGTGCCACAGCCCGTGCGCGCGGCGCTAGCCGGCCACGGCACCGTCATCGGCTAGGGTTGTGGGCGGGCGGGCCCAGAGCGTAGAGTCTCTGGGGCGCACAATGCGCGGGGCGCGCCCTTGGCGTAGCTCTCGCCGGCCCCGCCGGGCCACCGACATAACGGCTATCTCAACACACTCCAGGCGAAAAAAGGGGGTTCAATATGGAGACCATCGAGCTCGAAAGCCGCTATACCAGCGGCGCCTACCCCAAACGGGAGGTAGCCATCGTGCGCGGACAGGGCGCCCGCGTGTGGGACGCCGAGGGCCGCGAGTACATCGACTGTGTGGGCGGCCACGGCGTATCGGTGGTAGGGCACTGCCACCCCTCCGTAGTGGACGCAGTGTGTCGCCAGGCCAGTGTGCTCATCACCTGCTCCGAGATCTTTTACAACGACGTGCGCGCCCGCTTGCTCGAGCGCCTTGTGAGCATCGCGCCCTCCGGGTTGGAGCGAGCCTTCCTGTGTAACTCGGGCACCGAGGCCGTCGAGGCCGCCATCAAATTCGCCCGTCTCTCCACCGGACGCACTCAGGTAGTGGCCGCTATGCGTGGCTTTCACGGCCGCACCATGGGCGCCCTCTCCGCCACATGGGAGCCCAAATACCGTGAACCTTTTGCCCCGTTGGTGCCCGGCTTTTCGCACGTACCCTACAACAAGCTCGACGCTCTACAAAAAGTGGTTAGCGGCGATACCGCTGCTGTGTTGCTGGAGGCAGTTCAGGGGGAGGGCGGCGTCAATCCCGCCGATGCCGAGTACTTGGCCGGCGCTCGCGCTCTGTGCGATGAGACGGGCGCCCTGCTGATCTTGGACGAGGTGCAGACCGGTTTTGGCCGAACAGGCGCGTGGTTCGCCTGCCAGCACAGCGGCGTCACGCCCGACCTGATGCCCCTGGCCAAAGGATTGGCCGGCGGCGTTCCTATGGGAGCGGTGCTCATGGGGCCGCGCGTCACCGGCCTCAAACCGGGTGTGCACGGTTCGACCTTTGGCGGCAACCCGCTGTCTTGTGCGGCGGCGCTGGCAGTGATAGATGCCATCGAGGCGGCCGACCTACCCGCCGAGGCTGCGCGCAAAGGTGCCTGGGCCGTGGATCGCCTGCGGCGTATCGATTCGCGCCTCATCCGCGAGGTGCGCGGGCTGGGGTTGTTGATCGGCGTGGACCTGCGCCATCGGGTAACCCCTTACCTGCGAGCTTTGATGGACGAGGGCGTGCTGGCGTTGCCCGCGGGTAGCACGGTGCTACGCTTATTGCCGCCGCTGGTCATCTCGGATGACGACTTGGCCACGGCCTGTGACGCCATCGAAAGAGTTCTCTGCGCATGATAACTCCCACCGACGCCCAGGCTGCGCACCTGCTGGAGGCCCTGTTGCGCGCCTACAGCCCCTCCACCCAAGAGCAGCCCGCCACCAAGCTGCTCGTTGATGCGATGACCCGCCTGGGTTACGACGCGTACGTGGATGAGGTGGGTAATGCGGTAGGCCATTTGGGGCCTGTGAACGCCGCGCGCCACGCGATGTTACTGGGGCATATAGACACCGTGCCCGGTGACCTGCCGGTGCGGCACGACGGCCACCTGCTGTACGGTCGGGGCGCCGTGGACGCAAAAGGGCCTCTGGTGGCCTTTGTTATCGCGGCTGTACGCGCGGCGTTGTGTGCGAACGGTGCCTACCGCGACTGTCCGTCCACAACGCACGCCGAGCACCCACTGCGCATCACCGTCGTGGGCGCGGTAGAAGAGGAAGCTGCAACCTCCAAAGGGGCTCGTCACGTGTTGGGGCGGTATGCGCCGGATTACGTCGTCATCGGGGAGCCCAGCGGTTGGCACCGTATCACCCTGGGCTATAAAGGGCGCTTACTGGTGGATTACTCGTTGGAGCAACCCACAAGCCATTCGGCCGGCGAGGAGCCCAGCGCCCCCGAGCAGGCCGTGGATTACTGGCTCGGCGTAAGGAATTGGGCTGTGGTCTACAACGCGGGCAAGCAGGGGCTCTTTGCCACGCTCGATCCCTCCTTGCGCGCTATACAGTCCGATAACGACGGGCTGCGCGAACGGGTGGAGATGACCATCGGCTTGCGGCTTCCACCCGAGATCGCATTGGACGAGCTCACGACCGCGCTCGAGGCCCTGCGCGTGGCCGAAGGCGGCTCGGTACGGGTATTCACCCGCGGCCACGAGGAAGCTTTTCGCGCCGAGAAGAGAAACAGCCTCACCAGCGCGTTTCTGGCCGCGATCCGCGCCGTGGGCTCGGGTGATCCCGCTGCCCGCCCCGCATTCGTCTACAAGACGGGCACTTCCGACATGAACGTGGTAGGGCCAGTGTGGGGTTGCCCTATCGTGGCCTATGGCCCTGGCGATTCTTCGCTGGACCACACCCCCCAAGAGCACATCGATCTGCGCGAGTTCTGGGCCTCTATCCGCGTGCTCAGCAGCGTGCTGACACGCCTCGCCGAGCAGAATAGCTGACACAGAACTCGCCACCGCGCCAAGCTACGGGAGCACAGCGCAAAGGGGCAGCCTTACGGGTGTCTCCCGTTACCAGCACTGCTTCCCTCACGCGCTCACCGCCTCCCGAAGGGGCGCGCCACCCCGCCGGGCCCGCATTACCCGCGCTGAGCCAACGGCTTGCAAGCCTCCTCCGGCATGATGGCCAACAAGCGGTCGACCACGGGACCGAACTCCTCGGGCGCGCACTCTTCCAGGCGGCCGCTATCGCTCAGCTCGGCCAAGCGCGGATTGATGGGCAGCCGGCCCAACAACGGAGTGCCCATCTGCGCCGCCAGCTCTGCGCCCTTGCTGGGGCCGAACAGCTCCACCACCTCGTCACAGCCCGGGCAGCGCACGTAGCTCATATTCTCGATGAGCCCCAGTACGGGGATCCCGAGCTGCTGCGCCATGGCGGCCGCTTTGCGCACCACCATCCCGGCCAAGCTCTGCGGAGTGGTCACCAGCACGATACCGTTGAGCGGCAACATCTGCATCACCGTCAGCGATGCGTCCGACGTGCCCGGTGGCAGATCCACGATGAGATAGTCCAAATCGCCCCACACCACGTCGCCCCAGAACTGCTTGATGGCGCCGCTGATCAGTGGTCCACGCCAGATCACTGCCTGATTGGGGTCCTCCAAGAGCAGGTTCACCGACATCACCTTGATGCCGCTGGCAGTCTCCACCGGCAAAATGCCCAGGGGGCTCGCCAGCGGGCGGTGGCCATCGCCGAGAAGCATCTTGGGGATGCTGGGACCGGTGATGTCGGCATCCAACACGCCCACCTTGAGGCCCCGAGCGTTGAGCGTCGTCGCCAGCAGCGCCGAAACCGATGACTTGCCCACACCGCCCTTGCCGCTTACCACGGCCACCACGTGCTTGATTCGGTTATAGCCCTCAGCTGAGCCACCCTGCGCCTCTTCGCCGCCGCCGAACACGCGCTGTTTTTCCTCGGGCGTCATCTCGCGCAGGGTTACCTCTACGTCACGCACGCCGTCCAGCGCCAACAATGCTCGGCGAGCGTCCTCCTGCATCTGGCTGCGCATGGGGCAAGCCATCGTCGTGAGCGCCAGAGTAAAGCTCACCACCCCATCCTCGAGAGCCAGATCGTGCACCATGCCCAGATCCACCAGGCTGCGGCCCAGTTCGGGATCCATCACGTGAGACAAGGCCTCACGCACTGTGTTGATATCGGTCATGCTTTGCTCCTCGTATATACAGACCCCCGCCTTGGGAGCAGAGATCGTCGGCCTCTCATCGCCCGGCCATCCAATAATATATTACACTGTGCTCTCCGTGCCGGATAGCGCTGCTCACCATAGGCGGCTCATATGTATCTGTCAATTATTGGCGTACAGATAGGTATACTCTCGAACGACCGCTCTCCTACAGCCTGTGCCGCAAGCCGAGCGCATTGCACACTGCAGCAGCGTCGAATGTAGCGCAAACCGTCTTATCTCTCGTTGACACGCCCCGCGAGAAGGGCTATACTTGGGTTGCATCCAATACGACACGGAGGGTACTCTGTGATCATACGTGTGCGAGACCATACAGAGGTCGTTCCTGGCGCGCCAGGGCACCAAGTGCTCTGGTGCGTTCATTTTACCGAAAGGAGAGCGCCATGGATTCGGGTATGATCAGCAAGATCCAGAAAGCCAAGCGCTACGCCGACGAAAAAGATCGAATCGTCTTCCAGAGTCTCCAAGTCGAGTTCACCGGTGACAACGATATGCACTGTGTGTCTTACAACCGCGGGCAGTGGTCGTGCGGGTGCTCATTCTTCCGTCAGCGCGGCGTATGCAGCCACACCATGGCCATCGAGCGCATCCTTGAAGGGATGCTCAAGCCAGAGACCGAGCTCGCCAAGGCAGAGAGCATCTGCAACGGCTAGCGAGTCGTCTATATAGCCGGCCCACGGCCGCCCTCCCGCTGCAGCCGTGAGCCGGCCACCTCGCACACGCTACTGCGACCCGCAGCAAGTGGGCAACATCCCCCCGGAAGGAGCCCTCGCGCATGCTGAGTGTTGGTGTGGATATCGTCGAGATCCCCCGCATACATCGGGCGGTGGAGCGTTGGGGAGACCGCTTCTTGACGCGCATATACACGGAAGCGGAAGCGCGCTACTGCCGCGGCCGCATCCCCGAGCTGGCGGCCCGCTTTGCGGCCAAGGAGGCCATCTCCAAAGCCCTGGGCACCGGCATCGTGGGGATCAGCTGGGTAGAAATGGAGGTGCTCGCCGACCGACGCGGCAAGCCAATCGTGCGGCTGCACGGCAACGCCTTGGAGCGCGCGCGGGTGCTCGGCCTCACCGAGTGGGCCATTAGCCTGTCGCACACTGACGATCAAGCCATCGCCGTAGTGGCTGCCCAGAGCAACGCTCACTCTCCTACGTCCCCGCGATAGGCGCCGCACCGTACAGCGCTTCTGCACAGCAGCCCCTTGACGCCAGAACGCCGGATGAGTACTCTCCAACCCGTTGTGCGCCCACCAACACCATTCGGGAGACTGTCATGAACGATCAACTACGGATCCTCGCTATCGGCGCTCACCCCGACGACTGTGACATTGCCGCGGGCGGCGTTGCCGTGCTGTGGGCCCAAAAGGGCCACCAAGTGCGATTCGTTTCGGTTACGGACGGCGGCGCAGGGCATCATGCCATCGGCGGTATCGAGCTAGTGCAGCGCCGCACAGCCGAAGCGCAGGCGGCCGCCAAGGTAGCGGGCATCGAGTACTGGGTGCTGGACGATCACGACGGCGAGCTCGAGGTCACCCTAGCCAGCCGCAAGCGCATCGTGGGTCTCATCCGCACCTTTGCGCCCGACCTGATCCTCACTCACCGCCTGAACGACTATCACCCCGACCATCGCAACACCGCCCAACTGGTGCAAGATGCCGCGTACATGGTCACCGTGCCCAACCACCTACCGACGGTGCCCCATTTGCCACGCGATCCGGTAATCATGTACTTTGCCGATTCTTTCTCCCGGCCCTACCCTTTCCAGCCGGATGTGGTAGTGGACATCGACGATGTGTTCGAGGTCAAGATGGACATGCTCCACTGCCACACGTCGCAGGTGTACGAGTGGCTGCCCTACAACGCCGGCGTGTTGGATCAGGTGCCCACAGGCGACGCCGAGCGGCGCGCTTGGTTGGGGCAGCGTTACGGCGCGCGCTCGCTGGCACTAGCCGATCGCTTCCGCGCGCAGCTGACGGACGCTTACGGCAAAGACCACGGGCGCCGCGTGCGTCACAGCGAGGCGTTCGAGGTATCCGAGTACGGCGCGCCGCTTACGCCCGCCGGCCGCGAACGGCTCTTCCCGTTCTAACGCAATCCACGGAGCTGCAGGCGCCACGCTGCAAGCGAGGGATCGCCAGACATTGTGGCGAGCGGCCCCACTCGGAATACCTACCCGGCGTCCGCCCCGCCCATTGGCGGGCGTTCGGGCGCTACGAAAGCAAAACCCTCTCCGGCGAACCGTCGCCGTCGGAGAGGGCGTTCCTTTGAAAGCGCACGTCAGGCGGGGCCAGTGCGGTCCACAAAATAGAGGTTATCCTCAGTATACTTGGCGAGGGCACGCGCCCACAAAGCCTGTGCATCTAGCAGATAGCACATAGCCTGCAACACTTTGCCCTCCCGCAGCTCACTACTCGGGGAGAGCAACGGGCCCAGTCGATCGTACCGCTGAGCGTACCCCGCAAAACCATGCCGCTTGTTACACAGCGTTATCTCGCTGCCGTCTTGCAAGATCACGCGGTAGGCAATTTTGTCATCGAACAGGTAAGGCGGTTGCACCAGCTCCTCCACCCCATGCATCGAGGTGTTGGGGCGCAAGCCACACCCCAAAAACAACACTTGACCACCCGTGTCACGCACTTTGCGAAAAGGTGAATGCTCGCCCACAGGCGTGTCGTCGAGCTGGTGGTCGCTGGTGATCTCTCGAGCGAGCCGCCCCGTAGCGCACACCGAATGGGTGGGGTTCACACTGCGCAGTGTTCCCGGCCGCGTACGAAAGTACTCGGCGATGCGCCCCACGCAAGAGGGCGTGTTCGACACATCGAACACGGGATGCTGCGGCGTGACCGTCTCATGGCTCAGCGCGGGCAGCAAAAGCGTGCCATCGGGGCCCAACGCGTCCAATAGCGCGGTGATCACGGCCTCGGGGCCACCCAATACCCAGCCCAACGACGAGAGCGAGGAATGCATCAACAACACACCGCCTCGTTGCACACCGAGAGCCTCCAAGTCGTGCGTCATGCGCGCCCGCGTCGCGTCATCGCTTGTCAACTCGCCTTCTCCTTCTCAAGATACTCTGTATATAAAGAATGTCTCGGCGTGCCCGGGCGAGGCCGCCCCTCATTCATCTCGTACGGTGCGGCGTTCCGCCTCCGCCTCGTCGAACCACTCCTCTAACGCGCAGAGCATGCGCGCAGCGCGCTCAGCCTCTGCCTCGGCGAGATTATGTAGCTCCAGCGAGCGCCTCCAGTGACGCGCGCGACACCAGGCGATCGAGGCCGCGCTCCTCCAGCGTGTCTATCGCACCGGTGCAGTGTGGGTAGCCTCCCGTCAAAAACGCCGCCGCGAGGGCGCGCACACCGCCGATCCCACATAGTGTTGCGAGAGGCATACATCCTCCTCTGCGAGCGAGTTCAGCGCCGGGGTGTTGATAGCGCCCTCATTAAACGCGCCCATATCGCCATAGCCCAGGTCGTCGGCCATAGTGGCCACAATCTTTGGTCTACTGCTCATGGTCGCCTCCCCTCGCAACGCATCCAGAGGGCCTGCTGCGGCAGTCTAGCTACGCGGAGGGGGCGTGTCAACAGGCACCCCATACTATACATTCGCGCTTGACAAGCGACCCGCTGCCCGCTTATGATGGTTGTGCTCGCTCAGCGCCTCGCTTAACCCGTGGCGCCCATCGTTACACACACGCGGGCACCGCTCCGGCCCCGTCACACGTTCGGTGCAGATCCTCAGGGTAGCTCTCGCGCCGAGCCAACTGCAACAAGCCCCCGCCACGCGGCGAGTGTGGCCGAAAGGAGAGAGCGTTGCGTCTTTTGGGATTACCTGAACTGATCCTCATCGTGGTTGCGCTGCTAGTGTTGGCGGGCCTGATCGCCGCGGTCTGGTTGGTTATTTGGGCCGTTACCCGTACCACGCGGCGCACGGCCGGGGACCGCGACGACAGGGCCTTGGAGATTCTGCGCGAGCGCTATGCCCGCGGTGAGATCACCGGCGATGAATACGCAGAGATGTGGCGCCAGCTTACGTCACCAGACCGGCGTGAGTGAACGGACGAAACGGGCCGGCTCGATCGCGGCATCGGCTCGGCCAGCGTGGACGTAGCGCCGTTAGTAGACGACCCGAACCTCTCGTGCGAACACCATGGCCGAGCGCGAGTCCGGCCGAGGAGCAGCAGGCAGATGAGTAGCGAGTCGGATGACGCCCTCTCGTCCTCGGACGAGCACGCATTGAACCAACACCATCACGAGCATCCGCTGCCCGAGGAGGCGACGGAGCGCACCACTTACGACGGCGATGGGCACCACGCGGTCCACCACGAGCACGCCGCTCACACCGACCATGAGGGGATGTTCCGGCGGCGCTTCTGGGTCTCGCTGATCCTCTCGGTGCCCGTGCTGCTCTACAGCGAGGCGATCCAAGGGTGGCTTGGTTACCGTATGCCCGTTTTCGTCGGCAGCCAGTGGATCCCGCCCGCCTTTTCGCTGATCGTGTTCGTGTACGGAGGCGTGCCCTTTCTGCGCATGGCGACGCCCGAGCTCCGCAGCCGCCGGCCGGGCATGATGACCCTCATTTCGCTGGCCATCACCGTAGCCTTTGTCTACAGCTCGGCGACGCTGGTTATCCCCAACGCCGAGCCCTTTTTCTGGGAGTTGGTCTCGCTCATCGTCGTCATGCTGCTGGGCCACTGGGTGGAGATGCGTAGCGTACGACAGGCGACCGGAGCTCTGAGCGAGCTAGCAAAGCTGCTGCCCGATACCGCCGAGCGCGTAAGCCCGGATGGCAACGCCGAGATAGTGCCTGTTGGGGAGCTTGGGGCGGGCGACGTGGTGTTGGTGCGGCCGGGCAGTAGTGTGCCGGCCGATGGAGAGGTGGTAGAGGGCGAGTCGGACGTCAACGAGGCCATGATCACCGGCGAATCCGCACCGGTGACCAAGGAACCCGGCGCCCAAGTCATCGCGGGCACCATTAACGGGGACGGCAGCCTGCGCGTGCGTGTTACCGCCACCGGCGAACACACCGCCCTGGCGGGCATCGTACGCCTCGTCGAACAAGCGCAACAATCCAAATCCGACACGCAGGTCCTCGCCGACCGCGCCGCCGGTTGGCTGTTTTATGTCGCGTTGGGCATGGCCGTCATCACTGCTGCCGCTTGGCTTCTCATCCTGGGGCCGCACGTGCAGGTAGTGGCCCACGTGGCGACGGTGCTGGTCATCGCCTGTCCCCACGCGCTGGGGTTGGCCATTCCGCTGGTGGTAGCCATCACCACCGCTCTCGGCGCCCGCAACGGCATCCTGGTGCGCGACCGCCTACAGCTCGAGCTGGTCCGCGATATAGACATCGTGGTGTTCGACAAGACGGGTACCCTCACTCGCGGCGAGTTCGGTGTAGTTGGCGTGGCCACTACGGATGACTGGGCGGAGGACGATGCGCTGGCGTTGGCCGCTGCTGTGGAGAGCGATTCGGAACACGTCATCGCACACGGTATCCGCGCTGCCGCCACAGAGCGCGGCCTGGAACTGCCGTCCATCTCTGTTTTTGAGGCCATTAGGGGGCGCGGTGTGCGCGCGCGCCACGATTGGCAGGATATCTATGTCGGTGGACCACGCCTGTTGGAGATGCTCGACCTCGATACGCCGCAGGCTTTGATCCCTCTGGAAGAGCAGGCTGGCGCCCAGGGCCAGAGCGTGATCTATTTGGTGCAAGGGGATAAAGTGGCGGCTGCCTTTGCCCTAGCAGACGTCATCCGGCCGGAGAGCTATGACGCCGTGCGCCGCCTACACGAGATGGGCGTGCGAGTAGCCATGCTCACCGGCGATTCCGAAGCAGTAGCCAAAACCGTTGCTCGAGAGTTGGGTGTCGACCAGTACTATGCCCAGGTGTTACCCGAGCACAAAAACGAAAAGGTGGCCCAGCTACAGGCCGACGGTCACCGCGTGGCCATGGTGGGCGACGGCGTCAACGACGCCCCGGCCCTCAGCCGTGCCGATGTAGGGATCGCTATCGGCAGCGGCACCGACGTGGCCATCGAGTCGGCCGGCATCGTCTTGATGCGCAGCGACCCGCTGGATGTCGCCAAGGTCATCGGCCTGAGCCGCGCCAGCTACCACAAGATGGTCCAGAACCTGGTCTGGGCCACCGGCTATAATGCCATCGCTCTGCCTCTGGCTGCGGGAGTGTTGGCCCCCGTGGGCGTGGTGCTCTCGCCCGCCGTCGGCGCGCTGCTTATGACCGTCTCCACCGTCATCGTGGCCATCAACGCCCAGCTCTTACGCCGCTATCGCCTGACAGAGTGAGCACGGCCTCACCGACCGCACCCAAGGAGCGTGTACCCATGACCGATCGCCCCCCAACCTCACGCACCGTGCGCGAGCCCGCCCGCGATATCCCCATAGTAGCCAAAGCCGACATCGTCGTGGTGGGTGGCGGCCCCGGCGGTATCATGGCCGCAATCGCCGCGAGCCGCACCGGTGCCCGCACGCTCTTGATCGAACGCTATGGTTTTCTCGGCGGCATGGCCACCGCTGGGCTGATGACCAGTTTTAACGGCTTTCGCAACGAACACAAACCCGACCACGTCCAGACAGTGCGCGGCCTGGCGCAGGAGATGGTGGATCGCCTACTGGCCGCCGGTGGTGCCTGCGCCTGTACCGCCCACGGACACTTTGGTGAGATGCAACCCGGCCGCTGTCCTTATGCTGTGAGTTTCGACCCCGAAGTGCTCAAGAGTGTCGCCCTAGAGATGTTGCTGGAAGCGGGTGTGAAACTGATGCTACACACTGCCTTCAGCGACGCTCTGGCCGACGAGGGACACATTCACGCCCTGTTGCTGGAGGGCAAATCGGGCCGACAGGCCGTGAGTGGCGCCCTCTACGTGGACGCCACCGGCGACGGTGACGTGGCCGCTCGAGCGGGCGCCCGCTACGAGCTGGTGCCCGCCGCGGGCCATCGCATGATGCCTATGACGCTGATGTACCGTGTCACCGGCCAGCCGCCCCCACAGCCTGGCGAACGTCGCCTGTACATCAACGGCGTCACCACCCATTGGGGCCCCGGTGTGCCCGAGCTGGATGGCACCGACGTCGCCGACCTCACCCTCGCCGAGCTGCTGGCTCGGCAAGCCTTGGCCGCCCACCTGGAGCACATGCGGCAACAATGGCCCGATACCACCCTCGTCTCCAGCGCTACCACTATCGGTGTGCGCGAGACACGACGCATCATCGGGTTATACACCATCACCGAGGGGGACGCTCTCAGCGGCCGGCCCCAGCCCGACTCGGTGGCCGTCAGCTCCAACCCGGTGCCCAGCTATTATGGCGATGCATCGTCGCCGCAACGGCGGTTCTTTGACCACCTCGGGTTCGAGATCCCTTACCGCAGCCTAGTGCCTGCGGGCCTAGACAACCTCCTGCTGGCGGGTCGCTGCATCTCGGCATCGCAGCCCGCCTTCCAGTCGGCGCGTAGCATGGCCCCGGCCATGGCCATCTCGCAAGCCTCGGGCACCGCCGCCGCCCTGTGTGTCGCCGCCCCGTGCCGGCCCGCCGATCTGGACGTCGTCACCTTACAGGCCCGGCTGGAGCGCGATGGCGCTGTGGTGCGCATCCCACCCGAGGAGCGGAGCCGTTAGCTACGCCCACTCGAGAGGCACACAAGCTCCGAGGGCACTCTTCCACAAGGAGCATCATGCAGGCGTTGCTTGAGGCAGCCCGTGAGGTCCCCGTCCGCGACGAGGTAGACGTGCTCGTAGTGGGCGGAGGGAGCACCCGCATCATCGCCGCCACAGCCGCCGCCCGCACCGGTGCACACACTCTGGTGTTGGAGAGCTACGGGTTCCTGGGCGGGCCCGTCACCGGCGGCCCCATCGGCATGCACACCTTTTTCAACCGCTATCACGACGCCCAGGGCACGCCCAGCGTCCCCCAGTCGCGCAAGGTGCAGCTCATCAAGGGCATCCCTCAGGAGTTGGTGGATCGCTTAGCGGAGGCCTGCGGCGCCGCCGGCCTCGCCGCACTAGAGGGCCTGCTTTTGCGCATCGGTGCATCGGCCGATACGCTTACCGGGGGCTCGTGCGTGTAGCCCCACGTACACGAGGGCTGCATCAGGGGTTTGGCCGCCGTACGGCGAGCCCGTGGCACGCGGGGGGCAAACAGCGCGCCTTTCGGGTTCACACAGCGAGCATACATCTCGCACAGGAGACCATATATGGAAAAGCTGGAGACGTTATTCATGGTGGGTTCGCAGTACTACCGCGCCCCAACCCCCACCCGCAGCGAATGGGGCGAAGACCTGCGCCGCTTCGCCGAGCATGGCCTCAACACCATCAAGATTTGGGCCCAATGGCGTTGGAACCACCCCGCCGAAGGCGAGTACTATTGGGACGACCTGTTGGAGCTGATGGATCTGGCACACCAGAACGGGCTGCACGTAGTGGTGAACACCATCCACGACGTGGCGCCCGCGTGGGTATACAGAGCATATCCAGATGCCTCCATGATCACCCACGACGGCCGGCGCGTGGGCCCGCAGACCCTGGGTCACCGACAGATCGGCGGCGCACCGGGCCCCTGCTATCACCACCCGCACGCCATCCCCATTTGGTACGAGTTCCTGGCGCAATGCGCCCGCGCGCTCAAGGATGCCCCCGCCCTGGTGGCCTGGGACGCGTGGAACGAGCCCGAACTGACCTGTGCCATCATGCGCGAGCCCACACTGAGCAACCTGGTATGCTATTGCGACCATTCGCGTGCCGCGTTCATAGTGTGGCTGCGAGCCCGCTACAGCGATGACCTCGTCGCCCTTAACCGCGCCTGGAGCACAAACTACCGCCGGTGGGACGAAGTGGAGCTGCCCCGTTCCACCGGCACCTTCCGAGACATGCTCGATTGGCGCCGCTTTTTTGTGGATACCATCACCGAAGAGCTGCGCCAACGCGTGCGCATCCTCAAAGAGAACGACCCGGATACACCGGTGATGGCTCACACCGTCCCCTTCCCGGTTTTCAATCTGGTGAGCTGCGCCTCCGATGATTTCGCCCTGGCGGAGCCCTGTGACCTGTTCGGCAACAGCGTCGGCTCAAGCCCTTTTGCCGCCGACCTCCTTGCCTCCGCCGCGCCGGGCAAGCGCGTCATCAACGCCGAGGTGCACGCGCTACCGGGCAACACCTTTTACCAGTTCAGCCCCCTGGACGACGATGGCGTGGATCGCTATTTGCTCGGGCCGCTCGCACAGGGCATTAAAGGCTATCTCTTTTGGCAGTACCGCCCCGAACTGCTGGGCATAGAGTCGCCCAACTGGGGGCTCACCGATCTGCAGGGGCGCGCTACACCCTGGCTCGAACGCCTCTCGCTGGTAACGTGCAAGCTGCAGGAACGCAGCGCCTTTCTGTTGCGCGCCCACGGCCGCCCGCCGGATGTGGGCATCCTGCTGGACCCCGAGAACGAGGTTTTTCACTGGTGCATTACGCACGGCATCGATTTTTTGGCCAACGCCGTACGCGGCGCTTACGATGCGCTGCATCGCGCCAATTTCAAAGTGACCTTTTTGCACCCCAAGACGCTGGCCTCGGCGCTCCCCGACCTGGGAGCCGTCTATTGCCCGGTGCCCTTTTTGCTGCAGCCCGAGACGTTGGACGCCCTGCGCGCCTACGTCGAGGCCGGCGGACGCCTCATTGCTGAGCCCCATTTTGCCGGCATCGATGCCCCCACCGGCATGCACCGGACGACGGTACCCGGCGCAGGATGGGATGCCATCTTTGGCGGCACCCAGGGCTACGTGCTGCAACCCAGCGCAGCCGTGTTCGATGCCTATCGCGCACAGGACGGCCTCGCTGAGGAGACAGGTGCCCGCCTGATGGCCCGCGTGGCCGGGCGAGAACACACCGTGCCAGCCTACCATCAGCTGATAGAGTTGATACCGACCAAAGCCGAAACGCTCGGCGTCCACAGCAACGGCTGGGCGGGGCTGCTGCACGCCCGCTATGGCGAAGGCGAAACCTACCTGGTGGGCACTCTGCTCTCGGGTGCCGCGGGCCAAGGGAGTGCAGCCGCTATGGATCTGCTGACGGCCCTGTGTGAGACGCCCCGCAGCGCCACACGCCCCTCGGTCGCGGATCGCGTCGCTCGTGTGGATGTGCTGGGCGATGGACAGCACCAGATGCTCATCGTTCAGGCCTTAACCGAGGCTGCAGGCCGCGCCACCCTGCGCCTGTTCGAGCCACAGGGCACGACGTTGCGCGACATCATGACGGAGCAAGAGTTCACGCTCCGCCCCAATGGCCGTTGGGCCGAGGTAGAGCTGCCCCTCGCGCCCGGCCAGGTACGCGCCTTGGACGTAACATAGCCATTACACGAAACGCCCGCTGAGGAGAGCGACTCATGCCCGAACACGTGACCGACGTCGACGCAATACGCTACGCAACCTATATGGGGGCTGCACCTCAGCGCATCCCCCATTGGGAGCACTGGTCGTGCCCCGATGCCGAGACCTATATCACTGGCATAGACTACTATGAGCATCCGCGCCTCTGTAGGCTGCGGATGAACGCCCTCTATCCACTGCTCGACCTGCCGGTGCCCGCCAGCGACGAGCCGGTGCCTCGCCCCGCGTTGGATCTAGCCCACCAGAGCTCTGCCGAGCGCGCGGAGGGCGGGCACGCCGTACGTTGGGGCGAAGGTCTCAGCTGGACCTGGGATTGGGGGCGCACTTTTGAGGACATCGATGCGGTGCTGCGCTTCTCGCCGCTGGAACACGCCGATTTCCGCAAAGTGCCCGTGGTCGAATCCCACGACTATCGCGACGAGGAGGGGCTTTACGCCCATTACCGAGCCAACTATCCTTCCGAGTGGGGCGACGCCCCGCCGGAGGGGGTCATCTCCACTGTGGGCTTTTATAACACCATGTTCATGTGGCCCCTGCTCACCTTCGGCTGGGAGCTCTTTCTGGAGGCCTGCCTTGACCCGCGCTTTGCCCGGGTGATGGACGAGTTCGCCGAGATCAACCGGCGCGTGTTTCGCAGCTTTGCCCGGCTGCCGGTGAATTTTGTCATCTGCCACGACGACATCGTCAGCGCTCGCGGGCCGCACTGCTCACCGCGCTGGATGCACCGCTACATCTTTCCGCGCTACGAAGAGTTTTGGGGCATCTTGCGTGCCGCCGGCAAGCGCATCATCTTTATGGCCGATGGCTGCATGGATGCCCACGTAGACGATGTGTTCGCCTGCGGCGCCACCGGTATCGTCACCGAGCCCTACACCGATTTTCGCACCATCGCACGCAGATATCCGGATTGCATCATGGCAGGCGAGGGAGACAATCGCGTGCTGTACGGCAATCGCCCCAAAGACATCGAGGCCATGGTGCACCGCATGGTGGAGACGGCCCGCATGTGTGGGGGCTATTTTATGTGCCTGGGCAACCACACGCCCTGGAACCTCCCGCCCGAGGCCGTCAAGCGCTATCTGGATCTCTGCGCCGAGCTGGCACACCGCTGAGCCTACAAACCGAGGAGCACGCCATGATCCCCGAACACGCGCAACTGCTGGCCAAGCTGCGCACACCTCACGCGTATCCCGATCTGGTGCTGGCCCCTTCGCACCAATCGGGCGCCTACGACCGCCTCGCCATCGACGCACCATTTCTTTTTGAGCACGAGGGGCGCGCCCATCTCTTGCACATCGGCTTTGATGGCATCGGCTACCGCACGGGTTTGGCTTTGTCCGACGACCTGCTGCACTGGCACAAAGAGGGGCTCATCCTCGATCGCGGCCCGCAGGGATCTCCCACAGAGTTCAACGTGGCGATGACTTGGATCCTGCGCGACAATGACCTGTTCGGCCCCAGCACGCTGCAGCGTGTGGGCGGTCGCCTCCTGGGCACCTACCACGCCTACCCCGCGCCCGGCTATGAGGCAGGCCCTGCAGCCATCGGCCTCTGCTGGAGCGACGACCTGTACCATTGGGACGTGGAGGCCCCTTTCCTGCACGCCCACGATGGCGCCAGTTGGGAGCGTGGCGGCCTGTACAAGTCGTGCCTCGTGCACCACGAGGGCGTGACCTATCTGTTCTACAACGCCAAGAATCGCGATCATTGGCCCTGGCTCGAACAGATCGGTGTCGCCGCCTCCACAGACCTGCGCCGGTGGACGCGCCATCCCGCCAACCCGATCCTCACCGTGGGACCGCGCGGCAACTGGGACGACACTTTTGCCAGCGATCCCTGCGTGTTACGCGTTGGCGATGTGTGGGTGATGTTCTACTATGGCCTGTGCTCCGCCGACGGCCACGCCCGCAACGGCGTCGCGTTCTCGCACGACCTGCTACATTGGGAAAAGTCAGGCGAGGTGTTGGTGGACGTGGGGCCCGAGGGAGCTATAGATTCGCGCTACGCCCACAAACCCGGCGTTCTCGCTCGCGACGGTGTGCTCTATCACTATTACTGTGCGGTACGGCCCGCCGCGCAGGGTCAACCGGAACCGCCAGAATACGGCGAGATACGCGGCATCGGCTTGCGCACGTCCGCCCCCGTTTGCTGTAGCGCCGCGACGTAACAGCATCGCTTTGCCCGGGTTGCATTGGCGTCGCCAGAGTGCTATAATCGCACTCTTTCCGCCCTGCTCTGCCGCCCGGAGGTGATGGCGTGCAAATCGTCGTCGAGAACTTGGTCAAAACGTTCCGCGTCGCCGAGCGCGCCCCAGGCCTGTGGGGCGCCCTGCGCGGCTTGGCGCATCGTCGCACCCGCACTGTACGCGCGTTGGACGGCATCTCCTTCGGCGTAGAGCCCGGCGAGTTGGTGGGTTACATCGGGCCCAACGGCGCCGGCAAATCCACCACCGTCAAGCTGCTGGCCGGTATCATGCTGCCCGATTCCGGTATCTGCCGAGTGCTGGGGCGCACCCCCTGGCGCGAGCGCGTGGCCACCGTGCGGCAGATCGGCGTGGTTTTCGGCCAACGCACCCAACTCTGGTGGGATCTACCCGTCATCGAGTCGTTCGATTTGTTGCGCGAGATCTACCGCCTGTCCGAGGCCGACTATCGCAGCGCACGCGACGAGCTGGTGGATTGGCTCAGCCTGGAGCCCCTGCTGGATGTGCCGGTGCGCCAACTCAGCCTGGGCCAGCGCATGCGCTGCGATCTGGCCGCCTCGCTGCTACATCGCCCACGCATCCTCTACCTGGACGAACCCACTATCGGCCTGGACGCCGTCTCCAAGCTCGCCGTGCGCAGGTTCGTGCGGATGCTCAACGCAGAGCGCGGCGTTACGGTGATTCTCACTACACACGACATGGATGATATCGAATCGTTATGCCGACGGGTGCTGGTGATCCACCATGGCCGCATTCTGTCGGATGGCTCACTCGACGCTCTGCGCGCCCAAGTAACCACCGAGCGCCTGCTGATCGTCCAGCTGGCCAACGGCAACGGCGCCGAAGCCGCCGATCTCTCGGTAGACGGCGCCCGCATCGTCAGGGCCGAGGCCAGCCGCCTGCACCTGGCCTTTGACCCCGACCGGGTGCCCGTGGCCGAGATGATCTCGCGCGTCACGGCGGCCTGCCCCGTACGCGACCTCACCGTGGAGAACCCACCTATCGAGGAGATCATCGCCCGCATCTACCAGGAGGCGCTGTGAGCTACACCCAAAGCGTGCGCGGGCTCTGTGGGGGCGCACCCGGCATTCTCGGGCTGGCCAGACCCTACGCCGCCATCCTCAGCGCACGCCTGCGCACTCAGTTGCAGTATCGCGCCGCCGCTCTGGCGGGCGCTTTTACCCAGCTCTTTTGGGGGATGATGCTGGTGATGATCTACAGCGCCTTTTTTCGCTCGGCGCCGGGTCAGCAACCGATGTCCTACCAACAGGTGGTGGTGTATGTGTGGCTGGGGCAAGCCATGCTGTTAGTGGTGCCCTGGTCGCTCGACCCCGAGATCCGTGCCATGCTACGCTCGGGCACGGTAGTGTACGAGCTCTTGCGTCCGGTGGATCTCTACACCCTGTGGTACTGCCGCGATTTGGCGCGCCGCGTGGCTAGCGCCTCGTTGCGGGCGCTGCCCATCTTTGCCATCGCCGGGGTCTTTCTGGGGCTGAGCGCCCCGCCCTCGTGGGCCTCCGCCGCGGCCTGGCTCCTCACCACCATCGGGGCCTGCCTGCTGAGCACCGCGCTCTGTACCCTCGTGTGTGCCTCGATGCTGTGGACCATCTCGGGCGAGGGGGTGGCGACGCTGGTCTTTAGCCTGGCGATGTTGCTCTCGGGGCTTCAGGTGCCGCTGCCCCTCCTCCCGGCGTGGGCGCAGCGCGTGGTGAGTTTCCTGCCCTTCTCCAGCCTGGTGGACGTGCCCGCGCGATTCTACATAGGGCACCTGCCGCCCAACCAGCTTTTACCCCGCCTGGCCGTGCAGATGGGTTGGACCGCGGCGCTGGTTTTTGCCGGCCGCCTGCTGATAGCCCGCGGCGTGCGGCGTTTGGTCGTCCAAGGGGGCTAGCGATGCCGGATGCGTTGCGCCTTTACCTCCACTATGCCGCCGTCTCGGTACGCAGCCAGATGCAGTATAGAGCGTCGTTCCTCATGGCGACACTGGGGCATCTGGTGGGCACTGGCATCGAGTTCGTGGGCCTGTGGGCGCTCTTTGCGCGCTTTGGTCAAATAGAGGGGTGGCGGCTGCCCGAGGTAGCGCTCTTTTACGGACTGGCGAATGTGGCCTTTGCCTGTGCCGACGCCGCAGCCCGCGGGTTCGATCTCTTTGGCAACACCGTCAAAGCCGGCGAGTTCGATCGGCTGCTGCTGCGCCCCCGCAGCACCGCGCTGCAGCTCCTCGGCCAAGAGCTCACACTGCGACGCATTGGGAGGCTGGCTCAGGGGCTAGTGGTCCTCTTGTGGGCGGGCGCCGCGACGGGCGTCGTGTGGACGCCGCCGCGCATCGCGCTGGCGCTGCTCGCTATGGCGGGCTCGGCCTGTCTCTTTATCGCCTTGGTCATCCTGCAGGCCACGCTGGCCTTTTGGACCACCGAATCGCTGGAGGTGATGAACACCCTCACCTACGGCGGTGTGCAGGCCACCTCTTACCCGTTGGCCATCTATGAGGAGTGGTTTCGCAAGCTGTTCATCTATATCGTGCCGTTGGCCTGCGTCAACTATTTCCCGGTGGTGGCCATTCTGGGGCGCCCCGACCCGCTCGGTACGCCTGTGTGGTTTCAGTGCGTCAGCCCGCTGCTGGGGTTTGCGTTCCTGCTGGTGGCTTTACGGGTGTGGGCTTACGGCGAGCGCCATTACGTCTCCACCGGCAGCTGACGCCGCGCTGGTTTGACACAGTTGACGTTTTCCAAGAGATCGTCTATAGTGTGGCCCGTTCGCTGTGGGCGCTACATAACACACACTGGAGGGCTGCCCATGCACAATACGTAGACGCCATGAGCACGCGTTGCAGCAAAACCACATACACAGCCACCTACTATATCAATACATTACCTCAGCGTGCCACAGTATTGCTCATCGAGGTAAGTCATGAACGTTCACTATTGTTTGCATCCACGGTGGAACCCCGTAATTCTGACTATCGCACTCATCTCTCTCTTTCTCCCGTCCATTCACGTCAGTGCGCCCGCAGGCACGGCGTATTACGTCGACAGCCGTTACGGCTCCGACAGCAACCCGGGCACCTCGTACCAAAGGCCTTGGAAAACGCTCAGGCCCGTCAACAACCGCGTCTTTGAGCCCGGCGATCGCATCCACCTGCGTGCAGGCTCCGACTGGTCCGGCGGCCTGTCCATCCGTGGCAACGGCGAGCCCGGCAAGCCGATCCTCGTCACACGGTACGGCGACGGCGCACGCCCCATCATCCGCAACTCGGGGAAGAATTCTCACTCTGTGGACATTAAAGGCAGCCATATCATCGTCGAGTGGCTGCTGCTGCGCGATGCGCAAGAGGGAGGCGTGTACATTCACGAAAACGCCAATTATAACATCGTGCGCAACAACGAGATCACCGCCGCCGGCTCGGGCGTATGGGTGCGGGGCCAGCGCAACCTCATCACCGGCAACTATATCCACAACCTGGTGATGATCGTCGACACCCCCAAAGAAATCAGCGATAAAGACGACTATGGCGCCGTGGGTGTGTGGTTTTGCAACGGCTACAACGAGGCCTCGTACAATAAAATCGTCAACTGCCGCGCCCACTCTTACGACTATGGCGAGGACGGCGGCGCCTTTGAGTGGTGGGGCGATGCCCCCGGCAACTATGTCCATCACAACTGGGCCGAGAACAACAACGGCTTTATGGAGATAGGCTGCCCGGGCAAACGCGACGGCACCGCTCGAGACTCTGTGGTGGCCTACAACGTCATGGTGAACAACGGGCCCTTGGGCGTCTTTCATATGGGGGGTGGCTTTGCTTCCGAGGTGGAGAATTTTCGCATCGAACACAACACCATCGTGCAGGTCGGTACCGACGACGAGTACTTCAGCCAGCTGGATTTCAAGGAGGCGCCGCCCAACTTGTCGCTGAAACTGCGCAACAACATTTTCTACGTCGAAGATTTCGACTGGATCGCTAGCCACGATGGGTTCACCCACGAACGCAACTTCTATTACCTGTTGGGCGGTACCAGGATGGACAACATATCGCTGCACCCCACCGAGATGCGAGCCGACCCGCTCTTTGTCAACTTGAGCGGCAGAGATTTTCGTCTGCAAGCGGAAAGCCCCGCCATCGACCACGGCGCCAACTTGGGCTACACTGTGGACTATGCAGGAATGCCGGTGCCCCAGGGGGCAGCCCCCGACTGCGGCGCATACGAATACACCCGCACTTCCTCCCAAAGCTCGCCACAGTCGAGCCTGCCCTAATCGAGCCTGCAGCGGGCATCGGGCGCCCAGGCGGTGGTGGGCGCCAGACGCCTGCCGCTGCTCCCCGTATCGGCCGCCCCAAGGTGCATATCTACACTTGCTGAACGGGTGCACCCACGGGGAAATATCATTGTGATAGCATCTTTTCAAGAGGTATATGATGTCCAGGCATTGTAACACGCATCGAAAGTGGAGAATCGTCGTTTTTGTAATCGCTCTTATTCTTTGTCTTATCCCAACGGCTCTCGTTTTCTCAACGCCGGCCGCCCAGGCCGAGGGCGCCTCGTATTATGTCGATAGCCGCAACGGCTCCGACAGCAACTCGGGCGCCTCGTCCGCCAGCCCCTGGCGATCCCTCGATCCCGTCAACCGCCGCACCTTTGAACCCGGCGATCGCATCTTTTTGCGCGCAGGCTCCGACTGGTCCAGCGGCCTGATCGTCCAGGGCAACGGCACGCCCAGCGCGCCCATCACCGTCACCACCTACGGCGACGGCGCGCGCCCCATCGTGCGCAACTCGGGCACCTACTCTAGCTCTGTGCAGATTCGCGGCAACAATATCATCGTGGAGGGGCTGCTTTTGCGCGACGCCCGCGAGGCCGGAGTGCTCATCGCACGCGGTACCTCGGGCAACATCGTGCGCAACAACGAGATCACCGCCACCGGAACCGGCGTAACGGTGGAGGGCCAGCGCAACCTCATCACCGGCAACTATATCCACGACCTGGTGATGATCGTCAACACCCCCGGCGGCGACGACGACTATGGGGCCGTAGGCATCTGGTTCTCCAACGGCTACAACGAGGCTTCGCACAACCGGATCGTCAACTGTTGCGCCCATTCCTACGATTATGGCATGGATGGCGGCGCCTTTGAGTGGTGGGGCGATGCCCCCGGCAACTATGTCCATCACAACT
>CAYOUT010000012.1:65429-111230 GCA_964407215.1 uncultured Anaerolineales bacterium | reverse complement strand
CTTGCTGACTGAAGATGAAACGACAACCTTCAGCCCGCTCCTCTGGCAAAGTCTCTTTGATTATGCCAAGGTTTCAAGGGATGGAAAGCTGACCTTCGTCTTTAGGAATGGAATGGAGATCTAGGTTATTATCTTCTTGAATAATTTTTAAAGGATAGCTTGCACAGACTACTTTTTTGCAGATTTATAAGATTTCATTTTTACTTCTTGGATTCTTCCTTCAGCTTTTTATCTTCTATTTTCTTAATATAGTTATCCGCTTTTTGATGATAGTACGATTGTCGAGTTGCCTTAATTCTTTCACATAAAGCAATCGCATCATCATATCGTTTAGCTTTAATATAGAAATCCGGCAACCTGAACATCCAATGCGAGCCTTCAAAGATGGGACCCCCGTCTTGCCAGATTTTCTCCCAAAAATTAATTATCCACATCAAATCTTTGTCCTGGGCATATTTTCTGTCTGCTTCTTGTATAGCTTTAATTTGCTCGTCTTGATTTCGAAGTTCTCGATAACCCTTTGGGTCGTATAGTTTTAGATCATCCATAAATTTTTTATTGGACTGTTCTAACCTGTTTTCTATCTCTTTGTGTTTTCTATCTATGATTTCCTTATAATGACTCTTGTCATCATATCCGAGCATCCGGTTTAAATCCCAGACGGTAAAATCTGTATATTTACTGTGGCTGTGCATATATGGCACATACTCATTTTCAGAAAGTTCTTCTTCGCCAGACTTTGTTAGCATATACTTTCTTTCGATGCCTGCATCCAAAAGCTCAGTTTCAGAAACATTGTCATAAACTCTCGAAACTAATTCATCTTTTTTGCCTGATAATTTTAGATTATGCTCTCTCAAAATTTCTTTAAGCTGTGGAATCGTAAGAGACTTAAGTGCCACACCAGCAGGCCCTAACTTAATGAATCCTCTGCTTTCAAGACTTCGTAGAGCCGCCCCAACGTCTCTAATTCCGTATGTGAACCACCAAAATCCCGGGTAGCCATTCTTAGGATTTGGATAGGTACCTTTTGAACAGTAATGTAGCAAAAGTATTTCACTAACAAAAAGACCATTTCGTGATGGGATGCTCGACTTTTTTCTCTCTTCTAATGAAATAATATCTTTTTCAAAAGGACTTCCTTCAAAAGCCTTCGATGTATAGTACTCCTCTTCTTGATAATATTGTTTTTCCGAGTCTGGAATTGAAGAAGTTTCTTTTTCCAATATCTGGTCAGTTGTTGACACGTCATTTTTCTTTAGTTTTCTCTTTTTCCTAAAAATATCAAGCAATCCCATTTTAATCGCTCCTCCTCTTTCCAAGAGAGTATATTTGCACACCCCTAAAAACTTTTGAACCCCCTAAGCAGCTATTCTTTTGAAATCGTTAAATTGTATCAATCTCGGTATTATCATTTCCAGCACGGTCACGTCGCGCAACAGGTTGTTCAACATCGGCCAGAGGTTGTGCTGCGAGAGGGTCTCGTCCGCGTCCTCCTTCTCATCGGGGTCCACCGCAAAGATCGCCTCAACCAGGTGCCGCTTGTTTGCATCGCCCAGATGGTTGGCCAGCCAGTCCACCAAAGCCAGTCGACACATCAGGTCGATCTCGACGCGCGGCGTGTAAAAGATGCCAGCGCCGCCCTCGTCTGCGGTGGCCTTGTCCTGCTCGGCGACATGCACCAGCGTCTCGTAGACCTTGCCCAACATCTCGGGATCCACGGCCACTTCCTGGTCGAGCGGGGTGTCCTCGTGGATGGTAAAGTTGTAGCGCTCGAGGAAGGCGTGAATCTGCTCAAAGCGCGCGTCACTGATCGCCGCCTCGTACTCACGGTCGAGCCTGTTGCGCGCAAAGAGGCCGCCATTCAGCCAGGGCGCCAGCTGCAGCGCCTCGCGTAGCTTTTGAGGCAGATACGCGCGGTCGGAGCGCCCGGCCTGGAACCGCTTGTTGAAAGCTTCAAAGAACAGCACGTGCAGCCAGTCGTTCACAAAGCTGTCCTCCGGTCGGCCAGCGCCCCGGTAGGCGCGCCACAGATTGGTCACAAAATCGGGGTCGTCGCCCAGCCAGCGCTTGCGCTGCACGAAATAGAGAAACATCAGGCGGTTCAAGAACTGCAGGCTGTAGGCATGCGCCCAGCGCCGGTCGCCGGTCTGGGCCTGCAACTCGGCCCTCAGTTCGTTAAAGGTGACCTCATAATCGGCATAGAAGGCCTTGGTCACTTGCTCGACGTCAAAGGCCTCGTCATGGATGCGTTGAATCTCCAGCGGGGACGAGCCAAGGAGGTCTCCCTGCATGGTCGCCAGGTTCAGCCGCACAATCCGCTCCGTGGCGGTGCGCAGCCGCTCATCCGGGCCGAGGGTGATGCGCCGGAACACTCTGCGCCGCTTGGCCGCATCCGCCTGTAGCTGTCGCTCGGGGGCCTCTTCCAGGCGCACATTCACCAGGTGCCAGTGCTTGCCCTGCTCGTCGCTGAAGACAAAAAGCGCGTAGGGGTGATTCTTCAGGAGCTGGTTGATGACCAGGCGCTCGGACACGATCGAGAGAGGCGCCCCGCTGCCTTGACGGCTATCGGACAGCGTACTGTAGACGATGGAAAAGCCTCCCCCGCCAGACCCGCCGGCTTGCGCCAGCAGCAGCGGCGGCTCGGCCAGCGCTTGCACGGCCTGGCTCGGCCAGCCTTGGATTGACAGCTTCTCGTGAGCGTGCTTGTAGTTGAGTTCAGTCCAGAACAGCTCTTTGAGGGCGTCGAGCCCTCTCTTGGGGACTTTTTCGAGGATGTCATGGACGCACTGCTCGGTCTGGAAGGCCATACCACCCCTCCTCTGTAGCTTGCGTGTGGCCTAGGGAGAGCCATTCTACAAAGCACCTGGAGGGGGGTCAAGGCTGGGGTGAGCGCTCCACGCTAAAGCACGGGGCTTAGTTTGCAGGATGGCGGACGGCGAGTCGCCTGCAGGCGGCGCCAGGGTACAGGCGGCGCCGGTTGCGTTGCCATGGACGGCACATTCCACACGCTGGACGAACACCTGGACGATCACCCCAACGGAAGATGCGCTATGGCGCCGGTACTCAAAGGCTGGGAGAACGCCGGGCCCGAGTGGGAGACGGGCAGCGATTGGCTGGCAAAACAGGGCATCGAAACCCAAGAGAAGATCCTCGGGAAAGCGGGGGCGGCGGCCTACAGGGCTGGCGCGGTGAGGCTGACCGACTTTGTGGGGCAAAAGCAGGACAAGGACTGGGGCTCGATGCGGTATGCGAAGAGCTTAAGGGATATCGTTGGGGTGGAGGGAGCACAAAAGTGGATCGATGTGGCAACCTCTGCGGCCAAGGTATCCCATGCTGCGGAGCCCTCATGGGCGGAGTGGAAACCGGATCGGGCGGACGCACATCATGTGGGGCGGTGTGGTGAGCCACTGAGAAATCTGATTGGTGGCTTAGCGGGCGTCAAGGATGTGTATAGTGTTGGCGATACGGTGACACATTACGCTCGCCATGCCGGAGATTTCGATATTGCTCGCGCTGAATCATTAGTGGGCCAGATTATCACTGACCCTATAGCTGTTTACCGTGGGACGAATAAGAACAGTCTTGTCTTCATCGATTGGTATGATGATCGGCACTACCTCTTGGTGCCCATCAAGACGCTTCCCGGAGAACTGTGGCTCAAGACGATGCACATTGATGAGGCAACGAGGTTTCACAAGCGCAAGTGGGTCCGTGAGGGGCTATTGTATGAGAGGCAAAAGAAATAGGCGCTTGGTCGGGCGGGAAGTCCGACATCCGGTCCCTCTTGCGAGGGCGATGGCTCCCTTTCCACCTCAAGCGCCTATCTGTTCGCATTATAGCACATCTTGCGGGAGACGTCACGTCACATTTGATGCCCCGTATCCGCCTTCCGAGGGGAGCCTTGGAAAGGCGGTCTTTTTTTGTGCTTCTGATGCGCTTTTGCAGGGTTGGCAACACCTGCCACTTATACTAGGCATAGAGACAACCCTTACGCGACGTCGGCGGCGCCAGAGCCCTGGCGGTACAGACGGGAAGGAGAAGCGGTGATGTGGCAGTGGCGGCAGCGCTACGGGGCAGGCGGTGTTCGTGTGTTGTGGGCGCCGGACGGCGGCAGCGATGGCGGCAATAGCGGGGGTTCCCCCTCCGGTGGGGATATAACCACCCAACCCGCGGGTGGCGGCCAGGCGCGCACGTTCACGCAGGACGAGGTGAACGCCTTTGTGGCGGAGCGGGCCCGACGCTGACGAAGGCAGCCATCGCGGCTATGTGCAAGGGCACGAGGAACGATATCAATCTGGTAAGCAGGTTTCTCGAGATTTTGGATGCGGTGTTCAGGGCGGAGTGGTTGACGGCGCGGCTGAACACGCTGACTCAGGATGTGCCCTTTGCGGGTACGAATGAGGTCAAGGTAATAAAGCTGACCACGGTGAGCCTGGGAACCTACGACCGTACCGAGGACTACCCCGCCGGAGATATTACGGCGAACTGAGAGATGATACGGCTGACCGTCGAGCGTGGGCGGGCGTTCAGTCTCGACCGGATAGACAACGAAGAGACGCTGAGGCTGGTGCTGGGGAGCCTGATCCTCGAGTGGATGCAGGTGCACATGGCGTCGGAGCTGGATGCGTATCGGTTCGCAGCGTATGCGACGGGGCCGGCAATTATGTGGGTACAGCGGCGCCGCTGAGCACGGCAAGCTGATAAATACTAGTATACTAGGACTCCACGGTGCTCTACCAACCTCCTTCGCCGTCGATACAGCCCCACAACGCTAGATGGGGTAGGCTCCCTCAAACGCTGTGGAACGCCTTCCGATGAGACTATGCGCACGGGTTTCTGTCAGCATTGGTAAGAGTAGCTGGCGATTCGTCTCCAATACCCTCAGGCTGCCTTGTGTGAGATCGAGAAAGCCATCGATGAGTGCCTGGGGGGAGCGCTCCAGAACGCTGTAATTCGCTTGTCTTGTGCAGCGATATCCGGTATCATGGAGTCGTTCCAGTATCTCAGTCGCAGCATTGTGATTGGGGGCATGCATGTCGGATCCGGTTCCTCTGCGTAAAGGCTCCGCACCAAGCCCACACCGATACACGTTGACACAACGGCTGCGCAACCTCTTGGCGAACCCAAGCGGCCTAGGCAGAAGATCAGCCGCAACGATCTTGCTTGCGACCCTGTTGTGTTACACAAGCCTGCTGGCGTCGACTCTCGGGTGTGCACCAGTAGACGCGCCAAACAGTGCGCCCATCCATGTCGAGTCTCCACAGGCGGATCCTGCCGAACCAGCGAACAACCTGGTCGTGCACGTGATCGATGTGGGCCAAGGAGACGCGATCCTGATCCAGACGCCGAACGGTGCCGCGGCACTCATCGACGGCGGCGAAGCCGATTCGGGCGTTGTGGAGTATCTGGAGAAAGCCGGCATCGCCCGTCTGCGATACGTGATCGCCACACACCCACACTCGGACCATATCGGAGGATTGCCCGAGGTACTGAGTAGAATCCCCGTCGACGAAGTTGTGACCAATGGCCAGAGCCATAATACTCCGGCATACGAGCGGTTTCTCGACGCCGTTGCCGACTCTGGGGCCGTGTATACCGAGGCACGTCGCGGCGATTTGCTCGAACTGGGTGGCATGGAACTAGAGGTCCTATATCCCGTTTCTGTGGAGACAGAGGACCTGAATAACAACTCGTTGGTGATACGGTTGGTTCACTGCACGGTTTCGTTTCTATTCATGGCTGACGCCGAAATGGACGCCGAGGCCAGCCTACTGGCATTGGGCCAAGAGCTACACGCAACGGTGCTCAAAGTAGGACACCATGGCAGCCGAACCTCCTCCTCCGCGGCGTTTGTGCAGCGAGTAGCTCCCAAAGTGGCGATCTATAGCGCAGCCGAGGGGAATAGCTATGGCCACCCTCACGCCGAGACGCTCGCTGTGCTGGCGGAGCTCGGCGCTACAATCTATGGCACCGATGTGAATGGAACAGTGATCATAAGCTCGTCCCCACACGAGTATTCTGTTTCCACGGAGAAGCGGGGCACACCTCGAGCGCCGCCTACTCCAACGCCGATGGATACCCTTACACCAACGGACACACCCCTCCCGCAGGAAATAACTGCCACACAGCCTCCGGAAACAGCGACGGATACGCCATCTCCACCAGCGCTAACGAACACGCCGAGTCCGCCAACACCAACGCGCACGCCGAGCCCACCAACGCCGACCCGAGCCTCCGAGGCGTCAGAGGCGGGCGAGTTGGCGCTGTCTATCCTATCGATTACGTCGCCTGTCAGGCGCGATGCCAATGCTAGGCTTGTCGCCAGAACCATTCCTGGTGCACAGTGCACGATAGCGGTACACTACAAATCGGGACCGAGCCAAGCCGAGGGGCTGGAGCCACAGCTCGCCGATGGCCGGGGAAACGTATCGTGGAAATGGCGCGTGGGTCGAGCAACGACCCCAGGAACTTGGCGCATTGTCGTAACAGCGTCAGCTGATGGCCACACGGTGAGCGAAGAGACGGCATTCGAGGTGATAGAGTGATAGAGTCTGCGGTGATCGATCGCTTTGAGGAGGACTGGGCCGTACTACTCGTTGGCGACGATGGACGGCGAGTGGATGTGCCGCTCGACGCGCTGCCCGCCGGGGTGCGTCCCGGTCAATGGTTACGCGTGCAGCTGCATGGCGATCTTCTCATCTGTGCGGCTGTTGACGAGGACGAGACCGATAGAGCGAGGCGACGTATCCAGGTCAAGCTCGAGCGACTGCGACGGGGCGAGCACCGCGAAAAGGGCACTCAAGAGTGAGCAGATCCGATACTCCCATAGATTAGTCGTCCAGTCGTTCCAAGTGCAGCGCTGGCGGGGCGACCATCCAGAGCGCCTTGTATTCAGGCGTGTTATGAGACACGCGATTGCCCTCCGTACTCTTGTGGCGATAGAGGAGCCCGCTGTACGCCGTGTAGGATGCTCCCTCTTCGATCGAAGGCAACGGATATGTGCAATGAATACGGCGCTTCGTGCTCGCTACCTCACTGCGCCGCCGTAATCCGCACTCGAGCAGATCGAGTGAGAATGGACCGTCCTAATGGAATTAGGGCAAACAGCTTGCGTCCAGTTGAGAGACAACTCTTCTGTTGCATCTTCTCGCCGCAAGCGCGTGCAACACCTCATATGCTTTGACTCTCACTAGCATTCATGGTACCATGGTGTCTGGAAGCGTGGGTAGCATAGGTGCCCCTCGCGGTCGCGGGCGTGCGACGGGCGAAGGGGCGTTTTTTATTTTGCCTTGTAGGCTCCAGCAGGTTGAAGGAGAGGCCCGGCTATGCACATAGGCATTGATGCGCGCCTAGCCTACTATCGGCAGGCGGGTATCAGCCGCTACACACTACAGCTCATTGAGGCGCTCGCCCGTGTGGATACGGACGATGAATTCACCATCCTGCAGAGCATCAGGAGCAAAGCGCCCATCTTGCCCCTCAGCAACTTTGCCGCGCGCCGATTGCTCACACCCTGCCACCATCGGTTGGAGCAGTGGACGCTACCCATCGAAATTTCGATGCTCAACCTGGACGTTTTGCACAGCCCTGATTTCATCCCGCCCTTGCGCGCCAAGGTCCCCACAGTTATCACTGTACACGATCTCGTGTTCGTCATGTACCCCCACTTTTTAACCAAGGAGTCTGCTCGTTACTATGGGCAGATAGACCAGGCTGTCCTGCGCGCGAACGCTATCATCGCTGTATCCCAAGCCACCAAACATGACCTGATACGCCTCCTAGGTGTGCCCGAGCACAAAATAACGGTGATCTATGAAGCAGCGAGCCCCATCTTTAAGCCTATGCGCACGCAAGAGCTGACGGCCCAAGTGCGCTCTCAGTTTGGGCTCACATCCGACTTTATGCTCTTTGTAAGCACAATCGAGCCGCGCAAGAATGTGCCCACCCTGCTGCGCGCTTTTCGCAAGCTGCTGGACGATTACCGCCTAGACCTCAAGCTGGTGCTAGCCGGGGCCCGCGGCTGGCTCTACGACGAGGTCTATGACCTCATCGGCAAGCTCGGGCTGGAGAACGACGTGCTTTCATTGGGGCGGGTCTCTACCCAAGAGTTGCTGTGGCTCTACAATACAGCTAGAGCCCTGGTAGCGCCATCGTTTTACGAGGGCTTTGGCCTCACCCCCCTGGAGGCTATGGCCTGTGGCACACCGGTAGTGGTCTCGAACGTTTCGGCCTTACCCGAGGTGGTGGCCGATGCAGGTCTTTTGGTAGACCCCAACGACGTAGAAGGGATGGCTGTAGCCATGTGGCGTATCGCTACCGACGAGGAATTGCGCGCTACGCTCATCGGAAAGGGGCTCAAACGCGCCAGCTTTTTCTCTTGGGACAAAGCCGCTGAGGAAACCCTCCGGGTCTACCACGGCCTGGCATGATGGACATACAGTCCTCTCTCAAGCCACCGCAGCCACGCCGCATCCTGTTTCTCACGCCACAGATGCCCCATCCTCCCCAGCAGGGAACCGCCATCCGCAACTTTAATTTGATCGCCCAAGTGGCTTTGCGTCACGAGGTGGCCCTGCTCACATTTGGCGATCCAGTACGCGGCGACCCGGGGCCATTGGCGCAATGTTGCAGCGCGCTGCGCGTGGTCTCGCCGCCAGTGCGATCGTCGAGCGATCGGCTGCGCACCCTCTTCTTGAGCAGCCAGCCCGACATGGCGCGCCGCCTGGCCTCTGGCGAGTTCGCCGATGCCTTGCGCGAGATGCTGACCGAGTGGCAGCCAGACATCCTGCAAGTAGAGGGGATCGAGATGGCCCCTTATGCCATGCTGGCGCGCGACGCGGGCGTGCAGCACATACTGTTCGACGACCATAACGCCGAGTACGTCTTGCAGCGACGCGCCTTTGAAACCGACCTACGCCATCCCCGCCGCTGGCCTGCCGCCGCCTATTCGCTGGTGCAGTGGCAACGACTGCGTCGCTTTGAGCGCAGAGTCTGCGCTATGGCGAATGCCGTAGTGGCCGTCTCCGACGCCGATGCACACGCCCTCCAACACCTCGTGGCCGGGCTACAACCTACTGTGATACCTAACGGTGTGGATGTGGACCTTTTGCGCCCCGGCTCGTCGGCCCTGCCGGCAAGCGGTGAGCCCTTGGCTCGTCCCGCGCTGGTTTTCACCGGCAAAATGGACTATCGACCCAACGTGGACGCCGTCATCTGGTTCGTACAGCGTGTCTGGCCCCTGGTCCGCGCTGGGGCTCCGAATGCGCATCTCTACGTCGTCGGCAAGAGTCCACATCGGCGACTGGCTCCCCTAGCGGTGGATGTCAGCATCACCCTTACCGGATTTGTGCCCGACATCGCCCCCTATTACGCGGGCGCTGATGTGTGCTTGGTGCCCTTGCGCATCGGCGGTGGAACACGTCTCAAGGTATTGGAGGCCATGGCAGCGGGTGTGCCGGTGGTTTCGACCAGGCTGGGGGCCGAGGGACTGGGCCTCACCCATGGCGTACAGGCTCTCCTAGCCGATACACCGACTGCCTTTGCTGAGGCCATCCTTCGCTTGCTGCGCGAGCCCGACACCGCCGCATCTTTGTGCTCTGCCGCCCGCGAGTTCGTGTTGGAGCATTACGACTGGCGTCGCATCGCGCCGAGGCTGGAGGCTGTGTATGCGCGGCTCTAAAGCCCTGCTGAGGCAAACCGGCGATGGATCCCGGACGTGTCACGGGCCTGCAGGGTATAAGCTATGGGCCAGAGCGGGCACCCGCTGCATTGGCGTTAGCTATTGTGATTCAGCGCCGGCCTGATCCGTCGCGCGCCTGGCCCCAGCGACGATCTCTCAAGATGTCAAAGGCGTGGTCGGAGAACAGAGCTCCGACCACGCCTTTTGCGCACACAACTGGCGGAGAGGGCGGGATTCGAACCCGCGACGGGTTGCCCCGTACACGATTTCCAATCGTGCGCACTCGACCGGACTATGCGACCTCTCCGAGCGTCGCGCCATTATAGCATGGCCGCCGCGGCGCACCAAATCTCCGCACCTCGACCGCTACCCTACCCTTGAAGTCCTTCCACGATCCGCTCGTACTTGCTCACCAGCTCCTGCGCCTCAGCCACAGAGCGCGCCTGGGCGTACACGTGAAAGACGGGATGATCGGCATCGGGCAGGATCAGCACCCACTCGTCCTCGCCGAGGTTGATCTGGATGCCGTCGATCTGCTGACCGATCCTGTCGCGATACTGCTGGTTGAGCAACCGCATAACAGTGCCTTTGACCTCCCAAGGGCAGTTGGCCTGCCCTTGGGCGCTAAAGAACTTGGGCACTGACGCCACCACCTCGCGCAACGATACCTTTTGTGTGCAAAGGTATTCGAGCAGTTTGGCGATAGTCATCATACCGTCCACGACGGGTTGGAACTCGGGCCAGATGAAAGACCCGTTGCCATCCGCGGCCATCACGACCCCGCTCTCGGCAGCCTCCATCAACGCCTGCGGATTAACCTTGGTGCGAAGCACCGAGCCGCCGTACTCGGCCGCGATCTTTTCAAAGACATTGGGCATGGCAACCGGCACCGCCACGACGCCTCCACCGTGCGCTTTGAGAGCCATCGCGGCCATAGCCGCTGCCAAGTTGGTGCCCGGTACGATAGTGCCCGCGTCGTCCACCACGAACACCCGCTCACCGCCCACATCCAGTCGGACGCCCATCAGGGTTTCGAGAACGCTGCATATCTTGGCCAGCCCGCGCAGCGAATTCTGAAACTCTTCAGACGAGATGGACATTTTGTTCTCGTCCACCGCCTCGTTGAGCGCCACCTCACGGCAGTTGAGCCGGGTGAGTAGCGGCGCCAACACCTGCGCCGTGGGAGCATTGGCAAAGTCGACGGCAAGGTATGGGTTGGCGGCACGTATCGCGTCCACGTCCAGGGCCGCAAGAAAACTCTCCGAGTACTTTTCCACCGCATTCATGGCGTAGCTGATGGTGCCGATCTCGTCCAAATAGACGCGGCGAAAGTCCTCGCGAAAGAAAACACGTTCGATGTTGCGCTCTGCATCGGTGCCCAGGTCTTGCCCGTTTTCGTCAAAGAAACGGATATCCACCACGCGACTGTCATAGGGCGAGAGCCGCACGTGGACACCCCCCGCGCAACCGGTGGTGCGAGTAAAGTGGCGGGCAACCGGAATCGGCACCGACCGCACATCCAGGACGTTGACGCCCGCTGACGGCAGCCCCGAGATGATCCCACGCTTGAGCATACGCGGGCTGCGATGTGGGTCACGATTGATAGTGACGGTGGCGCCTTTGGGCAGGGTGGCGGCAAAGGCCGCGCCCAACCGAGCGGCGAACTCGGGTGTCAAATCGACGTTCACCAGACCGGTGACGCCGTAACGGCCGAAAAGCACGCGCCGCCCCTGTGCGCCCCAGATGATGCTGGTCTTGACGGTAGCGCCCGCCTCCACTTCCTTCTGAGGCCAGATCTTGACGCCCGGGTGAATGACAGCGCCCTCGCCCACGACAGAGCTATCGCCGATAACGCCCCCTTCAAAAACCACCACCTTGCGCTTGAGGTTGCACTGGCGCCCGACGATGGCGCCGCGTAGCTCAACCCCCTCTCCGATGTAGCAGTTTCGCCAGACTAGGCTGCGATCCACGTGGGCGTGATTGTCTACTACCGTGTAGTCGCGAATTACGGTGGGCCCGTGGATGATGACGCCACCTTTGACCTTGACGCCAAAACCAAGGAACACGGGGCCATAGATCTGGGCGTCCGGTGCGATCTCGACGCCCTCTTCGCAGTAGACGCTGTTTATACAACTCGCCCCCAGCGCCTCCACCTGCACCCGACCTTCCAGCATATCCGCTGTCGCACGCATATACTCTTGAAGATTGCCCACGTCGCACCAGTAGCCGTCGGCCACATAGCCGAACATGGGGGCTTTGTGCTCGAGAAGTATCGGGAACAGATCCTTGGAAAAGTCGAAATTCACTCCCTGCTCAAAGTGATCGAGAACGGAGGGCTCTAGTACATAGATGCCGGTGTTGACGGTATCCGAGATCACCTCGCCCCAGCTCGGCTTTTCCAGAAACTGCTGGACACGGCCCTCATCGTCGATGATGATGACTCCGTACTCCAGCGGGTTTGCCACACGATACAGCGCAATAGTGGCCAGCGCCTGTCGCTGGCGGTGATACTCGATGATAGCGGAGAGATCAACGTCCGTCACCGCATCGCCGCTAATAACGATAAACGTTTCGCCCAGCAGGTCCTGCGCCTGCTTGACGCTCCCCGCAGTCCCCAGAGGCGTCTCCTCAATGGAGTAGTGGATGTTCATGCCCCATGCTTGGCCATCCCCAAAGTAGTCTTGGATGTCCTCTGCCATGTACTGGAGCGTGATAACCACATCCACGATGCCATGACGCTTTAGCAGGTCCAAAATGTGCCCGATAACCGGTTTGTTGACCATAGGCACCATGGGCTTGGGCCGGTTGATAGTCAGCGGCCTCAAGCGCGAACCAGATCCCCCTGCCATAACAACTGCTTTCATACGACGCCTCCTCCATGAGCGGGGTCATCACGCCAGGAGATGCTCACCGAGCCACCCCGCTTTTTAGGGCGAATGCGCAACATCGCGCGCTCGCTGCGCAGAGAGAACACTTCTCAGCGATAGTCAAACGTATCGGATAGATACCGATGACTGATACGGGTGGACTCGGCCGCTGTGCGGTCGCTAGTGTCCTGTTCGTACACAGCCCAGCTCACGTTCGGCAACGCATCCACTGCTTCCATCACACTTTGCAGCGGCACCACGCCCTGTCCCAGCTCCACCCAGTGGCGGTCTCCGGTATAGTCTTTCAGGTGCACATATCCCACCAACCGGCTGTGCTCCCTCAGAAATGCAGCGGGGTCTTGACCACCGATGTGTACCCAAGCCACATCCACACACAGGTCACCTACGGAGCGATCCAACTCGTCCAAGATCACCTGCATACCCGTCATGCCGTTATCCAGCGTGTCAAACTCGTAGGCATGGTTGTGATAGTGTAGCTTGACGCCGCGCTCGGCGCATGCACAAGCCATCTCGTTAAAGGTCTCCATGTCACGTCGATAGTCGGCCGAGGCCTTGCTCTCCCAGCCACCCACGCCCGAGATACAGATATCGCGGGTGTCGTAAAGCTCTGCAAGCCTGAGTGTTGCCTCCAGGTCTATACTGACACCGCCATGCAGCCCAGCGACCTTGAGATCGTATCGGCAGAGCGTCTCGACGAGGACTTCGGGCCTATCGATAAAGTACGCGGTGCCACACTCGATAGCGCCAAAGCCCGCGGCGGCCACTGCACCCAGCACCTCCTCGGCGTTCTTCTCGATATCAGTCTGCCCGCTAAAGACGATGAGTTGTGCCCCCAAAGGCGGATAGGCCATAGGATCGGCTCCTTTCCGAACGGTGATCGGTGGACCGGCATACGTCTCAGATAAAGGCGTCGCGCAGGCCCCGCAAATAAGCCACGCTCTCCAAGGTGCTCAGCCGGAAGTCGCACTTGCCCTCGTATTCACTCACGATGGGGCCGTCATAACCCTCCTCGTCCAGGCGGTCGAACAATCCCGGCAAGTCGATATCACCACGCCCCACCGGGTATAGCACCCACTCGCCATCCTCGAACCTGCCGTCTTTTACATGCACGTTAACCGTATAGGGCGCTAGCACGTCAAAATAGCGATGAGCAGTCTCCAGCGAGTGCCCCGCCCAGCAAAAGTTGCCGGTGTCAATGGTCATCCCCAGGACGGGACTGGCCACATCATCAAACAGATCCTTGAGCCTGTCGCCATCGTTGATGAGACGGCCATGGTTTTCGATGCCGACAGTGATCCCCCAGTTGGCCACCCGTTCCGTAACAGCTTTGAAGCCAGCCACTATACGGGGGTAAAAATCGTCCAGCGTGTACCCCTCCATCACGTCGCCGGCAAAGGCCCGCACAACGGGGATCCCCATCTCGCGCGCCACAGTGCAATAGCCGACGAACTGCTCTACTTCCTCAGCCAGCGCCTCGTCGCTCAGTTGCGCGGGGTTCCAGTAGCCTCCCAGGCTGCTCACCGCCACGCCGCTGGCGCCGATCTGCGCCTGGATGGCAGTATAGTCGATGGGCTCCGCCCACAAGTTCTGATGGACTGTAGGGCGCCCGTTAAGTTCCATCACCTCACTACCTGTCGCCACCGCCACCTCGAGCACCTCGCTCAGCGGAGCCGCGCCCATACCCAGTGTGACCATGCCGATTTGCACCATGCTGCTACTCCTCTTGAAAAATGACAGATGAACTGATTCTCAGCAGGCTCAGGCCAGCGTGAGCCTGAGCGTCACCACTTCGTTGTGAAGCATGGCCAGCGTGCAACCATCGGCTGACGCAGGCACATCAGTGATGTGTTCTTCGATGGGGTTGACTTTTTCCACCCGGGCCACATTCCAGCCCCACTTCAAGATCACCTCTGCGGGAGTGCCCTGCATCTCCACCAAGCGCAAGACGATGGCTCCGTCGCCGCAGTCGGCCGGCTTGACAGCCGTCACCATGACGTTGGCCGGCTCGCAGGTCAAGAGTGGCTGCCCGGGCTGGATATGGCCGGTATGGCCATCAGTCACCACCGCGACCACCGGCTGGTTGAACTCTACCGCACGGCGATCGGAGCCTGCTACGCGCCAATTGCCAATGTGCGGATACAGCGCGTAGGCAAAGCTCTGCAAACCCTGATCGGGCGAGTTGTCCGGTTCGTAGGAAGAGCGCACAAGTGTCAGCCCCAGCGTGGTACTATGAGCTTGATGGCCGTACTTGGCGTTGTTGAGCAGCGAGAGACCATACTCGCCATCGGACACATCCGCCCAGCGCAAGGCAGGCACCTCATCACCCGTGGCGTTGCGCTCCAGTCCAGCAAAAGGCACCTCAAAAGTCGCCGTGCACGCGCCCAGATGGGGCTTGAAAATCGCCCGCAGCATGGGGGCGTCTACATCGTTCCCACCCCGCTCGTGCCAGTCCAGCTCAGTCTCGATATCCACTCGGCGAACGCCGGCATAGAGGCAGTAGCGCTGCATGATGCTGGAGTTGAGCATCTGGCGACGTACTTCCACGGTGGCGCGTACCGGCCCGCGCTCGACTACGCGCACGTCAGCACCGGTCAGCAGGCTATCAACGCGCGCTATATCGCCGATGTTCCACGCCGACATAGGGTGTGGCCTCTCCCAGTGGATCTGCAGGCGGTTGATCATACCCGCGACCTGCTTGCGCTCCACACCGCGCCAGGCGCTCATAGTGTCCACTATGCGCTGGTTCTCCAGATCGTGCAGGTTGTCGATGGCCCCCGACTCGGGGTGTACGTGAAACTCGAGCAGATCATTTCGCAGCGTGGCATCATCGGCCGCGTGCAGGTCGGAAGACGCCGGTTCATCCGTAGGCCGGTAGACTCGGCAGCCGAGCGCTGGCAGGTTGTGGGCAACAAACAACAGCTCGTCCCCAGCCACTTGCACTGGCAACACCAACCCCCGATCATCCACCAATGCCGCGGGCGTAGCGCCGAACCGACTCAGCGGCACCCGCACAAGGTCAGTGCGCTCCCACGCAAGAGGGTTCCAAGCCACAACTCGCTCCCCGCCCTCACCGGTATCCACCTCTGCACTTAGCTGTTCCACAGCGGAGAGGGCTACCCCACGAGTGCGCTCTAACACAGGCTCCAATGCCTCGACGGCTTCTTTGTAGACGGCACCGATGGAGCAGCCGCAGATGATATCGTGAAACTGGTGGAACAGCAGCGTACGCCAATCCTCCGCCATCTGCTCAGTGGGGTAGGTCGCGTCGGCCAGTGTTTGAGCCGTGGTGCCCAGCGTCTCAGCGGTCAGGAGGTTGTTCTCACAACCGCGGTTCAGCTTTTTGATATCGCTGTGGCTTGTATAGCACCCCTCAAAGGTGGTATTCAGCTCACCCCGGATCACCGGCAACTGGGAGCTCTCGGCCTGCACTTTTTTATAGAAATCAAGCAGGCTGCTCATTTCTGCGCGTGGAAGCAAGGGGGTCTTGTCTAATTGTAGTACTCGCTCGATATCGCGCGCTGTAGCGCCGCCGCCATGGTCTCCCACACCGTAGAGAAAGAGCCCCCTGCGCACACCGTAACGCTTGCTGAGATCCACCACGGGCGCAGTCACAGCATCCGGATCCACTACACCGTTGTATCCCAAGGGATCGTTAAAGGCGAGCACCCGCGAACCATCGATCCCCTCCCACCAGAAGAGCGGCTCCCCCTGACCCGCCCGGCAAAAATAGTAAAAGCCCAAACCCGCTTGGTTGAGCAGTTGGGGCATCGTGCCAGCGTGCCCGAACGTGTCTGGCTCCCAACAGATACGAGAACGCACGCCCAAGGCGCCCTCGATATAGGGCCTGGTCATCAACAGGTGGCGCGCCAGCGATTCGCCCGCCGCCATGTTGAGATCGCCCTCGACCCACGTAGCGGCTGTCACTTCCCAATTGCCTTGCTTGACGCGCTTTTGCACCTGCGCGAACAGCTCGGGGAAACGATCTCGCACGACGTGATAGGTCGATGCCTGGCTTTGAGAGAAATGGAAGGCGGGATAACGCTCCATGAGGCTGTCGACCGCGGCAAAATCGCGCTGAATGACGTCCACCGTCTCTTCCCAAGTCCAGAGCCAGTTCATATCGATGTGCGAATGCCCCACGAGATGGGTGGTGTAGGTCTTGGCCTCTCGGGCCATCGGCTGTAACAGGCCCAGCGCCGCCTCTGCGCTCACCCACCAGTCGTCCCAACGGTTGCTATCCAACGCACCCAGGTCGAGCTGAGCGGCAGCGCTTTCCCAAGCTCGCTGCCAGTTGGGATCCTTGGCCTGTTCGTATGCCAAATAGTGAGTGAACTCTATCTGGTTGCGAAGCACGCCCAGGCGGAAAACCTGCTCCTCGATAGTGGATACCTCAACTGGTGAGGGCATAAACAGCCCAAAGCCGTCCCCTTGAAAAGTATGCAACGTTACTTGAATCGCCTGGCCCGGCGTATAGCTCTCGCTGATGGCCAAAGGCACTGCACGTGTGTCCAGCCAGGAGGGCTCTGCAACGCGCTCCACGCCGTTCACATACAACACACTGTGGATGGGCACGATGAGCGGCAGCTCCACTCTGGCGCCAGCAGTGGGTATCCCCTCCACCCGCTCGGGGAAGGAAAAAGTCTTGCGAAGCCAAGCGTCTCCGCCAGCGCCGGCCCAAGTAGCGGGAGCGCTGACCACATCCCACGAACTGTCGTCGTATCCCGGCTCGTGGGCGCCAACCACCTCTCCTTGAGTGAATCGCCACTCGGCGACACTCTCAGCCGCCCGCAGCGCATCGCATTTCGACCGTACAGTGTCAACTATTTGCTGCAACCTCATCCTCGCCTCCCGCGTTCTCTGGCCTCAATTGTGTGCCATCATAGCCAAAATAAGCAGCGAGAACAAGTGCCACATCGCTCATTGTGGCGCCCGGAAGCCCACAGCCCCCCATCGGCCTGCCCGGTCTCCGTAGTACACGTATACTAGCATGCGCATAACGGAGGCTCGCCTCGCAGCGGAGGTGATCGCATGCCGTACGGATACGCGGGCAAAGTGTTGCACGTGGATCCGACAACGGGAGCTATCGAAGTGGAAGGGCCTTCCGAGTCGTTCTACCGCACCTATATGGGCGGCAGCGGCATGGCCCTGCACTATCTGCTTCGCACTATGCCGGTAGGAGCTGGCCCCTTGCCCCGGGAACGAGACGATCGCCACCATGGGCTCTTACTGTAGCGTCGATGCCCTTGTAGCCATCTCCAAAGCCAACGAGATTGGCAACATGTATGGGTTGGATACCATCTCTTGCGGGGCCTCCGTGGCGTTTACCATGGATTGCTACGAGCATGGTTTGTTGACGTAGGAGGGCACCGGCGGGCTTGACCTACGCTTTGGCAACGTGGACGCCATGGTAACTATGGTGCAGCAGATTGCAGAACGCGAGGGGTTGGACACCTGCCAATTCGTCTGGGGGCCTAGTTGGCAGATCTACAACATGAACCAATTGGTGGAGCTTGTGCATACAGTGACGGGCTGGTGCACCAGCCTGTATGAGCTGATGTTGGTGGGCGAGCGGCGCCTCAACTTGTTGCGAGCCTTTAACGCACGAGAGGGGTTCACTTTGGTTCAGGACGTATTGCCCCAAAAGGCCTTCAAAGCGCTGTCTGGCGGAGCTACCGATGGTATGGCCATGAGCCAGGAGTCCTTTGAGCAGGCCAAGGCACTCTACTATCGCATAGCGGGTTGGACGGATGAGGGGATACCCACCGAGGGCAAGCTCGCCGCGCTCGGACTATATTGGGTAGCCCGCCAGGTCGCGTAAGAGACTGAGCGTGGGCCTCGCGAGCGCCAACGTGAGAACCTGTCGGGAGCGAGCCACAGCATGCTGTAACTGGCTCCCGACAACACGACACCGCACTCAGTAGGCTTTCACCAACGGGCGCAATGTCTCGAGGCCGATGGTCAAGCCCTCGTTCCACTTATCATCCAAGTAGACGTTATCCTCGTGCTCTATGGCCACATCGCCCTGGTAGCCCGCCTCTTTCAGCGTGGCGAATAACATCGGCCAGTCGATCTCCCCGAGCCCTGGGATCACGAAACGCCACCAACCAGAGCCGTGCACACCCACGTAGGCCCGTCTTTCGCGGTCTATGACGATGTCCTTGGCGTGCATATGGTGGATGCGAGGAGCAAAATCGCGAATAGCTTTGAGATAGTCTATCTCTTGCCACGCCAAGTGAGATGGATCGTACTCCAGGCCCATGGCCGGGCTGGGCACAGCATCAAACAGCCGCTCCCAGAGTTCGGGGGTGGTAGCCAGGTTCGTCCAGCGGTACGGGCCATGGCCGAGCACCATACCGGGCCAGGGTTCCAATGCGATGCTCACCCCGTGATCCTCGGCGATCTCGGCGATGCGACTGAATCGCTCCTCGAACAGCGACATGTTCTGATCCACTGTGAGGCTGTTATCGCGCCCCGTCAAACCAGAGACGACGGAGCATCCCAAAGCGCGCGTCACCTTGATGGCGCGCTCATAGTACGCCACGGCCTCGTCAACAGGAGCCTCCACCGTAGCGCCATAGATGGCTACGGAAGTGACCGCGATACCATGCTCCTCCAAAGCATCGCGCATAGCGGGCAGGTCGGCCTCCAGTGCGGCCAGATCAGGGCGACCGATCCAGCCCGCGCCAACTTCCACAGCGTCAAAACCCAGCTGACGGGCATTGGCGATAGTCTCTAGGCTAAGCGGTGTGAGGTAACCCAGCTTCATAGCAGTCTCTCCTTTGATCGGCTTCAACATACACTGTCCTTCCGGCGCCACCCGTTGGCGCAGCCTATGGGCGAACCAATTATACCGTCGCGCGAGGCACCGTCAACCCTCATGTAGCACAGCTCGGCAACGCGCAAGCCCGGACAAGAAAGTGCGGATTGTAAAAAAGACTGCCGGAACTCACGATGCATTGACATCGAGATACAAGTGCGATATGATACAAGCTAAAGGAAACGAGCCCTGCACATACACTATTGCACGACGATCTACGGCTGAACAGATGTCTCTCCTGTTTTTGCGTGAGAGCGATAGATGTCACCGGTCGTGCCACCCCGACGAAGCGGGGAACGTGAGCTATTCTTCTGACGCATGCTCTTCTTGGAGCATAATTCCTGTAGCAAAAGTCCTCTGTACCCAAGTATGGCTTGCTCTGAGGTGATACCGATTCGCGGCTGCAGTTGAGTACGATAGCAATGACCGTCAGGTGATCTAAAGAGGACATAGCCTTCAACCCCAACATTTCGCCTTGACCGAACGGCCCACTTGGTGACGACCCTTCATGGCCAGTCTCCAAACAGCTGGCTTGCCTTCCCGAACGGGTCTGTCTGGAGATAGGTCGATGATTCTGTCGTGATCACTAGCCCCGCATAGGCATAACACGGGCGCCTGCAAACGGCGAATCAGCGGAAAGCTTGCGCCAGCTATAGACCGCCTATTGGAGCGATGGAGCGCCCCAGAACGCAGGGCTAAAGCCGGTCATCAGTTGGTGCGTATAGCTGCACTCTCGCATCACTGCACTCTCGCATCAATTGACAATCCAGTTGCAGCCTTGGTTGCTGAGTGGAGCAGGCAACAGAACAGAGGGAGGAGAATGATGTAGACGATCACGGTCCGTATACGGTGACTCACAATCGCTATCGGCCCCTGTATTGGTAGGCAAAGGAGGCTAAGATGAAGGGCACCGTTTCACGTCGAGAGTTTCTCCGTTACCTTGGTCTAGGTGCAGCGAGTATACTCGCTGCTGGCTGTGCACCAGTACCAGTCGCTCCAGCGACTGACGTTGGAGTTGCCCCTCCAGAGGAGGCGCCAGCGGAGCCAGGAGAGGTCGCTGAAGTGGAGCCGGTCACCGAGCTATCGGCATTGCCCGGACCACGCGAGGACTGCCTCATCTACGGGCGCGCGGATATCGAACGCTTTGACACGTTCAACCCTCACATCCCCGGCGCTGACGAGTGGGGCACAGGCATGCACTCCTCCATGATCGAACACCTCTGGTACGTCAATCTTGCTGACGGAGAGGTGATCCCCTGGCTAGCCACGGACTATACGTACAACGCCGATTACACGCGCCTGACGATCAGCATGCGCGAGGGCGCAAAATGGTCGGATGGGGAGCCGGTAACTGCCAACGACGTCGCGTTCACCACCGAGATGATCCTCAACACAGAGGAATCGACCAGACACGCCGACTGGTCTAGCCAGGTGGCCACTGTAACGGCGACGGACGACTATACCGTAGACTTTGACTTTAAGAAGTCTGCACCACGTTTCCATACGAACTGGATGGCCTGGGTGGGCGCCTGTCCGGTCGTGCCCAAACACATCTGGGAAAAGGTGGATCCAGTCACTTTCAGGAACAAGCCGGCCATCTGGAGCGGTCCTTACAAGATGATCCCGACCCAGAGATCCGACGGCATGCTGGTGTTCGAGCGAAACGACGACTACTGGGCTGTGGAAGCCGGTCTCGCTGAGCCGATGGCTGCCAAGTACTTTGTCTCCAGAATCGAGCCGCCGGCGGATGCCGAGATGCAGCTGGCTATCGACAACGGCGTGGATATCCCCGTCCTGGATGAGTACGACATGCAGGTACGCCTCTCCGAGCAGAACCCGGCTTTTGAACTGGCGGTTTATCTGGACCCCTGCCCGCGTGGCTTTGTGTTCAACACCGAGACGATCAAACGATCCGAGGTACGACAGGCTATGCAGCTGTGCTGCAACCGCGACAAGATAGGCCAGATCGTGTGGCGGCCCCCGAGCCATGGCACCAAGTACCCCTGGGCAGGCTATGGTTGGTTCGAGCGGTTCCAATTCGACTCGGTGGTGGATCAATACCCACTAGAGTACAACCCCGACAAAGCCGCGCAAATGCTAGATGATCTCGGGTTCACCCCGGGCGCTGATGGGATCCGCGTCGATGACGAAGGGAACCGCCTATCCTACGTGCTGGTGACTCCGAGCGAGAAAGGCAAGCCCGAGTACGAGATCGCGGCGGATCTAGCCGCTGAGCTAGCAAACATTGGTATCGATCTCCAAGTGAAGGGCTTTAGCGTCTTCACCACCATGCATGAGCAGTGGACCACGGGCTCCGCCGACATGGCTTCGATCTGGCTGTGCGGCGCGGTGCCGGATCCATACGGCTTTTACCGGAACTTTCACTCCATGTTCTACCGCCCCATCGGGGAAAAGCTCGAGATACCCTCCTGGGAGACCTCGCCTTCACGGCTGCGAGACGAGCGCCTGGATGACGTCATCGATCAGCTAGCGGTCATAGACCCGATGTCTGACGAGGCGAGCCCGCTCTACGAGAAGGCGTTAACCTACTTCTTGGAGGACATGCCGGCCTTCCCCTCCATTGAGACGCTGTACAGCATGCCATTCAACAACACCTACTTTACCAATTGGCCCAAGGAAGGGAACTGGTACATGGTGCCCTTCACATGGTGGGATACGTTCAAGTGGGTGCTACACGGCCTCAAGAAGGCCTAGGTTCGATGGCTCAATACATGGGCCGAGGGGCCTTGCGCTTTGCCCTGTGAAGGCTAACGAGCTCTTGTACAGAGCCAGTCCACCCACCGTGCGCTGTGTAGATGTAGCCACATCGTTTGAGCGCACATGGCTTACTGGGGCGGCCTTCACTCGCACCTTGATTTGAGCTTCGCTGGGAGGCTGGCATCACAGCGCTGGCCTCCCAGCAGCCGGGCGAGATGCACACCCCGCTTAGGAAAGGGCGTCTGGAACGTCGCATGAACAAGCGTTGCGGCTGGTCTCTAGGGATCTTGAGTGCCGTTGCACTAACACTACTCGTTTTCCATGTCGCCCCTAGCGGCTACGTTACCACTCTAGTTGCTGGTGACCGCGCCGAGTGCACACGCGTTAGAACTCGAGGAACCGGGGCACTGCCTGCGGAGCATAGCCATTGCGCATATGGGCGCGGCATCGTTCGGCTAGAGCGCATGATCGCCCCACTGCGGAACCTGGGGCGTACCGAGCGAGAACCTCTCGCCGAGAGTCACTGTAAAGCGGGCCCCGGTATACACCGTGCGAGCAAACCCGATCGTCGCCAGGAAGTGATTCCCTCCTGCAGTTGCACAAGCTTCTAGTATCGGAATGCTGTCAATGCGTTATCGCCTAACAAAAGGGTAGGCCCTACCAGCCCACCACCTTACAGGCGGGCCAACTCGGGCAACCAAGGCAGAGATATCAAGGGAGAAACACATGGCGGGCAAGTCCCTCCTCCGATACCTGGCAAGAAGAACCGCGTTCTGGCTCCTGAGCATCCTCGGCGCCTTTACCTTCACTTTTTTTATATTTCACCTTATCCCTGGCGACCCAGTGACGGCGTTCATAGGCGCCCTGGCTGCCAAACCTGGAGGCGCGATTGCGGCCTCTGCCGTCGGGACGGAAGGAACTGTCCAAGCCTATATTCGCATGTTCGGCCTCGATCGCCCCCTCCCAGAGCAGCTGTTTATCTACTTCCGAAATCTGATCCTCCACGGAGACATGGGACTTTCGCTAATGGTATTCCCTGATCACGCCCAGAAGCCCATCATGGAGGCCCTGCCCTGGACAGTTGGATTGCTGGGCCTAGCCACCATTATCTCTTGGACGCTGGGCGCGATCATTGGAGGCTATTTGGGATGGAAACGTGACAGCCCTGTCAGCAAGGCATTATTCGTATTCTCGCTGGGGCTACAACAGATTCCCAACTATTTGATGGCGCTCACTCTTTTGTTGTCATTGGCCTACGGTCTCAAATGGTTCCCCACGCGCGGAGCCCACACACCCTTGCAGCAGCCCTCGCTCAGTCTGCCGTTTATCTGGGACGTAGTGCGCCACGGCGCCCTGCCAGCGCTCTCAGTAGTAGTCGTCTCGCTGGCGGGATGGGCCATCTCATCCCGAGCCTTGATCATCTCAATCCTCGGTGAGGATTACCTGGTTTTTGCGGAAGCCAAGGGTCTTCCAAAGTCCAGGGTGTTCTATTCCTATGCCCTTAGAAATGCGCTGTTGCCGCAGGTGACCTCCCTGGGCATGTCGTTGGGCTTTATCGTGAACGGAGCCTTCCTTGTCGAATGGTTCTTTACCTACCCAGGTATCGGCTGGACGTTCGTGCGCGCCATCAGCTATCTGGATTTCAACGTCATTTTGGGCATCGTCCTGATCTCGATCACCGCCGTCCTAAGCGCCAATCTTGTGATCGATCTAGTCCTGCCGTTGATAGACCCGCGCATCCAGCTGGTTGCCAGCACCAGAGGCCAGTAACGCTGCCACATGACAACAGCGAGCTGCGCCTTGAGAGCTGCACAAAGAGGGGGTATGGCAAGCATGAGAAGAGTTTGGCAAGAGAGTGTCGGGTTCCGAGTGGGTATCATCATCCTTGGTGTAATCTTGTTGCTCGCTGCGATCCAGCCCGTGGTTTCTAAGGCGATCCTCGGTGATCGGAGGCCGCTGGAAGTGGGTGCAGGGGACGTGTTCGAGAAACCGTCCTGGCGTCATCCGCTGGGCACAGGTCGCATGGGTCGAGACATCTTGGTAATGACACTACTTGGGCTACGCTATTCTTTGCTAGTGGGCGCCATCGCAGGCGGTATCGCCACCATGGTAGGGATCGTTGTTGGATTCGTCGCAGGTTACAAGGGTGGAGTTGTTGACACCATCCTTCGCACGGGCACCGATACCTTTCTGGTAATTCCGAGCTGGCCCATCCTGGTCACCATATCGGCTTACGTGCTAAAGTTGAGCATTCCCATCATGGCTTTGCTGCTGGCGGTGTTTAGCTGGCCTTTCGCAGCACGTGCAATCCGCTCGCAAGTATTGAGCCTGCGCGAACAGCCCTATATCGACCTGGCCATCGTCACCAACATGCCCGATCTGAAAATCATTTTCGGAGAGATTATGCCCAATGTCCTGCCTTACCTGGGGGTAGCTTTCGCCAACAGCGTGATCGGAGCCATTTTGGCGATGGTCGGCTTGGAGCTGATTGGCCTAGGTCCTCCCAACATCGTTACGCTCGGGCTACTCATGAACTGGGGTATCAGCTGGGGAGTGGTATCCATGGGGAACGTGCAGATCATTCTGGTGCCAGCCCTCCTCCTCGTGCTCCTCTTCCTGGCGCTTAATCTGATCAATATGGGGCTCGAGAACGTTTTTAACCCGCGGCTGAGGCGGGTCACGGGAGGCTGATGATGATCCAGCCTTTGATGGATGTTCGAGACATGAGAGTGTACTACTCGAGTGTGCGTGGCGACTACAAAGTGGTGGATGGCGTCAGTTTTGAGGTGTATGAAGACGAAATCGTCGGATTGGCGGGTGAGTCGGGCTGTGGCAAGTCGACTTTGGTGGAAGGGATCCTGCGCTTGATTGTGCCTCCCGGGCGAATCGTAAGCGGCGAAGTGATCTCACCCGCCATTGCGAGACCGTCCAGCCAAAACGTAGATCTGTTGACCATGAGCGACGAAGAGTTCCGCCGGGTGCGCTGGAGCGAGATCTCGTACATCCCGCAAGGCTCGATGAATTCACTCAACCCCATCATGAAGATCAAGGACCAGATGGCGGATGCGATTCTGACGCATGCACCCTCTCGCAAAGCCCAACTCGACGGGCAAATCGAGAGCCTGTTGGAAGCGGTGGGGCTGCCTGGCGAGGTGGCTGGCATGTATCCTCACGAGCTCAGCGGGGGTATGAAGCAGCGCGCAATCATCGCCATGGCCATCGCCCTCAACCCCAAGCTGGTCATCGCCGATGAGCCGACCACCGCCCTTGATGTCACCATTCAACGAGTGATCGTTCAGACTTTGCTTCAGGTTCGCAAACAGTCTGGCTCGACCATTCTGGTGGTATCTCATGATATGCCGGTCCACGCGCAAATGTGTGATCGAATCGTGATTATGTATGGAGCCAAGGTAATGGAGATAGGCAGCACGTTCGACATTTTCGATGACGCGCTACACCCCTATACCCGGGCGCTGGTACAAAGCATCCCATCGATCAGCCGGGCGCAGGGCAGGCTGGAAGGGATCCCGGGTGTTGCACCAAGTCCCCTGGAATGGCCGTCGGGGTGTCGTTTCCATCCTCGCTGCTCCGAGGCTTTTGATCGCTGCCGTTATGAGGAACCATCGACTATGGAGGTCGCGCCCGGACGCCGTGTGGCCTGTCACCTGTACAATGGCCGGGGAGGGTACTCGTGAAAGAACAGACACCCCTACTCGAAGCCATCGACCTGACCAAAGTCTTTAGCGGCAGAGGGCTATCTCACGGGGACGATGTCTATGCTGTAGATGGCGTGAGTTTCTCGCTTGCAGGGCACCCCCCGACATCGCTCACCCTGGTGGGAGAAAGTGGAAGCGGCAAAACCACCATCGCACGCATAATCTTGGGCCTCACCAAGCCCACGTCGGGACAAATCCTATATCGCGGGCAAGATATCCAGCATATGACTCGCTCGCAACGCGCGGCCTACCGCAAAGATGTGCAGGCCGTCTTTCAGGATCCCTATGGAACCTACAATCCATTCTACAAGATCGATCGCGTATTACAGATGGCAGTAAGGATGTTTCGGCTGGCTTTATCTCGGCAAGAAGAGCAGCGCCTTATCGAGGAGGCCTTGTCCGCTGTGGACCTGCGCCCTCCCGATGTTTTGGGGCGCTACCCGCACCAGCTCAGCGGTGGCGAGCGCCAGCGTGTGATGCTGGCGAGAATCTATCTGCTGCGCCCCAATCTCATCGTGGCTGATGAGCCCGTATCAATGATCGACGTTTCGCTACGCGCCACATTCCTCAACATTCTGCTGGACTTTGAGTCACGTTACGGCATCACCTGCATCTTTATCACACACAATCTCGCGACGGCCTATTACCTCGGCGGGAAGATTATGATCCTATGCCAAGGCAGGGTGGTTGAACTCGGCACTATGCGAGAGGTCGTTGAGAACCCTCATCACCCCTATGCACAGCTCTTGGTAGATTCTGTGCCGCCGCCCAATCCCCATGATCGTTGGCAGGATACATTTGATCTCAAAGTCGAGCCCACGAGGCGCTCCGATGTCTTGCGTGCCGGATGCGCCTATCGAAACCGGTGTCCGTACGCTGTGGATAACTGTGCTCAGAGCCCCCCGCCGTTGAGGGAAGTGTCGCCGGGACACTTTTCTGCCTGTTATCTGCCCCACTAGTCCCGCGTCCGCAGTCTCCCGGGCAAGCCGGGGCTGCGGCTCATGACTGCACTCATAGGAGGTAGGTATGCGCAAAGTGAGAATGGGTTTTATCGGTACAGGAGGTATCGCGCAGGCGCATCTACGCGCGATCCACGATGAGGAAGGCATCGAAGTGGTTGCTGTCTCTGACATCGTGATTGAGAAGGCACAGCAGACGGCGGCACGCTGGGGTATTCCTCACGCTTACGCTGAATACCAAGAGATGCTCGCCAAGGAGGATATCGAGGCCGTCACGATCTGCACTTACAATCAGGCGCATCGAGCGCCCACAGTGGACGCGCTGCGGGCGGGCAAACATGTACTGGTGGAAAAGCCTATGGCCGCCACTCTAGACGATGCGACTGCCATGACCGCGGCAGCTCACGAGACAGGCAAGCTTCTCATGGTAGCGCTCAAGACGCGCTACAGCCTCGACAGAATCGCCGCCAAACGTATTGTGGATGCCGGCACGCTGGGGCGGATCTACTATGCCGAGGCGGTAGCCGCTCGACGCTGTTTTGTGGCTGGGGGCAGCTTTGTGCGCAAGGATATGACCGGAATCGGCGTGGTCGCCGATATCGGAGTGTACGCTCTGGATGACGCTCTCTGGTTGATGGGCCACCCCACGCCGGTCTCTGTGGTGGGTACTATCAACAACCTGGTGGGCAAAAAGACTCCCAAAGGGCTCGGAGACTGGGGTTGTGACCCGGAGGAGTTGGAGGTCGAAGACTTTGGCGTGGGCTATGTGCAGTTTGAGGATGGAGCTGTCTTGGTGCTCAAAACCTCATGGATTATGCACATGGACACCCTGGGAGGCACGTTATTCCTGGGCGAAAAGGCGGGGATGCGATTAAACCCCTTGACCATCTACCGCCATGAGTGGGGCCTGTTGACGGACACTATCCCCCAGGCAGTTTCCTTTGTAGACGGAGACGAGCTGTTCCGCCTCGAACACCTGGCCTTTGCTGATGCCATTCGAGAAGGGAAACCCTCACCGATCCCAGCGGACGAGATGCTGCTGACCAATGTCATTATACAGGGGCTGGTGGACTCGGCGGCCGTTGGACACCAAGTGGCCGTAAGCGTTCCCAAAGTCTAGGCGCCTCATCAGGCAGTGCACAGTTGTAGAGTAGTGCCAAAGGAGACGATCACCATGCTACGTATCGCTATGTTGAGTTTCGCTCACGATCACACCACGAGTTATGCGCGCCACGTTATGGCGCATCCCGAGGCGGAGATCTCCTGTATCTGGGATGAAAACCCAGAAAGAGGCCAAACGGCCAGTTCGACATTCAGCGTCCCATTCGAAAAAGATTTGGATGCGACACTGAACCGCTCCGACGTAGACGCTGTTGTAGTGAATGCGCCCACAGCGCATCATTATAAGGTCATCGCGGCTGCCATCGAGCGGGGCAAACATGTGTTCACTGAGAAGGCTCTAACCATCGATCTCAAAGAAGCAGACGACATCGTGAGAGCCGTGCACGATTCGAGCATCAAGTTCATGATCTCGCTGCCCAGCCGCACTCACCCCGAGACTCTTTTCATGAAGCGTGTATTGGATGAGGGATGGCTGGGAAAGGTGACTCTTATGCGCGCTCGCGTCGCCCACAGTGCGGCACTGGGTAAGTGGTTTAAGGGCCAGAATATCTGGTTCACCCAGCCCGAACTGGCCGGCGGCGGGGCCATGTTTGATCTCGGTTGCCACACAGTAGACGTTATGCGCTGGTTCATGGGGAAGCCGAAAAGTGTCGTCGCCAAGATCAACAACTTCTTGGGGGCCTATGACATTGATGATAACTCGGCTGTCGTAGTCGAGTTCGAGAGCGGCGCCTTGGGCATTCTCGATACGGCGTGGGTGCACGGTGCCGGGCCGAACCCCATGGAGATATATGGCACAGAGGGCTATGTGGGACTTGATCGCCGCGATGCTGGTAGCGGGGTGGCGGTGATCAGCAGCCAGTTACAGCCTGAGGGGCTGGCGGGCTATATTCAGCCTACCAAGCTTCCGGAGGCACTCCCCGCACCCATGGACCAGTGGATCAGCGCTATCCTTCATGGAACAGACATGACCATCACGGTAGAGGACGGGCGCAATCTGACACAGTTGCTTGAGGGCATGTATATCGCTGCCCGAGAGGGGCGCGAGTACACCTTCTGATCGCGGGCCTTAGGCAATTTGAGGGGAAGCTCGGGTTGCCCAGTAGAGTCTACCCACACAGTGGCCGGGGGGGGTAGATGCAAGCCCTCTGGCCGCTGTGTCTTACAACCAGTCCGTATTTTCGTATTATTGAGATTTTGTTCGGTTGCACAGTACTTATCGTGCGAGGCGATGACCGCTTTGGGGCGGTTCAAGGCCAGTGCATTACCCACAGATGGTGCAGCACGAGTGGAGGCTAACGGTGAGCAATGTGACTGTGGATAAGCCGTGGACTTATTGTGACCGCCTGGAGGCTCTGCGGGAGACCAAACAGCGCCATACGCGCGAGAAACAGGCCGTCATCGGAGCGATGGACAGAGATGATCACGGGTTGATACTCCCTCCACCGGACCAGCGCAAATTGGTGCAAGCGGTGAGTGGTTCAGGTGTGCTTATCAATGACGTCGTGCTCAAGAGCTTTGAGCCTGAAAGCAACCACCCGTCCGGCGGCTTTTTCGGCCCCAGGGCTTGCGGAGCCAATTTCCGTAGGCTCCTTGAGCTGCATCCACCCTATGTTGACGCTGAGAGCTCTCTTTTGGGCGGTTACTGTGTGAGCTTTAACTCTTACCGCACTGTGACTTGGAACCCGGACTTGTCCTATGCACATTTGGAGCCGGAGCAGCGCAAGTACGATCTGGTAACTGGTATCGGCGCGTTGCAGCATTTCTGTCAGGATATGACCATAGGCCTAGAGCTGGGATTTGGCGGGCTGCTCCGTAAAATTCAACACTACCGAGCTTGCCACGGGGCCGAGCGTGCGGCCTTTTACGACGGGTTGGAGGATATTGTTGCAGGGATACAGGCCTGGATACGTACCAATGTGGCGGAAGCATACCGAGCAGCTAGCGAACAGAAATGCCCTAAGCGTCGCGCGAACTTTCTCGACATGGCGGCCATGAACGAGCGACTGGTGGAGGAGGCACCTCGGACCTTCCGCGAGGCGTGCCAATGGATCGGTTGGTACGACATGGCCGCCCAAATGTACAATGGCTCGGGTTCATTGGGACGGCTCGATTTGCTCCTCCTACCGTACTATGAGCGCGATATGGCGGCCGGAGCTCTGACAGACGAGGAAGCGATTTTCCATCTGGCGTGCCTGCTGCTGTTGGAAAGTAATTACATCCAGCTCGGCGGGCCCGGAGTTGAGAGTGAGGATGTGACCAACCGTGTCTCCTATCTCGTTCTGGAGGCCGCTCACCGGTTGCAGGTGCCCGCCAACATAGGCATCTGCGTGGGCGAGCATGTAGACTCGGGCCTGCTGCAGCGGGGCGTGGAGATCCTTTTTGAGGACAAAATGGGTGTGCCCAAGTTCCTGGGCATAGACAACACCGTCAGGGGTTTTGCGCGCAACAACTATCCCCTCGAGATAGCGCGCCAGAGAGCCTATGCTGGCTGCCATTGGTTTGCGCTTCCCGGCCGCGAGTACACACTCAACGATTGCATCAAAGTGAACCTGGCGGCTGTGTTGATGGTCGCCTGGGACGAGATGCTGGCCGACATGGCCAACCCGCCGGAAGTCGCTCGACTATGGACGTTGTTTGAGAAACACCTGCGTCGAGCTGTCGCGGTGCTGGGAGAGGGGTTAGATTGGCATCTGGACTACCAGCAAGAGGTAGCTCCCGAGCTGGTGCTGGATCTACTCTGCCACGGCCCTATCGAGCAGGGGCTGGATGCTTCTGCAGGCGGAGTCGAGTATCTCAACCTAGGGGTCGATGGTGCGGCTCTGGCCACTGTGGCCGACAGTTTCGCCGCATTAGTTTTGCGTGTAGAGCAAGAGGGGCGACTGACTTGGCCAGAGCTCGCGAGCCATATCGAGTCGGACTGGGCCGGCCCCGAGGGCGAACGAGCGCGCCTCCTGATGCGCAACATCCCACGCTATGGCTCTAGCGGCTCGCTCGCCGACGACTATGCCGTACATATCGCACGACTTTTCAGCAAAGTCGTCAAGGCTGCTCCCACCCCCGCCGGGCACAACATGATCCCCGGACTTTTTTCTTGGGCTAACACCATTTCTCTAGGCAAGGAGCTCAAGGCAACGCCCAACGGCCGCCGCGCTGGAGATCCCATCTCTCATGGTGCCAACCCCGACCCGGGCTTTCGCCGTGACGGTGCAGCGACTGCCATGGCTGCGGCCATCGCTGCGGTACAACCCGGCTGGGGTAATCCAGCGCCCATGCAAATCGAGCTAGACCCCGGCCTGGATGGCCCGGAGGCTCTGGAGAGCGTCATCAGCCTGATTCGCGGGCACTTGGAGCTGGGAGGCACAGAGATCAACATGAATATCATGAATGCAGACCAGGTCCTGGAGGCGCACCGAGACCCCAACAGTTATCCCGATCTGATGGTACGCGTAACGGGCTTTTGCGCCTATTTTGCCAGTCTCTCACCCGCCTTCCGCCAGCTGGTCGTGGATCGCATCCTGGCAGAAAAATCCTGAAAGGCGTGAAAGTCGAGGCGTTTCGCTTCAGTGCCGCAGAACACAACAAACGCCCCGCACGAGGTGACACTCGTGCGGGGCGTGAAACGTAGGCCGAATTACGATACCGCGCTCAACCTGAGCAACAAGCCCTGCCCCGGTACAAGCCAAGTGGTCTCCTCTGGCCGGAGCGGGTAGTAGCGCCCGTCCGCGGCAGACAGGGCGTCCACCTTTTGGTTTTCAACAAGTTGCACCGTGAACTTGGCAGAGCGCTCCATGCTCAGGTTCACCAGCATGATGTGAGGCGTGCCATCTTCCCCTGCAAACTCGCCCACCAGCATCGGCGTGTTACCATCCACACCGGACACGAGTTTGCCCGGCAATACCGACAGCCCTTCGACAGGCGCGGGGCTGGTAAAGTACACACCTGTGGATTGCAGACTGTTCAGTGTGGGGCCCAACGTCTTGATCTGCCGATTCACCTCGGCCAGATAGTACCAAGTCACCGTCTTGGTCTCTGTCACGTCATCTATGGGGGCGTACAGGTATTCGCCGCCATAGTAGGTATACCACCCCACACTGCGCCCGCCCATGGCCAGGGTAGTATAAGCTTGAAATAGCATGTTCGCCGGCGAGGGGATCGTGCTCGACGGGCGAATCTGGTTAGAGGACACAATCTGCCAGAAGGGCAGTCCGTGCCTCAACGCCACATCTCTCACCTGCAGCAAGTTAGTATAGTAGCTAACGGCGCCTTCGGTACCTCTGAGGTCATCCCAGTACTGCACCTGGTAGTTGTCATAGGAAAGGAATTGGGGCTCCACCTCTTGCACAAAGCGCTCCAGATGTTCTTCGTAGGTATCCGTCTGGAGCTGCGAAGTATCCTTGGCACCTAAAGTGGCATAGTTGGGGAAAAGGTTGATATAGGCGAGCTTTCCCGGGGCCAATCGCTTGATGGCTGCTACGATCCGCCCCAGCCCAGCAAAGTCGTTGGCGCCAGGTTCATCATATACGTAAAACCCGTAGGTGGCGGGGCGATTCTCCGTCTGCTGCACCCATTGCTGCACGATGCGGTCGATGTTTTCATCCGACATCTGGCCCCAGTTGGGTTGTGCTCCCACGTTGGGATCACCCAGTAGGATCCCCGCCAGCCCCAAATCCTCGCAAGCTACCAAATCCTCTGGGCGCACAAAGCCTGCGAGGGTAAAGTTGCAGTCGGCGATGGTCTCCAGCCCCTGCCGACGCTGCATGGTACCATCCCACCCGTGTAGGGCGTTCCACGGCAAGATAGGAAACAGGTCCCTGTACGCGTCTTCGCTCATGTCTTTCTCCTCGCCTAGTCCTTGTCAGGCTCCGAGACCTGGCTCTCACGAATAAACACCTCGGGCCCGGCCTGATAGACCGATACACTGCTGGAGTGATGGTATTCGGTCTGCACAGCAAGTGCAAGCCTCCAAGGGCAATCTCCACGCCCCATCCATTGCCTATTAGTCGCGTGTGTACGAGAGCTCGAGCAGAAACCGCCCCGGGAACAAGAGGTTGGGCTCTCCTGGTTGGCGTGCGCTACAGATGAGCACGAGCACCGAGCTGCCCGGCCCGCTGGTGGGCCCCAGGAGTGTGCTCAGTTCCCCCGCCCTGCTGGCGTACCGCGCAATGGTCTGCGCGTCCATACGAATGGCCTGTGCCACTTTGAGGGTAACAACACGATCCCCCTGCGCAAGCTGAAATGGCGCCCCGACCAAGGCCCGCAGGTTCTTGTCGATGGTGGCGGCGGCATAGGGCGAGGTTAGCGGTCCTTCAATAAGATAGCGCAGAGGCTCGGCTTCGAGTTGCCTGCCAGCATAGTACCCGTCGTGCACAGAGAGCACAGGGATCTGGCTGTAAGTATCGGGGTAAACGAAGACGCTGTAAGGCCACTCTCCGATGGCTTCGAAGCGGTTCAGATTCGCACCGGTATTGTCGGAGACCAGAATGCGCAGATTCTCCAGCTTGTGGGTGATCTCCCAGTCTGCGTCGATAGGGTAGCTCAAGCCGAGAGACAGAGACTCGTCGGCGAGGTCGATACCACCGACCCGATGCCAGACATCGGCGGCTGGCTCCGTCGTAGGCCGAGGGCGCACGGGCGTGGTGGTGATAGCGGGCTGCGTATAGATACCGTCACACCAATACCGCGGCTGCCCCCTCCCATCCTTGGGGTCGTCACACGGAAGGACTCCCGCTGGCACGCCGCCAGGAGGGTCGAGCACAGCCATCCTCGAGATTTCGTTGTTGTACGCAGGCGCTTCCAGGGGCATCGCCACAACGCCCCCGGGTCGAAGAAAGCTGATGGCACCCAATAACACACTGACGACAACGATCAGCGGCGCTATGGATAGCCCCTTGCCTGTCCGCTGAGGTGCCAGGGAAAAAACACCCACCTTGACTTTACCGGAAAGCTGACTCGGAAACGAAATGTGGCGATACCTACGCATATTGGGTCTCCTGCATCATAGTGGGTGCCGTAACCCCCTCGCGAACCCTCCGAATCGCGTTTACCAGGGACTGTGGTTGCATGCCTGCCAGAGCAGTCTTTGCTCTGGCAGGCGATGGGTAGAGGCTCATCACTGCCGGCGACGCAATCGATACGTCACAACCGCAGCTATGATCGCTGTCAAACCCAGACCCAGCCCAGTGGGCACGCTCGTCAGGTCGGCCGGAGCTGCACCTCCTGTCTGCGGCAGTACCTGCGGCGTGGGGATCTGTACTGGCTCGGCCGACGTGCCATCGTCTACAAGCTGGTAGTATAGCACATATGAATTACATCCTTGGATCTGTATCTCGCCATCTGCCGGGGCATCCAGCCATATGCCTGTAGTCGGAGATTCGACACGCACCAATCGGTAGCGCCATCGAGCGGCATCCACATCGGGCGCTGGATCGGGCTGGGCCTCCAAGTCCCATGTGGCTCCCGATGGCAACCAGAAAGTCCAGTTGGCTTGCGCCTCACCATCGGTGTTGGGGGCTGTCAGGCGCAGCTCCTGTTCGGTGCCCCCCACCCAGGCGCGCACGGGGATCCCATCCCAACCCCCATAGATCACCACGGCGATATCCGCTCGCCCCGAACAGACATCCGCCGGGGTCGGGACAGACTCGGGGACCGTCGTCGCCGTAGGAGTGGGTTTCTGGGGCTCGGGGCGCGTGACTGTAGGCTCTGGCAACGCGGTAAAAATCGCTGTCGGCTCGGGTTGCTCTATCACTTTGGTGGGCCCGGGCTCTGGGATATCTGTAGGCGTCGCGGTGGGCTCATCGATGGCCGTGGGAGTCGCCGTAGGCACGTCGGTAGCCGTAGGCTGGCTCGTCACTGTTGGCATTGCCGTGGGCATATCGGTGGCTGTGGGAGTCGCCGTAGGCACATCGGTAGCCGTTGGCTGGCTCGTCGCTGTTGGCGTTGCCGTGGGCACATCGGTGGCCGTGGGGGTCGCCGTAGGCTGGCTCGTCGCTGTTGGTGAAGCCGTGGGCGTCGCTTTAGATGTAGGGGTCTTTTTGGGCGTACGCGTGGGCTGCGATCCACCGCAAGTGGAAGCGGGACCCGTCACCAGCTTGGCTACAGAGCCGGAGCCCGCCCTCATAGCCGCCGTGATCGACGACTGCGCATAGTTACCATTCACTGTGAAATAGTACTTGCGCGTTTCCCCGCCCTGGAGGCTGCGACTGAACTTGATGCCCGTAGCATGTGCTGTCGGACTGGAGCGCACGAGTTCGTACGCGCCAGAGCGCAGAGCATCCTTCGTGGACCATGTTCCCGCATCGACCACACTGAGGCACTTGAGGTTCAGCCCAAATTCCACGTGGCTGATGCTTGGGCGATGGCCGGACGTCACGGTATAGTACCAGGTAGAGACACCTCGTCTCGGATAATCGTAACGCACCGTCACGAACGAGACATCGTGCGAGTCTTTCGATGTGGCAAGGCTTGCACTCGGCAGAGTAGTAGCCACGATCAGCAGGGCCAGCACAATCAGCCATCTCAACAAAATCGTTCTCTTCATCACGCCCTCCCAACTAGTAGTAAGCTCACGAACGCCCTTCCGCGCCTCTCCCCGGAGATACTGAAGGATAACTCGGTACAGGCGCGTGAACGTATCGCCTTGTCGATATCTTTGCGTCGGATCTTATACTTTAGTAAATCACTCAAATTAATACAATATTAGCACGGGCTACGATCCCTGTCAATCGTTCTCAGGTTACAGTCTCGTTACAGTCACATACCGACCACCCGTCTTTGGGCTTTCGTTACGCCGATGTGCCCTGGCCAACTGAGCGTGCAAGGCTCGCCACCGAGGGTCCACGTTGCGCCCCCCACTACAGGCGCCGCCCATCGCTGTGCAACGAGTGGGCAAAAGCCAGCAACGTTGGGCGAGAACGCTCGCCGAGTTACACCGGCGTATCTCTCGTCAGAGGTCAATGGCGGTGTGGGCTGGGTGTCGGGTTTGCGGAATGCTCCCCGCGAGATGTGCTGCGCCAGTCAGCATCTACAGAATCCGGCCGACGGTGGCCTCGATCCTTAGCGCATCGATGCTGTGATGGTCAGCGTGGCCGGCGCGGGTACGGGGGTCCCCGCGGATCAACTGTAGACTGTTCTCGCGTGGTTCCAGCAGGGTACAAAAAGCCCGATGAAATCGATTCGATCCGTCAGGCGGCGCGCCTCGAGGTGGGCGAAAGTATCCGTGTATGTCGGAGTGCTTTGGTTGGGCGGTGTGCGCTCGCAGGGAGTCCGTCTCGGCCGAATGTTGGCAGCGGGGTAGCACATACCAGCTCTCGATAGCGGACAAGAGCGCTGTGTTGGCGCACGCTCACATCAGGGCTCACCAGGCTGGAGCTGATCGATGCATCGCGTTGGTTTGTACTGTAGCCCCTCACTTTACGCGAGCCCCTTGCGCTCCCATTCACCTTACAGTATACTGCTGTCAGTGGTGTGTTTCACATACCACATCAGCCATACCTCGGTACACTCCTTTAGCCGAGCTTCGAATATGTAGATATCCAGTGTAGACCGCACACTGCTTGTAACGTGCGATATGGCATGGTGGTGCAGAGTACGTAGCGTTCTGGGGTGAATCACCCGAGAGGAGGTGTTCTTTAGTACTTTGATCACGAGCTAGCGATGTCTGAGCCAGCATAGACCGAGGCGCCATCGCCCGAAAGCCAAAGGAGGAAGGCTATGTCTGCCTGGAAACTGACTCGTCGCGAATTGCTCAAGGCCGTAACACTTGTCGCTGCGGGAACCGTGGCCGCCGCATGCGCCCCCCAGGCGCCCGCAGCCCCAGGCGAACAAGTGGATACAGCCCCCGCCCCCGAAGAAGTCGCCAAGACCTTTCACATTCTACACTGGGCACAAAGTGCAGAGCCCACCGACCCCAACGTAGAACTGGAGCCGGGAGAAGTGCGCAAAGTGGCTTACCAGAAGGTCGCCGAGGAGTACATGGACCTGCACCCCGGCGTCGAGATCGAGTGGTACCGCTTCCCCGCGGGCTCGAGTGTCTCGGAGTGGCTGCTAGCACGCATGACGGCACAGGACGCCCCCGACATCTACTGGACAAACACCGAAGACCTCTGGCCTCATATCCCCAAGGGCTGGGCGCTCGACTTTACACCGTACATGGATCTCCCCAACCCTTACGTGGAGGGGAATACTGCTTGGAAGGACCAGTTCGAAGAAGTCGCCATTATCTCGCAGACTGGACCCGATGGCAAGCTCTATGGCGTCAACATGGATGGCGCCGGTGTCCTCACGGTGTACAACAAGGATGCGTTCGAGAAAGCGGGTATCACCGAAGAGCCCCGCACATGGAGCGAGTTCATAGACGTGTGGGAGCAGCTTCTCGACGCAGGCTACATCCCCTATGGCGCTGATCTGTCGGAGCAGACTTGCTGCTTCCCCCACTGGCTCTCTGCCCACGTCTACAACCAGCTCGTGTGGGATACCATCTACGAGTGGGACTTGGACGACAACAAGGTGATTACAGCGAAGGACCTCGCCCTGAGCTTCCAAGCGGGCACATTCCCCGATTGGGAGGCCTACCTCCAGTTCGCTCACCTGTTCAAAGAAATGACGCCCTATTTCCCCATGGGGTACGAGGGCCAAGTCGATTACCGCCAACTCTTCCGGCAAGAGCAGGTGGTCATGTACATGGACGGCAACTGGGCAGTATCCGAGTTCAAGAACGATCCGCCGCCCTTTGCCTTTAGCTGGCTGGCCTTCCCTATCATCACCAAGGATATCTGGCCGGCTGCGCCTGAGAAAGTGGTACGCATCCAGGGGGCATGGGGTGCTATGCAGTACCACGTCCCAGGATACCTCTCCTCTCATCCCGAAAAGGTCGATGTGATCATGGACTGGCTGATGTTCTCCAGCATGCCGGAGCACGTGGGAGACATCTGCAAGGAGACGGGGCTCGTACCCCTCACAAAGGGCGCACAAGGCCTGCCCGAGCTGGCGCCCTTCTATGAGCCCTACGATCGCGCTGTGCCATACCAGAGCTGGCAGACTCTAAGCAGCAGCGGCCTCACCGCCGAGTACGAGCTCTGGCAGCAGTACCTCCCGAGCGACATGACCGACAGCGAGTTCTTGGACCTGGCCAATTCCAAACTGGAAGCGGAGGTAGACAAAGTGCTCGAGGCCAACCCCGATTGGGCGGTCAGCTAAGCTTTGCACCTCGTCCTGAACTGAGACCCTGGCACGGTCCGGCAAGAGGGTTGCCGGACCGTGCGCCATAGGGAGGATGGCAGCATGAGCGATCTAACAGAGCAGACTATGGGGCAGAGGAGAGTGTTTCGTACGGCGAGGCTACAGGCCATCCGAAAGTATTGGTACTGTTACCTGATGATGTCTGGCACCTTTGCTCTACTGCTTACCTTCTCTTATTATCCAGCTTTCTCGGCGATCTATCACAGCTTTACGATTTGGGACGGTTTTCGCCCTGAACAGTGGGTGGGGTTCCAAAACTACCGCGAGATATTCGCATCAGAGGAGATCTTTCGCAAGGGCTTCTCGAACATGGCTATCCTCGGCTTGTGGCAAGTTTTTCGCGCAGCCGTGTTCCCCCTGCTAGGTGCAGCCCTCATTTACCGCATCCGGAGCGAGAAAACCGCCTACTTTTTCCGGCTCTTGTTCGTCCTCCCCATCGTAGTGCCCGGAGTTGTGGGTATTCTGGTGTGGCGCCAGCTTTATGATCCGAACGTTGGTCTTTTCAACGAAGTGTTAAAGGCGATGGGACTCACCCCTCTCGGCTGGCTCAACAAGCCCGAGACCGCGCTCTTTTCCTTGATCTTTATGGGGTTCCCTTGGATCGACGGGGTGGGGCTTTTGATCTACTTGGCCGGATTTTTGGCCATCCCGCTGGAGATCATCGAAGCGGCGGTGATGGATGGTGCCACCTCAGTTCGCCGTTTCTTTGCGATGGAGTTGCCCCTCATCGTACCGCAGATCCGGCTCATCGTCATTCTCAACGTCATCGGTGCGTTCCAGAACTTTGGCTGGCAACTTCTCGTAACACGTGGCGGGCCTGCTGGTTCCACCACGGTACCCGCCTGGTCCATGTACAGATCGGCCATGACAGAGGGCCGCTACGGCACCGCTAGCGCTATCGGGGTCATCCTGTTTATCCTGATCTTGGTCCTGACGCTGATCAACAACGCTTCCATACGCTCCACTGTCGAGTACCAAGCGGAATAGGGAGGACAACCTATGGGCTCATCCGTCACATCCGAACGGAAACAGGCCAGAGACTCCGCCGTCAGTGCGGCAGCAAAGTACAAGAGGCCGCGTATGCCTCGAGACCTGCCCATCTCAGTAGTGCTCGGTGTGTTGGGCTTTCTCACCTTTGTGCCTCTGCTCATGCTGCTCCAGCTCTCGTTCAAGAGCCAACAACAGATGGCAGATAGTATGTGGTTGCCCACCCTGCCTCTTCGTTTGGTTAATTATGTCAAGGCATCTCGCGTCATGGGGCCCTACATGATGAACAGCGCTGTTTTTGTGCTGGGCACGGTGATCGTGAGCATTATCTGTAGCACGTTTTCTGCCTATGCGTTGGCGCGCTACCCATTCCCCGGCCGCGAGTTCTTTTACCTGGCGATTCTAGCGCTGCTGATGATTCCCGGCATCCTCACGCTGATCACCACTTTTGTCGTTACCGTCAAACTACAACTCAACAACACGTATCTCGGGGTATGGTTACCCCTGGCTGCGGGCTCCCAGGCGTTCCAGATTATCGTGCTGAGGACTTTTTTCGCATCCCTACCCGAAGAGTTGTTCGAGGCGGGACGGCTCGATGGCGCCTCCGAGTGGCGCATGCTGGGACAGATCGCTTTGCCGTTGGCCACCCCCATCCTCACCACACTTGTCATCCTGCAGATAAACAATGTGTACAACGAGTTCATCTGGCCCATCATGGTGCTCTCCCGGCCAGAGCGTTATCCCGCCATCTTGGGGGTATTGCGCTTGGGCCAGCTCATCACGGCGCGGGATCCGGGAGCGCAGTACGCGGGATATGTGCTCGCTGGCTTGCCCTTGCTCATTCTCTTCTCCGTGAGCAGCCGGGCGTTCATCCGAGGATTGACATCCGGAGCGATCAAGATGTAGGCTGTGAGCAGCCCCCATAGCACAAAATTCGCTACGCACCGCCCAGGAGGCAGAGCATGACAAGACCGACATCCACAAAAGTCCTGCAGATCAGCGAGCGCGAACACGCCCATGTCATCGAAATCCCCCTCCCCGAGCTGGAGCAGCAGCAGGTTCTAGTCAAGACGCTGGCTGTGGTAACCTGCAACCAGTACGACCTGCATATCTTCTCGGGGCGCCCCATGCTCGATCCCACCACGCCGGTGACCTTTCCACAGCCACCGGGCTTCCCCGGGCACGAGTGGGTCGCAGAAATAATAGAGCTCGGCCCCGGAGTGACTGAGCTGAATCTGGGAGACTGGGTTTGCCAGCCCGGCGGCCGGGGCAGGGGGGGCCATTCGTACCCAGGGGGCTACTCACAGTACATCATCTGCCACGAAAACAACCTTATCAAGGTCCCCAACGACATGGATCCGCTCAAGCTAGCACCTGTGGAGATGGCCACCTGCGTGGCTGCCAACTTGCTGGAGCTCAAGGCGATGGACGTTATCGAGGGCAGACGAGCCGGCGTCAGCGGTCTCGGGCCAGCAGGCCTCATCGCCTCGCAGATGCTTCGCGCCGAAGGTGCAGAGGAGGTCATCGGCATCGAGGTAGACCCCAAGCGCCGCGAGTACGCGCTCTCTGTCGGTGCGGTGGATCGCGCCATCGACCCGATGGGTGAGGATGGCAAGAACCTACCTTACGCTCGCCAGCCTGGTGCCATTGAGGTGAGCATGGCCTGCGTCGGTAGCAGTGCGGCCGTGCACTATCTGATGGATCACACCTCGGACGTTGTATCCCTGTTTGCCGTACAAAGAGAGCCGTACAGCTACGAGGGCTGGGCCGTGGGCCACCATATGGGCCTCAAGCTGTTTGGCACACCAGATCGGCATCCGCTGTGCAGCGAGTACGCAGTGCGCCGAGTGCGCAACGGCAGCGTCGACCTGGGGCTCACCATCAGCCACACGCTGCCCTTGAGCGAATACGACGAAGCGATGCGGCTGATCGCTGCACAGGAGGCTCTAAAGGTTGCCTTTGCCCCCAACAACTCGATCTAGCCACCGATTCCGTGGCCCGCCCACTCGCCAAGCCACCCTTCGATGGTGGCTGAGCATAGGGCATAAAAGATGGCGCACAACACACACCATAACGGAGGATGCGGAATGTCAAGGAAAAAAGTCTTGTTACTCGTAGGCGGTCCGGACTATCACGACACGCCCGAGACGCGCGCAGCGATCAAAGCGCCGCTCAACAGCGCGTTCGACGTGACGATGACCGACGACCTCAACATGCTCAACCCCGAGACATTGAGCGATTATGACGTCATCGTCAACTTTTCCACCTTTTTGGAGCCCACCGAGGAACAAGTCAACGCACTGCTATCCGCAGTGGAGAACGGCAAGGGGTTCGTGGGTATTCACGGCGCCACAGCGACCTTCTGGAACGCACCAGAGTATCTCAAGATGATAGGCGGCAAGTTCATCGTCCACGACGAGTTCAAGCCTTTCACCGTCAACTTTTCCGTAAGGGAGATAGAATCACACCCGATTACGGAGGGGATGGAGGATTTCACTATCGAGGATGAGCTTTATATCATCGAGGGCGATCTGACTCAGTGGCACATCCTGGCGCGAGCCGAGGGACACCCCATCATTTACACCAAAGCTTGGGGCAAGGGGCGCGTCTACAGCAACGCGTTGGGCCACGACACCCGCGCCTTGAACCACCCCAGTTTCCAAGCGCTGCTCGTCCGAGGGGTGGAGTGGACGGCCGGCCTGCGATAGCGGCAACAAAGCACTTTGTCGGGGCGCTTTTGGCAAGCGCCCCGATGTTGCTAATGACCATCTTCTGTACGCGCGCAAGCTTGCGCCTCAAGCGGGCACTGGGATCGCCCCGCGTCAAAGCTCGCGCACCCCAACTGCTACGGAAGGAGCTGTTCACTTATGTCTTGGTACGATACCAGCTATCGCAAACTCTTCTTTGACTTTCACAGCCCCGGCACAACTGAGGGCCTCGCGGCGGCTTTCGACGCCGAGCGCTGGGCCGACCGCGTGCAGGAGGCCAACGCTCAGGCGGTGTCCGTGTTCACCAAGTGTGGCTACGGCTATTCTTTCTACCGAAAGGGGTCCATTCGCTACGTACATCCCCACCTGCCCGAGGGCCTCGATATGCTGGAGCAACAGATCGCGTCTCTGCACAAACGCGGTATACGAGCCATCGGCTACTATCACACCTTTAACAGCGAGCCCATAGCTCGCGACCATCCCAGCTGGATTGAGCGCGACGCGCAGGGAGAGCCTCGGGAGAGGAGCATCTGCTTGCTCAGCCCACTGCTCGACGAGTGGATGCTGCCACATATCGAAGAGATCGTAACGCTGTACGATGTGGACAGCATGTTCTTTGATGGCACCTACGCTCACACCCCCTGCTACTGCGAGGCCTGCCAACGGCGGTTCGCGCAAGCCACCGGAGGGCTGGCCATACCGTCGGACAAAGACGGCCCGAACGCGTCGCGCTATCTGGCCTGGCAGTTGCGTGCCTTCCAGGAGGTGCGTAAGAAGATATGCGACGCCATCCACCGACATCGCCCCGAAGTAGTGGTCTCGTTCAACTGGGCCTACGCACCACGCACACCCGAGGTGGCGCCCGAGAGTGTGGGCGCCCTGGTGGCCGACATCATGCCCCACGATCAAGTCTTCGAGGGGAGCTATTTCTCTCGTTACTGGTCCACGCTCGGACGCCCTTTTGATGTCATGAACTCGGCCTTTCTGCAGTGGTGGGGCGATTGGGGTTGCAAGCCGGCTGTGGCTATGCAACAGGAGGTCGCCACCACGCTAGCCAATGGTGGCCTCACCTGGATCGGATACCAGATGACACAGGCGTTCGACGTGGCCGACGGCGTCATGCGCGAGATGGGCAAGACGCTGGCGTTCGTCAAGGAGCGGGAGCCTCTATTGGTCGGAGTAGAGCCAGTGCCCAACGTAGCAGTGTTACACTCCACCGCTACGCATTTCACCCAGGATGAGCCGAGAGCCTGGGTCGATGAAAAGGGCCCTCGCGGCGCCCATCGAGTGCTCACTGAGAGCATGATACCTTATCATCTGGTGAACGAAGCGGGATTACAAGCGCGCCTGTCCGAGTATGAGGCGCTTATCCTGCCAGATCAACGCTATCTACCTCAGGAGCTGGCAAAAGCTATACACAACTGGGTGTCCGCTGGGGGCATAGTGCTCGCCACAGCTCTCACGGGTACGCTCGATGCCGATCTACAGCCCACCGGCTCTTTTGCGCTGGAAGATCTCCTCGGTGTGCGCTACGAGGGCCGCTACGACCGGACACACGCCTACATCGAGGTAACTGATCCCCGCTTGGGCGAGGGTACGCTGGATATGCCCCACCTGACTGAGGCGCCATTCGCCTTTGCGAGACCAGTGGCAGACAACGTGCAGGTGTTGGCCAGGCTGCGCAGAATCTACCTCCGTAGCGATGGCGCAGCGCTGTTGCGTTGGTCGCCAGTGGGCGCGGATTCGGGCTATCCCGCCATTACACTGCGCCCAGTTGGTGCTGGGTGGGCGATCTATATCGCGGGCGACGTCTTCCGAGCCTACCACGCCAAAAACCAATGGAACCTGAAGCATATCGTGGCGAATCTGTTGCGCATGACCATCGAGCAGCCACTTGTTCGGGTGGATGCCCCGGCTTGGCTAGAGGTCGCAGTGATGCGACAGGACGCCGAACACAGCCCCACAGACGACGATCGCACCCTGGTGCACCTCGTGAACCACCACGGCGATCGCCCGGTGGGCGGCAACAACTACTGCTTGGAGCAAGTGCTGCCGGTGAGCAATGTCACTGTGCGGCTCCGCCGGCGCGAAAAGCCCAACCGGATCACGTTAGAGCCAGATGGCATCGAGCCGGCGTGGGAGTACGCCGATGACGTAACGACTATCCAAGTGCCCCAAGTGAGTATTCACTGCGCCATTGCGATTTCCTAGCAGGGCGCCGCCTGTGCAGCCCGGCGATGGGTGCGTACGGCGGGGGTTACCGGATCTAGTAGCAGGGCTCACTCCAGAGCCTCAGGGCTAGGCCCTGGCGAGACGGTATACAGAGCGAGGCCGACGTCCAGTCCGTCGGCCTCGTCGCTCCAGTGAGCAGGCGCGGCCTCAGCGCACCTGGAACTCTCCCAAAACGTACAGATCATCGAGCACACGTTCGCCGGTGGGCGAGAGCATCTCCAGCCTCACGAGCGTCACCGGATCATACATGCCCGTAGCGATGCGGTAGATGCCGGGCGCCCAGCCACCATCCGGTATAAGGCTGTGTCCATCGGCTACCACCTCTCCTTCTATCCACCCGGTGGTGGGGCGTGTATCGTCCGCCGGTGCCACATCGCGTTGCGCAACAATGTCGCCATGAGCATCCAGCACATGCACGAATACGCGGTAATCGGTCTCTATCGTAGACAGTGCCTGCCAGTAAAGGGTCAAGTTCAGAGGCTCATCGCCATCCAGCGAGCCCGTGCTCATGTCGTAGCCCAGCAATGAGGCTTTGCCACTCAGCAGTAGGGCGCCCGATAACGGGTGTTGCATGGGAGGCGGCTCCATGGTGCGAGCAACCCCCTCGACCTGCACCCACCCGAGACTCAGCTCCTCCTCGCCTCCGGTCACGCTGAGTCGCATCGCATAACGGCCCTCCGGCAGCTCTGGCGGAAGCCGTAGCAGATAGCGCTGCCTCACCGTCTCGCCAGGTTGCCATTGCGCGATGGGGTACTCGATGGCCAAAGGGAACTCCCAGTCGGTCGCGATGCGCTGATCTTCGCCATACAGTATGAAACGTGCCTGCACCGGCTCGAGAACGGGCTCGGCAAGCTGCCAGGTCACCTCGCTCAGGACACGATCTCCCGGGCTGTGCCGCGTATCGATAGTGGACCACCCCGCGATATGCACAGCGCGGCTTAGGGCCTGTCCTTTGAGCTCCTCCATCCACCGCTGGTCCGCTTCCAGTTTCGCGGGGCCCGCCTCGACGTAGGTACCCAGCAACTCGCCTTCGATACTGCGCACAGGCATTGCATTAGCGTGCTCGTCCGACAGGATCACGCGTACCTGGTATGTACCAGGTGGTATTTTGGGCGACACGCGCAATTCGAACCACTGCCACACCCGGTCACCGGGTTGCCACTCGGGGGGGAGATAGCCCAGCTCATCCACCTGAGTCCACCGCAGCCCTTGGGCATCCATCAAGTGGACAGCAAAGTGGCGTGCGGCATCCACCGTCTTGAGCACTTCCCAGCAAATTCCCACACGCAAGCGTCCTCCGCGTTCAGTGCTTGGAGCCACATCGATATCCCACAAGATTAGTTCGTCGGCAAAAGTGGCCAGAGCAGGCCGGTCGCCTTCTTCAGCGAACGGTCGACAGATGCGATACAGCGCAACCACAGCCTCACCTGTCTCGTTCATATACTCTTGCTTACTGCACGCCAGGCTCTCGAGTAGATCCCGTGCGGGCTCGAGGAGAGGCACATCGATCATCGGCACGACGTAAGCGATCTCCCGCTCGTCCCACGCCGGCATAACGACCATCTTGCGCCCTTGAACCCATGTGACATCGGCCATTCTGGGGTCGGTAATCACAGCCGCGGGATGCCGATAATGTGCCGCTGCCATCACCAAACGGTACCCCGCATCCAACTGTTCACCTCCCACCCGCGCAGCGTCCACCAAATCGCTGTGGAACCTCCGATAGGTTTGGC
>CAYOUT010000012.1:41558-65412 GCA_964407215.1 uncultured Anaerolineales bacterium | reverse complement strand
ATGCGTTATACGCCCCCTCTATCGCAAGCACTCCGCAGAGAATTCCGGGTATTACGAGGCGCCATCTGGCCCGCCCGCTAGCCCAGCGCCATACGGCGTCCATACCCACTGCAGCCACGCCATACAGCGCTGGTATAATACCGAAAATACGCTGACTCACGGGGTATGGCTCGATAGTAAAGAGCGGTGGAAGCGCCATGCCGAACCACCACAGGATCAGCGCGCCATACTCGGGGCGCCGCCAACGTCGCACCGCCAGAGCCACGCCCAGCAAGAAAAAAGGCCCTATCAACGGATCGAGAACGGGGCGGCCCTCCAGGCTGTAGCGAGAGTTGGAGTCTGTGCGAGGCAGAAAGGTCAGGCCCATATGCAACGCATTGTCGGCGATAACCGCAAGATAGCTCTGACTGCCGCTACGTTTGGCGGCAAGCACTTGGTCGGCACGCTCCCACACATCGTGCGGGAACCGCAGAAAGTGGATCGCCAGCGGTGTGAACACCAACAGCGCTGCAAGAAACGCCACGAGCAGGCCCATCCACCGCAACCGAAGCCTCTGGCGGTCGACCAGCAACAGATAGAGCAAAATGAGAACCAGCGTGAAGGGAAAGAATCGAGCGGCCAGATAGATGTACAGCATGCTACCCGTGGCCACACCTCCCAACGCAAGAAGACCCAGCTTCCCCTCTTGATAGCCACGCCACAGAAAATACATCGCTACCGCCTCTACGAGTGGCATCAGAGTCCAGCAAAAACCGGTGCGTGTCACATTGAAATGCCAGAAGGCCGTGGCGGTGAGAAAGGCCGTGAGGAGTCCCACCCGCCGCCCGAACATAGCGCGCAGCGCCAGGTAGCTGGCGGGGATCGTAGCGATGCCGATGAGCGCTGAGGTCAACTTGAGCAAGCTTTCGGGCCAGTGAACAGATAGACCAAAGCCACCAGATGCATATAGAACGGTTCGCGCCCAGTATAGCTCTGAAAAAAGACGGGGAAATGCCCCTCGTAGATGGACTGGCCTTGTAGGCCGTAGACGTCTTCATCGTAATGCACGCCCGGCGGCAGAACGTCCAGGCGGTACAGGCGCAAAAAAGCTCCCAACAAGGTCACGACCACCAATGCACCGAGCTCCCAGCGCTTCCAGAGTTTCGGTGTACCTGGCGAAGTGACAGCGACGTCAGGCATGAATGGCTCCTCAAGCATGCGATGTCGAGACGATCAGTAGTACGCGCCGAACGTAACACAGAACCGCTCCTCTGCCAAACTGCGTTGACACGCTGGCACAGAGTTGGGCGTCTCCGCAAGTGGCACGGGCTGTCAATAGCGTCTAGAATGGGTTGGAGCATGATCTATGCATCGGTCGCAGTGCTATGGCCCGCCGCGTGAGTGCCCAGTTGATGGCAGTCACTGGGCAGCGATAACATTGAGCTTTTGCGTTCAGTGCAAGCTGGACCACAAGACATGCATGAAAGGGGTACATGCTATGAAGCAGAGCTTGAAGAGGCTGCAGAATCCGCCCAAAGAATACCGACCGATACCATTCTGGTCGTGGAATGAGCGCCTCACCGTTTCGGAGACGCGCTGGCAGATCGACGAGATGGACAAAGTCGGTATCGGCGGGTATTTCATGCACGCGCGCGGTGGTTTGCAAACCCCCTATATGGGGGAGGAATGGATGCATAATATCGAGGCTGGTATAGAGGAAGCGCGCGAACGCGGCATGGGAGCTTGGGCCTATGACGAGAACGGTTGGCCGAGCGGATTCGGCGATGGTCTCGTCAACGGGCGCGGGTTGGAGTATCAGCAAAAATACTTGCGCATGGAGCGAGTGTCACAGGAGACCCAACGCGACGATGGGCGCACCATCACCAACGCCCCACTTGGTGATGAGTGGGCGCATTTCTATTTTGACGTGAACCCTTTTTACGTGGACACCCTCGATGCCCACGTGATCAAGACCTTCCTGGACGAGATCTATACGCCCTACGCCGAGCGCTTCTCGCACGATCTCGGCAAAGCGATGCCAGGATTCTTTACGGACGAGCCACAGGTATCGCGCAACGGTATCCCTTGGTCTTTCACTTTCCCAACCAAGTACCGTGAGGCCTATGGAGAGGAGCTACTCCCCCTCCTGCCCCAGCTCTTTACACCGGTGGGAGATTATCAGCGTACACGCTACCGCTTCTGGCACTTGGTGCAAGAGCTGTTCGTCACCAGCTATACGCAGCAGATCCATGATTGGTGCGAGGCACACGGCTGCCAACTCACGGGGCACATGGTGCTTGAGGAGTCTTTGCTGAGCCAGATCACCTCCAACGCCGCAGTGATGCCGCATTACGAGTTCTTTCACATACCCGGGATGGACTGGTTGGGGCGCCACATCAACCCGCCTACCACGCCACTACAACTTGCGTCCGTTGCCCACCAACTGGGCCTACGCCATATCCTGAGCGAGACTTTTGCCCTGTGCGGTTGGAACGTCACGTTCGAGGAACTCAAGTGGATCTATGAATGGCAATGTGTGCGGGGGGTTACGCTACTCTGCCAACATTTGGAAGCCTATTCGCTACGCGGCATCCGCAAGCGCGATTATCCGCCGTCGCTCTTTTACCAGGAGCCCTGGTGGGACCGGTACCATCTGTTTAACGACGCCATGTCGCGGCTCGGCATGCTCTTATCGGACGGCGATCCGCACTTTGAGGTGCTAGTGATGCATCCGCAAGCCTCGGCTTGGCTACACTATGACGATGGTGAAAATCAGGGGATCGCTGAGCTCGACGAAGCGTTCATGCAACTCACCCACGCACTGGAGGCCGCACACGTACCGTTCCACTATGGCGACGAACGCATCCTCAGCCGCCACGGGCGAGTGGAGGCCCAGGCACTCCGTGTTGGCTCACAGGCCTATCGCGCTGTGATAGTGCCCCCCACGGAAACGTGGTCGCAGAGTACAGTGGATCTGTTGAGCCAGTTCGCCAACGCGGGAGGTGTCCTGATTTGGGTTGGCCAACAACCCACACGCATCGCCGGGGAGAGGGCGCCAAGCCTATCCGGGCTCACATCTCGGGGCACCCACGTCGAAACGGCCACTGCTGCCGTGGACGCGCTGCCCGCCGCGTTGCGCCCCATCTCGATCGCCGACGATTTCGGCGCCGAGATCGGTCCTATCGCCGCGACGTGGCGCCGCTTTGAGAGCTTTGAAGATAGCGGCCCCGCCGACTTTTACTTTTTCGCCAACGCAGACCCCGAACGGGGCTATATCGCCACTATCCGCCTGCCCGGAGCTGCGGTCGTGCGTGTGATGCTGGAGGACGGCTCTCTGCACGAAATACCATACACTCGAGAGGGTAACGAGCTCATAGTGCGCCACAAGTTCCCTCGGCGCGGGTCCCTCGCCCTGTTGGCCTTTTCAGACGGTAACGCAACAGCCGCGCTTAAAGGTGTGATCCGCCGACCGGAGCGCACCGACAGCAATCCACTGGAGGCGTCTCTTCTGAACGGCGAATGGGAGCTTATGCTGTTGGATCCTAATGCCCTCACGTTGGATGTGTGCGATATCTGGGTGGACGGAGAGCTCGTGGCAGAGCAGGAGCACATCAGCGTGGTCCAGAAGCGCTGTTTGGATCGCGGCCGCGCAGTAGACCTTACGCTGCGCTTTACCGTCGAGGTGGCGCCCGACTATTCGGGTGGTGACCTGCACCTGGTGGTAGAGCGCCCGGAGACGTTCGACATCTCGGTCAATGGGGAGACGGTAGCGCAACAGGACCAGGGCTACTATCGTGACAAATCGTTCCGTAAAATCCCTATCAGCGGTATGCTGCGGCCGGGCACCAACGCCATCACGCTGCACACGCTGTTCCAGCAGAGTCCACAGGTGTACGAGAACCTCGAGAGGGCCCAAGTCTTTGAGGCCGAAAAGAACAAGCTCACCTACGACAGCGAGATAGAGGCCATCTACCTGATCGGCGCCTTTGGCGTGCGCACGCCCGGTACATTCGAGGCAATGCCGCGCAAGGCATTGTGTTACTCGGGCCCGTTTGTGTTGGGTGCAGTACCAGAGCGCGCCCCCATAGAGGATCTAACACGCCACGGCCTGCCATTTTTCAATGGGCGGGTGCGGCTCACACGTCACATCACTTTGGGCAACGATGCTGCGCAGAAGCGCTGCTTCCGCTTTGAGGAGGCTATGGCGCAAATAGTCAAACTCACCGTCAACGGCGAGGATGTGCGCGAGTGGCTGTGGCGCCCCTTCCAGGCCGATCTCACTGGCCTGTTGCGAGCTGGCGACAACGAGCTGTGCATCGAGTTGACCAACGGGCTGCGCAACCTGCTGGGGCCTCATCACCTGCCAGAAGGCGAGAGCTACGCTGTGCACCCGGGGCTCTTTTTCAAAGAGCCCAACGTCTGGGGCCATGTGCCACACTGGAACGAGGATTACTGCTTTGTAGAGTTCGGCTTGCGTTTCTAAAAGCGAAAGGAAACACGGCGTGGGGGGCGGCGAGCCGCCCCCCACGCCGTATGAAAAAAAACTTGCTATTGGCACACTCTGCCGGGCACCCCGGGCTCCCCCGAGTTTATTCTTCCAATATCTCGGACACCACCCCCCGCAAATCGCTTATGCTGAAGGGCTTGGAGAGGTAAGGTCGGTTCAGCGTTTTGAGAAAGCTTCGTGTCGCCGTGCTCATCGTGTCGCCCGTAGTGAACACCACGCGCTGGGCCATGTCTGGCCTCTCTTTTTTGAGCCGCTCGTACAGGGCCGGTCCGCTGAGTCCGGGCATCTTGATATCGGTAAGGATAAGATCAAAGTCTCTCTGGCCCTTACGAACGCCGTCTAGGATTAGAAGCGCCGCCTCTCCGTCGCCGGCCAAATGTACTTGGTGCCCATCCCCGCTGAGGATGCGCTTGATCAGCAAAGCTACATCCTCCTCGTCCTCTACTACTAGCACTTTCTTGCCAATGGTAGGAGTTACGATAGGCGACTGAACATCCGCGTCTCCCAACCCCCCATCCTCTGCCAGTGGCAGTTCTACAGTAAAGATGGCTCCACCCCCGGAAGCATTCTCGGCCCAAATGCGGCCGCCGTGTTGAGTGACGATACCGTAACAGATGCTGAGTCCGAGACCCGTGCCTTTGCCGACCTCTTTGGTGGTAAAGAAAGGTTCGAAAAGGTGTCTCAGCACATTCGCGGCCAACCCGGGGCCCGTATCGCTGAACCGCACACGAACACCGCCATCGCACAGCTCCGAAATCACGGTGAGGCGCCCGCCCGCACTATGCTCCGCCATCGCATCCTGTGCGTTGTTGACCAGATTCAGGAAAATCTGCTGAAGCTGATTGGGGTCCACATGCACCGGCAGGGGGCGCGTATCGAACTCTGACACCACCTCGATATTGTCCACTCGCAGTTGGTAGGAGCGCATCTCGAGAATACGCTCCAGCAGATCGTTCACATCGACCTGTTCGCGCAAAGTGCGGCGCTGCCGGGCAAAGGTGAGCAGGTTCTGGACGATCTTGGCCGCGCGCTGGGCTTGGTTGTTGATCTTGTCTACATCGCGGTGATCGCTGTGTTCGAGTTCGCCAGAGTCGAGGAGCAGTTGCGAATAGCCTATGATGGCTGTAAGCGGATTGTTCAGTTCGTGTGCTACTCCGGCTATCAACTGGCCCATGGCGGAAAGCTTTTCCGACTGAATGAGCTGCTCCTGCGTGCTCTTGAGGTCCATCAGGCTCTGCTGAAGATCGCTAACGAGCCGCGCGTTCTCGATAGCTACGGAGGCTTGGCTCGCCAAAATCTGAAGTAGGCGTTCCTCAGTGGGAGAAAACGCATGCGTCTTTTGGGAATCCACACTCAGTGTGCCCAGCAGCTTTGTGCCGCGTTTTAACGGTACTACCAGCATCGAAGCGAACCGTCGTCCTTCGTGCACCCGCAGAAAACGGGGGTCTTGTGAAACGTCGGGCACGTTCACCGGTTCGCCCGTCTCGAGTGCCCGCCCCGCGATCCCCTGGCCCATCCTCAGGCCGCTGCGACCAGAAACATCAGGGCGCACACCGTCCAAAAAGGAGAGGGCACGCGGGTGCAACTCGCCCGTCTCCTCATCATACGTATGCAGTACACAATCGTTGACTTGGGGGATGGTGTTTTTGGCCGATTGTACGATGAGGTCCAGAAGGCTATTGAGATTCAGCGTCGAGGAAAGCGCATGCCCCACTTCGTACAGCGCCTGGCTTTGGCGAACCTGTTGGTGCATGTCCTCGTATAGACGCGCATTCACAACAGCGAGCGCGACGACACGACCGATGGTATCAAAGAGTTCGAGAGCCTCGTCGGCAAAAGTGTTCCGCGCATCGGAGCCGATGAGAATATACCCACGACATCGATTCTGCTCCAGGAGGGGGATGATCAGCGCTGACGCGCATTGGAGACGTACAAGAGCAGCCTCTAGCGGGTCTTGTACGTCCCCATCGATGACAAGTATTCTTGATGCTTGCCCACCCTCGCGATGTGTCGTGTGCACACATGCCAGAGGCGCTTCGAGGGGAGCCTCCAGCTGCCACGCGCCTCGCGACACCACGGCAGATACAGCTCCGCCCTCGTCTATCGCCAGGGCGCTGCCACCTTGGCCACCCAGATGTTCGAGCAGTGTGTCGAGTGTGCATCCCAGGATCTCGACAGCGTTCCTCTTTGCACTGACTCGATAGATCAGTGTGTCGAAAATATGGAACTGCATCACTCCCCCTGTTCCCAATGGACAGCCGCCGCGAGGCGAATAGCTCTCTACTGCGGAGAGCCCGACGCAGCGGCCACATCGGATAAGCCTCTGATGCGCCTCTCGAGGCGAGACAAGCGATGTGCAAGCTCGCGCTGAATGCTCGCACATTCTCCCCGGCCCAGCTCTGTCGCATGGCTCTGTAGCCAGCTCATGGCCGCCGTGACCATCTCTTTGGCAGCGGTATAATCGCGCCAACGGTGTTCGTAGATTTTAGCCATCTCAATATACGGGTAGAGCTCGCTGCCGTGTAACTGCTTGCGCCACAGGTCCATAGCTTCTAGATACCGCGCTTGGCGCTTGTAGAGAAATGCCAGATACTTGCACGCCAATGCGCAACTCTCGCCGTCCTCGACGCGATCTATAGCTAGTCGGTACACGCTCTCGGCAGTTGTCTCCCGGCCAAGCCGCTCATACAGCCTGCCGAGCGCCACATGATCGCATAGCGGATCATCTATCTCAGCCCGTCTCGCAGACAACAAAAGGCCGGCCTTTGTCGCCAGCGAGACCATCGAGATGACATCCATTGCGTTGTGATAAAACACGCGTTCCATAGAGCGTGTGTTTCCATAGCGCACATAGTCGAGATACAGCTGGGGGATCAGATAGCCCGGCACGTCATCGGCCCTGCGCTCAAGGCCGAGAACATACCGCTCCAGTGAACCCAGCGCGCAGGAGGGCAATATCCGTCTCCAAAGGCGGCGAGAGAGTGGCAACAGATCGAGATGCGGAGGCTGTACACTCGGCGGATCACGCCGCGCCATCGCATACCGAGCCTCCAGAATCGGCCAGTCAAAGCTGCGTCCGTTAAAGCTGACGATACCGTGTCGCGCGTCGAGGTTGATTGCCAACAAGTCGAGCAACGCTTCCTCGTGGCCAAAATCGGGCATAAAGTACTGCCGCAGCACGAACTGGTCATCTTCAAAGCCGCCCACTCCCACCAGAAAGGCGTACGTTCCAGCGCCCCGCGCAAGGCCTGTTGTCTCCGTGTCGATAAAAGCCGCTTTCGCGAGGTCAAACGTCGGCGCTCCACCGATGAAAGGGGCCCACTCTCCATCGGGTACAGAGGCTAGATCGCCGAGCTTCTGCCCCCCATGCGAGTGCTCCAAAGGGTACCTGTGTTCTGTGACCAGACACATCCCCCCACAGGCCTCAATCCACGCCCCTCCAACCAGCGAGTCCAGCGGCGGGTATCGATCCTCAGGGGGCGGGATTGCCTCTCTGGCAGCGGGCTGCAACCCAGCTAGCAGCAGCCGCTTCTTTAGGTCCATGTGCGCCTCTAGAGAATTCAACAAATGCGCAGCGTTACGTACGGCTGCGCTGTGGCGGATTATAACATGCGACTCGGCCAGGCGAAAACGCTGGTGCTCTACTCGAGCTATTCGCCGTTATGCGTAACGCTGGGCTCCGCCGCGCCTTGTAGACATGCGATCAGATGTAACACCTTGCGTTTCGCGTGGCGGTCATCGGCAGCGCCCGCACCCACACAGGATGGGCATCCCGAATCGCAGGAGCAGTCTCTCACCAATTCCGCAGCGCGCTCGAGCAACTCATTATACAAGTGCAGTGCCTCAAGGCTCAACCCCACTCCGCCGGGCACGCCGTCATACACGAAAAGAGTGGGCAGACCCGTCTGTGGTGCCCTCAGGTCCGATGTAACCCCCAGGTCCGTAGGGTCGCACATACAGAGCAGGGGCAACAGGTTTCCGAACACCCTGCCCAGGCTGGATAACGTGGACTGCACCGCCAGCGACTCCTCCGCTTTGTGGTGGCAGCTCGGGCAGAGTGTGATCAGGTTGGCTAGTTGGTTTGCTTGGCGATGGTTCTCGTTTCGCCCGGGAATCCAAGAGTAATCCCTGAACGGCGTCAGGTGATGTACGTGATGCTGTCGCCCGGGGCGCTCTGGCGCGCCACACCATCGGCAACGATAGCCATCTCGCCTGCGCGCCCGGTCGCGCTGAGACGGCCAGCTCGGCCCTCGCGAAGTGACTTGCTCTCCCGCCCACCAGCCTTCCGCACTCAATCGCTCGACCAGGTCGTCTCCCAAGGCCACCCAGAAAGCGTTTGTCAGCATCTGTTGTTCGGGCAAGCTCACATCGCCCCAGCCTAGATGCTCAAAGGTGCCCAGCCGCAAACGCCGAAAGCCCGTCACTCGGCTGGTCACCAAGGCGTCGCCGTAGGCTAGTCGCGCAGAGAACCGTTCCGAGGACTCGAGCACGCGCTGAATGTCGATTCGTGTGCTTCCGATGGCCTCTGTGTAATAGTCCACCGATACAGCACGCACCGTGGCAACGCCGCCAGCCCAATCCAGATGTTCCACGCTGTACTGTTGCCCATCGTGGAGGTAGATGCCGCCTTGGTAGACCGTTCGCAGTGCGGAGGCGCGGTCAATCGACCCGATAATGTCCCCCGCCCCTTCCTCACTACAGGCAACGATAGCCACGCTATCGGAGTTCGCTGTGCGCAGCGACACCTCGCCCGCGGGGTAACTGGCGCCCTGCCAGTACCATGCCCCACGCGTTCGTAGCAACAGGCCGGCCTCCTCCATAATGGGCAGGAGCTCCTCCAAGCTCTCGCCGCCGAATCGCTCATCGTCCGCAAAGGGCAGCTCATAAGCTGCACACTGCACATGTTGCGTCAGCAGACAAAGGTTATCGGGATTGACGAGAGCGTGCTCCGGTGAGTTCCCAAAAAAGTACTCGGGGTGCGTCATGAGGTACTGATCCAATGGCGAAGCCGAGGCGACCAGCACGGCTACACTGGGCTCTCCCCCTCTGCCAGCTCTGCCAGCCTGCTGCCACGCACTGGCAATGGTACCCGGATAGCCCACCAAAACGGCCGCGCCCAGTCCGCCGATGTCCACGCCAAGCTCCAGCGCGTTGGTAGCCACCACGCAGCGTATGCGGCCGTCGCGCAGCCCCCTCTCGATCGCGCGCCGTTCAGTCGGCGTATAACCACCTCGATATCCCCGAATCGCAGTCGCATCACGCCCCGCCTTGCGTGCATTATCTCGCAGATAGGCGAGGAGCAACTCTGTGGATAGCCTGGAGCGAGCAAAAGCAATCGTCTGCACGCCCGCCTCCAAGAAGCGGTTGATGAGAGAGCGCGCCTCTAGTAGTGGAGAGTTGCGAATACCCAACTGGGCATTAATGATGGGCGGATTGTAGAATACAAAGTGGTGCTCGCCCCGGGGCGCGCCGCTCTGATCCACCAGCGCAGCGATGCGCCCTGTGAGGTTGCGCGCCAGCTCCAGCGGGTTGGCAATAGTGGCCGAGGAGCAGATCACCTGCGGCTCACATCCGTGGAATCGACACAAGCGCATCAGCCGCCTCAGCACATTCGCCACGTGGCTCCCAAAGACACCACGGTACTGGTGCATCTCGTCTATGACAATAAAGCGCAGGTTAGCCAAAAGATCGCGCCAATCAAGGTGTCGGGGAAGGATTCCCGCGTGCAACATGTCGGGATTGGTGAGAATCAGGCGCGCCTTGCGCCGAATCTGTGCGCGCCGGCTGTTGGGTGTATCGCCATCATACGTCGCCACAGCGCCCTCAAGGCCGAGAGCCGCACAATCTGTTATCAAGCCATTGAGCTGATCATGCGCCAATGCTTTGGTGGGAAACAGGTACAGCGCACGGCTTGAGGGATCGCGCAGCAGGGTGTGTAGAACGGGAAGGTGATAACAGAGCGATTTCCCTGAGGCCGTGGGCGTCACGATCACTACATCACCGCCCGCCAACGCTTGGCTTACGGCCATCGATTGGTGGGAGTAGAGCTCCTCGATGCCGCGCGCCCGCAACACCTCCACCAGCCTCGTGTCGAGTTCAAGGGGTATATCGCCCAAGGCAGGAGCGTCCGACGCCAACGTGCGCCATGCACAGATGCAGGACGCATAAGCGGCATCGCTGCGGAGTCGGTCCAAAACTCGCTGCAACTCGGCAGCTCTCTCACCGTCCATGCCTAGCTGGTCAATGAGAGTTGCGCGTCAACTGCGCCATTCGCATGCCTCTCCGAGAGACCGCCCCCCGCTACGAGTTCTCGCAGCGTTTCTTCGCTCAATGTCGGGATGCCCAGCCGTTGCGCCGCACTGTACTTGGCGGCACCGGGGTTCTCGCCAATCACTACATAGGTGGTCTTGCGCGACACACTGCCCGTCACCTTGCCGCCATGTTCCTGAATGAAGACTGTAGCGGCCTCTCGGCTCATCGAAGGGAGCGTCCCGGTCACAACGAACGTCATATCTTTGAGGGGCAGCGCTCCCCCCTGCTCCTCCGCCTGATCCTGCATGCGCACGCCATGCTGGCGCAGCTTTTCCACAAGCTCGCGATGGCGCTGTCGCCCAAAGAACTCGGAAACAGAGTGTGCGATATGCGGTCCCACGCCCTCGATCTCTTGGAGCTCGTCCTCGCTGGTAGCCATCAGCGCGTCCAGCAACCCATAGTGGCTGGCAAGCGCCTGCGCCACCTGGCCCCCCACGCCATGAATGCCCAAGCCGGTGATCACACGCCAGAGCGGCCGATCCTTGCTGGCGACAATGCCAGCGAGCAGGTTCTGCGCCCGTTTGGGGCCAAACCCTTCCAAGGTCAGCAGGTCGCTTTCTGTCAGCGCATAGATATCGGCCACATCGGTCACGAGCCCCTGTTGCACCAGCTGCTCAGCGACCCGAATCCCCAGCCCATCGATATCCATAGCTGCACGCGAGGCCCAATACTCGATGCGCCTCACGAGTTGCGCCGGGCATGCTGCGTTGACGCAGTAAATGGCTACTTCACCCTCTTCTTTTTCCACGGGCTCGCCACAAGAAGGGCACGTATCGGGCACTTGAAAGAGGCGCTCCGTGCCATCTCGTAACGCTTTCACTGGCCCCAGCACTTGCGGGATCACGTCGCCGGCGCGCTGAACCACCACCACATCGCCAATACGTAGATCTTTGCGCGTCAAGTCCTCGAAATTGTGGAGGCTCGCTTGCCGAACGATGACGCCGCTCAGATTCACGGGCTCTAGAACCGCATAGGGGGTCAGGACGCCAGTGCGTCCCACATTTACGCCGATATCCAGCAGGCGCGTCGTCGTCTCGCGCGCGGGGAACTTGAAAGCCACAGCCCAGCGGGGTGCATTGCCCACGATCCCAAGGCGTTGCTGTGTAGCAAAGCTGTTCACTTTGATCACCACACCATCTGCCTCATAATCGAGCGAGTCCCGCTTGGCCATCCATGCCTTGCAGTAATCCAACACCTCCTCGAGCTCGGGCAGCCGCCGGACATCGGGGTTGACGGCAAACCCCAGTTCCTGCAAGTACTCGAGTGCGTCCCATTGTGTAGAGAGCGTATAACCGTCCAAGACCCCCACGCCGTAGGCGAACAACCGCAACGGCCGCGACGCAGTGATCCTGGAATCGAGCTGGCGTACCGAGCCTGCAGCCGCGTTACGGGGGTTTGCGAAGCGGGGCTCGTTTTGAGCGCTACGTTGCTCGTTGAGTTGATCGAAAAGCGTGCGCGGCATATAGATCTCGCCGCGTACCTCGATCGCCCGCGGCGGCTGGATACGAGTGGCCACGGGAATGCGCAAGGGGACGTTACGGATCGTCCGCACATTGGCCGTGATATCTTCACCCACATAGCCATTGCCGCGTGTGGCGCCCTGCACGAGAAAGCCATCCTCATAAGTGAGCGACACGGCAAGACCATCGATTTTGGGTTCGACCACAAAGTCGAACCCCACACCATCGGGCAGCAGGCGACGTGCCCGTTGGTGCCACGCTTCGACCTCCTCACGTGAGAATGCGTCGGACAGACTGGTCATAGGGTTCGGATGGATGACTTTGTCAAACCCCGGCAAGACTTCTGCGCCCACCCGTTGTGTGGGCGAGTCGGGCGTCACGAGCTCGGGGTGCTGAGCTTCGAGCCCGCGCAGCTCGTGAAAGAGGGCATCATATTCGGCGTCGGTGATCGCCGGCTCATCCAACGTGTGGTATCGATAGCTGTGGTATCTGATGAGCTCTCGCAGCCTCTCGATGCGGCAGGCGGGCTCCTCCGGTGCATTACCGAGCCGGGTCTCTTTATCAACCATTGTCCCTCCGTCCACCAGCACCATAAAGACAACCGGGACAGAGCAGTGAACCGCTCTGTCCCAGGGTTTGCGCATTACACTATCGATTCGGGCTTCACTGGCGGCCGATCCACTATCGAGCAGACGGTCATCCGTCAAGCCGCCCCGGTGGCTACTGTGCGCTCAGATACTGCTCAACCGCCCACCCCGAGGTTCCCGTAGTATCCTGCACCTGCCACCACGTGTAGCCGTCAGCTTCTGTGGGGCCTCCAATAACGTCCACCGTGGTGCCCTCGGGCAGCATCTTGACGCGTCCGTGGCCGGTTCCTGCGCCCTCGCGCAGGTTCAGTCCAACGCCGCCGGTGTCGGACACACTGGCCCTCCCGCCCACCACGAGGTTGGCCGGCGCCACTGATCCCTCATCGGGAGTCGAGACGCCCTCTGGGCCGGGCGTAAAGGTTGGAAGTGGCACCACCTGGCGTGTGGCCGTAGGGTTCAGTGGGGGCAGCGTCGCGTAGGCGGTAGGAGCCTGCGTCGGCTGATCGCCACTCGCGAACCGTAGGGTCGCTGTAGGGCCCGCAGCCGTCCCCACCCCATCGGATGGGGAAAAGATCGCCCACCACAGCCCAGCAACCACCACCACCACAAGAACCGGCACAGCCACCCACATCCATTTTGGCCAGAGATCCTGATTTGATCCGCTACGGTTCGGTGCGCTCCTGCGGCGATCAAGGGTCATATCAGGATGCCTCCTTTGGTCTCGTGAAGCTACAGAACGTTTTCATTATATGTGCCCAAAGACATCGTGTCAACGAGGATGGGCATTCAACAGTAGATGCTACCCACCAGGTATAGCCTCAATATGCCCCAACTGCCCACAAATAGTGGTGCTACGGCTATCGCAAGATCAATTCTCAGCGGTCTCTAGGTTCTACGCATCGGCAAGTGCAGTGCGCGCCCTCGCGCTGCCAACGCCGCCTCGTGGATCGACTCGGCCAGGGTGGGGTGTGCGTGTATCGTATACTCGATCTCGTCCAACGTAGCCTCGAGCGCGATGGCCACAGTCCCCTCCATTACCAGGTCGCTTGCCTCCGGCCCCACCACATGCATTCCCAGGATTGCACCGTGCTCCGCATCGGCCACAAACTTGACGAAACCATCTGTCTCATCCATAGCCACTGCCTTGGCGTTGTTGGGCAGCGCAAAGATGCCGGTGAGCACGTCATAGCCGAGATCGCGCGCCTGCTGTTCACTCAGGCCCACACTAGCCGCTTCGGGCGATGTAAAAATACAAGAGGGCACGGCGGTGTAATCCATCTGCGTGGGGTGCCCCAACGCGTTTTCCACGGCCACCACACCTTGATGCGACGCGACGTGAGCGAGCATGGGCCCTTCAGCTGCCACATCGCCGATGGCGTACACATGGGGAACGGCAGTATGCATACGGTCGTCAACTTGAATCCCCGCGCGCGTGGGCTTGAGGCCCAACACCTCGAGGCCAATTCCCTCGACGTTGGGCGCCCGGCCGATGGCCGAAAGCACCTTCTCCGCCTCTATCTGTTCCTCGCCCTCGGGCGTTTGTACAGTAACCTGGCAGCCGCCCTCTCCGGAGATGATACCAGTGACGCGCGTGTTTGCAAGCACACGCACACCGCGGTTGCCCAAGCTCCACGCCAGCCCATCGCCGATGGAGGCATCCATCAGCGGGGCGAGATGGGGCAACATCTCCACCAGCGTTACCTGGACACCCAACGTGTTAAACAGGCTGGCGAATTCCAGACCGATAGCGCCCCCACCGATGACGCAAAGGCTATCGGGCAACGCTTCGAGATTAAGCGCGCCCGAGTGATCGATGACGTTGGGGCCATCGATGCCGGGGATCGGTACTTGTAGGGTCCGAGACCCTGTGGCGATGATGACATCTCCTGCTTCGATTGTCTCCTCGCCGTCAGCCAAGCGTACCTTGAGTGTCTGCGGGCGCAGGAAGGATGCCTCTCCCATCAGCATCTGCACGCCCGCCCGCGAGAGGAGCGTGGTCACACCGCCCACCGTCTGGCTGATGACGCGGTCCTTGTGCGCTTGTGCCCCAGCCCAATCAAAGGTAACGCCCTCTACCCCCACACCGAATTTGCCCGCCTTGTTCACAAGGTGAAACACATCCGCGCTGCGCAGCAACGATTTAGTGGGAATGCAACCCTCGTTCAGGCAAACGCCTCCGATCCATTGGCGTTCCACACACACGACTCGAGCGCCGAGTTGGGCAGCGCGCAACGCGGCGACGTACCCTCCCGGGCCAGAGCCGATGACTGCGATGTCAGCTTGTATCGTCATGAGATCCTCCAACTTGGCTAGCCGGCGATCGATTGCTTCAGACCGGCCCTTGTGCGGTGCGCTCCAGGTCTCCGCCATCGGCCAGGGCGCGCATGACCCGGTTCGCATCCACAACCCACGGCCCATCGCCGCGCAACTTGAGGTAGGCCGTGTCGTGCTCATGAAGCACTATTTCGCGCTCCCCGTCGAGAGCGACGATCAACGGCCGCTCGGACACGAGTTCTGTACTATGGCCTATGGGGAACACATCGAGCGAAGAGATTCCCACCTCGCTGATCAGCCCAGGGCCGATGGCCGCCAGCACCCGGCGAGGGGCGTTCGGGGAGATGGCGAGCGATACTCCGTAGGGGTCGGTAGTACTCAGCGGATGAGCGACTCCCGCGATCGCCGAGATACCGATGCTCGCGGGGCTGGCACGGGTCACAGCAATCTGGAGCAAATGCTCGACACTCCAAATCGCACGCGTGCCCAGGAAACGCCCCGTCAATGCGGCCACATCCACCAAAGCACGATCCACCGCCGCGCCGTTGACGTGCAGCTCGAACCATTTGTGCCGCACCGAGACAGCCTCTACCGCGACACGACCGCCCGCCAGCGCGCCCGCTGCCAGGCCAGCGATAGTTCCCTCGACAAAGCCCGGCAACACGTTATTGGTACCAGTAGAGATGGGCAACAGCGGAACCTCACCCGCCCCCTTGGAGACGACGCGTACCGTACCGTCTCCACCGAGGGTGATGATACACCCCACCCCCGCCTCTTGCAGCAACCGCGCGGCCAACTCCGAGTCATCCGACTTGCCAGTCACCGGCATGTCGAGCATCTGTACGGCCGGGGCGGCGCCTCGCAGGTAACTGAGTCCATCCTGCGCGCGCAGGCACAGCCCCTGCGCGTCGGGCATAGCGTATACTTGGCGAATCCCCATGACGGACAACCCGGCTAATGCGCGCCTTACAATGCTCACTTTGCCCTGGTTATCCACCGTGGTGGCGTGGGCGATGAGCCGACGAATGTCCTTGCCCGAAGCCGGGTTGGCTATAATACCGACCGTAGCCTGTCTAGTATGCACATCCTGCCTCATACAGAGCTTGTACCTGCGCCGGAGAGGGTAGCGAGGTTTGCGCTCCCAGCCTCATCGTGGCACAGGTCCCAGCGCATGTCCCATAGCGCACAGCCTCAGCCAACGGGTAACCCCTCTGAAGTGCCACCACAAACCCGCCGACAAAGGCATCGCCTGCGGCGGTAGTGTCCACCACCTCCACCTGGTGCGCTGGCAGATGGAGGCTTTGTTGCTCGTTGAACAAGTAGGCTCCCTGCGCGCCCATCGTCACCACGACCACGGGCGGCCCCATACGGTGTAGCGTTCTCGCAGCGCGTGCGGCTGAGGGGAGATCGATCACTGACTCCCCCGCCAAAAGCTGTGCCTCCAGCATATTGACCACCAAATAGTCAACATCCCGAAGGAATCCGCTGTCGATACGAGCTGCCGGGGCCGCGTTCAACACGACGGGCACGCCCCTGTCATGAGCTATAGAGATGGCACCCCGCACCACATCTAGAGGGATCTCGAGCTGCATCACCAAGAAGCCCGCCCCCTCCAACAAGTGTGCTGCGTCGCGGACATCGCCCATGGTCACACAGTTGTTAGCCCCAGGCGCAACTACGATCGTGTTCTCGCCCTCAGCGTCCAGCGTGATCAGAGCCACGCCGCTCGGCGCCTCAGGATCGGTGGTAACACACGAGGTCTCGATCCCTTGGGCAACCAGGTTGGCCAACATAGTACGGCCAAAATCATCAGCTCCAACACGCCCGACCATCCACACCTCGGCGCCAAGCTTGGCCGCTGCAGCGGCCTGGTTCGCTCCTTTACCACCCGGCACAGTGGTGAATCCCTCGCCACGAACCGTCTCGCCAGGAGAGGGCATGCGCTCCGCACGGACGACCAAGTCCATGTTCAAGCTGCCCAGTACGATGATTTCGGACATTCGGCGTCCTTTCCCTATGCTCAACAGTACGATTCTAGCACACTCGTCGGATACGCGTCAAAGCGGTGACCTGCGCTCGACGGCCCGGGCGAGGGCTGTTCGCAATAGGCCCATCTTGACGTTGTGATAGTGCCGCGTATACTTACGTCACGCGACGATGCGTTTATACCCCACGGTCGGGACTGACTGGGGGGTTTTTTGCTTTACCGACCCATATGGCCATAGGGGGGTATGCTGTGATCGTTGAGATGCGTCAAGGCGCAAGTCAAGATCAAGTGGAGGCCGTAGTAGATCGCGCCACCAAGTATGCCTGTGAGACGCAACTGAACGTGGGCACGGACAAGGTCGTGGTGGCGATCCTAGGCAGCGACACGGGATTGATCCCCACCGAGATTTTTGAGGTGCTGCCCGGCGTCGAGTCAGTAACGCGCATCATGCGCCCCTACAAACTCGCCTCTCTCGATTTCCGATCCGAGCCCAGCCAGGTATCTATCGGCCAGGTGGTAATCGGCGGACCACAGGTAGTGATCATGGCCGGCCCCTGCGCGGTCGAATCTTACGCGCAACTCTTGGCTACAGCGCGCTACGTGCAGTCTTTTGGTGCCGCCGTGTTGCGCGGTGGCGCCTACAAGCCGCGCAGCTCCCCTTTCAGCTTTCAGGGCTTGGGCGAACAGGGCCTTGATATCCTACAACATGTAAAGGAAGATGTGGGGCTGCCGATAGTGAGCGAGATCACGGACCCCCATCATGTGGATGTGATGCACGACGGTGTGGATGCCCTGCAGATCGGGGCGCGCAATATGCAGAACTATGCGCTGCTACGTGCGGTAGGGCAAAGCGGCAAGCCCTGCATTCTCAAACGCGGCCTGGCAGCGACTATCACCGAGTGGCTCCAAGCAGCCGACTACCTGATGGCCGCTGGTAGTTGGAAGGTCATTTTGTGCGAGCGTGGTATCCGCACGTTTGAAACAGCCACGCGCTTTACATTGGATATTTCGTCCGTGGGGGTCATCAAGCGGCAATCGCACCTGCCCGTCATTGTGGATCCGAGCCATGCGGCGGGTCACTATGAGCTCGTGCCCACCCTGGCCCGCGCCGCTGTCGCCGCGGGCGCAGATGGCCTGATTATCGAAGTGCACCCCGATCCCGCCAACGCTCTCTCAGACGGTCTGCAAAGTCTAACCTTCAACGATTTTCGACGGCTGATGACGCAATTGCGGGCCATCGCCCGCGCCGTAGGGCGTGACATCTAGAGAGCGCTAACTAGCAGCTCAACGTTCTGCCAGATGGGCGAGAGCATCTGCCCCACCTGCCCGTCCAAGGGCAAAGTGGCCGCCATGCCCCTAGCCGCGAGAAGAGCCCCCAGCGTGAACGACAGATACCCTAGGATAGGATACCCCTTCGATAAACAGTAAGCCACCAGCTTGCCGGCCTGGTCCAAATCCACATCGTGTCCATTGATAACAATAGCCAGGTGCGCACCGGCATCTCGCGCCAAACGTTCCCCGCGCTCGAGGTCCAACATGCCAGACGCGCTGGGCTCGGTCACCACCACCAGCAGATCAACCCCCGAGCATCCTATGGCCACAAGCTCGCTGCCTCCGTATGGCACGTGCGCTAACACGTATTTCGCCCCGTGCGCGGTACTCCATCGGCAAGCTCGTTGATTCAGCTCGGAGGCCAGCTTGAGATCATCCTGACCGGGAGCGAGTTGTGCGTGAAACAGTATACCGCACAGAGTTTCCGATCTAGCCAAGCACCCCAGTGGCGTCGAGAAGAAGTGTATCGCACCCGCAGAACACTCGTGTAGGCAGGCCGCGCATCCCACACAACTCAACGCGTCAATTTGGTAGCACCCATCCACGATATCCACTGCATCGAACCGGCAGACCCGCGCGCACCGCCCACAACCATCGCATACTCGACTGTCAATCGCCGCCTTGTAGGCGCCCTCCAGTTCCTGCCGTTCCACAGGCTGCGCACCGAGCAGTAGCGGCAACACAGGGGTCTCGAGGTCGCCATCCACGAACACAACGCGTGAGCGATCATCAGCAGGGGAGGCCATCATACGGTCTCGAGCCGCAAAAGGTGCCAGGGCCGCCAGGACGGCGCCAGCTCCCGTTCCCCGTCTCCCTATGAAAACGATACGACGCCTCACTATTCAGCCTCACGTATTGCCCGACTCAACATCCCCAGGAGCCGCATTCGATACTGAGGAAGAGCTGTGATCAGAGGCACACCGCCAGCGCAAGCTCGCACAGTGGCTCCGTCCAGAGGGACTCTCAGGTGCACGGGAATGCATTGCTCCTCCGCATAATCTTCCACGCTCGTATCGTGATCACCGTTCTGGCAGAGGATAAGACCCAAAGGGATTCCCAGCGCACGAGCCATACCGCACAGGAGCTTGAGATTCTGCGAGCCTGCGGGCGTAGACTCTGTTACGACCAAAGCATACTGGCTGATCTTGAGGGCTGGAATGGTGAGCGCGGACCTCCCGGGTGGGAGGTCGAGAAGCACAAGAGGATTCGGCTGCTCCTCGGTAGCCATGCGCAGCATATCCCGAAGCACTCCGATCGTAGTAAAGCTCTCGCGGTCGGTTTGCCCCCGCAAAAAGAGTATTGATCCGACCCGCCCTCGTTCGACCGTACCGATACGACTGGGAACCTCGTAAATCGCGCTCTCGGGGCATTGCAGCGCACAGGCCCCGCAACCTCGGCACAGATCGGAGAGCACCGTGATGTGGTCGGATACCAGAGCCACGGCACCATACTGGCAAACCTCCACGCAACGCCCGCACAGTGTGCAGGTGCGAGGGTTCACCTTGGGCAGAGGCAGGTGCACCGCCTCCATACGAGTCATGCGAGGATGAAGGACGAGGCCGGCACGAGGCTGCTCCGCGTCGCAATCGACATAGACCAATCTCCGGCCTTTGAGCAAGGCGTGGCTCGGGTTGCCCAACGCGCAGAGCGCGATACTAGCGGGGAGAGATAGCCTAGAAGCACCATCTCCCCCGTCAACTACTGCAATGATCATAGCACGCTCTCTATACAGCGAACCCGAGCCTTGTGAAGGCTTGGCTAGATCAATGGTCGCGCGAGCCCCGGCGCACCTAGAACGGAGCCACGCGTCATATCACCTAGCGCGCGTCATCAACCTTCCAGACGCTCCAAACTTGGCCAACCAGATTGGGCCCTGGCTTGAGCGTCGGCTTGCCGGGCTGCCAGCCGGAGGGCACGACTTCACCGGTCTCGCGCACATGCTGATAGGCCTTCACCTGGCGGATCAGCTCCGGCACGTTGCGCCCTACTGGAGGCGTCAGCACCTCCATCGCCTGGATCGTCCCATCGGGATCGATCAGGAACCGGCCGCGAATATCGACCCCAGCCTCCTCATCATAGACGCCGTACAGCCGACCGATGCCGCCCGTCGCGTCAGAGAGCATGGGGTAGGGGAATCCGCCCTCCACCATCTTGGAGAGCTCGTTCTCTTGCCAAATCTTGTGGATAAACTGGCTATCTCGGCTAATGGCGAGAAACTGCAAACCGAGGGCATCCAGTTCGGCCTTTCGAGCGGCGACCGCCGCCAACTCGGTGGGTCAAACGAAGGTGAAATCACCAGGATAGAAGCAAAGCACCGTCCACTTGCCCGCATAGTCAGACAAGCTGACTCTTTTGAATCCGCCCGCATAGTAAGCCTGAGCCGAAAAATCGGGGGCTTGCGTACCGACACGCGCAACTGTCATCTCTTGTACCTCCACCGTCATTGTTTGTTCCTGGGGCCGGCCGTCACCCTGTGAAGCCTTGCTGGGTTTGACCGGTTCAACGCACGACAATACTTCTTCCGTCATCGAGCCTCCTTTGCTCATTTGTGAGAGTGGCTTAGCCACTGCCGAAAAAAGATACAGCGCGCCCCTCCGGTCCGAGACACCCCACAGAATATCCCGTCGTGTTAGGCCGATAGTGGCAGCTCATAACACTCAACGGTTGTCAGGGGTCCCTTTTCGGTGTTCACAAAAGTGCTGGGGTGGACTGGAAAGCTGCACTCTGAGCACAAGCATATGCATCGGCCTGGATGGTGTCAAGCCTCCGGTACTCACCCCCACTGTCTACCCGATAGCACACCGGAAGATGCAGTGCGCCCGGTCTCAGGGCCTATAGTCCGGCCCAGCCAGCATGCTCCGGGGCAAAGCGCCCCCAGATACACACGTGGCCCTTTTGCCAGAGTCGCTTTTCGTTTCCACCCCCACTAGTGTAATACATCACGCGTTGTGGTGTAGCATCGAGGGCCGTGTGAGCCGCCAGTGACATAGAGCGCTCAACGGGAGCATCGGTATGGCGTCACTTCAGACCTCGTGTATAATCTCATTGCTCTCAATACGGGGGCTCCATTCTGTGATCATTCATCTCGCATGTCACATCCACAGGGTACGCGCCATGGCTCGCTCGCAATCCACCTCTGATACCACAACCGCCCGCCAGTCTCACGGGGACAGCGCGATGCCCTTCGCCCTCTCCATGCACTTGAGGCGCTGGCTGTGGGTGGCAGTTCCCGCTGTGTATATCGTGTTTTTCTCGTGCCTCTCGTTGCGCCAGCATGCAACGTTCCACACCTACGCTCTGGATATGGGTCAGTTCGATCAGGCCATATGGAACACCGCGCAAGGGCGCTTCATGGCAAACACCATCAAACCCCCCAACACGATGGGATGGCACTTTACCCCCGGCTTTGTGTTGCTTGCCGCGTTGTACCGCATCTTGCCTGATGTGCGGTTGCTGCTTGTGCTGCAGACGGTGGCGTTTGCCCTGACGGGGGTACCGTTTTATCTTTACGCTCGACGCCATCTGGGCACGGTGCCGGCGCTGGTGGTCTTGTGCGCCTTCTATCTGATGCCCAGCCTGCACCGTGTGAATCTGGAAGAGTTCCGCCGCCTGTCCCTCGCCGCGCCAGGTATAGCATTGGCTTGGTATGGCCTGATGACAAAGCGTACGCACCTGCTGGTGGTTGCACTCGCCTGGGTGCTCCTCTTTGAGGAGGATCTCGCGTTCATCGTGGGTAGTTTTGGGCTCTATTTGTTGGTAGCGAGGCCGAAAGAGCGGTGGGTGGGGAGCGCTCTCTTGGTGGGTAGTGCATTGTGGTTGGGTTTGGCGCTGTTGGTTTTTATGCCACATTTCGGCGGGCAACAAAGCGCGGTGGGCAGCCAATACCCGCAGTTGGATTACTTTGGTTACCTCAAGGACAAGACAACGTTGGGGGCGGTGGGGGTGGTTCTCAGCCGGCCGTGGATTCTGCTCCAGCCACTGCTCTCAGCGGATCGTCTGCTGGCGGTACTCCGCGAGCTAGCCCCGATGGGTCTGTTGCCTCTGCTTGCCCCGGGCGTAGCTGCCCTGACTGTGCCTTCTCTTTTGTTGATGATGGCCAGCACCAATCCACAGCTGTACCTCCTTCAAAAGTGGTATATGGCAGCGCCTCTGCCGATCCTGTTCGGAGCTACTGTTGCAGCGCTGACACGCTTGCAAGGGGCGTGGCGCACTAGAGGCGTCATCTGGCTAGGCCTAGCATCCATCGTGGGCGCAATGCTGCTGAGCCCAGCGCCGGGAGGACGGGCCTACGACCCCGCTCGATTCCGACTCGAGCCCCGCCACCAAGCCGGCCATCGGATGCTCGCCGAGATCCCCCCTCAAGCCGCTCTCAGCGCGCAAACAGGGCTCGTGCCCCATCTCTCACACCGCGAGTTTATCTGGGATTACCCTATAGGCGCCGAGCTCGCAGAGTATATCGCGCTGGATCTGCATGGCAACACGTACCCCCTTCAGCACACCGAGTATCTAGAGCAGGTGAAGCAGCTCCTGGCGGACCCCACATGGGATCTACAGCAGGACTGCTCCGGCTACATGCTCTTGCGGCGTCGCACTTCAGAAGAGAGGCTGTGGCCGCCGTTGACAGATGGGGCGACCGGCGTCTGGGAGGGCGCTATCGAGCTGCTCGGAGCTACGATAGCTGTCGATACGGGGGAGGGACACTGTTTCGGGGCCATCGATTCGTTATCCCTGCCGGATGCTGGCAGCACACTGCGCGTCACACTCTACTGGCACCTGCGCCAGCCCCTGAAGCGTGACTATACTGTATTCACTCACTTGGTGGATGATAGTGGTGCGATGCTCGGCCAGCACGACGGCCCGCCCACCGACACGGGGCTCTGGCCGGACGAGTGGGCCCCGCTGGATTTGCAGCGCACCAGCACGTGGCACACGGGCCGAATCGTGCGGGATATCCATTACCTATCCATGGATCATACGACACAGCGGATGCGGCTGTTGGTGGGTTGGTACGACGGCCAAACAGGGGAGCGTCTTACGCTGGCGACTGGCGAGGACCAGATCGTCCTGCACATCGATGAAGATGCGTCGAAGGAGCCGATAGAGGCGGCCCCACAATAATATGGGCAACACTCCGGCATGAGGCTGTGTAACGGGGCGGGGAGTACTGCATCCCCTCCCCGCCGTGTTATGCGTAGACTTTACAATGCCGATCCGCGCTCGACCTTGACCTCGCAGCCCTCCTGCGCCGAGCGATAGATGGCGTCGATGATGCGCATCATCTCCAGTCCCTGCTCGGCCGTAGCATCAGGGGCACATCCTTTGGCGATGCACTGCACAAAGTGTTCAACTGCGGAGGGACAGGCCCCCGGAAAGACGCTGGGAGTGATTTCGACTAGTGCCCCGGCCACATTCTGCA
>CAYOUT010000012.1:0-41548 GCA_964407215.1 uncultured Anaerolineales bacterium | reverse complement strand
AGAGCCAAAGCCTCGAACTGGTACCCGCCGTCGGTGTTCCGCTGAATTACCGCGCCCTCTGTACCATAGACACCCGTCAGCATATCCTCGCGCTTGTCGGTGCCGCCGGCCCAACTGACCTCCAGATTGAGAGTGACGCCGTTCTCCAGCCGAATCAACGCGGTAACCAAGTCCTCCACATCATAGCGAGCCGAGGACTCGGCGGCCAAACGTGCTCCCAGCAAGTCATAGCTGGAAGCGCTAACCGATACGGCCTTGGGATAGCTCATGAGCCACATAGCCAGGTCTAGGCGGTGTACCCCGAGATCGATCAGGGGCCCCCCGCCGGAGAGCTCCTTAACACCGAACCATCCCCCCAGCCCTGGGATACCTCGCGATCGCAGCCAGCGAGTCTTGGCATAGTAGATCTCACCCAGATGTCCCTCATCCACATAGCGCTTCAAAAACTGCGAGGGTGGGCTGTAACGGTAGTTAAAGTGGATCATCAGATGCTTCCCGGTCTCCTGGGAGGCTTTCAACATCGTCTCGGCCGCCTGAGCGTTCACAGCCATCGGTTTCTCACACAATACGTGCATGCCGGCTTGCAGCGCTGCAACGGCGACCGGTGCGTGCAAATAGTTGGGCAGCGCCACGCTCACCACATCACAATCGCCGGAAGCCAGCAAATCCTGGTAGTTGGTGTAGGCGCGCGCCTGCGGGTAAACCGCGCGATACTCGTCCAGTAATGTGGAGTTGGCATCGCAGATAGCCACCAGCTCCGATTGCTTGCTCTCATGATAGACCTTGGCGTGATGACGCCCCATCCCCAGCCCGATAACACCAGCTCGAACTTGCATAGTCTCGCTCCCAGTTCCGGTGACGGTGACAAGATCCTAGGCCAACACCACTTCTCGCCCTGTCTCTGCCGACCGATAGATAGCATCCATCACAGCTTGAACGTCCAGCACCTGTTCCGGCACCACCAGGCATTCGCATTCTCCGCGTATGCACGAGAGAAAGTGTGCGATCTCCTCCGTATGCGCGCTGGCCTGTTTCAGATACGCGGGTGCGACATCCACCAACGCCCCTTGCATCTCTTTGTAGATACGCAAGGGGCTCATATGGGCCCCACCGTGAGTGCCAAGAATCCGCGTCTCCGAGTACTCTTTTTCGATATTGGCCGCCCAGCTCGTCCTCAGGATAAGGGTAGCCCCGTTATCAAAACGCACGAATGCCAACCCCATATCATCCACATCGAACTTGTCTGCATCCCACGGATCCCAGATGGATACGACATCGCTGCGCTTGCCAAAAGCTGCATAAGTGGCGCCCATCACCGAGACAGGCTTGGGATTCCCCATCAGCCACATGGTGTGATCCAAGGTATGCACGCCGATGTCTATGAGCGCACCACCCCCCTGTAAGGTCTTCTGGGTGAACACGCCCCACCCCGGAATCCCTCGCCGCCGCATACAAGTGGCCTCGCCGTAATAGATGTCCCCCAGCTCGCCCGCGTCGATGAAGCGCTTAAGGGTCTGGGCTTCGCTCGTGAACCGCCAATTCAGGCCAACCTGCAGCGTCTTGCCTGTCTGGCGCGCCGTCCTCACCATCTCTCGGGCTTCTTCCAAGTTCATGGCGATTGGCTTTTCGCAAAGGACATGCGCTCCAGCGTTGAGCGCGGCGCAAGTGACCTCTTTGTGGGCATAGTTCGGCGTACACACAGACACGCCGTCGAGCTTTTCTCGCGCCAGCATCGTCTCGTAGCTTCCGTACGCTTTGGGAATGTTGAACTCTTGTGCAAAGGCGGCGGCTCTATCCTCCAGGATATCTGCAACCGCAACGATCTCACACTCATCTTGTGCAAGATATCCCGGTACGTGCGCATAGCGAGCGATGCTGCCAGTGCCAATAATACCTATGCGAAGCTTTGCGGCCATGATCGTTTCTCCTTCGAATCTGTGTGATCATACCTGTCTCTCTCGGATCTCTGGTCAGCACCCGAGAAAGCTCTTCCGTTTACGCGCTCGCCTCCAGGCATCCGCCGGCAAGCGTCAGGCGCGTTCTGGACGCTAGAATGCCACAACCCCGCCGTCCTTGCGAGGATCCGAGCCGCCGACGAGTGCGCCACTGTCGGGATCCACCATGATCACCTGGCCGCCCCCAAAGCCGCCATCCGGGGCAGAGCGCGTCAGTCGATGTCCTCTTGTTGCCAGGCCACTGTAGACTGGTTCGGGGAAGTCCTCCTCAATAGCGAACTCGTTGGCGCGCTCGTAGCGCGCCCGAGGGGCGTCCAACGCCTGTTGGGGATCCATGCCGTGGTCGACGATATTGCTGAGCACCTGGACGTGCCCCTGTGGCTGCATAAAGCCCCCCATTACGCCGAATGAGAGCACCAGATCATCGTTCCTGGTCACCAGGCATGGGATAATGGTGTGATAGGGTCTTTTACCCGGCGCAACGCAATTGGGGTGCTCTGGGTCCAAAGAGAACAGGTTGCCACGATTCTGAAGGGCGATACCCGTTCCCTCAACCACGAGGCCCGAGCCAAAACCCATGTACAAGCTGTTGATAAAGGAGACAGCGTTCCCCTCACCATCTGCTACAGTCAGGTACACCGTGTCCGGGTTGGCAGGCAGCACGCCCGGGCTCACCTGCTGGATAGCGTGATCCTCCCGCACAAGCGCACGTCGCTGCGCCGCGAACGCGTCCGATAGCAGTTCGTCAACTGGCACCTGCGCCTTCTCGGGATCTGCCACGTAACGTGCCGCGTCGGCCATCCCGAGCTTGATCGCCTCCATCTTGAGATGCACACACTTCACACTGGCCACATCCATCGCGCCGAGGTCGTAGCCCCTCAGGATATTCAGTGCTACCAGTGCAGCAATCCCTTGCCCGTTGGGCGGGCACTCGTACACAGTGTAGCCGCGGTAGTCTATGTGGATGGGCTTCACCCACGTCGATTCGTGTACCTCCAAGTCTTTTTCACTAAACAGACCACCGTACGCCTGAGAAGTGGCTACGATCGCCTTGGCGATGGGCCCGCGATAGAAGGCGCCCGGGCCCTGGTCAGCCAGCATTCGAAGGCTACGCGCCAGATCCGGGGAGATGAAGCGTTGCCCCGTACGCGGCGCGCGCCCCCCGAGTAAATATGTGTGCGCTGCAGCCTCGTTTTGCCTCAACAACGGCTCTGAGGCTCGCCAGCTACCCGCAATGAGTTCGCTCACCGGGAAACCCCTCTCAGCGTACTCGATAGCGGGCTGCAGTACGCGATCCAGACCCAAGCGGCCGAATCGACTCACCAAATCAGCCCATCCGGCGGCGGCACCGGGCACCGTCACTGGAAGTATGCCGCGGATGGGGATCTCTTCTAGTCCACGACGCTGAAACTCCTCTAGCGTCGCCCTTTCCGGTGCGCGACCGCTGCCGTTCAGAGCATACACCTGCCGATCGCTGGCCGAGTAAACAAGTGCGAACATGTCTCCGCCCATGCCGGTGCTCATCGGCTCCACAACGTTCAGTGCCGCTGCAGCAGCCACCGCCGCGTCCGCCGCGTTGCCCCCCTCCAACAGAATACGCAGTCCTGCCTGTGCAGCCAACGGCTGGCTGGTGGCCACCATCCCCTCAAAGCCCAACACCGCCGAGCGGCGCGAATGGAATCTCTCCTGCATTATTGCTCCTTGATCTCGGCCACCGCATCAAAGGCGGGCTTGAGCGCCCCGTACAGCGAGCGATAGATGGGATAGTACTCTTCGTACATGACCTGTCGATCGCGATCCGGCTCTACGCGATCCACCACGTGGATGGTGGCAGCACAGGCCTCAGCGACGCTGGCGTAGACGCCGGTGCCTACACCGGCCAGCAAAGCTGCGCCGTAGGCCGTGCTCTCGGTAACGTTGATGGTGACCAACTCTGTGCCAAACACGTCGGCTAACACCTGCCGCCACACAAGGCTACGCGCCCCGCCACCACCCGCTTGTACGCGCTGGATGGGAATGCCCATTCCACGCAACAGCTCAAGCGAGTCACGCAGGCTGTACGCCACCCCCTCCAACACCGCGCGCACCATGTGTCGTTTGTCGTGCCGCAGGGTCAGGCCAAAGAAGACGCCTCGCGCATTGGCATCGGCATATGGCGTACGTTCGCCCGTGAGGTAGGGCAAGAAGAGCAAGCCCTCGCAGCAACTGGGAGCGTTAGCAGCCTCAGCGGTCAGTATCTCGTAAGGGTCCACGCCAGTGAGCTGCGCGATACTCTTTTCCTCTTGGCCCAAAGCATCTCGCAGCCAGCGGAAAGAGCCGCCGGACGAGAGCGACACACCCATCACGTGCCACTTGCCAGGCACCGCATGGCAAAAGGTGTGCAGGCGCCCCTTGTCCTCCCGCAGAGGCGCATCGGTGTAGCCAAAGACCACGCCGGACGTGCCCAACGTCACTGACACGGGGCCTCTCTCCACAATGCCGCTACCGACACCGCTTGCAGCCTGATCTCCCGCTCCCGCGACGACGGGCAGTCCGGCGGGAAGCCCCGTTTCCTCCGCCACAGCGGGGGTGATGCGACCTGTGACCTCAACGGATTCCACCACTTGGGGCATCCACGCAGTGGGTATCTCCAGTTTGTCGAGTATCTCCTGGCTCCAGGAGCGCTCGCTTACGTTCAAAAGCGCGGTGCCCGAGGCGTCAGCCACATCTGTGGCGTAATTGCCCGTCAGGCGATAGCGAATGTAGTCTTTCGGAAGCAACACATGAGCTATCTTGGCATAGACCTCAGGTTCGTTGTCACGCGTCCATATGATCTTGGGCGCCGTGAACCCCGGAAGCGCCGGGTTGAGCGTGAGCTCCAGAAAGCGCTCTCGCCCGACGGTATCCATGATCCATTCACACTGGGCCGCCGTACGCTGATCGTTCCACATAATGCAGGAGCGCAGAACTTGACCTTGAGCATCGAGGAGCACCATGCCGTGCATCTGGCCGGTTAACCCAACCCCTGCGATCTCGGTGGGATCAACCCCCGATTCGCTCAGCGCCTGGCGGATCGTATGTACTGCCGCCGCCCACCAATCCTCAGGTGCCTGCTCGGCCCATTGTGGGCGCGGCGTATACATGGGGTACTCGACCGTCGCGCTCGCGATAGTGCTGCCTTGTTCGTCGATGATGAGGGTCTTGGTTCCTGTAGTCCCAACGTCCAACCCCACCAGATAGGTCATTGCCGAACCTCCCCGCCGTGCGTTATCCATTGCGCGTGTGATCTTAGCCACTACGCCTGCTCAGGGCAAGTCATACGATCACAAAAAAGGGGCACTCTGTGCTCACACAGAATGCCCCCGAACCCAATGTCGTAACGACTAGCCGCGTTCGTTGATGATCTGCCCGTCGGCCATGCGGTAGATGTAATCCACATATTCCTCTATTGTCATATCATGCGATGTGACGATGATAGAGATGCCCTCTTCCCGCACAATGCTCTTGAACAGGTCGTAGATACTGCGCGCTGTGGTGGTGTCGAGTTCGCCGGTGGGCTCGTCGGCCAGTATAAGACCGGGCTTGTTCACCAGAGCCCTGGCGATGGCCACGCGTTGTTGTTGCCCACCCGACATCTCTTGAGGGCGATGCTTTGCCCAACGTGTGAGCCCCACGAGCTCCAGACACTCCATCACACGAGTCCGCCGCTCGCGACGTCCCTTGCCCAGCATACGCATGGGCAACTCGACGTTTTCGAACGCCGACATCGTCGGCATGAGGGCGAACGACTGAAACACGAACCCGATGCGGTGGCGTCGGAACTCGGTGAGCTTGCGATCGGAGAGCCCGGTAATATCCTGACCGAACAGGGAGATCTCGCCTGTCGAGGGGCGATCGAGCCCCCCGATGATGTTGAGCAAGGTCGTCTTGCCCGACCCGGATCGGCCCATCAGCCCAATGTACTCGCCCTCGCTGACGTGAAAGTTGACCCCTCGCAGCGCATGCACCTCGATACGATCCACGCGATATGTCCGCGTCACGTCAGTGCTCTTGGCTACCAGGCCGTCCCCCCACACATCATCCTGTTGTTCTGGCACGATTACCGCCGTCCTGTCTCTAGCTGTCAGAGCCATTCTTCTTGCTCCTAAGCAGGCCCCTGATGCCGCGGCTTGCGTCGTTCAATCGAATCCGCCAGTCTTTTGACCGCGTCTCCGGCCCCCAAGCCTCCGTGATCTCGGCAACACGTGCAGCTTGCGCCGTAGTATCTCCCAGTCCCACGGCGGGCTTGACGAGGATCCCCAGTTCGGTGAGCTCAATCTCTGCGCGCCCCGAGATGCCGACGGCCTCCAGCATCTCTTGCGGAATCTGCAAACGCCCCGCCGCATCCACTACCGCGTACTCGTGGTAGGTAATCTGCTGCTCCCGCTCCTCCTGCTCGACCGGCTCCTCTGAGCCATCCTCTGTCTCCACTCGGACGGGCTGTTGCACGTCTCGTACGCGACGCACACGCTCGGTGCTAGTCCGTCCGTCGCGAATGGCCACAACACGATCCACCTGATCGGAGACGCGTGTATCGTGGGTTACCGTGATGATCGTGAGGTTGAAGAGTTCGTTCAACCGTCGAAAGGTGTCCAAGATCGTCTGTGCAGTGGCGGTGTCTACCTCGCCCGTCGGCTCGTCCGCCAGGAGCAACACCGGCTTGTTTGCAAGCGCCACACCGATAGCGGTGCGTTGCTGCTCGCCGCCCGATAGCTGTTGCAGGTTGTGGATGCGGCGATCCCACAGGCCAACCGCCTCGAGAAGCTCTCGTGACCAAGCCTTGCGCTCCTTGAGGGGCATACCCGAGATGATCATGGGCAACTGCACATTCTCTTCGACTGAGAGATAGGGGATCAGGTTCCGAGAGGGTTGTTGCCAGACAAAGCCCACCTTCTCGCGACGATAGCGCGTCAGTGCAAAGGAGGAGAGCTTGAGAAGGTCCTGCCCATCCACAATAGCCTTGCCGGCCGACGGCCGGTCCAGACCACCCAGGATATTCATCAGGCTCGACTTGCCGCTTCCGCTCGGGCCAATGATCGCCATGAACTCACCGCGTTCAATGGACAAATCGAGACTCTGAAGGGCAACGACCTCGAGGTCTTGCACCTTATAGATCTTGACCAAGCCATCACAGAGAATCATGGGGCCGTTTGATGCCATATTTCAGTCTCTCCCGGCTATGCTGCTTCACTTTGGGCCAAGCAGCGAATGCGAACACTCCACTACTTTGTGTCGTCGCGCGCCCTATCGGGATTGTCTAGAAAACACAGGCCGGAGGGCACCCGCTCTGGAGAGCGCTCGTGGCTGCAAAGTCTGACCTGGAGGCCCCGTCGACACAGGGGGGTGGGGCCGCGGCGATGGCCCACATCGCCCACCGCCGCGCTATTATGCATCCTCTTCAAGCCAACCACTACGGCTAGCCGGTCGTCGTTATTGCCCGACGACGACCTGGCCTTCCTCTACGCCGTCCAATATCTCCACTCGTTCTTCGCTCTCGATACCCACGGTCACATCCACTCGACTCTGACGGCCCCCCTCCTCGATGACCACGAACTTGCGGCCCGAGAAAGTGCGCACAGCAGCCGGCGGCAGGTACAGGGTATCGTCCTTTTTCTCCAATGTAACAACCACGCGTACAAGATCACCCGACTTTAGGTCGAGATCCTCAGGGTTGAACGCGATATGGGTGTTCTTGTCCGCATCCTCTGATTGCGAAGAGCCTCCGCCGCTTCCGTAAGGATAGGGCAGTTGTGTAATCTGTCCATGCAACGTTTTGCCGGGGTACGCCTGCAATGTGATAGAGACCTCCATCCCCTCACCGAGCTTCTGTAACTGGCTGCTGAGACGATCGGCTCGAACCATGAGTTCTTGATCATCAGAGATAACGAACACGGTCTTAAATGCCTCAACCGGGTCCCCCTCTTTGAGAGAGACCGAAGCAACGCGGCCGCTGATGGGGCTGGTTATGCGCGTCTCGTCCACAAAAGCCGTCAGCCGTTCGACGCTGAGCTCGGCCCGCTCGACCGCTTTGGTGAGCTGTGGATCCACTTCTCGGCTCAGGTGTTCCAGCTCCAGCTGAGCCAAAGCTACTTGCTGCCTCAAGATATCCAGATCATAACGCGCCAGCTCTTGAGCTTGCGCTGTTCGATTGTAATTGGCCTGCGCGATCTGGTAGTCCAAAGTGGCCTGCTCCAAAGCCAGGGCCTCGGGGCTCCCTTCGTGCCCCCCCGTCTGCGCGCGGATATCATACCGTGACTGCGCAAGTTTCACAGCCGCCTCTGCGCGCTGTATGCTGGCTGCAGCGATAGATAGATCCAGTGAGTTGTTCGTCGCCGCCTCTGCCTTGGCTAGCTGCAACCGTTGCATCTGCAGCGCGATCTGTGCACGCCCGATAGCGTACTGGCGCGACTCTTCGGCCGACCGCAGGTTGAGAGTTGTTGCCTCTAGCTCCAGATCTGCCTGCTGAAGCTGCCTGACGAGATCGTCGTTCTCCAACTCTGCCAGCAGAGTTCCTTCTTTGACGACCTCGTTACGCTCGACATACACCTTGCGCACCCTACCGCTGGTACGAAAATAAAAGCCCTGCTCTACGCTCGGCGAAACCCGCCCGGTAAAGTTGAGGCTATCGACGACCTCACCCCGCTTCACGGTATAGGTGGGGCGCTCTGGCACGGGAGGGGGAGGGATCGGCGTGGGGGTCGCCTCTTCACCTCGCGATGTCTCGGTGGTACAGCCCGCCAGGGGCAAGAGTGCTACCAGAGTGAGGGCAACGATAAGCACACGGAATCTCGAGGACATTGCGCTTTCTCCCTAGACGTCTGTTGGCCAAAACACCCGCTAGATTCACCAGTGACGGCTTGTCGATGTTTGTGGCCTTGAGCAGAGACCTACTCGCTCTTTGGCACGGCTCAACGCACTTTTCCGTTCACCTTGGCGGCCGCGGATACGCGCCGTGTCTTCTCGATACATCTCGTTCTGGGCAAACAACTCTTTTGCACAGTAACGCTCGCTTGCTCGTGGTGGCGCATCGTCTCCCATGTCGTGATTATGCTTCGACCCGGGAATGGCCAAGAGTGTGAAGGCAGGCTCTGAGTTCTATCTCAAAGCTGGTGAAACGAGCATACAGGCCATCGGCCCACCCTTCCGCCTTTCTGAATCCTAATGGCTGAACCCCGCAGCCCCCAGGTGTTAGGAAGCCTCGCGTGTGACAACAATATCAACAGAGATTTTGACATCAGAATGCAGCTTGACATCCACTGCCGTTGTGCCCAGCTCCCTGATGGGGTCCTCAAGAAGCACTTTGCGCTTGTCCACGGCTTCGCCTAAAAGCTCGGAGAGCCGCTCGGCGATATCACCACTAGTGATCGCCCCGTAGAGCTTACCCCCCTCCCCGGCTCGCACCTCAAACACCAACTGTTTATCCTGAAGAGCCTCCGCTGTAATCTCCGCCTGCGCCTTGGCCTGCGATTCTTTCCGGGCCTCCACGGCCACGCGCTGAGAGACAGCTTTACGGGCAGATTCGCTAGCTGGTGTGGCGAGGCCGCGGGGAAAGAGATAGTTGCGAGCGTATCCATCTGCCACTCGCTTGGTCTCTCCCGCCGCCCCCAGACCTTTGACATCCTCTAACAAAATCACTTCCATGGGTAGGATCTCCTGTGGTGGGATGCGCCTAGGAGCTTATGGGTCATACGGAGTTTGTATGTTACACCATAACGCCTAAACGGGCAAAAGGGCCCGGTTTATTCTGGGCCCTGAGTGAACCATCGAACAACTTGCAACGCGAGAAGCGTCTCAAGCAGACGCTGCGGATTTTATGCCAGTTTGTTCCCGCAATTGTGGCAGAACTTGGCTGTACCCGGATTCTCCTGCCCACAGTTGGAGCAAGTAATGGTCGTCGCAAGCCGGTTCCCACAGTTACTGCAGAACTTGGCCCCTGGCGGATTGTCGTGGCCGCAGTTCGGGCATTTTACCACATCGGCAGAGGAGGACGCCTGCACATCGGGTTGCGTTGCTGCGGGTGCAGCCGGCTGTGATGCAGTGGAGCCCGTCAGTGAATCCGCCACCATCCTACCCATCGCGAGGCCGGTTCCCAGGCCAAGCCCCATCTGGGTACCAGCTCCAACCTCTCCGCCTGTAGCAGCCGCGTCGCCCACTGCGCGCGCCGCCTTGAATTTGAGGTAGCGGTCCATATCTCCAATGGCACCCATGGAAGCCGCCTCGTCGATAGCGGCGCTGGTCTCCTCTGTGGGGCTCACTGACATGACGTAGAACTGCTTGAGTGCCAGGCCCAGCGTCTCGAACTCATCCCGCAGGCGAACACGCGCGGCAACCGATATCTCTTCGAACATCGCGGGCAAGTCGAGGACCGACCGCATGTTCTCGCCCAACAGATCGGTCAAACGGCTGATGATCATCCCGCGCAGATAGTTGCCGATATCCTTGGAGGTATAGTACCCTCGCGCCCCCACCACTTGGGCTACAAAGCGCTGCGGTTCGGCGATCGCCATGCTGTAGACACCGTGAGCCCGAACCCGCACCATGCGCAACACCTCGTCACGCAGCGTGATCGGTTCAGAAGTGCCCCAGCGTTGATCGAGCATGTCGCGCACGTTGACAAAGTAACACTCGGCCGTAAAAGGCGTGTTGCCGCTGAACGCCAACCCGATGAGGTTGACCAAGAGCGGGATATTGGCCGTGGTAATGGTGTGCCGCCCGGGACCGAACGTGTCTAGCGCCTTGCCATCTCGAAAGAAGACGGCTGCTTGCCCCTCTCGCACAATGAGCTGCGAGCCGATCCGAAAATCGCCCGAGCCTTGGGCGGGGACACGATGTACCAGCTCATCGGCCGATACATCCGGGTATTCTATGATGTCAAATATCCTTGCCATGAAAGCCTCCTTGAGGAAACAGCCCGAGCGCGGTCAGGCCTTTACTGCAGAATCACATCCTGTCGATGGCTGAAGGTAGTGTTCAGGGCCTCCAGCTCGGATATCAAGGCGTTGACACTCCCCGCCGCCGACCCCTCTCCTTCTACCGCCTGTACGATGTTGGCTATCGCGGCAGAAACACGGCCTGCGCCATCCAGCATGGCTAGGTCGAACTCGTATAGCCGATCGAGCGCGGCTTCGTCCACCTTAATGGCATCGAAAAGGCCGGCATAGCCATAGCTGGCCGTCTTGATACGATCAATCAAGAGCTGCAACTTCATTGCCGCCCGCTCCAGCGGCAGGATAGAGGAGAGGTCTCCCCTCGATGCGAGAGTCTGTTGTACAGAGTTGAGCGGGCCAAGCTGCGCCTCGTATTGCCTCGCTACATGTAGCCGCAATAACCTGTCGGCCTCGCGACGTTGCTCCTTCCGCTTATACCCCGCATAACCGGGGATGCTAGATACGAGCTTCTCGAACTTGTTCTGTGCCCCTTTGATCGTCTCGCTGATATCTTCCTGCATCTGGCCTGGGCCTCCTTGTCGTCGTTACGAGCACACTCGCTCAATACCCGCCCGGCATCTATACGCAGAGCACGATGCCAAGTTGCGACAAAAGGATTGTAACGCAGTTGCGTTCTTCTGCAAACAGCTGTACCGCTACACGTAGAGTGCCACCCTTCCCCTATTGCTGGTGCCAAACAGCGCCAACTCGCGAAGGACGCACAGTGCTCACGATCCGCAGAGCGATGAGTGTTATAGTCAGCACTCAACAGCACTCAAGAGTCTGTAGGCTCTTGAGCGGCATCTACGGACTCTTTGTGCGTTGGCATCACAACTGTCTGGTAATAGTCACAGAGATCTCTGAGCGGACACAACGCGCAACGTGGGGTCTGCGCGCGACATATCTCCCGCCCGTGCCGGATCACGTTCAGGTGAAACGCATAGTACGTCTCGGGCGGTATCAGTTCCTCGAGCAGCCCATGCGCTTGCTCGGCGCTAGCTTTTTGCGGGATCAACCCCAGTCGCCGGCTCACACGATGCACATGAGTGTCTACCGGTAACACAGGCCTCTGCAGCGAGAAGAGGAGGACGCACGCCGTTGTTTTGGGGCCTACGCCATGAAGCGACATGAGATATGCCCTCGCTTCATCCAGAGGCATCTTACCCAAGAAGCTCATATCCAGTGCTCCGCGCTCAACATAAAGCTGCTGCAGTATTCGCTGGATGCGGGGCGCCTTGATGCGCGACAGGCCAGCTATACGGATAGCGTCGGCCACGCTATCGATATCGGCTTGCATAACATCGCCCCAAGTGGGAAAACGCTCACGCAGCACACTGTAAGCGCGCTCGGTGTTAATATCGGCCGTGTTCTGCGAGAGGATCGTCAAGATCAACTCGCTCAGTGGGTCGCGCTGCTTCTTGGGTAACGGTTGCCCATAGAATCCCAGCAGAATCTCATGAACACACCGTGCCTTGGCGCGCAAGTCGCTTTCCATACTCTCCATCACTTGTCACTCGCTTTACAGACCGAGTTTCCCCAAACAATCAAGCCTCGGCCAGGACTCAATATCCCGGCCGAGGCTTGTAAACCCCCCCAACCCGCCAGGCTCCACTGGTACCGGAGTAGAGCAAAGAGCGACTAGTTCTTGCTATTCTGCTCGACAGTGGCGTTGAGATCCTTGAGCAGCACGTCGACGTCGATGCCATGCGCAGCCGCGCCTTGCTCCAAGTTCTCGAAACGTGCGGCAGCACAACCTACGCACATCAGGCCGTGAGAGAGAAAGACGCGGACACTCTGGGGATACTGCTGCACGATCTCGCCGATAGCCATGTCTTTCGTAATCGCCATATCAAATATCTCCTCGAAAAAGATGTGGGGGATTCTGCCGCTTATACCGGGAACCCCTCGGGATATCATCGCCTCAGTGGCCATAGCACACAGATCATTGGAGATAGTATATCCTACTTCTAAAGAATAGGCAAGCAGTACGCCTCTATAGTTGAGCATTCCCCAGTGTTGCCTACTTCCTCGACTCTGGCTCGGGAATGTACTCTCACCCGGATCCTTGCTCAAAGGCGCTAGCCCGCAAGCGGGGGTGTCTTTGCACGGTCGTCATTCGTGCGGTAGAGCATCCATAGGTGCGCCCCGCTCTGATCGGGCAACTATCCGTGTGATGATTCGCCAAATCCTGTCACTACCGATGTTTGCAGTGGGGACACAATTGAGTAACATAGATTATTGGGGGCACAATGCTGGTAGACGACAAGGCGATCACGCTGGGACACCCCAGCTACGTATGGCGCGAGGGGCAGGAGCGCAGGCTGCGCCTCATACAGCGCTACGTGTCTCTAGAGGGTGCACACATACTGGACGTCGGATGCGGGCTGGGGCTGTACGTTCGCCGATTCCGCGATTTCAGCGATGGCGTCTACGGGGTTGACACCGACCCGGAGAAGGTACAAGAAGCGAGTCGCACATTGCCGAACATCCACCTGGGGGCCGCGGAGAGCCTGCCGTTCCCGGATCGCATGTTCGATATGGTGCTCTCGCACGAGGTGTTCGAGCACGTTGACGATGATCAGGAGGCTGTACGTGAAGCGTACCGAGTGCTCAAGCCGGGGGGGCGCCTGGTGGTGTTTGTACCCAACCGGCTTTACCCGTTCGAGACGCATGGCGTGTACTGGCGCGGGCAGTATCGCTTTGGTAACATCCCCCTTGTGAACTATTTGCCCAACAGCCTCCGGGCGCGCCTCTGTCCACATGTGCGGGCCTATACCCGCCGCGATCTGCAACACCTGCTCGATGGCTTGGCTGGGCACACTATAGTGCATCGTTGTATCTTTGCGGGTTATGACAACATTGCGGCAAAAGCGCCTTTCCTGGGACGGCTCCTGCGCCTGACTTATGGCTTGGAGAACACCCCCTTTCAGTGTCTGGGGTTATCTCGTTTTCTGGTATTCGAACGCACTATGCATTGACAAGCCCGGTAATTGGGCGGGATTGGATGTGAAGATGAAAGTCAGGTTCCAGCCCTTCGGCGTCACGACTGAGGCCCCGGCAGGCACTACTCTGCTGGCAGCAGCCATTTCGGCTGGTGTAGAGATTGAGAGCGTGTGCGGCGGTCGAGGCACATGCGCCAAGTGCAAAGTGATCGCTACTGAGGGCCTCTCCGAACTCACGGCCCTCGAGCGCAAAGGCCTCACTGAAGCCGAGCTGGCACAAGGGTATCGATTGGCCTGCCAAGCCATCATCGAGTCGGACGTTGTGGCGGTTATCCCTGACGAATCGCGGGTTTCTCGTGTCAGCATCCTGTCGCAAGGTGTGCAGCGCAGCATCCCGTTGGAACCATGGGCCAAGCGCTATCAGCTTCAGGTGCCCGACCCCAGCCTTGGCGACCAGGTTGCTGACAGCGAGCGTTTGAAGCGGGCGTTTCGCAGCGTTTCGCAGCGGCGCTTTAAACCAACGCTTCGCGCGTTGCAGCAACTGCCTAACGCGCTGCGCGCCGACGCCGGCAACATCACGCTCGTCGAGGTGGATGGCCAGATCGTTCGTGTGCTCCCGGGCGATCAACCAATTCGCATCCTGGGCATCGCGTTCGACATCGGGACAACCACCGTTGCAGGATATCTCATGGACCTAGAGACGGGAGAGGAGCTCGCGGTATCCTCGATGTTGAACCCCCAAACCCGCTACGGCGACGATGTGGTTTCTCGTATCGATTTTTCGAGTCAAGGGGACGGCTTGAGGCTGCTTCAGCGAGAGATCGTGGATGCCATCAATCACATCATCACCGACACGACTTCTACAGCGTCTGTTGCCCCCGATGACCTCTATGCGCTCGTCCTAGTCGGCAACACGACAATGCAGCACCTGTTGTTGGGCATCAGCCCCACCGCGCTCGCGCAGTCGCCTTATGTTCCTGCCACAGCCGAGGCGCAATGCGTCACTGCTGAAAAGCTCGGTATTCTGGCATATCCCGAAGCCTGTGCGTGGGTATTTCCCAACATCGCCGGCTGGGTGGGCGGAGATACTGTGGGCGTCCTCCTATCGACCTCTCTTCATCAATACGACACGATCGCGCTCATCATAGACATCGGCACCAACGGAGAGATGGCATTGGGCTCCCGTCAGCGCCTAATCACCTGCTCTACCGCCGCGGGGCCCGCCTTTGAGGGCGCCCACCTAAGCTGCGGCATGCGCGCCGCCGCGGGTGCCGTGGACGCGGTCCGTATCGACGGCGATGTGCATTGGCACGCGATCGACGACGCCGCTCCTCGTGGCATCTGCGGCTCGGGGCTGGTCGACCTGGTGGCCGAGATGTTACGCACTGGAGTCATTAGCTCTACTGGCATGATGAAAGACAGCGAGTCGCTACGAGACAACGGGCACGCTCGGTTAGCTGATCGTGTTACAGGCACAGGGCGCCAACGTGCTTTCGAGCTAGTAACTCGCGACGAAGGAGCCGGCAGCCGCCCGGTGGCGCTAAGTCAGCGCGATGTACGCGAGTTGCAGCTCGCCAAAGGAGCCATCCGAGCGGGCATCGAGATCCTCATGCGGGAGCTGGGTGTGACCCCCGCCGACGTGACGCACATCTTTCTTGCCGGCGCTTTTGGCAACTACATCAGGCCCGAAAGCGCCCTCGCTATCGGCCTGATACCACAGTTCCCCAACGCTGAGCTTGTACCGATAGGCAACGCAGCGGGCTCTGGTGCTCGCATGGCGCTGCTGTCGCTCCCTGCTCGCAACGAGGCCACACGCATTGTGTCACACGTCGAGTATTTGGAGCTCTCGGGGTGCCCCGACTTTCAAGAACAGTTCGCGGAGGCCATGATTTTTTAGCGGCGAGTTTTCTTTGACTTGGGGGTACCCGTTGCCTATACTCAGTGGGGTTAAAAGCGAGACGAGATAGTGTCGCAGAGGCTTGTGGCATCCGGTGAGAGCACAAGTTGCGGATCACTGCCTCTGCTTCCGCTACACAGCAAGACTTGTTTTATCAGGAAAGGAGTTCAGGATGGCGGTAAAGGTTGGCATAAACGGGTTCGGCCGCATTGGACGTATGACCTTTAGAGCAATGGTCGAGAACTATGCGGACTCGATCGATGTCGTGGCTATCAACGACATTTTCCCGGCTGAGACTTTTCTGCTTCTGTTCAAGTACGATTCTACCTACGGTCCTTTCAAAGGGACTGTGGAAGCTACGAAAGACAGTCTGATCGTAGACGGCAAAGAGATCCGATTCACTGCGGCCAGGACACCCGCCGACGCAACCTGGGGCGATTTGGGAGTGGATGTGGTAGTCGAGTCCTCCGGTGTGTTCACTGACGCCGAGAGCGCCGGCGGACATATCAAGGCCGGCGCCAAAAAAGTTGTCATCTCGGCGCCTGCCAAGAATGAGGATATCACTATCGTTCTGGGGGTGAACGAAAGCGATTACGACCCCGCCAAGCACACCATCCTATCCAATGCATCTTGCACCACCAACTGCCTAGCGCCCGCTGCCAAAGTAGTTAACGACAAGTGGGGCATCGTCAAGGGCCTCATGACCACAATACATGCCTACACACAAGACCAGCGGCTTCAGGATTCTCCGCACAAGGATCCGCGGCGCGCTCGTGGGGCCGCCGTGAACATTATCCCGACGAGCACCGGAGCCGCCAAGGCGGTGTCGTTGGTGATCCCCTCGTTGAAGGGCAAATTCGACGGCATGGCGCTGCGCGTACCCACGGCCACAGTCTCTGTGGTGGACTTTGTAGCGCAGGTGGAAAAGCCGCTGACCACCCCAGAGCTCATCGCCGCTTTTGACGAGGCAGCAGATGGCCCCATGAAGGGGATCCTCGGCGTTTCTCATGAGCCGCTGGTGTCGTCCGATTTCCGCGGTGATACCCGCTCCAGCATCATCGACGCAGATTCCTGCATGGTGTTGGATGGGGACATGGTCAAAGTGGTGGCTTGGTACGACAACGAATGGGGCTACTCCAACCGAGTAGCGGACCTCATCAACTACATGGCCGCCAAAGGCCTCTAGCAACACCTTCGCAACGCCCGTCAATCGTGTATCTCGTCACTTGTATCGTTCAGGGGGATGGGGCTTCACAGCCCATCCCCTTGTGTTATGAGGTGTGATATGGGCCGACGCATCGCCATGTTGAGTGTGCACACGTCACCATTGGCCGCATTGGGTGGCAAAGAGACGGGTGGGATGAACGTCTACGTGCGCGAACTGTCTCGCACGCTGGCACAACGCGGCTGGCAAGTGGATATCCTCACTCGTGCGCAGACAGAGGGTCCCGAGATCATAGAGGATCAGCCCGAGCGAGGCTGCCGCACCATCCACATCGAGGCTGGGCCTGTGGAGCCGATCGATCGTCGGGAGGTCTTTCGTTACCTGCCGGCGTTTGTGGAAGGTGCTCTCGCACTCGCTGCACGAGAGGGCACACAGTATGATTTGATTCACAGCCATTACTGGCTATCTGCTTGGGCGGCTCGCGCGCTGCGTACTGCATGGAACGTGCCTATAGTGCACATGTTCCACACACTGGGGCGCATGAAGGATCTGGCCAACCACGACCCGGCGCATCGGGAAGCCGAAAATCGGGCCGCCATAGAGCAGGAGATCATGGATTTCGCCGATTGTATCGTCGCCGCCACTCCACTCGACCGCCAGCAGATGATCGATCTCTACCGTGTCGATGAATCCAAGCTCGTTGTCATCCCATGTGGCGTCAACCTGGATCTGTTCCATCCTATAGACCAGAACCTAGCCCGTGAGCGCCTGGGTATACCAGCAGACCGCCAACTCCTTCTCTTTGTGGGCAGACTAGATCCTGTGAAGGGCCTCAATGTACTGTTGGAGGCCATGTGTGAGCTCACCCGCAGTCTGCGGTCATCCCACTACAGGGATCTCACCCTCGCCGTCATCGGCGGTGACCGCGAAAGCCACTTACAGGCTGTGGTGAACGATATGAAATGTCTTACCGAGATTCGTGAAGAGCTGGGGCTGGACGACTTGGTGATTTTCATCGGGGCCCGCTCTCAAGAGATACTGCCCTACTATTATTCTGCTGCCAAAGTCTGTGTCACGCCATCGCTCTACGAGTCGTTCGGTATGGTGGCCTTGGAGGCCATGGCCTGCGGCACGCCCGTAATCGCATCCCGTGTCGGTGGTCTCACCTACACCGTACGCGATGGTGAGACTGGGTTCCTCGTCCCAGAGCGCGACCCCAAAGCTCTCGCGGAGAAATTGGGAGTCGTGTTAGGCGATGAGCGTCTGCGAAAAGAGCTCGGGCGGAGGGCCGTTCAGGTAGCCCAAGAGTACAGTTGGTATACGGTCGCGGATCAGATGGAGAGCCTGTACGCTAGCTTGGGCGTGTAAGGGGTAGCCTGTCGGGTGCCCCGGCATCCATTCAGTCTCGTGGGCCAGCAACACGCGCAGGGCAATACACCGCGGTGCCGCGTCAACTGCTCTGCGTAACCTGGGCCCTGGCCCTACGTCGCCGCATCTCCCACGCTTTGCAGAGCAGCCAGTAGAGTGGTTCGCTGTAAACATAGTCGTAAGCGCCCACATAGCGCACCACTCGCCCGCCAAACCCCGCCTTGAACCGCCCCACTCCCGCAAGAGCCGCCGTATCGGGATCCTCGTCTACGTCCGGTATGCCCCAAAGATCGTACTGCTGGCACCCCTTGCCTTTGGCCCACTGCATGGCGCGCCATTGCAACTGATGGTTCGGCATCAACTCGCGGCGCTCATTGGACGACGCGCCGTACATGTACCACGCTTGTTTGTTGAAAGCAAAAACCATCAGGCCGGCCAAAAGCGTGTTATTGTGGTGGGCCATAAGAAGCTGAGCACGCCCCAAAGGTGCAAACAGAGCGAGGACGCGTTGATAGTAATCGAGGCTGTGGATACCAAAGGCGTCACGCTTTCCAGTGACACGCATCAACTCATGGAAGCGACGGACATCATCCGCGCCCGCCTCATGAATCTCCACTCCTTTGCGCTCTGAGAGGCGTATATTGTAACGCCATTTTGGCTTCATTCTAGCCAGAAGAGCGTCTGGCTCAGCAGCGAGATCTACAATGATAGTGCTCCGCGGCTGCACGAACTCCTTGGCGGGGCGCAGTGAATGTTCTACAAGCCAAGAAGGGCGATCCACCTGATCATCGTACCACTCGGGTTCCACCTTCAGGTTGATGGCCCGCATACGCCGCGAGCACCTATGCAAGCTCTGCCACAACAGATTCACACCGTCGGGGCTCTCGTCCACCAGCACAGGCCCTTTGGGAATATACCCGAGGCTGAAGGGGCCGAGGCGTCGGTACAGGACCTGTGCACCCGCAACCAAGCTCCCGTCACGCTCTACCGCCAGGCGTACGGGCGTCCAGCCATAAGCGGCCTTGAGCTCCCCCCATGCCCATGTCTGCAACAAATGCCCTCTCACGTCTTGCGCCACGAACGCATCCCACACCTCGGGCGGCGGAAATGCTTGCTCGTGCGACTCGATGACTCTCATACCCGAACACTCTCCTGCAGTACAATTGTTGTGCCCAGAGTATACCACAAGCTCTGGCGCCAAAGTGCCAGTTGACAAGAACACTGAATACAGCGATAATCACAATATGGGCGAGGGATGCTCGCTCGTTGAAGCTGCTATCTTTTAAAGGGGGAGGTGATGTGGATGGACTCTAGTAGTACGTACGGCGCCCTAGCATCACCTCGGTATACCGATCGCTAGGGCGCAGAAGCGGAGAGAACCCCTCTTAGCGAGGGGTTCTTTCTTTTTTAACAAGTACGCACAAGGTATCATCGCCGGTCCGCCCACGGCAGGGCAAGGTAAAAGGTGGAGCCCTCGGAAACGGTGCTCTCCACCCATATACGCCCATCCATCAGATCCGCCATCTCACGTGCAATGGCAAGACCGAGGCCAATCCCGCCATGGGTGCGACGCAGTGAAGCTTCCACCTGATAGAACCTCTGGAAAACGCGCTCTTGCTCCTCAGGGGCGATCCCTATGCCAGTATCCCGAATTGCCAACACCACCTGTTCGTCGGGCGCGCACGCGCTAATAGCGATGACACCCTCTCTCGGCGTGAATTTGAAAGCGTTCGATATTAAGCTGCTGATGACCAAGTGTAGTGCCTGGGCATCAGCCCGTACTAGCGGTAGGTCAGCGGGGAGATCCGTCTCCACCCGATGGTTTTTACTTCGCGCCAAGGCCTCCAGATCAAGCAGAACAGACTCCACGATCTGCCCGAGCTCCACATCAGCGATGTCCGTCTGTACTTCTCTCGTGTCGATACGGCGCAGGCTGACCATCTCGCCGATGATCGACTTGAGCTGCATAGCGGCCTGTACCACCTGCCCCAAGTGCTCCTGGGTCGCACCAGTCGCCTCCGTCTCCAAAACTGCCGCATAGGCCAATATCACGGCGAGTGGCGTGCGTAGCTCGTGTGAGGCGATACTGATGAGCTCGCTCTTTAGGTGATCCAGTTCTGTCAGGCGTTCGTACGCTTCCTGTGTTTCGCGCAACAGCCTGGCGTTCTCCATAGCGATACTTGCTTGGTTCGCCAGAATGGTGAGAAACTCAACATCCGCCATGCTGAATGAAGAGCCCGAGTCGGTCAGCGCCACGTTGAGCACTCCCAATACCCGATCGCGGTTCGTCAACGGCACGGAGACCGCAGAAGACACTTTCTCGGCACCATAGAACGCCGTAATGGCAGGGGCAGTGCTTGCTTTGGCTGACCACAAGACGGGCTCTCGACCCGTAAGCAACGGTTCTAGCAAGTCTTTCGGCAGCGAGGCAGGGGCGATCGGCTGAGAGCCCGCCCCATCACATCGATACGGAGAGAGATGGCCCTCGTCATCCATCAGCCACAAGGAAGCAACATCCGCGCGGAGCTCATCACGCGCGATACATACAGCCCGCTCGGGCACAGTGCTCAGTTCCTCAGCGTCGGCCATCGCACGGCTCAGATCGAACAGCGGCAACAAGACCTTGAGACGAGCGTTCTCAGCTTCCAGACGCCGGCGCGAGAGGGCGCGCTCCACAATAGCCAGCAAGTCACTGCTTGTAAAAGGTTTGGCGAGGAAATCGTACACGCCTAGCCGCATAGCCTCCATCGCCACGTCAAGCGTGCTGTAGCCGGTGATTACCACCGCCACCAGATGGGGGTTGATATCCCGAATAGCACGGTATGCCTCGAGGCCGCTCATACGTGGCATACGGATATCGGTAATCAGGAGATCAAATGGCTCCTGGCGTGCGCGCTCCACCGCCTCCGCACCATTTGCCACGGCGACCGTTTCGTAACCAGCCCGAGATAGCGTGCGCGCGCAAAGCTCGCGGATTACGTCCTCGTCTTCGGCGAGGACTATTCTCTCCTGCGGCATGGATATCTTGGCCTTCCAAAGCAGAGCCTGGGCGAGCTCAGTGGCGCATACTATCAGAGCTAATCGTCAACCGATACCATATAGCCCCTGCGCAGCACATTACGAATATAGCGCGGCTCGCGAGGGTTCGGCTCTATTTTATCGCGAATATTCTTGATATGTACCCGAACCAGATCGGGCATCCCGGTGCCCGGCGGATAACCCCACACATCCTGCAAAAGCTGATCCGCCGAGTACACACGGCCCGGGTTATTCATGAGGAAGCGAAGCAGCTCAAACTCCACCGGTGTAAGCAGCACGTCATCCGAGGGAGTCTTAAGTTTGAACGTGCGACAATCCAAAGCGAGGCACCCGACCTCGATACGGTCTACGTCGTTGACCATGCCATCGCTTCTGGCGCGGCGTAACAGTGCCTTGACGCGCAGCTCCAACTCTCGCAGATCGAACGGCTTGGTGAGGTAATCATCGGCCCCCGCCTCAAACCCCTCGATCTTGTCGGCAATCTCACCTTTCGCCGTCAGAAACAAGATGGGGATCTCTTTCAAGTCGGGGTTGGCACGAACATGCCGGCACACCTCAATTCCGCTCATACCTGGCATTATGATATCGAGCACCATCAGATCGGGGGGGCGTAAGCGCGACGCCTGCAAGGCATCCGCACCGCGATACACGACAGTGGTCTCGAATCCGCTACGACGCAGCGCGCGATCGATCGCCTCGGCCACATTCTCGTCGTCGTCCACGATCAAGATCAGGTTCTCCATAAGAGCCCGCTCCTCAGATGCGATAATGCCTGCTGGGCGCATGCGGCTGTGTCGCCTAAAACTAACTCGATTATAGCAGCTTGCACCTCTAGGGGCAATCGTATTGACGCTCACACGACCTTGAGCTATGCTATCGTATCGAGGTGTGGCATGAGTGTACGGAAATCGACCCGCTCGGTCACTAGCACCCAAATCGTCGTCGTCCTAGCGGCTACATTGACGCTCTTTTTCTTGGTGTCGTTTGCCAGCAAGGCACTAGATGCCTACCGGCTACGCAATTGGCGCGACCGGCTCCAAGCCGAGATCGTGCAGCTAGAGCGCCAGCAGAGCGATCTACAAGAACAGGTCCGCCGCCGCGAAAGCCAGGAATGGGTGGAAGAAGCCCTTCGCGATGCGGGCCAAGTGCCTGTAGGGGGCGTCATTGTTGTAGCGCGCCCGATCACACCAGGGCCGACAGAGCCTTCACTCGCAGGAACCCCAGCCAGGCCGTTGCCCACAGTCGATATCGAGGGGCTGTTCAACAACCCCGTCTGGGAAGCCTGGCGGCGCCTCATTTGGGGATTTGACTAGGCGCTCCCCTTCGGCTATAATAGTTCTCGTTGATGCGGGGTGGAGCAGTGGCAGCTCGTTGGGCTCATAACCCAAAGGTCAGGGGTTCGAATCCTCTCCCCGCTACTTGTTTTCGGCGGCGTAGCTCAGTGGCAGAGCAGGGGACTCATAAGCCCTTGGTCACTAGTTCAAATCTAGTCGCCGCCACAATACCCCCGATTGCGACCAAAGGAACCAACGTCCTTTGGTCGTTTTTCATTTTTCGACCAAGGGACTTTTCCTCTCCCCGACCAAGGGACTCCCTCCAGTGGCATATGCCGCATTCCTGCCTATCTTTTGCCAGTTGCCAGAAGAAAGGAGTGCTACTGTGAGGACACAAGAGATACTGCGGAGGGAGAGAATGGAAACCACCATCCCCACTCTGATCGATCTATTTGTGGCCACCAAGCAGACGGAGAACAAGAGCCGGGCGACAGTCGCCTGGTATCGGCAGCGCTTGGGCAATTTCAGCCGCTATCTGGGGGACGCCCCCGCCCTGCCGGAGATGACCATCCATTCGGCCAGGGCTTTCATCGCCTCCCTCCAGGAGCGGACCACCCGCTACCAGAACCACCCCCTAGTCCCTCCCAAAGAAGGGGGGCTTTCCGCCTTCTATATCCATAGCCACGTCCGGGCGCTCAAAGCCTTCGCCAACTGGCTCTATGACGAGGGCTTTACCCGTCAGAACGTCTTGGCTAAGCTCAAGCGGCCCTCGCTCCCCAAACCCGTCATCAATATCCTGACCGATGAGGAGATCAACCGGCTGTTTGCCTCCATCAATCCCAACACTTTTCTGGGTATGCGACTGATGTGTATCCTGCTCCTCTTCCTCGATACCGGCATGAGGGCGGCGGAACTGCTGGGCATTACCCTGGACGCTATCGATTGGTCATCGGATACCATCAGAATCTGGGGCAAGGGCCAAAAGGAACGGATTGTCTCCTTCGATCCCCAAACCAAAAAGTACCTCCTCCGTTATGTCCAGGCGTTTCGGCCCGAACCACGGGGCAACTATCAGGAGCTGTTTCTCTCGGTGGAGGGAGTCCCCCTGACCTACAACGCCCTGTCACACATCATCAAACGGGCGGGCGAAGAGGTGGATATCCCCCGCCTGCGCGCCCACCTGCTGCGTCATACCTTTGCCGTCAAGTACCTGATGTTGGGTGGCGATATCATCACTCTCAAACTGATCTTAGGCCATACCGACATTGTCACCACCCAGCTCTATCTCCATCTGGCCCAAAGCCACGTCAAAATCCAGCACGAACGCTTTTCGCCGGTGTCGAGACTCAAGATAGGGGGACGCAAGAGACGGACTCAAGCCTAGCTAGGTGACTTGCTCAAGGAGACGCCGTTGGTTCTAGCGGCGTTTCTTTCTTTGTCGGGAACGTCGATTCGTTTTAGGGGTGGGTTCCCGTAGTTCAATCACCTGATGGAGACGCTCATGGTCCTCAATCGGCAACAGAAACAGATTGTCGAGCTTGTTGAGATCACGCCGCAGTTTGTGGTCCCGTCTGGCCTCGGAGCGGAAGATCTTGTAATGATGGCAGTTGTGAGTCCCAGCGGATAGATCAACGCCTTGAATCTCGGCCAGTCGCTGGCGGTTGGCGTTGTACTCCGCCTTGCTCACTTCTCGGCTGAATCAGTATCCTTGTGGGCGAACTTGGAGGCGACGTTACCCAAGACGTATTGAGTACCGATGACTCCGATAAAGGCCAGAAAGTCCGGCGAACTGACTTTGTCGGTCAGCACCAGCACGAAGGCCAGTAGCGTGGCCAGAATAGCGAACAGGAATTTCCGGCTGAGAAGATAGTTTACTCTTTCCATGGTAGTTTTTGAACGAATAACTTGAGTAGTTCCCAAGCAGTTAGCTTGTCGGCCTTCTGGTCAAGGGCAGCTTCATAACGCCGCTTGTAGTCGGTTCTCTCCTTGGTCATGGCCTCCAAATCTTCCTCAAGCGTTGAAATCCTGCGCTTAGCAGTGGTAACCAACCTCTGCCAATCGGCCTCGGATTTCTCTTTCTCTAGTAGTTTCTCGGCCAGTTCATTGACCTGGGAACGGAGAACGTCCACCGCTTTTTCTAGATCGGCTACTTTGCTACGGACTTCATCGAGTTCCCTTTCCCTTAAGGGTAAAAGGTCAGCGGCTCCAACCGCATGGCGGGCGGCTCCCTCCAGGTTGGAATGAGCGGAGCGCTTCTGATAATCAGTAATCACCTCTAGAGTGCGTTGTTCGTCTTGGGTCATATCTTGTTTGGCTAAACTGATAATTCGGTCAATGTCGAGGGTGCCAGGGCATTGGGTGGCGGATACCTCCCTGTGGCCGATAATGTGCTTCCTATCCAAAGGAATGGTGTATCGGTTACATATCTCCCGCAGGAGCTGGGCTGAGGTCTGATAAGTGGCCTCTGTAGCGTCTTTGGTGGTCGTGGCATCGTGTTCGATGCCGATACTCCGCTGGTTCATGGGGTAATTGCCAGCGTGCCAAGCCACATGCTCCTCTTTAACCCACTGCCAGATTCTAGTATCGGAGATACCGTAGTGGGCGGAGGATTGAGCTTCGGGGTTCTGAAAGCGGGCGTTAGCTGATTCGAGAGTGCCAACGCCAAACCAATGCATCACCACTCTATCGATCGCTTTTCGGTCTTTGGAGTAGTTGGGGGAACCCTTCCAAGTCGGAGCCATACTATAAGCGGTTGCCGATCGACTTGAGCCAGTTGAGGATCCAGGCAAAGACAGGACCAAGGATTGACCCCAAACTCCTGCCGGTCAGATGCTCCAGCAAACCGATGACCAGAAGCCAGAAGATCAGGCTCATAGGTCTTTGTTTGAACTGTTAATAGTCATTCGCTTGTTAAGATGATTGACAGCCAGAGTAGCAGCCAGCTTGATAGGAGTAGCCCAATGGCCATTCCTTCAAGCAGTCGCCTCATAGCTTGCTGATGATCACACTGTCAATGAACTGATAAACGAAGGAGGCGATAGCACCGGCTCCAGCGGCATAGCCCAGAGCCCGATTCTTAAAGTCCCAAAGCTCGTTAACCTTCTGCTTCATGGTTTGATACTCGCTGCCATCATCAACCTTGCCACAGAGGATAGTTTTCAGATGAGAGATATCAGCCGACATCTGCCTTTGCCTCTCATCAATCCGAATTAAGAGTTCCTTCTGGGTGATGTTGAGGTTTTCGGTGGTCATGGTTAGAAGCTGAAGGAGCCAGAAATGTAAACACCTCCGTCTCTAGCCCAACCTGGCCCCAATTCCATGATGAGTTTCCCCGAAGCCCAGTAGGTGTAGCGGAGCGTGGGAGACGCATTGATTAGGGTTTCACATCCTGAGACGGGGACACTGTCAGCGGTGGTGGCCGTTATGGGCATAGTATTAGTGATATAGTAACGATCGCCACTACCCCGAACAAAAGTCTCAACGAGGTGGAAGTCGGCCTTATTGCCGGTTATGGAGAACTTGGCCGACACGATGTTTACCGATGTCGGGTTGGCGGTTCCGCCAGCGTAGGTAACAGTCGGTGTCCAGCTAAACCAACCAGGAAAACCCTGGGGGGTAGTAGCATATGAGTATCTAGGAGAGTCAATAGCGGCATTGGCCAAGGAATAGTCCGAACCGCCAGTCACGGTAACGGTGGTATCAGTAGAGAAGGCTGTATTGGCGACATAGAAGTATTTATCCGATGTTTGAGTTAGTTTGATTTTGGTGCCTTTAGGAAATCTCGCCCTAACATCCTTCCCTTCAATCTTGAAAGAGGTAGCCGAGACATAAACCCAAGTGTCGACATCGGCAATCCAGCCGTCGAGCCTATGCGTTCCATCCTCGTTGTGTTCGGTCTTAAACGCATCATTTAGGTTGTTGATGTGGCTTTTGGAGATGGGGAAGGCGATGGCACAGCCATTGTCGTGGTTTTTGGGAGAGGAGCCTTCTTGACCCCGCTGCACCCCTTGGAGTTCTTTGTCAATACTAATCGAGGTGTAGGTGATCCACTCTGCTTTAAGGATATCTAGGGGGTTCTGGTAGGAGAGGAGGGCGATACCTGGTTTGCTGGTATCAATCCCATCAGTCGAGGAGAGGACTATATCTTCGGTCTCAGAGTCGTTTAAACCTCCGACTTTGGAGAGGTTGGTGGTTATGTATTGGTGGGCATAAAACAGCGTCATGCCCAAGTCTAGCAAGGGGATACGCTGAAGGTTTAGGAGCCACTGATTTGAGAGCTTCCTGAATCAACAGCGTAGATGGTCCCCATTTCTCGGCAACTACCCTAGGGCATAGGCGTTTGTACACTAGCGGGACATATCATCTACGTATCTGGTCGTCAGAACGCTGCTTTGGATCCAGTTCGACGTCAAGGTGATCAGTGCCTTGAGGTCCTCTACGTCTTTGTCTTCCCACCTCCTCACATAGTGAGTCTCGTCGTTCCCCAACCAAACAGCTCGCTCGGCACACTGCTTGACATTCTGATCGCTCACATGGTCTCTGATGCAAACCGATAACGGTGACGCCTTTATCTGGTCTGCAGACTCCTCGTCCAAGTATATACAGTAGTCCTTGATTAGGAATTCGAGCGCCTTCCGCAGTCCCACACCAGCGATTTGATGTAGCTGGTAGCTCTCAGCCGCCAGCGCTTGTGAGAATATCTCAACGAACGACGGGGAAATCTCCGCTACCTCGCCGGGGATACACGGCTCGCGCGGCAAGGATGGCGCTACCCTAGATAGTTCCAGTATGTTGTACTGCTCGTTCGTTAGGTAGGTCGCGATAAACAAGTGCCCACACACTGGCCGCGGGCACTGGTACACGAACTCGACGCGATTCTGTATTACCTCTATGACGCAATGGGTGATCTCTATGGGAACAAGAGCATAATAACAGAATGGGCACCATGATGGGGGACCCAGAAAATCGTAGTCCTTGTTACCAACGACGATAGAGATCGTTGACATTCCACTCCTCTTTCACCAGGATGACGGCACCTAACGGTGAACAGGCATCTGCTTATTCTGGGCAAATGCTGGACCACTAAAGCCGTTCTCTCTTCTGGTTTCGGTAAACAATGAAAGTTGTTGTGGTTGGAGACTGAGCACGTCTCGACCCCTTTCTCGAACACTTGTCCCAGTCCCCATCATTATACCCGCGATTGAACAAGAGGGAAACCCCTCCTCATTTTCGTCTTACCGAACGATCTTTTTGAAAGGATTGGTGCCGATATCGAGCTTGGACTTCTTGTAGGCTTTCAGTCGAGCCTCCAGTTCAGCGGCACTTGGTTGTGATAGACTATTGGTATATGTGGCTGGCAAAGATACTGGTGAAAGCGGCAATCTGTTGGTTCCTGTCAGCTGTCCACCCCCTATTGGGAGTGTTTGCCCTGATGATCTGGATGAGTTGGGCTGACTAAGAAACCTGGTTGCCTGACCGACATCGTGCAGAGTGTTTGCCCATTGAGGTATGGGTGGGAGTTGGGCGTTTTGCATGCTAGTTCCCAATCCCCGCAAAGCTCGACTACCAACGGACAATACCCTCGGGTCGTTTATAGCCTGTCCGATCCCATACTTGGCCACGACGCCAGGAATCCCCCCATAAGCGTAAGACCCCACAGTTGTGGCTACATCAATAGGATTGGCCAGCATTCGAGCACTTGATCTAGCACCGGCACTCTCGGCTATATCGGCCAAGGTGAGCAGGGCTGATTGTTCCCGTCCTAACTGTCGGGTACCTGGGGCTATCTTGTCGCCGCTTTGAATCATTGTCCGATAGAACTTCTGCATTCCTTCGGTCAGACCCGGATCAGCCGCCGCCTTAGCAAATACTCCTTTGGGCAAATCAGCATAGGCGGCTCTTTTGGCGTTAATCAGAGCCTCACTCTGGAGGTTAAGCGGGCTATAGGGAGCACCGTTGTTGGAGACAACCACCAGCTCTTGGAGGCGGCGTTGTAGCTCTTGGATGGTCTTGACGGCATTGGTGCTTCCAGCGTCGGCCAATGGTTTAAGTTCTGCAATCTGCTTGTTGATGGCGGAGACCACTTCCTTAGTCGGTATGGATTTGCCGCCGACTTTCATCAGCTTATTTCCCATATCTCCGGCCTCACTGGCGGCTCTATAGAACTCCTCGGCACTGCGATTGCTGATTCCGTACTTCTTGAATAGTTCGTCCATCGGTAGCGGGGAGACGCCTTTAGCGGTCTTCAGTTTACTGGGATTGCCCATCCCTTTGGTGGGCAAGTCATCGGCCATATCAACCAGTTGGGTTCCAGCCTTTCTAAACAGGCTCTTGGCTGGACTGGCGATAGTGCTAACGGCTTTACTGGCGATACCAAAGGGGTGAACGGCCCTGCTGACCGAGGTCAACTTCTGACCAACACCGGCCAACCCGACCCCCTTGGCGGCTAATCCTGCCCCGCCCAAAACCGCCGACACATCAGCGGCCACCCCTGCCGGATCGCTGTAAAAGCTCTCCCACGCCTTATCCAAACCTCCGTAACGGTTAGCATAGTATTGACCCACCTGCCGGGCCAGATCTTCATTTCCTTGCTCCCCTGGAAGGACTAGAGATACCAGACTGCCTCCCAGACGGACGACATTGGCTAGAGTGTTTTTCTCCAAATCGGGGTTGAGAATGTTGACCAAGGAAGAGGCGGTATCGCCGACCAGTTTACCGCTGCTTTTGACGATGTTCTTCCCGAAACCCTCGACCGTCTTAACGGCCGTCAAGTTGTTTCGGGCCATGAAAGCCCTGATCTCCTGATTGCTGTATCCGGCTCGTCTGGCGGCTTCGATATCGAATCTCATGGGACGATAAACGACTGTAACCCTATTTGTTGGTTGATGCCCTGGGCTCCCGCTAGATCCGCCTGGAGTTGGCGAAGGGTGACTCGGAATTGGTCGTCGCTCATACTTCGACTCAGGCTAGAGGCGGCTTTCTCCAAGATTTTCATCTCGTAATCAGAGATAGCCCCCGAACCCTTGAGTTGTTGCCTGCCTTGAAGGGACAGCATAGATTGAAGTCGGTCATAGAGAGCCTTGGTGCCTTGGGCTTGCGTGCCCGGGATAGCGGCTCCAATCTGCATAAAGCCGGTAATCGGTTTGGTGTCATAACTCAGAATCTGGTCTATTAAGCCGACCATCTCGGCGTTGGTCTGACTTTGCTCGGCTTGGCCTCCTTGAGCCTTGGCCATTTCAGCGGCATAGGTGTATTGAAACTCCTCTTGAGCCAAAGCCTGTTGGTACTTCAGCTCGGCTAGGTAGTTTTTAATCTCCAGCACACCGGCTTGAGCCTCAGACCAGGCTTGATTGATGGCGTAATCTCTCTGGTCTTGGGTCAGACTGATATCCGATTGAATAGCAGAAATGGCGTCATTGAGCTTGAGTTGTTCGTTGTAAACCAAGGTCTTAGCCTGACGGACAAAAGCGTTTAGCTCCTGATCGACCTCGTACTTCTGCTGGGCTTTGAGCCTGATATTCTCATTGGTTGACCTCAAAAAGTCCGATTCCATATTCTCTTGAGCCATACCGTAGGAACCCACCCCGAAGGAATCGATGGTGTTTAAACCGGCGTAACGGTTACGGTTTCTGCCTTCGGCCTCTAGGCGGGATTGAGCCAAAAGCCTCTGATTTCGGCCCCACTCGTCCTCAACGTTCTGTTTTTGAACAACCGCCCGCCCTTCGGCGTCGGTAATGCTGGCCTCGGTGTCGCCCTTAAAGCGGTCAAAAGCCTGTTGCATGGTGGGGATTTGGGCGTTAAGGCGGTCGATTTTGTTTTGAGCCAGACGCTGTTGCATGGCCTCCTCGTCGGCGGCTCTCTGCCTTAGGAATTGTTCCTGCTCGGCAGAGATATTCCCCAACTGATTGATGAAGTTGCTGGAGGCACTGCCAGTCGGTTGGGAAGGGACTTGTTTTTGCTGAGTCTGGGTGTTGGGGATGTAACTGCTCTGAATCCCCAAAAGCAGCGGGTTGGTGGAGGTGGACTGGGTACTTGTCAGGGGATACTTGGGGGCGGTGGTGCTACTCTGCGGCCAAGCGGGGTTGACCGGAGCCACGATCTCGTCCTGTTTCTTTTTAAAGGGATTAAAGAGGCTGGATATCAATGACATATACCCCCATCTTACTAGCTTCTGAGTTCAAAGGTTTAGCGTCGCTTAAAAAGGTTGCTAATCCAGGAGAAGATACTGGGTTGGGATGGTTGGGGTGTAGGAGCCGGAGAGACTGAACCCACCCCGTAAGTTGCCAGAGGGATTTGCGTCGGTTGGTTGGGCGGAATGTAGTTGGTTGGAGTGGCCAGCGGCTGCGGCCAGGCGGATTGAGAGCTGACTTTGGTGGCTGGTGCTATCGAACCGACACCCATTGTCGATAGAGGGATATTGACCGATTGGTTGGATAGGGTGTAGCTGGTTTTGGAGGTCGCAGGCGGGGTGTAAACCGGTTTGGCGGCGGAAAACTGGGTATTGAAGTTGGTAGCTGAACCGATGGCCGGTGTGAAACCACTACTTGAGGCTTTACCAGGCTGATCATAGAGAGGCCTCTTGGAGGCGGGACCGGCAAAACTGTAGGAAGCGTCCGAGCGAAGAACAGAGGGAATCGAGTTGAGATAGCTTTGAATGGCCCGATTGTACGCGTCGACTTGTGCCCGCCAGTTGGGGTCGTGGCCACCGGGCCCGTAGTCCATGAACGGGTATTTGGCGGCTTCTGACGCTCGGAAACGATCAGTGGCCTCCTTGCCCATGTAAGTATCGCCAAAGACAGAGGCTACTCGGTTGGGATCGGAATAGAAGCTATCTTGGAACAAGCCCAAGTTTAGCGCCCCGCCGTACTGCTCTTTGGCTCGTTGGACATCGCCACCGGCCAACTGGTCTTTGTAGAGTTCAGCCGCCCCCGTCCTAAAGAAAGGGTCGGAGATGTCGGATTGACCTCTCATAGCGGCGGCCTTGGCTGTCTCGCCAACACCACCGATGTCACCGACGAGTCTGGGGTTCTCGTTAATGGAGTAGATAGCTGGACGGTTAGTGGTACTGCTCCGCTCACTCATCAACCCGGGGAAGGTCTGTTGCAACTGTGAAATACCCTCGCCAGGCTGGAGGGGTTGAGGTTGGGCGGCGGAGACGGAGCCGGTGTTTTTTGTGGGGCCTCCGGCAATCAGCTCGGAGACTGTCTGACGGATGGGGTTGGTCTGAGGTGGCTGCATTGGCTTAATGGTCGGTAATTCAAAGTTGGAGCTGCTGTAGCCCGATTCCTGGGCCACTTGGTTGAGGCGGTCTTGAGCGGCTGATTGAGCCTGCTGCCTGCGGGGATCAGGGGTAGGGGCGGGTTGAGACCGCTGGTTTAAAGCATCCAAGAAGTCCAGGCCTCGCTGTCGCTGTTCCAGAGCCAACTGTCGGGCTTCGGGATCCTGAATCTGCATGATGTCGGATAGCGGTATTTGGGCATAGCGGGCTAAAGATTCGCCAACTGAGCCGGATTCGAATTGGGGCGTCTGGGGACGGGTTGGAGGTCTGGCAGGTGTGGGTACCGGCTGGGGTTGAGGTCTGGGTTGGGCTGGTAGGGTGTTGCTGGCCTGAAATGAGTCGTCCGTTTGGATGGGAGCGGGTTTACGCTTGGGAGTGTAAGGGGAACCGGCAAAGGCATCGATAGCCATCTCCAAATCGTTGAGTTCGTCTTGGGCTAGACCCGGCGTATCCCTCATGCCTGTCAGGGCATCGAGCAGACCTTGTTCGTCCTGCCATTGGCGGGAACCGGGTAACGGTTGTAATTGCTGGGCGGCATAAGTCCCCAAGCCCGTAGGATCAGCGATCTTACCGGGGATATATATCGGGGTGTTAGAGGAGGTGTCGTAACCCACCAAGGTTCCTCCACCCTTATTGCGTCGCAGAATCTCTTCGTACTCTTTCAGCCACTCCTCGGCGCTCTTGGGTGGCTTGACTCTGGAAAACAGGGATTTTCGTGTGGCCATACGTCAGTCTAGCAGTGTTCAGGGGCAAAGGTTTAGGAAGCATAGATGCGGGATTCAGAGGGAAGCTGTTTGCCGTCCAGAACTCGGTAGGTATTGGCCAGGGACAGGAACTTGTAGCGGACATCGGCGGCAGCCTTGGAGCGGAAGACGTACTTAATGCTTCTGGCTCTGGCCACCATAAAGGCTTCGACGGGGATATCAGCCGACAGACCGGCCACCACCTCGCCGCCCGGGGCCTCGCCGAATAGATGGAAACCGGGCAGGTAAGCCCCGAATCCGGCCCCACCCTGGGTTTGCTGATTGACGGTGAAATCGGCAGTGAAGATGGAGCCGTCCACATAGATCTCACCCTTGAGCGTTCCAGCCTTGGACACGTCTTTAAACTGGAAGATCGGCGAAAAGTACTTTTTGTACTTGTGGAAGAGTTTTTGATTGAAGGACTTGGTCACCCAGCGGACATCGATGGCACTGGTGTTGTCCATCCGCACATCCCGAAACATCTCCACCATGTGACCGGAGGAATCGGAACCAGCATAAAGCTTCTGATTACCCTGCTCATCGGTGTACTCGGTGAAGAAGTTGGCCTGCATCCCCTCCCAGTAGACCCAAGCACCAAAGCGGGTGTCGAGACACCAAATCCGATCGTTGACGCTCGATCCCTCGGTGGGAATGGCACAGCCGTAGATGTTGTTATAGTAGAAGGCGGCGGCGTGAGGCAGGTTTCCTAGATTCACGTCCCGGAGTTTGTCGGCGATTTTAATGGACAGTTCGTTGGTTCTCAGCACGGAGGCGGTGTAGTTTTCCTGGTTGCCCAGAGAGTAGAAGGCCAGCCTACCGTCTTTCTTGGCGGCAAAGATGACGTCGTTTTCGACGTGCTTGCAGGAGCGGAAAGAGATCCCCCCAAAGGAGCGGGTAATTTCCTCCAGCTGCTGGGCGCCGTCCTGGGTGAAGGAGAATTTGTAGATAGCGTTATCCTTCCAGACAATGACACCCCCCTGAAAGGGCAGGATAGCTCGTATGACCGCCCCATCGTTTTTAAAGACATCGACGCCTCCACCACCAATCGAGGAGGCAGAGAAGTTGCCGATCTGGTCAGCCGTTCCGCCAAATCTAAGTCTAGAAGGGTTGTCTGGATCACCGGCGGAGAATATGCGGGAGATGGCAAAGACGGCCATCGATCCCTTGATCCCCTCGGTGGTGTTGGCTTCGGGCGGCAGCAGCGAGAGTGACGGCTCGTCTTGGCCTTTGTCCTCGTAAATGGTGGTGTAGACGGTGGCCATGTAGGTCTCACCCAAGCCGGTACCATATCGGCCATAGACGTTATAGCCAGTGGCTCCGGCCACGGCATTCCAGGTCAGTTTGTTGTAGTTGGTGGCGTTGAGAGAGGCGTTGCCGTTGGCAATGCCCACGGACACGGCCGCCAGCGTCTCCCCCACCACATTGAAGGCGTTGACCCGATAAGAGTAAGCGGTAGTGCCGGTAGTTCCCTGGGTCGCCACTGCCAGACCGGTGGGGGTAGGCAGTGCCGTATAGGTGGTGATGGTCGAGCCGTCGTAGAAGGACAGGTTGTCCTGACCGTTGAAGATAAACACCTTATCCCTGGCCTGGACGAAATTCATCCGGACATTGGCGTAGGTGATAGCGCCGATATCGGTGGGGACGCCGTTGACGTAGCGCTGGAGTCGGCTGTTAGCACCCTGTGTGAAGCGCAGAAACTGCCTGGTGCCATCGGACTTGTAAAAAGGAAAGCCGCCTAAGAGACGTGTGCCCGATGGGGAACCGTAGTTGACCGATCCGGGACGGATAGAAATCCCGTCGACCTCCAGAAGGATGTTTTTGGCCTCGGTCAGTTCGCTGTCCTTGATCCCCGTGTCGTCCTGAAAGGTATTCAGCCCCCCCAGGAAGCCGGAGACGACTTCGGATTGGACTTTGGCGTTCTCGATCTTAGTGATTCTCATAGAGGCTAGTATCCTGGCCGCTTAGGCCCTTGCCCCAGACTCCCCGCCTCATGTTCTCCTTGTTCATCTCACGGACAATCTCATTGAACTCCTCGAAACCGTCGGAAGCGTCACCCCGCTCACCGTCCCGATGAGCTAAGCGGGCAAAGACATAGGCGACCAGCACGTCGCTGTACTGATCGGGAATGATGACCGGATCCGACATCTGGGTCAGACTGTCGGGCCAGAAGTAATAACGGTAGGCGATATTGTCGGTGCCATTCTCACTGGGGACTGGCAGGAGGTGGAGTTGATTGCCAAAGATATAGTAGCGACAGTTGTCACCAACGGCAATAGAAGGCGGGTAGGGTTGGGCATCGAAGGCGGCAAAATCAGCCATGGGCCGGTGTGCCACCTCGTCAACCCTGACCTCGATCATGTCCCGGAAGTCAGCGGGCAGATCGTAGGCCTCCTGGTTGGCCACGGCCGATTCCGTAGCGGTCTTGACGGCAAACCAGTAGCGGTTTTTGAGCAAGGCGGCTCGATAGGCTTCGTTGAGAAACCTCAGGCGTCGGGCCTGTTCGATGGCGTTATCGGGGTTGCCCGATTCACCCCTTCGGTAAGCCACCGAAGTTAGTAGATCGTGTGCAGTCAGAGCCATGATTCAGTCTACCAACGGCAGGCTTCAAAGGTTTAGCGGGTGACTCGCTCCAATATCACCACGCGGCGTTTGTGTGTCCATCGGTTGCCACAATCGAATCTGGATTCGGTGATTTGGGCATAGTCGGGCAACCGCCTGATCAAGCTTTCTGTCAGCACATCGAAAGCCCAGACTGCCTCCAGAATAATGACTGAGGGGTGACGATCGCCAAGACGTAGAATGGTGTGGCTGATGGTCGGGCTTTCCACTGGCTCCTTGGTTAGCTCGTAGCCTCCCATTCCCCAGCACATGAGAACGTCCAGCTGTTTGGGGTTGACCTGGGTGTCGGGGATACAGTCAAATTGGCACTTGGGATAAGAGGGGAAAACCGCCCGCAGGTCGTTGCCATAGTAGCGTTTGAAGGAGTGGGGGAGATATTGTAACAATCGAGCCTCACCACAGTTGAGGTCGATGAGGACCTTACCCTCTATCTTGTCGCTCAGGTAATCAACGGCGGGAGTGAATCTGGCATCTATCTCATCAACGTAGTCCCACATAGCTGATGAATTCTACCAGGCGTACATCAGAGCAATTAACATCGATAGCGATGGTCTGTCTGGTGCCACCACTAAAGACTTTGCCCATCTTGGCTAGGAAATCCCCTTCCCCAAAGACGTACTGGGTGGGCTTTGTCTGGCGTTGTCCGTCGGTGCTGATATCCAACCATACCACGAGATATAGACAGCCCCCATCCTTCAATACCCGCCGATACCCCCGTAGCACGCCCTCAATATCCGCAAATGGCACATGGTCAATAGTGGACAGGTCTAGCACCAAGTCAAAGGACTGATCTTGGTAGGGCAGATCGCGAATGTCACCCCGCTTCAGATGGCCCTTAACCTTCTGGGCCGCTGTCTTGTAGATCTGTGGGTCAATCTCCAGAGCGTAAATATCACCGTGCAAGTTGCCGACAATCCCACCTTTGACTGGCTGATCGTTGGCCTCGTTGTGCAGGTCGGTTTTGAGAATGCTGGGAGCAGTGTAATCGCCAGCCAATCGGCGGCTCTGGGCAAGATAGTGGTTTAGAATGTCTGAGTAATCTCGGTACATCAAGAGAAAGAGTTGGCTATGTCCCGACTTGTAACTTTATTGTCGAACAATGACAGCTTGCGGTAAGCGAACAGGTCTTTGTCGTGCAAGTTTACACCCTTCTTGTCCTTGTCGTAGTCCACTTCGGTCATCACCGCATCAGGGTCATAGGTGAACTTGTCTTGGTCTTTGGCGATCACTGTTAGCTCCGTGTCCCCGTAGTGGGATTTATAGCCAGGATAGAAGAGATTGCCGCCGTAGATATCGACCAACCAGCTGTGTCGGACCAGCCCGAAGGAGGCCAGCTGCCCGTGCCAGCGACCGTTATTGAAGGCTAGCAGTCCAGCTTGGGTAGCTTCCATCTTGTCCATGGCGATTTTCAGCCAGTTTTCCCCGACGAAAGCGTCCTGGGCGGTATAGACGTAAAAGTCCGACGGGTTGTTTTTGACTGCCTGGTTGACCGTGGCCACATAGCCAGTTCTCTCCACATCCTCGGCCACCACCACCTCACAATCGACCCCGGCTCGCTTTTTCATTAGTTGACCGGCTTTAAGCGCTGCTGTCATGTCTGTAGCTGGGATTATCACCGAAATCCGTTGCGACGATCTGGGTCTGTCCCAGTCTGCTTCCGTAATAACTCTTTCAGCGATGTGTCCCGGCCTGACCCCAGTATGAAGACTGATTTTAAAGCCTCTACCCTGAGCTCGTTTACAGAATTCCAGGTCGTGGGTGAGGGCGTCTTCTGCTTCAAAGGGCAGGTGGAAATTCCTGCCGTACACCGTCCACTTATCCTCTCCCATCGCCTCATAAACACTCATCTTGACCATCATCCCCCCATAACCCAAACCGTCCACCTCAACCACTGTGTCCGAGGGTAGGGTACGAGGGTCGATGGCTTTGTAAGGTTTTAAGGGGTTGTCGCCCTTTAGGTAGGCCACCGGAGAAAAGGGGGCTGAACGTTTGAAGTAGATACAACCGATAATATCAAAATCCTGTTCCAGGTACCGGCAAATGATGTCCGGCTGGAAGAGCATGTCTGTATCCAGCCATAGAACGTAATCGACCCCGCCCAGTTTGATCGCGTCATTGAGGATAATATTGCGGTTTCTGTCGGTCCGGACTCCCTCCTGTAAACGGATAAAAAGGTTGTCAAGACCCTTGAGGTTCGATTTGGTGAAGGCGATAATGGCGGGGAGGTTGTCCAGAGCGAAAGCTGGGGCTATCCAGCTGGGAGACGGTATTCCAATAAGAATGTTCATCTGAGGGTATTTTAGCACACAAAATGCCCCAAAAAATCAAATGATTACTTGGGGGCAACACCTGCGTAGGGACACCAAGCACGGAGCCTATCTTATTGCCTAAAGACAGCGAATGTCGGCGATGACTACTCCTGCTCCTGATGTAGTAGCAGTATCAGCACTCAGAGCGAAGCCAAATCTTTGGCCCTCTGTGTTGACTACGGTCGAGTCAGCGTCTGCTGTCACAGCACAACCATCATTGGTTGCGTCTGGGACGAGAACACCACCCGCGGCTATAGAAATGCCAGCTGCTACTTTCACGCCTGTGTGTCTGCCGCTGATCTGGATAAAGCCATAGTTGCCATCGCTGATATCGCCAACGGCAACACCGGCTACAACCCGGCCTATTGAAGATCCACCACTGCGGTCTTTGGTGACCTCGTAGCCTGATGTATCGCTGTATTCAACGACATCAGCATTGGCTACATCAGCGTCCTCGATCAGAACATAGCGGTAGGCTTTTCCGGTGGCACCATCCTGCCAGATCGTACCAGCTTCAAGCTTAGCTACATCATGGTCTGAGGTTATCGGATATCCGATTTGTTTGTATGCCATATATGTATGTTTCCTTTTAAACTATTAAGCGGTTTTACCGGTCAGCTTGGCCAGTGAAGCTCGGCGATCAACAACGGTGTTGCCACCAAAGACGATGTGTTGTACCGAAATATGCTGGTCGGCTGGTTCAGCCTTTTTAACGGGCTGGAAGTCGGCTCCTTCCATGATTCCAAGTTTCAAGTTGTCCACGTTGATGAAGTACATGGCACCTGCGGTGCATTGCTCATCGTAGGTCACAGGAACACCCTCAAACTCGATGGCGGTGAAGGAAGCGTCAGCTAATCGCTTGGTTTCCTTGGTCATCATCGGATTCATCTGGTAGGCAGCGGTCAAGAGAGCGAAGAACTTCTCGTAGAGCGTTTGAGTCGTCACGATGATCGAGACCTTGCTGCCCCCATTGCCATTGTTGGCGGTGTTCTTGGCGGTGCGGACTTTGCCGAAGCTTAGAGGCTCACCCGTAGCCTCCACGTAAGATCTCTACCAAGTATGGGTGGAACCAGCGATAGCTCCGTATGTACCGGTGTTATTGATGGCTGTCGCGATACCGGTGACTTCCTTCGGATCGGAAGCCGCCCCGCTATAGAGGTCGCCATTCAGTCTCTCGGCCAGTGAGAGTTCGGCCTGTTTGATCTTGCCTTTTAGTAGGTCGATCACTTGAGACCGGCCCTTGTTCATCAGCCTGTCGGTGAGAGTGAAAACGATGGAAACATCGTAGAATTTGTAATCATACTCGGCTGCGTCCATACCTGATTGGTAGGTCAAGTCGAGTGTGTCAGTGCCAGAGAAAGCCTTGACGGTGCTGTTTTGCCCGTACATGACCGGCACTCGGATTTTGGTTCCGCCGTCGTACATTTTGACGCCACCGTTGTTCTTCAAGTGGTTTAGGAGCGCATGTTTCTTGAAGATGTTGTCTACCATGGTTTTGTGGTAGTTCTCGATGGTTGTGGCGGCTAGTTGTCCTATATTAACTGCCATAATTTGTGTCTAAACTATTAAAACTCGGCTCCGGTCGCTTCCACGGCAGCTTCGAAAGCGTCGTCAAAGTCCATCTTATCTGTGGCCTTACCCTTGGCGGAGGAAACCCCCTTGGGTGAGGCTTGGGCAAACTTCTGGGCTTTGGCTTTAGCCATCTCGCCTTGCTTGGCAACAAAAGCCTTGTTGAGGGCGCCTAAGCGCTCCTCGTATGTTTCGATGAAGCCCTTGCCGGTTCCAAGAAAGTCGAAACCAAGGACGGTTCCGTTTTCTTTCTCGAAGGCGTCGCGCCTTTTCGAGGTTTCCCCAGCCACGTAGTTGAATAGAATCGGGTCAAAGTCGGGCGAATCCTCATCGAAGCGGGGATCCAGCTGGTAAAAAGCCTTCTCCTGGGACTCGATGTAGTTGTTCTCCTGACTGGTCTTGACTCTGTTCATGATCCGCTCTTCCAGAGCGTTGGTGTATTCGACCAGCGTCATGGTCGGATCAATCTGACCGCTTCTCATGTCTTGCTCGTAGGATTGGCGAATCTGGTCGGAAGTCGCACTTTGAGGAGCGCGTTGCTTCAAAGACTCGTTCTCTTCCTGCAGGCGTTTGAGTTCGGCCTTCTCCGTCTGTCTCTTCTGGGTGTAGTCGGCTTGCCACCGCTTGTACACCTGTTGGAGTTCGGGAGGGAGGTCTTGGGGACGAAATGAGGTGAAAGACTCTTCCTCGGGTTGCTTCTGTTCGGATATCTCCGCCTCGGAAGTCTCGGGCTTGGTAGTCTCGCCCTCGGTATCTTGTAAAGGTTCGGTGGGTTGCTCGGCGGCATCCATGGCCTGACCGACAACCTCGTCTATGGTTGGAGTGTCTTTGGGTTCCATTGACTTATTCCTTGTAAACGGGACGCGAGGTAATGCCTCGTTGGTCTTACCTGAAGCCTATCAGGCGATTGGGGAAAAGGTTTAGTGTTTAGCGAAGTCGCACAATCTTGCCGTCTTCGAGTTTTTCGATGCCCAGAACAAATTCCCGAACAAAGCCGCATCTCTTGCAGGTAACTTCGCGGTTACCACTTAGTTGAAAACTGTGCTTATCGGGCTTGCAGGACTTCCAAACAACCCTAAGCTTGTGTTCCTTGATGGATGATTCGCCGGTTTCGGTATTGATGTACTCGGTCCACCTGCCCTTGTCCTCACCGTTTTGGGTCCACATTAGCCCATGCTTGAACCTAATAAGGCGCTCTCACTGGCGGGGGTCTCTTCACCGGAGGGCGTGGCCATCTCCTCTTGGGCGTGGGCCGATATCAGCTCGCCGGATTCGTCCACGGTGTACTGGTTGCCGTTCTGGTCGATGAGCATGGTGCCAGGCGGTAACTCCAAATCCTTCATGTAACGCTCGGGACTCTTGACGTCAAAGCCGTATCTGACCATATCCTGGAAAACGGGGCGACGGTTGATCAGCGGATCATCCTTGACCTTGTCGTAGAGCGCGATGTACTGCTCCCGAACCAGATCCTTATTGACCGAAGTGCTCTCGGTGTCGATCTCGATATCATGGTCAAAGTCCACATCGGCCAAGTCCTCACGGCTGACGCTCTCAAGAGTATCCTGACCATCGTCATCGGTGATTGAAACCATCTTGGTCTCCTCCCAATTCTGTTGGGCTAGCTTTAAAAGCATAATCACGATTTCTTTGTAGAAGCGCATGAAGGTTTTCTTGGCCATTCGCACCCGACGTTCAGCCGCCTCGGCAAAGATGGTCTGACCGGTGGCGGTATCCACGGTGGTGGTGTTTTGGGTCCCTTGGGACAGATCCATCAGTCCAAAAGCCTGTTGAGCGTCCCGATCCGCCGCTTGTTCGGAGGCGGTGACCACCTCGGCTAGGTTGCCCGGTTGGAGCAAAGCTGGCGGTTCGGTCTCGTACATCAGTACTACTTCGGCCCTGGGGTCGAGCAGGGCTTGTCTATCGATCTTGTTCTCGCCATCGTTTTTGATGGCCTATTTGGGGAAGGCGGCCAGATCCGCCAGACGAATCTGTTGCCCCCGCCTGATGGATTTCTCCTTCTGAAACTGCCTGCCGATCTTGCCCAATCCAAAGCCAAAGAAGGCGTTGGGGTGGCCGTACCATTTGGCCAGTCGGGTGTAACGATCCTTCCGCCTTTCTTTGAACAGAATCTTTTTGCCGGTATAGATGATGTAGTACTCGGCCCCCGTCTCCCAATCGGGAACCTCTTTTTTGTAATCTTCGGGGATAGAGCCGGAGTAGAAGTGGAGAGTTCCTCGCTTGATGTCATCACGGTTCTCACGCATCTTGTATCCGTCGATGTCCAGTTCGGAATCCGCCTCAACGTCCTTGTTGTAGATCCGCTTGATTTCCTCCACCGGCATCAGTTTGGTGCGGAACATAAAGGGTACACCTTTGGCGTCAATGGAGAACTCGGACTCGGAGCTGTAGAACTCCTTTTCGGCGTCGCCTAGCTCAAGCATCGGAT
>CAYOUT010000011.1:0-126833 GCA_964407215.1 uncultured Anaerolineales bacterium | reverse complement strand
GCATCACCGCCCACTCGGACAGCATCCCCAGGCTGCGCGGGCCGTTCACCGAGCAGCAGTTGAGCTCGGGGCTGCCCTCGCGGGCCTGGAACACGATGTCGTGCGCCGAGGCGCGGCGTACGCCGTCCATGGGCGTGTTATAAGTCCACCAGCGGCCCGAGGCGGATTGTGCGCCCAACGACGCGTTGAGGGTCGACAGCTCCAGCTCGTCTGCCACTGACGGCGCGCCGGTGAGGCGCAGCATGTCTACGCTCAGCGCCATCCAGGCCACAGTGCAGCAGGTCTCGATGGGCCGCGGATCGTACGGGTTGCCGGTGGCCTGTTCTCCCGAGGTGAACCCCCCGGTGTTGTGGCGATCTCCCATCACGATGCTGTGCCAGATCTGTTCGAACGCTCGCCGGTACTTTGCCTCGCCGGTGATCTCGTAGAGCGAGAGAATCGCCTGGATGTCGTGGAGGCTCTCCCAGCGCGGTTTGGGGGTGCGCCAAAAGGGGATATCGGCCAGCGCCTGCCGCACATAGTCTCCCGCCGGGGGCTGTTCCCAATCACGCTCGATCTCGCGCACCATGCGCAGATACTTGGGCTCGCCCGTGCGCTGGTACAGCAGACAGAGGCCGTGGCTCACCGCCATATTCATCTCCTCGGCGCCCGCATCGCGCACGCGTTCGTGCCCCTCCAAAAAGCGCGTACAGATCAGATCGGCGGCGCGGCGACACGCATCCAAGGCGGGCTGATAGCCCGTCTCCTCGTGCCACAGCAACAGCCCCAGCATGCAATGATAGTGCCCCCACAAATCCCACAGATGGTTACGCCCATCGGCCGTGCGGCCCGTCAAGCGTTCGGAGCGGGGAAAGGGCCCCAAATATCCCTCCGCATCCTGTGTGCCGATCAGTTCGTCCACAAAACGGTCGAGCTGCGCCCGCAGGCGCTCGTCGCGGCCGATACGCCATGCGAGGACGGCCGACGTCAAATACTTGCCGGCGAACTCGCCCGCCCACGGCACCAGGTCGCGCCTGGGCTCGCGGTCGCGATCGCGAAACATCTCGAGCATGGCGGGGTTGGCGTGCGGCGCTATAAGCAGCCACTGCTCCAGGTTGGCGTCCAGCCGGTGCCCCATCAAGCCGTAAAAGGTGTACTGCCCCGTCTTGGGGCGGGTCAGAGCCAGACGGCTCGCTATCTCTTGCGTCATTTGTCACTCTCCCTTGTGTCGGGTCCGCTGGCTCTGCGCCAGATCGGCCAAGCAGTTGTCATAATCCTTTGCAATATGCGCCCAGTCGTAGGCTGCGGCAATCCGTCGGTAGGGTGTGACGCCAGCTGCCTCCTCGCGCAGCGCCTCTATACGGAGGATCGCTCGCAGCAGGAGCGCAACCAGCTGGTCTGGGTCCTGATATAGGCAGTCTGGCTTGCGGCCGGGCGGCACAAACTGTGGGTAGGTCAGGCGGTGTGCCAGGATCGGGTGGCAGTTGCAGTAGAGGGCCTCTACGACCGAGGCCCCAAAGTAATCGTGTATCGCTGTGCTGACGGCGATGTCGGCGCGCCAGAGCCAGCGGGCGTATTCGGCGCGGCTCTCCACATAACCGAATTGCACCAGCCGCGAGCCCAAGCGACGGCGCGCCTCCTCGAACTCGGGCGGCACCCGCACAAAGCGCTCACCGAGCAGCGCCACGTCAAAGTCGGCTCCCAGGTCGGCCAGTGTGTAGAGGGCCGCCAGGAACTCGGAGGGGTTCTTGTCGTACTCCCATCGGTGGTTCCACACGATGAGCGCGGGCCCCGTAGGGGGCTCTGCGGGGCGGTGGGCATCGAGCGGGGACAGATCCAGGCCCAGCGGCAGCACCTCGCTGCGTGCGCAGAGCTGCGACACCGTGGGCAACTCGTTGTGATCCGGAAAGTGCTTCAACAGGCGGGGCAGCTCGTCGAACCAACTCTCCATGTGATAGTCCGAGTTGAAAAAGACCCGTTTGGCGCAGAGCATGGAGGCATAGTTGATAAAGCCATAGTGCAGGTCCCTTTTCTCACCCGGGCGCATCGGGTAGGTGAGCTGGTTCTCGTGCATGTAGAGCGCTGTAGGTAGGCCATGCGTCAGGTCGCGCGTCAGGGCTAAAAACGTTGTCAGATCCAGCATGTCTGTGGCCAGCAACAGATCAGGGCGCAGGCCGCGCTCGCGCCACAAGCGTGCCAACGTCACGGCGCCGCCATGCATGCGCCACTTCCAAAAGAGCCCGTCCAGCGTCAGAGGTACGATCTCGTGTGCGCTGTGGCGGGCATAGCCCGTCAGCCAGGCGGCGTGAGACCCCGTCATGTACGGCTCGATGATTGCAACTTGCATAGCGAAACGGCTTCCTCGTCTTGCGGCCCGCCAACGCGTACATCGGCGAGGGCGTTGTGGGCGACATACGGCGATCGCCCCAGCCTGTAACGCTCCCCATCATACCGCAGATGCGCCTGGGGCGCACATGCTGCCCCGCAGTGCTTCTGGACGCGCCGCGCGTGATGCGTTAACATGTACCGCGGTCGATACCCGGGGAATGGGTGGCCGGGGGTGGCTCTCGCAGGGGCGCCGCCGCACCGGTCGACTCTGAACTATAACGGCAAGGAGAACGACATGCGCGACAACCAACTCAAGCGCAAACTGCAGGCTGGCGGCGTGGTGTATGGCCCCTTTATGAACTGTAGCTACGGGGCCTTTATCGAGATCGTGGGGTTGGCGGGCTTTGATTATGCCATCATAGATATGGAGCATGGGCCCCTCTCCTCAGAGACAGCCGAGAACCTCTGCCGTGGTGGGCAAAGAGTCGGACTGTCGCCCATCGTGCGTGTGCGCAAGAACGACGCGCCACAGATACAGCGCGCGCTCGATATCGGCTCTGCCGGCGTTCAAGTGCCGCAGATCGAGACGCGAGAAGACGCAGAGGCGGTGGTGCGGGCCGCCAAGTACCAGCCGCTGGGCATGCGAGGCCTTTCGCTTTACACGCGCGCGGGCGACTATACCGCGCTGGGGCTGGATGGGGTTACCGACAGGCTGAACGCCGAGCAGATCGTCATCATTCACATCGAAGGGCGCCGTGGCCTGGAGAACCTCGAGGAGATCGTCACCGTCCCCAACATCGACGTGATCTTTTTGGGCCCCTACGACCTCTCGCAGTCGTACGGTATACCGGGGCAGGTGAACGATCCGCGTGTGGTGCGCGGTATGGAGGAGGCCACCCGCAAGATACGTGATGCGGGCAAGGCGGCCGGGACCTTTGCCGGCAACGCGGCCACGGCCAAGCGCTGGGTGGACACCGGTGTGCAGTATATCTCCCTCGGCGTGGACGTGGGGATCTTTGCCGACGCCTGCAAGCAATTGCTCAAGGACGCAAAAGGCTCCTGATGTCGCGGGGGCGCGCTCGGCGGACCTGACCCGCTGGCGCGCCCCGCGGCTCGTTCCTGCATCCACAGCGACTTTGGAGGTACACAATGAACAACCGCGAGCGCCTGTTGGCCATCCTGGACCATCGCCCGCCCGACCGTATCCCCTGGATCCCCCGTCTGGAGCTCTGGTATCAGGCGCGCGCACTCGGCGGCACTCTGCCGAGCGCTTGGGAGGGGATGTCCTTGCGCGAGGTGGAGCGCGCGTTGGACCTGGGCACCCCAGCGCGCGAAGGCCGCGTGTTCGAGAGAGTCTACGATGGAGCGGAGGTGGTGGTTCGCCAGGAGGGCGGCCGGCGCATCACAGAGTACCGCACCCCTGTGGGGATGGTGCGCGAAGTGACGCACTATTCGGACGACCTCGACGCCGTCGGGCTCCCCGGTCGCGTGGAAGAGTATCCGCTCAAACGGCCCGAGGATTACCGCGTGTGGTCTTGGCTCGTAGAGCACTCTCGTTGGGAGCCGGCGTACGACGACTATCAGGCTTACGATGCAGAGATCGGCGACGACGGGCTGCCTATGGTCAGCGTTGGCGACGTGCCGATCCACGAGTTCATGCTCGATTTGGTGGGTTATGATGACGCGTTCTACCACCTGGCCGATTACCCGCGAGAAGTCGATCGCCTGTTGGGCGTGATGACCGAGGTCCAGATGGAGCGCATGTGGCCCGTGGTGGCGCGCTCTCCGGCCAGGCTGCTACTGCATGGGGTGCATCTCTCGTCGCAGTTCACACCGCCCCCCATATTCAACAAACACATCCTGCCCTACTATGAACGGGTGATGCCGCTGATGCATGCGCATGGCAAGGCCGTCGCGATGCACGCGGATAACGACACCTCGCTGATCTTGGACCTCATCGAGCAGGCTGGTTGGGATATGGTGGAGTGCTTTGTGACGGCGCCCATGGTGCCGTTGACCTTGGAGCGCTCGCGTGCGGCGTGGGGCCACCGCGTGATCATCTGGGGCGGTCTGCCCTCGCTGCTCCTCTCGCCCAGCGTGCCCGAAGACGAGTTTCGCGAATACGTGCTGGACATGTTGCGCGTCATCGCCCCCGGCGACGCCTTTATCCTGGGTGTGGCCGACAACGTGATGCCGGATTCGCTCATCGAGCGCGTGGCGTGGGTGTCGGAGCTCATGGAGGAGCGCGGCTACTATCCCGTGTCTTAGCAGCATAGCTTGTGCTCACAGCCAGCGCACGGGCCACCGTCAGCTGCCGGTCGCTTTGAAGCGTCGCTCAGCGGCGAGCCCACAATGCCGAGGAGGGCTTTTGTATGAGCTACCAAATTGGTATCGACACACTGCATCTGAGGCCAACGCCCCGCCTGGCACACACAGAGTATTGTAGCAATGAGGCGCTCAAGCAGGCCGTCACCGGTATCAGTGACGAGGGGCGAGAGCGCGAACGCGAATTCTATCGACGTTGGGACATCGACTTTATCTGGTCTACCAACGACGGCCCCGAACCCTGGGAGGAGCGTGGGCGCACCACCGACATGGGGCATTCCGAGTTCCTCGAGGGCGGCGTCGATCTGCGCCAACCCCAAGAGTGTCCCTTCAAAGACCCCGAAGAAGCCTTGAGCTTTGATGCGGTGGCGGAATACGGCCTCACCGATATGGACACTCTGGTGGCCTACTATGAGAGGACGTATCAGGACGCGCGCGCCGCGTTCCCCGATCAGGTCTTTACCGGCGGCTACTATCGCACCCTCGTATCCGGCGCCATCGCCGTTTTCGGGTGGGACATGTTGCTGGCGGCCGCCGCCGATAGACGGCGCTTCGCCCGCGTGCTCGACAGCATCTTTCAACAGACTATGCACCACTGCAAGGCGTGGGCGGCCACCTCCATCGAGGTGTTCATGTCGCACGACGACATGGTCTGGACGCAAGGCCCCTTTATCCACCCCAGCTTTTACCACAGCGAGATCTTTCCGCGCTACAAGGCGCTCTGGTCGGTGCTCAAAGACGCCGGCAAGAAGGTGGTCTTTACCTCGGATGGCGACTATGGCATGTTCATGGATCAAATCGTCGAGGCGGGTGCGGATGCGCTGTGCTTTGAGCCGATGACCGCTTTGGAGCCGGTGGTGGCCGAATACGGGCGTACCCACGCCATATTGGCCAGCAATGTGGATGCCCGCACCCTCACCTTTGGGTCGACGGAGCAAATCCGTGCCGAGGTCGACACCACTCTGGCGCTCGCCAAAGACTGCCCCGGGTTCATGTTCGCTGTGGGCAACCACATCCCCAGCAACGTGCCGGTGGCCAACGCCCAGTACTATATGGAGTACCTTCGCGCCAACTGGTGGCGCTGAACCGTATCCGAGGAGAAGGATGAAAGCCTTTCGCATCTATGGCGCCCGCGACGGCCGATACGAGGATGTGCCCGACCCTCAAATGGGGGCGGACGAGGTGTTGTTGCGCGTGCGGGCGGCGGCACTGTGCGGCACCGACTTGGAGATCTACCAGGGCTCCATGTTCTATTTTACCAGCGGGCTGGCCAGCTACCCCATCATCCCGGGGCACGAGTGGTCGGCCGAGGTGCTGGAGGTCGGCGCCGACGTAGCGGACTTTGCGCCGGGAGACCGGGTGGTGGGCGAGTGCACCGTGCCCTGTGGGCGCTGCGCCTTCTGCCGGCAGGGGGGGTACAACCAGTGCCCCCACCGGCGCGAGACGGGGATACTGCACCTGGATGGGGGGCTCGCGGAGCGCATGGTGTTTCCTGCGAGCAGCCTGCATCGCTTCGAGGGCCTCAGCTTCGAGACGGCCTCGTTGTGCGAGACCACAGCAGTGTCGGTGTACGCCGTCAGGCAGGCCCAAGTCACTCCTGCGGACGCCGTCGCGGTGTTGGGCGCGGGGCCCATCGGCTTACAGGCGATACAGGCGGCCAAGGCCTACGGCGCGCGCAGGGTGGTGGTTATCGGAGGGCGCGCCAACAGGCGCGAGCTGGCTCTCGAGCTGGGGGCCGACGCCGCCATCCCCGCCGGAGGGGATACCATCGCGGAGGCTATGCGGCTGACCGATGGGCGCCTGTTCGACGTGGTTATCGAGGCCACCGGCAACCCCGCCGTCACGCGCGACCTGCTGGGGATCGTCCGGCCGCGCGGGCGCATCGCCATGGCGGGCCTGTTCAACAGCCAACGCGGAGAGTTGGATCTGGATGCACTGGTGGTGAACAATATCACCATCTTGGGGTGCCTGGGCAGCCCCAACGTCTGGGATGAGACGCTACAGCTCATGGCCTCCGGCCGCATACGGGCCGAGGAGCTGATCACCGATAGGCTACCGCTGGCGTGCGCCGAGGAGGCGCTGCAGATGATGGAGGCCAAGCGCCCGGATCTCATCAAAACGGTGCTGATCCCCTGAGCCATCAGCGTTACCATAGGAGAGACCAATATGCGTTGTGCAGAGATTCGGGGATTCAACTATTCCGGCTCGTGGGGCACGAGCGGCCTGGACCTTTGGCAGCACCACGACCACGGCCGAATGGCCGTAGAGGTGGCTCGCGGCCGGAGCTACTTTCCCCGGTGGAACCTGGCGCGGTGGTGGCTATCGCACGAGGCCTACCTGCGCGATCCGGAGCGCTTCTCGGCCAACCTCGAGGCCGGGCTGGCCTGCTTTGCCAGCCACGACATCGCGGTTATGCCCGTGCTGTTCAACCGTTGGCGCGACCCCTCTTGCGATTTTGGGGGAGTCTCGCTGGAGCACATCGTTCCCGGCCTCAACTTCTTGGGGGGCAGCGCGTGGTCGCTGACGGACGGCGAGCGTGTGCCCGCTGTGCAGCGTCTGCATCGCGAATACCTGGAGGCGGTGGTGGGCCCGTACAAGCAGGATCCGCGCATCTACGCCTGGGATCTGTGCAACGAGCCCCTGAACCAGTATATGGACGACCCCAACAGCCCGCTGCTGCAGGGGGAGATGGCTTGGCTCACGTGGTGCTACGAGACCTGCAAACGCCTCGGCGCGGTGCAGCCGCTAACGGTGGGGAACCACTTTATCCCCAAAGCCGTAGAGCTCACCGAGCCCATCAGCGATTTGATCAGCACGCACCCGTACTATATCTGGTGCCAGCCGGAGGCTGACCGCGGGGCTTTTGAGCGCGGGTTGGATCGGATCGCCGCCTTTGCCCAGAGCAAGGGCAAGGAGCTCTTGGCCAGCGAGACGGTGTGGGGGGCCCTGGACGATGCCGTGCACGTGGAGGTGATGCGCTACACGCTGACGCAACTGCGCGAGCGCGAGATCGGTTTCGTGGTGCACGCCCTGCAGCACAGCCTGGTGGCCGACTTGCACTATCCAGCCTACGGCCCTGTGGGTACGGCGCAGTACATGGGCTTTGTCAACCCCGACGGCTCGCTGAGGGCGGGGCACGAGGCGTTCAACGAGTTCTGAGCGTCGAGCGGGCTGACCACGGGCCGATGGCCCGCTCTGCGCGGCCTGTCGTCGGCTGCGGGCTGTGTGTTGGCCAGCGATGCCCCCCGCCGCCGGATCGGCCCAGGTTGACGCGCGAGCACCGTCGGGCTAGATTGGGCGCGCCGGCTCGGCCCGATGTTGTTATAGCTGACGCATCGCGCAACGTTCTGCAGCGGAGGTGAGAGAGAGTGACGACCTCGACAGGCTACGAAATCGCCGTCTACTATTTTCCACAGTACCATCCCGATCCGCGCAACGACCTGTGGCACGGCCGGGGGTGGACCGAGTGGGACCTGGTCAAACGCGCGGAACCGCGCTTTCCGGGCCATCAACAGCCCAAGGAGCCGGTTTGGGGCTACGAGGACGAGTCTCTTCCCCAGGTGGCCGCGAACAAGATCGCAGCCGCTGCGGACCACGGCGTCACCGCGTTCATCTGGGATTGGTACTGGTACGACAACGCCCCCTTTCTGAACGGGGCGCTGGAGCGCGGCTACCTGCAAGCCGATAACAATCGCCGCCTCAAATTCGCCCTCATGTGGGCCAACCACGATTGGCTCAACATCCACCCCCACAAGCGCGCTGCGACGGCGCCTGTCTTGGCGCCCGGCGCCGTGTCTCCGGACGAATTCCGCGCCGCGACCGACTATATCATCGAACACTATCTTTCACACCCGGCTTACTGGCGCGTAGAGGGCGGCCTCTACTTCTCTATCTACGAATTGGCTCGCATGGTGGACGGCCTGGGGGGCGTGGTCGCCGCGCGAGAGGCGCTGGAAAGTTTCCGCGAGAGGACTCGGGCGGCGGGCCTGGGCGAGCTGCATCTCAACGCGGTGGTCTGGGGCTTGCAGATTCTGCCCGAGGAGCTGCGGATCGAGAACCCCAACGAGTTGCTCGGCAGGCTGGGGTTCGATAGCGTCACCAGCTATGTGTGGATCCATCACCAGCAGCTGGACCGTTTCCCCATCACAGACTATGGCGAGTACGCCCAGCGCTGTGTCGGAGATTGGGGCTCGTACGCTAAAGAGTTCTCGCTGCCCTACCACCCCAATGTGACGATGGGCTGGGATTCGAGCCCTCGAACGGTCCAATCCGACGTGTTCGACAATCTGGGCTACCCCTTTACCCCCGTGCTCGGCGGCAACACGCCCGATGCGTTCAGAGGGGCGCTGCAGAGCGCCAAAGAGTTCCTCGACGCGCAGCAACGGGCGACCAAGATACTGACCATCAACGCTTGGAACGAGTGGACGGAGGGCAGCTACCTCGAGCCCGACACCGTGCACGGCATGCGATATCTGGAGGCTATCCGCGACGTCTTTGGCGTGAGACGGGGCTGAGTTGACGGGCAAGCCACCGGCGAGGCCGAGGACTCTTGTAGAAAAGGACGCATACGGAATGAGTGAGAAGCTGCGAGGCATCTTTCCTGTGCTGCAGACGCCCCTTACAGCGCGTGGCGCCCTGGATGAGGCGTCTCTCCGCCGCGAGGTGGCCTTTAGCATACGCGCTGGCGCCCACGGGATGGTGTATCCCGTGTTGGGCAGCGAATTTCAGTTCCTGTCGGACCGCGAGCGGCAGCGGATGGTCGAGGTCGTTGTGGGCGAGGCGGCGGGGCAGATACCGGTCGTCGTTGGTGTGGCCGGTGCCAGCGCAGCCATCGCAGTGGAACATGCGAGCCACGCGGCCCGCGTCGGGGCCACTGCGGTGATCGCGCTGCCTCCGTTCATCGCACGCCCCACGCCCGAAGAGGCCTTTGCTTACTACCAGGCCATCGCCGAGGCTGCCGAGAGGCCCGTCTTTATCCAAAACTCTTCCCCCGGGCAGTCGCCGGAGGCTTTGGCGCGCCTGGTCAGAGAAGTGCCCAATGTGCGCTACATCAAGGAGGAAGCGCACCCCAGCGCCCACCATATCAGTGCGTTGGTGCAGCGGCTGGGGGATGCGTGCGATGGGGTCTTTGGCGGCGCATTGGGGCGCTGGATGATCTCCGAGATGCGCCGCGGCGCGGTGGGGTTCATGCCGGCGGCCGAGGTGACCGATGTGTACGTGCAGGTGTGGGACGCCTTCCAGGCCGGCGACGAGGCGGAGGCGCGGCGCGTGTTTAACCGGCTCTTGCCAGAGATCAACCTCGCGGGGATGCTGGGGATGCGCGTCTGCAAAGAGGTGCTCGTGCGCCGTGGCGTGATAGACACGGCGATGATGCGCGAGCCGGGTTGCCTCAGCCTGGACAAAGAGGACTATCGCGAGTTGGACGCCATCCTGGCGGATCTGAGCCCGCTCTTCAAAGTATAGCGACAGCCCGCGGCGGCCCTGCGAGTGCCAGCCCCCGCCGTCGTGGCCGAGCGGCGATCCCCTATACAGAGCGAGCCCCGATCGCGCCGATCGGGGCTCGTACGGTTCAAGAGGGCTACTGCGAGACCGCTACCGCGCGCTGGATGCTCTCCCGTGTCTCCTCGTTCACCTGCTGATAGTGCGAGAACTGCATACTGAACGTGCCTCGCCCCTGTGTGGCGGAGCGTAGCGCCGTAGCATAGCCGAACATGCGGGCCAGCGGCACATGCGCCGCGATCGTCTGCACGCCGAGGGTGTGCGGCTCGATGCCGATGACGGTAGCGGCGCGGCCACCGAGATCGCTGATGACGTCGCCGAGATAGTCTTGCTGCGCGACGATCTCCACGCGCATGATGGGCTCCAGCAGGATCGGCCCCGCTTTGGCGAGCCCCTCCCGCAGGCCCAGCGCCCCCGCGGCCTCGAACGCGCGCTCGGACGAGTCAACCTCGTGGTAGCGGCCGTCGACGAGCGTGACCTTGATATCCACCACAGGCTGCTTGGCCAACACCCCCTGCTCTATGGCTCGCATCACGCCCGCTCGCACGGCGGGGATATACTCTTTGGGGATCGCTCCGCCGACGATCTTGTTCTCGAACACTAGGCCGCTACCAGCGGATAGCGGCTCGAGCTGGAGCTTGACGACCGCGTACTGCCCGTGCCCTCCGGTCTGCTTGACAAGGCGCCCCTCGGACTGCACGGCGCGAGTGATCGTCTCGCAGTAGGCCACTTGTGGCGCGCCCACGCGGACGTCCACTTTGAACTCGCGCCGGATGCGGTCTACCACGACGTCCAGATGCAACTCCCCCATCCCCGCGATAGTCGTCTCGTCCGTCCGTTCGTCTGTGCGCACCACCAGTGTCGGATCCTCGTCCGTCAGGCGGCTGAGGGCGACGCCGAGTTTGTCCTGGTCGGTAGTGCGCTGAGGCGCGATGGATATCTCGATGACCGGAGTCGGGAAGGTGATCTCTTCCAATACCACTGGGCGCGCGGGATCGCAAATGGTGCGCCCGGTCTGTGCCATCTTGAGGCCCAGCACCGCGCCGATATCCCCCGCTCGAATCGCCTCGACCTCTTCACGGCGGTCGGCGCGCACGCGCAAGAGGCGCCCGATACGCTCGGTGCGCCCCGCAGAGACGCTGTAGACCGTGCCGCCACGTTGCACCACGCCCGAGTAGACGCGAAAGAACACCAGTTTGCCCATGAACGGATCGGTGGTGACCTTGAAAATCAGCGCCGCGACCGGCTCCGTGTCATCGGGCCTGCAGGTGATCGCATCGCCCGCCTCGGGCGGCTCACCGACCATCGGCGGGACATCCAACGGCGATGGCAGATAGCTCACGACGGCGTCGAGCAACGTGCGAATGCCCACGCTGCGCATCGAAGAGCCGCACAAGACGGGGACCGCAGCGCCGCTACAGGTCGCTCTGCGCAGCGACGCGGTCAATGCCGCTGGGGTCAGCTCCTCGCCCTCCAGGTACGCCAACGCGATATCGTCGTCCACGTCAGCCAGCTGCTCAACCATGGCCTCTCGCTGGCGCTCCGCCTCCGGCAGCAGTTCGGGCGAGATGGCCTCCTCGGGCTCTTCCGGTCCCGCGCTATCGCCGATGCTGTACTGCCGCATGTGAACCAGGTCTATATAGCCCGCGAAATCCTGCCCCTCTCCTATGGGTATCGCCACGACGATGGGCCTGGCCTTGAGCCGTTCGCGGATCATCTCCACGGTGCGAGTCATACTCGCGCCGACGCGGTCCATCTTGTTCACAAAACAGATGCGCGGCACGCTGTAGCGGTCAGCCTGGTGCCACACAGTCTCCGATTGGGGCTCCACACCCGCGACGCCGTCAAACACCACGACGCCGCCGTCGAGCACGCGCAGCGCACGCTGCACCTCCGCGGTGAAATCGATGTGCCCCGGTGTGTCGATGATGTTGATCTGGTGCCCCGCCCACTCGGATGTGATCGCCGCCGACTGGATGGTGATACCCCGCTCGCGCTCCTGGGGCATGAAATCGGTGATCGTGCTGCCCTCGTCCACGCTGCCCAGGCGATGCGTCATACCCGTGAGGAACAGAATTCGCTCTGTGGTGGTCGTCTTGCCCGCATCGATGTGCGCGATGATCCCTATATTCCGCGTCTTTTCCAAACGCTCTTGCGACATGATAACACCTCCAGCGGTGGAGCTCGTACTATACAAAGCGCCGGGCGGCAGGCAACAGAAAAGGCGGTCCTCTGGCATCCAGTCGTTGATGCGGACGGCATGTCAAGAGGTGACCGCCTGGTTTGGTGTGGCGTGTTGTCGCCTGTTACCGATCTCTGCCTCTACGACGCTCCCTCTATCGTGTATGCTCAGTCGAGCGATTCGAGCACACGATCGGATAGTATAGCACAACCGAGCTCGCCGCACAAACCCGAGCCCCCCAGCTGTGATGTGCGCGCGGCCCGCTGCACTGCGAGGGACCGAGCTAGCCCGCGCTCACCCGGTTGGCGCCGGATTGCAGGGCGTGTTCGCTGCCCGCCCATCGCAGTGTGCCGCTCAGGCCCGGGGGCAGCGTGATCTCTCCCGAGAGCTCCCCATCCCGCGTCCGCAGGTCGAACCGCACCATGTCTCCCGAGGGGTGCGGGAAGGCGCCCCGAATCCACTCCAGCGGCCCGAACTGCGGCTCGATGCCGATCGCCCGGAACCCCGGAGCCGTCGGGCGGGCGCCCAAGATCGACGCAAAGTAGTGGTAGATGGGGTGTGCCCCCCAAGCGTGGCAATCGGAACGGGCCGGCTCGGGCGATTCCAGCGTCGTTCGGAAGCCCTGCTCGGCCAGCTCGAACCAGAACCCCAACCGCGCGAAAAAGCGATCCATGGCGCCCAGCGTCCGGTACGCCTCCAACAAATAGTGCGAAAAGTAGACCGTTGTCTGGGCGAGGTCCGCGTCGTCGAGCAGCCCCCGCACCATACGCTCGCGCCGCTCTCCCTCCAGGAGGTTGGTGAGAACGGCCAGCGCCTGCACATGCTCCGAGTAATGCTCGTGGGCGGCATCGTCGGCGAGGAGCCCCCGGTCCTCGTCCCAGAAGGTGCTGATGATGGCCGGGCGGACGGCCTGCTCGATGCCCCGCCAGTGCGCCGCCAGATGCGTCTCGCCCAGTTCGTCGTGCATCTCGGCCGCGCGCGCCAACACATAGACGTATTGCAGGTTGATGAGTGCGTTGGCGCCCGAGACGCTGTCGGGCGCCCAGCCGCCATGCCAGCTGGGCACCCAGTCGGAAAAGTTCCAGCCTTTCGGCGCCGTCACCAGGTGCTCGGGCGACAGGTAGCGCGCAAACCCCGCGAGCACTGTGTCCACGCCCGGGAGCAGCTCCTCGATCCAGTCGCGCCGGTCGCGCCACATAAAGAGATCGTGCACCATCCCCACCCACCAGAGCGAAAAAGGCGGGATCACCTGGGGGATGGCCGATGGATACCGGCTCTTGGTGAGCCCGTCGGCCGCTCGCGACCAGCCAAAGATGGCGTTCGCCTTGATCGGTAGCCGCGAATCCAAGGTCGACAGATAAGTGACCAATGCTTCGAGGCGAGTGTCTCCCACGTACATCAACTGCTCATAATACGGACAGTCCATATAGGTCTCGTGAGAGCACATCTGGAGTGTGCGGAACATCATAGGGATCGTGGCGGCGAGGCGCGGGTCACTGGCCTCAAAGCTGGCCTCCATCTCCAGGGGGTACCGCGTTTCGCGCCAGGTGAGGGCCTCAAGGGTCAGAGGGTCATCGCCCACCGAGACAACGATCTGAACGTAGCGGCCCGCGCGCCACCAGATGGTGTCGTACACGCGGTGGGGGCCGCCCTCGAGGGCGAATCGATCGGACGGCGCGTAGAAAAGCTTGCCCTCCACCTCGTCGCGGTTCCCCTTGCGCCAGTGCCAACCCTCCGCCTGCTCAAAGAGGCTCTCGGCCCAGCCCATGCGAACCTCGGCGCCCTTGCCGCCGCTGGTCACCATCTCGGGGAAGGCGCAGTAATAGTCGTCCAGGTCAACGATGACGCGCACCTGCTGCCCCCGATCCAGTTGCAGGGGCTCCGCGCCGTTGAGCAGACGCTGCCATCGCTCTGCCAGCGCCGCGTTGCTGTGCTCTCCGAGCACTCTGCGGTCCAGCTCGTCCTCGCCAACTACCCACTCTGCGTGGCGCACGACCCCCAGCTTGGTCGGCGTCTCGAGCATCGGAGGGAGCATCGCGGGATAGAGGTGCGGCTCGAGGATCCTATCCGACGTCTCGTAGCTATAGTACCGGTTGCTTTTGCCATCCACCGGCGCGCGCCCGGGCATGGGCGTCACCCACTCGCCGGGGCAGGCAGGGTCGGTGTTCCAGCCCCAGGGAAAGCGCGCTCCATCCATCAGGAACGACCAGCCCACCACATAGTACGCGCGGACGGAAGAGGGCTCTTGGAAATAGGCGGGTATCTCGAGCACCTCCCATGGGCCGGCTCCGGTGGAGAGCGTCTCGGCCATATCGCCCTCTGCGAGCACGACAAAGCCGGGGTTGACCGACATCTGGGCCATGGGCGAGCCATCCACCGGCAACCACCAGGCGCGCGCCGCAAGGAGATGCGTCCCCGCGCTCAGCTCTAGCGCATAGGTTTCGAACATCCAGTGGGCGGGATCGCCCCGCTCGGGCCCGCGCCCCAGCCTCTCGCCGTCTAAAAAGAGCTCGTAGCGATGGTCGGCGCTCACGTGGAGGCGGGCGGTCGTAGGCTCCTGGACCGTAAAGACCAGCCGGAAGACCAATATGGCCTGCTCGTGGCTCAACACCTCGGGGTGCCAGATCCAGCGGGCGGGGCAGGTATCGGTCTCGCTCAGCCCGGGCATTTCCATGGTGGGGAAAGGATTGCTCACACATGGGACTCGCATTTTGGGCCTCCTCAGGCAAACTATGATACGCAAAACATAAAAGCTGGCGCGCGGGCTGTCAAGCGGAGGGGCGTTCGACCCTTACAACCGATGCACACCAGCGATGTCCACGCCCGCCGTCTGCAATATTGCTCGCACCTCGTCGGCTTGTTCCCACTCGAAGCGCAGCGCCAGCCCACACTCGGAGGAGAACTGGCGCGGCACCGGGATGAGTTTCACGGCCACTCCCGCCCGCTTGAGCGTTTTCTCGGCGCGCAGCGCCGAGGAGGTGGAGAGGAACAACACAACCGCGTACACGCTCATTGCGCCGCTCGGCTTTCGAAAGCCGCGCGCGCACCCTCACGCGCCAGCCGCTCGATTGCGTGCACTACCGTATCGATCTCGTCGAACGTGGCGTCCGGGCCGGGCGCCAGGCGCACTGTGCCCTCGGGAAAGGTCCCCAGGGTGCGGTGGGCGGCCGGCGCGCAATGCAGCCCCACGCGACAGAGAACGCCGTACCCTTCGTCCAGGCGCAGCGCCACGTCCGACACGTGTAGCGCCGCTACCCTGCACGAGATCACCGCGGTGCGCTTTGTGGGGTCGGTGGGGCCGTACACCGTCACGCCGCGTATGGCAGAGAGGCCGTCGACAAGCCGCCCCGCCAGCTCGATCTCGCGCTCGCGGATCGCGCCGACGCCACACGTTGTGATATGTGCGATCCCCGCAGAGAGGCCGGCGATCCCGACACCGTTCGGTGTGCCGCTCTCGAGCTTGTCGGGCAGTATGGTGGGTTGCTCCTCGAGCTCGGACTGGCTGCCCGTCCCCCCGCGGATGATGGGCTGCAGGCTGGCGGGGTCGAATGCGGCTCCAAAGACGAGGCCGCCGGTGCCGGGCGGCCCCTGCAACCCCTTGTGCCCTGTAAAAGCCAGCAGATCGATGCCCATGGCCTGCATGTCGATGGGGAGAACCCCCGCGGTCTGCGCGGCATCCACCAAGAGGGGCACACCGCGAGCGTGCGCCGCCTGTGCGATCCGGGCAATCGGGGCGATGGTGCCCACAACATTGCTCGCGTGGTTGATGACCACCAACCGCGCCGGCTCGCCCAGGGCCGAAGCGATCCCCTCCAGCGAAATGGAGCCGTCCGACGCACACGGAACCACGGCAACCTGCACGCCCGTGCGCTCCAGCGCCCTCAACGGGCGCATGACGGCGTTGTGCTCCATCCCCGAGACGATCACGCGATCGCCCGGCTGCAAAAGGCCGTAGAGGGCAAAGTTGATGGCGTAGGTGGCGTTGTGGGTAAAGACGACGCGGAGGGGGTCCGGCGCGTTCAGAAGTTCGGCGAGCGCCTCACGGGCGTCATAGACGGCGCGCCCGGCCGCGATCGAGAGCTGGTGGCCCGAGCGTCCCGGGTTGCCGCCGTCTCGTTCCAAAAAGTCGGCCATCGCACGGATGACCTGTGGGGGTTTCGGCCACGACGTGGCCGCATGGTCCATATAAATCATGATCGATACATCACTCTGTGCTCCCTATTCATTGTCAGCCCCTGGCCGCCGAGCGACGGCGCCTTCCGTATCGAGCTCAGGGCTCAAGCTCGATATGGATCCGTTTGTTGATGCGCCCCTTACTCTTGTACTCTGGCACCCGCACACGGCCGATCTCGCGCGTGTTGGCCACATGGGTGCCGCCATCCGCTTGCAGGTCCAAACCCACCACCTCCACTGTGCGCACCAGGGCGATCCCCTCCGGCAGCAGGTTGATCTTGGTGCGGATGAGGTCGGGTATCTGAAAAGCCTCGTCGCGCGGGAGGATCGCCACGCGGATGGGGAGGCCCGCATCGATCTCGGCGTTGACCCGAGCCTCGATCTCATCCACCAGTTCGTGTTTGAGGCTCTCGAACTCGAAATCCATACGCCCCCTGAGGGGCTCCATATTGCCGCCAGTGACTTGGGCGCCATAGTCTCGCCACACGACGCCACACAGCACGTGCAGCGCGCTGTGGGTGCGCATGAGCGCGTAGCGGCGCGCCCAATCCAGTTGGCCCACGACCGCTGTGCCCTCGGCGGGCAGCTGGCCCTCCACCGTGTGCCACACCAGCTCGCCCACACGCTGCACTTTGGTCACAGCGAGGCTGGCATCGCCTATGCGCAGCAGGCCGGTATCGTACGGTTGGCCCCCTCCGCCGGGGTAGAACGCCGTGCGGTTCAGCGCTAAGGCGCCGGCCTCGGCGTTCGCTGCGATCACCTGCGCTTCGAACTCTTGCAGGTAAGCATCGCTCTGATACAACAGCTCGCTGGATGCCACGGTGTTGCCCTCCGCTGCTTCGTTCACTCGTCGCGGTGCGTGGCCGAGACGGCCGACTCACGCTCGAAAAGCCCCGCAACCCGGCGAGTGTGGGATCAGTTCTGTGCGGCGTCGGCCGTACGGCGCTGCTGGATGCCCATGGCGATAAGCTTGGGATCGATCTGTGACTGCACTTCGCTGAGGTGCCGATACAGACCGTTCTCGTTGGCCATGAGCTGCTCGTGAGTTCCCAGCTCTGCGATCTTGCGTTCCTCGAGCACGACGATCATATCCGCACTGCGCACGGTAGAAAGACGATGCGCGATGATGATGGTGGTGCGCCCTACCATCAGGCGCTCCAACGCCTGCTGGATCAGCAGCTCCGTCTCGGTGTCCACCGACGACGTGGCCTCGTCCAAAATCAGGATCGGCGCATCCTTGAGCACCGCGCGCGCGATGGACAGGCGCTGCTTCTGCCCGCCCGAGAGCTTGACGCCGCGCTCACCGATCATCGTATCATAGCCGTCGGAGAGCTGCAGGATAAAGTCGTGAGCGTTGGCGATCTGAGCGGCGCGGATCACCTCCTCGTCGGTGGCGTCGGGCCGGCCGAAAAGGAGATTGTCGCGCACCGTGCCGTGGAACAAGAACACGTCTTGCAGCACGATGGCGATCTGTTGCCGCAGGCTGCGCAGCGTCAGTTCTCGCAGATCGGTTCCATCGAGGGTGATAGACCCCTCGCTCACGTCATAGAAGCGCGGGAGCAACCCCGCCATGGTGGTTTTGCCCACGCCAGTGGGCCCCACCAACGCGACCACCGCGTTAGCGGGGATATCCAAGTTGATGTTCTCCAACACGGTGTCGCCGCGGCTGTACCCAAAGGTGACGTTTTTGAATGAGAGGGCGCCCTCGGCCCGCCCCACCAGGTCGACGGCCCCCGAGTTGTCCACGACGTCTGGCTCCTCATCGAGCAACTCGGCCACGCGCTCGGCGCTGGCGAGCGACTCCTGCAGCGCCTCCCAAGAGGCCGTCAGCATGCGGATGGGCCGGTAGAACATCTCCAGGTACAAAAAGAAAGCGAGTAGATCGGCGATGGAGAGGACGTTCTGGAAGGCCAACCGGCCCCCAAAGAAGAGCACGATCACCGTGCCCAGCGACGCACTGAACTCGACAGCGGGCCCGAAAACCGCCATGAGCCGCAGCGCTTTGAGGAGCGAATAGCGATGCTCCTCGATGCGCACGTTCACGCGCCCCATCTCGATCTCCTCGCGCGTAAAGGCCTTGATCTCGCGGATGCCCGAGAGGTTGTCGTTCAGTATCGCGTTGAGATCGGCCAAGACCTTTTGCCGCTCGAGGAACGCCGGGCGCACATAGCGCGCAAAGCCCTGCATGGCCAGGATGATGAACGGCACCGGAATAAGCGTGAGCAACATCAGCCGCCACTCGATGGAGATGAGCATCGCGCTGACGCCCACCAGCATCAACAGATGCACCACGGTGTCGGGCACTGCGTGGGCGATAAGACGCTCAAACATGTCCGAATCGTTCACCATGCGAGACATCAACTGGCCCGTCTGCTGGTCCTCGTAGAAACGAAGGGAGAGCTTTTGCAGGTGATCGTAGATTCGGCGTCTCGAGTCCGCCACAACGCCCCAACCCGCCACGTGGGCCGCATAGCTTCGCACAAAACCCAACACGCCCCGTATCAAGTACACGCCCAGCAGACCCAGGGCGAGCTGCGTGACATAACGACTCGTCGTCGCGTCCCACACACCCTCCTCCACATGGGATACCAGGCTCCTCAGGATCTGCGGGACCAGCAACTCGACGCCCACCAAGAGGCTCATGCTCAGCGCCGTGATGACCAACGAGCGCGTGTATTTTTTGGCGTACTCCAGTACAAAAGTGAGCGTTCTCACAACTCATCCTTTCGCGTATTCGTGAACACGTTGCCGCACCCCGTAAGCGTGCTTACGGCACACGAACCAGCAGCAACCCATCGAGATTGTCCTCATCCTCCTTGAAAAACGGTAAAATAGTGCTCTGCGCCTTGTGGTGCGCCATGATATAGTCGTTAAACGCGCGGATGGACCCCGCATAGTTGTCGTTCTCGGGGTCGACCACTCTCCCGTTGGCCAACACATTGTCTACCAGGATCAGCCCGCCGCTCCGCGTGCGGTCCCACGCCCACTGAAAGTAGTTGAGGTTGTTGGGCTTGTCGGCGTCGATGAAGGCCAGATCCAGCGGGGCATCCAGCTCGAGGCGCTCGAGCGTCTCCAGAGCGGGCCCCACCTCCAGGCGCACGCGCTCCGACACCCCGGCGCGGGCGAACGACTCGCGAGCGAGCTGGGCGTGGCGTTCGTTCACCTCGAGGGTTATCAGCAGGCCATCGGGGGGCAGCGCTCGCGCCAGCCAAACGCCGCTGTAGCCGCTCAACGTGCCGATCTCCAGGATGCGGCGCGCGCCGACTGTGCTGGCCAAGAGCTGTAGAAATCGCCCCTGTGCGAGTGTGATCTGTATCTCTGGTATACCGCGAGCGACAGTCTCGTGAAGGATCCACTCGTGAACCGGGTCGTCGTCCAGCTGCTGTTCGAGATAGGCCAAGATACGGCTGTAGGTGTCTCTCAGATCAGTCATCAAGCAGTCCTTTCGATGCGAATATGCCTGCGCGAGTGTGCCTTGGCCACAACAGCCGGTGATCGCAAAAAAGGGCCACACTCAAGAAGCGCATATCAAACATTATATAGTCAGTCGTATGCGTGTTGCAAGTTGTGTTTAGAGGCAGCTAATTGCCAGATGAACCCCCCTCCCGGCTCGCTGGGTGGACGAGGGCGTCTGTGTGGAGTAACATACTGTCTGATCGAAGCAGCCGCAGAACTGGATGCGGGCGTGGCCCCGGCGGAGACCGAGATGGCCTGGAGCGAGCGCGCATGCCTCATCGCAATGCGGTTGTGGCGAGCTGTTGAGCCACGGTACGCCGAAGGAAGAGGGGTGGCGCTGTTCGTTGGGCGGGGCCCCGCGCGCGCTCGGAGCCACTCACGTGGCGACCGAATCAAAGGAGGATCACCGATGCATGCTTACGACGTGGCGGATGAGAGGCGCGCACTGCGGAGCGAAATAGAGGGCTGGTTCGCAGAGCACACGGGGTGTGGCCTGGTAGAGGGGTTCGCCGAGATGGTGGACGTTGGCGATGCCATCGTCGGTGGCGAGCGCGTGGCGGGCTTTTGTGAGACGCACGATCGTCGCGAGTGGCTCGTGCCGCTGAGCTCGCAGAGCGGCCTCACCTGGCGCACGCCGCCCGTGCCGGCGGGGCATCGTAGCATCGCTTTCGCCCTTTCTGTGGGTTTCGGCAACGGCTCGCCACTACCGCAGCCCAGCGGCCGCTGGGATATCCATGTCAACGGGCGACTCGCGGTGTCGGTGCGCGTAGCCAAGCATTCGCAGCTTTGGCGCGGCCCGTCGGCCGGCGAGGGCGCGGAGGGCGAGTGCAGCCTGGCCTTTGCGGCCAACCGCATCGAGGCGGCCGAGCCGAACGGTGCGCTCTGCCTGAGCTCGGTCATCACGTCCGAGAGCTTTGCCGCCTTTGGCCCCGCGCTGCTGACGGTGCCCATGTCGTGGCTGGTGGCCGGCCAGCCTGCCACAGTGCGCATTGTGCCTCGCGCCGAGGCGCCCTCTACCCGTTGGTTCCAGCTCGCCGTCTCACCGCAGATCGTACACGGCACCGATATCTATCGCGCCGCCGCATTGCTCACACCGGCTCGTGTGCCTCGGGTGGGCGGCTACAATCTGTTCTTTGGCGATATTCACACACACTCGGGCCAGACGCTGGATCGGGTGGATGGCACGGGCTGCGGCATGGGGACGCGTGAGGAGAACTATGCTTACGCACGCGGCGCGGGCGGCCTCGACTTTTATGCGCTGACGGACCACGAGTGGCAGATCGAGGCCGACGCCCCCGCGCAGTACCTCGATCTGGCGCAACATCACAACGAGGACGGGCGCTTCGTCTGCCTGCCGGGGTACGAGTTCACGAGCCTGCTCTATGGGCACCGCAACGTGTACTTTTCGGGCGAGGGGGGGACGGTGCTGAGCGCGACGAGGGATTCGGGGCATCCCACTATGGATCCCGAGCGAGCTGTGCCGCCGTCGGAGCTGTGGGCGGCTCTGGAGCGCACGGGCGTGCCCTTTATCACGGTGCCTCACCACCCCTCGGCCACATCGCACCCCTTCAACTGGCAGCACTATCACCCGCGCCACGACCGATTGGTAGAGGTGTACTCTTGCTGGGGCTCCAGCGAGTACTATGGCGACTTTCCCCGGGGCGTGTCGGATCGCTACCACGGCCTGATGGTGCGCGACGCTCTGAACCGTGGGCTGCGCCTGGGGTTGATCGCATCCTCCGACGGCCACGATGGCCACCCGGGTAACGTTCAGAGCCCGCACATCAAGCACCACCACCAGTACCATCACCTGGGCAGCGGGCTGGTCGCTGTGCTGAGCGAGTCGCTCACACAGCGAGAGATCTTTGACGCGCTCTACGCCCGGCGCTGCTACGCCACCACCGGCGTCCCCATCGCCCTGGGGGTGGAGGTGGAGGGCCAACCGATGGGCTCTATCCTGCCAGCTCGGGCGGCCGGCGTAAAACCGCGCCTGGCCATCACCTGCCGCGGAACGAACGGCCTCGATCATATCCGAGTGGTCAAGAACGGGCGTGTGGTGCAGACGATCCCATGTCACGGAGAGGACTGCTACAGCCTAGAGTGGGAGGATCGCACATATCGCCGCGAGGAGCCCAGCTACTACTATGTGCGGGTTGTGCAGGTAGACCGCGAGTCCGCCTGGTCATCGCCGATTTGGATCGGCTGACACGGGGGCATCGCGCCCGATTCAGGGTCTCGGGCCGCCCGAGACCCTGAAAGCACAGTGCGGCGCGCTTTCACAGCGCCCATTGGGTTCGCAGGTTGCCCCGCCGAGCCACATCCGCGCGGTCTTATACCGGCTGCGAGCTCGCGAGCAACAGCGCGCAGGCCGCCAGCAACAGCACCGCCACGACGAAAACGCCAACTCTGCCCGATGTCATGCCGAGCACCCCGGCCTTGATGCGAGTATGCATTGCCACCCCCCTTTCGAAGCACCTGCTGTTATAACGCAGAGCGCCGCGAAAAGTTGCCCTCCAGGCCCCGAATATGCGCCAGGGGGCCGAAAAGGCGCCGTCGAAAGGGGGCTTTGCGCTGGGCTATTCCGTGCTCTCCAGCCGGTAAGAGACGATACCGTCGCTGTACTGGAGCAACGTGTGCGGCGCATTGATATCGTACCACGCCGTCTGATCGTTCACACGGACCATCCAGGCCACAAAGCGGCCGGCGGGCACCGAAACCAGCTCACTGCCATAGAGGATCACCTCGGTATCGTCGGCGCCCGCGCCGCGATCCGCCTCTTGCTCTGCAAAGCGGTAGGGCTGTGCGAGCGTGGCCCGCCACACGGCGATCGCTTGGTCGAAACTGAGCGCAGAGAGGCGCCAGGGCCACTCGGCCGCCAGCAACACATCGCCTGGGAGGGGCACTGTGTCGGGCTTGCCGCCAGACGAGACCTCCATCGCCAACGACGCCTGGCTTCCCTCGATGGCCAGGGTGTAGGTTTGGTCTCCCTCACGCCAGGTGCCCTCGGCCCCTTCCAGCAGCCCGATCTTCCAGAACCAATCGGCTGTGAGGTCGATCCGCTGCTCTGCCAGGCTGTAGTAGCTCCCCGGCAGCTGCGCCTCAAAGGCCTCTCGCTGCACCTTTAACCGCAAACGAACATAGTCGCCATGCTCATCGGGGGTGATCTCCGCCACCGCCGAGCCGACGGGCTCGTCGAGGGGGTTATAGATTACATAATGCAGACGCGTCGGCTCGGTCCAGGGCGCGGGCCCGAGCGTGATGCGAGACACTGCCAACAGCTCGGGCGCTCTGCCGATGACAACCTCCGTACCGTACAGGAACAGCACGATAGGTATCAAGATGAGCAGGGGCCAGGTCTGCCCCAGCAGTGAGCGCTGAGGGGGCGGGGTGCGAGTGGGCCGCACCAGCGGGGTGCGCTGTAGGACCAAGACGCCGGAGAGCACCACCAGCAACCCCACCAGCGGTGCGCCGGGGATATAGATGATAGACGATAGGTTCGAGTTCGGGTGGATGAGATCCACGGTCGAGGGAATGCTCCCAATGGCGTTGTAACCCAAATGCAGGGCCACCCCCGGCCACAGAGAGCCCGTGCGCCAGGCCACATAGCCTAACAAGAGCGCTACGGGGAGCAGCGCAAAGAAACGCAGCAGGCTGGCGTGGTAGACGGCGAACAAAAGCCCTACGCTGAGGATCGCGAACCACGGGCCGCGTCGCTCGTAGGCGTGTTGCACGGCCCCGCGAAACAGCGCCTCCTCGCACAGCGGCGCCGCGATGGTCACGCTCAGCATCAGGAGCAACGCCGGCCCCCAAGTGCGCGGGTAGAACTCGGGGGGGAGCGGCAGGGTGTAGCCCAAAAGCTCGGAGACGACGCCCCCCCACCAAGCCGCGAACAGCATGGCGCCCGCCCCCATGATCAAGCTGACCAACAGAATCGGGGCGGGCGGGCGGTTGAGGCGTAGCGCTTCGCGGATCGAAAGCCGTTTGAGGCGCACGAACACCAGGGCCGGCGCCAGGATCACGACAAACTCGGTAATCAGTAGACCCCAGCCCAGAGACCGTGCCTGAGCAAAGGAGCCCACCGTGATCACCAGGACCATCGTGATGACCAGCAAGACACTGGCAGCGCGCATAGAGAGCGGTTGCGAGGTCTCCCCCGGCAACGCAGAGGTGGACTCGTTGTCCATGAAAAGATCCCCTTTCGGCTGCACCAGCAAGGCGCCGTGCGCTCTGCGCCCAGCGCTGGCCTTCTGATATCGACGGCTGTGGTGCGGATCATACCACAGAGGACCGCAGAATAAAATCATCAGCGGTTGGAGAGCGGGGCGGTCGGTGTCGGGGGTTGCCGGGTCTACGAGCGAGCCGTTGCCCTCTCGTGGCACGGCGGGCGGGCGCTATGCGTCGCCGGCATCTCGTGTCGGCGCGCCGCCGGCGTTGCGCAGTCTCTGCTGGATGTGGTGCGATAGCGTGGCGAGCTCCGCGGCCAGGTCCTCGCTCTTGACCAACACCCCCTCGGGCACGGCAAGCATAGTCGGCGCGAAATTCCAGATGACCGAGATGCCGCCGGCAACCATCATATCGGCCACATACTGTGCCTCACTGGCCGGTACGGTGATGATGCCCATCTGGATGTGAAGCTGCTCGGCCAGCTCGGTCAGCTCCTCGATGCAGAGCACCTTGTGATTGCCGACCATGGAGCCGACTTTGGCGGGATCGCTGTCGAACAGCGCCACGATACGCAGGCCGTAGCGCTCAAACCCGGGGTAGAAGGTCAACGCGCGGCCGAGGTTGCCGACACCCGCCAACACGGCGTCTTTGTAGTTCACCAGCCCGAGAAAGTCGGCCAGCCTGTGCGCTAGCGAGCGCGCATCGTACCCGATGCCCGGCCGCCCCTCCTCGTCGATATACGTCAGATCCTTGCGCACCTGAGCGCCGGGGACGTTGGCGCTGCGCCCCAACTCTTCGGAAGAGACGAGCTCGCCGCCCCCTTCCAGAACCTGCAAAAGCCGACGGTAGTAGAGAGGAAGACGACGCAGACTGGGCAGCGGGATATCGTTGGCGGTGTTCATGCCTGCCTCCGCGTTGATGGGTGTTTGTTACTTTTCACACAAAGTATACACCTATAGGGGGCCGCGCGCAAACTGAAAAGCCGACAGGTACGAGCTCGATCGCGTGATGCCTGGGGATGGGGCGTTGCTGCATCGGAATTCCATCGATCGCAGCGGGGCGGCGTGTGGGGCTTGACGACGCGTGAGGCACTGTTACACTGGAGCGCGGGAGGGCGAGGCGACGATGGAGCGTATCGTGCGGCGCAGGCCGGCGAGGCTTACCCGGCGTGATCTGCTCAGAGCGGGCGGCGCCGTGAGTGCCGCTGCCTGGCTCGCCGGCTGCAGCCGAGTGGCGGGCCTGGCGGGTATTGCAGAGAGCGGGCCGGAACAGGGGCAAGCGGCCACAGATACAGACGCTGCAGAAAGGAGCGGAGAGATGACGGGAGATCGTTCTAGCGACAACTCGGTGTGGCCGTTGCGGTGGGGCGTAGACGATGCCGGCGGGCCCGCTCGGTTGGACACTGTGCGCTGGGCTGCGGACGCCTTTGAGGAGCTGGGGTTCGATCTCTGGGTGATGCACTACCAGCCGGAGCACCGGGTGGCCGCGAACGCCGAGATGATGCGCACGGTGGACGCCTGGGCTGAGGCGCACGGCATCACCTGGATCTGTAACGTGGAGCATGCCAACTGGATCGCCAAACATATAGATGACCGGGGCCGCGACTGGCACAATCGTCCCGACGGTCGCCACTATTTTTTGTTTCCCGACGAGCTGCTTCAGGAGTTGGGCAGATGCCGCAGCCTGGGGGGCCTGATGTACGATGAGGCGGCCCACATGCAGAACTGCCGCAACCAGATGGCAGAGGGGATCAGCCAACCCTGGATCTATGACCCGACGGGGCACCGCTTGGAGGACGCCGCGGAGGGCTTTGTCGACGCTGTGTCTCAGGTGGCCGCTCAGCACGCGCGTTACGGCCTCAAGCTCTACACAGAGCACGTCTTTCCGGTGCTGTTCCACGCCTTTGCGCGCTCGGGTTTTGTGGCGGCCACCAAGGTGCTGAAGGAGAACTGGTCGCCGGCCTACATCGCGTGCGCAATGGGCGCGGCCAAGCAGTATGGCACAGAGTTGTGGATCACCCCCGATTTGTGGGGGCTTGGCGGCTACCCGGATCACTCGGTGGAAGAGTACCGATCCGCGTTGCTGCTGGCCTATCACATGGGGGCGGATTGCATCTACACAGAGAACCTGGCTTACGACGATGAGCAACGGGGCCAGGGCAGTTTGCTGCGGGCGGCGCAACACGCCTATATCGTAACGCCCTACGGCGAGGTGACGCGTTGGTTCCGACACGAGTATGTGCCTGCACACCCGCGAAGGTACTCGTTCCGCGAGCTTGTGCCGCGAGTGGCCATCGTCAGGCAACCCGACGCCTGCTGGGGCCAGGGCACGAGTTGGCTGCCAGACACCCTCTACGGCTCGCCCGCATGGCCCTCCAACAACGTCACTGAGGGCTGGCTGCGCATTTGGCACCTGCTGACACGCGGCGTCATCGGGGCCGACTCGCTGAGCTGGCACGCCGACGGCTATAAGGGGCGGCCGTACCAGGTCTTTTGCCCTATGGACGGCGTTGTGGTCTACGATCACACCGTATCGGAAGAGCTGCTAAAGGGTGTAGAGGTCATCTTTTTGACGGGGCTCGGCGTCAGTGCGAACACGTTAGCTGGCATCCAGCGCCGCGTATCAGCGGGAGCGACCTGCATCGGCCTGCCGCACCTGTTGCCAGAGCACGTTGTGTCTGCGACGGGCCGAAACGGCGCCCGGCGCGAGGGGGCGGGCACTTGGGTGGCCACCGAGGACTTTTTGGGGCCGCATGTCCGCAAACAGGTGCAGAGCGTCCTCCCGGCGTACGACGCGATCCGCTACCGGTTCGGCGACACGACGGTGACGTTCCGCCCGGTGGATGGCGATCCGAATCGCCTGAGCGTAGATGTCTCGTAGCAACAGCACAGCGGGGGCGAGGGTATGGGCGAGCTGATCCTGGCGCACGATCTGGGCACCACGGGCGACAAGGCCTCTCTGTTCGATCGAACGGGGCGCCTTGTGGCGAGCGCTTTCTCTGGCTACGACACACAGTATCCGCGGCCGGGCTGGGCCGAGCAGGATCCCCGCGACTGGTGGCGTGCGGCCCGCGAGGCGACGCACAGCCTGCTGGCGGCCTCGGGCCGGGGGGCGGATGAGATCGCTGTGGTGAGCTTTTCGGGCCAGATGATGGGCTGCCTGCCGGTGGACAACGCGGGTCGGCCGCTGCGCAGCGCCATCATCTGGGCCGATCAACGCGCAGAGCGCGAGGCGGGCTTGCTGTGCGAGCGCGTCGGAGCCCGAGAGGTCTACGAGATCACGGGCCACCGCGCGAGCTCGAGCTACACGGCCGCCAAACTGCTGTGGATCAAACACCACCAACCCGAGCTGTACCGGCGGACCCACCGCGTGCTGCAAGCCAAAGATTACCTGGGCTACCGGTTGACGGGCGCTTACGCCACCGATTTCTCGGATGCGTCGGGCACCAACCTGTTCGACTTGGCGCGGCGCGCCTGGTCGGAGGGGATTCTGCAGGCGATGGAGCTCGATGCCGCCCTGCTCCCGCCCGCAGTCCCCTCGTCCACCGTGATCGGCGAGGTGACGCGAGAGGCGGCCGAGGCGACGGGCTTGGCGCCGGGCACACCGGTGGTCATCGGGGGCGGCGATGGCGCGTGCGCCACAGTGGGCGCTGGGGTTGTGCACCCCTCGGATGCGTACAACTATATCGGCTCTTCGTCTTGGCTGGCTTTTGTGACGCGGGACCCGCTGTACGACCCACAACAGCGCACCTTTATCTTCGCCCACATGGATCCCGAGTACGTCGCCCCCATGGGGACGATGCAGTGCGCGGGCGGGTCGTACGACTGGCTCGAGCGGCTGCTGCGCGCGGAGGACGCTCCGCCCGCCTATGCGGAGCTCGACGAGCTGGCGAGCCGGGCCGAGCCGGGCGCGGGGGGGCTCTTGTTCCTTCCGTATCTGATCGGCGAGCGCAGCCCCCACTGGAACCCGCAAGCCCGTGGCGCCTTTATCGGCCTGAGCATAGCCCACGGCCGGGCGGAGATGGCGCGCGCCGTGTTGGAGGGCGTTGCGTTGAACCTGCGCATCGTTCTGGGCGCCTTTCGCGAGCAGGGCGCACAGATTCCGTCGCTGCGTGTGATCGGCGGGGGGGCGCGGTCCGCTGTATGGCGGCAAATTCTGGCCGACGTGCTGGCGCTGCCCCTGCTTCGCCCCAAGCTCCTCGTGGAGGCAACCTCGTTGGGCGCGGCCATCGCGGGCGGCGTCGGTGTCGGCCTCTGCCCGGGTTACGGCGTGAGCTCGCAATGGGTGGTGGTAGAAGAGGCCGAGGAGCCCCAACCGGCGGCCGCCGCCAAGTATGACGCCGTCTACGGCGCCTTTTGCGAGGCCTACCGGGCGCTCGAGCCGACGTATCGGCGCATCGCCGCGCTCTAGGCGGTGGGCGGGCTTTCGGTCGGCCAGCCCGTCTCTGCGCGGCTGCCGCTAGATGAGAGGGTAGGGTATGCTGCGCCTGGCGTGGTCTGGAGAGACAAAAGTGGCGCGCTCGATGGCGCCCGCGATGCGCCCCCTCAGCGCGCCTAATTCGCTCGACGAAAGCAGCTCGCTGAGCGATGCCCTGAGCGCCTGCCCCGGCGCCAGGCCGGCGTAGAGAGCCCGCAACTCTGAGACCCTCCGCGGCGCGATCGGCTGGCCGGCATACTCCCAGATGACCGTGCGAAGCTTGGCCTGTGCGTGGAACGTCAGCCCGTGATCGATGGCCCAGACGCGCTCTTGAGCGCCCAGCAGGATGTGCCCCGCCTTGCGGTCGGCGTTGTTGGTGATCTCATCGAACAGCGCGACGCAGCGGAACGCGTCGTCGAGATCGGGCCTCTTGCGCAGCGCGAAATAATGGTCGGCCGGGTCGTGCTCGATGAACACCTGCAGCGATCCCTCGCCCAGGGGCCCATCCCGCAACACAACCGGCGGAACACTGGGCCAACCGAGGTGGTGCGAGAGGGTATAGGCCGCCACCTCTCGGCGGCACAGGGTGCCTTGAGCGAAATCCCAAAGGGGCTGCTCACCGCGCGCGGGCTTGTACACAGCGAGGCAGCTCGCATCACCCCCTCGCACACCGACCAAAAGGGTCGCGTTGGAGCTCCAATGAACACGCCCGTGGAGCTCTATGGCCCCATGGAGCAAGAGGTCGAGCGTGCGTTCCAAACTGAGGGGAGCGTTGTGCCGATCTGAGGTTCGCGCGCGCATCAGATCACAATGTGGTGGGTGTCGTGGCCGTTGCCTCGCGGGCAAAAGTGTCCTGTGGGGTCGATAGGCTGGTGACACAAGGGACAGATGGGGCGCCCCTTGCTCACGATATGCCTCGCTTGGCGGCCCAGAGCGCGCATCTGCGCGACCGTCGCCCAGATGCGAACAGCTGAGGGCTCGCTCTCCTCGTCGGGCACCAACTCCTGCGCGACGATCACTATCATCGAAGACGAAGGGTCGTAGCCGAGCCCCATCTCGCCGACGGCAAAATCCGCGGTATCCGGTTCTATGAAGGAGGATTCGCCGGTTCCGCTCTCCTCTTGCCTCGAGAGCAAAAGCATTTCTCGTTGGGCCAGCTCCGAGACGAGCTCGTCCACAGCCTCAGCCAAAGCGCTGACCTGGTGCTTCTCCAGCTTGAGGCTGATGAGCAGATCCCCGTGCCCCGCTTGCAGATAGAACACGCGTTGGCCGGGCTGCCCCACAGAGCCCACGGCGATATGGGATGCGGGGTTTAATTCTAGATCAACATTCGCCATGAGAACGTACCCTCTCTTTGTGCGACGACGGGAAATCAGCGTCTACACACTGCATTGACCGTGTTAGCCAGTACTATAGCGGCGTGTTGCCTCTGCGTCAAAGTCTGGCCGAGCGGGGGCGCGCCCCAGAACGCCCGCCCCCCAGCGGAGACGGCCCCCGCGTTGACAGCTTGCGAGCCTTCTCTAGAATAGGCCGGGCACAACCGTATCATGCGCCCTAACGCAAGGAGGATCCATATGAGCTACATCTACTCGGTGCGCGGCTGGCTGGAGCTGAGCTGGCCCGATGCGGAGGTGGAGGGCGAAGACGAGAGCCCCGAACAGCACGAGAGCAAGGTGCAGCGCGTGCGAGAGCTGCTCACCACCGATCTATCGCCGGAGGAGTTGCTGGACCCCGCAGTGAAGCCTATGCAGCGCTATCGGGCGGGCTGGGGCTTTCCGCAACACACTCTGGATGGTGTCGAGTACGTCTTTTACGGCGCCGACGTGGAGGAGCCGGCTGTGGTGTTGGCACAGATTCGAGAGGTGCTGGCCATCGACCGGTATGCCGATGGGTATTTCTCCGTCGAGCGTGAAGACGGGGAACAAAACCGCCAGTGGCTCATCAAGCGCGGGACGCTGTACACCAGGCGGCACCTGTTCCCCGATTTCGACGACGAGGGGATTCCCCCCGGCTACTCGGTCTCGACCGCTTCGGCGTCTTCGTAGGCCTTCTCTGCCAAAAAGCGCTCCGCCTCGATAGCTGCCGCAGCCCCCGCGCCCGCGGCCACCACAACCTGCCTGAACCAGGGGTCTTGCACGTCGCCAGCCGCAAACACACCCGGGACGCTGGTGCGTTGGCGCTTGTCGGTGACGATATAGCCCTCCGGATTCAAGTCGAGCTGGCCTTGGAACACCTGCGTGTTGGGGATCAACCCCACGTAGATAAACATCCCGTCGGCGGCGATAGTGCTCCCCTCCCCTGTGACGACATCGCGCAAGCGCACGCCGGTCACCACGTCGTCGCCCAGCACTTCCTCCACCACCGAATTCCAGACGAAACGGATCTTGGGGTTGGCCTTGGCGCGCTTTTGCAGGATGACGCCCGCTCGCAGCTTGTCGCGGCGGTGCACGATGATGACCTCTCGGGCAAAGCGCGTCAGATACAGGCCCTCGTCCAGGGCGCTATCGCCGCCGCCCACCACCACAACCGTCTTGTCTTTGTAGAAATAGCCATCACACGTGGCGCAGAACGACACCCCTCGGCCGATGAACTTGGCCTCACCGGGCACCCCCAGCTTGCGCGGAGACGTGCCGGTGCAGAGGATCAGCGACTTGGCGATATAGGTTGCCCCGTACGTCTTGATGACAAAAGGATAAGACTTGAGGTTGACGGATACGACCTCCTCATACCCTATCTCTGCGCCGAACCGGGTGGCGTGTGTGGCCATCTGCTCGGCCAGAGCCATGCCACCGATGCCCTCGGGGAAGCCTGGGTAGTTCTCCATCTCGCTGGTCGTGCCAGCTTGCCCGCCGAAGGACTGGCCCACGATGATCAGGGGGCTGAGCTGCGCCCGGCCCGCATAGAGTCCCGCGGTCAGCCCTGCAGGGCCCCCACCGATAACGATCAGCTCCCGTTCGACGACCTCTTCCTGCGGCTCGGATTTGAGCCCGCTAAGGTTCAGCGATAACGACATCCCACCCATTGCTGCCTCCGGATCTTGGTTTGCACTCGGGGTATTCCCTTTTATATTATAGCATACAACGCAAGCTGGCGGTGAGCGCCTGCCGCCCGCGAGCGCGCCCCGGATGGGTGCTTCATTGCGAGGTCGGTGTTTTGATGCTATAATGCCAACAATCGTCCATCCCGGGGGACGAGCGGTGGGCCCTTTGCACATGAGGGCGCACCAGGCACTGATCCCCTTGTTCCTAGCAGTGAACCCAGGAGCGGTTTCCTATGAGCTTAGTAGACGATAACGCCTACAGCAGCCTGATTCACAGTGCGCTGCCGTCGCAACTGGAAGAGGGCATCTATTTGGCGCGCAATGGTGACGTGGAGACCGCCCGGTCTATCTTCCGGCGCATCATCCACCGCTCTCCCGAGAGCGAAGACGCGTGGCTGTGGCTCGCTTGGGTTGCCGAGAGCCCCCAGGAGAGCTTGGACTTTTTGCGGGAGGCCTGTGTGCTGCTGCCGCAGAGCACGCGCTTGGCCGAGGCGGCGCGATGGGCGAAAGAGGAAGTGGGCGGCGCCGAGGGGCTGGCAGAGGAGCCGCGGTGGAAGGCGCCAACGGATCAGGCCATGCGCGTGGCAGTGCAGCGCCCTTTGCGTGGCGCCACCAGGGCGGCGGGGGCGGTTTTATCTGGCGCGGACCGCGTATGGTCTCGGTTGGAGGGCGTGCCGGCTCGTGTCGGCGCTTTGGGGGGCGGCAGGGTCGGGCGCGCCATGGCCCGGCTGGGCGTGCCCGTCGTAGCGGGGTTCGCCATCGTCGCCCTGTTGTTCTTTGGGGCTTTGGGTATTCGCAGCACACTGGGCATGGGGCGTGTGTACGCGGTGGAGCCCCTGGTGTTGCCCACGCCACTCGCCGAGTTTGACGCCGCGACCAGCTTGGAGCAGCAGACCGATCCGCTCTGGGCGCAAGCCGACGCGGCGTGGGGGCAGGGCGACCTGGACGGTGTGATCTCTTGGCTGGAAGAGATACGGTCCGTCAACCCCCAAGACGCGGAGGCCCGCCGGCGGCTCGCAGCCGCGCGCCATCAACGTGGCCTGCTGCTGGTGCAAGAAAACCAGCTGGAGGAGGCGCGCACCGAGTACGACGCTGCGATTCGCCTGGACGCGCACAACCCCGAGGTGCAACAGGCCCGGCGCGAGCTCAAGATGTACCTGGATGGCCTGCAGGCGTACTACCTCCAAGATTGGGGCCGCGTGGTGTACAGCCTCCGGCGGCTCTATCAACTGAACCCCGGCTTTCGCGATACGCGAGAGATGCTCGCGCAGGGCTACTATGGCGTCGGCCTAGAGTATCAAGCGAACAGAGAGTGGGACCAAGCCAAGGCGAGCCTCGAGAGCGCCGTGGAGCTCAAGCCCGACTATGCGGATGCGCAGACACGGCTGGGCCAGGTGATGGACGAGATCTTTCCTCCCAGGCGCGTCGAAGTCAGCCTGGAGAGCATGACCGTCAGCGTTTTTGAGAATCACGTGCCCATCAAGACGTTCGAGGCCTGTATAGGCCGCCCCTCTGCGCCCACCCTGCCCGGGCACTATCAGATTCAGAGCAAGCTGCCCATGGCCTATGCTTCGAAATGGGACTTGGATATGCCGTGCTCGGAGAACGGGTTCCATGCGCTCCCCATCATCAAAAGCAGCGGGCAGACTGTGTGGCGCAGCGCGCTCAGCACTAGGTGTTCCTTCGGGTGCATCGTGTTAGACACAGAAGATGCCCAGTTTCTGTACAATTGGGTCGATATTGGCACCGTCGTCATCATCTACTGAGCAGACAACGGGATTGCAGAGCCCGACAATCTCGGGGCTCAAACACACCAATGCACATACATATATACCTGCCGATGTCACGCCTGCGCGCCGTGGCTTTGCCTTTGTTGAATCTCTGATATCGAGGTGACCTGATGAGCTCCACTCAAGACACCCTTCCGAGCACTAGTTGGCTGGATGAGGAACTCCGCAAACAAAGGACGATTGCCACCAACCTCCGCGACGTGGTGGACCAGCAACAGATCGTCATCGCGGACCAGACGCAGCGCATCCTGACGCTGGAGGATCGGCTGACCAAGCTGCAGGCGCAGCTCGCGCGCATTCCCGAGGCGGAGGAGTCGCTGCGAAACCTGCAGGAGCAGATGAACGTGATGTTCTCCGACCACCGTCACGAGCACCAAAAGCGCGAGACGGAGGCCATCCGGAGCCGCCAATCCGAGCGCGAGCACGACCTCCACGTCATGCAAGAGCTGCAGGCGGAGCTTCAACGTTTCGACCCCTTGGAGCAGGCGATGGCGGTGCGCCAGGCCGAGGATCGCAGGCTGAGCGAGGCGATCATGCGCATCCAGCAGACGGTGGACGAACTGGCTCGCAAGACGCCACAGCACGACGACCGCTATCGCAACCTGTCCGATCGGCTGGAGCAGAGCATTGTGCGAGTGACACACACCGAGGAGGCCGTCGCTACGGTCGAGAGGGCCCATCAGGATGGCGCCACGCGGGTGCTGCTGGTAGAGAACACTCTATCCAAAGTGGAGCAGCAACTGGCGGAGATGCAGACCGTCCGGCAAGAGATGACGCAAAAGCAGGACGAGCTGTTCGAGTTCCAGCGACGAGCCGACCGCGACCGTTCGCAGACGATGACCGAGTGGGGGCGGCGCATCGAAGGCTTTGCCCACCAGTTGGAGCTCTGGGCCGAGCAACTTCGGTATTTCGCAGACCAGCACGAGCGCAATCGCCGTGTGCTGCGCGAGGTGCAAGAGGTGGCGCAGCAGGCGACGCAACAACAGGATCAGCTGCGACAGGTGCACAAGATCGCAGAGGAGCAACTCCGCCGCGATTTGCGCGAGTGGCGCACCGAGATCGACCGGCGCTGGGCACAAGAGACCGAGAAACGTGAAGTGATCCAAGAGACACACCTCGCCCGCGATGACGACCAAGACGCGCGCCTCGAGGATCTCGCTGAGAAACACGAGGAACTCGTGCAGGCGGTGGCGCAGATACCCGGCCAGATCAAAGGCGGACATGACGAGCTCGCCTCCGAGATCGGCCACCTGAGGAGGGGGCACATGCTGGCTCTCAAGCGCCAGGCCAAGGCCTTTCAAGATTTGGTGGTGGAGCTTCGGGGTCTATTCGGCGAGGAGATGACCTAACAGGTGTTTGTTACGGGCACTGCGGGGCATGTAGATCACGGCAAGTCCACGTTGATACGGGCGCTGACGGGGAGTGACCCGGACCGGCTCCGCGAGGAGCAAGAGCGCCACATGACCATCGACCTCGGCTTTGCTTGGCTCACTCTGCCCAGCGGCCGAGAAGTGAGCATTGTGGACGTGCCGGGCCACGAGGACTTTATCAAGAATATGCTCGCCGGCGTGGGCGGTATCGATGTGGCGCTGTTCGTGGTGGCGGCCGACGAGTCGGTGATGCCGCAGACGCGCGAACATCTGGCGATTCTCGACCTGCTGCAGGTTCCCAGGGGGGTGGTGGCGCTCACCAAAAGCGACCTCATCGAGGACCCCGAGTGGCTCGACCTCGTTCAGGAGGAGGTGCGGGAGGAGCTCGCGGGCACAGTGCTCGAGAGCGCTGCTATCGTTCCGGTATCGGCCCTGACGGGGAGCGGGCTGCCCGAGTTGCTCGCCGAGCTGGATCGCCTGTTGGACTCGGCAGAGCCCAGGCGCGATATGGGCCGCCCTCGCCTTCCGATCGACCGGATTTTCACCATCACCGGCTTTGGCACCGTCGTCACAGGCACGCTCACCGATGGGCGCCTCCGGGTGGGCGACGAGGTCGAGATCGTGCCGGGGGGCCTGACGGCGCGTATCCGCGGCCTACAGACCCATAAAACCAAGGTGACCGAGGCCGAGCCCGGGTCGCGCGTGGCCGTCAACCTGGTCGGAGTCACCATCGACGATCTGCGCCGGGGCCAGGTGGTTACGCGCCCGGGGGCCCTGCGGGCGACGACGCTGCTGGATGCGCGGCTGCGCGTGCTGCCCAGCGCTCCGGTCACGCTGAAACACAACGCCTCGGTAGAGTTCTTTTGCGGTGCGGATCGCTCAGAGGCTCACCTGCGTCTGCTGGACGCTGAAGGGTTGCCGCCGGGCTCCGAGGGTTGGGTACAGGTACGCCTTGTGGACCCTATAGCGTTGGCACACGGGGACCACTTTATCGTCCGCTTGGCATCGCCCAGTGTCACGCTTGGCGGCGGGGTCGTCGTGCAGCCGAACCCGGGGCGGCGGTATCGGCGCTTTCGCTCCGAGGTCATCGATAGGCTGCAGGCGCTGTTACGCGGTACGCCCGAGGAGCTTCTCTTTCAGATCCTCTCGCGTGAGGGACCCCTGGAGGCCCGGAGCCTGTTCTCCAAGAGCGGTCTGCCGTTGGCGGATGCTGCGCCCGCGTTGCGCGCTCTTGTGCAGGGTGGGCGGGTGGTCTCGCTGCGAGATTTGCCCGAGAACGACGCCGCGCTGAACCAGAGTGGCATCGGCCTTGTGGCCCGAGATACCTGGGCCCGGCTCATCAACACGGCGTCCGTGGCCCTGGAGGCGTACCACCGCCGCTATCCCCTCAGAGCCGGTATGCCGCGCGAGGAGCTCAAGAGCCGCACCGGCCTGCAGGGCGCCCTCTATGGTGCGTGGGTCGAGCGGGCCACGCAAGAGGGGGTGTTGCAGGCGACTGCCACCACGATAGCACTGGCCCAACACCGGGTGACGCTCTCGCCCGAGCAGGAGAGCGCGATAGGCCGAGCCATGGCGATGTTCCGCGACGCCCCCTACACACCGCCCTCGCAGTCGCAAGTTGAGCCCCTGCTGGGGGCTGAGCTGTTGCAGCACCTGGTGGAGACGGGGCGGCTCGTGCGCGTCGGCGACGGCGTGCTGTTCGAGGCGGACGTCTATGCTGCCATAGAGCAACGTGTGGCGGAGCACCTCCGAACGAACGGGTCGATCACCGTGGCGCAGGTGCGAGATTTGTTCAACACCAGCCGCAAGTATGCATTGGCGCTGTTGGAGGACCTGGACAGCCGCCGCATCACTCGGCGGGTGGGCGATGAGCGGGTGTTGCGCTGAGGTGAGCTCGGGGCTCGCTCTCCCTGGGCGTTCCGCGACGTCGGCCCACAAGCTTTTATCTCGCTGCGGCTCTTTGGGGCTGCGTCCGGTACGGGTTGCACGCTGTGTTTCTCTTGTGGTGGATTGCGAGTGCGCTGGATACTCGACGGCCAGCTCGGCGTGAGAGCAATTCTCTCGGTTGGGGCAGGGCCCCTATGCTGACGAGGCCAAGCGCGGCGCGAGCACCTATTGCGCCGTCACAGGGAGGCCCCCTCTCATGGATTTGCTCTCGCTCCTCCTCTTTGCAGGCCGCCGGCTCAAGAGCCGGCTCATGCTTAATACGCTCTATGCTCTGTGTGTCGCCCTGACTATTGGCATTGCGGTATCGGTGCCCGTCTTTTCGGATGCCGTCAGCCGGACCATGATGCAACAGGAATTAGCCGAGCGCACACGAACCACACTGCGCCCCCCCTTTTCGGTGCGATTCTACAACCTCCCCTCGTCGCGCGGGCGTATGACCATCGACGAGGCGGCCTATACGCGCGACTGGTTGGTGGATAGCCTTACGCGCAACGTTGGGCTGAGCGCCACCCAAGTCTACGCCCAGTACGAGAGCCCCTCTTTCCAACTTCGCGCGAGATCGGGCTCTTCCCAGTACGTCGACGAGAGCCTGGGCTCTGTTCGGGTGGCCGTCGTGCCCGATATTGAAAAGCACGTCACGGTGGTCGAGGGCGCCGAACTGGGGACCCCCCCGGCGCCGGGGATCTTGAGCGTTTGGATGATGCACGACTATGCACAAAAGATCGGTATGCAAGTAGGGGAGGTCTTTGAGCTCTCCTACCTCCAATTCCCCACGATGGAGCCGGTCGTAATCAAGATCGAGGGCTTTCTGGACGCCGACGATCCGACGCAGATCTACTGGTATCGCGATCCCAATCAGCTGCTCGAGGGCGCCTTCCTCACCGACGCCGACCAGTACCGCGCGCTCGTCGAGCCCACAGCGCTGCAGGGCACCGGCTTTAACTTTTGGTATATCGTCCTCAACGATGCCCAGATGAACCTGGACCATGCCGAGCGCTATGTGGAGGGCATCCAGAGCACAGAGCGCGAGGCGGTCAGGCGCCTCCCCAACGCCAAAATGGATTACTCGCCCGCGCAGGAGCTTTTGCGCGGGCAGGCGCGCAAGCAAAGCCTCTCCGCCGTGCTGCTGGGCTTCAGCGTGCCGCTTATGGGGGTGCTGGTGCTGTTCATGGTCTCCGTCTCGGCCATGTATGCGCACTATCAGGCACAAGAGACCGCCATGCTCGCGAGCCGGGGCTTTGGTCGGTCGCACATCCTGCTGCTGACCGCGATTGAGACGCTCATCCTCCTGTTGCTCGGGGGCGGGCCGGGCATCGGCTTGGGCCTGCTGCTGACCCGATCGATGGGCACCGCCTCGAGCTTTCTCGCCTTTGCCACACGCGAGCCCATGAACGTCTACCTGGCCACCGCGAACTGGGGCCTCATCGCCTCAGGCCTGGCCTTGGGCCTTGTTTCGCGCCTTGTGCCCGCCGCATCCAGTATGCGCTACTCGGTGGTAACCTATGAGCATCACGTCGCGCGGCGGCGCGCTGTGCAAACCGTGGGGCGTGCGCTGGGGCTCGCGCTCTTGGCGCTGGTTACAGCCTACTCGTACCAACAACTCGAGCAGCAGGGCACCATCATGCTGGGGGCCTGGCAGCTGGGCGAGGATGCCCCGTTCGACCCCCTCACGCTGCTGGCGCCATCGCTGTTTCTCTTTGCGGCCCCGCTGCTTGCGGCGGAGCTGTTCGCTATGTTTATGCGGGCGCTGGCGCTCATCGGCAGGATGACGCCCTCTATCTCTGCGTATCTCGGGTCGCTGAGCCTGGGGCGCGAGGGCGGCCAGTATCGCATGCCCACCTACTTGCTTGTGCTCTCGTTGAGCCTGGGGATCTTTTACGCCTCTGTGGCCAAGAGCGCCGATGTGTGGCTGGTGGATCGACGACACTATGAGGTGGGGGCCGATCTCACCTTTGCCCCCCACGTGGCGGGTTGGGCGGAGGGGATGGCCGGCAGCGAGAACCTCGCACTTCTCCCCACCGGCATGTACGAGGAGGTCGATGGCGTGGATCGTGCCGCGCGCGTCGGCCTGTCCAGGGCGCGTGCTCCGCGGGGTTCGGGGCTCAAAGACATGCGACTCATGGCTATCGACGCGCAAGATTTCCCCTCGGTGACGTTTCTCCGCGACGACTATGCCACGCAGCCGCTGCCGGATCAGCTGGCTACCCTGGCATCGGTTCACGAGGGCGTGCTGTTGCCGGAGGACGTGGCACGCCAGATGGACGTGGCGCCCGGCGAAACGCTGTCGCTGGGTATCCTGGTGGATGAAGAGTGGTTCTACTTTGACTTTGCGCTCGTTGGGACCTTTTCGTACTTTCCCACCATGTACAAAGACGAGGCCTCCATCGCGGTGGTGAACCTCAGCTACCTCGAGTTTTATACGGGAGGCTACTTCCCACACAATGTGTGGCTCAAGCTGGACGACGACGCCGATTCGCAGCTCGTGCTGGACAACATGGTCTCTCTGGGCGTCTTGCCGGTGCAGGCGCGGGACGTGCGCGGCCTCCTGGCGGAGGACTTGGCGCGGCTGGAGCGCGTGGGTATCTTTGGCATGCTCTCCATTTGCTTCCTCGCCGCGGCGGTCACGGCTGGCGCGGGGTTGCTGGTGTACAGCTTTGCTTCCATCACGGGGCGATCGTACCGCTTTGCCATCCTCCAGGCCTTGGGTATGCAAAAGCGGGAGGTCATGGGCACCGTCTCGTTCGAGTACCTGGTGACGCTGGTGTTCGGCTTGGCAGCGGGCTTGGGGCTGGGGTTGATTGCCGCCGAGATCTATGTGCCCTTTTTCGCCATCACCGAAAAGCCGGTGTTGCCGGTGCCGCCCTTTCTGCCGTACGTGGATTGGCGCAACGCTGGCTGGATGGCGGTCATCATGGGGATCACCCTTGTCTTTGTGCAAGCCACGATCATGGTGCGCATGATGCAGACCCGGGTATTTGAGGCGTTGCGCATGGGGATGAAGGAATAGTCGAGCGCCGCGCATCTCATTATACACAGTCGCCGCTTATTATAAACACCTGCGAGGCCCCCCGCGCTACGCGGACGATGCGGAGAGCCGCAAGCTATGGGCACTGGCGTGTGCGTGCCAGTGCCCATTGTCTGAAGAGAGAGTGGAAGCTACTGTTTGGGGGCGATCAGCCGCCCGCCCAGAGTCCGTTGGAGGATCAACACATCCAGGACGGGCTGTAGCGCATCCTCATTAGCTTGCAAGAACCTCGTGCACTCGCCCCAAGCCGCCTCCATCGCCGCCCTGTCTCCCGACGCCCGGGCCTCGAGCACTTTGGCCAGCAGTATGCAGTATTCGGCGTGATAGCCGAGGTAGCGCCAAGACAGCGCCTGGCAAGGCTCGGTGTATCCCGTGTTCCGCTCGATGACGGGGCGAAACCCCTCCACCAGCTCCGGGATGCCCCTGTAACGCTCCACCGCCTCCGGGCTCTCGGCCGGCCGCTCGCGCCGCAGGTAGGGCGGGTCGAAAGCAGTGGACAACCGGGAGAGATAGTCTCGGCAGGCGGCGCCGTCCCGTCCAAAGGCGGCGGCCATATACTCGTCGGCCAGGGCCTCAAAGGGCAGCGTGTCGTCCCACAGCGTCCGGCCCATGACGTACATGCCCAGGCCGGTGGGGAAGAACGCGCGCTGCACTTGGCAGCTCATATAGCCGTTGAGCCCGATCGCCCTCAGGTGTTTGATATCCTCGCTGAGGAGGCGCGCAATGTCATAGTAGCCCGGGTCGTTGTAGTGATCCCACATAAAGTGGTAGTCAAAGTCAAAGCTGTCTCCGACAAAGGCGCGCCGCCACGCCCGCAAAAAGGCCACGTTCTGGTCCACGTTGGATGGGAACTCGAGCTTGTTGCGCACATAGGGCGCAAGTTGACGGCTTGTGCCGCCGCCAGCGAACACCTCGCTGTACGAACGCGTGATGGGCGCAAACATCAACACGAACCGCTCGGGGTTCTCGATGCGCTGCTCCTCGGGCGGCCATAGCAGGTCGACGTAGATGAGGAACACGACTTTGGCCTCGATACCTCGCTCTGTGAGGGAAGCGTCGAGCTCGTTCAGCATCATCACATAGTAATCGGACGGCCGCTTCTGTCGGCAGTTGGCGCACTCGCACTGATTGTTCGCGCCGTCGGCCAGCCAAAAATGCAACAGATCCACGCCGGGTTTCTCCACCAAATAGTCGGTGATCGCCTCAACGATGATCCGACGCACCTCGGGGGTAGAGTAGCACAGGTTCGTGTTGAGCGGGATGCCGTGCCATAGCTCACGTTTACCGTTCACCTCGGCCAGGTATTGCACCACCTCGGGCTCGATGTGGTATTCAGTGTCGGTATCCCATCCCAGGCCCGGGATGCCAAAGGGCTCGCAAGTCCAACCGTGCCCAACTGCGTGGTAGAGCAGGTCTCGCTTGGCGATCTCTTGTTCGGAGCGGTGGAGATACTCGCGTGCCTTTTCCACCGAGAAAGGCTCGGGGGTCTTGAGTGGATTCCCCTGGTGTGAGTACCAGCGGTCAAAGAAGGTATAGGCCTCGCGAAACTGGAAAAAGTAGGCGTTGAACCCCACTTTGGGCGCCCAGTCGATGATATCGGCCACGTTCCCGTAGCTTACCGCGCCCTCGATGCAGATCCCACGGTGACGGTAGGCGGCGCTCTGCTCGAGTGATACGTCCAGGCTCATCGGGTTGGCACGCGGGATGTACTCGCCGTCCGGCCCGGGGCGCACCCAGCGACACCCAGCTTCCGTGAGAAAACGATACACGCCGAGCAGCACACTGCGTGGATTGGTACCGACGATGGCGCCCTGGCCACCCCGCACGCGGAGGGCGTACGCATCGTCCAGCTTGGGGTCAGCCACTGTGGGTGCGGCCGGAAGGTCGAACCCCGGCGCATCCTGTGAGGCGGGCCATTCGCCCAACCACACGGCCCCCTCCGGTTGGGCGGCAAAGGATTCTCGCTCCTCGATGTGGATGTCTATCGGCGAGGAGGACAACCGCCTCAGGTACTTGGCCAGCTCCTCCGCTGCGAACCCGATGGTGGGGTGGTCTCCCACGGTGCGGATCACGAAAAGCGCGGTCTTGTCGTCTGCCATAGAGCTCTCCCTTTGTTGAGTGTCTTGATGCTGTAACGCCCAGCAGGATGTACGGTGGCGCGCCGGATTCGTGAGCCGTACAGCGCCCTCTCCCCAGCCCGGCCGCCCGATGCCTCTGCGGGCCGCTAGTATTTGCGCGGCCGATCTCGCGCACAGCCATCCGCGAACAACATCGCGCCCGAGGCAACCTCTCGCCCCGGCTCTAACGTGGTGCATACCTCTTTTCAGTGTAACACACTATGCCCGCCCAGCGCTAGCACAAACAGAGGGCCACCCGGCCCGGATGCCGTGGCAACGCGCGCCCTCACGCGCTATAATGCCAGAGCCCCGCGGGCCGGGCGCCCGCGCACGGTGTTTGCGATCTGTGACGACTCGTACGCCAAGATGGGAGGCTTTTGCCATGAACGACATCGCCGCACGGCTCGCGCGCGTCCGCGCTGGGAACCTGCGGGAGTGGGTGTACCATCTCTCGCGTGATCCGCTGCCCAACCGCAAGCTGAACTATACGCTGCCCGGCCACAGCCGCTCGACGCTCGAAGAGGCGGACGACTGGATCGCTGCGCGCCTCACCAGTTGGGGCTATCGCCCGGAACTCGAGCCGGTGCGGGTGCAGGCCTTTGGGCGCGATCTCACCAAGCCCCTGGCGCATCAGTACGCGCCGCCTCCCCAGGGCGCCCCCTGGTTCACCGCCCACAACATCTATGCCAAACTGGAGGGGAGCACGTACGACCGAGAAGTGATCGTCCTGATGGCGCACAAGGACTCGCAAAGCTGGATCGACTCGCCGGGCGCCAACGATAACGCCATCGGCACGGCGGGATTACTGGAGATAGCGCGTGTCCTCGAGGGCTATCGGCCGCAGCGTGCCATCTGGCTGCTGTTCTGCAACGAGGAGCACACCCCGTGGACCAGTGTAGTGGCTGCGCGCGGCATGGCGGAGGCCGGCCTGGAGGTGACCGCCGCCATCAACTTGGATGGCATCGGCGTCAAACCGCCCGAACAGGCCGGGCGGCTCGTCAATGTCACCCGCTACACCACGCCCGAGGGAGAGCGGTTGGCCAATCTGATGGCGGAGCTGAATGTGAGCTATGGGCTGGGGATGGAACAGTCCAAGCATCGCAGCGACCACCCGGGGGACGACGACGGCTCGTTCATCAATGCGGGGTTTGCGTGGGCCGTGTTGAACATCGGCTCCATGCCCTACGGCGATCCGAACTACCACACCGAGGGCGATGTGCCCGAGTTGGTGGATGTGGCCAACGCGGCTGTGACGGTGCAGCTCACTCTGGCGGCCGTGCTACACTTGGACGCCCACGGCAGGCCGGGCACCGCCTAGGGCGCACCGGCGGCGTGCGGAGCTGGGGGGCTTGTGCGAGAACGCCCCCCACTAGCTCTTGTGCAGCTCCTTCAGCACAGCCTCGGTGATCAAGCGCACCAAATCCCGCTCGTCCTCGTCGGCGTCGGGCGACTCGTCACCCACGGGGCAGATGCCACAGATCTCGGCGAACTCGGCGCGCTCGCCCGGACGCTCGAGCCCCGCGCGGCGACGCTGCTCCAACAGCTTCTCGACCTCCTCGGGGGGCAGGGCTTGCCCCATGCCGAGTTGTCGCAGCATAAAGGTGATGCGAGCCACCTGTTCGAGGAACTCGAGCCGCACAAAGGCCTGCCAGGGGTCCTCGCCCACCGTCAGGCTGCCGTGGCGCCGTAGAATGATCCCATCGTGGCGGCCGATGAGGTCTCGGATGGCGCCCACGTTCTCCTCGCTGGCGGGCGTGGCATAGTCGGCAGTGGGCACCAGGCCCAAGTTCACGATGGCCTCGGGCACCACGCAGTCGGCCAGCGAGATCCCGGCGATGCTCAGCGCGATGGTGGTGCAGGGGTGGGCGTGAACGACACCGCCGACGTCCGGGCGCTGCCGATATGCCTCCAGATGCATGAGGGTCTCGCTGGTGGGCTTGAGCCGCCGGGTGGACGAGGTCTCGGGCCCCACCTTGCGGCCGTCCATATCCACAACGATGAGCTGGTCGGCCGTCATGAGCCCTTTGCACACGCCGCTGGGTGTCACCAAGATGTTCCCATCCGGAAGGCGGGCCGAGATGTTGCCGTCGAGGCCCACCACAAGCCCCCGCTCGTACATCAGTTTGCCCACCAGGATGATCTGCTCGCGCAGTGCGTTCTCTTTGTTGCGGCTTACGTAGCTCATGCGCCCTCACTTGATGCTTGCTGTACGGATGCGCTGTTATTGTCTGCTGCGCTGTCGGGGGCAGTGCTCGGCGTCGAGGGTTGCCAGCAGGGGATATCCACCTCGTCGATCACCCCGATGATGACGCAACGGATGACGCCCCCGGGCTCTGTGCCGGTGAGCATGCGCGAGCTGCTTCCCTCGTCCAACACCAGGACAACGTCCCCCACACCGGCCTGGGCGAGGTCCAGCGCAATATCATAGGGGCCGGCGGTGCGGCCTCTGTGGTCGAGCCGATCCACCAGCAACAGCTTGCCCGCGTCGAACATGGGGTGGTGGATGCTGGCCACCACCGTTCCCGCAACCCGTCCGATGTACATTGTACGCGCTCTCTCATCCGTCCGCGGGGCGAATATTCCGTTCGCCCACGCGCCAGACGACGTTGGGGGGGTACCCTCCGAGTTCGGGGCGGTGCACGTCGTCAACGATCCCCACGATGGTGTGATCCACCGGCACAAAGGTGATGGGCAAGGCCAACGCCGCCTCGCGCCCGCCGATGACATAGGTCAACATGCCCGGCCCCGCCTGCGCTGTGGCGTCGGCGGCGATGACCGGCTCGCCGGTGGGGTTCAGGTTGCGGTCCAGCTCCTGCACCCACAAAAACTTGATCCCCTCGAGCCCTTCCGCCTTGACGCTGGCCACCAGCGTGCCGATGACGCGGCCGAACTTCATGCCCCCATCCCCCTCTACCAACCGCGCTGGCGCCCGATGCGCGGCGCAAAATAGCTGCTGGCCGCCAGGTTCTCATCCATCTCGCTGTGGAGCTGCGGGATGACCACTTGGTTCACCAGCGCGAGAGCGTCCGGCAGAGCGCCCACGCCGATCTCTACTGCCGCTTCGACGTCCTGCACCTCGCCCTGGAACAGGCAGTACGCTTTGCCCCCCAAGCCATCGGCCAAGCGAATCTCGCGCAGAGTCACCTCGGCCCCCTTGACGCCCGCGTCAGCGGCTCGGATGGTGGCCGTTACGTTGCTCGTCTCGATGACGCCCAGCGCGGCGCCGGCCCCCTCGCTGTGCCCGCCGTGTAGCGCTTCGATCACCGCCGGGTGTACGTTGGGCAAAAAGACCGTGCCCAACACCGTATCCGCACCCACCTCCAGCCCCGCCTGTAGCGCCTCTTCCACCTCGGCCACGCCGCCGGTGAGCAGTACGAGGTACTTGCCCGGTTGCACCGTGCCACAGCGTATAGACGCCACAGGCGCCTTTTTCACCATCGCGTCGCCCGCGCGAATGCCCGTGGCGATGCTACTGAACTCGACAAGTGCGAGAGCGGGTTCCATGAGGCTCCGTCCGTCTGGGTGAATGCTCATTGGGGCCTACACAATGCGGAACGCGTCCACGAGCGTGCAGCGCCGAACCCGGGAGAAATCCCGAGCGCACGTTAGCCCCTCTCCGGTGGGGCTTGCGATGGTGAACGAAGTATGCCCCTCGCCGCCATAGCCCAGCCCTGCCAGGTTGGAGCCGTTTTTCACAAAGAGGCTGCCGCCGTACTCGCGCGCCATGCGGCTCAACCGATCCAGATTCTTGGAGTGCATGATGGCGGTGTGACGGTGGCCGTGCTCCGCCTCGATGGCCAGATCGATGGCCTCGTCGGCGTTGCGCACACGCACGATGGGGATTATCGGCATGAGCTGCTCGGTCCACACCAGTTGATGGCGGGGATCATCCACCTCCGCCACTATCAGGCGCACATCGTCACCGGCGTCGATACCGATCTGCTTGAGGATGAGCCCGGCGTTGCGGCCCACCCACGCCTTGTTGACGGTGCTCTGCTGGCCCGGCCCGCGATCCTCATCCAGGATCACTTTGAGCAAGCGCCCGAGCTGCCAGGAGTTGATCTCCACGGCGCCGTTGGCCTTCAGGCCCGCTTTGAGCTGGTCGGCTGCCGCATCCACAACGATGATCTCTTTTTCGTCGGTGCAGAGGATGTTGTTGTCGAACGACGCGCCGAACGCGATGTCTCGGGCCGCTTGGTCGAGATCCGCCGTCTCGTCTACCACCACCGGCGGGTTCCCCGGGCCGGCACAGATCGCCCGCTTGCCCGAGCGCATCGCCTCGTGCACCACGCCCCCGCCGCCCGTTACCACCAACAGCCCCACTCCGGGGTGCTTCATGAGGCTCTGCGCGCTGGCGATGCTGGGCTCTGCCACGCAGGTGACCAAGCCCGTGGGCCCCCCGGCGCGAGCGATGGCCTGGTTGATCAGCGCCACGCTGTGCGCCGACACCCCCGCAGCCAGAGGGTGCGTGTTGAACACTACCGCGTTCCCTGCGGCGATCATCCCGATGGCGTTGTTGAACACCGTTGCTGTGGGGTTGGTGCAGGGGGTGATGGCCGCGATGACGCCGTACGGCGCGCGCTCCACCAGCGTCAGGCCGCGGTCACCGGACCAGGCGGTGGGCTCGAGGCCCTCCGTGCCGGGCGTCCTGTCGGCCACCAGGTGCATCTTGCGCACCTTATCCTCCACACGCCCCAGGCCGGTCTCCGCCACGGCCTCTTCGGCCAGAGCTCGCGCGTAATCGCGTGCGGTCTGCCGGATCTGCCCGATCATCTCCCCGCGTCGGGCCAGCGGCAACCCGTCGAGCTGGCGGAAGGCGGCCTCTGCAGCGCGGATCGCGGCATCCACATCGGGGTGAACGCCCAGCGCAGCACCCGGCGCCGCCGTGGGGCCACCATCCGGCCCTACGGCGGGCTCTGGGGACGTTGATTGGTCGTCTCGACGGCTCGCCACCGCCGAGAGAACCTGCTGTACGATGCGTTCTATTTGAGCTTGATCCATGCGCACCTACCCTGCGCTCTCGGCCCTCAACCCAACGGAACACTGCGCCCCAAGGGATCGGTAGGGCGCTCGCAGGCTGTGGGCGCTCCGCTTAGCTCTTGACGTAACGGACCTCGCCCTGGATCTCCCAGGTGTCCACGATAGCCATGATGACGGCGTCTGCCGCGCGGCGGTCGGTGACGGCGGTTTGGCGGGCCGAACTGCCGCTGGCGTACATGACCACCTCGTCAATACCCGCGCCCACCGCGTCCACGGCCACCACGTACCCGTTCTCCGGTTGACCGTTCATGTCGAGGCGCTGCAGCACGAGAAACTTGAGCCCATCCAGCCGTTCATCCTTTTGCGAGGCCACCACGGTGCCGACGACTCGCGCCAACAGCATGGCCTATGCCTCGCCCTGCTCGGCGCGGACCTCCTCGGTGCGGCCGAGGGGCAACACGAGATCCACATTCGGGTGTGGGCGCGGGATGACGTGTACCGATACCACCTCACCCACCTTTTCCGCGCCGCGCGCGCCGGCTTCCAGTGCAGCCTTGACGGCCGCCACGTCTCCGCGCACAATCGCGGTCACATAGCCGCCACCGATCCTCTCGTACGACACGAGTTCCACCCTGGCGGCTTTGACCATCGCGTCGGCGGCCTCCACCATCGCGGCGAACCCCTTGGTCTCGATCATTCCGAGTGCTTCTGCCATAGTAGTGCCTTTCCTCCCATGGGCGATCTTGTGATGCGCACTCGTGCGCGCAGTTGCTGCCCCGAGCTCTCCCCGTACTATCCCACAATACGCAGCGAACGCCTACTCTCGCTTGCCCGCCTCGGCCTGGCGCCCCGTAACGCTCTCGATGGCGGAGACGGCCGCGCCGTAACCGGCCATGATGTCGCGCTCCTCACCCCCCAGGAACACGCGCCCGAACGAACCAAAGGCGATCACCTCCAGGATGTTGATCTCGGCGGCTTTTTCCGCCTCGTTGGCGGCCAGCGCTGCGTACGCCGCGGGCTCCACCTCCAGCACGTAGAGCGTTTGGCCGGCCAGCAACATGTGCCCGTGGCGCATGCGGTTGATCAGCTGCACCTGGTGGGCGTCTATGTTGCGGATCACCTGGCTCGACACGATGCGCGGCTTGCGGCGCTGCTCCTCATCGAGGCCCAGCGCCTCGAGGATCGCCGTGCCGGCGGCGCGCGTCTCGGCCTGCGATTCCGAGTGCACCTCCAATAGGCCGTAGAGCCGCTCCACGATCTGCATTCCCGGGCGCACGCGCGTCGCCTTGAGCGCCACATCCGTCACCCGATTGATCTCGATGCCGGGTGCGATCTCGATCCACAGCGAGGCGTCGCCGGGAAGCGGCAAAAACCCCCGCGCCACGGTGCCCAGGAACGCGGCGTGTTGTGGCTGTAGGCTGTCCAAGAACACATAGCTGCGCAGGTCAATATCCACGATGGCCTCCTGTTCGGGGCGAGATCAATGTGTGTTTGCGAGCGAGATCGCCTAGCTCGACGCCTCCACCAGCTCTGCCATGCGGGCGTAAGCGCCCTCCCAGGCGGGGGTGGTATGCGGCTCATAGGCCCGCAGGCCGAATGAGTTGCGCACGACGGCGCGTAGCTCTTGCAGCGAGCCGATCTCCCCGAGCGCCAAAGCCTGCATCAACAGGTTGCCCGTTGCAGTGGCCTCCACTGGGCCGGCCAGTACGCGGCGTCCTGTGGCGTCGGCGGCGAACTGGCACAGCAGCTCGTTCTGCGTGCCGCCGCCCACAATATGCAACGGATCCAGGCGGGTGTCCAGCATCTCCTCCAGGCGCTCCAGCACCCAGCGATACTTGAGCGCCAGCCCCTCCAGAACACAGCGCACTGTGGCCCCTACGCCCTCGGGGACGGGCTGCTCGGTGGCGCGGCAGTACGCACGGATGCGCGACGGCATATCGCCGGGTTTGAGGAACTCGTCGTAATCTGGGTCCACCACGGCGCGCAGCGGCGGCGCCTGAGCGGCCATCTCGGTGAGCTCGGTGTAAGAGAGCTCCTCCCCTTGGCCCGCCCAAGTGCGCCGGCACTCTTGCACCAGCCACAACCCCATGATGTTCTTGGAGACGCGAAAGGTATCGGCAACGCCCCCCTCGTTGGTGATATTGAACGCCAGGCTGCGCGCGTCGATCAGCGGCTCGGATGCCTCGGCGCCCATCACCGACCAGGTGCCGCAACTGATCCACGCAAAGCCCCGCCCCTCGGCGGGCACAGCGGCCACGGCAGAGCCGGTGTCGTGGCAGGCGGGTGCGATCACGGGCACGCCGGCCAACCCAACACGGGCGGCCACCTCGGGCCGCAGCGCCCCCAGCACCGTCCCCGGCGGCACCACCTCGGGGAAAAGGCGTGCCGGGATGCCGAGAGCCTCGAGCAACGGCCACGCCCAATCGCGCGTGCGCGGGTTATAGCATTGGGTGGTGGTGGCGTTGCTGAACTCGCTGACCACCCGCCCCGTCAACAGGTAGTTCAGATAATCGGGTATGGTGAGCAGGGTCTCCGCAATATCCAGCTGAGGGTCTTTGTGTACTACCAGCGACAGCAGCTGGTACAGCGTATTGATCGGCATGAACTGGATACCCGTCTGCGCAAAGATCTCTTCGCGCGGCACATGCCGAAAGGCCTCTTCGACCATGGCATCCGTGCGGCTGTCGCGATAGTGATACGGGTTCCCGATCAGGCTCCCCCGGCTATCCAGCAGAGCATAGTCGACGCCCCAAGTGTCCAGCCCCACGCTCGCAAGTTCGCCCCCGTCGGCGCGCGCCGCCAGCCCCAGGCCGCGCTCCAGCTCGGCCCAGAGGCGCAACACATCCCAGTGGAGGCCATCCGGGAGGGTGACGGGCTCGTTGGCGAAGCGATGCAGTTCTCGCAGTAGCAGCCGTTGCCCATCCAGGGTGCCCAGGATCGCGCGGCCGCTCTCTGCGCCCAGATCGAATGCCAGCAAGTTCAACGGTTGAGACGCCATTCCATCTTCCTCCGAACAGCCCGCTAAAGGAGCGCACCACACCCCGCAATTGTGCGCAGCCCAGTGTACACCAACCTGCGCGCATTGCCAACGGCACACTCCGCAGAGGAGCCCGGCCCGCGCCCACCCGAAGGCCTCCGCAACTCTCGTCCTTGCAAATGGGCGGTGCAAGGCCTTTACAGTGATGTGATTTCTAGTATAATAAGAGTATATGCCGTATTAAGCATAGCGGGATGTATTATCCTGTTCGTTGCCTTTTGACCGCGTTCTATACGTCAGTGTCTGTTGTTAGCCCACATTACGTTCCCACAGAACGCTCGCCACGCGCGCGTGACGGACTGCCCCTTTCCTCTCACTCACGTTGACGCACAGCAGACGATGGCTTCAGGCGGCAATTCGATGCTTGGTGCCAAGTTTTGCACGCTCTGCAGGCGCCGACGGGCCGATCGAACAGGCCGATGCCCCCTTTGCGTGACGGGAAAGGAAGCGAATCCATGTTTGACCATATCCTCGTTCCTTTGGATGGGTCGCCACTCGCCGAATGCGTATTGCCCCATGTGGTGACCATGGCTCGGGTGTTTGATTCCCGAGTCTCGCTGTTGCGTGTGCTGGAGGAGTGCCATACCTCCGAGAATGTGCTGGTCGACCCACTCGATTGGCAGATGTGGCGCGCAGAGGGCGAAGCGTACCTGGGGGAGCAGGCCGCCCGCCTCTGGGAGCTGGGCATTCGCGCCGAACAGGTGCTGGAGGAGGGCCGGGCTGCCGAGCGGATCGTCGAGTACGCTCGAGACAACGATGTCGGCCTGATCGTAACCAGCAGCCACGGATGGAGCGGCTTGAGCCCCTGGAACGTGGGCGGCGTGGTGCAAAAGATCATCTCCAGAGCCCACACGTCGACCCTCATCGTCCGCGCCTATCACACCCCCGATGAGAACCTGGTGGGGGCGCGATACGATACCGTCTTGGCGCCCCTCGACGGGTCTGTGCGCGCCCAGGTTGCGTTGCCCGCCGTCAGGCGCCTCGAGCGGACCCTCGGTGCGCGCGTGTTGCTGGCCCATGTGGTGCGTCAGCCCGAGATGCCCGCGCGCGAGCCCCTGTCTGAAGCCGAGATCGACATGATGAACCGCGTCACCGATCGCAATCGCGCCGAGGGGCTCCGGTATCTGGATCAGCTTCGCGAGCGGTTGGGGCAAGACGCGGAGGCGCACCTGTTGTACGGGCACAACGCAGCCATCGCGCTGCACGAGTTCGTCGAGGAGCAGCAGGTCGACTTGGTAGTGTTGAGCGCCCACGGCCACTCGGGCATGGCGAAGCAACCGTACGGGAGCATCACCCTCAATTTTATCGTGCACGGCACTCGTCCGTTGTTGATCGTCCAGGATCTCTCTCCCGAGGAGATAACTCCTACGCAGGCGGAACTCGCCGTCAGAGAGCGGAAGGGTCACTAGGGTATGGATAGCAGCAAGGCAGACCCGACCAGCCGCACGCAAGACGCCATCGCAGGGGACGATGAGGGCGCGGGCGTGAGGCTCGAGCGCGCAGCGCGGCAGCTCGCCGAACAGCACACAAACGTAAGCAAGGCGGGGCGCAAAGGCTACCCCCTGCTGCAGAACGTGGCCAGCTACAGCCAGATGATGCGCCGGGCCTATCAGCACTTCCAGGAGGCCGGCGAGGATGTGCTGGCTGTGTCTCATGCGGCAGAGTGGCTGCTCGACAACTATTATCTCGTGGAACGGACCTTCCGGCAGATTCGCGACGACATGCCCGTCGGCTACTATAGACTCTTGCCCGTTCTCGGCACGCAGGAGCCCACAGGGCGCCCCAGGGTGTATGCGATGGCGCGGGCTCTTGCCTATCAGACCGATGGCGTTCTCGACTTGGAGGTCATACGCGCCTTCACAGAGGCCTACCAATCGGTGACGCCCCTGAGCACTGGTGAGCTCTGGGCGATACCGGTGATGCTCCGCATCGTGAGCCTCGAGAATGCGACCGCGGCCGTGGCCCGCCTCGTAGGCATGGACGCTTGGGACGGGTCTGAGCCACCGACCTCAGTCCTCACAGGCAAGGTTGATGACGATGCGGCAGTGGCTCACAGCATTCACAGCCTGCGCGAACTCGGTACGCTGAACTGGACCAAGTTCTTGGAGAGCGTCAGCTTGGTAGAGCGGCTGCTGCGCCGCGACCCCGCCGGCGTCTACCCCCGAATGGATACCAAGACGCGAGATCGCTATCGGCAGGCGATAGAGGCCATGGCGCGCCGCATCGGCGACGACGAGCAAAAAGTCGCTCAGGCGGCCGTGCGGCTCGCAGAGAGCTCGAACGCGCAGGCTCACGCGCGGCCACCCGCATCGAGCGCAGGCGACGAGCAGGGCCCTCTACGGCGGGCGCATGTCGGCTATTATCTCATAGATGCGGGGCGCGCCGAGTTGGAGGAACAGCTGGGTTACCGCCCGAGCGCATCGGTTCGCCTCGGCCGGTGGCTTCTTGCGCACCCCACGGCCGTATACCTCGGCGGTGTCGGCCTTCTCGCGCTGGGGTTCACGGTCGTCGGTGGCCTCGTTGCTGCGTCGGCGGGCGCGGCGGTCGGCATCCTGGCGCTCGTGATTCTCTTGTCGCTGGTGCCGGCCACCACGCTGGCTGTGGATATCGTGAACTGGGTCGTCACGCACACACTCCCGCCCAGAATGCTGCCCAAGCTCGACCCCGAACACGGCATTCCCACACGCTATTACGCTTTCGTCTCGATACCCTCCATGCTGACGAGCTCGCAGGAGGTCGACAGTCTGCTGCAACAGCTCGAGCGGCATTACCTGGGCAACAACGACCCGAGGCTGCGATTCGCGCTGCTGACCGATTACGCCGACGCCTCACAAAAAGAGATGCCCGAGGACGACGCCCTTTTACAGAGGGCGATCGACGGTGTGCGCGCTCTGAACGAAAAGTACGGCTATAGCGGGTTTCGCCCCTTTTACCTCTTTCATCGCGAGCGACAGTGGAATCCGCATGAGGCGCGATGGATGGGATGGGAGCGAAAGCGCGGCAAGCTCGAAGAGTTTAACAAGTTGCTGCGCGGTGACGACGGCACCTCGTATATGGTCAAGGAGGGGGATCTGGCCGGCCTCCCCCGCATTCGCTACGTCATTACGTTGGACGCGGACACGATTCTCCCCCGCGACAGCGCCGTTTCGCTGGTGGCGACGCTCGCCCATCCGCTCAACCGCGCCGCGTTCGATCCCCGCACGGGGCGCGTTGTGGCCGGCTACACAGTGCTTCAGCCGCGCATCGAAATCGACCCTACCAGCTCCGGCCGCTCGGCGTTCGCCCGCCTCTTTTCCGGCGGCAGAGGGCTCGATCTCTACACGCTGGCGGTATCGGATGCGTACCAGGATCTGTTCGGCGAGGGGATCTATGCCGGCAAGGGCATCTATGACGTCGGCGCTTTCGCGAGGAGCCTCGACGGGCGTGTGCCTCAAGACGCCCTCCTCAGCCACGACCTGTTCGAGGGGATACACGGTCGCGCGGGCTTGGTTACCGATATCCATCTGATAGAAGAGTACCCCTCGCACTATCTGGCTTATGCGCGCCGCCTGCACCGCTGGGTCCGTGGCGATTGGCAGCTTTTGCCGTGGCTGGGCGCGAGGGTGCCGGGGCGAGACGGCCACGCGCTCCCCAGCCCGCTGTCCGTCATCGGGCGCTGGAAGGTGGCGGATAACCTGCGGCGCAGCCTGGTGATGCCCGCGCTGTTGGCGCTGTGGGCTGTGGGATGGCTGGGGCTGGCGGGCTCGCCCCTTTTCTGGACTCTGGCGGGCCTGTCTGTGCTTGTTCTGCCAGTGGTTGGCGAGGCACTCGACCAGATCCTTCGCGGCATCCGAGACAGGTCGCTCAGTGGGGCGGGGGCCTCTGTCGCCATCTCTCTGCAGAGGCAGCTGCTGAAAGTGGCTTTTATACCGTTCCAGGCCGCCGTGTCGCTCGACGCCATCCTCCGCACGCTGATCCGGCTGACGATCAGCCGCAAGCGGATGCTCGAGTGGACCTCGGCGGCGCACACGAGCCGCGCCCTCGCGCAGAGCACCTCGGGGGCGATATGGCGAGAGATGGCCGCTGCGCCCATCATCGCGGTGGCTCTGGCGGCCCTTGTGCTGATAGCCGATGGCACCAGCACACTGCTGGCGCTGCCGCTGTTGGCGCTGTGGCTGCTTTCGCCGCAGATCGCGGCTTGGATCAGCAGGCCGCGGGTGTATACGCCCGAGCCCGTCACCGAACAGGAGCGCGCCAAGCTGCGACGCCTGGCGCGCCGCACGTGGCTCTTTTTCGAAGAGTCTGTGGGGCCGGACGATCACTGGCTGCCCCCGGATCACTTGCAGCAGAACCCCCGAGGGGTGGCGGCCCGGCGCACATCTCCGACGAACATCGGCCTGCTGCTGCTCTCGATCCTGTCTGCTTACGATCTGGGGTATCTGGGCCCCACCGAAATGTCGCTGCGATTGCGATACGCGCTGGATGGAATAGACGACCTGGAGAAGCACAGGGGGCATCTGCTCAACTGGTACGATACGCGCACCCTGGAGCCTCTCGCGCCGCGATACGTCTCTACTGTGGACAGCGGGAACCTGGCCGCCGCCCTGGTGGCGGTGCGCCAGGCCTGCCTGGAGATGCCCAATCTGCCGGCGTTCCGTTGGCAGCGCTGGCAGGGCTTGCTGGATACGATGGACGTGCTAAGCGAGGTGCTGGGGCGGCTGCGAGGGGCGCGGGCGGAAGAGTTGGCTGCCGTACAGGCGGCCTTGAGCGATCTGGAGCAACGGGTGCTGGGCGCCAGAGACGACCCGCCCTCCTGGGTGCCGCTGCTCGTGGCGCTGTACGAGCGCGAGCTGCCCGTGTTGGAACAGGCGATGGCTCGCTTGCTGGAGGCGAGGCAGGCCCACAAGCTCGATGCGGAAACGCTGCGCGATGTGCGCACTTGGGTGGAGCGCGTTCGGAACCACCTGACCTACATGCGCTATGCGCTGTCTCTGGTGTTGCCGTGGTCCTTTATGTTGTTGCGCCCGCCCGAGTGGGTGAGCCGGCCAGGCGCTCCCGAACACATCGTGCGCGCCTGGGAGGCGCTCGCGGGCGCGTTGCCGGCCACGCTCATACACAAAGACATGCCGGCGATTGCCGGCGCGGCACGCGAGCGATTGTCCGAGTTGCAGGCCCTGCTGAACAAAGAGACGGGATCGGACGAGGCGGTTCGCTCTATGCGCGCCTGGTGTGCGCTGCTGCGAGAACAGCTGGACCAGGCAGAGCGGGATACTGCCCGCAGGATGGAGGATTTCCGCCGGCTGGCAGAGCGCTTGGAAGCCCAGTACGTGGCCGTGGATTTCAGCTTTCTCTACGATGATCAGCACCAGGTGTTCCATATCGGGTACAACGTCGACGCCGGCCAGCTGGATGAACACCATTACGATTTACTGGCATCGGAGGCGCGCGTGGCGAGCTTGTTGGCCATCAGCAAAGACGAAGTGGAGCAGCGCCACTGGCTGCATCTGAGCCGGCCTCTGGCACAGCTGGGCGGGCAACGCGTGCTCCTCTCTTGGAGTGGCACGATGTTCGAGTACCTCATGCCCGATCTCTATGTGCGGCGGTACGAGGGCTCGTTGCTTGCTGAGAGCAGCCGTGGCGCCGTGGCCCGCCAGATCGCCTACGGCCGGGAACGGCGTGTGCCGTGGGGCATCTCCGAGTCGGGCTATTACCGGTTCGACTCGCAAATGAACTACCAATACCGGGCGTTCGGGGCCCCCGGGCTCGGGATCGACCGCGGGTTGGAGGACCACCTGGTGGTCACTCCCTATGCCTCTCTATTGGCTCTGTCCATCGCCCCGCGGGCCGTCTTGCGCAACATAGAAGAGCTCGAGGCGTACAAGATGCTCGGGCGCTATGGCTTTTTCGAGGCGCTCGACTTTTCCCCGGGGTTGCCCGCCGGCCAGCGGCACGCCATCGTGCAATCGTTCATGGTCCATCACCAGGGGATGATCCTGCTCTCGCTGACCAACTACCTGCAGGGCGATTCCATTGTGCGCCGCTTTCACAGCGACCTGCGCGTGCAGAGCGTCGAACCGCTCTTGCAGGAACAAGTGCCGCTCAGGGTGCCCCTGGAGGCGGCCGCCCCCGACCAAGCGCGCGCCATACGCCCCCGACGAGCCGCGGAAGAGGCCCTCACGGCGTGGCCGGCGGCGATAGACGGCGCGGTGCCACAATCGCATCTCTTGTCCAACGGCCGCTACAGCACAGTGATCACCAGCGCGGGCACGGGCTACAGTCGCTGGAGGGGCCTACAGCTGACGCGCTGGCGCGCCGATACGACCCTGGACAGCTGGGGCAGCTGGATCTACCTGCGCGATCGCGACACGGGGGCGCTTTGGTCTGCCACCCGCCAGCCGATAGGCCCGGCGCAGGGGGGCGAGGAAGCGCGCTTTTCGCCGCAGATCGCCGAGTTTGTACGGCGGGAGCGCGGCGTGTCTACACGGCTAGAGGTCGCTGTTAGCCTCGATGAGGACGTTGAGATCAGGCGGCTGACAGTGATCAACGGGGGCGATAGCCCGAGGCGCCTCTCGCTGTGCAGCTACAGCGAGGTGGTGCTAGAGCCCGCGGAAGCGGAGCAACGGCACCCAGCGTTCAGCAAGCTGTTCGTGCAGAGCGAGTACCTGGGCGACCTCAACGCGCTTTTGTACTGGCGGCGGCCTCGGAGCGCCGAGGAAGAGCCGGCTTACCTGCTGCACCTGGTGCTGGTGCAGGGCGAAAAGCACCGCATCATCGGCGCACACGAGACGGACCGGGGGCGTTTCCTCGGCAGAACGCGCGATGCCCGCTCGCCGCTGGCGCTCACAGAGGGGGGCGGCGGGCTTTCGGGAACCACAGGCACCACGTTGGACCCCATCATGGCTCTGGCGCAACACCTCGATCTCGACCCGCGGGGGACGGCGCGCGTAGCCTTTGTCACCCTGGCGGCCGAATCTCGCGAGAGGGCGCTGGAGCTTGCGCACAAATACCGTAGCTGGGGGGCCATCGACCGCGTCTACGATGGCGATGGCCCGCGCCTCGGCGCGGAGCTGCGACAACTGGGCATCGACCCGGACGCTATGGAGGCGGTGCAGCAGCTGTTCTCGGCTGTGCTCTATCCCTACCCCGCCTTGCGCGCTCATCGCGAGGCGTTGATGGCCAATACACAGGGGCAGCCACGGCTCTGGCCTTACGCCATCTCGGGCGATTTCCCCGTGTTGATGGTTCGCATCAAAGATTCGGAGGATATGCGGGTTGTGCAGCAAGCCCTGCTGGCGCACAGCTACTGGCGCAGGTGCCAACAGAGCATCGACCTGGTGATCCTGAACGAGCGCGACTCGGGGTACGCGCAGGATCTGCACAATCAGCTGTTGCGGCTGATCAGCCGCACCGGCGGTGACGCCTGGTTGAACGCTAGAGGCGGCATTTTTGTGCTGCGTCGCGACCAGATGGCGCCCGAGGACCGCACGCTGCTGGAGGCGACGGCGCGCGTCATCCTGGACGCGAGCGCGGGCTCGCTCACCGACCAGTTGGCTCCGTTGCACGGTGTGCCTCTGCGGCTCCCCGCCCTGGCGCCAACCCGGCCGATGGACGATGGCCCCGAACGCACGCCGCCGCTGGAGCGGCCGCTCGACCTGGCGTTCGACAACGGAATGGGGGGCTTTACGCCCGACGGCCGCGAGTATGTCGTGTATCTGGAGCCGGGGCGCACGACGCCGGCGCCATGGATCAACGTGGTCGCCAACGAAACGTTTGGCTTCTTGGTGTCCGAGTCCGGAGGGGGGTACACTTGGGCTGTGAACAGCGGCGAGAACCGCATCACCCCCTGGAACAACGACCCCGTCAGCGACCCGGCGGGGGAGGCGCTCTACCTGCGCGACGAGGAGACCGGCGAGGTGTGGACACCGACGCCGCTTCCCGCGCCCGCCTCGTCGCCGTACAAGGTGCGGCACGGCGCGGGGTATACCGTGTTCGAGCACCACAGCCACGAACTCGTGCAGGCGCTCAAGCTGTACGTGGCGCCCGATGCTCCCGTCAAAATCGCCGAGCTGAGCTTGCGCAACACGTCCGAACGGCCGCGGCGCGTGACGGCGACCTACTATGCAGAGTGGGTGCTCTACACACTGCGCGATGCCGCCCAGATGTACGTGGTCCCCGAGTACGACGCGGAGGCGCGGGCACTCCTCGCCCGCAACCCCTACAACACCGAGTTCGGCGAGCGGGTGGCGTTCTTGGCGGGCAGCGGGCCGCCACACGGCGTTACGGCGGATCGCTCCGAGTTCCTCGGGCGCATGGGCACGCGTTCTCGCCCTGCGGCGCTGACGCGGGTGGGCCTGGAGGGCCGCGTTCAGGCCGGAACCGACCCCTGTGCCGCGCTGCAGCTGCATGTCGATCTGGCGCCCGGCGAAACGCGTATAGTGCACTTTGTGCTGGGGCAAGGAGACGATCGCCAACACGCGCGCGACCTCGTCCTTCGCTTCCAAGATCCCCAGCAGGTGGCCACAGCGTGGGAGGGCACCCAAGAGCGTTGGGACCGGCTTTTGAGCGCCGTCCAGGTGCGAACACCGGACCCTGCCATGGATATACTCCTGAACCGCTGGTTGCTGTACCAAGCGCTCTCCTCCCGCATCTGGGGGCGGTCGGCCCTTTACCAGTCCAGCGGGGCCTATGGCTTTCGAGATCAGCTCCAAGATGTGATGAGCTTGTCGCACGTGGCGCCCGATATGATGAGGGAGCAGATCGTGCGCGCCGCAGCACACCAGTTCGAGGAGGGCGATGTGCTGCATTGGTGGCACCCCCCATCGGGTCGCGGCGTGCGGACTCGCTTCTCTGACGACTTGCTGTGGCTCCCCTATGTGACGGCGCACTATATTCACACCACACACGATGCATCGATCCTGGAAGAGCGCGTGCCGTTCTTGCGGGGCGAGCCGCTCGCGCCCGGCGAGAACGAACGCTACGATCATTATGTGCCGGGCGAGGAGGAGCACTCGATCTATGAGCATTGCGTGCGCGCTATCGAGCGCGGCGCGACCAAGGGGCCCCACGGCATTCCGCTGATGGGCGGCGGCGACTGGAACGACGGCATGGACCGCGTGGGCATCGGCGGCAAAGGCGAGAGCGTGTGGCTGGGATGGTTCTTGTACAGCGTGCTCGACCGCTTTGCTCCGATCTGTGCGGGCCGAGGCGATGCCCAACGAGCGGAGGCCTACCGGCGTCGCGCGCAGGATTTGCGCGGCGCGCTAGAGGCGCACGCTTGGGACGGCGATTGGTACCGGCGCGCGTTCTACGACGACGGTACGCCGCTCGGGTCGGCGCAGAGCGAGGAGTGCAAAATAGATGCTATCGCCCAATCCTGGGCCGTTCTCTCGGGGGCGGGGCGGCCGGAGCGCACTGTGGAGGCGATGGGGGCGGTGTCTCGCACGTTGGTGCGGCGCGATGAGCGCCTGGTGCTGCTGTTCAGCCCACCTTTCGACAAGACGCCGCGCGATCCCGGTTACATCAAGGGGTACCCGCCGGGTATTCGCGAGAACGGCGGCCAGTACACTCACGGAGCCTCTTGGACGGCCTGGGCTTTTGCCGCGCTGGGGTGGGGCGACGATGCGGGCATGTTGTTCCGCATGATGAACCCTATCTATCACAGCGATACGCGCGCCAAAGCCGAGCTTTACCGTGTGGAACCGTATGTGATAGCGGCGGATATCTATAGTGTGGCGCCCCACACGGGGCGCGGCGGATGGACGTGGTATACGGGCTCCGCGGGTTGGTTCTATCGGCTGGGCGTCGAAGCGATCCTGGGCCTCTCTCGCGAGGGCGATCAGCTGCGGGTGGACCCATGCATCCCCAAGAGTTGGCCCCACTACCAGGTGACCTATCGCAACCGAGGGGCGACGTATCACATCAGGGTGGAGAACCCGGACGGCGTATCGCGAGGCGTGAGGCAGATGACGCTCAACGGAATCGTGATTCCGGGCGAGCTCATATCTCTTCGGGAGGACGGGGTGCACGAGGTAACCGTCACACTGGGCGAGGCCGCATAGCGGGGGTTGTGCCCCCGTAGGCGCTTGCGCAGCTGCGCTCAGGGGTGTGTGGGAGGGGTTGCTTCCAGTTGCTAGAACCACATAGCCCCGACAGGATCCTGCCGGGGCTACATGGGTGTCGTTTCCGCCGTGCAAGCGGAGAGGAGAGGGAAGAAGACTACAGCTTTAGATGGCGGATAACCAGCTTTTTGCTGCGGCTATCCAGCGCCAGGACGTCGGGAATCTCGTAGCGAGCCTGATTCACATCGATCAGGAGCCAGCGCCCGGGAGCCACCTCGCGCGCATAGTGGACGACGCTGTCGCGCATGACGAATTCCTTCGGTCCCTTGTCGGTGTCGACAGACCAGTACAGAAACCCGAACTCGTTTCTGATGCTGTGTATACGGAGCACTTGTGGCACAAAGTAATGCAGGCTCATCTCCGCCGCTACCGCTTGGCGCGAGCTCTCATCCAAGAGTGTCACGTTCTCCACAATGCCGATCTCGGGTTGCTCTTCCTCACTGGCGTCGCGCACGGAGAGGAACTGCACGTCATCCGACACCGGAAAGCAACTTCGCAATACCACGCGCGGGTACTCGCGCCCGTCGATGCGCATGCTCAGCGTATCGCCACGGCGCGAAAACTCGACCCGCTCCGGATCCAACCGCACCAACTCGAACGACTTGTGCGTCATCTGTAAAACCTCACAGGGCCGCTACGCGGTCTAGGCTGGCGAACTGCGTCTGCAGCTGGACGAGGTTGAAAAAGGCCCCCTTGTTGTCCAGCAGCTGGCGCGGAGCGCCCTCCTCCTCCAATTTGCCGTGGCTGAGCACCAAGATGCGGTCGGCGTTGTAGAGCGTGGAGAGGCGGTGGGCGATGGCGATCGTTGTGCGCCCCTTGACCAGCACATCCAGCGCCTCCTGAATCTGCCGCTCGGTCTCGGTGTCCACAGAAGAAGTGGCCTCGTCCAGAATGAGGATGCGCGGGTTGTGCAAGATCGCGCGCGCGATGGACACGCGTTGTAGCTCGCCGCCGGAGAGGCCGGTGCCCCCCTCACCCACGATGGTGTCGTACCCCTCGGGGAGCATGGTGATGAAATCGTGGGCGTTGGCCGCTTTGGCCGCTCGGATGATCTCCTCGCGATCGGCGTCGGGCGCGCCGTAGGCGATGTTCTCGGCGAGGGTCCCCCGGAACAAGAACGGGGATTGCAGCACGAGCCCGATCTGGCGGCGTATCTCGTCCATGGAGAGCTCGCGGATGTCCACGCCATCGATGCGGATGGCCCCATTTGTCACATCGTAAAAGCGGCAGAGCAGGTTGATGAGCGTTGTCTTGCCCGCCCCGCTGTGCCCTACCACGCCGATAAGCTCGCCCGGCTCGATGGAGAACGTCAGGTCTTTGATCACCGGGTAGTACGGATCGTAGCCAAAGGTTACGCGGTCGAACTCGATGCGCCCACCCACTCGCGGCCGGCGTACAGGGTTGGAGCGCTCCATCTGAGGCTCCTCATCGAGCATCTCGAACGTGCGCTGTGAGATGGTGAGGAACCGGTTCATGGCCTGGCTGACGTGCGTCAAGTTCGAGAGCGGGCCGTAGAACATGCCCAGGTAGCTCAGGAACGACATCAGCATACCCAGGGTGATGCGGTCGGCCAGCACGGCCTTGCCGCCCGCGTACCAGATGATGAGGCCGCCCGCAGAAAAGGCAAAGGAGACGAACGGAAAGAACTTGCTCCACGCCAGGTCCACCTGGAGCTGCGTTTGCAGCAGGTGGTCGTTGCGGTCGTGGTAGCGATCTTGTTCCTTCTCCTCTTGGGCAAACGCTTTGACGACGCGCACGCCCGAGAGAAAGGTGTTCAACATGGCGTTCAGGCGCCAGCGCGCGATCCATACGCGCTCAAAGTACGGTCGCATGTAGCGATAGTAAAAGAAGGCGGCCACCATCACGAACGGCGTCGGGATCAACACATACAGGCCCAGCGACGGCGACATGCTGAACAGCACCGTGCCAATGCCCAACACCAACAGGACATCCAGAGTGAACGTGGTGAGCTGAGACACCAACCCTTGGAGCTCGTTGGTATCTGTGTTGATGCGCGTCATCAGCCGGCCGATCTGGTTCTTGTCGAAATACTCGACCGGCAGCTTTTTCAGGTGCGCAAACAACTGATCGCGGATATCCGTTGTAAACCGCGAACTGACGTTGATGGTATTCCAGGAGATGAGGATGCTCGCGCCCACCCGGAGGACGCGCACCCCGAGCAGGGCGAGCACAACCCACAGCAGCAGATCGGGGTTGCCGCCCTCGCCGAGGACGTCGTCGATCAGCACACGCGTCAGGAAGGGGGGGGTCAAGTCGAGGCTCACGCCCAAGGCGAGCAAGCCCACGATGAACAGCATGCGGCCCCAATAGGGGCGGGCGAGCTCCAAAAGGCGGCGAAAGATCTGGCCGCGCTGCACACAGTTGGGGCACACTTTCATCGAAGTGTCGGCCAGTTGCCTGCCACACACCAAGCAGCGATTCGCGGCGAGATCGCTGTGGGGCATCGGGGTGTCGGGCCCGTTCTCTGCGCGCTCGTGGAGATAGTGCGCTACTCGTCCGAATTGATCGGTGAGTTCGTTAGAGTAGTGGAGCAGCACCTGTGGCTGGTCGTCTACTTTGATCTGCAGGAGGCCGTTCCCCACGCAGCGCTCCACGGCTGAATCCTGGATTTTGTGCAGGGGGAATTTGTAGCGAAGCAATGCCGAGCCGTTGTGGCGCTCGATGACACGCAGGTGGCGATCATCGATGGTGAGCCACTGCTCGCCGAATTGCCCATCGGGGGCCAAGTCGGACTTGACCGCGAGCCGCACCTGGTCGAGCGGTACCCCGTCCGCCTTTAGCTCCAGAACGACCGATATCGGCAATTCGCCGTCCAGGATCGATTCCTGGGGGGCCGATGTTCGCTGCTCCGAGCCGGATTTGCTCTTTCGAGCCTTGATTCGCATCCTCATGCTGAAGGACCTCCAACCCTAGGGTGGCCTCTCGCGCAGGAACGTAGCTCATCGCGTTCTGCGTTCACGGCGTGGCGCCCTGGTGTTACCGGGCGGTGCAGGCACACAAAAAAAGGCCACCGCACATACCAATCGGTGTCCTTCTTCCACGCCTACGAGGTTAGCTGACGGGCTCGGGCTGAAGAAGTGGCCCTACGGCGCCTTGCCGATTCGCCCCTTGGCCTGGGTCCCCCGCTGCCGGGCAACTACAACCCGGCATTTGGCGGTGAGGATATTTCGTTTTCGTACGCAATCACTGACAGCATAGCACACTTGCCGAACGGTGTCAACGTTGATGCGAGACTATTTCCTCGTTTTGTCTCACCAGTTGCGAGGATGTTTAGGGAAAGCAGTAGCGCTCCATCCCGGCGCAGATCGCCTCGATGTTGCGCAGGGGGATGTCTGCCCCGTAGACTGCCGCCATCACCATCAGGCCCCCCTCGGGCGCGGCCATACGATCCACCACTGTTTTGATCTGCTCGTCTATCTGCTGCGGCGTCAGGAAGGGGAATCCTTGGCGGTCCAGATCGACGTTCGCGCACAGGCGCCCCTTGTAAGCTTGAACAATGCCATCCAGCGTGTTCGCGCGCAACTGCGGGTCGTGCACCGAAACCCCGCACTCGATCAGGTCGTCCACCAGTTCGAGCAGGCGCCCGTCCGAGGAAAGGTAAACGTGTGCGCCCGCCCGTCGGATCCTCTGGAACAGCCGCGTGAACATGGGTTTGAGGTGTTTACGGAAGCTCTTGGGGCTGATCATCAGCCCTTTTTGCGTGCCGATATCCGTGTGAAAGGAGATCGAATCGACGCCCAACGACAGCCAGCGCTCGATGAGAACCGCCTCGTGCTCCTCCAGCATCGCGATCAGGCGCGCGAGTTGGGGGGCGTCGGTTGCGATATCCACCATCAGGCTCTGCCATCCGCGCAAAAAGTAGAGTCGGTCAAAGAGCCGCTCGCCGTCGCCGGATACAAGCTGCCCTTCCGCCCGGGCGGCGGCGATGGAGCGCTCGATGCGGGCCCAATCGCGCAGGCCGCGCTCGCTAAAGCGCAACGGATCGGGCATCCGGTACGCCTCGAGGGCGGCCCAGTCGGCAAGCGGGTGTTCTATAACCTGCCCCTCTAACCCGTCTTGCTCGTTGTACCACCCGCAACCCCAGTTGTCCGTATAACGCTCACCCTTTCGGTACGCCAGGGGCATCTGTGTGCTCTGTGAAAAGGTCCCGGCGCGATAGCCGGGGAACAGGCGCGGATGGGCCAGAACGATCCGCTCCAGCTCCTCGCCATACATCCGCCAGGCGAGGGGCGAAAAGCTGACACTGCACGGAACCCACTCGGGATAGCGGTACTCGACGGCCCTCAGCCAGTTTTCGCGTGCACTCAGTGTCATAGCAGCTGACAACTCCTCGTTGTATGGGGCGGGCTGTCGCCTTTGGCTTTCGCCTGCGCAGCCATTTGCCTGCGAACACTATTCGTGCGACGCCCTCGAGCCACGGTGTGCGGCCGCGCGCCAAACATCTCCGCACACGGCTCGCTTGTTGGCTCAACGCCCAAGTCGGCCCAGATTCGCGTATCGGTTGTGCAACCGTTGTAGACCACGGCGCCCACGGGAATCTCGCTCTCCAGCACTATCTTTTCCGCTTATTTGTTCCACAGCTCTGTAAAACTCTTCCCTCTCTTACAATCAAGCTCCCATTGGGTCCCATCTGCTGTTTGAGGGGCTACATAGCTACTTTTCTAATCAAGAAAACGAATCTGACTCAAGAACTCTCTACGGCACCTTAGCAACATAAGGTGCCCCGCCCTCTTGGTGTGTTCCTTTTTCTATGCCGGGCGCCTTGTTTTATTTATTTAAAGAGTAAACCATTATACATTCTTCTTCTTTTTCGTTGAAAATTTCATAACCAACATGCAAGTACATTTTAAAGGCGTAATTTGCTTTCTGAACCGATAACGATGTTTTCTTGTAACCCTTTTCTGTTAACAACGACAACATCTCCTTCAGCAAAACTGTACCTATCCCAAGCCCACGGTACTCCTTTAACAAAGATATTGCTAATGATGGCGTTTCGTCATCGATATGACCGTAATCATTCATGATCCTTACCCATACTGCCCCAACAACTTTTCCATCAACTTCAACAACTAAACAATGGTCATCTTTTTGCTTCCCAAAATCGGAAACATAAACCTGAATGTCCGGGTGCTCAATAATACTTTTTGGCGGGGCCTCTGCCCCTTCTGGAATATAAATTGCTTCATATATAAAATCATCCAGCAAAACACGCTCATTTTCTTCTAGTTGTCTTATTATATAATCCATTGCATATTTCCTATTTATTTAGTGATCGAACTTTATTCCGCAGATAATAACACCACAACAAAATCCTGTAAATCTACCGTAACAACGGCACAGCGTTACGCTTACACCCGACCCGACCACACACCCTAAAAAAGTTCGACAAAATATTTGAATCGGCCACTCTCGATCTCCGACATCTAAATCGACCAACCAGACCTCAAAACCCGCTTTTACGGACTTGTTTCCCCGAACGGGAAAGTCATGTTTCCTCTCGATGGGTTTTGCACCCCGGCGCTGCGCAGGCCGACGACGCCGAGCTCCGATATCCGACGGCAGTGCCCAGGCATCCGCGCCTCAGAGAGCGGCGCCATGATGTACGGCACGCCTCCTCTTGCGTTCGGCACCCACGTGTGACCCACGAGGGTTCGGGCAGCAAGGAGCCCAGTACCCTCTAGGCGGGTCGATGGAGTGCAACCAATTCTTTGTCGATGCTGGTATACTGTATGCGGATCTTTCAGTAAAACAAAAATCTTTTGTTTATGCGGATGAAGCGGATGTTTTGAATATGGCACTTTTCGGAATTACCGCCGCCGAATGGCGTAAATCTAACTCTGAAAAACAGGGAAATATCCGCGACCATGCCACTATCGAGCAACTATTGGTACTTGCCAATCTCGAAAATGTAAACGCGCTGTATATTGGCAAAAGGATTCCGCAAAGTGAGCGCGTTGCGGAACTTAACCGTCTTGCGCGGGAACAGCTTTCCATGATGTTGAAAAACAAAAGTGTTGATTCGATGAAACGTTTAGAGGAAGGCATGAAAAATGTGAGTTGTCCACAATGCAAAGTTGATTTGTTACATAACCATATTCTTGTTGATGATTCTGTTGTTCCGATGAAAAACCTTTCTAAGATTGTTTATCCGAAATGCTCTGTTTGTGGCTATCCGATACAGATTTTCGATGTGGAAACCAATATTGATTTTCATAAAAAAGTATTGTTAATTAGCGGAACGGCAGGGGTTGGAAAATCAGCATTAGGGCAGTTTATTGAAGAAAAATCCGATTATATTTTTGTTGATGGTGATGCCATCAGCAAGCGAGTTAATCACTACGCAAGATTAAATCCAAATGATAAAACTCCCGATTATCAACAGGAAACGATAAGAACAATGATGGTTCTACTTGGTTTAGGTTATGATGTTATTGTTGGCTATGTAATCAACAACGATGTTCTAAAATGCTATTATGAGAACCTGTCAAAATATCAAGTTAAATTTACTTTCCGTGTCCTTGTCCCTGAAAGAAGTGTTTGTATTCAAAGGGATATTGACCGTAAATATTGGACTGCCGGAACGGAATATGTGGACAGGTGGTATGAAGAACAACGAGCTTATTTATTAACATCTCCCGAAGCCTGTCTTGACACCTCAAAAGAAACATTAGAAGAAACTTATATAAAACATTTCAAAGATTTATTATAAAATAAAGGAGCATATTTATCATGGCATTTGAAATTATCAAAACCTACAAAGAACATTTTCCGGCAGTGCGGCTGATTGGTAAGCGTTACACCGATGCCGACCGCGGCGCGGATGGTTCGTTCGGCAATCGCTGGGGCGAATGGCATCAAAACGGATGGTTCGGTTTACTCGAAAACGCGGCAAAGCCTGTGGATGGAGAATATGGCTATCTCGGTATTATGACGTTTCGTACAGACCATCAACAGCTACCGCCGGAAGAAAACGGTTTTACCTACTGGATTGGGATTTTCTTTCCGCCCGAAACTCCTGTGCCGGAAGGATTTGATTATTTGGATTTGCCTGAAAACGATGTCGGTATTTCATGGATTTACGGCAACGATAAAAACGGTGAGATTTTCGGCAGCGAGCCGCATTCTGCGGCATATCAAAAGCTGTGTGATAACGGTTGGAACGCGCTGAATGAAAATGCGGGCGGCGAAAAGCTAATTGTGTTTTTTGAAAACTACACTTGCCCGCGCTATACAACGCCCGATGAAAAAGGCAATGTTATTTTGGACTACGGCTTTTATTTGAAATAGCGACACAAACAGAATATCTTATGTGAAAGGATAAGAATCAAATGTTGAAAAAAATGCCGACCCATTGCGGAGATGATACTTGTTCGTCTTGTGTTGTTGCGGGTGATTTTATTTTCCTTGCCCATCATGCAGGTGGCTTTGAAAAACAGGATATTAAACATCAAATGAAAGCTACTTTTGAAAGGGCAAAAAACACGCTAACATCAGTGGGCGCAACATTAAATGACATGACACAAATCAATCTGTACTTAAAAAATCTTGATGATTTTGGCGGAGCAAGAGAAGTTTTTTATGAATACTTCGGTAAGGGAAATTTCCCGGCAAGAATGACATCGCAAACCGAATTTCTTAACGCTGATTGTTTGTGTATGATTGACGGAGTGGCGTATAACCCTAAACGTGCGGGACAGGATGTATAATCGGCTGGCTCAGCGCGAAGGAGGACGTACAGGATAGCGGGAAATACCAGTGGGGTGGGAGCCTGGTAGCGCATGAGCTATTTCAGAGATCTGATGGGACGTTGGGAACCAAGTTGGCGCCGGAGGTTGAGGCGCCCTATGCCGAGATATGTATTCTTTCGCCCCGTCCCGAGCTGGGGAGATGGTCAATTGAGGGAGGCCAGTACACAGCACCGGCGTGGGAGAGGTTCTGCTTCCTCCGCCTGGCTCCGATGCCGGAGGCCTGCGTCCTCCGCACAATGATCCGTTGGCAGCCCGAGCCCTGCCGCTGTGGCCTGGTGCTACGAGCGGGTGAGGCGCTAGATGACTCGTACATGGTCTATCTGGAGCCAAGTGGAGGCCTGCTCAAGTTCGACCGCTGGCTCGGCGATCGATCCCACCTAATGCTCAGCTATGATGAGTCCAAGCTGGGAAACCGGCATGGCACCCGTAACTTGGGAGCACGCCGTGGGATGTGCTCGTTCGTGGGTGATCACCTTGAGGGCCCTTTTGAGCCTGACACTGAGAGCTACCGCCTACTGGCGTCCAATGCGCCGGGGTCGTGAATGGCCCACTTCGGCTTTACCCACTTCCGAATGATATGCTGGTCAACCACCATTCGATCTCCCGCCCCAGTACATGCTGGATAGCGCCACTCAAAAGGGCAGTTGTCGATGAGGCTGGGCACCTGTCTTTGTGCTATTGGCCAAGAAATGATGCTGCCAAAGGAAGGGCCATACCCCTTTACCTGGAGGAGTACATCTCTGTGTGGCCCGTGGAGCCGAGTGTGGGCTTCGGGAGGACCAGTGACCGGCCGGAGATCTGCGAACCACATAGCGGGGCGCTGATGCTCTTCCCCAACCAACTCGATCTGGACAGAGGAGCTATCCTGGAGGGCGGGATAATGATCTTCCAGCCCGAAGGCGCTGGAGCGGGGGGGGGGTGTACATTGAGTAGGGCGCGCAGCGGAATACCGGAACTGCATTCGTCGCTCAGACAAGGGACCAGGTGGAGATCGGCCCCCTGAAGAACGCTGAGCGAGGCTGGGGCATGGATTTCCTACCAGATGACATCCTAGAGCTAGGCGTAGCACACGGGGTGAGGCATCGCTTCCGCCTTCTCATACGCCAGTTTCTCACCGAGTTTTACCTGGATGATCACCTCATGCAATGCTACTCCATATCGGAAGCCGTCAAGGGCGCCTGGGGTTGGGGGCGGAGTCGGGACGGGCGGTGTTCGGGGGACTCAGGGCTTGGGAGATGAACCTGTAGGGTCGTGCGGGGCAGGACGGTGAGCGACTCAGATAGGGTCTGAGCTGCTTTGCCAGAGCGCGCCCTGCTCAGGCAAGGCCGCAGATGTGCTCCTCTGCGTCAGAGCTCTGCGAATCCACTATCTCACCTAGCTCCGCCTCGGCTGCGACTTTCCTGAGGTTGAACCAAGCTCACCAGGCTGTCTAGCCCCATAAGTCGCCTCTCGCCGAACCGGGCTATCGATCGCCCCACCTCCACCGGCTGCTCCCAGCTTCGTACCCCATCACCGGGCATGGCTCCTGTCTATACAGGAGCCTGCCCAAGCCTCAGTGCGTCAACGATCCTGCTGTGTGCCAAGCAGAGCACAACGCCGGTATTGGCCACAAAGAACGTCACAGCGAGCGAGGCCGCGAGCAGCATCACCTCTCGCCAGGCGAACACCATCTCAAAGGGCGGAACCAGGTCCTGCTGCCGATAGCCCATCTGTAGGAAGGGTACGAATATCCAGGTGGCAGCAATGCCCAACCCGATACCCAAAGATATGCCGATAAAGTAGATCGTGAGCGCCTCAAGCGTCATTGAGGAGATTAGCTGTGGCCTCGACAGCCCTATAGCACGCAGCATGCCGAGCTGAACCGATCGCCTGCGAAACGAGACCAGTGTGTGAACGATGTGCGACAGGATGCATAGACCCAAGACGACCAGGAAGCCCAAAGAGAGGAACCCGAACGCCCCCGTACGAGCAGGCATTGTCTTCTCTGCCACAGTCAGCGCGCGAGCATCGTCGTAGCTCAGTACACGGATGCCAAGCGGTGATAGCTCATCCAGCAGTCCCAAAGCATCTGTTTCCTCGGCAACAGACAGCCACACGTCACTTGGCAGCCGGATCCCCGTCTGGTCGTAGATGTAGGACAGGTTCCCGATGAACCACTCCCCCTCGTCAGGGTACGCTGTTGGGAAGTAGCTCGTCACCCCGACGATGGTGAAGAGCAGCCGATCACTCCGCAAAGGAACCAACCCCTGCAACGGCAGTATGTCACCTACCTGGAGCCCTGTCCTGGCAAGCAGCCGCGGGCTCACGATCACGCCCGAGTCGACTGCAGCCAGGCGGTTCATCAGGTCTCCAAGGGGCTCCTGTGAGAAATCCGTCCGGTGGTAAGCTACCTGCGGGAAGGTCACGCGATCAATGCCCACGAAACGTCCCTCTATCAACCCCCCGCCGCCGGTTACCTGTACCGGAACACTCGCAACCGGCGAGGCAGCGTACACACTAGGGGCCCTGAGGTGGAGGTCAACAGGCAGCACAGCCCAACCTCGCGGGGCAGAGTGCGGTTCGTCTCGACCAGTGACGTCGTCTGCTTCGTGGTCAGCAAGCACGAGGCCCGCCCCCTCTCGCAAGACAATATCTGCGCCCACTCGATACCAGATTTGACTGGCGGTGTTGTGATCGATGGTCTTGGCAGCAGAGGCGGTGAACGCTCCCAGGCTAGCTCCCATTGTGAGCATCAAGAGCAGCCCTGTTAGGCCTCGTTGCGCCCGGCTGAAGCTCTGGAAGGCAAGCAAGGCGGAAACATAGTTCATGCGCCCCAGCACAAACGCGACCCCTCGGGTTATGATGGGGACCATGCGTAGTGATATGAGGCTTCCCGCCAGCAGGAAGAGAGCTGGAGCCAGAAACAGCATCGGATTCGCCAGAACGGTTGTCTGTGCGTCGGGGCTCAGGTCGAACATGCGCCCTTGGCCCAGCAAGAGATAGTAAGCATAAGCCGTAATACCCACTACCGCTATGTCCAAGCCTGTACGCTGCCACACTGGGGCCTCAGTCACGCGCGCATGTTGGAGACTCGCCTCGATAATCGTTCTCCGCGAAGCGCTCCATGCCGGTGCTATGGACGCGGCGACGGCCACCACAACACCAAGCATCGCGTAGAGGAAACTGGTGCGCGTAACAGCCACAGACAAGTGTGCCTGCCCGAACTCGAGAAAGCCGTGCATGAAGCCGATCCTGCTGGCCGCGATGCGCCCGATGGCCGGTCCACATAGCAGGGCGATCGCCCCCATCAGGCCGGCCTGGAAGAGATAGAGCTCCAGGATCTGTGTGCTCGATGCGCCACGGCTCTTCAGTACCGCGATCTCGAGCCTCTGTCTATCGATCATGTGGCTCGACACCATGACCATAAAATACACGATGATAAGGACGAAGGGTACGACGAACCCCACAAGTTGCAGGGTCTGTGAGGTCACCGCCCGCTGGTAACGTAGCATGGCCGCGATCGGCGCGAGCCCCATAGAAACGCCAGGAAGGAGCATTTGCGCGCGCGCCTCGACGGCGCGAATCCGGTGCACGAAGCCAGGCACGTTCTCGGCCCGCACTTCTGATCCGTCGAACACTTGGTAGAAGCCCAGGGTGTGCAAGAGACGCGGAACGGAGTCGGTCTCTGCCAAGCTGAGAAAGGTCTCCTCCGGCAGAAGTAAGGCGAGGTCGAACGCGCTGGGTGAAACGTACCAGAACGGTCCTTTGGGATCTGCCGCGCTCCAGACTCCGGCCACGCGGACACTGACCTCCACGCGCGCCTGATCTGGAGCAGCTTCCGCGGTGACTGATCCGACTGTCGTGTCCCCTGAACCGGGAAGGGCGCCCATTTCGCGCTGCGACTCTCGCATCAGTGTTACCGGCGCTCCGGAGCGGAAGAGAACCAGTTCGTCGCCTACCTGAAGTCCCGCGTCGGCGGCCAACACCTCGCTCACGAGCACGTTCAATATCTTTACGTCGGGCGCCTGAATCTCTGGCATCTGCCCCTCGCGCACAACGATCTGCTGTTTGAGATCTCGGATGAAACCGAGACTGACGTACAGAGAGGAGCCCTCGCGAGCGCCCCCAGCGGTATGTACCTGGAAGCGATCGCTGGTTGCGTAGTGCATGCCGAGCTTGCGCGGAATGCCGAGTTGCTGCTCAAGGTGACCGTCGATGTACCGCCGCAAGGCATCATAGCTGGTCCAGTGCGGACTCTGCTGTGGTGTCCCTACGTGCAAGAAGTAGAGAGCGTAGGGAGGCCTGCTACCCCCTTGGACTGCTAGCTCCTGAGACAGCACAGATTGGTTGGCTGCATCCGCGTACATCGGAATCGCCGAGAGCAGAGCTACGAATGCAATCCACGCGACAAGCAGACTCCCCATGAGCACTGGTTCAGAGCGGGTCCGAACGAGGAACATCAACCAAGACCACTGTACATGCCTTGCGTGGTGTCTCCTCCATGGAGCTTCAGGACCACGACGATGCCGTTCGTCGCGTGCAGATGGAGAGCTGATCACCTCTCGTGTGTGCCTCCTTCGTAGACACAGCGGTATCTTGGCCAAGTCTAGAGCGCCCGGATCGTGACGTTTCGAAATGCGCCTTGGCCGTCGCGAAACTCGAACGCCAGTCCTCCGGTCAGGTGTCTGTACAACCGACAAGTGAGAGCGATGCGGTCGTCCACAAAGACCTCAAGGATGCTCCCGCAGAGAAAGACGCGCAACTTGATCGGATGCTCCGCATCAAGAGCGACGAAACGGCTCTCGAGCAGTGGGTCCACATCAGATTCAGAAATCGGGCGCACAGACACCTGGCTCATCCACGGGTGTAGCCCCAACTTGTAGCCTTGCGTGAGATCTTCGGCCACACGCAGAAGCAGTTGCGCATCCATGTGGGACGCAGCCAGACATACATCGGCCTCAAGGTACATATCCGCAGGCGTTTCCCGCACTAGAAGGGTCCCCCCAGCATCACCTAGACTTGCCAACCCCGAGCCGAAGAGACCCCAGTGCCCAGCGAGGATCTGTGCGCCGGCCAATAGCTCTTCACCGATCTCGGGGAGCGAGTGTACCGCAGCGATCATCTCCTGAAGTGGGTGCTCCGTGATCCTGCCATCACGATGAAAGCGCATCTCGCGAGGGACGGCAAGGGGTCCGCCATAGTCCCAGGCCCCAAGCTCATCCCCGTTCAGCAGGTTCATTACGAAAGGCCAGGCTAGCCAGCGGTTATGATGCAACGCGAGCCGGGATCCAGCCGCCGCTAGGGGCGTGTTGAGATCCCGTACAGAGGGACGAAGGAACGGCCCGGTTGCCTTCTCAGCTATTCGGTAGCGGGTGTGGCGCTGAAGGTAGAACAGGTACCAAAGGTTCGCGTGTCGTACAAGCTGTGGGCAGTCTGTATGTGGGCCGATGCCCGGCGCCCAGAGCGGTGCGTGCAGCTTCCAGTGCACCAAGTCCTTTGACTTGGCCAAGCCAACACATCCTGCACGCTGCGCGGGGGAGCCGGCCTCGCGACTGCCAAAGAGCATCCACCAGACGCCCTGGTCCTCGTTGAAAAAGACAAAGGGATCGCGAAAGTAGCCAAGCGTGTATTGCTGTCCATCAGGCTCGAGGATGGGGTTCGAGGGGTGTTTGGTCCAATGATCGAGGTCATCGCTAGTGGCCAAGCATACGTTCTGGTTGCCGGTGTAGAAGAGATAGAACCTCTCCTCATGTTGCACGACGGTGCCAGTCGCACAGCCCTGGCTGTCTGGCTCACCCTCCTGCCCCCCCGCGACCGCGATGGGCCTGGCGGCCCAGTGCACGAGGTCCCGACTGGTATAGTGAGCGATCTGCAGCTTGGTCTCCGGGCCTTCTGGCTTCACCAGGGCGAAAAGATGACACTCGCCATCTCGGAAGATAGGGAATGTGTCTCCCATCCTAGTGCTGGGGGGTGAGTAAAACGGGATATCAGCCAGAGGCATACGTGTCCATCCTCACTCTCTTGATCCGGCTCCGGTGCTGGTCGACTATGGAGGGCACCCTTTCGCGCGATGGCAGCAGCCGAGTGTAGGGCCCCAAGGGTTCTGTGGGCACTCACCGCATTGGGCTCCCCGATTCGTCTCTGATGTGGGGGATTGGGCTTGCCAGCGCGACCACTCGTAACGCAGATGAAGGCCACCACCGATATGCGGGTCTACGAGCCGGGAGCCGCCCTGCACCAACAGATGAAAGCCATCGTACTGCGACAGCGCTGCCTAGACCCACCATCCGCACCACCGAACAGCCTGGTCCGATGAGTGTTGGCTGGCCCCTTGCCTGTGGTGGTGGGCAACCTGTACGGTGCGTCTCATCCTGGATGTGCCAGTGCTAGGGATTCACCGCCTCAAACATCGCCACAATGTTCTCTGGAGGCATGCCCGCAAGGATATTGTGCACCTGTTGGAATACAAAACCGCCCCCTGGAGCCAGAATCTCTACCTGATGCTTCACATGGTCTCGCACCTCGTTGGGGGTGCCATGGAGCAGAACGCCCTGCGTATCGCACCCACCCCCCCAGAACACCAGATCCCTACCGAACTCGCGCTTGAGCCTATCTATCTCCATATCCCGCGCCGTGAACTGAACCGGGTTGATGGCGTCCAGCCCGGCCTCAATCATGTCTGGCAGAAGCGGGTAGACCCCACCACAGCAGTGAAGCGAGATCTTGATGTGCGGGCACAACTCCTTGGCGTGATGCCATAGGATCGTATGCCGTGGCTTGAAAAACTCGCGATACATCGCCGGCGAGAACTGTGGCCCCGTCTGCATACCCAGATCGTCGCCGAAGCCGATTAGATCGATGTACTCCCCCACCGCGCCCAGATACTTGTCCATGTTGCGCAAGTGCATCTCTGTGAGGCGATCAAGGAAGGTGTGCATGCGCTTGGGGTTGGCAGCAAGCTGATACAGAAAGTTGTCGATACGAAAGGCGAACTCGCCGATCTCAACCAGGTTCCCGCCAAAGGTGCCGTAAATGGCTCTATCCGTCGACTCGCGCAACTCACGGGCCGTCTGGCGACGCACCAGAAGCCCCTCTTCGTCGAGACCTGCTGGCGCGGGGGGTATACCCAAGCGGCACCACATGATCTGGTCCAGATAGTAGGCAAGGTTCTCAAAGGTCTCGTCGTCGCTGTCGAGCAGAGGAAAGCAAGTCTGCTCGAAAAAGAGCGTTCCTTCCTTCTGGATACAGATGACCTGGCCCTCATCACCTCGCACCAGCCAGTCATCACCCACCCTCTCGACTGGGATAAACGCAGGGACTTTGCAGGGCGTGCCATCGGGTAGGTGCCAGTCCTGCCAGTAGTCAGGTTTTCTCCAGAGGCCGTGGCCCACCTCGACCACATCGGCACCAACCCGATCGAGCACGTCCTCCTCAACAATGGCGAGTTGCTGGATAAAGTCGTAGATATGCAGAGTCGAGTCGGGAAGACCCATCTGACGGCGTAGCTGCAGATAGGGCTGCGCCATGATGCCGCTGGATCGGTGACCGTTGAAATCGACGGGCACACGGTCCGGCTCACGATGCGATAGCGCGGTCTGTATACGTTGCCTGGAATTCATCCCCTCTCCTTCCTACTTGGCCCCCTCGCTAATGCCAGGCTAGCCCCGGATCGACAGCACCGTCACTGATGCGGGAGGCAGCACCACCCTTGCTCCGTTCACGGCCTCATCAGGGTGCTCGATACGCGGCGTCACCAGGTTTGGCGTATCGAACGTGTTGTGCGCTCGGATACTATTACTTGCCAGGGTAGAGCGAGTCTCGATTGTGCCGTTGCCTCCGTAGAGCGTCAGCGCCACCACCAGTGGCTCCTCAGCATGCGTGTTGACCAAGCTCGCCGTCAGCGTCCCGTCGCGCAGCGAGACCGATCCTGCGAGTTGCACGATGGTGCCACGAGCGTCAGCGTCAGCATCCGCCCAAGTCATGTCTTTGCTCTGTATGAGGGCGCGTACAGCTTGGCCGCCTTGATGTGCTGTGTACATGGCATACACATGGTAGGTGGGAGTGGTCACGATGCGTGCGCCATCCGTCAGCACCATAGCCTGGAGCACGTTGATGGTCTGTGCGATGTTGGCCATCACGATCTTGTCAGCATGTCGGTTGAATATGTCGAGAGTCAACGCCGCGACAAGAGCATCACGCTGGGTGTTCTGCTGGAAAAGATGCTGCGGGTTGGTGCCCTCTTCCACTGGATGCCACGCACCCCACTCGTCCACGATCAAGCCCACCTTGCGCTGAGGGTCATAGCCATCCAGTATGGCCCGTTGCTGGAGGAGTAGTGGCTCCATCTCTAGTGAGCGAGCGAGCAGGTGGTACCATTGACCAATGGTATACTCTGTCGCCGTGCCCGCGGTACCGCAGTAGTAGTGAGCGGCGTAACCCTGGAAGGGCAGGCCCAACCGCTCGCGGCTGCCATCGATGACGCCCTCCAGAAAGCGCTGGGTCCATGTAGCATCATTTCCTGCAGGGCCGCAGGCGACTAGGGTCATCGGCTCAGTTTGGAGCGGTCGCAAGTAAGTTGAGAACCGACGGTACGCTGCTGCGTACTCCTCGGGAGTGAACCTGCCTCCGCAGCCCCAGTTCTCGTTACCCACACCCCAATAGCGTACGCGGAACGGATCCCGGTCACCGTTAACAGCGCGTTCGTCGGAGAGGGTGGTGCCACCAGGGTAGTTGCAGTACTCGACCCAGTCGCGCAGTTCGCGGGGTGATCCAGAGCCTACATTGCCGCAGATGTATGGCTCGGCGCCCACCAACCTACAGAATCTGATGAACTCGTGGGTGCCGAACTGGTTGGGCTCGACATCATCCCACCAGATGTTCAGTGTCCGTGGCCTCTCAGCACGCGGGCCTATGCCATCACGCCAGTGATAGTCATCCGCAAAGCAGCCACCGGGCCAACGGATCACCGGGGGGCGGATACGCCGCAAGGCATCGACTACATCCAGCCGGATTCCATCACGGTTCGGTATGGATGAGTCTTCACCCACCCAGAAGCCTCCGTAGATGCAGCCGCCTAGATGCTCAGCAAAGTGTCCGTAGATGTTCGGGTTGATAGTTCCGATGACTTCATCGGGGATAATGACCAGTTGAGCTGTGCCCACGTTGCACTCCTTCTACTTGATAGAGCCCTTACCCCAGCAGGGCTAGGATATGTGGGTATGGTGGCTGTCCAGACATGTCCTGGGCAAGGACCCGATACGGAGGAGCCTTGCGCCCGATTGGGGCCTGAGCCGCCGCCCTGAATAGGCGAGCATCATCGCGGTAAAGCTGAGGCCAGGGACTTCATGGCGCTGACTTGCGCAAGATGCCACAACAGAGAACCTCCTTGCCGCTAGCAACGGTCTACAAGTTCATCTCCCAGGCACGCAGCTCTGAGAACTCGCCTCGACCCGATTCGACAACCAGTCCGATCCGCCCGGTGACGCTCTCTGGCAATGAGTAGCACTGAACCAGCTGGTTGTCGATGTACAGCTCCGTCAAGAAGCGCCTCACGAGCAACCGGAAGTGACAACGTCTGCCTGGCAGCACACCTATCTGCAGGGTATCGTCGGGCAGAAACCCCATATTCCGTAGGGGACCAATCTCGGTGCAGCCACGCGTCTGGCAAAGGAACGCGGTGCCTGCGTTCTGTCGTGCATCCGTCTCCACATAGAGTCCGATCCCGCTCCAGCGACCTGCTGGCTCCTCAATGACCATGCTGCCCTCGAAGACTGTGCCCCGTTCCAGGTCGAAATGGTTCTGGAGCAGCGCGAGTCCGCCGCCATGTGGGGTGTTCAGGCCCAAGCGGCCATCCGAGGTATCCCATCCCTCACTATCGCCGGGGGCGATCTGCAAAGGATGTGTCAGATCCAGCTCGATCTGCTTGCCCTTGAGCACCTCGTTGCCCTCCCAGTACCCGAGGGAAAGGTGCCCTGCACCGTCCACAACAGCCCGCTTGAGGGGAGCCATCCACCGCACATTGGAGCGGGAGATGCTGTGGTGAGTGACCAGCATGCCATCAGGTGAAGGGTAGAAGCGGGTAAAGTATGCGTGCTGATGCCCGGACGCATTGGACGTCAGTAGCCTGTAGGCTTTCGTATCGGCGCGGAAAGGCCCCTCCGGATCGTCACCGACAAAGGTGTACATACCTATGCGAGGACCGACCTGCCGCCAGGCGTGTCTGTGACCCAGTTCTGTCTCGCCGTAACCCAGTATGAGGTAGTAGCGCTCCCCGATCTTCTCGATAGCTCCCACCTCTCCTACGTTCATCCTGGGCCAATCGCCCCACTCGATGACTGGCGGCTCGACGGCATGCCAGTGCAAGCCATCGTCCGACGCTACCTTGCCCACCGAGCCATACCGCACGCCGGGGGTGTCGCTCCAGGGTCGAGCTGTCAGGTATCCCCAGAAGCCACCATCAGGGCGCGGCGCCGTCCAGATGCAGTCCCAACGCCCGGTTGGTGTATTGTCATACCAGCGCGGATCCGGATCTGAACGGTACTCATCGCCAAGACGGCGCCAATGCAACAGATCATCCGATACCGCGATAAAGACCGCTTGCACGCCGTCCCTCTGCTCCGAGAAGTTCATTACGAACTGATCACCCACTCTCCACGTAGAGCCGGTTCCGAGCCACTCTGCATCCTCGCGCTGCTCGATGATCGAGCCGACCTCCTCAAAGTGCACCCCATCTCGCGACGTCGCCACAGAGATACCGTCGAACCGGGCCCCTGTTGTCTCGTGGAGATAGTAGAGGTAATGCACACCGTCATGGTAGTATAACCACGTGTCCCACATTTTCGCGACCTTGGTCGGCTTGTATAGCACTGGAGCCTCCTCTGTTCATGTGCTGGAAAGCGATAGCTGGCGGCCGATCTAGCAGACTGTGCTGGTACTTTAGGTACTTACCAAACGAGATCCATAGACTAGGGCCTCGTCGAAAAACGCCTCAAGACTAGCGAGCTGGCAATCCTGGTTGATCCCGTTTCCTGCCGTCAAGATGCAGCGACCTTCGCCAGGACGCCAGAAGGTGTCGAGAAGATAGCGGACTTCCGCGCGCACTTCTTCGGGCGTGCCCCACGGGATGATCTGCTGCACATCCAGCCCAGCGAACACTGTTAGCCGATCTCCGAAGCGGGACGCAATGTCCTGCTCGCTCATGGTGTGCTTCTGGATCGGGTGCAAGACGTCAAGACCTACCTCCACCCAATCGGCGACGAATGGCTCGACATTACCGCAGGCATGCATCCAAAAGTGCATACCCAACTCATGCGCTCTTTCGATTAGCTCTCTGTAGTAAGGTTTCATAAACTCCCTGAAGACAGCAGGCGCCACGAACGGCCCGGTCTGGGTGCCAAGATCATCTGATGTCAGAATCCCGTCAAGAGCTTGCTCGTGAGCCCCTCGCTCGATGGCAACCAGGTAAAAGTCGGTTAACGCTCTGAAAAGGCGGTGCACCTCTTCAGGATGGAGGTAGTAGTCCATCAGAGCGTTCGTCATGCCGCGCAGGGACCAGTGCCTTTCAAACAGGCAGAACCACCAGTGCCCCAGTCGGTAGCGCCCGTCAGACTCCGGAGCGCATGATAGGAGTACGGGGTGCTCTGCGCTGGGGAAATCCTCGAGTACCTCGTCTAGCCCAGACCAATCCGCGAGGGTTACCTGTTCATCCAGAGCGCCACGCATGCGCTCGTCGCTAGCAGCAGAGTGTGCCCAACAGTAGGATGGATCTGCACCCGGGAAGGCTGGAACCCCGGGCATTACGAATGGTACGATCTGCACATCGGCCGGGTAACGGGCCAACAGGCGACGCACCGCATCCTCTCGATTACCGAAAGTCTCGGCATGGACCCAGAGATGGATCTGGATGGGAACCCGCGGCGCGCAACTCTGCCCCTCGATGACCGACACGACTTGGTCACGAGACAAAGGCGCCCACGCAACCTCTATACCGCCCTGAGACATGGACGATCTCTCCCTTCTGTGTGTCATGGATTTGCCAAGGCCGTTGCGACGTTCATGCTTTTAGGCCCGAGCCTACCAGACCTTCTACATAGAACCTGCCCAGGAATATGAAGATGAAGATCAGTGGAAGTGAGGCGATTACATAGCCCGCATACAGCGGCCCCCAGACACCAAAGTCAATGCCGCCCTGCACAGTTCTTGATAGCTTGAAGAGTCCGACGGCGATCACTTGATTTCTTTCGCCTCGAATCGTTAACAAGGGCCATAGGAAGGAGTTCCACGTTCCCAGGAAGTTCAGCACCGAGAGCGTAGCCAACCCTGGCACGCAGAGAGGGAAGGCGATCTTCCATATCAGCGTCCATACGCTGGCGCCGTCGCACCTAGCCGACTCGAACAGCTCTTCAGGGATTCCAGCTATGACGGATCGCATCAGGAAAATGCCAAACACTTGGCCGCCCGCGATGTTTGGGATTATGAGTACCCATAGCGTGTTCATGAGCCCAAAATCAAAGTACAGCATATATGATGGTATAAATGACAGCACCCCTGGTACCATCAACAGCGCTACAATTGCATAGTAAAGCCATTCGCGGAAAGGGAAAGACATCCGGGCGAACACATACCCACCAATCATAGACAACACCAACACGCCAGCTAGACCCAGGAAGGCTACCAAGAGCGTGGTCCATATGTACGAATCTATGATGTTCCACGCGCTGAGATAGTTGCTGACCCTTAAAGGGAATGCTGGCAGCCACCGCTCATATCGGTACTGGAGGGGTGTCTTGAACGATAGCTGGATCATCAGGTAGAAAGGTATCAGCGACAGCAATAGCAGCACTACAATAGTGACATGAAGAGCCGTCTGACTGAGCGCCCGTGTACTCCTGCTACGGGCATGCTGCTTGGCCTGTACAGTGTCCATTGGTCCGTCCTTCCTCATGGGTGATTAGCTAGCCTCTCGCCTCACTCTGCAGTGGGTTTGATCATGCGACCGATCACCAACGTAGCCAACATCGCCACTGCGAAGAGCAGGAGCCCTACAGCCGAAGCGTAGCCGAACTCCTGAGCCTTATATGCCATGTTGTACATGGTCATACCGGGCACCATCGTGGCGTAGCCTGGCCCACCACCTGTCAGGATGAGAACGCTCTGAAAGGACGTCATAGAGTTGATGACGGCCAGAATGAGCAGAAGCCGCACCTGGCCAAGCACCAAAGGCAGGTCAACGCTGAGAACGCGCCGCAGGCCGGTACACCCATCGATCAGGCATGCGTCAAAGATCGAGTCAGTAATCTGTGCAAGTCCTCCAAGGAATATCAGTGTAGAAACACCCGAAACCCATGGGAACCCGACGAACAGGATTGCGTAGAAGGCAGTCTGCGGATCCCCCAGCCAGTTTCGCGCAAGTCCGCCCAGACCCACGGCGCGGAGCAGTGCGTTGATGGGACCCAGATTGGGATCGTATATGTTCTGCCACAGCAGTGTGCTGACGATCGCCGGAACCAGCATCGGGATGATCACCAATAGGCGGTAGAGGTCCTTCGCCTCGCGAGATCGAACAAAGAAGATAAGCTCTGCCGTTACGAAGGGCACCACGACCCCAGCGAACACACCGAAACATAGCAGCCGCACCGTGTTGATGAGCTCTCGCGGCGTCTCAGGGTTCGAGAAGTAACGAGCAAAGTTACTAATCCCCACAAACACAGCGGGATGGTTGGGGCGCCAGCGGTAGAAGGCCCGTACCAGACCAAGAATCGGCGGGTAGTAGACAAACACGATCAGCAAGCCAAACACAGGAGCCAGCAATGCGTACGCTTGCCACGAACGACGCATCGCTTGCCAGGTGCTGCGCGCCGCTCGCCCTTGCCGTAATGCATCACGAGACGTAGGGTCGCCCAGCTGTGCGAGCGACGCCGATTCCGATGGCGTCTGGCTCCTCAGATTTCCACTTGTCGCCATGAATTTCTCCGTATCCTGGGCCATCTAGTCGCGAGAGTTGGGCTGAGAGGCAGACGAGCCTGCTTCAGCTTGCTGGGGCACCTTGAGCGGCACCTCGATACGATAGTGCTTTGTCACCTCAACTAGCCGGCCCACATTTGTGTCAATGACCTCAATGACAGTCTCCTCGTCCAGGTCGTACGGTGACAGAGGATTCGGGGTGTAGGTAATCCGTGCCTCACCGTTGGCATCGGTATAGGCCCATTCTGGGATGAGTAGCCCCCCTCCAACTGCGATGAACGACTGGAGAAGCACTTGGTCGCGAGGACGCCCGTCCTCGGTCACCCGGACCGTGAGCGTCGTATAGCTCTTCCCGTCTGCCACTACCTCTGGGGGATCGAGTTCCGCCTCTATAGCGATGCTGCTCAACCGCGTCCTTGAGAGGGCCCAGTCGCCCAAAAACACCGCGAGAACTAGAGCTACTGTAACAAAGAACAAGAGTCGAATTCTACCCAGCATGTCAATGGATCCTCACCTTCGAGATGCACGCGGATGATGTGGCATGGTGGCCAACAGGCACACCATGCCACATCTAGCCTGCACGCGTCAGTCGTTAGTCCTCCTGCTCCTTCAGGACTTCCTCATAGCGAGCCGATGCTTCCTCCCATTCCCTCTGCTGCCGATCGAGGAAAGTGTCCCAGTCGATCTGGCCCGTGACATAGGAAACGCAGATTGCGCGCCAATCGTTAAAGTTCTGATTATCCCAGTAGAGGCCTTGACCCCACCACGCGATGCTATAATCGTAGAGTGGCAGCTTGTACTGGGCAATCTCCTGCCAGATCGGCCCCAGAGGGGCATCCTTGCACGAGGATATCCGTTGCTGGTTCTCGTTAACCATAAAGGCGTTGTTTTCTGGCTCCGTGAGGAACTGCCACCATAGGATGGCCTCAGCCCGGTTGTTGCGGGCCTGGCTGGATGCTGCCATCAGTACCGTCTCGGAACCCTGCACTGCTCGAACCAGCTCCCCCGGCACGGTGCCGTCGCCAGCCGTAGTGCGCGGCGGGTCGGTGGCGCCAGGCACATCACCCTCCGCCGGGATGTCGCTAGAGTCAGGGATCGGGGGTGGCAGGAACCCGCGTGAAAAGGTGATGTTGGGGTCATTCGCTTGCTGCGACCAATCCCAGGAACCGCTATAGACCAAACCAAGCTTGCCCTCGCGCCACATAAGGTCCAGGTCGGTGGTGTTGAACCCCTCTATCCAGTATGATGCGAGCTTGAACACCTCCTCGAAGGCTCGACGGTAGATCGGGGTCTTGGGGCCAACAAGCCCCGCTTTGAAGGCGGGTAGGCACTCTTCGATGCCGACGAACATATCCCCGTTGAGGTCCATCTCGGGCAGGAGCGGTTGCATCATAGAGGGAAGGACCTGGAGTGCTAACGGCCACATGTTGCCGCTATCTGCCTCGGCCGGCCATGGGCCGAGCCCGTTCCCCGCCTCCTTGAGCGCCTTCGCGACCTCCATCTCTTCGCTCCAGGTTGCCGGGGGCTGGAGGCCCAATGCATCCAGCATGTCGGCGTTGTACGACAGGCCAACCTCCAGGTTGGGCCAGATGGCGTTGATAGGCGCGCAGTACAGTCTACCGTCGGGCTGAATCAGCGACTTCATGTACTCGGTCCAGAACGCGTCTTGCCAGGTTGCGTATTGGGGGGCGTAGGGGCTTGGGCTCTTGAGGTAGTCGTCAATAGCTACCGCAAACCCGTTCTGGACCGCATAGTTGTGTGAGGTCCAGCACAGATCGGGAGAAGTCCCCGCCGCAGCGCCTGCGCTGATCCAAGGAAAGTACTCCTCACCTCCTGGTCCCTCGTCCCAGACGATCTTGATCTCTGGGTTGTCCTCCTCAAAGCGCTGAGCCAGAATGCGTGTGGCGTTGACCACAATGGGGTGTTCCGCTGAACGACTCGTCCATTCGGTCGGCTGGTGCATGCCAAGCCAGCAATACACCTCCTTTGCATCTGTCACAGCGATTGGCGCTGGCTGGCCCTCCGTCTGCGGCTCTGGCTGCGCCGATGTCGCCTCAGGCGCCGACTCTTGACCTGCAGGCGTTGCGACCCCTTGGGGCTGACACGCCCCAAGAAGGGCTGCTCCAGCGCTCAGGGCCGTAATGCGCAGGAAATCTCTTCGGTTCATTTTCTGAGCGGTCATGTTCTCCTCCGTAGGATAAGGTCGCAGTCGTTGTCTGTGGTCTTGTTCTCGAATAGGAAGCCTTTGCTACACCTCAACGCTCCCCGGTTTTCCACTGCGCCCTCGAGGGGTATCCCTCCTTCCTACCCCCGGGGCCGACTCAGCTTGGCAGACAGACGCTGCTTCGTATAATGATTCTAGCAGGCTACCGCATACGGTGCTGCCACTTTCCGACACAAAGGCGACGCGATGGCGACAGATCTTACCCCTCTCCCAGAGGGACTGGAGACAGAGATAGCGGAAGTGCTGCGTCACTTCTACGACTATCCCTATCTGCAGCGGCACCCGCTACGAGCGCATCTCCCTCATCTTCTTGGAGGGGGCTCTGCTGTTGCGGTGCAGAGGCTGCGGACTCTCCTCCTGCAGACGCTAGAGACGTTGAAACCCTCTACAGATCTGCCTTGTGAAAGCCAAGCGTATCGGCCCTACCAGGTGGTGTACAGCCGCTATGTGTTGGGAAATACGCTTGAGGAGGTAGAGGCCGAGTTAGGCTTGAGCAGCAGGCAGATTCAGCGTGAGCAGCAGCGCGCATTCACCGAGATCGCCAACCGTGTGTGGGCCGCAGAGGCTGCCAAGACCGAGGGCGGACGGTCTTCGTCTGAAGGCAGTCCACTAGCCCGCGAGGCGGAGCGAGCTGCGAGCAGGGCCGAGGCTTTCGATGTCGCCGTCGAGCTGCTGATTGCCGAGTCGACTATACGAGCGCTTGCGACTTCTCGCGGGCTTTGTATCACTGTCGACATCGAGGATTCGCCGGTGCTCGCGTTGGCCGATTCGCCGGTGTTCCGGCAATTGCTTATATCGGTCCTCTCGTATCTCATCCGCGTGGACGGAGCTTCCACCATCTATGCGACCGTAAGGCCGCAGGGCAACCAAGTGGTCTGTACTCTAGGGGCGCAAGGCCGTGTTCTGTCCCTCTCTAGAGGCTGCATTCCACCGAGCGTGATGAACACGTTCGAAACGCTAGCCCGTGCTGCTGGGGCCGAGATACGCCCAACACGGCCCATGAAGCCCATACAGAAAGCGAAAGCCTGTATGGACATAGAGGTCCAGCTACCAGCTGCTGCCAGCGAATCAACCGTTGCCGTTATTGAGGACAACAAGGACTTGGTCACGCTGTATACCCGCTATATGGGGTGTCATGGCTTTCGCGTGGTCGATGTAGGCGATCCATCGTTAGCGCTGGAGTCCTTGGAAGCATGTCTGCCACGCGCTGTTGTCCTCGACGTGATGCTCAGTACAGTGGACGGTTGGCAGGTCCTCCAGTCGATTCGGACGCACCCGGACCTCCGTCACATACCCGTCATTGTCTGTTCGGTTCTCGATGAGGCGGAGCTAGCGGCCTCGTTGGGGGCTGATGCCTACCTCAAGAAACCAGTCATGCCAGCGCAGCTTCTCGAGTGTGTAGCTCGGCTTCTCACGATGCGCCGGCGTAGTGTGGCGGGATCGCCCTAGTTAGCAGCTCCACAAAGCGAACCATCTCGCCTGCAGAGAATCCCCCGTTCTTGATGACGTGCAGTTCACTCTCGATATCTGCTACCACGCTCTCGGCTGGCCCGCGTGCAGTGACTGCAATCGCGCATGCTTCCCTGGTGCCAGGATGCGCCCTCATGGCATGCAGTACATCAAGCCCACTCACTTCAGGCATCAATAGGTCAAGCAGCACTACGTCTGGCTGCCAATCCAGCAGCTCAATGGCCCGATCGCCCGACGGAGCAGCGCGGACCTCGACCTCGGGCCAAGCCTGTTCGACCATACGAACGATCAGACGCAGCATGTCTGGCTCATCGTCAACGACGAGTATTCTGTGCGGCTGAGCACAGGCTCTGACCACCGCCGATTCAAGCTCAGGCACTGTTACCGGTTTGAGCAAAAAGTCATCAACGCCCAGCGCCAGCCCAGCGTGGCGTTCGGTGGGCACCGAGCAGACCACCACTGGCACGTCGCATGGGGCGATGGCTGTCCGAACGCTATGCGCCTCAGCAAGAGCCTGCTGCACGCGATCAGGGGCATCCGCTGCAATGAGAACTGCCTCGGGATGGTGAGTCTCAACCAGGGCCGCGGCAGTGTGTACATCCATTGCAGGAAGAACCTGCAAGCTTTCCAAGTGGCGGTCCAGTAAACGGAGAGCGCTACTGTCGTGGCAGAGAACCACCAAATCACGTTTTTCCTGCTGGCGCCGAACTGAGCTGTGCCGGGTCCTCAGAAGCTGCGTCATCTGTACTCGGCGCCCTTCCTGAGGCCTTGGTAAGGTGAAATAAAAGGTGCTACCCACGCCCATTTCGCTTTCAGCCCAGATGCGTCCTCCGTGCAGCTCCACAAAGTGCCGCGAGATTGCCAAGCCCAAGCCAGTACCCTCGTGTGTCGGACCGCCAGCATGGGGGACTTGCGCGAACTCACCGAAGATCGTTTCCAGCATGTCTGCCGGTATCCCCTCCCCGGAGTCGCGCACATGGATAACAACGTCGTCGCCTCCGTCGTCTATGCCGACCTCCAGGAAACCCTGGCACGTATGGCGGACCGCGTTCGAGATCAGATTCAGGAGCACCTGTCGGGTGCGGGTGCGGTCGATATCCAGGATGAGGGGGCCACTGGGCACGTTGATGCGAAGCTCGAGAGCCGCGTTGCGCACCAAGGCCGAGGCCGTGGCACACGTCTCGCGAACCAATTCCGGTAGATCGGTCGGCTCGGGCAACACGGGGAGGCGCGCTGCCTCGATTTGTGCCAGATCGAGGACATCGTCAACCATACGAAGGAGATGGTCGGAACTGCGCCATATCGTAAGCAGATCACTGCGCAATGCAGGTGGCCAGTGGAGATCGCCATAGATCTCTGGGGAGGTGCACAGCATTTCAGAGAACCCTACAATGATGTTCAGTGGGGTACGGAGTTCATGGCTTATGTTTGCAGCGAACCGCCGCTTGATGTCCCTAGCTTCCTCAGCTTCCTGAAGAGCTATCCCCAGTTCTCGGTTGGTCCGCTCAATCCGCCGGGTTGCCTCAGTGAGCGCGGCAAGGGTGCGGTTAAGCTCTCCCTGGCGGTCACGAAGCTGGGCGAGCACGGCGTTGTAGCGTTGCTGGCTCATCCAGAACCACCTTAGAGCGGTGAAAAGAGAGTCAGATGATATCCACTGGAGTGCAGTAACGATCCAGATCAGCACCAGCGCCAGGAACAAGGCGCCCCCCAGAGGTCGTACGATGAGAAGCGTTGCAGTACATAGAGCAGCTGCTGCGAGCCCTTGGCGGGGGCTCATGATCGCGTTACTAAGAACGACGACCACGGCATAGCAGGGTATGATGACGCTATCTGTAGTGTGCAAGGCGTATCCCAAGCTTGTCGTTGGCCCTATTAGAAGCAGAGTGCGCACTACGGAGGGTTTCTGGCGGTGTAGGGCGTAGCCTAGGATGCCCTGCACGAGCAGCGATACGAATACGAGAAAGCGTCCAGTGATCATAAACTGGTCAGGAGGAACGAGCCAGGTTGTTAGGAACCCGGTGACAAGGAGCCCCAGGCTTAGAAGGCCGGCGGCTCGTTGGCGGAGCTGCTCCCAGTCCCAACCAGCGGCCTGGGCTTGTATGGCTGCATCGCTATCCATAGGTAACCCCTTCCATAGAGCACAAGAGACGCTCTTGCGGTCAGGACGTGAGGCATATGAACTTGGCCAGTGTCAGCATGAAGGCATAGTGTACGCCCCAGCAGGTGGGACCGCCACACGCCCTCACACATCACAAACGCTAGAGGCCTGATAGTCAGCAGGAGCTGAAGTTCGGGCCGCGTACACATCGCGCTATCTTTCCGTCTGAGTCTAGCACTGCCGAGTTTAAACACCTAATATCGAGGCTGCGCCTGGCTATCCACGGCAACCGAGGCCAACCAGTCACGTTGCCGCGATCCCTCGCCACACTACAGAGGCACAGGACGGCTTGCGCTGTTTACGCGGCGCCGAGCCGCGCCTGCATCTGTCTGCCGTATAGCACCACCCGGCGCCGGGATCGGACGATCTGTTCGGTCGTCACGAAGGATCCTTTCCCACCTCAGGACGCGCCCAAGCGGCACCGTAGGAAAGCAAAAGCTCCCACCTACCGGCAAGGGCTCCGAAGGCTATACAGTCTTCAGCGCGCACCTTGGTGGAATCCTGCTTCAGTTGTCGCAGGGCCCGATCTGGCGCCAAGTTCCCCCGACTGGCGGAGCTAGAACGCGAACAAGGAGAGGTGAAAGGTTTCGAAGGGGCGCCAGCTGCTATGGCAATGGCTCCGCCGTGCAACGCCTAACGCCCCTACTGAGCTCCTATCCCCTCACCAGGGCTCGTCGCCTGCTTGCTCCAGCGCACCATACAGCCAAGAACGACCTGTCTGCAGTGGGCTCGTTCGCCATAACCTAGCGGAGTGGCAGGCGCCTGCGACGTGGTCGCGGAGCGCCGACGCAGCAGCCCGCCGATTCGACACTAGGGCGTGTCTCAAAAAGGTAGCCACAGCAGTAGTGTGACGATGATCCACATAGTGTGGTAGCTGTCTGCCAGCTTGTCGTAGCGTGTGGCCAGTCTGCGGTACTGCTCGAGCCGGTTGATCAGTCGCTCGATGCTCCTCCGCCGCCGGACCCTCTTTTTTCCACCGACTGCGTGCTGGTGGGCGCGCTATGGAATGGCGCGGATGATGGTGTCATCGACGGCGTGTATCGACCAGTCCGGGCGCCCCTCGCCATCAGCGAGCTGTTGCACCGCCATCAGCAGGTGATCCCATACGCCCCGCAGGCGCCAGCGGCGGAAGCGCCGTAGACGGTCTGCCAGGGGCCGTAACGGGCCCGAAGATCACGCTGGGGCGTACCAGTGCGCGGGGTCCGCCGACGCGAGGCTCGCGCACCTCGCAGATCCAGCTGCCAATCTAGTGAGCATCTTTGTGGACCTGCGACCCACCAGATACGTGTGGCGCCTGACTCGATGCTGAGCAGGAGCGACCATGGACCCATGGCGCGCCTAGGTCCAATCTACGTCCATAGTAGGTCATGGCAGACGGCATCGGTGAGGAGTACGATAGTTGCACGTGACATATACCCACCCTGTTGCACCAAGGAGCTGCTAGAGTGAGGCGACCCAACATCGTACTGATCCTGATCGACGACCTAGGATGGAGCGACCTAGGCTGCTACGGTAGCACTTTCTACGAGACCCCCAATCTCGATCGCCTGTGTGCCCAGGGCATGAAGTTCACCAATGCATATGCGGCATCACCGGTATGCTCTCCAACACGCGCCAGCCTGCTCACTGGGCGGTACCCGGCTCGCGTCGGCGTTACAGACTGGATTGGAGCACATTCACGCGGACTTATGCGCGAGGTGCCGTATGTCGACCATCTTCCACTCACAGAGATCTCACTTGCTCGCACACTCAAGGAGTGTGGTTACCACACATGGCATGTCGGAAAGTGGCACCTCGGTGCCGAAGCCTTCTACCCAGAGCGCCACGGCTTCGACGTGAATATCGGCGGATGCTCGTGGGGGCTTCCGCTCCATGGCTACTTTAGTCCCTGGGGGCTGCCCACGTTAGCTGACGGCGCTGATGGGGAGTACCTCACAGATCGACTGACCGATGAAGCCATCGCGCTGATCAGGCAAAGTGATGGCCAGCCTTTCTTCCTCAATCTGTGGTATTACTCTGTTCATGTACCCATTCAAGCAAGGGCTGCCAAGATCAGGAAGTACGCAGACAAGGCTCGTGATCTGGGACTGGACAAGGTTCAGACCTTTGTGGAAGGGGAGTTCTACCCGTGTAACCACAAGAAACAGGAACGGGTAACGCGACGTATTGTTCAGTCCGACCCAGCGTACGGCGCGATGGTCGAGAGCCTCGATGAAAATATCGGTCGACTTCTCGTGGCTCTAGAGGAGCTGGGTGTTGCGGACAACACGCTTGTCCTATTCACATCCGACAATGGGGGACTGGCCACCGCTGAAGGATCGCCTACATGCAACGCGCCGCTATCTGAAGGCAAGGGGTGGATGTACGAAGGTGGCACGCGCGAGCCCTGGATTGTTAGATGGCCGGGCAAAGTACCTGCCGGAACCGTTTGCAGTGTTCCAGTCACCAGCCCTGACATCTATCCGACTTTCCTCGATGTCGCAAGCACAGACCCGCTCCCGCACCAGCACCTTGACGGCACCAGCTTGTTGGGGCTGTTCTGCGGAGCACAGAGCCTACCGCGAGATGCTATTTACTGGCACTATCCTCACTACAGCAACCAAGGGGGCTCGCCCGGATCCTCAGTGCGTGCGGGCGACTACACGCTAATGGAGTTCTATGAGGATGGTCATCTGGAGCTGTACAATCTTCAAGAGGATATTAGCCAGGAGCACGACCTGAGTCAGGTGCGACCCGAGTTAGCATCGGAACTGCACGAGCTTCTTGTCGCTTGGCGACACAGAGTGGGGGCGCTTGCTCCTACACCGGACAGGGGCTAGAGCCCGAAGCCGATCAACCGGCTATTGAGGGTTCTGCTGCCCCACAGCTGAAACAGGAAAGGAGCGCTACAGACATGGTCCTAAAAGTGGGTGTAGTTGGCATGGGGCCTAAGGGAATGACCATTGGAGACCTCCATGCTCAGAGCTACAAACAGGACAGCCTAGCTGAGTTGGTGGGCGTCTGCGACGTAATCGCGGAGCGCGCCGACGCAGCAGCTCGCCGGTTCGGCACGAAGGCATACTATAGCTTGGAGCAGATGCTCGACGCTCATCCCGATATTGACATCATAGATGTCACCACCGGCGGGTACGAAAACGGCAGTTGGCACTATGCCCCCACGATGCAGGCACTGGAGGCGGGGAAGCATGTTTTGTGCGAGAAGCCCCTCTCCAGCGATATCGGTCAGGCTCGCGAAATGGTTCGGCGTGCAAACGAACTCGATCTCTATCTGGGATGCAATCTAAACCACTACTTCACCCCACCAGCCGAAAGGGCCATGGAGTATCTCAGAAACGGCGGTATCGCCGAGCACATATACTGCCTATGCAAGACGGGCACACCGGGAGGTGAGTCGACTTACACCCCCCCCACTGCTCCGCAGTTAGTGGGGTTTCCCTATTTCCACATGAAGGCCTGGCTCTCGCATCCCTTTAGCGTCATGAGGCATTTCTGCGGCGACGTCACGCACGTACAAGCCTATGTTACGCAGCCGAGTCTCCGCAAGCATGCAGGTGATGTGATGCAGTCCGTGAACGGCATCCATGTGCGTTTTGCAAGCGGGGCCATCGGATATCTGCTCACGCAGCGTGGTGACGTAACCTTTGGCCTCGGCGGCTGGTGGAGCTTTGAGCTCGCGGGCACAAAGGGCACGTTGTGTATCGAGAACTGCATCGAGAAGATCACCTACTGGCCGGAACCAGGGGCGGTGTCTCAGCGCGATGCGTCACAGGCGAGGTTTGGGCAATCTGCACGGCCCGTAGTGACGGAATCGGGCATTGATGACTTTCATCAGACTTTCCCCAGACGCATCCATGCCTTTCTTGAGGACGTAGCCACATGCGTTCCGAAAGACCGGCTGCGGGCATCCGGCCGCGATGCATTAGCGGCTCTCGAGTGCACCTGGGCTGCGATCGAGTCCCACGAGCAAGGAGGAATTCCTATACGCCCGCACCCCCTACCACCGCTGAAGGGCGACGCGCTAGCGTTACACGGGTAATCTGCATCTCGCATTCGGTACGACCCAATGGAGGTATGCCATGGCACCACAGAGCCTGGGCGTCGGAATCCTCTCCTTCGCACACGGTCACATCCATGCCTACGCACGCATGATTCAGACGTTCGAAGATGCGCATCTCGTGGCATGTTGGGACGATAACGTGCAGCGGGGAGTTGCCGAAGCGCAAAGCTACGGCATTCCCTTTGTCCGGGAACTCGAGGACATCCTAAGCCGTAAGGACATCGAATGCTTCATAGTCACCAACGAAACCAATCGCCATGCAGAGATCGCTACCGCGGCTCTTTACGCCGGCAAGGGTGTTCTTCTGGAGAAGCCCATGGCCACCACATTGGGCGACTGCGATCGCATCGTTGACGCCGTGCATCGCACCGGCCAATGGTTCAGTATGGCCTTCCAGATGCGGGTTGATCCTCAGAACATCGCAATGAGGGATCTGGTCCGATCTGACGCTGTAGGGCGCGTAGGGTTCGTCCGACGACGGCACTGTATCTCTCTACTGTTCAACTCGAGTGCTGTTGAGGGCGATTGGAGATGGCTTGTCTCCCCGGAGGCTAACAAAGGCATGTTTTTTGACAACTCCGTGCATGCTCTGGACTGGCTCTACTGGACCTTTGATGAGGCCCCCATCTCTGTGATGGCTGAGATCGACAACGTACTAACAGAAGTTGCCCCAGACGATACCGGCGCGGCCATCTTTCGGTTTCCAAGTGGCCTGATGGCGAGCGTAATGAATACGAGCGTCTGCCTCGCGGGGGAGAACACCACTGAGATCTACGGAGACCGCGGAGTCATCATACAGAACTATGGCGATGGGCCATCGTCCATGGTAAAGCCAAGAAGCGCCATAGGCGTCAAGATCTATCAGAAGGACAAATCCCATCTCGGTTGGCAGGACCTAGAACTACCACTGGCTGAATCCCAAGGCGATCGTATCGCAGCCATCACACGGCCGTTCGTCGACGCATATAGAGCTGGGGAGACCCTGTGTAGTGCTGAGGAAGGTCGCGTTTCTGTGGAAATGGCTCTTGCCTGCTACCAATCGGCATCCACAGGCCAGCGCGTCGCTCTGTAGCCTTGTCGAAGACCCTCTATACAGAAGCCCCACACACCGCATCGAATGCGGTGTGTGGGGCTTCTGGTATGTGGGCTATCCCTTGACGCCCGTTAGCACTACACCTTGAATGAACAGGTGTTGTGCCGAGAAGAACAGGATGATACAGGGTAGCATCGCAATGCACGCTGCGGCCATCATCACTGGATAGTTGGAGCCCTGCTCTCCTTGGAAGAACAGGATGCCCAAAGACACCGTGAATTTCTCTTGGCTCTGCAGGTAAAGTAACGGCCCTAGCAGCACATTCCAGTGAGCGAAGAAGGAGAAGATGGCCACGGTTGCAAGCGCCGGCCGTGCGAGTGGAAGCATGATCTGCCAGTAGATGCGGAGCGTGGGGCAACCGTCGATTCTCGCTGCGTCTTCGAGGTCCCTGGGCACACCCATGAAGAACTGCCGCATTAGGAACGTGTAGAATGGCTGAGCGAAGAATCCCGGCACCAACAAGGGCAGGTACGTATCGAGCCACCCAAAGGACTTGAACATGATGAACGTTGGAATCATGGTCACCCAAGCGGGTAGCATCATCGTACTGAGCATGAGCATGAAAAGAACTTGCTTCCCGCGAAAGCGCAGTCGGGCAAACGAAAAGGCTGCGAGTGAGCTGCCCACCAGGTTCCCTATGATCCCAATGAGCGTGATATAGGCAGTGTTCAGCAGATAGCGCCCGAAAGGCGCTTTTCGGAAGGCATCGACGTAGTTGCTCCACACCAAACGACTGGGCACCCAGCGGATTGGATAGTCGAACACCTCACCTAGAGGCTTTAGGCTGGTTGAGACCATCCATAGGAAAGGTATCATCAAGACGGCAGCCCCTGCAGCCAGTAAGAGGTAGACGAAGAACACCTCAACCTTGGTCTGTCGGTGGCCACCTACAATGGCAGGCTCCTCGACACGAGAGCTGGTCCGCTTGGCTCGGCCTCGTAGCGCTGCTATGTTCATCAGGCATCCTCCTTTCCGGCCTCGTGTTCATAGTGGACCCAGTATTTGCCACTTATGAAGACGCCAACCGTGGCAATGAGGATTATAATGAACAGAAACCATGCTAGGGCTGATGCATATCCAAAACGCAATCGCCTAAAGGTAGTGTCGTAGATGTTTAGGCTGAAGAAGTAGGTTGCGTAGTTCGGACCGCCACCAGTCATCACGTATGCAGTAGCAAAAATCTGAAGCGTGCCAATCAGCCCCGTCACCAAGTTGAAGAACAGAGTTGGCGTCATCATAGGGATGGTGATGCGCCAGAAACGCTGCCACAGACTTGCCCCGTCAATGGCCGCTGCTTCATACAAGTCGGTGGGGATGCCCTGCAGGCCAGCCAAGTAGATGATCATGCCACCACCTACGCCCCACAACCCCATGATGATAAAGGCCACCAACGCAAAGCGTTCACTCAGAAGCCAGGGTATCGCTTCGATGCCAAACCACGCGAGCACCGCATTCAGTACGCCGAACTCGCGATGGAACACGAACTGCCACAGTATCGCTACGGCCACACCAGAGACAACAGCTGGTAGGTAATAGATAGTTCGAAATGCCAGGATCCCTCGCACTCTCTGGTTCATCAGCAAGGCGATGCTGAAGCCGAGCAGCAGACTAAGCGGGAGATACCCAGCAGCATAGAGCAGCGTAACCCTGAGGGACTGCCAGAACAGCCGATCCTCAAGAAGCATTCGCCTGAAGTTGCCCAATCCTACCCACGTGGGCGACCCAAACCCTCGGTATTCTGTTAGGCCAAGATAGAGCGATGCTAGTAGGGGCCCCAGTGAGAATATGAGGAATCCCGCGACCCAAGGAAGCAAGAATAGATACCCTTCGAGCTCTTCACGACGTCCCAGACTCATGCGCGCTCGAGCCATTGCCTCTCTCCCGCCTACGTGTTCTCGTCCAGTTCTTCTCCAATAAGGGGAGCACTGAGGCGCAGCCCCAGTGCCCCCCTAGTCAGCCGCAGACTAAACCCCCGCCCAATACTCGTCGATCAGGTCCTGGATCTCCTCCTGGGCGATCTCAAGCTGCCCCCGTACCTCGATCTCGCTATCACCACCTCCGAAGACGAGTGGTGGTATGCGGTTGACCCAGACAATGTCAAAGTCTTGCCAGAATGGCGGATAGGGTTCCGCGCAGATCTCGTCCTCCATCTGTCTGGCAAAGACGGAAACATTGGCCGGAGGTAGACCGCCGGCGGTTGCGTTCTTTACCCACAGATCTACGGCGGACTTGCGCCCGGGTATGCTGCGTACCGGCTCGGAGATCATCGTGTGAAGAGCCTTGGTACTGCTCAGATAGTCACCCAGAGCGAAAGCCTCATCGGGGTTCTTTGTGTGGACGCCAATGCTCCAGGCACCCCCGGCAGCACTGACTTCTCGCATACCCGTCTTCGGGTTGAGTGGCATTGGCGCTACGTCCCACTGATAGCCATCCTCAACCTGCGCTCGTGTGGCGGCGGTAGCCCAAGAACCGTCATACTTCATCACAACAAGGCCGTTCGTCCATGGGTTGATGCCCTCAGGAAGAACTCCGCCCTCTGGGAAGATATGCTTTTTGCGCATCGCGACGAGGCGCTCAAAGACCTCGATATTCTCTTCCGAAGCCAAAGTGCAGGTTCTACGATCCTCAGTCCAAAGTCGACCGCCGTTGGCTACGAGATGTCCCAAGAAAGTCCAACTACCAACGTCAAGCGTCGTCGCCCACTGAACGGGCTTGCCGTCCTCCAGTTTCACCAGTTTCTCACAGTACTCCTCAAAGAGGTCCACGTCCCAGTCATCCGGGGGGGCATCAATCCCCATTTCCGCCAACAGGTCTTTGTTGTAGTAATACCCCATGTTGGAAAAGTCGTACGGGAGAGAGTAGAGATCCCCCTCGTAGGACATCTGGGCCACCTCGGCTTCCCAGAAGTCACTGGTATCGATGCCGTGGGCCTCGATGAAGGGCGTCAAATTGACTATCCAGCCCCGGGCAGCGAACGTCTCCGTGAGAAACGTCCGACAGAAGAACAGGTCGGGCAGGCTACCGGCAACAGCCTGTGTGTTGAGCACGTTGTCATACTCCTCACCGGCGCCGATGTTGAGATAGTCGACATGCCATTCCGGGTGCTCTTGTGCGAACTCGGAGAGCACGTCTTGTAGCCCGGGGCGGTCAATGCCCTGTAGGCCTCCGTGATTGTCCACAAATCGGAGCGTGACAGGCTCCACAACCGGTCTGGCCTCCTCGCCGGCAGGCGATGGTCCAGCGTTCTCCTCGCCCTCAGCCTCTTTGGCAGCAGATCCATCAAGGACCTGGGGGCTGCAGGCGGTCAGAGCAGCGGCAACCGAACCCAGCATTATGCGTTTGAGCAACTCGCGTCTTGAGACCTTCATTCTGCCCTCCTCTGATTGCAGTCGATCAACTTGTCATCGGCAGCGTCGAGCAGATAATTGCAGTTTCTTCCACCTCCCCCGAACACCAACCCACTTGCAGAGGCCACTTGGTGTAGATACGAGCCCATGCTAGAATGGTCATGTGCCCCAACTGGGCCGAGATCCCGGGCCGTCTCGTTTCCTTTCCTACCCGTATCGCAAGTGTACCAGAGCGAAATGGCTCTCACAACGACCTGTCATAGACATCCGATGGACGAGTACCAGACATGAGTCAAGCTGCTTCACTTGAGCGGTGCCTGTCCGAGGCACTGAACAACCTATACAATCCCGGTTACGAGCCAGAGCCGGCCCTTCAGCGCCTGCTTGGGGTGTCTACTTGTGGGGGCCTGCGCGAGACGCTTTCGTCGCTCATCGCCGGGCTAGTACCCGATAGTGCTTGCCCCAGAGACGCACCCGTGCGCCGGTACCACGATATCCTTCGCCACCGATTCATCGAGGGATGGACGCTGGAGCGGACTGCGGAGGAGCTCGGAATCAGCGTACGACATCTTAGCCGCCAACAGAGGCAGGCTATCGCTTGGCTAACGAGGCTGCTGATTCAGGGGCCTCAGCCCGATGGACAACCGTGGATGGCAGAGGTGCGGCGTGAGCTCGATGTGTTCATGGACAAATCGCCAGGTACCATTGCGAGTGTCAAGGATGTGCTCGACCGAGTGCTGCAGGTGGCCACTCCTCTGGCAGCCTCCAGGCAGACCACACTCGTGGCCTCGAAGGTCCCCCCCGATCTGCTAGTGGCCGCTCCAGCAGCTTTTGTCGAGCAAGCTCTTTTGGTGACTATCGACCGAATGACAGCGCATCAGGCCGGTGGCTTCCTCTCAGCCAAAGCGACGATCGAGGCGGAAGGGGAGACGGTTGACGACCAAGTTCGGATCCGCATCACCCTTTCGCCACCACGGACTGATGATGAGCCAAGCGATTACCTCGTTGACGAGTTGTTAAGCCGACAGCACGCCACGCGCGCCTGGTTCGTCACGGAGAGTGAGGCCATCTGTGAGCTGTCCTTGCCAGTCACGCGACCGGCTGTGGTTCTCTTGATTGAGGACAATGAGGACCTGTACTACGTCTATGATCGCTATACGCGCGGCACGCCTTACCGGATCCTACATGCAGGCGATCCCTCAGATATCGCACACGTGCTGCGGACAGCCCATGTCGAGATTGTCGTGCTAGATATTATGCTACCCGACGCCGATGGCTGGCAGATCCTCACACACCTACACCAGAATCCCGAGACACGCTCAATACCGGTAGTCGTCTGCACCGTTGTCCGCGCCCAGGAACTTGCGGAAGCACTGGGCGCTGCCGCCTATCTGCCAAAGCCCGTTCGGCGAGACGAGTTCATTACTGCTCTCGATCGGGTCCGCTCGCGGCGTCTTCCAGGGGAGCATACGTGAGTCGCAGCAACTCCGTTACGTAGCGCAGGACTCTGCCGATGGACAGGCCCTGACCAGTTGAGACCATCACCAACGGGCTCGCCAAGGGCTCTTCACGAGCATCCTGAGCCGAGACGATAATCACAGGCACCTGTCCAAGACTCTGCTGCTGCATATGCGCCAGCACCTGCCAACCGTCCATGTCCGGCATGATGATATCGAGCAACACTGCGTCAAAGTCTTCGTTCTCCAGTGCCGCGAGCGCTCTTTGCCCACTCTCTACCGCCACGACCTGCAGATCCCCTCGCCAGATCTTCAGCATGCGGCTGAGCAACAGCAGACAATCGGGATCATCGTCTACCACAAGGACCTTTCTTAGGGGGCCTGCCAGCCCATCTAGGGCGCAAGAGAGCACATCGCGGTCGATCGGCTTGACGAGGTACTGGGAGGCACCTGCAGCCATTGCGCGTTCTCTGCTAGGGGGAAAGCTACATCCCAGCACCGGCACATAGGGCATGCCGCGCGCGATTGCGTCTGCAGTGGGCCACAATGCGTTGGCTGACGCCGTGTTTACCAACACTCCGAGGAATCCGCCTCGCTTGACCTCCTGTATCGCCTCGCTAGGGGAGCTCACGCGCACGAACTCGATACCGTGCACGTAGCGCGATGCGATATCGACTAGGTCGCCGCTGGTATCTAGCACTACCAGGCGTGGGGTGGTGTCCGTCACCGGGGCGCCACTGCGCACACTACGCTCTATCCACGGCCACTGTTCGGAGATCCAGCGATCGGCCCGTACCTGTGGGCGATGGGCATCGTCAATGGGCAGTGCAAAGCGGAACGAGCTGCCCTTCCCCACGACACTCTCCAACCACATTCTTCCACCATGCTGCTCCACAAACTGGCGACTGATGCTGAGCCCGAGTCCTGTGCCAGCTTGCCCCTGGCCTTCCGATCTCGACTGGTAGAACGGCTCGAATATGCGCTCCACGTCCTCGGTGGGGATTCCCGGCCCGGTGTCGCTTACCGCCACCTCCACTGTGGCTGGTTGGCGTTCTGCCGAAACCGTGATCCCGCCTTGCTCGGTGAAACGCGCAGCATTGCTGACCAGGTTCAACACGACTTGGCGTATCCGCGTGGGGTCACAGTAGACGGCCAAGTCATCCTCGACCTCAAGTGTAAGCGAAAGCCCCTTCTTCCGGAGCAGCGGCTCCACCATGACACTCTCCTGGAGCAACGCGCTGAGGTCCACCTCTTTTCGATAAAGAGCTAGTTGGCCAGTCTCGACTTGGCTTAGGTCCAACACATCATTGATCATGGAAAGGAGGTGCAGGCTATTGCGTCGAACGATAGCCAGGTCCTCCACCAGCATCGGAGGCAAGGGGGCCTCATAGATCTCGGGGTGCGTAACGGGTAAATCCGTGAGGCCGATGATCATATTCAGAGGGGTGCGGAACTCGTGGCTGACTTTGGAAACGAATATTGCCTTAGCATGCTGGGCGTTCTCGGCAATGCGGCGCATTGTCGCGAGGTTCTCGTTGGCGAGGGCTAGTTGACGATTCGCGTGCGCCAAGTCATCTAGGGCTTCGTGCAGGTGTGCTCTGCCCGTTCGCGCTTCCTCGAGCAACTCCTGCGCCTGCTCGAACTGACGCCAGGACCATGCCGCCGTGCCCGCAGCCGATGTGTGTAGCCAGTATACGATACCATACGCGCCCCATATGCCGAGAACCGCGACTACCAGACGCATGCTTTGCCCGTGATCAGCATCATTCCTGCTCCACAGAATGACAATCAACGAGCCGAGGACGCTAGTGATAGTGCCTGCTCGTAAGGAGATCGCGGCGACAGCCAGCCCTACTACCAAGCCCCAGAGATAAAGTAGGTCTGGGCTCGGGAGGTAGCTGGTTCCCAGGACTAACAGGGCGGCGGTCACAAAGATAACTGCCATGCGACCAATCGCATCGTTGCACTGACCTGCAACATAGACGACGCCAGCACCGGCGATAATAGATACCACGTATGCACGCACAGACCACCCAAGGAAGCCTAGTTCGCCCGCGAAGGCCAAGGCGACAGCCAGTACAACCAGAGCGCTCGCTACGGTGCTCACCGCGTGTTCCATAGGCGGGGCAGCTTTTACTTGCCCTGCTCCTTGCTCGTATGTCCGTTCCTGAGTGGTCATAGCAGCTGACAACTCCTCGCTGTGTGGGGCGGGCCGTCGCCTTGTGGCTTTCGCCTGCGCAGCCATTTGCCTGCGAACACTATTCGTGCGGCACCCTCGAGCCGAGGTGCTCGACCACGCACGGGTCGAGGCGCGCCAAACATCTCCGCACACGGCTCGCTTGTTGGCTCAACGCCAACACAACCAGCCCTCATGATGTCGCGCCCAGTTCGCGCACGATGGACGGCAAATAGAGCCAAGAGCTATGGGATGCCGAGATCGTATAGACCGAGCCGTTACTGGTTACTGTGATAGTCCCATGCCGATCGGTTCGCCAGATGCGAGCCCCTGCGGCTGCCAGGCGGGCGAGGGCGGCATCTGTGGGGTGGCCGTAAGAGTTGTTCCCCACGCAAATGACGGCCTCGGCGGGCCCCACATGCTCCAGGAAGACTTGGCCGGAGCTGGAGGCGCTGCCGTGATGCGCCACCTTGAGGATGTCTGCCGCAGCGGGTGTGCCCCTCGCGATGATGGCCTGCTCGACCGACTGGCTGATGTCGCCGGTGAGAAGGGTGCGAATGTTGCGGTGGACCATCAACAGGACCACAGAGGCGTCATTGGCGTTCGCACACGAGGCCGGGGCCTCGGGGTGGAGGATGTGCGCCTCGATGTCGCCCCACGCAAAGGCGCCCAGCGAGGCGGGCGTTGGGGTCAATCCCCGGGCCGACATGGCATCCACAAAGTCGGCCCAGACCTGCGTATTGGCTGTGCAACCGTTGTAAACCACGGCGCCCACGGGGATGTCGCTCTCCAGCACGCTGATGAGGCCCCCGATGTGGTCTGCGTGTACGTGGCTGGCCACCATCACCTCGAGCTCCTGCACCCCCTGCTCTCGCAAAAAGGCGACCACTGTCGGCCCGGCGCGCTGCTCACCTCCGTCCACCAACACATCGAACCCGTGCCCGTCCTGAAACAGGATGGCGTCTCCCTGCCCCACATCGATGTAATCGATCCGCAGCAGAGAATCGCCCTCGGCGCCCCAGTAACGCGCCGGCAGCAGGGCGAGCAGGCAGCAGAGTGCGATGGCGAGTGAGCAGAGCCCCGCCCGACGCAGCATATCACCCCTCGGATTAGGCAAGCGATTCGGAGTATCAACGTGAGGTCGCTGGCAGTATAGGCTCGGGGATTGGCAAGAGTCAACCGCGCACTCTCACTCCCGTTCAGCGGTGGCGCACTGATGACGTTGGTGCTGGCTCGGCGGGCCTATTGTTTGACACCGCCGTGGGCGTGTGGTATTATTGTCTTAATATGGCGAGGGTGCCCTATAGCAGGGCGCCCTCGCGCGCTTTTGGAACGGTGTCGACGCCGCGCTGCGGGCGCGAGGATCGGCAACACCCAAGCCGCAGTATCGGCGGCAACGCTTTTCCCGCTCGCTGCGGGGCTTGGAACCGGACGGAATAGCCATCAGAGTTGATAGGCCAGTCTCTTCCCTGAGGAGGCTGGCCTTGTGCTAACAAGAGCGCCACGCTGCTCCGGGTTCGGGGAGATGGCGTTTGTGAGCACCAGCCGAGTCGGGCCGTCCCGACTGTTCACACAGAGGGAGAAGGACGATGCTCGAGTTCAGCAATCGGACTCATACATTAGAGCAGACCGAGTACCAATACAGCCTTCAGGATGTAGATGAACCCAAACTGTACAGGCACCTGTACTCGTACGACGAGGTGCCCAGGATTCCTTTCAACCACCGGCATGTTCCGATGCATCCAGCCGAGGAGTTGTGGATCAGCGATACCACTTTTCGAGATGGACAGCAGGCCAGGGCGCCCTACACGGTAGAGCAGATTGTACAGCTCTACAAGTTCATGCACGATCTCGGTGGGCCCAAGGGGAAGATTCGCCAATGCGAGTTCTTTTTGTATAGCGATAAAGACCGGCAGGCGGTGGATAGCTGCCGTGCGTTGGGCTACAGTTTCCCCGAGATCACGGGTTGGATTCGCGCACGAGCCGAGGATTTTGGGCTGGTCAAGGAGATGGGTATCGAGGAGACGGGGATCCTGGCCAGCTGCTCCGACTATCACATCTTTAAAAAGCTCAAGATGACTCGGCGGCAGGCGATGGATCAGTATCTCAGTATTGTCAAGAGCGCACTGGAGGCCGGCGTGCGCCCGCGCGTACACCTGGAGGACGTGACGCGCGCCGACTTTTACGGGTTCGTCCTGCCCCTCGCGCAAGAGCTGCGTAACCTCTCGATCGAGAGTGGCATACCCATCAAATTGCGCGCCTGTGACACATTGGGGTATGGCGTCAGTTACCCGGGCGTGGGGCTGCCGAGAAGCGTGGCGGGCATCGCTTATGGCCTGTGGCACTATGCCCGCTTCCCAGGCGATTTGCTCGAGTGGCATGGACATAACGACTTTCACAAAGCGGTGGTCAACTCGGGTACGGCTTGGCTGTACGGCATCTCGACGGTGAACTGCACACTGCTGGGCGTGGGCGAGCGCACCGGCAACACCCCGCTCGAGGCGATGGTCTTCGAGTACGCGGCTCTGCGCGGGACCACCGATGGCATGGATACCACTGTCATCAGCGAAATCGCCGACTACTATCGCAAAGAACTGGGCTACGAGATCCCGCCGATGACGCCGCTGGTGGGGGATGATTTCAACGTCACCCGTGCCGGCATCCATGCGGACGGGCTGCTGAAGGACGAAGAGATCTATAACGTGTTTGACACGGAGGCTTTGCTGAGCCGCCCGGTGCGCGTGTTGATCGGGCAGACGTCCGGTGCAGCGGGCCTGTTGCACTGGCTTCGCTCACACTTTGGGCTACCCAGCGATTACCCGCTGGACAAGCGAGATGAGCGCTTGGTGGCCATCTTGGACTGGATTCAGGTCCAATACGATTGTTGCCGACAGACCTCTATCGGGGATGAGGAGCTGGAGGGGACCTTGGCGATCCTGTCTCCCGAGTTGTACGCCGAGCTCAAAGCGGCATCGGCTTAGCAATCCGCACAGACCTAACACCTCCCGTGAGGCGAGCGGCACCCGCTGCTCGCCTCGTTTGCGCCCAGCGGTGGCTGGGATGTTGTGCCCCGCCTATTGCGAGGAGCGAGAGGTTGCCGGGGAGCCGGCGTTGTGGTATCTTGGCAGAGACCTTGATCGTGGCCGCCCGTGAGCCACGCGCTCCGGCGAAACGGTTCAAACCAGTGTGAGGAGACGCCAGATGCCCACCGAAACAACGCCTTACGGTCTGTGGCAGAGCCCTATAACCCCCGCCAGCATGGCGCAGCGCATCGCTCTGCGCGACCTGTGGTGGGATAGCGCGGATGAGCGACTGTTGTGGCTGGAGGGCCGGTCGGACCGGGGCGTGCTCGTGTGTGACGTGCCGGGTGGAGATGCGCCGCGTGACCTCACCAGCGATCTGTCGGTTCGAGCCGGTGTGGGCTATGGCGGAGGGGACGCCGGCGCGTGGGGTGGCCGAGCGTTTTTCGTGGCCGGCGGCCGTCTCTATCGCCAACCCCTCGATTGCGGCCCCGCCGCCCCGATCACGCCCGCATACGGTGATTCCGCCGCTCCTACCGTCTCTCCCGACGGGAACTGGCTCTTGTTCGTCCACAGCTACGAAGGGCGTGATGCCCTGGCCGCGGTGGACGCCGAGGGGCGCCAATGGCCTCGCATCGTGGCACAGGGCGCCGATTTCTATATGCAGCCGGCCTGGAGCCCCGATAGTCGGCGGATCGCTTGGGTCGAGTGGGATCACCCCGAGATGCCGTGGGATGGCTCGCGGCTGATGCTCGGCACCCTGGCGCAGGGCTCTTGTGCAGTGAGCACTGAGGAGCAGCGGCAGGTTGCGGGGGCATGCGATGTATCCGTACTGCAGCCGAGCTTTTCGCCCGACGGGCGGTGGCTGGCCTATGTATCCGACGTCAACGGCTGGTATGGCCTCTACCTGATGGACCTCGAGAGCGGGGAGCACCGCCCGCTGGTCTCCGGAGCGTTCGAGGTGGGCGAACCCGCTTGGGCGCAGGGGCTGCGTGTGTACGCCTGGGCGCCCGACGGGCGGACGGTCTATCACACGCGGCACGAATTGGGCCAGGCCCGGCTTTGGTCTGTGGATGTGGCCAGTGAGGTGGCCTCTCCTGTAGAAGCCGTCGCTGGGTACGCTGTAGTCTCGCAGGTGGCCGTGTCGCCGAGCGGTCGGCTGGCGGCGTTGGTGTCGGGGCCGCGTATTCCGCAGAGATTGGTATCCTGGGCTCCGGGCGATGCGGGCGCCCGAATCGTCGCGCGCTCCGAAGGGGAGACGGTGCCGGGGCGCCTGCTGCGTGACGCCAAGGCCGTGACGTGGGAGTCGGGCGGCGAGACGGTCCACGGCCTGCTGTACTATCCCGATAAGCAGCGTGCCGGCTGTGAGGGTTTGCCGCCGCTCATCGTCTCGGTGCATGGCGGCCCCACGGGCCAATCCACCGCGCGCTATGCGCCTGCGGCGCAGTTCCTGGCCACCCGCGGTTGGGCCGTGTTGGAGGTGAACTATCGCGGCAGCGCGGGCTACGGCCGCGCCTACCGAAATCGGCTGCGCGGCAATTGGGGCCTCTGCGATGTGGAAGACGCAGTGAGCGGTGCGCACGATCTCGCGCAGCGGGGGCTGGTGGATCGCGATCGTATGGTGATCATGGGGGGGAGCGCCGGGGGCTACACAGTGCTGCGCGCGCTCATAGAGGCGCCCGGGGTCTTTCGAGCGGGCGTCTGCCTCTACGGTGTGACGAACCTGTTCACTCTGGCCTCGGATACGCACAAGTTCGAACAACACTATCTCGATTCGATGATCGGCCCGTTGCCGAGCGAGGCACAGCGCTACAGAGAGCGCTCTCCCATCTTTTACGCGGACCGCATTCAAGACCCGGTGGCCATCTTTCAGGGAGATCAAGATCGCGTGGTGCCCAAAGAGCAGGCTGAGGAGATCGTGGCGGTGTTGCGGCGGCGAGGTGTGCCCCACGAGTATCACCTCTACGCGGGCGAAGGCCACGGTTGGAGGCGCAGCGAGACGATCCGAACGCATTGGGGGGCGGTCTTGCGCTTCCTGAAGCAGTACGTGCTCTACGCCTGAGCGAGTGATCGACGGATATCGCGGCCCATTGAGCGGGCAACCGCGCGAAAAGGGTGATCCCACAAGGTGCGTTGACGTATGACGATGCCTCTGTCTCATCCTTTACGTGAGGCCAGCCTCGAGACGGTCTTGAGGTGCGGCGGCAAAGCCGCGCGCCTGGGCGAGGCGCTGAGCCTCGGGTGCCCCGTGCCAGAGGGCCAAGTGCTCTCCACGGATCTGTATCGTCGCTTTCTGCGGCAGGGCGGCTTGCAGGGCGAGATCAGCTCGATCCTGAGCATCATGCAACCCTCGGCCATGGCGCATTTTCAGGCGGCAGAGTGGGCGATACGGGAGGCCTTTCGGGCGCGGCGCCTGCCCGAAGATGTGGTCGAAGAGATTCGCGGGGCGTTGCGAGCGCTCGGAGAGGGGCCCGTTGCCGTGAGGTCGTCGGCCACCAACGAGGGCAGCCCGCAGCAGAGCTTTGTGGGACAACACGCCACATTCCTCTCTGTGCGCTCGGAGCAGGATGTCGTGAACTCGGTGATAGAGTGCTGGATGTCGCTGTTCAGCGCCAAGGCGCTCTCTTACGCCCACCACTTTCAGATAGACCTGCTCAATTCTGCGATGGCCGTGTTGCTGGAGGTGGAGGTGTATCCCACCGAGCGGGGCGTACTCTTTACCGTCGATCCCGTCACCGGCAACCCCGATCGCTTTGTCATGGAACTGCCCAACGACACCGGGTTCTCTCAGTATCGCTTGGACCCGTACAGAGACGAGCCGGAACACCCCGCCTCCTGGCACCAGCTCCGCCGGATGGGCCTGTTACTGGACGAGCGCCTGCAATCCTATCAAGCGCTCGAATGGGGCATCGCCGACGGCCAACTCAGTTTGCTGTGTGTGAGGCCGGTCACCGGAGCGTCACCGTATCTGCCGCTTTCGGCCGACAGAATCGCGGCCATCGGGGGGCTTTTGGAGCTCGAACACTCGGGCGGAGTGCGTCCTCGGGCGTTGGCCCCACTGAGCCGGTTCCACCGCAGCCGCATCCCGCGCCTTCGCGCCGCCTACTCTCAACGCTCGACGCGCCTCTTCCAGCCCCATCCTCGGGGGGAGGGGCGCGTCCTCTACGGCTACCTGTATTGCGTCGCGCCCCGCACAGCCCCCAACGCGTCCGCAACACCGGGGACGCTAACCTGGTGGGGGTTGGCGGTGCAGCGCTTGTGGGCCGCGCGAACGCTGGATCACGAATTCCGCGAGCTGTTGCATGCCGCCCGCCCACGCTTGGAGGAGCTGAGCAGCAAAGATCTGGCGACGCTCACCGACAGCGCATTGTGCACCCACCTGGCGGAGGTGATGGCGCTGCACGAGGCGTTCGAGGAACAGCGCGGGCGCCTGGGCGAGAGCGATACGCTGTTGACGGGCATCTTGGAGCATCTGCAGCGCGCGTGGGTGCGCGACGCCGTGGACACATCCAAGCTGCTGCTCAGCGGCGACGACCCGCTCTCCGCGCGAGACGCTGCCTTGTGCCGCCTGGCTCGAACAAATTATTCGCGCGAAGACGAGCGCGAGCAAGCCTTTGGGGCTTTTTTTCACCGCTATCGCCACCTGTTTCTCGACGACGGCGCCCTTGGCTACACCACGGATATCGTAACGCTGCGACCGGATGAGCGCGCTGCACGTGTAGCCCTGCATCAGGCCGAGACCTCCGCTCCACCGGGTGCGCCAAGTGGCCCCGGCGCCAAAGGGGGCGAGGATGATGCGTGTGATCAGCGCGGCCGACGCAGGTCGGAGCGGGAGACGGCGGAACGGGAGACCCTGGCACAGTTGGGCGCAATGCGGCGACGAATCTACCAGCAGGTGCTCCATTTGGCCCAGCGTTACGCGCCGCTAGGCATCGAGAAGGATGAGCCGGTGCTGCTCTGCAGCTTGCTGGAGCGCGATGTGCTGTGGGAGGTGAGCCGGCGCCTGCGGTTGGCCGGCCTGGCTGAGGACGAGGCGGGCGCGGGACTGTTGAGCGCGCGCGAACTCTCCGCCTTTCTTGTGGGGGAGCTGCCGACAGAAGACGTGCGGCAGATCCTCTCCCGACGCAAAGCGTCCCTACGGCGTTGGCGGCGCTATGCGCCACCGAAGGTGCTTGATGCGGCTGCGATGCTCGAGCAGGCGGCGCGTGACGCTTCGAGCACGGCCGGGGAGCGGCTTCGCGGGCTTGCGGTGTCGCGCGGCTACTCTGAGGGGCGGGCGCGCGTCGCCACGTCCGCCTCCGAGGCCAGCAGTGTGGTGCCGGGCGAGATTCTCGTCTGCCGCAAGGTGCACTATGATCTGAGCCCCTGGCTCGGCATTGTGTCGGCCGTGGTGGCGGAGACGGGGGGGCTGCTGGATGATTCCGCCGTACTGGCGCGCGAGTACCGCGTGCCGGCTATCTTTGCAGTGCCCCAGGCGACAGAGCGCCTGCGCACGGGCGATAGCCTGGTGGTGGATGCGACGCATGGCCTGGTGATCCAGCGGCGCGAGGAGCCAGCCTGGGATCTCTTTCCATGAGCTGGCGCTGTGCGACACCAGTATATACGAACAGACGAGGACGGTCGCTCGGGGGTTATCGGGCGCCCCAGCATGCGAGGAAGGAGAACGACGGGATGCCTCTCTATGGAGGAATCGAAGCGGGTGGCACCAAGACGGTCTGTGCAGTGGGCACCGGCCCCGACGACCTGCGCGCGGAAACCAGGTTCCCCACCGGCGGGCCGGAGGAGACGATCGAGCGCGCCATCCGCTTTTTTCGAGAACAAGCCGCGACGGAGCCCCTGAGCGCAGTGGGGATCGCGGCTTTCGGCCCGATAGACCCCAACCCCGCCTCGCCCACTTTTGGCTTTGTAACCACGACACCCAAGCCGGGCTGGGCACACACAGATTTCGCGGGGGCTGTGCGCGGCGCGCTGGGCGTGCCCGTGGGCTTTGATACCGACGTCAACGTGGCCGCCCTCGGCGAGCATCGCTGGGGCGCCGCACAGGGGCTGGATACCTTTGTGTATCTGACGGTGGGGACCGGTATCGGCGGCGGCGCCATGGTCAACGGCCGGTTGCTGCACGGCCTGATGCACGCCGAGATGGGGCATATCTTTGTGCCACACGATCGGGAGGTGGACCCCTTCCCCGGGGCCTGTATCTATCACGGGGATTGCTTGGAGGGGCTGGCCGGCGGCCCGGCACTGGAGCAACGCTGGGGCGTGCCCGGCGAGCAACTGCCGCAAGACCACGAGGCCTGGGCGCTCGAGGCCCACTATCTCGCGCTGGCGCTGGCCAACTATGTGCTGATATTGGCCCCTCAACGGATCATCGTCGGGGGTGGGGTCAGCGCTCAAGCGCAGCTTTTCCCGATGATCCGAAGGCGCCTCCGAGAGAATCTGAATGATTACATCCGAGTGCCCGAGATCGAGTATGGGTTGGACGACTATGTGGTGCCGCCGGCGCTCGGTGGGCGCTCCGGCGTGCTGGGGGCGATCGCGTTGGCCGAAGAGGCGGCGCGGGGGGCGGGGTGACCCCACGCAAACCCCAGCGATCGGAACCCGCGTAACGCCCGCCGGCGCGGGACCCGATGTCGCCGCAGCGGTCGCCGTGCGGCATCGGCTGTGACGTATACCTTTGGCGTGTGTCGAAAGCCCGGGAGCGTGGCTCGCATCCCGCCGCAATGTGGACCGCTGACGCCGTCGGCGGTCGAGGAGGCAGACGATCGTGTACCTCGGTGCACAGATACCCCTCTCGGAAGACAATCTGGCCTTTCTGCAGCAGATGGGGGTCACCCACGTGGACCCCTGCCCGGGCGGAGGGTTGGGAATGGGGTTGGGGATCGAGGAAGAGGGAGCCTGGCGTCGCGATGCCCTGGAGCGCCTGCGAGACACTGTGGAGCGGCGCGGCCTCACCTTGGCGGCCATGCACCTGCCGCTCAGCTCGGCCGGTATCGAGCACCAGATCTGGCCGAATATCATGCTGGGACGCCCCGAGCGCGATCGCGATATCGAGCAGGTGTGCCGCTGTATTCGCGCGGCGGGCCAAGCGGGCATCCCGCTGCTCCTCTACAACCTCGCGGTCCTGCCGGTGGTGCGCACGCGCCCCGGCGTGGGGCGCGGTGGCCTGCGGCTGAGCCGCTTCGACTCTGCTGAACTCGCCGACGATACGCCGTTGCCCACGGGGCGCCTGCTGGCCGACGAAGCCTGGGAGCGGATCGACTATTTCTTGAAGCGGGTCATCCCCGTGGCGGAAGAGTATGCGGTACGATTGGGCTGCCATCAGCACGATCCAGCCATGCCACCGGGGAAGGGCTACCGTGGCGTGCAGCGCGTGCTGGGCAGTGTGGAGGGGGTTCGGCGCTTTCTGGATCTGTACCCCAGCGCCTACCACGGCCTGAACTTTTGCCAGGGGACTGTGGCCGAGATGTGCCGCACGCCGGAGGAGGTGTACGCAGCGATCAGGACGTTGGGCGCGGATCATCGCATCTTCTGGGTGCACTTTCGCAACATCCGTGGCGGCTTTCTTTGCTTTGAAGAGGTGCTGCCCGACGAAGGCGATGTCGATATGCTCCGTGCTCTGTGCACGTATCGAGAGGTGGGGTACGACGGTGTGCTGGTCCCCGATCACGTGCCTCACTCGCCTCAGGATACGCCCTATGGGCATCGAGCGCACGCCTTTTGTTACGGCTACATCCGGGCGCTGTTGCAGACGCTGGAGGAGGAGCCCGCTGTGGCCGGCTGAGTGTTGAAACCGGGGAGGTGTAATCTATGATCGATGATCGCATCGAGTTGCTGGCGACTCGGCTGGCCGAGGATGTGGCGAACGGCGCCTACGAAGGCCTGCCTCGCGTCCAGGATCTGACGCCTAAAGTGAGCGTGGCGCGGCTGTTCACCGCCTCGGAGGGGGGCTCGTCTCAAGGCGGAGGCTATGACTATTCGCACCACGCGTCGCTGGGCGTGGCCGATGGGCTCTTGCACGCCTTTTGGAGCAACGGCAACGACGGCGAGGATCTGCCCGGCCAAGTGCAGCGCTGGGCCTATAGAGATGCGCAAGGCAATTGGTCGGAGCCCCAGCTGTTGGCAGCGCCCCCCATGAACCCGGCCACCTACCCCCAGGCCACCACGGCCATCAACGGCGGGACGGCAACCGGCACGCCACAGTTGGTGAGCTTTTACAGCGAGTACAAGGGGCGGCCCGCGGACGGCGCCGGGGGCGAGGGCAAGTGGAGCGAGCCCGTGATCACCGGTGTGCAGGTGCTGGATGCCAAGGCGGGCTGGGCTCATCGTGGCCCGCTTGCGGTGGATTACCTGCTCAATGAGGGACCGCGCCGCGCGGCATCGGGCCGATGGCTGATGACCGGCGAAGACCATCTCGGGCGGACGCGGGTGGCGGTGTGTGATGCGCCCGATCCCGCCGCCGGCCCCTGGCGCTTGGTGCCGGTGCCCAAAGGGGAGGGGGGCAGGCACAAAAACGAACCGACCTGGTTCCAGCGCCGAGATGGCAGCCTGGGGCTTTTGCTGCGCGACGATGGGGGCTCACGTGCTCTGTGGCTGGCCGAGAGCTTTGACGGGGGAGATAGCTGGCTCGCGCCACGGATCACCAATTTCCCCGATGCCACCAGCAAGTGTCACGCGGGTTGGCTGGCGGACGGCCCGCGATACATCATCTCCAACCCGAACCCCAGCCAAGAGCGCATCCCACTGACCATCGCGCTGTCGGATGATGGCGTCGTGTTCGATCGAATGGCCGTTCTGCGCGACGAGCCCACCGCGCCCCGGCTCTCGGGACGGTTCAAAGGGCCGGGCTACCAGTACCCCAACGCCATAGAGCACGGCGGCTCGCTGCATGTGATCTACTCTGTCAACAAGGAGGATGTGGAGGTTCTGAGCGTGCCGAGGAGCGTGCTCGAAGGGCTACAGCCCATGTGAGCCCGCCCGTCGCCAAAGCGCCCGTTGAGCGGCGGGCGCCTTGGCGGTGGAGACTGCTGCCGATTTCCCCCGCGTCCGTGCGGCAGGGGGGCCCGGTCATCCTGCTGTGCGCGCCAAAGGCCGCCAGCCCGCGCGCGGGAACCCTCACGCGATCTCTGCGGCGGCCCGATCCATGACATCCAGCGTCCTATCGATGTCTGCCATCGTGTGGGCTGACGAGAAGCCATGGTGCGGAGACTGGTAGTGGAGGTAGACCCCGCGGCGCAGACACGCGCGGTGAAAGGCGCCCATGCGGGCCATATCCTGGCCCGAGATGTCGCGGTAGTTTCGGGGCTCTCGATCCAGGCCAAAGAGCAACCCAAAGCGTGCGCCAACCCCTTGCACCCACGCCTTGACCCCACGACGAGCAAACACCTCGCGCATACCGGAGTAGAGCCGGTCGCCCAACTGCCCCAAATGGGTGTAAAAGTCGGGCTTGGTGACCTCGTGCAGGAAGGCGCGAGCCGCGGCCACCAGCACGGGATGCGCGTTGTACGTGCCGCTCTGCAGCGCCGGGCCGACGGGCGTGCACATCTCCATGATGGGGCGCGCCCCCAGGATCACCGACAGAGGCAGGCCCCCGCCCACTGCCTTGCCCAGGCACGTCATATCGGGCGTGATCCCCGTGTGGGCCAGGGCGCCGCCCGGGCCCACGCGAAAGCCCGACAGAATCTCGTCGAAAACCAACACAATCCCCAGCTCACGCGTCAAGTCGCGCACGGCCTGCAGGAACTCGGCGGTGGGGCGGATGCCGCACGAATCATAGTTCACTGGTTCCATGATGACCGCGGCCAGCTCCTGGCGTTTGCTGCGCAGAGTGCGCTCGAGCGCCGGCACATCGTTGAAAGGCAGCACCGTGATGAGGTCGGTGCTTTGCGGAGGGATGCCCGCCGAATCGGGCACTGCCGTGGGAGCGTCCGCAGCGCCCGCCTCGCTCAGCGCGGGCCAGTGGCTGTAGCCCACCGTATCGTTGACACCGTGGTAGTGCCCCTCGAACTTGACCACGCCCAGCCTGCCGGTGTAGGTGCGCGCGATGCGCAGCGCATGCCAGGTGGTTTCCGTGCCCGAGCAGGTGTAGCGCACCATCTCGCTGCCGGGGAAGAGCTGCACGAGCTGCTCGGCCACCTCCACCTGGAGCTCGGTCTCGTAGGCGCACAGCACGCCGCGAGCCATCGCCGCTTGCACCGCATCCACGACGGCGGGGTGGCCGTGCCCCAAAAGGCTGGCACCATGAGAGATGTTATAGTCGATATAACGGTTGCCATCTTGATCGTAGAGACAGGCGCCCTCTCCGTGTGTGAAGAACAGGGCGTGCCCCAATGCGGGGTTGAGGCGCGCCGAGGCGTTCACGCCGCCGGGCATCACGCGTCGCGCGCGCTCCCACAGGGCGCGGCTCTTGTCGAGCTCGAGGCCGTCTACAGTGGTCATTGGCGTCTTCCTCCCTGGTAGGGCGGCCCTCGCCCCTCAACGGGGCAGGCCGTCAGCCGCTGTTGTATCGATCATCTCGCGCCGAGGGCACAAGCTCGGCGCGGCGCCGGCTTCAGGGCCAGCGCGTCTCCGGGTCCAACGGGTAGATGGGGCGCCCCAGGCGCTTCCACGGCAGCGCGGTGAGATGTGGTGAGGCGGGCCCTGGCGAATCCACGATGAGGACGTCGTCGGCGATGCCCGCATAGGCGGCGCGGAAGGCGGCCGGCGATTTCACCTGCACGATGCGCGCATCGGAGGGCTCCAGGCCCTGGCTGCGATACAGCTCGGGGTCCCACTGTGTGCACGGGCGCTCCATCACGAGCAGGTGCACGCCGCCCTGAACCAACACTGCGGTGCGCCCCATAGAGTGCTCCACGCCGCGCATGCCCGGCCCTTTGAACCGGAACCGGCCATCCGAGATGGATTTGACATAGCCCTCGAAAGGCACCGGCTCGAAAAAGCCCGGCGCTCGGCGGCCGCCCACTTGGACCGCTAGCGTGTTGCCCACGCCCACCTCGATCGCCTGGGCGACCACCTCGGGATCCACGACGTTCAGCAGCACCGTGTGCTGTGTTGGGAGGGTGCGCAATACGGCGCCCAACACCACCGTGCTGTCGCCCGTCGAGCCCGAGGACGGCGCGTCCGCCGAGTCGCACAACACCACCGTGCGTTCGGGGCCGCCCAGAGCGCGGCGCACCGCCTCATCCGGCGGAACCAGCTCGGGCTGGAAGGCGTCGCGACGCTCCCAGAAGGCTGCTGCGAGCGCGTGCGCACGCCGCTGGGCGCCGTCGGCGTCACCGTCGGTCACCACCAGCACAGAGCAGCCGACATCGGCCGCGTCGAGCCAGGGCTGTACGGCATAGACGCCGCCGTGCAGGATCGCGCCCTCGTGCTCCCAACCGAGCGCCGTGTTGATGACGTCCGACAGGGGGCCGTCGGTATGGCGGGCGTTTTCAGCGGGCACGATAAGCGGGAGCCGCTGTAGTGCGCACGTGGAGTTCCTCTCCCCCTTGACGGTCGCCAGTAGGATGCGGGCAGCCGCTTGGCCGGTTTCGTACAGGTCGATATGGGGCGCCGTATGGTAGCCGACGAGGGCGGTGGCCTGGTGTGCCATCCGCTGCGTCACGTTGGCGTGCAGGTCCAACGTGCCCACCACGGGAAGGCCCGGCCCCACTATGCTGCGCACCGCCTCGAGGAGGTCACCCGTGGCATCGTCTTGGGCGTCGGTCATCATGGCGCCGTGGAGCACCAGCAGCACGCCATCCACCGGCAGCGCGGAGCGCAGCCTATCGAGCAACTCGTCTCGCAGGGCGAGGTAATCCGCGTGGGCGATGGGGGCGCCGGAGCCGGCCTTGGCGGAGAGGAGTGGCGCCAGCTCGCAATCGGGCTCGGCACGCAGGATGGCCAACGCGCCCGCCTCCTCTGTGGCGGTGTCGCCCAACTCTTGGATGACCTGCGCTCCACGGCGGAGCCGGTTGCGCTCAAAGCTCGCCAGCGTGGTGGGTTGAGGGCAGAAGCTGTTCGCTTCGTGTTGAAAGGCTCCCAGTGCGATACGCATGCCGTACCTCCCGTGTAGCGGATGCTCGCTCTTGTGAGCGAGCTCGACGTGGCCGCCCAACCGGCCTATCGAATCGTGATCACTGTGCCACCGGTCATCCCCGGTAGGTCGGCCGGGTCCAGAGAAAACACCGCGTTGGGTGTGCCGGCCGCCGCCCAGACCACATCGTGGCGCAACAGGTCTTTGTCAATTAGCGTCCGCACAGAGGTGGCCAGGCCGATGGGCGGCACACCGCCGATGGCATAGCCCGTGACCTCCCGGACGTAGGCCGCATCAGCGCGCTCGATGGGCTCGCCGAGCAGCGCGGCGACGCCTTTTTCGTTCACGCGATTGGGGCCGCTCGCGATCACCAGGATGGGCTGGCCGCTCTGACGGCCTCGAAAGACCAGCGATTTGACGATCTGCGCCACGTCGCAACCTATGGCCTGCGCCGCATCGGCGGCGCTTCGGGTCGTCTGCGTTGTCTCGACCACTTGGTACGAATAACCGTGCTGGATGAGGGCGCTCTGCACGCGCTGCGCGCTCGAGCTGAGCGAATGGGGCATGGCTCCTCCAAGATCGAGCCCCGATATGCGCTATGGAGGCTCGCAAGTATCGCGGGCATTATATATCCTGCGGGGTCGGGATGCCAACTCCGACGGGCCCGCTGGATGTGTGGTCTCGCGCGGAAAGGGACGCCCCTCACAGCGGGCAACGGTTGACGCCCGGGCTCTGCCGTGCTAGGATGGTGTTGGCTGCGGCCGGTTGAGTGCGGACGAGCGCCACAGGCGTCGATGGCTGATCGCGTCGGCGCGTTTCGCGCCGCGCTCGGGCGCCACGAGCTCTCGAATCCGCGTCCACCACTCTTTATGGCTCGCATTTGCGCACACGCCGAGCGGCACCACCGCGGCGGGCGCATGCTGATCGCCCCGGCTCGTTGCGCGCGACAGTTGGCGCGTTGTGGCCGATCCTTGGGCTGCGCCGGGGGTGTAGCGCTCCAAGAGCTTGAGCTGTACCCGCTGGAGGGCTTGGGATAGGGGAATACATAGGAAAGGATGATAGTTATGGAGACGGACGAGTTTGGTTTTCAATGGTACAGCGATCTGGATAGTGCGCTAAAGCAGGCTGACGAAGAACAAAAGCCCGTGCTGTTGTACTTTCACAAAGAGGGTTGAAGCAGCTGTAACGCTATGGGTACCGTGACGTACCCCGACCCCGCTGTGAAGGACATCTTGTTCGACCGGTATTTGCCGGTTCGGGCCGAGATTATGAGCGCGGTACAGGAACGCCGCCGATACAAGGCCATCTGGACCCCGAGCTACGAGATTCTGGAGAGCGGCGGCTATGCGGTCTCTCACAGCGACGGCTGGTTGCCACCCTCCGAGTTCGCTCCGCTGCTGTTGTTGGGGATAGGGCACGTGCGCTTTCGGAGGCATCGTTACGACGATGCGTTCGCGGCCTTTGAAGAAGTGCGCAAGCGGTATCCGCTCAGCAGCGTCGCGCCAGAGGCGCTCTACTACATGGCGGTGAGCCGTTACATGAGCACACGCGACCCCAAAGACCTGCACAGTTGGTACGCAGAGCTTCAACGCTGGCACCCCGATAGCCCCTGGGCGCTGCGCACCCTGGATCTATGATTCGAAAAGAGCCGAACTGGCTCTGTGAGCGAGGCGCGATGGCGGTCGCCGCTTGTGGGTGGCCGCCATCGTCGTCGTTTGGCGCGGGCGGGCGCGATCCTCAGTGTGCGGCCGTGCCCTCACCGAGCGCACGGTGTACCTGCTCGAGCCCCCGAACGCCCGCCTGTGTGCAGAGAGCCGCCTGGCGCCCCGCTTGGCTTAGATTTCCCCGAGGCTTCACCCCCAGCGCAACCACAAAGCCAGCGCGTACCGAGCGCGCTCTTATCCTTTGACCGATCCCGCCAAAAGCCCGCTCACAAAGTAGCGCTGCAGCGAAAAGAACACGATGAGCGGCAGGATCATCGACACATAAGCCGCCGCCGGCAGCAGGTACCATTCGACGCCGAGAGAGTTCACCAGGTTGGCGACGCGTACGGTGAGGGGGGCGACACGCGGCGTGCCCCCCAGGTAGATGAGCGCCACGAGCAGATCGTTCCAAACCCAGAGGAACTGAAAGATGCCCAGAGAAGCCAAAGAGGGCACCGAGAGGGGCAGCGCGATGGCCAGGAAGGCGCGAAAGTAGGACGCGCCGTCCAGATAGGCCGACTCGAACAGATCCGCCGGAAGCGCCCCGAAAAAGTTGCGCAGCAAATAGATGGAGAAGGGCAGGCCGTAGCCTATGTGCGCCGCCCAAATGGCGACAAAAGTGCCGGCGATGCCCAACCGGTTGAACTGGGTATAGACGGGTATAAAGGTCATCTGTAGCGGCACTACGATCAACCCCACAATGAGCGAAAAGAGGAACTGTCGCCCCTTGAACTCCATCCAGGCCAACGCAAAAGCCGCAAACGACGCGATGACGATGGGTAAAACGGTGCCCGGGATCGCTATCAGCAGGCTGTTGCGAAAAGCTTGCCCCAACCCCTCGGAGGCGATGACACGAGCATAGTTGTCCAGCGTCCACTGTGTAAAGTCGAACGGAGTCATGAACACGGTCCACCAGCCTCTTGACGTGATCTCGCGCGGCGTTCGGAAGGAGCTGATGAACAGGCCCACTGAGGGTAGCATCCAGAGCAGCGTGATGCCGATGACAACCGCGTGGAGCGGAAGCCCGGAGAGGATTCTGCGAAACGCTCTCATCGCTCCGCCTCCTGTTCGCGAAAGCGTCGGATGTTGATCAGCATGACGGGGATGATGGACGTCAGCAGTACGACAGAGATGGCCGCCGAGCGCCCATTCTGGCGGTTGATGAACAGCTCTCGATACATCTGGTTCGCGATCACGTTCGTATCGTACCTGCCCGCCGTCATCACATACACCAGATCAAAGGCCTTGAGGATAAAGATGATCATGGTGGTGGTCACCACGGCGAGCGTCGAGCTGATCATCGGCACCCGTATCCGCCAAAAGATCTGCCACGCGTTAGCCCCGTCGCTCTCTGCCGCCTCGATGATCTCTCGGGGGATTCCCTTGAGGGCGGCCGAGAGGATCACGAGGGTAAAGCCCGTCCACATCCAGATGTAGACCGCGATCAACGACAGGCTGGCGGTGTCGGGGTTCACCAGCCAGCCGATGGGGCGCGCGCCCGGGAGGACGCGTGTAAGCACTGCGTTCAGCAGCCCGAGAGAGGGGCGCACATCGTAGACAAAGCGCCAGATGACGCCCGCGCCCACGAAAGAGATGGCTTGCGGCAAAAAGATCATAGATTTCGCGGCGGCCTCGTAGCGCACACGGTCTACCAGGGCGGCGATGACAAGCCCCCCCGCCACCGTAAAGAGCGTGGCCAGGATCAACCAGAGGACAAAGTTGTTGCGAAAGGCGATGAGCATGTCGTGGCTGGTGAAGGCATAGATATAGTTGTCCAACCCGACGAACACCCTCGAGTCGCGGTTGTAGAAACTGAGGCGCAGGGTGTCGAGGGTGGGATAGATCAGGAAAAAACCGAGGAACACCAGGGCGGGCGCCAGGTAGATCCAAGGTTGAATGCCGGCTCTGCGCATGCGACACTCCCCATATACAGAGTCGGCGGGCTCGATCCTATGCGGGCGAGCCCGCCGACTGCTCAGCCGTCGCTTTGGTCCACGGCGGCGGCTCGGACGCTATTCGTGGGCGGCCTCGGACCCCAGCGCTATCGCCACGGCCTCTCGCACCATCTGTGATGCAAAGCCCCACTCGTTGTCGTACCAGCTCATCACCTTTACCAGATCACCGTCCACAACCTGCGTCATGCCGGCATCGATGACCGACGCGTGCGAATCCATGATGACGTCGGACGACACGAGGGGATCATCCGACAGGACCACAATGCCCCGGTATCTCTCGGTAGCGGCCTCCTCGCGGAACACCCGGTTCACCTCGTCCACCGTCGTTGGCCGTTCGGTGACGAATGTGATATCGGCGAGAGAGCCCACCGTCAACGGCGCACGCACCGCCACCCCGTCGAACTTGCCCCGGTATTGGGGCAGGACCTTGGTGGTAGCGATGGCTGCACCGGTCGAGGTGGGCACCAGGTTCGCGGCCGCAGCGCGGCCACGGCGCGGATCCCTCGACGGGCTGTCCACCAGCCTCTGTGAAGAGGTGTAGGCGTGAACGGTGGTCATGATGGCCTTTCTGATGCCGATGCGCCGCGACATGATCTCCACAACGGGCGTGATGCAGTTCGTGGTGCAGCTCGCGCACGAGATCAACTGCACCCTGCCGTACTCGGGGTGGTTCACGCCGTGTACAACGGTCAAGACCTCTTCGGATTCGTCGCCTTTGACCGGCGCCGAGAGAATGACGGTGCGTGCGCCAGCATCGAGGTGCTTTTGCATCGCCTCTTTGTTGGTGAACGCGCCAGTGCACTCGAAGAGGATCTCGACGCCCAGTTGCTTCCAGGGGAGTTTGGCCGGGTCCTTTTCGCTCGTGACCGGGTACCGCCGCCCAGCGATCACCAGATGGTCGCCGTCGGCCTCAACACTCTTCTCATAGCGACCGTAGACAGTATCGTACTTGAGCAGGTAGGCGAGGTTCTCTGCGGGGACGATGTCGTTGATTGCGACGAGGGTCAACTCTGGCGCCTCCAGGATCAGCTTGAGCGTCGCCCTGCCTATTCTGCCCAGACCGTTAATCGCAACTCTTGTCACGCTCCGCATCCTTTCGAATCGCTCTGCCGGGCTATCACCGGGCGGAGCACTATCGTTGGAAATCTTCCCCATGGGGCCTGCGCCAGTTCGCGCGCAGGCCCCATGGGGTACAAGCAGCCCGTGCAGGCCGCCCCTTGGGCGCTACGGCCCGTACGCGTCGACCGCCACGGCTTCGATGCTCTGCAGGACGCTATCGAGGCTGCCCGGATCCTGTACGTAATCCAGAATGCCGCCCCAAAAGGCGTCGTTGACGGCGGCGGGCATCAGGTCCGAGGCGTCAAAGCGCACTACCTCGGCGCCGATGAGTATCTCGGCCATCTGCCGGGTGATCTCATCGGGGTACACGCTGGGGCTCACCTCCACGTTGGCCGCCAAAAAGCCGCCGCGCTCGGCCCAAATCTGCTGCGCCTCAGCCGAGGCCAGCCAGACCATGAGCGAGCGAGCCGCCGGTGTGTCGTTGAACATGCCCAACAGGTCGCCCGCGCTCAGCGCCGGCGTGCCATACTGGGGCTCGTCCTCGGGGAACGGGAAAAAGGTATAATCCACACCCGGCTCGAGATCAGGGAATTGCTGCTGAATGAAATCGGTGATGAAAGAGGCCTGCTTGTGCAGGTAGCAACCCGGCGGATCGTCGAACATGGGGGAGGGCGCCTCGCCAAAGTTGGTCGCCAGTGCTGCCGTTGGCCCCCCCAGGACGTATTCGTCGTTGGTTACGATCGCGCCGAACATCTCCCACGCGTTGCGCACGGATTCGTCGGTCCAAGGGATCTCGTGTAGGCGCCACTGATCGTAGAGCTCGGGCCCCGCCGTGCGCAACATGATGTCCTCGATCCAGTCGGTGCCGGGCCAGCCGCTCGCGGCCCCGGATTCCAGCCCCACACACCAGGGGGTGCCGCCATCGGCCACGATCTGATCCGACAGCGCGATGAGGTCATCCCAGGTTTCGGGGATCTCGTAACCAGCCTCTTCGAACACGTCGGGGCGATACCATACCAGGCTCTTCACTGTCGCCTTCATAAAGATACCGTACAAGCCGCCCTCGTGGCTGGCCAGGTCGAGCCACGAGCGGTCGTACTGTTGGGCCAGCTCATCCATATCCATGAAGGTGCTCAGATCCACCAGCACGCCATCCTGTGCGAACTCGGCGAGCTGCCCGGGGCCGGGAAGCCCCGCGATATCGGGCGGGTTGCCGCCTTGGACGCGCGTCTGCAGCACGGCGTTTAGGTCGCGCGTGCCCTCATACTCGACGGTGGCGCCGGTGAGCTCTTCCCAAGGCGCCACCATGGCTCGGAAACTGTCCAGCTCACTGCCGGCCCACACGGCGATGACACTCACCGTCTGCCCCGCCAGGCTCTCCCCTTCAGGCAGTGTGGCCTCCTCCTCGGGCGGGGGCGCCTCTTCTGGGGGGCCGGGTTCGGCAGGGGGGGCCTCGGGTCCCGGCGTTGACGTGTCGGGTTGTGGGGGCGCTTCCGGCGTGGGGGTTTCTACCTGACATGCGGCAAGCACAAACGCCAAAATCAGAAGCAAGCTCAACGCGATAGGCAGCCTCTTCATCTCGTTCCCATCCTTTCTCGGCTGACTGTTCAGCCTGTGCGGAGGCTCGTTGGCGCCAACGGCGGCATACCACGGCGACCGTACGGCCTGACTGCCGGGGCCAGTGGGATCACCGGCTCCAGCGGGCAAGGCCCGATGGGCGGCGGCTAGCGCCTTGCGAAAAAGCGCGACCGACGGATGAATAGGGACGGGGGATTGCGTGACGCAAGGATCTGACGGGGGTTGTTCGGTGGCCAGGCCGGCTTACGCGGTTTCGACGCCGAGTGCGCCCGCTCGAGACCTCCCTGAGAGCACCTCCCCGGCACCATCGAGGGACATTGTGGCGAGCTATGAGGCGAGTATGGGGAAAAGAGCTCAACGACGACTGTTTACCAGTGTATAGCGATTCACGAGAGGTGTCAAGGGCTTATACAGCAAAAAACATGAATTTAACACACACGGCACAACAGACAGGCCCGATCGTATGGAATGGGGGTGGGGAGGGGCACGCCTTGGCCATCAGCGTGGGATGGGCTACGATGAGAGAGGCCGCGCCCCAACTCGCCGTTGACAAGGCGAGCTTTCCATGCGATAAAACCCGACGGAGGGCGACACGCCCGGCGGGGGTCCCTCGGAAGGGGCTCTCTGTGATCGACGAGTCCGCTATCGAGGCGCGAGCGTTGTACAAACGCCACGGTGCCGCTGAGGTGCTGCGCGGGCTGGACCTCGCCGTACGCCGTTCGCCGTTTTAGCCAACCCGATAACGACAAGGAGCTACTGACCTATGCCTCTGGTATACCTGTTTCGACACGCACACGTGGACTATACACCGCCCAATCCCATCACGGCCCATGTGCCCCTGACACCGGTGGGCTTGGAGATGGCCGATCTGTTGGCACAGCGTTGTGACGAGTTCGCGCTACAACACCTGTTCTCCAGCCCACTGCTGCGCGCGCGTCAGACGGGCGACGCCATCTCTGCACGCTTTCCCGATCTCCCTCGCACCGAGCTGTACGGTCTCGCCGAGACCAACTATGCAGATCTGGAGGGGTTCGAGGGCGAACTGCCCGCAGAGGATATGTACTCTTGGAAGGAGCATCACTTTGAGTATAGTACGCCGCGGCTGATAAAGCGCGTGTTGGCGGCATGGGATCTGATCTTGGACACCATCGCCCAGCAGGAGCTGGAACGTGTGGCCATTGTCTCGCACGGCGGCCCCATGAACGTCCTGCTGCAGAGCTTTGTGGGCTCGCCGCTGGACCGGGACAACCTCTTCCGCTTCAACCTGGATTGGGCCACAACCTGCTGCCTCTCGTACGAAGGCGCCAGAAAGGTGGTGCACTGGGTTAACGACGCGCGCCACATAGATCCGCTGCGAGCCCGGCTGGAAGATTCCTAGAGGCGGCGCATACCCGCGCGTACGGCCTTTGCGAGCGCCTCGGGGGGCAGGTGCTGATGTGCCGCTGCTGTGGGCGGCGGATGGGCCCGGGCCACATTGATGCAAACCGCTTGACTTTTGCGCTGCCCGGGCCTACTCTTGAAAACGTCATCGACGCATCAATACGAGCGCGAAACCGGCTGGATCCGATCGTTTTTCGGCTGCGTATAGGAGTGTCAAGATGTTCGGACGAAGGAGCTTGCTGAGCATCATAGCCCTCGTCGTGTTACTATCGAGTGTGTTAACGTTGACCGGTTGCTGTGGCCTGTTGAGCGTAGAGCGTTGGGGGCTTTTGTCTGAGGCCAGGCCAACGGCTACGCTACAGGCTCGGGAAACGTCGGTGCCCCCACAGAATACCACGCCGGTGCCCACAGCCACCGTGGCGGCGCCTGTAGAGCACGATCCGATGTCTCTGGTGGAGCTCTATGAGCTCGCGAACCCGGCGGTGGTAAACATCGCGGTGGCGTCGGTGGTGAGGGGCGATGGCCTGTTCCAGAGCGACCCCGGGGCGCAGCAGTACCGCCAGGGCGTGGGGTCGGGCTTTGTGTTCGACAACCAAGGGCATATCGTCACCAACAACCACGTGGTGCAGGGCGCCGACCTTGTGCGGGTTACGTTCGTGGACGATTTTACCGTGCCCGCCGCTGTAGTGGGCACCGATCCCGACAGCGATCTGGCGGTGATTCGCGTCGATGTGGATGCCGAACACCTGCACCCCCTCTTGCTGGCGGATTCGGACGAAGTGCGCCCCGGGCTGGAGGTGGTGGCCATCGGCAACCCGTTCGGCCTGCGCGGCACCATGACCCATGGCATTGTGAGCGCCATCGGACGGCTGCTGCCGGTGGGGGAATCCCAAGAGGCTGACGCCCAGTACACCATCCCCGACATCATCCAGACCGACGCGGCCATCAACCCCGGCAACTCGGGCGGCCCCTTGCTCGACCTGCGCGGGCGCGTGATCGGCGTCAACACCGCCATCACCGGCACGACTGGCGCGTTTTCGGGCGTGGGGTTTGTGGTGCCCTCTAGCATCGTGCGCCAGGTGGTGCCCGCGCTGATCGAGAACGGTTTCTACCAGCACCCTTGGCTGGGGATCACCACCCTCACGCTCAGCCCCGTGGTCAACGCCGAGATGAACCTGCCCGAGGAGCAGCGCGGAGTGATGGTGGCCGCTGTCACGCGGAGGAGCCCCGCTGACAAGGCCGGCCTGCGAGGAGCCACCCAGTCGATAGAGGTGTTTGGCCAGGACTTTCCGACGGGCGGTGACATTATCGTCCGTATCGACGATCAACCCGTGCGAGTGTTTGATGATCTCATCAGCTATCTCGTGCGCCGTACCCAAGTGGGCCAGACGGTGACTCTCGGCATTTTGCGAGATGACGAGGCGATAGAAGTGGAGGTTACTTTAGAGGCCCGACCGACTGGACAGACCTCATAGCAGGGCGAGGATCCCCGGCGCCCCTCTCCGGGGGGCTGGGTGGCCGTCGGCTCACAGGGTCTCCAGAGGGAGGGATGACATGACACCACCGCATGCTGCATCCTGCTTGTATGTTGGAGCGGCTCAAGTCGACATAACGCCAAGATCGCCCGTGCAGTTGGCTGGAGATGTGGGGCTATTGCGCAAAGCCCAACACGTGGCGGATCCGCTGTACGCCCGGGCCGTGGTGCTCGAATGCGAGGGGCGCAAGCTCTGCGTCGTGGCTTGCGATGTGACCATCATCACACGCGAGTACGCCGACTATGTGCGGCAGGCGGCGGCCCAGCGGTTCGAGATGGATCCCGATGCCGTGATGGTGCACGCTACGCAGACCCATTCGGCCCCATCGCTGGGGCATTTCATCTTCAGCGACGAGGTAGCGCTGCCCGACGGAATGGATTGGGTGCGCGGCGGCGACCGCGATTACTCTCGGCGCGCCGAGGAGCGCATTTTGGAGGCGATCCGCCTGGCGCACGAGCGCTTGGAGCCCGTCGAGATGGCCTATGGCAGCGCTATCGAAGGGCGTTGGGCCCACAACCGGCGCGCTGTCACGCGCGATGGCTCTGTCATGATGCCGGGGCCCCGCCTGCCCAAACCGCTGGGCTGGACCGATATGCTGTATCTGGAGGGGCCCATCGACCCAGAGCTGGGCGTGCTGTGCTTCCGCACGCTGGACCTGGGGTTGTCGACGATGCTGGTCAACTACACTTGCCATCCTGTGCACGTGTTCCCCAAGCCGATCGTCTCGGCCGATTGGCCGGGCGCTTTGGCTCACGAGCTCAGTGCTCGCTACTCGCAACGCGAAGGGGGAGCCGAGGGTGATGTAGCCGATTGTGTGGCCATGGTTATCAACGGGGCCTGCGGCAACATCAACCCGTGGCCGCCTTTTGAGCCAGAGTACGCCAACGACCATCGCGCCATGGGGCGCGGACTGGCCGACACCGTAGAGGCCACGCTTCAGACGCTTTCTTTTTCGGGGGTGAGCTGTGTAGACTGGCGCGCGCGCCACGTGCCGATCCCCCTGCGAGAGATCGAGCCGGAGCGCCTGGAGGCGGCTCGCGCCCTCCTTGCCGAGCACCCCGAGCCCTGCTGGCAGGACCGCCCCGGCGGCAGGGTCTCGCTCGAGTGGATCATGGCGGCGGGCACGATGGATCTGAGCCGCCGCCGCGAACGTGAACCGATGCACGATTACGAGGTGCAGGCCTTCCGCATCGGCGATGTGGCGCTTGTGGGGCTGCCGGGAGAGCCGTTCGTCGAGGGGCAGCTGCGGATCAAGATGGCCTCGCCCGCCGCGCGCACCTACGTGGCGCATTGTGTGAACCAGTATGTGGGCTACCTGCCCACGGTGGAGGCTTTTCGCCGTGGGGGGCACGAGCTGGCCACTGGCAACTGGTCGCGTCTCGCCCCCGAGGCGCTCGACACCGTGGTGGATACGGCTGTTGCGCTGCTTCACGAGCTTTTCGAAGCGCCATCGCCGCCCAGCAGCGAGCCAGCCTAGACGAAACCCCGGACAATATGATACACCGCTGAGGAGGGTTCCTTGCTCGACCAACCGCTTGACCGTGAACAAGTCGTAGCTGTCATCGAGGGGCGTTCGGCCGCGCGCCGTGTGCCGCTCGTCTATCACATGTGGATCAACCCCGGGCCGGCCGGCCCACGGCATGACGCCGTCGAGGACATCCTGCGCCGGTACCCGCAGGACGTCCAGCTGGTGCCGGTCGCCATGCCGCCGATATACGATGCGCCCGAGGCGGATCCCTCGTACCGCTGGGTGCCGTACAGCCGGCCAGAGGGCGCGGGCGATCCCGCGGGCGCGCTCGATGCGCAGATCGCGGTGCCGGATTGGTCCCTGCTGGACGATATCCTGGCCGAGTTCCCCAGCCCGTCGTCGCCGGCCGTGCTCCCCGAGCGCCCAGAGCCCGATGGCCGCTATCGCCTGGGGCACTGGTGGTTCTGCTTGTTCGAACGGCACTGGTCGTTGCGGGGTATGCAGAACGCGCTGATGGACTTTTACCTCGCGCCCGACGAGGTGAAGCGCCTGTATCGTGCCCTCACCGATTTTTACTTGCAGGCGATGGAGCGCGCTCACTCGGAAGTGGGCTTGGACGGCATCTTTACCAGCGACGACCTCGGCGCGCAGACCGGCCCCATGTTTTCGGCGGCAGTGTTCGAAGAGTTTTTTAAGCCGCTGTACGCTGAGCTGATCGAACGGGCGCACACGCTCGGGATGAACTTTTGGCTCCACGCCTGCGGCAATATCGAGCCCTTTATTCCGCACTTGGCCGAGATCGGGCTGGATGTGCTGCATCCGCTGCAAAAGTACACCATGGACGAGCGGCGCATCGCCGAACGCTACGGCGGGCGCATGTGCTTCTGGGTGGGCTTTGATGTGCAGCAAGTGATCCCGTGGGGCACGCCCGATGAGGTGCGCCGTGAAGTGCGCTTTCTGGTGGATACCTTCCAGCGCCCCGAGGGCCGCCTGATCCTGGGCGCTGGGAACGCCGTCCACGAGGACTGCACCCTGGCCAGCTTGGAGGCCCTGCTCGACGAATCCCTGCGCGCCCCCGCAAAGAAGCGCTAGGGGCAGCGAGCCTTTACGTGGCCCGAGGGCGGCGCAGAGGGCGCTTGGTCTGCGTGATGCTATCTGCGCCGCTGGCGCTGCTGGGGAGTGGCGGGGCGATCTCGCCTGCGCCACTCCCCACCGTGTGATGCCTTGATAGCTGTTCGCTCTACAGTCCACTCGCTGATCTCCGCCCCGAAGAAGCGCGATTCTCGTAAGCGGCACAAGGCAACCCCAGAGGCTTGACATGCCGCCAGCCCCAAGCTATGATGTTGGAAATGATGAGCGTGGTGAGGCGGTCGCTCTGTTCGGCTCGAACGTATCGAGCCTCCCGTGCGAGAGAATCACAACACCCCACGACGCATCGCAATCCACCCTTCAGGCCGCGGCCATCTGGCCGTAGGCCCTCCACGACACCCATCAGACACCACCGCACACGTTTTCCCACCTTCCAGCGAGGGGTCACGGGGCATCCCCGAGCCCGCGCCTCACGGGCGGTCGGCCTTGGCTCGCGCTGGGCTGGCTTTTGTACGCCCATCGCTCGACTGGTCGCTGGCATCCTGTGGTGGGGTGCGAGAGGGACAGCCGCGGATTTGCGTGCCGGGCTGCTATCGCCTCTCGAACCACAGGGTGTCGCTCACTTGGGGCGTGGCTCTGCTTGTGCGTGCAGAGCACAAAGCGCCGGAGTGGCGGGTCACCCCGCCGAGAGCGCGCTGGAGGGCGCGGAGGGAGGAGTGATGAAGAGCTATCGGTACGTGATACTTGGCGGGGGAACGGCAGCGGGGGCTGCGGCCGCAGAGTTTGTCAAGGGGGGCCTTGCAGCGGGCGAGCTGTGCATCGTCTCGGCCGACAACATTGTGCCATACAATCGGCCTCCGCTCTCGAAAAAGTTTCTGGATGGGGTCCGGACGACCCCAGACCTGCTGATCAACCCAGAGTCTTTCTACCGCGACCACGGCATCGACGTTCTGCTCCCCTTGCGCGTGGACGCATTGGACAGCAAGCGCAAACGCCTCGTTACAGAGACGGGCACCGAGATCGGCTACGAAAAGCTGTTGGTCGCCACCGGTGCAGCCGCTACTGTGCTCCCCGTGCCGGGGGGCGACCTGCGCGGGGTGTTGTACCTGCGTTCGAGAGACGACTCGCGGCGCATCCGCGCACAAGCGACGCTGGCCGAGCGGGTGGTGGTCGTCGGTGCGGGGTTCATCGGAATGGAAGTATCCGCCGCCATGGCGAAACGGCAGCTGCCCACGACGATGGTCTACCGAGAGTCGCGTGTGTGGGAGGTTTTGTTCACCCCCGAGACATCCGCCTTTTTTGAAAAGTACTACCAAGACAAGGGTGTGCAGCTGCGCCCGTCCAGTCAGCTCAAGGGGTTTCACGGGGTTGACGCGGTTAGGCAGGTGGAGCTGGGATCTGGGGAGATGCTGCCGGCC
>CAYOUT010000010.1:0-130367 GCA_964407215.1 uncultured Anaerolineales bacterium | reverse complement strand
GTGTATTCCCCACACGCGTGGGGGTGAACCGGCGTCAAAGTAGGGGCGCACAGCTGTGCGCCCCTACACATACCCATTCACCCGATGCGCTGCCAGCCCGCCGGCGCCATGGCATTCCTCCATACGCGAGGGGGTGAACCCTCGGTGTAAGCGGAAAACTACCCATGGATGATGAGTCGTCAAAATCTCGTAGAGACCGAGCTCCGCGCGCTCAGGGGATGGGCAGATCGCAACATCCTTGCGAGACTGCGACAGCAGGCCGCCGAGCAGCTGGAGCGGGCGCTGGACGGCCCCGAGATCGGCGACACGGGGCTGCGGGTGGTGGACGCCACGGAGCGGCACCCCGATCTGGCAGAGAGGCTTGCGGGCAGGGGCTATCTGGTCCAACTTGGGACCGTTATCAACAGTGTTCATTCCGGCCTGTTGGATTTGCTCTCGGAAGCAAATACCATCACGACGCCATCCGTTTTCAAGGGCTTCGGCTGGGGCGATAACTGGGCCGGGGTGAACATTGAGGGCGGAAGCCTTGAGGCGCCTCACATTGTGCTCAACCCGTGGGTAATTTTCCTTGAGGTGAAGGGGCAAGGCCTTCATGCCGAGGTCAGAGAAGACCTGTTTTACGAAAAGCTCGCAAACGGCTTCTTCTGGACATTGTTGCACGAGATCGAGCATAATGAGATCAGGTCCGAGGGGTGGGAGCTCAGCAGGGCGCTCACTTGGCTGCCATCCCGCATTGGGCGAACTAGTGCCGATTACTACCTAGACAAGATCGAGGACGCGCTTAGAGGGATATTCACCGATCTTGACAGTACCGGACAATTTTTCTCAGATGGGGCGGAGGTATATGATGCGGGCGGATCAGACATTGTATCAAGATTCATCCCGAGACTTGAGCCAGAAGAGGGAGGACCCGGAGAGCTTAGAGCAAGGTATAGCCCTGTACAAGGAATTGGCGGCGAACAATACCTACCTGAGGACAGTGGAGGACGCGATGTTCTCCCTCATGAGCCAGAACATGCCGGGGAAGAAAAGGATACCCCTGCTGGAAGCTCACCTGAACAACCTGGTCTTGTTGGGCGTCCCCCGACAGATACGCCATTGGGTATTCGAGGAGGCGAGGCGGAAAGCCAGATACGGCCACCAGATATCCAACGTCCGATATCTGGAGCGCTTTCTTCCCCGCCCGGTGTGGAAGGACCAGATATTGCCGGAGAGGCTGGAGCCGGAGGGGGGCTGGGGAGTGCCGTGGGAGCCGGACGACCCGGCGAGGCCGGACGCACCGCCCCCGAAGAGCGGGGAGGAGCTCCGGGAGTACTGGAGACAGCGGTTCCAGAGGAATCCGTACATCCAGCAGAGAGAGCAGCGCCTGAAAAGCACAGACACTACTTCTACCCGGACAAGCCGCTCGCAGGGCGGCCCGAAGTCTGGAGCTACTATCAACCGTCCTCGGACGCCGTAAACTACCCGCTCTTGGAGATGGTGTACGGGGATAGCTACCCCGACATCCGCGAGGTTGTGTCGCAGATAGGGGACGACTATCTGGACCACTTGAGGCAGCTCGAAGAGCGCTTTGTAGCGATCTTCAACGATGCGAGGCCGAGTGATGGCAGGGAAACCATAAGAAGCCTCCATGATCCCCTCAAGGACTATAACGAGGGCCTCCTCGAACGAATGGGAAAGTTCTTGAGCGCGAGCCGTAAGACAGGCCCCGGGGATGCGGAGCGGGCCGCGCTGCTGCTCAAGCAGTTCGAGGACTTCCAGCGACTTGAACAGACGCTGTTGCGCGCGTTCCTTAACAGAAAGCCGGATCGCGGCGAGAGCTACCTCAAGTATGTGCGCACGCAGAAAAACGCAAAGGCGCGCGAGGGCCTTGAGCTCGACCTCTTGAATAAGCAGCTGGCCAACGACGCAGCGGGAGCAGCTGAAGTTCAAGCGAAGATCGACGCCTTGCCGAGCGAGTATGCGCCGCCGCCGCTGGACGAGGATGCGATCGTCTTCACTCTGCCGCCAGTGCGCCCCGAGGGGGCTCCGGCCCCGGAGGCGGCCCCGGCTGCGCCCGCGCCACAGGCGACGCCCGCGCCGAGCGTGCCGAGCGAAAGCGCGCCCGCAGTGCCGACGCTACCGACTACTGCCGCGCCAGAGGTGACGCCGCCGCCACCGACTACTGCTGCGCCGCAGGCGACGCCACCAACCAGAACGGAGGTTCCAGAAGATGTCAGGCAAGAAATACCGATCTCGCTCCCGCCGACCGCGAGGGGTGAGGGTAGAACCAGAGCCGCTCCGCCAGACTGGAGATCGGGAGAAGTGGTGGGAGTGGGCGGAGGACGAGTGGGACGAGATGCCGAGCCCGGAGGAGTGGGCGGCGGCGACGCTGTACAACCTTTCGAAGGGCCAGGATTCGTCACCGCAAGAGGAGAGCACACGCGAACCGTCGATCCCGCTTCACTTGCTGCGGATGCTGCTCAACTCCTAGACGAGCTTAGCGATCGCCTGTACCCGCTGCCATGGTATTCCCTCGCACACGCGGGGGTGAATGGTCTATCGCCCCCCTTTGTAGGGGCGCACCCTTTGCTGTAGGGGCGCACAGCTGTGCGCCCCTACATATTACACATGCGCCCCGCTGCGTTGCATTCGATATGCTGCGCCCCTACCCGTGTGCCCAATGCATCACGCCCCGGCCCGGCGCCATGGTATTTCCCCCATACGCGAGGGGGTGAACCGGCGTCGGTGGACTGGCAATGGCTGGGCGCGGAGTATTTCCCACACACGCGGGAGTGAACGGCCCCCCGCCGGCGCGATGGCACCCCTTGCTGTAGGGGCGCACTGTGCGCCCCTACATACTGCACATGCGCCCCTACATACTACACATGCACCCGATGCGCTGCGCTACAACAAAAAGAGCCCTATTGCAGGGCTCTTTTTGTCTCTCGTCCGTTCTATGCTAGGTGCCCCCACGGGAATTCGAATCCCGGTCGCAGCCTTGAAAGGGCTGTGTCCTAGGCCTCTAGACGATGGGGGCACGACAGGACGGACGCTATTCTAACATGCAGCGGCTATGGCGTCAAGTGGCCTATGTGCCCAACAAACGTCAGTCGCTGTGGTGGGCGGCCAGCGCAGCGGCCAAGCGCCCCAGCGCGCCCCGCACGGCTTTGGCGCTGGGCGGGCAGCCCTCCAGTAGCACGATATCGCGCTCGGGGTCCATACCAAAGCTGCGGGCGCGCCCCGTCACAGCGCGACCGTAGCTGGATTGGGGGCCGGCTACGCAATCGCCCACCAACAGCTCGAGGTGCCAGCTCGCGCGCTGCACTCGCTCGCCCACGTGCACCTGGGCGCCCGCCGCGGAAACACGCAGATGCCGCAGTAGCTCCTCGGGCGCACCGGCCAGCGCCTCTCGGGCCACCTCGCGGCAGCGCACACAGACACAGCCCAGCGCGTCGAGCGCATCCATCACTTGCGCGGTGGTGGGCGGGCACCCCGGCACGTGCGCCGAGCAGCCCACGCGCGCAGCGCAATCGCCGATGGAGAGCGTGACGCCATCCAACGGCGGCGGGGGGCCCTGCCACGCAGCGCCGCGATAGCAGGGGCTGTCGTTCCAAACCACGTCGGCGCCGCCGTACACCAGCGTCACCGGCTGCAGCAGACGCTGCCCGTAGAAGCGGTGGAGCGACATCAACGTGTTGACACGGCAACCGCTGCACGCGGCCAGGTCGCGGATACTGAGGCCCGGCATCCCCTCCAAGTACTCCTCCGCCGGCGAGAGGAAGGGGTGTCGGCAGGCGTCCAGCGGGCCACCGCGCAGCGCGATGCGGGCCAGGTCCCCCTCGCCCAAGCCGTCCTCGGCCGCCCAGGTGAGGTAGCGCGTGGGCGCCGGCAGGCCCATCACCTCTTTGGCCACCACATCCACCGCCACGGGGTCTCGGCTGGCCAACATCAGGCGGGCGCCGGCGGGCCGCTCAAAGTGGGTGCCGCCGGCGAGCCCCTCGGCGCCGTCCCAGCCGTCCACCACCACCAAATCGGGCGCGTGCACACGGTTGAGGTCCACCAAGGCCTGCTCCAACAGGCCCTGGCCGTGGATCTCGCTGCGTTGAGCTTGGGGCAGTACGGCGAACCCGTTCTTGAGGGCCACGGTGTAATCGGCGCCGTTGTGAGTCTTGAGCACGGGTACGCTGATGTAGATGTCGGCGCTCAGCACGGGCTGGGCGTAGCGCAGGGGGTGGGGATAGCGCGGGCGCGGGGGGCTGATATCGACGTGAGGGCCGGCGTCGAGGTTGTAGAGCTCTGCGCCGGTGCGAGCGGCCATCTCGCGCCAGCCATCGGCGGGGAAGGCGGTCTCTTGCCGCACACCGAACGCGCCGGTGCCCTCGGCCACTATGACGCGGGCCGGGCCGAGGGCCTGTACTCGTCGCACCAGAGCCTCCACCAGCTCCACGTGGGTGGTGCCGCCGGAGCTGGCTGGGGCGTTAGCGGTGATGTTGGGCTTGATGAGCACCACCTGGCCTGGGCGCACCGTGCGATCCAGCCCGCCCAAGTCGCCCAGGCAACGCCCCAACACAGCATCCACGCTGGCGAAATCGGTCCAGCAGCGCAGCGATACAACGGCACGAGGCTCGTTCACAGGGCCCTCCCGGTTCGTGGGCGAGATAGGGGCCCGCCTCACGCCGAGGCGGGCGCGCTTGGGGATTCTAGGCGGCGGCGCGGGCGTGTCAAACGCTACGGGGCGGGAGCAGTAGGGCTTGGCGCTGAAGCACCAGGCGCAGCCCGCGGGGTATTGTGGAAGGGACAGCTCCCTCGCCCGTCGCGACGGATCAGGGCGCGGCGTCTGTTGCGGGTTCGTCTTGGTGTTGCTCGGGCTCTTCGATGCGCTCCACCAGGATGCGGTCGACCCGGTTGCCGTCCATGTCGATCACCTCGAAACGCAGGCCGTTCCACACGAAAAAGTCGGCCACGCTGGGCAGGCGCCCCATGTGGGCCACCACAAAGCCGGCCAGGGTCTGGTAGAGGCCCTGCTCTTCGCCGGGGAGCTCGTCCACGTCGAACAGCTCCTTCACCTCATTGGTGGGCAGCATGGCGTCGAGCAGCCACGAACCATCCTCGCGCTGCACGATCTCGGGCTCTTGGGCCTCGTCCGCCGAGGGGATGTCGCCGACGATAGCCTCCAGGATGTCTTGCAGCGTCACCAGGCCGGCCACCAACCCGTATTCGTCGATGACGAGTGCCATCTCGGTGCCCGATTGCTTGAAATGCTCGAGCACGCTGAGAGCGGGCATCACCTCCGGCACGTACAGCGGGCGGCGCAACACCGCGCCGAGGTCGAACGGCTCGTCGGCCAGATAGCGTGCCAGCAGGTCTTTGGCCTGGGCCTCGCCAACGACGGTATCCAAGCTGCCGCGGGCCACGGGGAAGCGCGAATAGCCGGAATCCAGGATCTTGCGGTGTATCTCTGTTGGCGGGTCGGACGGGTCGAGCCAGACGATCTCGGGGCGGGGCGTCATCAACGAGGCGGCGCGCCGATCGCCCAGTAGCAGGATGCTCTCCACCATATCCTGCTCGGCCTCCTCAAAGATGCCCGCTTCGGTGCCCTCCTCCAGCAGCACGCGCAGCTCCTCCTCGGTAACCGGCGGCTCGGTGGAGGGCTGGACGCCCAACGCGCGCAGCACCAGGTCGGTAGAGTTGCTCAGCAGCCTCACAGCGGGCCGCGCGACGGTGGCCAACGCACGCAGAGGGCGTGATACGATGGCCGCGAGACGCTCGGGGTTGCTCAGGGCTAGGCGCTTCGGCACCAGCTCGCCGATGACCAGTGTGAGGTAGGTGGTGGCCACCACCACGATACCGAGGGCTGCCGGCGCGGCGTAGGGTTGGAGCCATCCCACGCGCTGCAACAGGGCGGCGAGATCCCCGGCGACGGTGGCACCACCCACGGCGCCGGAGAGGACGCCGATCAGTGTGATGCCCACCTGCACCGTGGAGAGGAAGCGATTGGGCGTATCCGCCAGCTCGAGGGCAACCAGGGCGCCCTTGTCGCCCTCGCTGGCTCTCTGCTGCAGCCGGGTCTTGCGCGCCGAGATGACGGCGATCTCGGCCATGGCGAATAGGCCGTTGATGACGATCAGCAGCAGGATGAGCACGACTTGGGTCAACACAAGGCATCTGCTCCTGCCCCTTGCCCGCCGGCTGCGCCAGGCAGGCGCGCGCCGACGATGGAGGGCCGCATACCGCGCAGCGCCTCGCAAGGGTCGTATCTAAGAGTATGGTAGGGGCGCGGAATTATATCAAATGGGGCACACAGCAAAACCGAGGCGATCTCTGCGTGGAGAGGCACGGGTAGCAGGCGCGTACTGTCGGCGTCAGGGGCGTCGGCTTCCTGGGCTTCCGCGGACGCATCAGGGGGCTCGCCCCGCGGCGGGAGCGGACTGTGATGAGAGCGCGCCAAAGGGCGATAGTGCAAGGGCGACAGCCGCCGGGCCGGGCGACGGTGCAACGCCTTCGGGTGCGCCTCGCAAGGGGCGCGCCACCGCAACCCGGGGGGTGAGCGGCGCAGCGAGGGCGTGAGCCGGCCGGCTCCTGGGCCCTGGGGATCGCCTAGAGAGAGAACGCAAGAGGCCGCTCCGAGCGCGGGCGCACGTCGGCCCCTGGGGCGCCGCACTGAAAGGTGTACACCGGCGCGCCCAGAACCTGGCCGCGCCCGGTGGACGTAGGGAACGCTGCCACGGTAGTGGGGTTGCTCACCGTCGGCTGCATCCTCTATTCATATGCTCATGGGGTCTGACTCTCCGCTCTTCCCACGCTCAAGCCTTGGGCACGACGCCCTTGATGAAGGGACGCGCCCTGCGGCATGTTGACGACGCATGGTGCCGAGTATCCCCGGCGCGCCGAGGTGAACGGCATATATTCACCTATAGAATAGCCCATTTTCGCGAAACATACAACCTTGGGCCGCAACGTGTTGCGACGGCAAGCCGGCGCGGTGGGGATCAGTCGCCGGGCTCGCCGAAGCGCTGCCAATGCACGCGGCCCGCGTCGTACTGGGTGCGGGGCGGTTTCTGCTCGGCCGGATAGCCCACATAGACCACGCCCAGCGGTACCACCCGCTTGGGCAACCCCAACACCGCCGATACCGCCTTGACCATCAGCCCCACCGGGTACACGCCAATCCACACTGAGCCGAGCCCCAGAGCCGTGGCCGCCAGCAAGATATTCTGGGTGGCGGCGCTACAGTCCTCTATCCAGAAATCGCGCGCCGGCCAGGGGTAGGCCCGCCGCATGTCTCCGCACACCACGATGGCCGCCGGCGCGTTGTAGCGCCCCAACACCAACCGGTTGCGCAAGCGCGCCAACGCGTCGGGCTCGGTCACCACCACAAACTCCCACGGCCTGCGGTTGCTGGCGGAGGGCGCGGCCATGGCGGCCTCGAGCAGGCGCGTCAGCATCTCCGGCGGCACGGGGTCGTCGGTGTACTTGCGTATACTGCGTCGGCGGTAGATCAGGTCGAGTGCGCTCGACACGCGGCCCTCCCGTCATCAGCCCCACAACGATTTGAGGAGGCGCAGTTTCTCCAAGCTGTGATGGACGCCGCCACCCTCGTGGTTGTTGTAGCGATAGACGCGAATATCCTTTTCGCCGGCCCAGTGGTTGTAGGCGGCGTACACAGTGGACGGCGGGCAGATGGTGTCCATCAAACCCACGGAGAAGAGCGCTTTGGCACGCGCGCGCGCCGCCAGGTTGACGCCATCGAAATAGGCCAGCGTGTGGAACACCTGGTCCACCTTGTCGCGATGGGTGCGGCAGTACGTCGAGATCTCTTGGTAGGGCGCGGCGTCTGTGATCTCGGTGGCGCGCTCATAGTGGCAGAGGAAGGGCACGTCGGGCATGGCCACCTGCGGCACATCCGAGAGGCCGGCCGCTGCGATGGTGATGCCGCCACCCTGGCTGCCGCCCACCACGGCGATGCGCGAGCCGTCCACCGCCGGATGCGCCAGCGCGGCCTCGATGGCACGCACGGCGTCGGTGTAGACGCGCCGATAGTAATAGTGCTCGGGCGAGCCGATGCCCCGCGTCATAAAGCCGCTGAACTGCGGGCCCTGGCCCTCGGGCGCGTTGTCGGGGGTGTCTCCCGGCTGCCAAGAGGAGCCCTGGCCACGGGTGTCCATAACCAGTGTGGCATAACCGGCCACGGTATAAGGCAGCCACTCGGTGGGATAGCCGCGCCCCCCGCCGTAGCCGATGTACTGCACCACACAGGGGAGCGGGCCGTCGGCTCCGCGCGGCTTAAGGAACCACCCCTTGATGGGCTGCCCCCCGTAGCCGTTGTAGGTGAGATCGTAGGTATCTACCAGGTCCAGGCCGTAATCCTGGGACACAAAGCGGGCGTCCAGCGGGAAGCTACGCGCCTCGCGGAGGGTGCGCTGCCAAAAGGCATCGAAATCCTCGGGCTCCTTGCGCTCAGGGAGGTATTGCTGCAGCTGATCGAGTGAGAGATCAAAAAGGGCCATGGTTTGCGCTCCGTTGTTGGGATGGGTGCGGCTATCGGCACCGGCGGGCTGGCAGTGCAGGGCTCCGGATCAAAAACACCTATGCCCGCATTATACACCGCTCGACCAGCAACGCAATGGGCGCATGTGTAGGGGCGCATGTGTGTGTAGGGGCGCAACGTATCGGGTGCATGGGTAGGGGCGCACAGCTGTGCGCCCCTACAGCCCCTACAGCAAGGGGTGCCATCACGCCAACGGGGGGCCGTTCACCCCCACGCATGTGAGGGAATACCGAGACGCAGGCGGGCCGGCAGCGCATCGGGTGCATGGGTAGGGGCGCACAGCTGTGCGCCCCTACAGTCCCTACAGCGAGAGCTTTTGTATCCGCCGCAACACGCGCTGGCGCGTCTCTTGCACCGGTGGCAGCGTGGCCACCACGCGGCCGTCCTCGATGAGCGGCGCGTTCACAATCTCGCGCCGGCCCCCGCACACTGTACAGGTGCCGGGGGGCTGCTTCCAGGGGATCACCTCGCGCGCGCTGCACTGCACGCAGCGCGCCACGAACTTGGCCCCCGACTCTTTGCCGCGCTTGGCAAAGGGCACGCCGTCCACCTCCACTAGGTCAAAGGCCATGTTGAGGGCGGGCGCGCTCGAGATCGACGTGCCCACGCCGTAGCCGTCGCACACTGGGTTGAGATGCGGGATGCTGTGTTCGTCGAGCCCGCCCGACGCGTAAAACGCGACGCGTTTGTAGCCGCGCAGGTTCAGCTCCCAGCGCACCTCGGCCATCAGCTCGCGCAGGTCGCCGCGCCGCGAGGAGGGGGTGTCAAAGCGCACGCCCTCAAGCTTGTCGCCCAGGGCCTCGGCCAGGCGCAGCGTCTCGAATTTCTCGTCGTTGAGTGTATCGATGAGGACGATACGCGGCACGTGTGGATCGGCCGTCTCATCAAAGGCGCGGGCCGCCTCCAACGTGTCGCCCAGCACCAACACCAGCGCATGAGGCATGGTGCCGGTGGGCGGCATCCCCATCATCTCGGCGGCCAACACCGACGAGACCCCGTCGCAGCCGCCCAGGTAGGCGGCGCGCTCCAACATGGGGGCAATGGCGGGGTGCATGCGGCGCGCGCCAAAGCTGAGCAGCGTGCGCCCCCCCGCCGCGATGCGGCAGCGCGCGGCCTTGGTGGTGACGGCCGTCGCCTGGCACAGCATCCCCAGAAAGGCGGTCTCGTGGACCCCGAACACGGTGTAGGGCCCCTCGATCGTGAGCACCGGCTCGCCGGGGTAAAAGACGCTGCCCTCGGGCATGGCCCACACGCGAACGCCAAGCCCCTCCAACAGGCGGGCCACTTCTTCCACGCCGTTGAGCACCGCCCAAGGCCAATCCTCGGGGAAGCGCCGTGCGCGCAGCTCGCCCACCACAACCTTGTCGGCGTTGCGGGCTCGGATGGCCCGCTCGGCCCGCTCAAAGTAGACATCGGCCACGCGCCCCTGGCGGATTTCATCCTCGCTGGCGACGCTGAACCTGCGCTGCTCCATCCTCACTCCTCACATGATGAACGCGCGGGGGGGCCCGCGCCGGCTGAACGTTATGGGCTAGGCGCGCTCGAACGTCTCGAGCGTCGCGATGTGTGCGCCAGCACGCACCAGCTCCTCCACCGCCTCCTCGCCGTCGTGGGGCCGCACATTGACGGCCCGGGTGGCGTCGATGAGGAGCGTGGCCTCAAACCCCGCATTCAGTGCGTCGAGCACAGAGGCCTTGACACAGTAATCCAGCGCGAGCCCGCCCACGTACAGATGCTTTACCCCGCGATCGCGCAGCCACTCTGCGAGGAGCCGCCCCCCGTCGTCGCGGGCCTGGAACGCCGAGTAGGCGTCCTCCTCGGCGCCCATCCCCTTGGAGAGCACCACTACGGGCCGCTGGCCGTTGGGGAAGGCCATATCAGGGTGGAACTCGGCGCCGGGCGTGTTCTGCACACAGTGCGGGGGCCAGGGCCCGCCGCGCGCGCGAAAGTGGGTCGTCTCGGGCGGGTGCCAATCGCGCGAGGCAAAGATGGGGCTGCCGGCCCTGTGGAAGCGGCGCATATAGTCGTTCAACCTGGGGATCACCACGTTACCCTCGGACACAGCCAACGCGCCCCCAGGCAAAAAATCGTTCTGCATATCCACCACAAGCAAAGCGCTTCTCTCGTCCATGTCATCCCTCCGCTGCAAACAAATGTCATCCGATCCATTTCATTATACACGACGCGGGCAAACCCCCACTGCAACCCCTCGACACCGCACGATCCGGCCCGCACGCCGGCGGGGGCTATACCCAGTCGAACCCGCCGGTGATGCACTCGAGCGAGAGCCGCGACAGCGCCAGCTCCTCGTAGGGGTGCGAGGCGCCGCGCTCGTACAGGCACAGAATGGCCAGGTCGTCGGTCACCGCCAGATCGGAATAGGCCGAGGGGCCCGGCCACAGCACGTGGCAGAACGTCCAAGTGTTGCACTCGTCATAGCTGACGCGCACCGTCAGTTGCTCGCGCTCCAGGCTGGCGGGGTTGCAGAACAGCACGCGATTGCGCCCGTGGCGGGCCTCGGAAGTCAACCGCACCAGGCTCGCCTGGCAGATCGGCTCCAGCAGCGCGGTATCGAGGCCGCCCCGGGTGAACGTCTCGCCGGCGTCGTAGCTCCAGGCAAAGGCGCGGCGGCGCCCGCCCATATAGTTGCGGCAGTTGATATACAGTCCCTCGCCGGCAGCCTCTACCACGGCGCACTCGTTGGTGCCCTCATCCACAATGCCGCCGATGCGCCACGAGGCGCCGGCGTCGTCGCTATAGATCACGTGGGCGTGGTAAAGATGCGGCGTCACGGGGCCGTCCTCGGCGCGGCGGATGTGGTCGCAGGGGATGACGAGGCGGCCGCTGCGCGTTTGCACACCGTGCCCGGGGCCGGTGGCGTACCAGGTCCACGAGGGGTCTTTGACGTCCTGGGTGATCTCTTGCGGGGGCGCCCAGCTGCGGCCGTCGTCCGAGCTGTGGGTAACCCAGACGGTGCGCGGCGCGAGGCCCTGTACGATCAGAGGCTCGCCGCCGTCGGCGTTGTTCATGCAAAAGGGGAGCCAGATAATGCCGGTAGCGCGATCCACCACGGGGCAGGGGTTGCCGCACGTCATACCGGGTTCGCTCACCACCACCTGTGGCGGGCCCCAAGTGCGCCCGCCGTCGGGGCTACGGCGCATCAGCAGGTCGATCTCGCCCGCATCGCCCGGGCCGTGGCGTCGGCCCTCGCAGAAGGCCAACACCGCGCCACGCACCGTCACGGCCAGCGCCGGGATGCGATAGGTGTGATACCCCCCCTGTCCGCTCAGAAAAAGCGGCGTTGCGTCCGGATCGCCGTCCCCGTCCGCCGCCCTCGCCGATGCATCATGCGCACTGTGAACCATCGTATCGTCTCCTCAGGCTTGATCGCCGCTGGGTGTGCGCGGCCGATGTGCCGCACACATGTGGCAAAAGCCCGCGTGAAGCGCCGTGTCTCACGCGGGCCGGGTATCGCGTACGATGTCGCCCGTTGTTGGGGAGGGTGGGGGTGTGTCGGGCGTATTGGGTCGGCTAGACGCCCAATCCGCTCAAGAGATAGCCCACGGCATACGCCACGCCGCCAGCCAAGCCGCCCACGATGAGCATCTCCAAGCCGCTGCGCAGCCAGTTGCGGCCCGTCACAAAGACCTTGGCGGCGCCCACGGCAAACAGCGCCAGCGCAGAGAGCACCGTCGCGATGGGAAAGCTGGTCCCCAGAGAGATCGGCACCACCAGGCCCGCCAAAAAGATCAGCAACGGCACCGCGCCGGCCACAGCAAAAGACGCAAAAGTGGCCAACGCCACCCGCATCGGCGAGCGCTCATCGCGCAAGAGCCCCAGCTCTTGCACCATCATCGTCTCCACCCACAGATCGTGGTCGGCCGTCTGGATGGCCGTCAGGCGCTCAGCGTCCTCGGCTGTGTAGCCCTGCATCTCATAGATCTCGAGCAACTCGACGCGCTCGCCCTCGGGAAAGTGCTCCACCTCCCAGGCTTCGCGCTCCCACTCGCGATCATAGTACTCGCGCTCGCTGATGAACGCCAAGTAGGCGCCGATGGCCATCGAGAACCCGTCGGCGAACAGGTTCGCCAGGCCCAGGATCAGCACCACGTTGTAGCCCAACGACGCACCGGCCACACCGCTCACCACGGCAAAAGTCGTGATGATGCCGTCCAGCGCGCCGTAAACCATCTCGCCAAGGTACTGGTGGCCCTCGCCGCCGTGCTCCTCCGTCGCCTGCTTGATGGTCTGCGGGTCGTGGGCCTTGGCCGATGCCTCCATGTCGCGGCGCGCGTAGGCATCGCGCGCCTGTTCCAGCCGCTCGGATATTCCCATGCTCCCACCTCTGCTGCTATTGTTTCACGCTCCAGCCGAGATCCCAAGCTATGCTAACCCAGCTGGCACCGTCTGTCCACAAGCTAACGCTTGCTGGGCGAGCCCCCTACAGCCACCACCCAGATGGGCGAGGACCACGCGATACCACCGTCGGCCTGATGTGCGCGCAGGTAATAGGGCGTCGAGCCCTCCGCGGCACGCTCCTCGTATTGGCCGGTGTAGCGCCCGATCTGGTTGTGGTTCTTGGAGAAACGGGCCACCTCGCGGTCGCAGCGAACGAGCGCGGCGTGGTCGAAAGTGCCGTCCAGCACCACATCGAAGGTGAACTGCACCGGCTCGCCAATAGCGACTCGCACCTGGCCCCCCATGAACACGCCGTTGGCGCTAAAGGCCAGCGCCGGGCGGCAGCCGTTGGTGGCGTACACCCGCCGGGCGTAGATCGCCTCCCACAGGCTCTCGCGGGTGAGGTCGCGGGCGTACACTGCGGCCAAGCCGTTGCGGGTGGAAAAGAACCGATCGCGTGCGGCGGGCACCGAATCGCCCAGGCCGCCACGGTGGTCGTCGGAGCCCCCGATGAACCCGACGTGCAGGCCGCGCCGTAGGGCCTCGTGGGCCACGTCCTCAAAGTTGCGATGGCAAGAGTGTATCTCGAACACCGGCATCATCTGCGGCTCAAAGTAGTCGAAATTGGCGATGCGCCCGCCGCAGTGAGGGACGATGAACGTCCGCTCGGGGGGCAGCTCGTGCGCTACGTCGAGAATGGTGCGCTTGCGCTCGATATACTTGTTGGCCGGGCACCACTCTGCCCGCGAGAAGCAGGGCCCGTTGGGCAACATCGGCCCCTCATCGTCCAAGTAGTAGACGTTGTGATCGCCACCAGCCTGTGTGGGGCCCGACCATTCGTACCCCAGAAAGGTGACGTACGTGCCGGGTCGATGGGCCTCGCGAGTGGCGCGTTGGACCTCACTCCAATCGTCGGGCGTCATCTCCATATCGTGGCTGGTGACGGAGGCAAAGTCGAGGCCGGCGGCCTCGCGCCCGTAGCGATAGAGCGCGGCGGGCGAGTTGGTGCCGTCGCACAGGGCGGACTGGGCGTGGATCTCTCCCCAATAGAGCTGGTAGCCCTCCAGCAACGAGGGGCCAAAGGGGTTGGACCGCGTCAGGTAGCGCCCGTCGTCGCTGGCGGCGGTGAGGCGATGCCACTCGCCGTCGGCCGGCAGGGGGATGTCAGTGAACTCGGCCATGGGCGCACTGAGCCGCAGCCGCCCCACGGGGTGGGCGTCATCGAGGAGAAGCGCTACCTCGGCGCCGGCGGGATCGGTGGGGTTGCCGTGAACGTCCTCCATCTTGAGGCAGACAGAGCCCATCGCCGCCTCGCGGTTCACGTCGGGCATGCGCAGGCGCAGTTGAGAGGGCTCGGCGCCCACGATCTCGAACGTGGGCGAGCGCTCCGGCTCTGACACGATCCACGCGCCATCGATGGGCGCCCCGCCCTGCGACATCACGCCCACGCGGATGCGTGACACGTCCTCCACAAAGCTCTGAGCGCGATACCCGGCCTCGCCGCCGAGGCGCACGCACACCACGTCGCCCGGCGCCAGGCTGCCGCGCGCCAGCACCAGGTCAAAGCCTTGGTTCCAGGGGTGGCGATACCAAGGCTGCTCGGTGTTCAGGGCCAGCTCCACGTCGGCGCTCGACACCTCCGCCGAGATATAGTTCTCCGCCGCGGGATCGGCGTCTTGTGCGTCGCCAAAGTCGCTCACGTGGCGAAAGGCGATGGCGATCCGCCCGCCGGTGTCCACCGGCTCCTCCAAGGTGATCTCGAGCACGGCGGTGAAAAGCTGGTTGGCCCGCAGTGTAGCGGGCCCGCTGTAGCGTACGATCATGTTGGCACTCCCTTTGGGGGGGTCGGTACCCCGCGCCACGGTCTACGGCGCGCTCGGGCCAGCTCGGACCCCTCACCGAGCTGCTGCGTACCGCCATTATACCCCGTTCGCTGCAAGAGCGCACCCAAGAGCGCCACGCCGGTTCTTTGCGAGCGGGTTGGCACGCGGGGCGCCCTTGGCATAGAATACGCTCGATACGAGAGCACGGGCAGCCATCCGCCGGGGCAGCGGGGGCCACCGCGCCCAGCGCCCCGCCCGGCGAGAGACGCCCATTAGGGGAGGATGATGGCCGCCAGAATACACTATGACCTCTCCGCCGGAGGGGTTGTGTTCGGTGAGGCGACGGGGGACGACACGCCGGTGCTGCTCATCGCCACGCAGCGCCGGGGGGCGCCCGGAGGGCGGCGCTGGGGCCTGCCCAAAGGCACAGTGGAAGCGAACGAGAGCCTGGAGGGTGCGGCTCTGCGCGAGGTGCGCGAAGAGACCGGCATCCAGTGCGAAATCGTCGAGCCTCTCGATACCATCGAGTACTGGTTCTGGTGGGGGCCGGCGGGCCACAAGGAGCGCCATCACAAGAGAGTGGCGTTCTACCTGATGCGCGCCGTGGGGGGTGACACGTCGCAACACGACGACGAGGTGCTGGAGGCGTGCTGGTTCCCCATCGAAGAGGCGTTGCAGCGGGCCAGCCACTCCGCCGAGCGACGCCTGTTGCAGCAGGCCTGGGAGCGCGTCCGCGGCGGCCCGGCGCCCTCGGCCGGCTGACGCTGCATGCCGCGTCTCTTGGCGGCGCAGCGCAAAGCATCTATAATCGACGACAGACAGGACCATGCGGCGGAGCACTCTGCCGCACAGATCCATTGCGAACCCACCAACACCCTGGAGGCGTGATGATGAAGCAAGTGCGCTATGGCATTGTGGGCACAGGCGGTATGGGCTCCGGGCACGCTCGCAGCATACAGAGCATCGAGGAATGTATGCTCACGGCAGTGTGCGACATCGTGCCCGAGGTGGCCGAGAGCGTTGGGGAAGAGTTCAACGTTCCGTATATGACGGACTATCACGAGCTGATCGACCGCCCCGACGTCGACGCTGTGATGGTGGCCACGCCACACTACTCTCACCCCGAGATCGCCATCTATGCTATGGAGAGGGGCAAGGCGGTGATCTCGGAAAAGCCGATCTCGGTGACGGTATCGGCCGCCGATGCGATGGTGAAGGCCGCCGAGCGCACCGGCGTGCCCTTTGCCGCCATGCACCAAACGCGCGCAGAGCCGATCTGGCGCGCGGCATGGGATATCGTGCGCAGCGGGCGCCTGGGCGAGATCTATCGCACCATGCTGGTGTACGCCGACTTTCGCAGCCAGGCGTACTATAACTCGGCGGGCTGGCGCGCCACCTGGGTTGGCGAGGGCGGCGGCGTGCTCATCAACCAAGCCCCCCACTCGCTCGACCGCTTCACCTGGCTGGGCGGGCTGCCGAGCCGTGTGACGGGCTACACAGACACCCGCAACCACACCATCGAGGTGGAGGACGTGGCCGTTGCGACGCTTGAGTACCCCAACGGGGCGCTGGGTTATGTCTACTGCTCCACCACCGAGGCGCCGGGCACCAACATCATGGAGTTCTCGGGAGAGAGCGGCAAGCTGCAGGTGGTGGGAGACGAGCTGCGCTTCTGGGAGCTGCCCGAGGGCGTCAAGAACTATAGCGACACCACCCCCAATATGTGGGGCAACCCGCCGTGGAACGAGGTGGAGGTGACGCTGCCCGAATGCGAAACCGGCCACGGAGTGATTCTGCGCAACATGGCGCGGCACATCCTGTACGACGAGCCGCTCCTCTCTCCGGGCGTCGAGGGGCTCAATACGGTGGAGATGATCAACGCCATCATCCTATCCGGCAAAACGGGGGAGCCGGTGGATGTGCCGGTGGATCGCGCCCGCTACGACGCCTTTTTGGCCGAGATGATCAGGACCTCCAAACCCAAGGATGCCGGGCCCGATCAGCGCATCACGGATACAGTACACCACTAAGGGGGTGTAGGGGCGGAGAGTAGGGGCGCGCAGCAGTAGGGGCGCACAGCTGTGCGCCCCTACAAATCTTCATTCCGGCGTCTTGCGCCCCTACCTGCATGCCGATACGTCGCGCCCCCCACAATCTGTGCCCGAGGCGCCGCCGGCCTGCCGGTGCTATGATATCCCTTCCCTTGCTGTAGGGGCGCACGGCTGTGCGCCCCTACAATCTGCACCCCCACAATCTCCACCCCGGCGTCTTGCGCCCCTACCTGCATGCCGATACGCCGCGCCCCCCACAATCTGTGCCCGAGGCGCCGCCGGCCTGCCGGTGCTATGATATCCCTTCCCTTGCTGTAGGGGCGCACAGCTGTGCGCCCCTACAAATCTCCACCCCCGCATCTTGCGCCCCTGCAACCTCTACAATCCCCGCCCCTGCTTGGATCGGCGCGCGTTACGGGTACCGCTCGGCCTGCAGGTGCATACGCCCGTCGCCGCCCGGGGCGTAGCTCAGCTCCCCCTGCGGGATGCGATTCTCCACCACGAGGTGGCCAGCGTCCATAGCCTCCCAGAGGGTTTGGAAGGGCGCGGTGCCGGGCACCCATTTCTCGGCCATCACCACTCCGTGGCCGGGCAGCACGGTGAACACCACCTGGCGGGGATCCTCCGGTCGCGTCAACGCTTCGGAGCGCGAAAAGGCACTCACGATGGCCTGCGCCTGGGCCACGGTGGCGCACGAGACGGGGTAGTGATAGTAGGGCGCGTCCAGACGCACAAACTCTACGCGGAGCGGGTCGTAGGCGGCGATCCCGCGGTGGCCGTGCAGTTTGGAGCGGATCACCGGCACCGACGCGCCGCCGTTCAGAGACACGAAGGGCAGGCCGGCGTCCATCCCCATCATCTCCACGGCCTCGGAGGAGGGCATGACATCGCGCCGGCCGGCCACCCGCCGCACCAACGCCCCCTTGCCGTCGGAGCGCAGCCCCGCGATGATGGATAGGTCCTCCTCGGTGATCCTGCCTTTATCCACCGGCCGCGCGCTGCCGGTGGCCGTGGCGATGAGCGCACCGAGAGAGGGGTCCCACGTGGCAAAACAGCCCTCGCTGTACTGGCTGGCCACGGCGTCCGACATCGAGGGCACATGCACCAGGTCGGCGATGCGCACCATATCGGTAAAGAACTCGCGCTCGCCGAGGCGTTGGCCTGCGCGGCACATATCCTCCCGCGTGCTCAATCCCTGCCACACATCTTGGGGCACCGGGTCGGGCAGCATCTGGTGCTCCGTTACCTCGGACGTGCTGACGGCGGTGATCATGCGCAGCACCATATCCTCGTAAAAGGCGTCGGCGTCCTGCGCGCTGCAGCGGGGGTAGGCGCCCACCAGGTCGAAATGGTACGCTTCCAGGGGCTCATCGTAGCCAACCACCAGGATGATGCGAAGCCCCTTGGCCTGAGCCTGGAGCACGCGCTGCATGGCGACGATGGGCCCGCCGCGACGGCCCTGCTCCACCAGCACACGATGCGAATCGGGCGCCATGCCGGGGAAGGTCAGCTCCGCGGGATCGACCGGCTCCCGGCAGAGGGCCGTCCCGATACGGTTCAGCAGGCCGCGGAACTGCTCCGGTGTGGCGTGCATCAACGTGTAGAGTGTGGGAACCCGCCGGAGCTTGAACCGGACGCGTGCGGTAAAGAGCAACGCTTGCCGCCAGGGCAGCGGCTCGCCAAAGGGCGCGGTGGTGAGCAGGATGTCGGAGGCGTCGTCGGGCGTGGTGACGCAGGTGTGGCCCATGCGCCCCAAGCGCATTCGCAGCCGATCCAGCACACCGCTGAGGAGCGGCGTCAACGTAGACGGGGCCAACGCCACCCGTGTCTTGCGCAGCCAAGAGTGTGTGGGGCGCGAGAACGCAGCGCCATAACCGGCGTCGCCGGGCAAGGGATGTGATAACGCTAAGGGCATACAATGCTCCTGTCTATCGGGTTCGTTCGCGTCGCCCACACCGCCCTGCGGTGGCGGGGCAACCGATGACAAGCTAGGGCGAGCCGGCGGGGGGCGTCTCCGGCCGGCCCTCCAGGCCCAGCCAATGCACCGCCCAATCCGCCAGCCGCGGAGACAGCACACTGGCCCAGATGAGCGCACGGCCGCTAAAGGGGATCACCACCTCGGCTTTGCGCCGCCGGATGGCGCGCACAATGGCGCGGGCTACGGCCTCGGGCGGGATCTTGCCCGATATCCACGGCACGCGCAGGTCATCGATCATAGGGGTAGCCACTCGACCCGGGAAAACGGTGGTGACCTCCACGCCGGTGCCGCGCAGGTCGGTGCGCAGGGCATCGCCCAGGCCCGCCAGGGCGAACTTGCTCGTCACGTAGGGCAGGTCGCCCGGCAGCGCCTTTCTGCCGTCCACCGAGGAGATGAGGACGAGGTGCCCGCTGCGGCGCGCCATCATGTGCGGCAACACCGCCACCACGGGCCGCAACGCGCCGTATAGGTTCACGTCCATGGCGCGCTCGACGTCGGCGACGGTGGCATCCGGCGCAGAGCCGCGCAGATAGGCGCCCGCGCTGGCCACCAGGATATCCACCCGCCCCCAGCGGGCCAGCGTGGCCTCGACCAAGCGTGTGACGTGCGCCTCACTCGACACGTCGGTGGGCGCCACCAACGCCTCTCCACCCAGAGACTCTACATCGCGGGCCACCGCCCCCAGGGCGGCGTCGTTGCGCGCGGCGAGGGCTACACGGGCTCCTGCGCGCGCCAACGCCAGGGCGGTCGCCCGCCCGATACCGCTGGAGGCACCGGTGACGATCGCCACCCGGCCCTCGAACACGCGGTGGGCCATCTCACGCACCTCTGATGGGGGGGCGGCACGTGGTTGGCGCGCGCATCACTCGCACTCCAGGATCTCGTAATCCGCGTCGGGCTCTTGAACCCAGACGCGCAGCCCCTGGCGGCTCAGATAGACGGGGATGTTCTGAAAGAGCGGGTTGGTCTCTTCCAAGGCCCTGATCATCGCGCGCTTGCGGCTCATAGAGGGGCCGGCGAGCAGCGTCAGCGAGCCGCCCTCGCCGCCTGCGCCGTTCACCTTCCAGCCGAGGGCGCCGTACGCCTCGGCGATCTCGATGACCTGCTGCGCCTCGGCGCTCACCAGGCTGGGGTGCAGTAAGCGCTGCGCCTCGGTGTTGGTGGTCATCGCGCAGCCGAGGGCCTTCAGGTCGCCCGAGTACATGGCGTCTCGCGATTGCTCGGCCGTCTGCCGCAGGGCCTCCAGGCGGGGCGAATCGGGGCCCGCGTCCTCCAGATCGTGGATCACCATCTCGTGCACGGCGGACGAGCTGTGTGAGCGCCCCAGAAAGATGAGGCACAGGCGCCGCTCCAGCTCCCACCACACCGAGTTGGGCACGGTGATGGAGGAGACGGCCGCGTAGGGGTAGCTGAACATCTGGATAAAGTTGATGCCGCCGAACGCAGAACAGAGCTGGTCTTGAATGCCGGATTGTTGACCGAGCATTTCGGTCTCGACACTGTGCGCGGCGTAGGCGATTTCCAAGGGCGTCCTGCCGCCGGGGGTGAGCCGGTCCAGCGCGCCGATGAGCGCCACAGTGACGGCAGCGGAGGTGCCGGTAGAGCAGCCGGCCGGCGCCTCGGAAAAGATGGATATCTCGACGCAGAGGTCCGACGGAACACCCGTGTAGTCGATAGCGGCCTCGAGCAACGGATGGTGGATCCATTCGTGGCGCTCGTGGCGCGGAAAGATGGCGTATCGATCGCCAAAGTTCTCCGCGTGGAGCACGACGCGGTTCTCCAGGCTGTCGCGAGGATAGACGGCGATCTGCACCTCGACATAGGGGTACACGCCGATGTTGAATATCTTGCCGTGCTCCGCGAACCAGGTGTCGGTCCAGCCGCCATTGTCACAGACTCGAATGGGGGCAACGCTATTGATCACCTTGATAGGGCGCTCTCTACGAGGGGCCATAGTCCATCCTCCCAACACAATCGATTCATGGTCCATCACAGGGCGAGGCGCAGATGCATTTATGTAGCGCGGATTGTACACGAGAGCCATCTGTTTGTCGAGCGCCCAGTCTCTCCACGGGGAGGCCACCCTTTGCTCGGGCCCACTATCGCCCCGTGGGGCTGGACAAGCCCCCCTCCCGCGCCTAGAATGACGTCAATGGCAGTCGTTGTGGATCGTGGGAGGTGGAGATGGACGAGCAACACGCTCAGCAGGGCTCCGGTGGCGACCAGAGGGCGAGTGCCGAGGAGTGGCGAGAGCTGTTTCGCCAGTTCGATCAGCAGATTCGGCGCGAGGCGGCGCGGGTGGTGGGCGTGCAGCCCGTCGCGGATTGGGGCACCATCGGGCGGCAGGCCGGAGAGAACGCGCGTCGGAGCGCAGCCCGCAGCGTGGGCTTGAGCGAGGACGCCGATTGGGAGGACATCGGGCGCCGGTTGGAGACCACCGTCCGCACCAGCGCCGCCAAATCGGTGGGCGCCGCGCCCGACGCCGATTGGACCGTTGTGGGGCAGACGGTGGAGCAAAAGGTACGCGCCTTTATGCAGGATCTGTTCGAGAAAAAGCCCCCGGAGAGCAAGGAGAAACCCGACGATCTAGTGGACCCGTGGCGCTGACGCCACCCCAGGTACAGAGGAGAGCTCACATGGCCAGCCAACACACGTCCGGCTCTCGCACCAACGTGGTCTTTATCATCCTGGATTCGTTCCGGCAAGACCACGTGTCGTTCTACAACCCCAATTCGCCGGTTGCCACGCCGCATTTGGATGCGTTGGCCCGCGACAGCGTGACGATGGACAACTGCTACCCCGAGGGCCTGCCCACCATACCGGTGCGCACCTGCTGGCTCACCGGCGAGCGCACGCTGGTGCATCGCCCGTGGCAGCCGTTGACGGCTGAGGATCGCTCGCTGCCCGAGATCCTCAGCGCCGAGGGTTACCTGACGGCGTGCTTTACCGACTGCTACCACTACTTCAAGCCGGGGATGAACATGCATCGCGGCTTTCGCGTGTGGGAGTGGATTCGCGGCCAAGAGTACGACGCGTACCGCTCCGCTCCCCTCACCAAGCTCAAACTGGATGATTACATCAAGGAGAGCTTTTCGCCACAGTGGCGGCGCGTCGTGGAGACGGCGCTGAAAAACGTAGAAGAGTTCGAGACGGCCGAGGACCACTACTGTGCCCGCTTGATGCGCCGCGCCAGCGCGTGGCTGGAGGCCAACGCGGGCCAACAGCCGTTCTTCTTGTGGGTGGATTCGTTCGACCCCCACGAGCCCTGGACGCCCCCGCCCGAGTTTGATAAATACACCGACCCCAACTACACCGGCAAGCGGATAGTGCTCCCCCCCGGCGGGCCGGCCGAGGCACACCTGACGCCCGAGGAGATCGCTTTCATCCGCGGGCTCTACGCCGGCGAGTGCGCGTACGTGGATCACTATGTGGGGGTGTTGCTCGACACGCTGCGCCGGTTGGGCCTGTACGACGACACGCTCATCGTCCTCATCGCGGATCACGGACACCCGCTGGCCGACCACGGCAAGTTCCTCAAGGGCGGTGACCGCATGTATAACGAGCTGCTCAAGGTGCCCTTTGCGATGCACCTGCCCGGCGGCGCACACGCAGGGCGGCGCACCGACGCGCTGGCCTCGTTCCACGATGTGCTGCCCACGCTGTTGGACGCCATCGGCATGGGCAACAACCTGGAGGCGCTCCCCGGCGTGAGCCTGTTGCCCGTTTTTCGCGGCGAGGTGGAGGCGGTCCGCGAGGCGATCATCAGCGGGTACCACGAGGCGCCGGATCGCTGCGTACGAGACAAGGTGTGGAGCTACATACGTCGCCCCGAGGGCGAGCCCGACGAGCTCTATCACCTGCTCGACGACCCGCAGGAGCGCAACAACCTGATAGACCAGCATCCGGAGCAGGCGCAGCGGCTGGCGGGGATGTTTGGCGGGCTCTACTCCCTGTGGGGCGAGCCGGTCAAGGGGGTTCAGGGCAAGTACGAGGTGGCTCACACCGGCGCCGCCGACTGACGACTGACGGATTCGAGGGGCGCATCGTATGCGCCCCTACCCAGCGACGGACGCTGCGTGAGCGCAGCCGATGCCGCTACGCCAGCGTGCGCAGGTACTCGAGCGCGTGGGCCGATTCGCTGCCGAAATCGTCGCCCCAGGAGCATTCGATGGACACGCGCCCGCCGTAGCCGATCTCTTTGAGGATGCTGAACAACCGTGGCAGGGGATAATCGCCGCTGCCGGGGTGGCGCCGCCCGGAATCCGCCACGTGAACGTGGGCGAGCCACTCGGGGGCCTGCAGGATGTCGTCCAGCGGCTCGTCATCCACCATAAAGTGGTAGAGATCCGCCAACACGCGCACCTCGTCGCGTTTGACGTCGCTGGCGAGCTCCACGCCCTCCAGGTAGGTGTTGAGGATGTTGGATTCGCCCTTGTTCAGGGGTTCGATGGCGATGGTGACCCCCAAAGGGCCGGCCTCGTCGGCACAGATAGAGAGGAACTGCACAAGCTGCCCCCAAGCCAACGCCCGTGGGTAGCCCTCCGGCACGTTGCGGGCACCGCCGCTGCCAAACACTACCACCTCGCCGCCCAGCTCGGCCGTGCGCTGCAGCGCGCGCGCCACGTAGAGCCTGACGAGGCCCCAATCCACCCCGTCGCCCGTCAGCCGCACTTGGGCGGGCACGAACAGGTTGAACGCTCGCACGGGGGGATGCAGCGCTTTGAGCTCCGCCACGCGGGGGGCGTAGACGCTGTTCTGCTCCAGCGGCATCAGGGTGTTGGACAACGAGAGTTCCACAAAGTCATAGCCGGGGGCCAGCTCGGGCACCCGTTCGGGGGCGATACAGATCCCCAAGGGGATCGTTGCCGGCTGTGCCCCGGCCTCCATTGGCGCTGACGCGACCATAATACCCTCCTCGAGTAACGATCAGTAAAGAGATAGCCAGTCTTTTTCTTTGCCGAAGCGGATCTTGTCATAGATGGTCATGATATGGAGCATATCTACCACGTTGCCGTGGCGTGGCGGCTGGCCGGCCATCACCTTTTCGGCAAAGGTGTTGATGCACCCCACATAGCCCTGAAAAAAGAGTTGTTGGTTGTAGAGCTCGCCCAGCGAGAACTCGGGCTCCCACAGGATGGGCGCGTCGGCCTCGGGCCCGTAAAAGCTGGTGGGGCGCAGTTCCAGCGGCGTGTCTTCGGCCTCGGGGCGGTAGTAGATCAGCCGCATGCCGTTCTCAACCACCACGTGCGCTCCATCGCCCACCACCTCCAGCCGTTCCAACGGGCCGCGCTCGGACTGGGCGCCGGTGAGGTGCAGCGTGCCCACTACTCCCGAGCGGTAGTTGATGTTCACCACCGCGTCGCCGGTTTTGTCGTTGCGCAGATACGACACGCCCTCGCACTCGCCAAAGAGGCGCACCAACAGCGAGTAGGCGTCGATAAAGTCGAGAAAGGGCACCATGGCCAGCGGATTGCGGCGCTTTTCGGCGGGGGGCAGTGTGGCCGGGTAGCGCATGGAGAAGCTGGAGACGCCGCCAAAGGCGGGGCTCTGGATGATCTCGGCCACCTTGAGGTAGGCGGGCGCAAACATCTTTTTAAAGCACGTCACCACCCACTTGAGCTTGCGAGTGGCGGCGTAGGTGAACTCTTTGATCTCGTCGGCGCCCACACAGGGGGGCGATTCGATCCAGGTGTGGAACCCGGCGATGAGAGCCTGGGCGGCCAGCGCGGGGTACGGAGAGCGGCCTTGGGCGTCCAGCGGCGCCACGATGAACACGGCGTCCATCGGCTCTTTCGCCAGCATCGCCTCGTGGTTGGGGTAAAAGTGCTTCGCCCCGAACTGGCGCGCCACGGCCAAGCCGAGGTCCGAGTTCTCGTCCGATAGGGCCACCAGATCGATAGGGGCGTACCGAAAGCAGGGCAGGATGGTGCGGAAGGTGTGCTCCCCCGCGCCGATCACCCCCACGCGCAGCCGTTTATCGTATTCGTGGTTGAACAACATCCGCTTGCCTCCGCCGGGTTGTGCTCCGCCAAGTGGGCGCTCCCACGAGACGTCGCTGCACGGATCGCGATACCGCACAACTATGCCCGAGAGGGGGGCGCCTGTCAAGATGGGCTGCTATGCGCCGCCCGCCCCTGCACCGGCTGGCCGGCCGGGGCGTGGCGGGGTATAATGCCTGTGGAGACGGTGTGGGGCCACGAGAGGGGCGAGGCGCATGACAGAGAGTGCACACAAACGCGCGCTGTTCACCGGGGCGGGGGCCGCGCGGCTGGCCGCGATGCTCGCGGCCGGCGCTATCGCCCTGGTGTCGCTCGCGGGCTGCCGGGCGATGGATCGCGCGTTGATCTTTTTGCTGCAAGAGACGCCCACGGCCACCGCGGCACCGCCCGAGAGCGCAGACGCCCCCATCCCAGAGCGCGCCACCTTTGCGCCCAGCCCGCCCCCCAGCGAGCCCGTGACGCCCGCCGACCCGACGCCGACGGCCGCACCCACCATCACGCCGACGATGCCCCCCACCGAGACGCCCACCATCTCGCTGTTGATGGGCCCGGCGCGCGAGTTGCTCGAGAACTATTCGCGGCCCGAGCGCACGCCGCACACCGGCGGTCCGTAGGCGGCAACGGCGCAGCACGGGCGGCTCGCGGTAGAGCGCCGTCTATACCTCGCTGGGGCTGGCCTCCGCCACCGCCGGTTCGGGCTCTCCGTGCGCCCCCGAGTACAGCGTGATGGCGGCGCCCACCGCAAAGGCCACAATCACCAACACGACGTCGCCCACGCTCAGCTGCAACCCCGCGGGCCACAGCTCGAGCGATGCCTCCTCGCCAAAGCCCCTGGCCGGGGGCCACAAGCCGTACACCGAAGCCAGCAAGAGCCCCAAGACCGTATAGTAGCTCACCCCCGGCACGCGTTTGATGGCCAAGTCTATCAGCTTGGCAAAGAACACAATCCCCACCACCGCGCCGATGCCGGTGGAGAACAACACACTCCAGTGTACCCCGGCCAGCGCGGCGCCCAGCCCGCCGGAGGAGAGCACAGCCAGCAGCTCCGTCACCGAGCCGATGGCGCCCATCACCTGCTCAAAGATGCCGGTGAGCATCCAGATGTACGAGCCGTCCATACCCGGCGTTACGCTCGCCCCGCCGGCGATGATGTTGGCGAACACATAGTAGATAAAGCCGCTCACAGAATCCGCGCGCGCCACCAGGCCCGCTTCGAGGCTCTGGCTCTGTGCCACCTTGAACAGGATGCCCAGCACGAGCCCCACCAGAAGCGCCGTCACGCGCCCCGCGGTGGGCCGCATATCGCCGTGCAACTTGAGCACCGAGGGGATGGTGCCGATGACGAGGCCCATGAAAAAGAACATCGCCGGCGCCGGGTGGCTGCCCATAAGGGCGCTGACGCCTTTGGCGAACAGGATCATCCCCGCGGCCGCGCCCAGGCCCATGGGGATCAGGAAGGACAGGTGCTTGCGCCAGTTGCGGAGGTCGAGAAACAGGTTGCCCACCGAGCTCACAAACTGCTCATAGATGCCCAAGATGACCAGTATGATGCCGCCCCCGATGCCGGGCAGCAGGTTGACGACGCCGTAGACGACGCCTTTGAGAAACAAGAACACAGAGCTCATGGTTGTCATTACCTCTCTCGGGGGTGGCAGGCCGTCACACCGCGTATACCTTGGGCACACGCGTCCGCGATTATAGCAGAGCCCGCCGGTTGCGCCAACTCTCCGCCGGGCGCTCGGCGCCCCGCCAGCCAGAGGTTGCGGCGGCACGCCAAGATGCGCTACACTGGGGCGGGGAGCACTGCAACTGCGATCCCAGAGCGCCGGCTCAAAGAGGACCCGCCCGAAAGGAGGCTCTCGATGTCTACACAAGTGACTCGTGACGATTTCGGAGGCGTTCGCTGGCACGGCCACTGGATCTGGGTTGAGCCGCCGGCCCTGCCCCGCCAGCCCTTCGAACAGGGGCCCGATGCACAGCCCGAGGTGCACGGTCTGTTTCGCAAGACGTTCTCGTTGGGCGGGGTGCCCGCGCGCGCACCGGCACGCATCACGGCGGACTCGCGCTATGTGTTGTACGTCAACGGCCGGGAGGCTTTGCGCGGGCCGGTGCGCAGCCAGCCGCGACGGCTGCACTACGATCTGCTCGACCTGGCCCCCTACCTCAGAGAGGGCGATAACACCATCGCGGTACACGTGCGCTACTACGGCGCGGCCCGGTCGTACTGGATGCCCGCCCAAGCCAACATGAGCCTGGGCAAGACGGGCGTCATGGTCTTTGAGGCGGACCTGGGCGGGGGGAACTGGCTGGTGAGCGACGAGTCGTGGAGGGCGCTCAAGCCCGACGCGTGGGAGGAGCTGCCCGTGGGCCAGGGGCCCATCGCGGGCGGGATCCCTGTGGAGGTGCTGGACGCCCGGCGCCTGCCGGCGGCTTGGGAGCAGCCCGGCCACGACGACAGCGCCTGGGGGCACGCGGCGCGAATCCCGGCCGTCCATATCGGCGGATTCGCACGCACCCAGCCGCCCACCGATCCCTACGGGCCGCTCTATCCGCGCCCCATCGCCCCCCTGGGCGGCGAGACGCGACGCCCGGCCACAGTGCGCGCGGAGGCGCTGCCCGGCGGGGTGGACCTCTCGCCCCTAGAGCCCGGCGGGCGTGTACAGGCCAGCTTTGCCGCCCCTGCGGCGGCGGCCGCCGAGGCGAGCCTGCCGACGCGTTGGGACGTGCCCGAGGGCGGCGCAGTGCGAGTGATGCTGGACATGGGGCGGATCGTCTCGGGCTTGGTGCAGCTCGAGGTGGACGCGCCAGCGGGCACAGTGTTCGATCTGGCCTACGTGGAGGAGCCCATCACCGGCGCCGAGCACATGGGCTTTGGCGCGCATCCCGGCTCCCGGTACGTGGCGCGGGGCGCCCACGACCGTTTCGAGTCCTACGATTCGAACGGCATGCGCTACGTTTATATGCTGGTGCACGGCACGAGGGGCGAGGTGGCGCTGAAGCAGTTCGGCGTGCGCGAGATGCTCTACCCGTGGACGGAGGGCGCGGCCTTTTCTTGCAGCGATGAGGCGCTGAACCGCCTCTTCCGGGCGGGGATCCGCACGGTGGAGCTGAACTCGCACGACGCCTTTTTGGATTGCCCCACACGCGAACAGCGCGCCTGGGTGGGCGATGGCGTGGTACACCAGATGGTGCACCTTGTCACCAACGCCGATTGGCGGCTGGCCCGACGGTTCGTGAGCCTGGGCAACTCGCCGCGCCCCGACGGCATCCTCCCCATGAGCGTGGCGGGGGACATCGAGTTCGGCGGGGGCGTCACCATCCCGGATTGGGCGCTGCACTGGATCCACGGGGTGTACAACCTGTACCGCTTTGTGGGAGACAGGGCCGAGATCGCCGAGCTCATGCCGACGGTGGAGCGCGTGCTGCGCTGGTACGAGCCGTACCTCACGCCCGACGGCCACCTGAAGGACTTGCCCGAGTGGAACCTGGTGGATTGGGCGGCCATCTCTCACGCGGACACCAGCGGGGTCATCACCGCCCTGTGGGCCCGGGGGCTGCGCGAGTTCGGCGAGATGGCCGAATGGTTGGAGCAAAACGCCAGCCGCGCCTGGGCCGACGTGCTCTACGCACGTGTGAAGGGCGGGTTCGAGGCCTTTTGGGATGAGGAGCGCGGCTCCTACGTGGATCACATCGTGGACGGCGAGCGCCAGCCCGAGATGAGCCAGTTGGGCGGCGCCTTTGCCATCGTATCGGGGCTGGCGCCCCGGGAGCGCTGGGCGCGCATCGTCGAGACCATCACCGACCCCGACAGGCTGGTGGTGCGCTCGTGGACGGGCGGCGAGAGCGGCGACTATTCGCCGGAGAAGATGAGCAAGCAGATGCGGGGAATCTATGAGCCGGATTGGGACGTGCAGAACGAGATCGTCATCGGCCAGCCCTTTATCAGCTACATAGTGCACGACGCCGTGGCCGCCGCGGGCATGGCCGACCGGCTGCCCTCGCTGTATCGCCGCTGGATGCAGTTCCTGGTGGACGGCTACGACACCATTGGCGAGTGCTGGGGCTGGGGCACCCACGTGCACGGGTGGAGCGCCACGCCCACCAAAGATATGGTGTTCTATACGCTGGGCGTGACGCCGGCAGAGCCGGGCTACGCCCTGGCGCGCGTAGCGCCGCGCCTGGGCGAGCTGGCCTGGGCCGAGGGGCGGGTTCCCACGCCGCATGGGTTCATCAGCGTGCGCGCCGAGCCGGGCAGGGTGTTGGTGGATTCGCCGGTGCCCCTGGTGGTTGAGCTGCCCGGCCACGCACCGCAACGGCTCGCGGCGGGCCAGCACGAGGTGGGCGGCGGCGCCCAGCGCTAAAGCGTCAGGGGGTATAGGCCGCGGGCGGCGCCGCCGGGCGCCGTGTGCGCCCTATTGCGACGGCGCGCGTTTCTTGCGCGTGCGCTCGTTATGCTATAATATCGAGCTATGGCAAACGGGGATACGTTCAGCCACGTCGACCTGAGTTCGAGCGACGTGGCTTTGTTGAAAAAGCTCGCCGGCGACCTGCCCATCCTGGCAGACGTAAGCCGTGCAGACCTGATGCTCTTTTGCCAGTCTCGCGAGGGACGGAGCGACCGCGCTGTGATCGTCGCCCAAGCCATGCCCCATGCAACACTGCCGGTCTATGAGGACGACCGGGTTGGCCTGGTGATGGGCTCACTGGATCACGCCGAGGTGATTCGCGGGCTGAGGGGCCATCTGCACACTGACGTCGTGCACACCATTTCGGTGCGGGGGGCCACGGTGGCGCGGCAGGTGTACCCTGTGCGCAACGCGAGCGCGCAATTGATCGCAGTGCTCGTCAAGGATTCGTTCTGGCTCGCTCACGAGCGCCAACGCCGCCGCAGCAAAGTGTTTCAAGACGCGTTGGAGCGCTTTATCGAGATGGTGCTGCGCGGCGAGCTCAAAGGGGCCGAGCTGTTGTCGCCGTTCGGGGAGCACGACGGCGTGGTATACGTGGGCGTAGACCGCCGCATCCGCTACATGTCGGGCATCGCGGCGGGGCTCTACCGCAAGCTGGGGTACCGAGACAGCCTCATCGACCGGCGCATCAGCGAGCTGGAGACGGTGGATCACCAGATGGTGACGCAGGCCATCAACGAGCAGCGCGCCATCCAGCGGCAGACCGAGCAGTACGGCTTTACCTGGGTGCGCAAGGCCCTGCCGGTGATCGCGCCGGATGAATCGCCCTGGACGTTTGTGGTGAAGCGGCTGGCGCCCGGCAAAGCGCCCACGCCGCGGCCACAGGGCGTGCTGATCTTGGTGCACGACGCCACCGGCGCGCTGGAGGCCCAGCGAGAGCTGGAGAGCAAGATGGCGCTGATCCGCGAGGTGCACCATCGCGTCAAGAACAACCTGCAGGTGATCGCATCGCTGATGCGCATGCAGGCCCGGCGCGCACAGACGGGCGAGGCCAAGGAGATGCTCGAGGAGAGCGTGAACCGCATCCTGAGCGTGGCCGTGGTGCACGAGTTCCTGTCGCAGAACGCCAGCGGCACCATCAATGTGATGGAAGTGGCGCACCGCATCCTCTCGCAGGTGCAGCAAGGGTTGATAGACCCCACCTCGCACATCCAACTGCGCGTGCGAGGGTCGGACATCTGGCTGCCCGCAGAGAGGGCCACCCAGTGCGCCCTGGTCATCAACGAGCTGGTGCAGAACGCCATCGAGCACGGGCTCGCACAGCAGGATCAGGGCCGGGTGGAGGTCTCGTTGGCGGATGACGGCGAGAGGGTGAGGATCCAGGTCACAGACAACGGCGTGGGGTTACCGGAGGGGTTCGAGCTCTCCACCAGCTCCAATCTCGGGCTGCGCATTGTACGCAGCCTGGTGGAGCGGGATTTGCGCGGCCGCTTTGAGCTGACCGCCAGCACCGAGGGCACGCACGCCACCGTCGAGTTTGACAAGTCAGTCTTGGGAGGAACGTAAATGGAACGGATACGCGTGGTCATCGCCGATGACGAGTCGCTTATCACCATGGATCTGCGCGAGATGCTCAACAACCTGGGGTACCTGGTGGTTGGAGAGGCGGGTGACGGCCGCAGCGCCGTGAACCTGGCCCGTGAGCTGCGCCCCGACGTGGTGTTGATGGACATCAAGATGCCCGATATGGACGGCATCGAGGCGGCCAGTGTTCTGACGGCCGAGCGGATCGCGCCGGTGGTGCTGCTGACGGCCTTTAGCCAGAGAGACCTCGTGGAGAGGGCCAAGGAGGCCGGCGTGGTGGGCTACTTGGTCAAGCCGATCCAAGAGGCCGACCTGGCGCCAGCTATCGAGATCGCCCTCAGCCGCTTCCGCGAGTTCCAAGAGATGGAAAAAGAAGTGGACGATCTGCAAGACCAGCTGGAGACCCGCAAAATGGTGGACCGCGCCAAGGGGATCCTGATGGACGCGCAGGGCCTCACAGAGGCGGGGGCCTTTCGGCGCATTCAAAAGATGTCTATGAACACGCGCAAGCCGATGAAAGAGATCGCCCAGGCCATCATCCTGACGCACGAGGCGGGCGGCTGAGCGCAGCGGTGCTGCACACGATCGGCGAGCTCGTTTCGATGGGCTGGAGCTCGCCGATGCGCGGCACGCGACACAGTGCGCCGCGTGTACAACGGCGCGCGCCGCTACGGGGCGTCGGCGGCCTCGGTTTGGGCTGCCTCGTACTCCTCGGCGGTGATCAACTCGCCGCCCTGCACGTCGGCCTCCACCACGTTGAGGTTCTGATCCAGCCAGATCTCGGCGTGTATCAGCTGAAAGCACTTGTTGTCCATGATCTCTTTGCGGAGGACATAGGTGCCGGGGCCATCCTCGGAGTTGAGGTCGTTACGCCGATCCACACGCACGCGCACGAGGGATCCGCACCGGCTGCATCGAAAGTGGAAAAAGATACCGTATGGGTCTCCCTCGGAGCTTTTGGGGGTTGCTCCTCCGCCCAACATCTTGCGAAGCTTGTCCAGTAAGCTCATGATTCCCACCTCTCTGTGCAATCCCCTGTTGTTGGCGCCACACGGGCGCGGCACCACCCGCACACGCTATTTCACGCGTATTGACAAACCGATATCGATATGCTATGATTCTGGCACTCTTCACAGGTGAGTGCTAATCGCCCGCGGGCGGCCAAAGCTGCCCCGCAACCGCACAAGCCCCGTGGTGAGGCAGTTCATAACGTGTGCTGTGGACAAGGGCCCAGAGCGGCCGGGCCCTTTCCTTCGATGCCCAACCAGTATATCCAAAATCGGGAGGATGGAAAATGGCACAGATGTCTCTCAAACCTCTAGCGGATCGCGTGGTTATCGAGCCGTCGGAGCAAGAGGAGGTCACCGCCAGCGGGATCGTACTGCCCGAGACCGCCAAGGAAAAGCCCCAAAAGGGCACCGTAATCGCTGTAGGCCCCGGCCGCAGGGATGATAAAGGCAACCTGGTGCCGATGGAAATCAAGGCGGGCGATAGCGTGCTGTTCGCCAAGTACGCTGGCACCGAGGTCAAGCTCGATAGCAGCCACACGGTGTTGGTGTTGCGCGAGAGCGACGTCCTGGCGATTGTCGAGAACTAGACTAGGGTACACGAACGACAGTTAGGAGGAAATATCGGACATGGCAAAGCAGTTGCAGTTTTCGGAAGAGGCACGCCGCTCTCTGAAGAAGGGCCTGGACGCCCTGGCGGAGGCCGTGGGTGCGACGCTCGGCCCCAAGGGCCGCAACGTGGCGCTGGACAAAAAGTGGGGCGCCCCGACCATCACCCATGACGGCGTGACTGTGGCCAAAGAGATCGAGCTGGAGGACCCCTACGAGAACATGGGCGCCCAGCTTTTGAAGGAAGCGGCCACCAAGACCAACGACGTGGCTGGTGATGGCACCACCACCGCCACGGTGCTGGCCCAGGCGATTGTGACCGAGGGCCTGAAGAACGTCGCCGCCGGCGCCAACCCCATGCTCATCAAGCGCGGCATCGACGCGGCCTCCGAAGCCGTCGTCAAGGCGATCCGCGACATGGCGCGAGACGTGGACACCCGCGCAGACATCGCCAACGTGGCGTCCATCTCGGCGTCGGATCCCGAGATCGGCAACCTGATCGCCGAGGTGATGGACCGCGTCGGCAAAGACGGCGTCATCACCGTCGAAGAGTCCAAGGGGCTCGAGTTCGAGACCGAGTACGTCGAGGGTATGGAGTTCGACCGCGGCTACATTTCGCCGTATTTCATCACCAACCCCGAGACCGGCGAGGCCGTCCTAGAGGACGCCTATGTGCTGCTGCACGACAAAAAGATCTCCGCGGCCAGCGACCTGGTCCCCTTGCTGGAAAAGTTGGTACAGTCCGGCCGGCGCAACCTGCTGGTGCTCTCTGAGGACGTGGACGGCGAGGCATTGGCGACGTTGGTGCTGAACAAGCTGCGGGGCGTGATGAACGTCGTGGCCGTCAAGGCCCCCGCGTTCGGCGACCGCCGCAAGGAGATGCTGCGAGACATCGCCATCCTCACGGGTGGGCAGGTCATCACCGAGGAGATGGGCCGCAAGCTCGAGACGACGCAGCTATCCGACCTGGGTCGCGCGCGGCGCATCGTGTGCGATAAGGACAGCACCACCATCATCGAGGGCGAGGGCTCTGAGGCCGAGATTCGCGGCCGCGTGGAGCAGATCAAGGCGCAGATCGAGACGACCACCTCCGACTATGACCGCGAGAAGCTGCAAGAGCGCTTGGCCAAGCTGTCGGGCGGCGTGGCGATCATTCGTGTGGGCGCCCCCACCGAGGTGGAACTGAAAGAGAAAAAGCACCGGGTCGAGGACGCACTGTCTGCGACGCGCGCCGCTGTGGAAGAGGGCGTGGTGGCTGGCGGTGGCGTGTCTCTGGTGAACGCCCGAAAGTCCCTGGACAACCTGGAGCTGTCTCTGGCCGACGAGAACACCGGTGTATCCATCGTGCGGCGCGCCCTCGAGGCCCCGCTGCGCGGCATCGTCGAGAACGCCGGCCTCGATGGCGCGGTGGTGGTGGCCGAGATCCTGCGTCAGCAGGCGGCCAACAACAGCGAGTCTGTGGGCTATGACGTGCTCGGCAACACCTACGGCGACATGTTTGAGAAGGGCATCATCGACCCGGCCAAGGTGACGCGTTCGGCCGTCGAGAACGCGGCGTCCATCGCCTCGATGATTCTGAGCACCGAGGCCCTGATCACCGACATCCCCGAGAAGGAGCCGCCAGCACCTGCCGCTCCGCAGCCCGGGATGTACTAATCCGACGACGAGCTACGAGTCGATAGATAGATAGAGCGGCGCCCTCACAAACGAGGGCGCCGCTTTTCGTATTGTGCGGCGCAGAGAGTGCGTCTCGCCGGCGGGTGCGCCCGCGCTACGGCGCCAGCTGGGGGATTACGTACCCGTAGAGGCAAAAGACGGCGAACCCCGCGATGGCCAGGTAGACCAGCGCCATGGCCAGCCCCGGCACGGCGCGCTCCAGGCGCTTGCCCCCCACGAGCCCCACACCACCGCTCGCCACCATGGCGGTGGTAAACACTTTGAGGCTGCCCGCGCGCAGCCCGTCGGCCAAGAGGGCCAGGATGCCCAGCCCCACCACCGCCAGCGGCAACCGCTGCGCCCCGCGCAACAGCTCTCTCAACCCCAGAGCAAAGGCCAGGCCCATCGGCACGATGGCAGGGAACAGGTAGCGCCCCTGGTGCTGCACGAACTTGGTGTTGTACCACAGGTAGCCCGCCAGAGTGAGCCCCCCCCACATCCCCAACAGCAACAGCCCCCGACGGGTGACATCGGGGAGGTGGGGCGCTTGCGGCGCCCGGCTGCCGCGCAACACTCGCCACAGATAGGCCGCCAGCCCAACCGCCACCAGCACACTCAGCGCCACGGCGGCATAATAGTAGCGCGGGTGCAGAATCACCCCCATCCACCCAAACTGCGCCCAGAAGCTCTGAAAGGTGGTAAAGACGAACGATTGCAGCAGCGCCGCAGCGCCGTCGCGGGCCAGAGCATCGCGGGTGGTTAGTTGGCCCGCCGCCACCTGATCGTGTCGCGCCATCCCCAACAGATCGGTGGGGCCGTAGAGGGAGGCGTTGCGCAGCAGCCAAGGCAGCGCCACCAGCAGCGCCACGCCCAGCATCAGCGCCCCACAGCCCAACGCGCGGCGCCAAGGCCACGGGGCGCCCGCTCGGCGCGCCGCCACAAAGTCGTAGGCCAGTGCAAACAGCGCCACCCCCACGGCCACAAAGCTCTGCGCCTTGGTGAGAACGGCCAGCCCCAACAGGGCCCCCATACCCGCAGCGCGCCCCGGCCGCCACGGGCCGGGCCCCCAGGCGATGAGCTGCCCCACCGAGAGGGCGAGCACCAGCTCTGCCAGCACATCGTTGTTCACGGCGGCCGTCAGCGTGAGGTGCATGGGCAGCACCGCGGCCAGGGCGGCGGTGCCCAGGGCGAGGATCGGTTCCTCGGGGTAGACCACGCGCACCAGGCGATACCCCAGCAGGATCGCCACGGCGCCCAGCAACACAGAAAAGAAGCGTATCGCCAGCACCACATTCAGGCGCAGCGCGTCGGCGAGGCGAAACACCGCGGCCGCCAGGATGTAGTAGAGCGGGGGCTGATGCGACTCGTAGCGGAACCGGCTCATGTCAAAGCCCACGAACCGGTACATCTTGGCGATCTCTAAATAGTCGGAGGGAAAGTCGCCCTCGCGCAGCTCCGGCAGCGCCAGGTTGTGGGCCACATATTCCACATAGTTATAGTGTGCGGGTTCGTCGGGCACCTGCCAGATGGGCGTGCCCACGGCATAGAGCCCCCCCAGCACCAGGTACAAAGCCAGGATGACACAGAGCGCGATGCGTGTATTTGCGGGGCTGAGCGATGGATTGATGGGCTGCTGCATGCCGTGGGCCCTCGTTTATGAGATCGCCCCCCTCGGGGGCTGGTGTGATCCGCCGCGCGAGAGGTCGGCGAGATCAGGCGGATTGCGACTGCAGTCTCTCCACCTCTCGCTCCACTGTGCCCTCTTCCAGCTTGAGGAAGAGGGGCTTGGGCTGCCGCAGCCTTTGCCCGGGGGCCAGTTGGCTCGGCGTCCACAGGTCGCCCTCCCAGCTGTAGCTGTAGGTGAGGCCCAGGTGCTTGTGCGCGTTCTCTTGATACTCTTCTACGCGTTGCTCACCGTAGAGGTTGGTATCGTAGCCCATAAACTCGTGCAGAGCCTGCGACGAGAAGGGCAGGAAGGGCAAGAACACGATCTTGAGCGAGTCGATCACCCGCAGAATCACATAGGTGGCGGTGGCGGCGCGCTCCGGGTTGCTTTTGAGCATCTTCCAGGGCGCGGCGGCGTCCAGATAGCGGTTGGCCTCGCGGGCCACGGCCATGGCCTTGATGAGCCCCGCGCGGAAGTGACACGCTTCGATCTCGGCGCCCACGTCGTCAAAAGCGGCCTCGGCGGCGCGCAGGATCTCCTCGTCGGCCTCGCTGAGGGGGCCGGGCGTCGGCACCTCCCCGCCATAGTTCTTGTGTGTGAAGGTCAGCATGCGGTGCACCAGGTTGCCCCAAGTGCCCACCAGCTCGTTGTTGTTGCGGTCGTAGAAATCCTGCCAAGTGTAGTCGCTGTCGGACGTCTCGGGCGCGTGCATGGTGAGCATGTAGCGCAGCGGGTCCGGATCGTAACGCGAGAGGTAATCCGGCGCCCATACGGCCCAGTTGCGGCTGGACGACAGCTTGCGCCCCTCCAGCGTGAGCCATTCGTTGGCGGGCACGTCGTAGGGCAGGCGCAGGTCACCGTAGCCCATCAGCATCGCCGGCCAGATGAGCGTGTGGAAAAAGATGTTGTCTTTTCCCACGAAATAGTACGAGCGGGCCGGCCTATCGGGAGACCACCAGTCGTGCCAGGCCTCGGGCGTGCCGCGCACGGCTGCCCACTCGATGCTGGCCGAATAGTAGCCGATCACCGCATCGAACCAGACGTAGATGCGCTTGTGTGAGTAGCCCTCCACCGGCACGGGGATGCCCCAGTCGATGTCTCGGCTGATAGCCCGGCCGCGCAGTCCCTCGTTGAGCAGGTTGAGGGTGAAATTGCGCACGTTGGCGCGCCAGTAGCGCTTATCGGCCACCCAGTCTTTCAGCGGCTCGTTGAACTTGGCCAGGTCGAGGTAAAAGTGCTCCGTCTCGCGAATTTCGGGCTCGGTGCCCGAGAAGCGACTGCGTGGGTTGATGAGCTCCAGCGCGTCCAGCGGCTTGCCGCAGTTGTCGCATTGGTCGCCGCGCGCCCACTCGTAGCCACAGAAGGGGCAGGTGCCCTCCACGTAGCGATCGGCCAGGAAGCGCTCTCGCTCGGTGTCGTAGAACGCTTGCATCATCTCTTTGTAGATATAGCCGTTCTCCAGCAGCCGCAGGAACATATCGGTGGTGGTGGCCCAGTGGTTCTCGGTGTCGGTGTGTGTGAACAGATCGAAAGAGATGCCGAGGCCGAGAAAGGATTCGATAAAGCTGCGGTGGTAGCGTTCCACCACAACCAGCGGCTCCACGCCCTCTTGCTCCGCGGTGACCATGATGGGCGTGCCGTGAGTGTCCGACCCGGAGACCATGAGCACGTCGTTGCCGCGCAGGCGGTGGTAACGGGCAAAGATGTCGGGCGGGATGTAGGCGCCCGCGAGCTGCCCCAGGTGGAGGTACGAGTTGGCGTAGGGCCAAGCCACGCCAATGAGTATTTTTTCGTTCATAACACTCCTATCGGGCGCGCGCAGTCCAACGGCCTGCGACAGCACCAGGGGAATTTGCCACACAACAGCAGCGGATTGGCGGGGGATGGTCTCAGGAGGGGGAGGGCCCCCCCATAACGCCCTTGGCGGCCACAGCCTGACGGAATCCACCGCGTAGCGTGCAACCGTCGCGCACCGCGCAGCCTCGGTCCGATCGAGGCGCGAGGGCGCTTTCAAGGCCGCCTTTATGGGCGGGCCGGCACCGCCGACCTGCGTTGTTCGCCACCTCGACGCACATGGAACCCTCCGTCAAGCCCTGCTCGGGCGCCCGGGGCCGCGTACAATCAGTAGAGCGCGCTGCAGCACCGGTACGCTATAATACACCGCCCGCGCGCTTGCGTCAATCTCGCCGGCGCGCCCTGTGCGTCTACCGCGTCGCCCACCGGCTCATTCATCCGTATCCCACACGGGCACGAGCATGGCCCATTGGTCCGGCGCCCGGCGGATCAATTCCTCCACCATAACCAACACGCGTTGGGCGTTGTGTCGCAGGTCCTCCGAGCGGCTGCCCACGCGCTCCATCTCGATCTCGGGCGAGATGATCAAGCGATACTCGCCGCGATCATCCAACACACAGGCGACAACCAGCACCCGCGAATTGGTTTGTATCGCCAGGCGGATGTGCCCCAAGGGAAGGTAGGCCGGGCGCCCAAAAAAGATCAGCGGCTCATCGGCCTCGGAGACGGGGCGATCCACGCCCGTGATCACCACCCCCCCAGCGCGGAGCCGTGTCACAGCGAGGCGCAACGACTGGATATCGATGGGCGACACGGCAAAGCCGCGATTTTGGCGCAGCCGGTTCAACAGGCGCGTGCCGGCATTGGGGCGCGCCAAGCCCAGAGCGCACATCTCCACGCCGTTGGCGCCGAGGTACTGCCCCCCCAGATCGAAATTCCCGAGGTGTGGCCCAACGATAACCGATCCGCGCTCATCCTGGATCATCGTCATCAGGCGCGTCCACTCCTCGGGCGCCACGTGCACCTGAACCCGCCCCGAGCGCAAAGAGGCCGTGGTGGCGCGAAAGGACTCCACATAGCCGTGGCCGATGTGATAGAACACACGCTCAGCAGCGGCGTCCAGCTCGGCCTCACTGGCATCGGGCAGCACCTGGCGCAAGTTGGCTCGCAGCGTACGAAAGACCCGCCAGCGCCGGCGCGAGATGACGTGCGCGACCGCGCGCGCTATCCTATCGCTTACGCGCCGCGGCAGCAAGCGCGCGATGAGGACTCCCAACAGGACAAAAGGCGGGCTACCCAGGATATCGGTGGCTTTCATATTCGTCTCGCTATCGGTGAACGGCGGACCTAACTGGCGGAATGGGAGTTTTTCTCACGGCCGGCGATGGTGCCGAAAGACTCGATGATGACCGGCAGACCGCGCGCAATGCAAAAGGCTATCGCCACCCAGCTCAGAGCGACGAATACAGTGCCCAGCCTGTGAACCAGCTCGGGCGTCACGTGGGCGGGCGAGGGCGATACGGCGTACAGGGCCAGGGCATTGACGGTGGCCAGGCCGGTAAAGGAGAGCAGCTTGGCCACGCCGTAGCTGGTCCGCATAACGGGGCTGCCCACGAGCCACTTGCTCAGGCCACTTCGCGCCGAGCCAAAGGGCGCGACCCCAGAGCTTATGTGCAGGCTGCGCAGCGAATCCACCATGGTGCCGCGCAACACAGCGATGATGGGGATCGCCACGGGGATCACTCCACGGTGGGCGAACGCGACCCACAGCACCAGCTCTACCGAGCGATCCATCATGATATCGAGCACGCTGCCCATCAGCGATACCTCGTTGCGGCGCCGGGCGACAATGCCATCCAGTGAGTCCATGGCGATGAGCAGCACTACGAGGAAAACACCCGCCACGCGCACCTGGGGGCTGGGCGCGTACAGAGTGAGCACAAGGATGAGTAGCACCGGCAGCCGCATCAGCGTGATGAAATTCGCCATAGAGTCCTTCCTAGCGCTGGGCTAAGGATTGCGTGCGGCCGCGGAACTCAATCCGTGGCGCGGTCCGCCCGCGCGCGTTGCGCTTCGGCCCCGGCGGCCTGTGCTGCTCGCTGGCTGTGCGGCTCGCTCTCGCCGCTGCGCACGGCCCGCCACGCGACGTCGTGGTCGCCCAGCATACGGCCGAGTTCCTCCCAAATCTCGCGATGCCGCACCGGGCCGCCGGCGGCCGTCCGCCAGCCGTTGCGCTCCCACCCGGCCAGCCACTTGGTGGCGCCATCTAGGACGTACTTGCTGGTGGTGTAGACGGTGACTTGAGAGGGCCGACGCAGCGCGCGGAGGCCCGCCACTACCGCCCAGAGCTCCATCACGTTGTTGGTGGCCAAATCCCACCCTTTGGAGACCACCTGCGTCCGCTCACCGTCGTAGACGAGCACAGCGGCATAGCCCGCCGGCCCCGGGTTGCCCAGGGCGCTGCCCCGGGGATAGATATCCACTCGTGGCAGCGAGCGATCATCCGCCGGGGGCTGCGTGGGAGCCGATGCCGCCGCAGCGGGCCGTGCGCTCGAGGCCGCCCCCCTACGCGCCCGGCGCGCCAGTTCGTCGGCGCGCTCGTTCAGCGGGTTCCCGCGATGCCCCCGCACCCAGTGCCACGCCACCTGGTGGCGGCCGGCCTGCTCCACCAGCTCCTGCCAGAGATCCACGTTCTCCACGGGTTGGCCGTTGGCCTTGCGCCAGCCACGGGCCCGCCACGCCTGCACCCAGCGTGTGATGCCGTTGCGCAGGTATTGCGAATCGGTGTAGAGCTCCACCTCGCAGGGCCGCTTGAGGAGCCGCAGCGCCTCGATGGCGGCCGTGAGCTCCATGCGGTTGTTGGTGGAGACCGGGTCCGCCCCACTGATCTCTTTGGTGTGAAGGTCCGAAAGGAGCACCGCCCCCCAGCCGCCCGGGCCGGGGTTGGGGTCGCACGCCCCGTCGGTATAGATCTCGACTTGCCGTCGCTCGCTTACGGGCATCCCTCTCCTCGGGTTTGTTCGGCAGCAGGCTGAACTCTGAACGGCCGGAGAGTGGGCCTCAGGGATCTCGGGCGCCCACCGCTCTTTGGGCGGCGCCTCGCGCCGCTACACGGCCATGATACTCTCCAGCTCGAGCAGGCTGAGGTCGAGCTGTTTGTGCTGCTGTAGCACCTCGTCATAGGGCGTGGTGACCACATGGTTGCCGCGGATGCCCGTCAACACGCCGCGCTCGCCGCGCAACAGCGCCTGCACGGCTCCCTCGCCCAAGCGCGTGCCCAAGAGGCGGTCGGCCGCTGTGGGCGCGCCCCCCCGTTGCACGTGCCCGAGGATGGTGGAGCGTAACGGGTACCCGATGGCCTCGGGCCGCGCCTGAAAGTGATGAATCAGCCGTTCGGCGTTGTTCTTGGCACCCTCGGCCACCACCACCAGCCCGTGGTCTTTGCCCCGATCGTAGGCGGCTCGCAGGTGGGCCGCCACCTCGTCGGGAGACAGCTCGTGCTCGGGGATGACCACCACCTCGGCGCCACCCGCGATCCCGGCCATCAGCGCGACATAGCCGTGATTGCGCCCCATCACTTCCACCAGAAAGGCGCGGCTGTGTGAAGCGGCGGTGACTTTGAGGCGATCGATGGCCTCCAGCGCCACGTTGATGGCTGTATCCACACCGATGCTGACGTCGCTGCCGGGCAGATCGTTATCGATGGTGGAGGCCACCCCCACCACGGGGAACCCCATCTGCCACAGGTCGTAAGCGCCAGCCTGCGAGCCGTTGCCGCCGATCACCACCAGGGCGTCGACCTCCCGGCCCTCCAGGTTGCGGATCGCCTTCTGGCGCCCCTGCAACTCGCGGAACTCTTGGCTGCGGGCGCTGCCCAGGACGGTGCCGCCCAACTGCATGATACCGCCCACATCGCGGCGCCCCAGATACTCGAACTTGCCCTCGACGAGGCCGTTATAGCCGTTCTGTACGCCAAAGACGTCGAGCCCCGCGTCCTCCGCGATACGCACGACCGCCCGGATGGCAGCGTTCATGCCGGGAGCGTCGCCCCCGCTGGTCAACACAGCAAGTCGTTTCATGCTACGCCGCCCCCGCTTTCACATCATGCTTGTATTTTGCCCACCTACAGTGAGCAACTTGGATATTGTAAGCTAGACCGCCGCGCTCTGTCAAAGGCGTGCAGGGTTGTGAAATAGGAGCGCGCGGTGTGTAGGGGCGCGCGGTAAGGGCGCACAGTAAGGGCGTGCGGTATGTTGTAGGGGCGCACAGCTGTGCGCCCCTACATGTGCACCATTCCCGCGGGCTGCGCGTCCCCACATCGCCGCGCGAGAGAGGAGCGCACGGTGTGTTGTAGGGGCGCACAGCTGTGCGCCCCTACATGTGCACCATTCCCACGGGTTGCGCGCCCTCACATCACCCCCACGGGTTGCACATCTCCGCACCGCCGCGCGAGAGAGGGGTGCGCGACGTGTTGTAGGGGCACGCGACGTGTTGTAGGGGCGCACAGCTGTGCGCCCCTACATGTACACCATTTCCACGGGCTGCGCGCCCCTACATGTACACCACCCCCGCGGGCTGCGCGCCCCCACATGTACACCGCTAGCGACGGGCCGGGAAATGCGATATACTTGGAGGGAAGCAGCAACCGGCGTGGCCGGGGCGGCCGCGCACACAAGATGAGAGGCGAGTTATGACGAGCTGGCACACTCTGAGTAGGCAAGAGGTTGCAGAGAGGCTCGAATCTCAGCCGGAGGGCCTCACACCGGAAGAAGCGCGAGCACGGCTGGCGCGGTACGGGCCGAACGAGCTCGGAGAGCGGCAATTGGCCAGCCCGCTGTCTGTGTTGCTGAGTCAGTTCACCGAGGTGATGGTGATCGTGCTGTTGGTGGCGGCCGCGCTGTCGCTCCTGGTGGGAGAGGCCACCGACGCCATCATGATCCTCGTCATCGTGGTGTTGAACGCGCTGTTGGGCTTTACACAAGAATACCGGGCCGAGCGAGCCATGGCCGCGCTGAGAGAGCTCGCCAACCCCAGCGTGCGAGTGCGGCGCGGCAACGTCGTAGAGTCGGTGGAGGCCTCGGGGCTGGTGCCCGGCGACGTAGTGCAGCTGAGGGCGGGCGACCGTGTGCCGGCCGACGCGCGGCTGCTGCGCTCCATCAACCTGCAGGTGGATGAATCCGCCCTCACCGGCGAATCGGTGCCGGTGGCCAAGACGGAGCCGGCGATCGCCGAGGAGGGTATCCCCTTGGGCGACCGCACAAACCTGGTCTATATGGGCACCGCAGTGACCTACGGGCGCGCCACAGCCATGGTGACAGAGACGGGCATGCGCACCGAGCTGGGCAACATCGCCAGCTTGATTCAATCGGCGCCCGAGCCCAAAACACCGCTCCAGCGGCGCATGGCGGAGCTGGGCAAGTGGTTGGCGCTGGGCGCGTTTGGCATCGTAATAGTGGTGTTCGGCATCGGCGTGCTGCGCGGCACCGAGCTGATGGAGATGTTCCTCGTGGCGATCAGCCTGGCGGTGGCCGCCGTGCCCGAAGGGTTGCCCGCCGTGGTCACCATCGCACTGGCTTTGGGCGCCCAGCGCATGGTGCGGCGCTACTCGCTGATCCGCAAACTGCCCGCGGTGGAGACTTTGGGCTCCGTCACCACCATCTGCTCCGACAAGACCGGCACCCTCACCGAAAACCGCATGACGGTGACGATGCTCGACGTGGCCGGCAAATCGCTTGACCTGGTGGCCGAGCTCCGTTCCTGGGGCGTCGCCCTCTCGCCCGACAAAGGGCCGCCCAACCACGTGAGCCCCAACATCGCGCTGTTGCTGGCCGGCGGCGCCCTGTGTAGCGATGCCCGGCTCACACCCGACGAGAACGATGGCGGCCACAAGGTGGAGGGGGACCCCACCGAGGGGGCTATTGTGGTGGCGGCCGCGCGCATGGGCTTGTGGAAGGGCGCCATGGAACACGCCATGCCGCGGGTGGAGGAGGCGCCTTTCGCCTCCGAGCGCAAACGCATGACCACCGTCCACCAGATGCCCGGTGACAACGCGAACGGCGAGATCGACGCGGCGCTGGAGCCGCTGCTGGCCAGCCTGCCGGCGAGCCCTTATGTGGCCTTTAGCAAGGGCGCCGTGGAGGGGCTCCTGCCGCTGTGCACCCGGGTGTGGGATAACGGCACCGCCCACGCCATGAACGAGCAGTGGCGGCAGCGCGTGGCCGGCGCCAACAACAAGCTGGCCGAGAACGGCATGCGCGTGTTGGGCGTGGCCATGCGGCCACTGAATGCGTTGCCCCAGCCCGCCGACGAGAAAACGCTGGAGCGCGACCTGACGTTCGTGGGCCTGGTGGGGATGATCGACCCGCCGCGCCCCGAGGTCAAGGAGGCGGTGGCCGAGTGCCATGCCGCGGGGATTCGGTCCGTGATGATCACGGGCGACCACCCCCTCACCGCGCTCAACATCGCACAGCAGCTGGGCATCGTCGCGCCCCAAGGCGAGCAGGGCGCCCAAGGCAACGGCGCGAGTTCGCAGGTCATCACCGGCCAGGAGCTGGCTCGCATGGAGGTGGAGGAGCTCGAGGCCGTCGTCGACGACGTTGCCGTGTATGCGCGTGTGAGCCCGGAGCACAAGGTCAAGATCGTGGAGGCGCTCAAGCGCAAGGGGCACTTTGTGGCTATGACGGGCGATGGCGTCAACGACGCCCCCGCCCTCAAACGCGCCGATATCGGCGTGGCCATGGGGATCACCGGCACCGACGTGAGCAAAGAGGCCGCCGACATGGTGCTCCTGGACGACAACTTTGCCACCATCGTGCATGCGGTGGAGGAGGGGCGCGCCATCTATGACAATATCCGCAAGTTCGTGCGCTATATCATCTCGTGCAACGTGGGCGAGATCTTTATCATGCTGCTGGCGCCGCTGCTGGGCTTGCCGCTGCCCCTCACGGCTCTGCAGCTCCTGTGGATCAACCTGGTGACCGACGGCCTGCCGGCCCTGGCGCTGGGCGTCGAGAAGGCCGAGCCCAACATCATGCGCCGGCCACCGTATCCACCGTCCGAGAGCGTGTTGGCGCGGGGCCTGGGCACCTACATCCTGTGGGTGGGGCCGCTGCTGGGCGCCGTGTCGTTGCTGCCGGAGGTGTTGCTTGAGGGCCAGTCGCACGGCTTGTGGCAGACGATGGTGTTTACCACATTGACGCTGTCACAGATGGGCAACGCTCTGGCCGTCCGCTCGGAGCGCGAGTCGCTGTTCAGCATCGGCGTGTTCAGCAACATGCCGCTCATCGGCGCTATCTTGCTGACGATGCTGCTGCAGCTCGCAGTGATCTATCTGCCCTTTCTGCAAAAGGTGTTCGACACCGTAGCGTTGACGCCGGGGCAGCTGGCCATCGCCCTGGCGCTGAGCTCTGTGGTATTTGTGGCCGCCGAAATCAGCAAGTGGATCGCACGTCGCCGCGAGGCGAGCCGCCCGCAGGGGGCTCCCTCGCCCGCCTGATCACACCCTATCCGGAGCAAGCACACCCATGCAACTGACCCAACTCACAGTGGACAATATCGACGCGGTGACGGAGCTCGTCGAAAGCCTGCGCTTGGGGGCGCATATCGAACCCGCTTTTATCCGCACACTGACCCTGGATGACCCCACCGCACGGGGCTTGAACCTGGTGGCGCTGAGCGAAGGTGACCCCGTGGGCTTTTGTTTCGGCTGCCTGCGCCAGGGAGCCGGCTTTGTCAAGCTGTTCGGCGTGGCCCCCGAGTATCGCCGTCGGGGGGTGGGCACGGAGCTGTTCGACGCGCTGGAGACCTCGCTGCGAGCGAGGGGCGTGGGGCGCATCGCTGTGGAGGGCTCGTCGCCCGGCTACTTTTTGCCGGGGGTGGAGCTGGGCTGCACCGAGGCCATCGGCTTTCTGGAGACGCGGGGCTATCAGACGGATCGCAACACCCGGGTGGATATGGAGGTGGATCTGCGGCGCGTCAACCTCGACACAGCCAGCCTCGAGGCGCGACTGGCGAGCGAGGGGCTGGTGCTGCGACGAGCGCAGCCCAGCGAGATCGAGCGGACGGCGCTGTTCGCCCTCCAGCATTTCTCCAGGGATTGGGGGCTCGAGGTGGCCGAGACCGCACGCCTCGAGGGGCCCCCGCCGCTCTTTGTGGCGCTGGCGGGCGAAGAGGTGGTGGGCTTTGCCGCGTACGACGTGACCGGCCCGCGACGCTTTGGCCCCACCGGCACCCGGCCGGATTACCGGCGGCGTGGCATCGGCGCTGCCCTGTTGAAGGATTGCCTGCGCAGCATGCGCGAGCGCGGCGACGCCGCGGCCGAGATCGCCTGGGCGGGCCCGTTGGGTTTTTACGCCCGTGCAGTGGGCGCCCGCATCCACCGGGCCTACTGGGGCTACCACAAGGCCCTGGAATAGCGCCCCGCCGCTTGCACACACCGCGATGCTTACGGATACCAGCCGAGTTCGGAGTGGCAGCACGATGCCTGTGAGTTTGGCCTACGACCCCCTGTGCCTGCAGCACGACACGGGCGTTCACCCCGAGAGCAGCAAACGCCTGTTGGCCGTGTTGGAGCACCTGCGCGAGACCGGATTGAACGAGCGGCTCGCGCTGTTGCCATGCCGCGATGCCACCGAGGATGAACTGCTGGCCTGCCACGACGGCGCGCTCATCCGCCGGATACGCCGGTTGAGCGCACGCGGCGGCGGCCATCTGGATATCGACACCATCGTGGGGCCCGGCTCGTACGGTGCCGCGGTGCGCGCTGCGGGCTGCGTGTTGGCGGCCACGGAGGCGATAGTGGCCGGCGCCGTCGATCGCGCCTACTGCCTGGTGCGCCCACCCGGCCACCACGCCACACGGCACCGGGCCATGGGCTTTTGCCTGCTGAACAATTCGGCCATCGCCGCGCGCCGCGCGCTGGATGCGCTGGACGTTGCTCGGCTGGCGATCGTCGATTTCGACGTGCACCACGGCAACGGCACAGCCGACATCCTGGGCGGCGATCGGCGCGTATTGTACGTATCGCTACACCAAGAGCCGCTCTTCCCGGAGACGGGCGGTCTGGAGGCGTCGCGAAGCGTGGATGCTTCGCCCCACACGGTGAACATCCCCCTGCCGCCCCGCACGGGGGATCGGGGGTACGCGCTGGCCCTCGAGCGCGTGGTGGCGCCGGCCGTGCGGCGCTTCCGCCCCGAGTTGTTGTTGGTGTCGGCCGGTTACGATGGCCACTGGGCGGATCCGCTGGCGCATATGCTGCTGACGCTGCAGGGCTATTACGCTATGGTACAGAGCCTGGTGGCCCTGGCGGACGAGCTCTGCCACGGGCGCATTCTGCTCGCCCTGGAGGGCGGCTACCATCTGGAGGCGCTTGCGCGGGGCGTGGAGGGCAGCCTGCTCGCTCTGTTGGGCCTGCCAGCGGACGACCCTATGGGCTCCTCCTCGGAGGCCGAACGCGATGTGAGCGCGCTCATCGATCGCATCGCCCGCCATCACGGCTTGGCGTGAGTGTGCGGCCGTATCCGGGAGCCGACGGAGGGTGGCATGCGGCGCGTGCCGCGGATTCTTGCGCCGCGCTGTACAAGGGCGCCCCATCGGCTATAATAGGCCGAGCAAGCCAAGCCGGTGAACCGGGGATACGGCATGCCGCGAGCGCCTCGATTCCCTCGATCCCGCTGGCGCGTATTGTAAGATGTGAGGAGGCAGTCAGTGTGAATGATGATGACGTAAAGCGTGAAGGGGCCGCACCGGAAGAGAGTCGCCCGCCAGAGCCACCGGCTGAGGAACCAGCATCGTCTTGGCGTCAGGTGGAGATTGTCCCCACGATATCGGTGGCCCCGGAGGAGCCCGAGCCTGCAGCGGCGGCCGCACCCGCCGGGGAGCCTCCCGCCGAGGAGGCGCCCGCGCAGGAGAGCGCACCGGCCCCGGGGGGGCCCGAGCCCGCAGCAGCGGCCGCGCCCGTCGAGCAGCCCCCCGCCGAGGAGGCGCCCGCCCGGGAGAGCGCACCGGTCCCCGAGGAGCCCGAACCCGCAGCGGCGGCCGCACCCGTCGAGAAGCCGCCGTCTGTGAGTGAGACGCCGCCTACGAGAGTGGCGCCGCCCCCACCGCCGCCCGAGCCGACGCCGCAGCCTTTGGCACACAATGGCACGCGCAGCTGGCTGCTGCCCGCCCTGCTGGGCGCGGGGCTCGGCGTGCTGGTGACCCTCGTGCTGATGTTGATCGTCACGGGCGGCTCTGGCTTGGCCAGTCGCGCCGAGGTGAACGCGCTGAGCCACAACCTGGGCACACTGTACGACAACCTGGACGCAGCCAAGCAGCGTATCGAGCAAGCGGAGGAGCGGTTGGCGGCGTTGGAGCCCCTGGCTGACCGGGTGCAGGCTCTGGAGGGGGATCTGAGCGCCTTCCAGGAGGCCACTACCGGCGAATTGGCAAAGCTCTCCGCCCAGATGGCGTCGCTGGAGGAGGCCTTCAGCAGCGTACAGCACCGCGTGTCGGTGTTTGACGGCTTTTTCAGCGCGCTGCGCGATCTGCTCATCGAGATGGAGGGGCCCCCCGCCGACGAGGCACAGGTAGAGCCGACGCTCGCCGCGACGGACGACGAGGCAGAGCCGGAGAGCGCCGTGCCGCAGGGCGATGACCGGGATAACGACACGACACCGGCGCCCACGCCCACAGCCCAAGGCACGCCGGACGCTACCGCCACGCCCACACCCGGGCGCAACGGCACGCCGCGCCACGGCCTCACGCCCACACCCGCGGCCGAGGATGCATCCGGCGACACAGTGTGATCTCGAGGGGCCGGTCGCGCGGCCGGCCCCATCCCTAGCCCCCGGAGCTCGGGCTCACATACACCTCGTCGCCCGCACGCACGCCCAGGGCGGCCGCCGCGTCGCCCTCGCGCATGGCGATCTCTAGTTCGCCGTGGCTGCCGATGAGGCTCACCAACGCGCCCACGGGCACGGCGCTGTAAGCGGGGTAGGGGCCCGAGACTGTAACCCCCTTGAGCTCCACCCGCCAGGACTCTACGCCCGCCAACAGCTCCGCGGGGATGTCCGTGATGATGTTGCCGAAATGATCCACGTGCAGCACGTGCCCGCGGATGCCCCGCGCCCCGTCGTGCACGGGGGCCGCTATCGGCAGCGGCATCAGGTCGTCGATGGGCTCGCCCAGCACCTCCAGCGGCACACCGTTGGCCAAATGCGCGGCCACCGGCGCCAAGACGTCGCGCCCGTGAAACGTGGAGCTGATCTCGCGGCGCCAGTAGGCCGGGCGTGTGAGCGTTACGGCCTGTTGTACAGGCTCGCGCGCCAGAGCCAGGCTCAGCACGCCGTTATCCGGCGCCACCCACGAATACCGCGCCGTGCGCACAGCCACGGCCCGCCGGGTCCAGCCACGGGCGCCGGAGCCCCCCACCCCCGGATCCACCACCACCAGATGGATGCTGCCGGCGGGGAAGGTGTTGTAAGCGGTGCTGAGCACGTAGGCGCCGCCCAGAACGGATTGCGCTGGCACGTGGTGTGTGATATCCACCAGCGTCACGCCGGGCGCCATGGTGAGCAGCACGCCTTTGACGGCGGCCACATAGCCGTCGGCCGGGCCGAAATCGGTGGTGAGCGTCACAATAGGCATGATGGCACCTCGTGTTGGGGCATCGCTCAGTCTGGCTGCCCCAGAGCCGGTTCAGAGCCTGGAAAAGTAGCGGGCCCATTTTACCACGCCGCAGCGCGCCTTCACACGCAGCACGCTGCAAGCTCGGCCACGGCTTGGCCCGAGCCACACACTGCCGCATCTTAGAGCGAACCCACCATGCACAAACGCCGGGGCGACCCGGTTTCACTGAAGGGGCGCGTTGTGGTAGAATATATCGGTTAGCGGGCGCAGAGCCCCGCTTTGCTGGCATTCACTGCCGAGAGGACATGACTCGTGGGCATAATCGATACCTTGACGGCCGGCTTTAACACGGTGGCCAAACGCATCTGGCTGATCCTGCTGCCTGTGGCGCTGGATCTCGCCTTGTGGCTGGGGCCCAAGATCTCTATCGGCCCGATGCTGGATAACGCGCTCGGCTCTTTGCAGCGCATGGCCACCTCCACCGGCGCCGAGGTGCAATTCCCGGAGATGGTCGAGCTCAGCCGCGAGCTGCTGGGGAGCATCAATCTGCTGTCGCTCTTTGCTTGGACCGATCTGGGCATGCCCAGCGTGGCCCGCCAGATTCCCATCGACCTTGTGAGCGACAGAGTGATCGAGGTGGCGAGCCTGGGCTTGACGCTGTGGCTGGTGCCCACACTGCTGGTGACGGGGTTGTTGGTGACCTGCCTGTACCTGGTGTTGATCGGCCAGCAAGTGCGAGACGAGCGCATCGAGCTGCTCAGAGCTCTGCGCCTGGCGCCGCGCAGTTGGATACACATGCTGCTTTTGCTCGTTCCGCTAGGCGGCATCGCCTTCTCGGCGCTGACGGTGGGCTCGCTGCTGGGGCCGCTGGTGTTTGTGGCGGCCGGCATGGTTCTGTGGTTGCTGCTCTACCTGTACTTTGCGCCACAGGCCATCACCATGACGGAAGCCGACCCTTTGAGCGCGCTGCGCGACAGCTTTATCGTGGTACGCATCAGCTTTTGGCCCACATTGGGGCTGATCGCCCTGTCGTACCTGATCACAGCCGGCCTGAGCATGCTGTGGACCATGCTGGCCAGCACACAGGTGGGGATGTTGGTGACCATCGTGGGCAACGCCTACGTACGCACCGGCCTCACCGCGGCCGCGTTCATCTTTTTCCGAGATCGCATGGCGATCTGGCACGATTTGATTGCACAACACACGAATGCGAGCAGCAATGCCTGACACAACGCGAAAATACACCGCCGAAGATATCCAGGTGCTCGAGGGGCTCCAGGCCGTCCGGCGTCGCCCCGGCATGTACATCGGCTCCACCGATGCGCGGGGGCTGCATCACTTGGTGCTCGAGGTGGTGGATAACTCGATCGACGAGGCCCTGGCCGGTGTGTGCGACCGCATCGACGTGGTCTTGCACAACGACGGCTCGGTGACGGTGCAAGACAACGGCCGTGGCATCCCCGTGGGCATCGAAAAGACCACCGGCCGCAACACGCTGGAGGTGGTGCACACGGTGCTGCACGCCGGGGGCAAATTCGGCGGCGGGGGGTACAAAGTGGCCAGCGGGCTACACGGCGTGGGCGTCTCCGCCGTCAACGCGCTCTCGGCCTGGCTGGAGGTCTCTGTGCTGTACGAGGGGCGCCGCTACTCGCAGCGTTACGAGCGCGGCCGGCCGGTGACGGAGGTGGAGGATCACGGCCCCGCCAAGGGGCACGGTACCACCACGCGCTTTATGCCCGATACGGAGATCATGCACACGCTCGACTATCGCTTCAAGACGCTGACACAGCGCTTCCGCGAGATGGCGTTTCTCACCCGCGGGCTGACGCTGCGCTGCGTCGACGAGCGCGACGGCGCCGAGCAGACCTACCACTTTCAGGGGGGCGTGCGCTCTTTTGTGCGCTTTATGAACCGCAACCGCAATCGGCTGCACAGTATTTTCCACCTGGAGACCGAGGTGGAGGGCACACAGATCGAGGTGGCCTTGCAGTACACCGACGGCTATGCCGAGTCGGTGTTTGCGTTCGCCAACAACGTGAACACTGTGGACGGCGGCACGCACCTCACCGGCTTTCGCAGCGCCCTGACGCGCAGCTTGAACGACTATGCCCGGCGCAACAACCATCTCAAGGAAAAGGACGAGAACCTCACCGGAGAGGATGTGCGCGAGGGGCTCACAGCCATCATCAGCGTCAAACTGGCCGACCCGCAATTCGAGAGCCAGACCAAATCCAAGCTGGGCAACGCCGAGGTGGCGGGCCAGGTGGCCAGCGCCTTGGGCGAGGCGTTCGGCGCCTGGTTGGAGCAGAACTCGCGCGACGCCAACACCATCGTCAACAAGGTGCTGACGGCGGCCCGCGCCAGGGCTGCCGCCCGACAGGCGCGCGACCTGGTGGTGCGCAAGACGGCGCTCGAATCCAACACACTGCCGGGCAAGCTGGCCGACTGCTCCGAGCGCAACGGCGCTCGCACCGAGCTGTTCATCGTCGAGGGCGACTCGGCCGGCGGCTCGGCCAAGCAGGGGCGCGACCGCCGCTTCCAGGCCGTGCTCCCCCTGCGCGGCAAGATCCTGAACGTGGAAAAGGCCCGGCTCGATCACGCGCTCAAGTCCAACGAGGTCAAGGCGCTGGTGCAGGCCCTGGGCTGCGGCATCGGCGCATCCTTTAACCTCGATGGCCTGCGCTACAGCAAGATCATCATCATGACCGACGCCGACGTGGACGGCGCCCACATCACCACATTGCTGCTGACGTTCTTTTTCCGCTACATGGAGCCGCTCATCACCAGCGGGCACCTGTTCATCGCGCAGCCGCCGCTCTACAAGATCAGTGCGGGTGGAGAGGCGCACTATGCCTACTCTGAGCAGGAGCGTGACGCCCTGACGGCGCAGCTGGGCAACAAGAGCTTGAATCTGCAGCGCTACAAAGGCTTGGGTGAGATGAACGCGCAGCAGCTTTGGGAGACCACCATGGACCCCTCGCAGCGCACCATTTTGCAGGTGACGCTGGACGATGCCGCAAAGGCCGACCAGACGTTCGACATGCTCATGGGCAGCGAGGTGCCCCCGCGACGCAAGTTCATCCAAACCCACGCCCGAGAGGTGGTGAACCTGGACGTGTGAGCGCCCGAGGCATCCCCGGCCGAGCCCCCTTTGGGGTGCGCTCGGCCTTGTTTTTTCGCTGCCGCACGCCTCGAGCTTTGGCCGGGGCGGCCGCATCCGCGCGCTTGTGGGGTCCTTTACGCGGGGCGCGGGCGAATTCCGGCGCTGGGCATCTTCCCCGCCCCTCGCTTGTGTGCTACAATATCCGCCACAGCACCCGCGCAAGGAGCCTCTTCATGAATGTGGTGATGCCCCTGGCTACCACCCTGGCCATCATCGGCTTGGGCCTCATCGGCTGGCGTGCTCTCGCGGGCCCGGTGCGCAACCTGGCCGGCGGGCTGCTGCGCATCACGATGGTGAGCTTGTTGGTGATGTGCCTGATGGGGTTCGGCACCTGGAGGCTGAGCAAGTCGCAGCATATCCAGCTTTTCGGCACTGTGGTCGAGCGTGTGGACATCTCGGCCCCCATGATCGCCCTCTCATTCGATGGCGGCCCCGCTCCGGGCTACACGGACGAGATCCTGCAGCTTTTGGCGATCCAGGGGGTGCCCGCCACCTTTTTCGTCACGGGCGAGGCGTTGAGCCGTTATCCCGAGGAGGCGGCCAAGATTGTGGACGCGGGCCACGAGCTGGGCAACCACTCGTACTCGCACCGCGCAATGACGCTCATGCCCTACGGCCGGGTCAAGGCAGAGATCGAGCACACCGACGCCCTGATCCGCTCGCTGGGTTACAAGGAGCGCATCCCGTTTCGCCCCCCCTTTGGCAAACGCCTCCTCGCGCTGCCGCATTACCTGTGGGCCACCAACCGCATGACGATCCTGAGCGACATCGAGCCCGAATCCGATCCGAACATCGGCGACGACAGCGACCTGATGGTGGCTTACGCGCTGGACAACGTGCGGCCGGGGTCCATCCTGCGGCTGCACGTGATGGACGACGATCGCCAAGCCTCGCGGCGCGCCGTATCGGATATCATCGAGGGGCTGCGCGGGCTCGGCTACCAGTTCGTCACCGTGTCGGAGCTGCTGACCTACGCCGGTTACCACGGCGAGTGAGCCGCGCGCCAGGGCCGCTGGAGTTTCGATGGGCGCAACGCAATGCCCTGGTGAGCGAGAGGGCTTGCATCCGTTTGCCAGGGCTCGGCGACCGGCGTACAATGGTGGCATAATAGCGCCCTACACGTGTGAGGGTGTATCGGAGCGTCAGAGCGTGAACCATCGAGGGTTGAACCTGATCGAGGCGTACGGCTTGCAACCACGCTACGGCTTTAGCGTGCAGCACCGTGGGAGCAGTGCGCCCTGACGCCGAGGTTATGTCAAGATATGAACAAGGCCGTGGGCGCGCGTCCACGGCCTTGTTGCTGCGTTGGACCGTTGCGTACCACTCCCCGCAGCACATCGCCCGGACGCGGCCTGCCCCGGTCGCCAAGGAGTGGTGACCATGATTGTGGTGAAACTGGACGACATCGTACATACCTACGCCACCAAATCCGTGCTGCACGGCGTAACGTGGGAGATCCGGACGGGCCAGCGGATCGGCCTGGTGGGGGCCAACGGCGCCGGCAAATCCACCTTGCTGCGCCTCATCACCGGCGATGCCGACCCCGAGCCGTTGACGCCGGACGCGGGCTCTATCTATCGCTGCAAAAACCTGCAGATCGGTTACCTGGCCCAGGAGCCGCATCTGGACCCCGCGTGCACCGTGTGGCAAGAGGTCTTGAACGCCCACGACGACGTGCGGCGCACAGAGGCAACGCTGCGCCGGTTGGAAGCGGCCATGGCGGATCCCCAGGTGTACGACGACGAGGCGCGCCTGGCGCGGACCCTGGCGGCCTATGAACACGAACAGGCAGCGTTCGAGCGGCTGGGCGGCTACCGTCACGAGTCGCGCGCTCGCCAGGCGTTGCAGGCGCTGGGCTTCTCAGAGAGCGACCTCGAGCTGCCGGTGAGCGCGCTGTCGGGCGGCCAAAAGAAGCTGCTGGGGCTGGCACGCCTGCTCTCCAAAGACACCAACTTGCTGCTGTTGGACGAGCCCGACAACCATCTGGACCTGGCCGCAAAAGAGGGCCTGGAGCGCCTCATCGCTGGATACCTCGGCGCTGTGGTCATCGTCTCTCACGACCGCTACCTGCTGGACGCGGTGGTTACCGACATCGCCGAAGTGGAGGATGGGAGGGTGACCGTCTTCCAAGGCACTTATTCGGCCTATGTGCTGGAGAAGCAAGCGCGGCTGCTGCGCCAGCAGCGCATGTATCAAGCACAACAGAAGGAGATCACCCGCATCGAGGCGGCCATCGCACGGTTCGATCTGTGGGCCAGCATGGTGGTCAACGAGCGCCACGCACGCCAGGCCAGCGCCCGCCGCAAAATGCTGGAGCGCATGGACAGAATCGAGCAGCCGGTGTTGGAGCGCCGCCGCATGAGCCTGGAGCTCACCGGCTGGCGCGGTTCGCAAAAGGTGCTGGAGATCGAGGACCTGGACAAGGTGTTCGACGACGAACAGATCGTGCTGGCCGGGCTGCGGCTGTTGGTGTGGCACGGCGAGCGGGTGGGGTTGCTGGGAGCTAACGGCTCGGGCAAGAGCGTGTTGTTGCGCTGCATCCTGGGGCTGGAATCGCCCACGAGCGGCGTCATCAAGATCGGTCCCAGCGTGCGGGTGGGCTATTACGCCCAGGAGCACGAAACGCTGGACCCCGACAAGGCGGTGCTAGACGAGGTGCGCGACGTCAAACCCCTCACCGAGGGACAGGCGGTGAGCTTCCTGGGACGATTTCTGTTCCCCTATGCCATGGTACGCAACCCGGTGCGCGCCCTCTCCGGCGGTGAGCGCAGCCGCCTGCAATTGGCCAAACTGGTGCTGTCGGACGCGAACCTGCTCGTGCTGGACGAGCCCACCAACAACCTGGATCTCCCCTCCTGTGAGGTGTTGGAGGCGGCGCTGGACGATTTCACGGGCACCGTATTGGTAGTCTCCCACGACCGCTACTTTTTGGACCGCGTGGTAGACCGCATCGTGGAGCTGGACGACGGCGTGCTCACCGAGTATCCGGGCGATTACGCCTACTATGCGGAGCATCGGGCAAAGCGCTCGGAGGGGTAGCCCATCTGGAGGGTGCGCATGCCGTAAGTGGGCGCGCCCAGAGCAATCCAAGCGGTAACGTAATATGCCCGGGCTCATCACAGGGCGCCGATCTCGCCCTGCCCCCACTCGCGCCCCCGCAGCTCCACCCGCGGGGCGGCCGTCAGGCGCACCGGCCCCAACAGCCCGGAGGCGAGTTGATCCGGGCGAAAGTGGGCCCAGGGCTGCCGCGAATCGGCGTGACGGTGTATGTAAGTGAATAGGTCTTAAAACAAACGAGGCACTCTACGAAAATTACAACATAGGGTGCCTATGTCCTATTACACAGAAAATTCGAATAGATCAGATGGTATATTTGTTGAGCAACAAGGCAAAGTCGATACAAAATTGCATATCTTTGATTCCCAGCTTCGCCTTATAGTAGCGATGGACTTTGTTTACTGCGGAGACCTTCTCAAGCATGTCTTCCGCATCTGCTATCGCAACGTCAGAAGTGGATGAGTATCCTGCTTCATAAAACGCCCTTGCTGCAACGGGACCTACTCCGTTTATACGCACAAGATCGCAAAGGCAAAATAACTCGCCCGACACGTCCGGCTTTTGATCCCAATACTCTTTCGATGTTCTCAATCCGGACCCACCCAATTTCTCGAGCAGTGAAGAATTGATACCTGGAAACTCTGAAAGTGGGACGGGCTTTTGCTCTAAACTGCCGATTTCGCGCTTCAAAATCACCAGATACTCCTCCGATATGCCGCTTCCGGATGCAAAGGCCGCAATTCTCTTGGAGGTTGAAAGGTTCTTTTTCAAATCTGCGACAGACTTAATACCCTTGCTTTCAAACAAAGCAAAATTTTTGTCAATGTCTTGCCACAAAATTCTGCGCCCGGGCAATAAATTTTGTTGTTTAAGCAAGTCTTTATATTCCTGAACAGACAAACGCTCTAAATTCAGACTATATTCCATACGCTTTCCTCCTTCATACAGGCTACGATTTCTACAATTTTCAGCTGACATCCAAAAGGGCACAGGGGCGTGCTCCAGCGACGGCCGGCGAAAGACGCCCTTCAGTTCGGGGTGATCCATGGCGTCTCCTCCCCTCGTGCGCGCTGGTGAGGCGATTATACGCGGCGGGCAAGGGCGCGACAATCGCCTTTGACAAGGCGTGCGGTTGTGAGTAGCATCTGGCCAGCCCTGATCGGGTTGTCTCGCACTTTTGCCCGGCGGAGATGTCACCAGATGCCAACCATCGAGCAACGCGTGGCCGCTGCGCTGAGGAACCGCCGCGGCGCTCTATGCCGCCTGTTGTTTGCTGTGGCGCTATTGGCGCCGCTGACGCTGCACATCGCCGGCGGGTTGGGGCCGGTGAGGGCCGCGACCCTCACGCCCGAGCCCCCAGAGGTGTGGGGGCTCCTCTTCTGGGCCGACGCCTGCGACGAGTGCCAAGAGGTGTTGGATACCGCCATCGCCCGCTTACAGGGGCAGTACCGAGGGCAGCTGCGGATACAGCTGGTATCGGTGGAGAGCGCCGGCAACCACGCCATCTGGCAGGGGCTGCTGGATGAGTATGCCGTGCCGGCGGCGCAGCGCCGGCTGCCAACGCTGTTGGTGGGGACGGACCTGCTCTGCGGGGCCAGCGAGATCCGCATGAGGCTGCCGGGGCTCGTCAAAGAGCACCTGGCGGCGGGCGGTGTCGATCTGCCCCGTCGCTTGCTGCCCACCCTGGCGCCAGCCCTCACCCCCCGCCCTCGCTCTACGTCGATGCCCGCGCCGGGATATAGCGATCAGGATTGCGACACCTGCCAGGAGAACCGCATAGACCGCCTCACACGCACGCCCGCCAGGCCGTCGCCCATGCCGACCCCCATGGCGATAGAGGCCACAAGCAATCTAAAGGGTGTTGGCCTGCTGCGGGTGGTGGGTTCGGGCCTGGTGGACGGCACAAACCCTCTGGTCTTTGCCACCATGGTTTCGCTGCTGGCCTTCTGGCCGCTATGGAGACGCCCGGCGCAATCGCGCATGTCGGTGCGTGGGCGGGTGATGAGCCGCGACCCGGGGTTGCTGCTCGTGGGCGCGGTGTTCCTGGGGGGCATTCTGCTGATCTACCTGGGGGCCAGCCTGGGCTACTTGCACGTGTTGCCCCACCTCCCCACCCTGGGGGTGGTAGGCGCCTGGATCTATGGTCTGGCGGCGATAGCGTGTGTGGTCCTGGCCGCCATCGGGCTGGAGGGCGGGCGAACGCGCGCCGCACGCCGCAAGTCCGCGCGCGAACGAAACCCCCGGACGAAAAAGCGGAGGCGCACCGAGCAGCCCGCCAGAAAACACGGCCCCCCGCCCGAGGTGGGGCTGTATGCGCTGGCGGCGTTGCCGTTCAGTGCGGTGGTCTCGCTGGCCGAGCTCGCGCGCACCGGCCAAATCTACCTGCCCACAGCCAGCTACATGCAGGCCATGCCCGCTTGGCGCCACCACGTCAACCTGGCTCTGACCCTCTACAGCCTGGCGTTCGTCCTACCGCCCACCGCCATTCTGCTGCTCACCCACGTGGCGCAACGCTCGGAGCGTGTGGCCCGCTGGAAAAAACGGCACGCTACAGACCTCGAGCTGGCCCTCGCGGGGCTGTTCCTGCTGCTGGCGGGTTGGTTGGGCGTGGCCCTCTGGCACACGACGCCGTTCCAGGCGCTGTTGGCCGGGCTGTAACCCCGCTTGCCCGCGCCGTCGCCCTCGGGCTATACTGGCAGGCAGTACCCCACATCGAGGGTTCGTCGTGCCACGCGCCGGGCGCGCTAAAGCCGCCGAGGGAGACGAGCAATGGACCACCGCGAACGCGTACTCACCACCCTGAGCCATCGAGAGCCCGACCGTGTGCCGCGCTACGCGTCGCTCACTCCCGGCGTGCTAGAGGAGTTCCACCGACGCACCGGCGCCAGCGACCCCGCCGAGTATTGGGATTGGGACATCGGCCACGTAGGCTTTCGCCCGCCAAACCCCCTGCCCGACCTGTTAGCGCGCTACGGGCGCTACTATGCCGACGTGGAGCACGAATGGGTGCTGGATTGGCGCCACACCGACTATCCGCCCGAGTGGGGCGTGGCCACACGGCTGGCCCACTATTTGCATTTCGCGGCGCCGGTGGCGCCCATGGCCGATTTCGACAGAGTGCAGCAGATCCACGAGTACCCCTTTCCCGACTATCTCGGCGAGTGGCGCCACAACCATCTGGAGGGCGAGGTGGCACGCCTCAAGGACGCCGGCTATCCGGTGAACGGCGGCGTCGGCTGGATCTTTCAATCCGCCTGGACCCTGCGCACCCGCGAGCAGTTGTTCGTCGATTTTTACGACAACCACGAGTTCGCCGAGGCGCTGCTGGGCCGCATCACCGCCATCCGGGTGGCGCAGGCGATCCGCCTGGCGGAATCGGGCGTGGATATGGTGTCGCTGTCGGACGATATCGGCACGCAACACAGCATGATCATGAGCCCGGCCATGTGGCGGCGCTGGATCAAGCCGCGGTTCGCGCAACTCATCGCCGCGGTACGCCGAGTGAACCCGCGCATCTATGTGCGCTACCACTCGGACGGCTGGTTCGTGCCAGTGATCCCCGATCTCATCGAAATCGGCGTCTCTTCGCTCATCACCGTACAGCCCGAGTCTATGGACGTGTTCGACATCAAGCGGCGCTACGGCGCACAGCTCACGCTGGAGGGGACCATCGGCTGCCAGTCGGAGCTGATGCGCGGCACGGCGGACGAGGTGCGGCGCATGGTGCGGGCCCAGTGCGCCGGCCTGATGCCCGGCGGCGGGTTCATGGCGGCGCCCGGCAACGGCGTCGAGCCGGACGTACCCTGGGAGAACCTGGTGGCTCTGTTCGAGGCCCTCGATGCGTACGGGCGCTATGGCGCGCCCACCAGTTGATAGACCAACCCGAAAGGAGCGCGATGACGACGATGCCATTGAACGCCGAGTGGCCTGTGCTGGCGAGCTACGAGGGGGAGCGACTGGCGCAGATCGCCCTGCCGCTGGGGGGCATCGGCACGGGCACCGTCTCGTTGGGCGGGCGCGGCAACCTGCTGGATTGGGAGGTGATGAACCGGCCCGCCAAGGGCTGCAACGACGGCAGGGCCGTCTTTGTGCTTTATGCGCGGGCGGAAACGGAGGGCGCAGCCTCACAGGAGCCGGTGATGCGCGCCCTGGAGGGGGTGTTGGCGCCGCCGTTCAGCGGGGCGTCGGGCGCTACCGCGGCCTATCACGGGATGCCACGCTTCAGGCAGTGTGCCTTCCACACGGCCTACCCCCTGGCGCAGGTGATGTTGAGCGACCCCGCCGTGCCCCTGGAGGTGCGGCTGGAGGCGTTCAACCCGTTGGTGCCGGCCGACGCCGACGCCAGTGGGCTGCCCGTGGCGGTGCTGCGCTATGTGCTGCACAACCCCACTGCGCACACGGTATCGGCTACCGTCTGCGGCACCTTGCGCAACTTTATCGGTTCGCAGGCCGGCGGGGGCGAGGGCCCCGTGCGCAACCTGAACCGGTTCCGAGCGGGCCCTCGCGTGCGCGGGCTGTACCTGAGGTCCGAGGGAGTGCCTCAGAGCTCGGAAGCGTGGGGCACCATGGCGCTCGCCACCACGGCGCAGCGCACCAGCCATTGGTGCGACTGGCCCACCGCCACGTGGAACGGCGCGTTGATTCGCTTCTGGGACGACTTGAGCGCCGACGGCCGCCTGATACTCGACGACGACTCGTGCGACGCCCCCGCCGACGCGCCCATCGGCTCGCTGGCCGCCGAGGTCAGCCTGGCCCCCAGCGCCACGGAAGCGATCACTTTTCTGCTCACGTGGCACTTTCCCAACCGCTGTACTTGGACGCCCCGCCAAAGCGAGAGCGATCCGGGCAGCGACCGCGTAGGCAACTATTACACGACGCAGTACGCCGACGCCTGGGAGGCCGCCGAGCGTGTGGCCCAACGCCTGCCGGAGCTCGAGGCCGAGACGCTGCGCTTTGTGCGCGGCTTTTGCAGCAGCGACTTGCCCGGCGTCGTCAAAGAGGCCGCGCTCTTTAACCTGAGCACACTGCGCACACAGACCTGCTTCCGCACGGAGGACGGGCGCTTTTACGGGTTCGAGGGCTGCAACGACTCGCACGGCTCCTGCTATGGCTCTTGTACCCACGTGTGGAACTATGAGCAGGCTACGGCCCATCTCTTTGGAGCCCTGGCGCGCGGGATGCGTGAGGTAGAGTTCGGCCACGCCACCGACGATCGTGGCCATATGAGCTTTCGCGTGAACCTGCCGTTGGAGCGCGCCCGCGATTTCGGCTTGGCCGCCGCCGACGGCCAGATGGGCTGCATCCTCAAAGCCTATCGCGATTGGCAGCTCTCGGGCGACGAGGCGCTTCTGCGCGCGCTGTGGCCGCGGATCAAAGCGGCGCTGGCGTTTTGCTGGGTTCCCGGCGGCTGGGACGCCGATCAGGACGGCGTGATGGAGGGCTGCCAGCACAACACGTTGGATGTCGAGTATTACGGCCCCAACGGCCTGATGGGCGCCTGGTACCTGGGGGCGCTGCGCGCCGGCGAAGAGATGGCGCGCCACGTGGGAGACGACGCTTTTGCCGCGCGCTGCCGCGAGCTGTTCGCGCGGGGCTCCGCCTGGCTCGACGCCCACCTGTTCAACGGCGAGTATTACCCGCAGCAGGTGCGCCCGCCGGCCTTTGTCGACGGCAAGCCCGTCATCGCCGAGGGGTTGCGCTCGAGCATGGGCGCCAGCGATGTGCGCGATCCCGATTTTCAGCTGGGGCCGGGCTGCCTGGTGGATCAGCTGGTGGGGCAGTTGCTGGCCCACATCTGCGGGCTGGGCCACCTGCTGGCCCCCGCCAACGTGCGCACCACACTGCAGAGCATCCTGCGCTACAACTGGCGCGACGACCTGTACGGCCATTTCAACCCCATGCGCACCTACGCCCTCAACGACGAAGCGGGGCTGCTGATGGCCAGCTTCCCGCACGGCGGACGGCCGCGCTCGCCGGTGCCCTATTACAGCGAGCTGATGACGGGGTTCGAGTACGCCGCAGCGGTGCACATGCTCTACGAGGGGATGGTGGATGAGGGGTTGCGCTGCATGGCGGCCGTGCGGGCGCGCTACGACGGGCGGCGCCGTAACCCGTTCGACGAGGCCGAGTGCGGCCACCATTATGCGCGAGCCATGGACACGTGGGGCGCCGTGTTGGCCCTCAGTGGGTTTCGCTACTCGGCCGTGAGGGGCCTCATGCGCTTCCGCGCCGCACCCGGCAGGCACTTTTGGTCCACCGGTTACGCCTGGGGCACGTGTGAGGTGGCGGCGGTGGATGGCGGCCTGGAGGTGGCGTTGGAGGTTGCACACGGGGAGTTGGAGCTGCGCCGCATCGGCCTGGGCGAGAGGGAGCCCGTGGCGGTGGAGCCCGCCCGCCGCCTGGTACGCCGCGACCGGCTGCGCGTGCGCGTAGCGGCGTGAGGGGCGGCGCCCACGTGCGCTATAGGCCCCACACGCCCGGGCACGGGCCGCATGGCGCGCCGGGGCCTTTCGCTATGATACGGCGAAAATCGATACGCGACCTGCGCGGGCGCTAGTTCACCGGCTTGACTAGGCGTGACAGTGCGCCCGCCGGCCTTCGCCGACGGCAACCCGTCACCGCCGAGGGGCTGCGCTCGAGCACGGACTGGCTGACTGCGAGAGGAGCTGGAACAATTCGGGGGATTTCTCCTCGCCGAACACAGCTTTTATGCGAGCAAGGCAGCCGTCGCGCAGCGGTCGAGAAATATGTGGGGAATCCCCAAGGGAACGCCTGCGGTAGAATGTAAAACTTGTAAAATTCCTTTTCCCGATGGCAATGAAATACGAGGGGGATTTTTATGGAAAGCATTTATTTTGTAACAGGTGCAGCCGGTCATTTAGGGAGCGTGGTTACACGCCGGTTGATCAACAGCGGCAAACAGGTGCGTGCCCTCGTACTGCCGAACGAAAAACATATGCCCGAAAAGGCAGAACTGTATTATGGAGATGTCTGCGATAAGGAAAGCATAAGGGCTTGTTTTGAAAACCTGAGCGACCGCCAATTAATCGTAATCCACTGTGCGGGGATTGTTTCCATAGCCTCTAAATTCAATCAGGCTGTCTATGATGTCAATGTGACGGGGACGAAAAACATCGTCGATTTGTGCGCCGAGTATGGTGTGGCAAAGCTGATTTACGTCAGCACCGTTCACGCGATACCCGAAAAGCCCGATGGCATGGTGATAACAGAGATAACTGAATTCAACCCGGACGATGTGGTTGGGCTATACGCAAAGACAAAGGCAGAGGCAACGGCTTATGTTCTGAACGCTGCAAAGCAGGGGGTAAACGCGTGCGTGGTTCATCCCTCCGGCATCATCGGCCCTTACGATAACGGGCGAGGACACCTTACAACCCTGGTCATCGACTATTACAAGCGCAGGTTAACTTCCGGAATCAACGGCGGGTATGATTTCGTTGATGTGCGCGATGTGGCGGATGGGATCATTGCGGCGTGCAATCAAGGCGAGCGAGGCGAATGCTATATTCTTTCAAACCAATTTTTTACAATCAGAGAGATCCTTACCTTACTGCATGAGGTAACAGGCAAGAAAGAAATAAAAAGCTTCCTGCCGCTCTGGTTTGTAAAGGCCACAGCCCCCCTCGCCGAATTGTATTATAAAATATTGAAACAGCCGCCGTTATTTACTTCCTATTCTATTTACACCCTCAATTCGAATGCGCGGTTTTCTCACCAAAAAGCAACGTCCGAATTAGGGTACGCGACGAGGGAAATGAAAACAACACTGAAGGACACGGTAGACTGGCTAAAAGAAAACGGCAGGATATAAGGTTGCATCCAGTTTTGCGATTCGTTTCTTGCCACAATCACGTCGGGCTTGGTGGAGCCCGCCCGCCCCTTGGTACGCAGCGACCGGCTGCGCGGGCACGTGGCGGCGTGAGAAGCAGCGCCCCGAAAGGAGGAGCATGAGCGTTGACTTGCGCGAGCTGGAGCGCAGCGCGCCCGATTACGTCGTGTACGTGCCCAAGAGCTTGGACGGCTCTACGTTCGACACGGGCAACGAGCATTTCCTGGTGTTCGATGGGCCCGATGGCTCGCTGATGTGCGTGTGGACCCAATCCAGCTACGAGGGTGCGGGCGACCACCGCATCATGTTCTCACAGTCGTTGGACGAGGGGGACACCTGGGCGGCGCCCACGCGCGTTGTGGGCCCCGCACGCCCGGGCGCGGGCCGTATGGCGAGCTGGGGCTTTCCGCTGGTGTCGCGCTCCGGCCGCATCTATGTGATCTATAACCAGTACCAGGGGATCGACGACGTGATCCACCAGCACACCGGCACCATGGATTGCGTCTACAGCGATGACTTGGGCGCGCACTGGTCGGCCCCGCAGACGGTCCCCATGCCGCGTAGCCCGTTCGATGACCCCGATTCGCGCATCCCCTCCAACTGGGTGGTGTGGCAAAAGCCAATACGCGACCTGCGCGGGCGCTGGTTCACCGGCTTTACCCGCTGGGTGAGCGTGGCCGTGCGCACACCGCCCCACAACGACTCGTGGACGGCGTGGGAATCGGTGGTAGAGTTTATGCGCTTCGAGAACGTGGACGCCGACCCCGCGCCGCGAGACATCCACATCACCTACTCGGCCTGGGGCGACGAAGCCCTGCGCGTGCCGCATTACACCAACCCACTGCTCAGCGTGGCGCAGGAGCCCAGCCTGGTGCGCCTGCCGGATGCGCGCCTGTTCTGTGTGATGCGCACCATGACGGGTATACCCTGGTATACTCTCTCTGCGGACGACGGCGCCACCTGGTGCAACCCGCGCCCGCTGCTACGCCGAGACCATGGGCGGCCGCTCCTGGAGCCCCTCTGTTGCTGCCCCATCTACCCGCTGCACGATGGGCGCTATATCCTGCTGCATCACAACAACGATGGCCGCTTCGAGGGCTCTACGCCGGAGGAGACGGGCCGCAACCGGCGCCCGGCCTACATCGCGCTCGGTGAGGTGCGACCCGGCGCCGACCAGCCGATCTGGTTCAGCGGCTCAAAACTGTTGATGGATAACGACGGTGTGGGCCTGGGCCCGCTGAAGCGCATAGACATCGGTGTGTACCCCAGCCTCACGTCGCGCGGCGGTGTGGACGTGCTGTGGCACCCCGATCGCAAGTTCTTTTTGGTGGGCAAGCGCATCACGCCCGAATGGCTGGCTGATCTACACGTGCCAGGCCCCGGCAGGGCCACGGCCTGAGGGGCCGGGCACGCAGGCGTCAAGGAGGATGACATGAGCGACAACGAGGAAACGCGAGCCGACATGATCTGGGGTGTGCTGCTGCACCTGAGCTACAATATGTGGTGGGACCGAGAGCCGGGCGAGGGGGGGCTGGAGTATATCGCCGCCAAGCCCTACCTGCGCTTTGACGAGACCCTGTGGAACGACCTGCTGGCGCGCGCCGCGGGGGCGGGGCTCAACATGATGGTGCTGGACCTGGGCGACGGCGTGCGCTACGACAGCCACCCCGAGATCGCGGTGGAAGGGGCCTGGTCAACCGACAAGCTGCGCGCCGAGGTGCGCAAGCTGCGCGATATGGGGCTGGAGCCGATCCCCAAGCTGAACTTTTCCGCCTCGCACGACGTCTGGTTGGGCGAGTATGCGCGCTGCGTATCCACCGAGCGGTACTACCGCGCCTGCCGCGACCTGATCGCCGAGGTCTGCGAACTGTTCGACGGGCCGCGCCTCTTTCACTTGGGGATGGACGAGGAGACGGCCCACCATCAACAGGGCTACGAGTATGTGGTGATCCGCCAACACGACCTGTGGTGGCACGACCTGCGCCTCTTGTTGGACCAAGTGGAGGCGTGCGGGGCGCGGCCGTGGGTGTGGTCGGATTACGAGTGGCAGCACCAGGATACGTTCTACCAACGCATGCCGCACAGCGTGCTGCAGAGCAACTGGTACTATGGCATCGATTTCGGCCCCGATGTGGTCGACCCCCAAGCCTACGTGCGGCTGGAGGAACACGCCTACGACCAGTTGCCCACGGGCAGCAATTGGGACTTGGCCGAGAACATGGAGGCGACGGTGCGCTTCTGCCGAGAGCGGATCGTGCCGGAGCGGCTCATGGGGTTCCTGACGGCTCCGTGGAAGCCCACGCTGGAGGCCTGCCGCGGACGACACGAGGCGGCCATCGATCTGATGGCGCAGGCCAAGGCGCTGTACGAGGGCGCGTAGGCCCACCCGCGCTGCAGAGCGCAGACAACCCCCTCTCTTTGCTGTGGGGTGGCGAGCTCGCTGCCCCACAGCGCAAGCATCACCCCCTCCCCCGAATGATCGCGTGTGACAACGTGCGTGCCATGTGTTACGATGCCCTGCGGCCCGGCGACGCCCGGGCACACCCGGAACGCAGCATTGTATACGCAAAGGAGCACACAGGTGGACCAGAGACTGAGCGACGTGCTGGAGGGACGAGAGGGCAGTTATATCCTGCCGTTCTTTTGGCAGCACGGTGAGAGCGAGGCGATACTCCGCGAGTATATGGGCGCTATCTACGACAGCGGGATCCGTGAGGTGTGCGTAGAGAGTCGCCCGCACCCCGATTTCCACGGGCCGCGTTGGTGGCACGACATGGACATCATCATGGACGAGGCGCGCCAGCGTGGCATGCGCGTCTGGATGTTGGACGACGCGCACTTTCCCACCGGCTATGCCAACGGCGCCTTCAAGACGGCCGACCCCGAGCTGTGCCTACAGTTCTTGAGCTTTAACCTGGTGGATGTGGTGGGGCCCACGCCGCAGGTTACCATCGACGTGGAAAAGATGAGCCATGTGCCCCCCGAGCCGCCGATGCCCGGCATGGGCCAGTGGGCCCGGCGCTTTGAGAAGCGCGAGTTCGACGACGACCAGTGCCTGGCGGTGATCGCCTATCGCGTCGAGGAGGGCGACAAGCTGGGCGAGGCCCTGGACCTGACGGGCATGGTTCGCGACGGGCGGCTCGCCTGGGACGTGCCGCCGGGCTATTGGCGGGTGTTCGTGGCCTATCTCACCAGGAACGCCGGCCGCATGAACGCCGTGATGAACATCATCGATCGCGACAGCGTGCGCGTGCTGGTGGACGCAGTCTATGAGCAAGAGTGGGAGCGCTACAAGGACGATTTCGGCGTGACGTTCGCCGGCTTTTTCTCCGACGAGCCCTGCTTCCGCAACGCCATGGGCTTTGGGCGAGATACGCGCATCGGCCGCCAAGAGATGCCCCTGCCCTGGAGCAAGCAGGTGCCGGGCATGCTTCAGGAGCGCTTGGGCGCCCATTGGCCGACGCTGCTGCCCCTTCTGTGGCAGCCCGCGGAGGACGGCGAGCTGACCGCACGCGTGCGCTACGCCTACATGGATACCATCACCCTGCTGGTAAAAGAAAACTTTTCCAACCAGCTCGGCGAGTGGTGCGCCGCCCACGGTGTCGAGTATGTGGGCCACGCCGTGGAGGACAACAACAGCTCGAGCCACCTCGGTTCGTCGTTGGGGCACTATTTCCGGGCGTTGGACGGGCAGCACATGGCCGGCATCGACGAGGTGATCTGGCAGATCATGTACGGGGGCGAGAACTCGTTGCACCGCGGGGGACATTTCGTCAACGCGGACGGCAATTTCTACCACTTTGTCCTCGGCAAGCTGGCCAGTTCGCACGCCCACATCGACCCCAAGAAGCGGGGCCGCGCCCTGTGCGAGATTTGGGGCGCGTCGGGATGGTCGTTGGGGGTGCGCGGCATGACCTACACGGCCAACCACCTTATGGTGCGCGGTGTGAACCGCTACACCCCACACGCCTTTACCCCCGAGCCGTTCCCGGCCACCGATGGCCCCCCGCACTTTTACGCCCACGGCGAGAACCCGCAGTATCGCCATTTTGGCGCGCTGATGCGCTACATGCAGCGCGTCTGCCACCTGATCGACGGCGGCCTGCACATCGCGCCGGTGGCCATCTTGTACAGCGGCGAGGCCGATTGGGTGGGGCCGTGCATGCTGGAGCAGTACCCGGCCCGTCGGCTCACCGAGAACCAGATCGACTTTGACATCATCCCGGGCGATATCCTGGCCGAGGGGCAGCACGGTCTGGCGGACGGGCTGGTCATCAACGGCGAGCACTACGGCGCGCTGGTGGTGCCCGGCGCCGAGTACACCACGAGCACGGTGGCCGCTTTTGTGCGCAAGGCGCACGCGACGGGCTTCCCGGTGCTGTTTGTGGGGAGCAAGCCCTCCAAGCTGAGCGACAGCGAGCAGCCGCTGGGCGACCTGCCGGGCGAGCTGGTGGACCTGGAGGACCTGGCCGACCGCGTGCGCGCCCTGGGCCTGGCGGAGATCCGCGTGACGCCGGCCTTCAAGAAGCTGGTCTACTATCACTATCGGCGCGAGACCGATATCTACCTGTTCGCCAACGAGGCCACGGCCGAGGCGTTCGATGGGTGGGTGACCATCCCGCAGAACGCGGACGTCTGCCTGTACGACCCGTGGGACAACGTGCTGCGGCCGGTGGAGTATGTGAGAACCACCGACGGCACGCGCATACACCTCACCCTGGCGCCCTACGAGCTGGCGGTGGTGTCGGTGGGTGCGGCGGATCGGGAGCTGGTGGCCAAGCCCACCAAAACCGGCGTTGGCGTGGCGTTGACGGGCTGGCAGGTCTCCATGGCGGAGAGCAAGGCGCACCCCGAGTTCACCCCGGCCTACGAGGCGGACAGCCTAACCAACCACGGCGAGCGATACCCCGATTTCAGCGGGTTCATCGCCTACGAAACCACGTTCGATGGCGCGGACGGCAACCTGCTGGAGATCGCCGAGGCGTACGAGGGGGTGGAGGTGTGGTGCAACGGGCGTTACGCCGGCATGCGCATCACGCCGCCCTTCCTGTTCGATCTGAGCGAGGCTGTGACGCCGGGAGAGAACAAGCTGCGCATCGAGGTGGCCACCACGCTGGACCGCAAAGTGCGCGCCATCGGCGTGCAGAACCGCTTCTGGCAGGACCAGCCGGCCATCGAGCCGACGGGCATCGTGGGCGAGGTGCGCCTGTACCAGCAGTAGGGGCGAACAAGCGGGGGGGAAATCCGTAATACAGCTTAATCGCTACATTCGTTCCAGTTTTATATGAACGCTTAAATAGCACAATAAATCCATAGATTTATTGTGCTATTTTATATTTCTGGCACAAACTGCCTTGATCACACATTCTTCACAATCGGGGTTTTGGGGTCTGCACCATGTCCTGCCAATTTCCCAGCAAGAAGAATCTATAATCCCCGGGAATTCCGGGTATAATTCTCTAGCTTTATAAATAATCGAGGCATCATCGGCATTCTGACTAACAAGACCGCTTCTTCGCAGTACCCTCCTAACATGGACATCTGTAGAAATGTCTATCGAGTAATAATCGGAGAAAGGAATCTTGAAACTCGTTGCTAAAATATTGGCTGCCATTGTAGCGATTTTTCTGCCCACGCCGTGAAATTGTAAAAACCTATCTACAACTGTCGCGCTACTCGGATTTCCTCTCCAGATATTGGCAGCATCTTTGCCATAATCACGCACTATTCTTTTCACTGCTCTATAGAAAACATCGGCCATCGTCTCAGTAAATCGATGCAGACTGTTATCAACAAACATTTGAAGATAATCTTCTGAACTGATGCTGTCTAGTGATTCTATAGAGAAATCGCCGATGATATCGCGAACTCTTGATGGTATCATCCAGGCTATTTCTGCTTTAACCTGTCTATCCATACAGCAAGCCAGAACAAAAGCATGGGGGAAATTATCAAAATCATTCAGAAGGGTATTTACTTCTTGATCTTCAACGAAAACTACCGGGCCTTTTTTAATTTCATTAAATTTCCTCTTGCCAAGCGTTACCAGTAAATGTTCACCTGACCTTTCATTTTTCATTGGAACACTCCTGATTTCAGAAAGGAGATTTGAAAGCTGTGTATTCATCTTATCCGATTGTATCAATGATTACAAGAACCAAGCCCCTCGTTCCTCATAAGCATTGCCGGTATTTCTAACATCATCCCTCAGAGCCCTATCCCATGCCATAACGGCTGCCGCTGCGCCATCTATTTTCCCCGAGGACTTTTTCCAGCAGGACCAGCCGGCCATCGAGCCGACGGGCATCGTGGGCGAGGTGCGCCTGTACCAGCAGTAGGGGCGTCCGCCGTGCAGCTACATCGGCGGAGCAGCCACGACGCGGACGATGGATCGGCCGGATCGAGCGTGCGGGCGCCCTTGGCGAGGACGGGCTCGGCGCCTGTTGCTGCTGATCGCACCCTCAAACGGAGCGTCGCGCAGCACAAAAGGCCGAGTTGCCCCTTGACACGGCGCCCCTGAGGCGCTATGATGGCCGAGTTGATCGGATCCGCGCGAAAGGAGGCGTGAAATGGCATATACGATGATGACAGCCGCTGTGTTCAGCAGATCACGCCGCGAGGAGGTTCGCGCGCTCTAGGCGAGCCGGTCCAGGAGACCGGCATGTCGGCAACCAGCGGGCCGTCCCCTCGTAGGGCGGCCCTTTTTTGTTGCCTGGGCGCGGCGATACCCGGCTTGCGGTAACGAAGGGAGGAGCAGGATGAAAAACACAGACGTGTTCGACAAGAGGTCGCATATAACCAGTGGGAGCTATCAATGGAAGCAATGGGCGAGGGGGCATCCGCCCTGGATGCCTTTTACAACAAGGGGCTGATCACCTGCGTGCTGTATGAGGTCAAGAGCGGGAAGGAGGCCACGGTCTACTGCTGTCAGGCGCACCCCTCCACCGGTGTGGAGCGACTGGCGGCCAAGGTCTATCGATCCAGCCAGCGGCGCCAGTTCCACAACGACGCCCTCTACCGCGAGGGGCGCTATGTGAGCGAACCGCGCCTGAAGCGGGCCATCCGCGACCGCACGCACACGGGGAGAGAGGCCGCGTTCGCGATGTGGGTGGAGCAAGAGTACCGGGTGCTGACGGAGCTGTATGCCGTGGGCGCCAGCGTGCCGCGGCCTTGGGCGCGCACCGACGATGCGGTGCTGCTCGAGTTCGTGGGCGACGCGGGCGGCCCGGCGCCGCTGCTGCAACAGGTGCGCCTAGCGCACGACGAGGCGCGCGGGCTTTTTTACGCGCTGCTGGACGAGGTGGCGCTCTGGCTACACCACAACACGATCCACGCCGACCTCTCGGCGTACAACATCCTCTACTGGCGGGGGCGGCTGCGGGTCATCGATCTGCCGCAGGCGGTGGATCCGCGCTTTAATGGCAACGCCGAGGCGTTGCTGGCACGCGACTTTGCCAACATCTGCAAGCATTTTGCGCGTTACGGCATCGTGGAGGACCCAGCGCGCCTGGCCGGCACCCTGTGGTATCGCTGGCTGCGCGGTGAGCCGTTGGTGGTGGGGCGAACTGCAAGGCAGCGGGCGGAGGAGAGGCACGGGTAGGGGCAGCGCCGCCTCCACAGCACAGCAAAGGGCGATCTAGACGTTGCAGGGTTGTAGGGACGGTACATGCACCGTTCCTACGACCCTGCATGCGCGCCAGTTGCGCTAGCGACGTCTCTACGGCAATCGGCCATCAGCGCAGCGCCGACACCCCTCTACGCGAAAAGGTGCTCCGATAGCAGGGGCAGGCTCACCATGCGCACGCGCTGTACATTGGGCACCTCCAGGAACCGCGGCAGCATGGGCGCGGGCACTTCTTCGTCCAGGCCCAGGATCATGATGGACGGGCCGCCGGGGTGGACGCGGCTCATCTGCACAAAAGAGATGTTGATACAGGCCTCGCCGAGCAACTGGCCGATGCCACCGACGATCCCGGGGCGATCGTGATGCAGATCCACCAACATGCGCCCCTGCATCACGCAGTCGAGCCACTGGTCGTCCAAGCGCACGAGGTGCGGCTCGCCCTGGATGACGGTACCCGAGATGTTGTGCGCAGAGCGGTCGGCAAAGCAGGCGTTGATGAGGCTATCATAGTGCTCGCGCCGGTCGCGCCGCGTCTCCGAAACCGCCAGGCCGCGTCGACGGGCCACGTGTTGCGCGTTGACGATATTGACCGGCTCGGCCACCACGGGGGCCAACAGGCCGGCCAGGAAGGCGGAGGTGAGCACCCGCGTATCGTGGTTGCCGACCTCGCCCTCGTACTCGAGTTCGATGTTGTCGGGGAGTGCGCCGCGCCACTGGATGAAAAAGCTGCCCAGGCGCTGGGCCATATCGATGTAGGGCCGTAGGTACTCGGCGTCTTTGGGCGGCAAGTAGGGCACGTTGACGGGGCTGGCGGGCACGCGGCCCTGCAACACATCCGCAATGGCCTGGGCCACATCCAGCGCGACGTTCTCCTGCGCCTCCACGGTGGAGGCGCCCACATGCGGCGTGGCGATGACGTTGGGGAGCGCCACCAGCTGGTGGTCGGTCACCGGCTCCACCTCAAAGACATCCAACGCGGCACCGCCCAAGCGCCCCTGTTGTAGAGCCTCTTTGAGCGCGACCTCGTCCACGATGCCGCCGCGGGCGCAGTTGATGATATAAGCGCCGGGCTTGCACTTGGCCAGTTGCTCGGCGTCCAGCATCCCCTGCGTCTGCGGGGTGAGTGGGGTGTGCACCGAGATGAAATCGGCCTCGGAGAGCAGCTCGTCCAACGAGACCAGCTCCACGCCGGCTGTGACGGCGCGCTCCGCCGAGGTGTACGGGTCGAACGCTACGACGCGCATCTCCAGCGCGCGGGCGCGAGAGGCCACCAGCGCGCCGATGCGCCCCAAACCGAGCAGGCCCAGGGTCTTGCCCTTGACCTCCTGCCCCTCGAGCTTGGATTTCTCCCAACGGCCGTTTTTCAGCGAGGAGACCGCCTCGTACAGGCGGCGCGCCAAGGCCAGCATCAGGGCGATGGTGTGCTCGGCGACGGCGTTGCTGTTGCCCGTGGGGGCGTTGACCACCAGCACGCCGCATCGGGTGGCGGCGTCCACGTCGATATTGTCCACGCCGGTGCCAGCACGTCCCACCACCTTGAGGCGCTTACCAGCCTCCAGGATATCGGTCGTCACCTGCGTGCGGCTGCGCACCACCAGCGCCTCGTAATCTCCGATAACAGAGCGCAGCTCTTCCGGCGTGAGGCCTTTGCGCACATCCACCTCGCCGTGGCGGCTCAAAATCTCCATGCCGCCCTGGCTCAACGTCTCGGTTACCAGTATCCTCATGGCGCCTCCTGATGGTGCTTTGCTGCAATGGTCGGATGCTCGGCGGGTGCCTCAAGCGTCCAGAGGGTTGAAAACAAGCCCCGTGAGCAGCTTGGGGTAGAAATAGGTGCTCTTTTGTGGCATGGTGACGCCGTGCAACGCGGTGCGCCACACCTGGTCCATGCTGGTGGGGTTCAGGATGAACGCCGCCAGGGCACCGCCAGTCACGGCTCGGCACGCCTCGTCCTCGTGAATGGTGTAGCTGACGCGCTCTGTGGCCGCCAACACCTCGGCGGTGAGCCCCAAGAGCGGCGCGAGGATCAGGTTCTGCAAGACGGCCACGTCCAACAAGGCGAGATCCGGGGCCATGTGGCCCTCGGCGGCCTGCAGCGCGGCCTCGGGGGCTCGCAGGCGCAACACCCAGCGCTCCCCACCGGGCAAGCACATGCCGATGGCCACTCCGTCGCCCGCGCTTTGCGCGATGGCCTCGTGTAAGGGGGCGGCCCCCTCCGCTCGGCGGGCGTCGAAATGGCGTTGCACACCGCCCAGCAGAGCGCCCGCGCCGAACGACTCGTCCGGGCCCGACACCACACGGTGGGTGGCGAGAATCCGAAGGCCGGGATCCTCGGCGGCGGCCAGATACATCAACGCGTAATCGTACGGCTGCACACCCGCGGGGTCTCCCTCGGCCTCGCGGCGCCCCGTGCGGTAGGCGAGGGCCGTCTCGTAGCGGTGGTGGCCGTCGGCGATGACGATCTCGCGCTCGGCCAACGCCGCAGTGATGGCCTGCGTCGCCTGTGCATCGGTGATGGCCCAAAAAACCTGGCGCACGCCCTCGGCGTCCACGAAATCCAGCAGGGGGTCGGAAGGGGGCACGAGCCACCGCGTCGCGTCTCCCCGCGGATCGTGGTACATGCCAAAGACGGGGCTCGTCTGTGCGCCGGTAGCGCGCATCAGCGCCAGGCGATCGGCGCGGGGGCCGAGGCGGGTGCGCTCGTGGGGGTGGACGCCGTCGCCCCAGGCGCGCAGCTCCACTCGCCCGATCAATCCGGTGCGCACGAGCGTCTCGCCCGTGGGCACGCGAAAGGTCTGTTGATATCCGTAAAAGGCGGGCTGTGCGTCCCGTGCCAACACGCCCTCACCCAGCCAGCGCCGCTTGGTGGCCGCCGCCTCGGCGTACCACGCGGGGTCATCCGGCTTGGGGCCGAGATCGATACCCACCACGTTGTAGGGGTCCGCAGCCAGCAAGGCCCGGCGCATGGCGGGATCGATGACGTCGTACGGCGGCGCGTAGACGCCGGCCCGGCTGTGCGCCCGGCTGTAGCGGAGCCCTCGCAGGGGCTGGACGTTAGCCATCGCGTTCACCTCGAATTGTTGCCTGTACACGAGAAGACCAGCTTCTCCCAGAGGAGAGCTGGCCCAAGGTTCACTCTTGTTGCCAGCGCCCGTCGGGCCCACTCTATGGAGCGGAGGGCGCGCGGTGCCAAGTGCCCGACGGCACGCGGTCGGGGCGGTTCGCTGGATTGTGCACAGCGGATTGTATCATGGGGCCGAATCCGTGTCAAAAGACACGAGCGCCGACGCCGCCCTGTGGCACACTGTGCGCAAAGACATCAGGCTACAGTGTAGCACACGGAGGTCTCATGGGAGGCGGCGCTATGGGCGCAGCCGGAGCGGCGGCAGGCCGAACCTGTCGCGGTAGGCGGCCTGCACGGCCAGGTAGTTGCGCAGGGGGACGCTGGCGGTGATGGCGTTGGAGGCGCACAGGATGTGGCCGCCGCGGCCCAGCCCCGCGTCCAAGCACTCCAGCGTGTGGCGGCGCACCTCGTCGGGCGTGGCAAAGCTCAACGTATTGCCCGGGTCCAGGTTGCCGTAGAACGTGATTCGCCCGCCATAGCTCGCCTTGAGATGGTGCAGATCCATGCCGGCGTGTAGATCGATCTCCAAGTAGGCATCCACCTCGCAGCCGAACAGGAAATCCTCGATGACGGGCCACAGGTTGCCGTCGCTGGCGTTCACCGCCCAGCCGCCGGCGGCGTGTATCCGCCGCGAGCAGGCGGCCACCTCGGGCACGATGAACTCGCGGTAGGCCTGCGGCGAGATCAGCAGCTTGTTGCCGGCGAAATCGCCCCCCACGCCGATCTGGTCTATCCCCAGCGCCAGGTACGCCTCGATAGCGGCCAACGCCCCGCGCGTGGCGAGGCCAAAGTGCTCGCGTGCCACCTCGGGCGCCAGCAGCAGGGTCTGCATCAGATCCACATCGGTCCAAATGCCGTGGACATAGGCGGGCGCCAGGATCGGCAGGTCGAGCCCGCGGCGCGCCATCTCCTGGAGCAGGTGCTCGTAAATGGCCAGTGATCCGCCTGGGGAGGCCGGGGCGGCGTCACGGGCGCGGGCGTTGCGGCGCCGCATGCGCTCCACGGGGTCGCTGGTGGGGGGTTCCGGCGGGTGTGCGGGCGCGACGCCGCTGGAAGGCGGCGGGTTGGGGGTGGCGTAGAGCATATCGTGCCCCAACAGCGCGGCGAGCTCTACGCGATCCGCGGCGTTGCGGCGCACGGCGCCCTCCCAGCCGAGCTCGCGGAGCATATCGGGCCAGTTGTCGGGGTCGCCACCGTAGCGCCGGCCCAGGAGCTGGTCGGCCAGGGGCGAGAGCAACACGTACTCAAAGATGGGCGTGCGGTCCGGCTCGCGGTGCCGCAGCGCCGCCTCCACGCGCTCGCGTGATGTCATAGCCATGGAGCCCCTCCTCGCGGGCGGGCTAGCGCGGCGCGCGCGAGCCGGCGTAGAGCAGCCCACCCACAGCCAGCCCGTAGAGCAGGTTGGCGCCAGTCACCTCGATAAGGTGAGCGGTTAGCAACCCAGGATCGATCCCCGCAGGGCGCAGCAGGTTGGCGCCCATCAGCACGGCAAAGAGCAAGCCCATCGTCAGTGCCACCCGCCAGCGCGGCCCGCGCAACGCGCGCACCATCGGCAGCACGAGCAGCGCCCACAGCACCCCCCGCCCCACCTGGAAGGGCAACACCCAGGCGGGGAGATCCACCGTGGTGTAGACCTCGAGCGCCTCCGGCGCGAGCTGGCCCGCGATGGGCATAAAGACCAGCGCGCCAAAGGCTACGAACAGCACCGCGTACAGCAACCCCAGCACTAGGAGGCGCCACAGATAACTCCACCACGCGCGCGGCGGCCCGGCCTCCGCGGCGGGCTCTGTGCCCAGGCGCCCAAACAGCCACACGGCGGCGATGGCGCTCACCGCCGACACGACGGCCCCGTTGGAAACCAGCGAGAGCGCGAGGGCCGGCGGAAGGGTATCCGGCAGGTAGACCGCCTCGATGGCCACTGCGATGGCCGTGACGTCATAGACGAGCAGGAACAGCGCCGCCACCAGAGGCCAGCCGCGCCAGCGCGCCCCGGCGACGGCCAGAGACAGCACCCCGGCGTGCAGCAGCGCCACGAGCCCCAGCACAGCCGGTGCCCGGGTCACCTCGTCGTTGAGGCGCAGCCCCAACCAGTCCACGGAATACAGCGCGTACAACACCAGGGCCAGGGCCAGCACTCTCAGGGCGAACTTGCCGGGTCTCTCTGCCATGATGTGTCTCCTTTGCTTACAGCCGGCACCCCTCGTGGGTTCTCGTGCAGTGAGCCCCTCTCCCGCGAGACGAGAGAGGGGCTCCTGCATTTACAACAACGGATCTAGGTGAGGTCGCGTTTGCGCCCGATGTTGTCGAGGAACTCGCTGCGCGTGCTCTGATTGCGTTTGAACAGGCCGAGCATGGCACTAGTGACCATGCGGGCGTTGGCTTTTTTGATGCCGCGCATCGCGGCGCAGAGATGCTGCCCCTCCACCACCACCCCCACGCCCTGGGGGTGCAACACTTCATCGAGGAACTCGGCGATCTCCTGAGTCATCCGCTCTTGCAGCTGCAGCCGGCGAGCGAACATCTCGACGATGCGCGGTATCTTGCTGAGGCCGATAACCCGGCCGTTGGGAATATAGCCCACGTGGGCTCGCCCCATGAAGGGCAACATATGGTGCTCGCACAACGAGAAAAAGTCGATATCGCGCACGATCACCATCTCGTCATAGGTTACATCAAAGATCGCGTGGTTCACCAGTTTCTCGGTGTCCACGTGGTAGCCGGCTGTAAGCTCTTCGTACATGCGGGCCACTCTGGCGGGGGTGTTGACAAGCCCCTCGCGGTGAATGTCCTCACCGATCGCCCCGAGAATGTCTCGCACGGCGCACTCGATGTCGCCGGTGCACTCTTGGGCGGGCTCGTCGATCACTTCCTCGCGAAACACATCGTAATTTGCTGGATTCACTTTGAGTGGAGGCATCTCACACTTCCTTTCACCTTGCCACGGCCAAGCCGTGCAGTGGCTACGGCCGACGCCCACTCGCCCGCAATACGACGTCATCGCGACGCGCAAGGCCAGCAGGGGGCAGGCTGGCGGCGATCTCTGCCAGCGGCTGCCCCGCCGCGAGGGGGCGTACGTGCGGCGCCACTTCAGCTAATGGGTAGACCAGATAGGGGCGCGTCAGAAGATGCGAATCGGAAGCCCACCGGCCCTCTTGGTCCACAGTCTTTTCATTATACAACACGATGTCAAGATCGATGGTTCTGGCGGCGTATTTGTCCTCGCTGCGTTGGCGGCCCAGTCTCTGCTCGATCTCGCGCAGCACATCGCGCTTGAGCTGTTCGGCGGGGAGCTCGGTCTCCAACAACACGGCGGCATTGAGGTAGTTGGGCTGCCCGGCATCCACTCGGCCCTCGCGGTCGATGGGCGGGCTCTCGTACACGGAAGAGACCGCCAGCAGGCGGCAGCGGGCGTCCAGCAGCTCCACGGCACGGCGCAGGTGGCGCTCGGGCTCGATGTTGGAACCCAGCAGCACCAGCGCGCAATGCCGGAGGCTCGCACTCTCGGGGCGGGCGCGCCGAATTTCGACGCCCACAGAGCGCGCAAAGCGCAGGGCACCCGGCTTTTCCACACGCACCCGTGCCGCCAGCACGCCGGGGGTCCCCAGGCAGATCCCCGCGATCTCTTCGGCCAGTCGCTCCACCAGGTAGTAACTGGACGTCTCCACCAAGTCGATGACGTGTTTGGCGATGGTGCGATAGTTCACGGTATCTTGCAGGTCGTCCGACGCGCCGGCCGCGCGAGTATCGGCCTCCAGTTCGATGTTTATGAGGACATCCTGCCGGTTGATGCGCTCGTCCTCGTTAACGCCGAGGATTCCGCGCACGAGCAGATCGCGAATCAGTATTCTGTCGGTCATACCCCAACCTCTCGGCTACAGGTGCTGCCCGCCCGTCACATGGAGCACTTCTCCTGTGACAAAGTCGGAGCGCAGCAAATAGATCATGGCCTTGGCGACCTCCATCGGCGAGCCGGGGCGCTTGAGCGGGACGTGCGCCTCTGCGAGCCGCTGCAGGTAAGGCGGCCCCTCGCCCGGCGGGGGGAGGATGGCGCCCGGGGCGATGGCGTTCACCTGTACGTTGGGCGCCAACCCCAGCGCCATACTCTGCGTCATGGTGATGAGCGCGCCTTTGGTGAGGGTGTACGCCATGTACTGTGTGCCCGGGCGCAGGGCGCGCCAATCGGCGATATTGACGATGTGCCCACGGCGCTCGCCCAACTGGGCGGCATAGGCTTGGCACAGGAAAAAGGGCGCCCGCAGATTGAGCGCGAAATGGGCCTCCCAGCTCTCCAGCGTGGTATGCGCCACATCGCCCGGCACAAAGATGGCGGCGCTGTTGATGAGGATATCCACCCCGCCCCACAGCTGCGCGGCGGCGTCCATCAGCCGTGCGGGGGCCGTCGGGTCTCGCAGATCGGCGCGCAACGGCGCCGCGTGCCCGCCAGAGGCCCCGATGAGGCGCACCACCTCTTGAGCGGGGGCGAGGGAGCCGTGGTAGTGCACCGCCACACGCGCGCCCTCGCGGCCCAGTGCCAGGGCCAACTCGCGGCCCACGCGCACGCCCGCGCCGGTTACCAACGCCACTTTGTCTTGCAGATCCATCTCGACGAGCACTCCTCTCCCCGGGGCGGGCGCCTACAGGCGGGCCGCCGCCGGCGCGTCCACGAGCCACAACACCTCGCCGCTCTGGGGCCGTACGATCTGTGCGGGCAGCTCGTGGGGGCGATGGGGGCCGTGCAGCACCTCGCGCAGGGGCGCCGCCTTGTCCGGCCCGGAGACCAGCCAGATCACGTGCCGCGCGGCGTTGAGCGCCACCGGCGTCAGCGTGACGCGCCAACCCACGTCGCCTCCCGCGTCATAGGCCGCCACCCAGCGCTCTCGTTCTCGCAGCACGGGGGCCCCGGGAAAGAGCGAGGCCGTGTGGCCATCGGTTCCCATCCCCAACAGCATCAGGTCGAAGCGGGGCATCAGCTCGGTGGGGGGGGCGCTCGGCTCTACGAGGCCGAACAACGCGCGCAGCTCGGCCTCGTAGGCGCGGGCGGCGTCCTCGGGGGGCAGCTCGGTGGGCACGCGGTGCACATTGCCGGGGGGCAGCGCCAACGCGTCCAACATCGCCTCGCGGGCCATGCGGTAGTTGCTCTGAGGGTGGCCGGGCGGCACGCAGCGTTCGTCGCCCCAGGCGAGGTGGATGCGCGACCAATCCAGCCGGTCGGCATAGTCGGCAGCGAGCACACGGTACAAGCCTCGGGGGGTTGACCCACCCGCCAGCGCGACGATGCAGTATCCTCTCTGCTGCAGCGCACCGCCGGCGAGGCGCGCAAACTCGGCGGCCGCTGCGCGGCTCAGCGCCTCTGCGTCGGGGTGCACCCGAACTTCCGTCGCCATATGCGCTCTCCCGTTTGTGGACGTTCGGTATTCTACGCCATCAGCCCCGTGGCTGCGGCAGCGGGCGGCCCGTGGCGGTGAGAGAAAAGTGGTGTGGCAGGCGGATCGGCGAGCGGCCAGGCCGGCTCGGGGGCATTGCGCTCAGTATATCCGTAAGCGGCGGGGTTTGCAACGACGAGATGTGGGCGGCGCCTGGCAACGAAATACCGGGCCGAGCCCGCGGGCCGTGGCGCAACCCATAGCGCGATTCCATGGTTGTGAGTTGTGGCTCGCACGCAAGAGCCGGAGGGGCGCCGCGTGGCGGCTCGCCTCCTCCGGCTCGGTGATGTTGTGCGCGTGTGACGGGCTCAGAGTGTGCGAATGAGATCGGCCTTTTCCTCGACGCTGGCGAGCAGCGTGTCGTAGGATTCCTCGAACGACGCCAACCCCTCATCCAGCAGCTGTTCGGTAACCAACCTCAGGTCGATACCGGCACGCTGAAGCTCGGCCAGCTGCGAACGGGCCTCGTCGAGGCCCCGCCCCACCGATAGCTCCAGCCGCCCGCGGTTTTTGTACGCTTCCAGCGTATCCAGCGGCATCGTGTTGACGGTATGCGGGCCGATCAGCTCGTCCACATACAACGTATCGGGATAGGCCGGGTTCTTGGTGCTGGTACTGGCCCACAGGGGGCGCTGTACGCGCGCACCGCACTCGGCCAAGCGTTGCCAGCGCGGCCCACCAAAGATCTCCTCAAACCGCGCATAGGCCGCCTTGGCGTTGGCGATGGCGATCTTGCCCTGCAGCGCCTCGGCACCGTGCTCGGCGAGAATCGGGTCCAGCAGGGAGTCCACACGGCTCACAAAGAAAGAGGCCACCGAGCCGATGAGGCTCAGGTCGCCGCCGGCGGCCATGCGCTTCTCCAAGCCATTGATATAGGCCTCGGCCGAGTCCTCGTACTGCTTTAGCGAAAAGATCAGTGTGACGTTGACGTTGATCCCCTCGGCGATGAGGGTTTTGACGGCCGGCATCCCCGCGTGCGTGGCGGGCACTTTGATCATCACGTTGGGGCGGCCCACCGAGGTGTACAGGCGGCGAGCGTCGGCCACGGTGCCGGCAGTGTCGTGCGCCAACTTGGGACTCACCTCCAGGCTCACAAAGCCATCCGCGCCTTTCGATTGTTCCCACACGGGCAACATGAGGTCGGCCGCCGCGGCGATGTCTTCAACGGCCAAGGCCTCGTAGATGCCCTCTATCGATTTGCCCTCGTCCACTATACGTTTGAGTGCTTTGTCGTAATCGTTGCTCCCCACGATGGCCTTGCTAAAGATGGTGGGGTTGGATGTTACGCCGCGAGCTCCCTCGTCGATGAGTTTCTGCAGGTCCCCCGAGGTAATGAAGGATCGACGGATAAAGTCGATCCACACCGACTGGCCCATTCCAGCCAGGTCGTGCAGCTTGGTCATGGTCGCAAACCTCCTCTTTGGGGCTGTGGAGCCTGCCATGCGATGTGGCTAGCCAGACACCCGCCCAGGGTTCGACACATTCGAGACTCTCTATAGGCTACCACAGCCGAGCCGTTCGCGCAAACATTCGCGGGGCTATAGGGGGAGGGTGAGGAGTGAACGCGTGGGGGATGGGCCCGATGTTCGCGCCGCCCGCCCTCCAAAGGGGCGATGCGCCGGGCCGAACGCTCGCTCTGCGCCAGTGCACCGCCCCGCTCCGCGAGGGTTTATCCCCGCCAGGGCTCGTCGGCCGCCAAGCCACAGGCAGCGGCGCCCAAGAGCGCGGCTTCGGGGTTGAGGATTACGTGCACCGGCATATCGGCCAGCAGGCGCTCCATGCGGCCCTTACGCCGGAAGGCGCGCAAAAAAGCGGGGCGACGCAGCAGCCCAACGATGCGCGGGGGGATGCCGCCGCCGAGATAGAGCCCGCCGGTGGAGAGCACCGTGAGCGCCAGATTGCTGGCCTCGGCCGCCAACACGCCCACAAACAGATCCAACACCGCCCGACACAGGGCGCACGGCTCGTCGCCCAAAGCCCGGTTGACGATGACGGGCGTGGGATCGTCCGTGGCGGCTATCTGCTCGGCCAACTGCGCGGGCACCTCGTAACGGCCGGTGTCTCGCAAGAAGGCGTAGAGGTTGGGGATCCCGCGACCGGAGCACACCTTCTCATAGCTCACGTGGCCCATACGCGACAGTAGGTAGCCCAGCAGCTCCAGCTCGAGCGGGGTGTTGGGGCCGAAATCGGTGTGGCCGCCCTCCGAGGGGTGGGGGCGATAGGCGTCCTCGTGCCAAGTGAGGTAGGCCTCTCCCAAGCCGGTGCCGGGCGCGATGACCGCCATGGCTCCCCGAGGCTCCGGCCGGCCGGCGTTGAGTGTCTCCAGGTCGTGGGGCTGCAGCAGGGGCACACTGTAGGCGATGGATTCCAGGTCGTTCAACAGGCAAACCAACGATACCCGCAGGTTCTCGGCGAGCGCCCTCTCGTCAAGCTCCCAGGGCAGGTTGGTCACCGCGACGCGCCCGCCGATAACGGGCCCGGCGACGCCAAAGCTCGCGCGCTCTATGGGCAGCGCACACTCGGCGCTAAAGCTCTCCAGCAACGCCTCAAAGGTGGGGAAATCGGCGCTGGCGTAGACGCCGCGCCAGAGCGGCTCGCGCAGCCCAATCTGCGCCGAGTAGACCGCCAGGATCGTCTTGGTGCCGCCAATGTCGCCCGCTAGTAGCATGGTTCATCAGCCTCGTAGGATGTAATGGTCGAAAGGGCTAGATTCCGAGCAGACGCGCCATGTTGCCGCCCAACACCAGGGCGCGGTCCTCCTCGCTGAGATCTTGATAGATGGCCGCGCGGATGGCCCATTCGAAGCGCATGGGGCAAAAGGGCGAGTCGCTGCCGTAGCAGATGCGTTCCGCGCCCAACAGATCCAGCGCCTTGTGCACCTCGCGATAGTCGGCCTCCGAATCGATGAGGTACCAGTTGGGATAGGAGCCGGCGAACTCGATGACCGAGTTGTGCAGGGCGGGCAGGCCCGCGCCCCCCATGTGTACCACCATCACCGGCAAGCTCGGACAAGCCTCGGAGACCTTGGCGATGCGCAGGGGGTGCGTGCGCTCGAAATCGTTGGCCCCGCAGTGCAAGGCCAACACCAGGCCGGCCTCGGCGATGCGGTGCACCAGCGGCAGGCTGAGCCGGGGGTCATCGACAAAGAACTCGTCCCGTGCGCCGTTCAGCTTGATGCCCCGCATGCCGTACACCTCGATGCAGCGGTTCAGCTCATCGGTGGCGACGTCCATCCCCAGCCGAGGGTTTACCCCGCCGAAGGGGATGATGCGGTCGGGGTGCGCCTTGGCGCCCTCGTAGATCGCTCGGTTGTCCGAGGCCATCTCGCGCGTGTACGAGACCATGGGCCAACAGACGGCGCGGTCCACGCCGACTTGGTCCATGCGTCGCAGCAGCTCGTCTATCCCGATCTCCGGCCCCGTCTCGCGGGAGGAGATGTGGCAATCCGCGTCGATATACATAGCAACTCCCTTCGGGCGATGGCGCCATTATGAGAGCGCGTGGGGCGCGTGTCAAGGCCGCAGCGGAGCGGCGGGGATCCACTCGTGGAAGGCGGCGCGTTGTGGACGTCGTCCGCCCCGCCGGGGCTCGGGCGCCCTCTGCAAAGCCATCAACTGGGCCTGATCAGCCTTAGCCCAGAGACCACGCAAAGCAGAGCCAACAGCCCTTGCTTGATCCAGCTCATGCCGAGCCAGAACCACCCGCCGGATATAAGGACGGGGGATGCACCGTGTTCATCGGCATACGCCCCCATGTTCCAGAATAGCTTCAGAGAGATGATCAGGGAGAGCAAGCCCAACGCAAAGAGCGCAATGCTCACCCCTCTCTGATCGAGTCTGATGTTTCTCTTTTTTATGTAGAGTGCAACGGCGGTGATACTCAGTATCACCAGTGCTGAGCCAACGACGAGTAAGGGCATGCGTCCTCCAAGCCGGAGCTGAAAGCCGACATCGTGGCCGGCGCCGATGCATCATCCATCTGCCCACTCTTGAGACAACCATCTCCTACCGCAGCGCGGATCGCTCGGGCAGGGCGGCGCGCACAGCCGCGCCGGGCTCCTACCGCCAAACGTGTATAGCCAGCGACAGGCCGTAGACGATGAGCATCTGCGCGGGGCCGTAGGTGAGCCATACGACATCGTCCACGGCGAGGCCGCGCCGCCAGGTTCGCGCCAGCGGGGAGCGTGGCTCGCCAAACAGCTGCGCCGCCAGCAGCATGTCGCTGATCAAGAACAGGGCGCCGCCCAACGCCACCGGCGAGAGCACACCGAGCTGCAGAGCCAGGACGGTGGCCACCCCCGGCGTGCTGGCCAAGAGCAGGGCGTAGGCCAGTGCAGCCCCCACCAGAGCGCTGCGGCGACCGCCCCGCCACACCAACGCATACCAAGCGGCCGCGCCCATGAGCAGCCAGGCGATGCCGCCGATGGCCAACGGCCCCGACACGGTGAGCCCCATCTCCCCCGCATAAACCAACAGCGAGGATACATAGGCCACATGCCCCAGGCCAAAAGCGCCCATCCCCCAGGGCACACGGTCGGCCACGGGCAGCAGGCGCGCCATAAACATATCCCCCAGCGCGCCCAGGCTCATGCCGATGGCCAGCAACAGCCCCACCAGGCGATGTGTGCCCATCGTCACACCCAGCAAGTACCAGCTCCACGCGGCCAGCACCAGCACCAGCGAGGAAGTGATGCGCGTCTGAACGGGCGCCCGGCGGCCTGATGCATCGAGGCGACCCCGCGCGAACCCGCCGAACAACAGGGCGGCCCAGGCGAGCCAAAGGGCCGCTAGCCAGATCCACACAGTCGGTTGCGTCCGAGCAGGCATCGCAAACCCCCTCGTGTAACGGCGTGTGGCCGCATTCTACCAGGGCGCAAGCGCGTCAACAAGGCTCGAAACACCGGCGCGGCCCCAGCCGCCCAGCCCGCCCTGCCCGCGAGCACCGAGCAACCACAATTCGGGTCCGCTCGCCGATCCCTTGACACGGCACCCAAAGGACGCTATCATTGGGGTGTTATGAGGCCGCGGGGAGCAAGCTGCACCCCCGGCTGCGGGGCCGCCGTGCCGTCTCGAGACAGGGTGCAGAACGGCGGGCCGGGTGGGTGCCGGGCGTTCTTTCGTCACGCGCGGCCCACTGTTCGAGCGGATTCCCACGCCTCAGTTGAGTCGCAGGCGACGGAAGCCTGGGAGGAACCCACATTGCTGGACAAGCTAAGGCGGCTCGTTCGCGATGAAGCGGGCACCGAGATCGTCGAATGGACGGTGGTCACTCTCATCATGATCTTTGCCACGTACGCCATTCTATTGGCGGTCGGTCCAGAGCTCACCACCATCGCATCGAACGCTCTCGCCAGCCTCAAGGGGCTGATCGGCGGCTGAGGGCACACGGCCCTCGCCGGCTCACAGAGCGGGAGCCCCCACAGCCCAACCACAAGCAAGACGCCGTGAACCGGCCGGCGCGCGAGCTTTTGACGCGCGACCCCGTTCGGGATATACTCCAGCGAACGGGGTGTGGCGCAGCTTGGTAGCGCGCAGCGTTTGGGACGCTGAAGTCGGAGGTTCGAGTCCTCTCACCCCGACTGTTTCGCGCGGGCGTAGCTCAGCTGGCAGAGCCCCTGCCTTCCAAGCAGGTTGTCGCGCGTTCGAATCGCGTCGCCCGCTCTTGATGCCCCTCAACACCCCCTGCGCTGCACCAGCCGTGGGGGGCGTTCTTTACACCCTGCGATTGCATCCCCCACTCGTGCCGCCTCGCCGCCCGCCCTATGCCCTGTTGACACGCCCCGATGGCTCCCCTAGAATGGCCGCACCGCTGAGCACGCGCGCTCAGGACGGGCGCCGCGCCGGGGATGATCGCGCGCGGGCCAACGCTCTATCGCCGCCAGCCTTTCTCAACGCAAGGCGGCCCGCCCGCGTAGGGAGCGGCACCGCCGGGAGGCAAGTATGGACACAATACGCGATCGTTTGTGGCTCTGGGGCCACGAGGCGGGCAGCCACAACAACGCCTACGGCCTCACCGAGAACTCGCGCATGACGCCGCTGGAGGGCGCGTGCTATCTGGGTGTGCCCAACCTCATCATGATCCGCTACGACGACGAGCCCACTATGCCGTTCGACCGTTACGCGCTCCCCTTCCGTGCGCTAAAGCGCGTCTACTGGTCCACTGTGGGCGGTGGGGGGCGCTCGTCGCAGGAGGAGCGCGCGCACGTCATCGAGCTGGCGCGGCGCTACCCCAACATCGTGGGCGTCTTCATGGACGACTTTTTCCAAGAGCCCAAGGGCGAGGGCGACCTCGGCGTGCTCTCTTTGGACGAGATCCACGCCATGAAGCGCGCGCTGGAGGGCGTGGGGCGCCCGATAAAGCTGGGCGTTACACTCTACACCCATCAGCTCCATCTGCCGCTGGGCCCCTACCTGGCACAGTGCGACGAGGTCTCTCTGTGGACCTGGAACGCGCCCAATCTGATGGATCTGGAGGCCAACCTGGACCGGTTGGAGGCTTTGGCCCCCCACAGCCGCAAGTTGTTGGGCTGCTATATGTGGGATTACGGCCTGCACCGCCCCATGCCGGTGGATGCGATGGCGCGCCAGACTAACACTGGCCGGGGCTGGTTGCGCGAGGGGCGCATCGACGGGATGATCTTTCTCGCGAGCTGCATCTGCGATCTGGGGCTGGATGCGGTAGAGTGGACCCGCGCGTGGATCGCCGGGCACGGCGACGAGCCGGTGTCGGGCCGCACCCCCTAAGAGGAGCGGGATCGGCGTGATGGGGCGCGCCGTGGCCGCTCGGCCGCCGGCGGGGTGGGCACAGAGCGCGCCTTTGGAGTTCGTTCGCCCCACGGGCGGGAACACCGCTCTCTTGCCACCTCGTGCGCCTCTGCGTTGCGGCACGCGTTGGCACCCACCCACCAAACATGCTACAATCGCTATCGCCCGTTGGTGACGGGTGAGTGAGCAATTACATCTTGGAACCCACCGAGGACATGCCGTGAGACGACGTCACTGCGCTCAGCGGAGCGCCCGAACAGATCGTGCCCTGTGCTGGATCGTGCTGGTAGCGCTGACGGCCGCGCTGCTGGGCTGCCAGGCGACCCCACCGGCCGCCAACCCAGCGGGGCAGCCGCAGAGCCAAGTGCCCGCCGCCAGCGAGGCGCTGCCAACGTCCGAGCCCACGGCGAACCCCTCGCCCACACCCACGCACACGCCGCCGCCCACGCCGGAGCCGCTGGAGGTCATCGTGGCGCTGGAACCCGCCACGCTGGCGCAGGGGCATACGGGGATGATCCGGCTGACCACCTCGCGGCCCGCCGAAATCCGGGCCACCGTCGCCGATCAGCAGGTGTATATCGCCTCGCCCGATGGCCTGACACACCACGCCCTGTTCGGGGTGCACGCGCTCTACGAACCGGGGCCCCTGCCGGTGAGCGTATCGGCCGAGGCGCAGGGGGGCACCCGCACCATGCTGCAGGCCGCCATCAACGTGGTGCCGGGGGGCTACGAGTCGGAAGAGGTAGTGCTCGATCCATCCGTGAGCGCCCTGCTCGACCCGGCCATCGCCCAGCCCGAGAACGTGCGGATGGCCCAGGTCTACAGTACGGTATCGCCCGAGAGGCTGTGGGAGGGCCCCTTTGCCTGGCCGATCAATGGTTATGTCACGTCCGAGTTCGGCACCCGACGCCTCTACGACGGCCACATCGACGGCTACCACGCGGGCATCGACCTCGCCACCGACCTGGGGACCCCCGTGCTGGCGCCGGCGCCGGGAATCGTCGTATTGGCCGACGCCCTGCAGGTGCGGGGCAACAGCGTAGTGCTGGACCACGGGCAGGGTGTGCTGAGCGCTTATTCGCACCTCGACAGCATCGCCGTCGAGGTGGGGCAAACCGTGACGACGGGCGATTCGCTCGGCGAGGTGGGTACGACGGGGCTCTCGACGGGGCCGCACTTGCATTGGGAGCTGCACGTGTGCGGCATCGCCGTCAGTCCCACCGAGTGGACAGAGACGGCGTTTCCGTAGGCGCGGGCCACCTGGCGCGGCGCGTCGTCGCTCCTATCAGCACAGGAGGGCCACATGCCATCCACACCTTTTTACCGCGACCGCCCTCTGATCTTTGCCCATCGCGGCGCACGCGATGTGGCGCCCGAGAACACCCTGGCGGCCTTTGACGCCGCCATCCAAGCCGGCGCCGACGGCATCGAGCTTGACGTGAGGCGTTGCCGCACCGGCGAGGTGGTGGTGATGCACGATGAGGTCGTAGACCGCACCACCAACGGCTCGGGCCGCGTAGAGACCATCTCTCTCGAGATGCTCAGGCTGCTCGACGCGGGCTCTTGGTTCGCACAAGAGTTCCGCGACGAACGCATCCCCACTTTGGCCGAGACCCTGGACTTGGTGGGCCATCGGCTGCTGGTGAACATCGAGATCAAGGCGACACGCCTCCGCAGCGACGGCCTCGAGGCCGAGGTGGTGCAGCTGGTGCGCGAGCGGGATATGCAAGACCGAGTCATCATCTCGTCGTTCAACCCGGCGGTGCTCATCCGGCTGAAGCGCCTGGCGCCCGAGCTGCCCCGTGGGCTGCTTTACGCGCCCGACCTGCCCGTCTATCTGTCGCGCGCTTGGGCCGTCCCCCTGATCAGGCCGTGTGCGTTGCATCCACACTACAGCATGGTGACGGAGCACAGCGTCCGAGAGGCGCGGCGCGCGGGCTATCGAGTAAACGCTTGGACGGTGAACGAGGACCACGATATGATGCGCCTGATAAACCTCGGCGTCGACGGCATCATCACCGACCACCCCGGGCGACTATACGACCTGTTGCTGAGCGACGAGGCACTCAACGCGCGCCGCGCACCCGACAGCGGGGACTGAGGCTCCCCGCCGATAGACGGAGGTCCCCGATGGAGGAACACCCCCTGGTACAACTGGCCCGGCGCGCCATCGAAACCTATGTGCGCACGGGCGAGATGCTGCCCCCACCCGAGCACCTCGTGCCCGAGATGCGTCAGCGCGCGGGCGCCTTTGTCTCGCTGCACGTCGACGGTGCCCTGCGCGGGTGCATCGGCACCATCGAGCCGATCCAGGCGAACCTCGCACAAGAGATCATCGGCAACGCCGTGAGCGCCGCCGTGCACGACCCTCGCTTTGGTGCCGTGCGCGAGGACGAGCTGGCCGCACTCGAGATCTCGGTGGACGTGCTCTCGGAAGCGGAGCCGATCCAGAGCGTGGACGAACTGGACCCGAGCCGGTACGGGGTTATTGTAGAGTCCGGCTTGCGGCGAGGGCTGCTCTTGCCGGATTTGGAGGGCGTGGATACGGCCGCGCAGCAGGTGGAGATCGCCCTGCGCAAAGCGGGAATCAACCCGCGAGAGCGGTTCAAGATGCTCCGTTTTCGCGTCGTTCGCTACCACTGAGCGACGCTCTGGGCTCAGCACACGGCGACGCGCCCCGGCTCGCCCTCTCGCCCCTCTACCACGATGTCGCGTGGGAGGAATTGCTGTATCACCCAGGCGTTGGTGAGCAGGTGTCGCGTGACCTCGGAGCAGGTGTAAACGGACGTGCCCTGCGTCAGCGCCAGTGGCAGCAGGAGTTGATCTGCCAGGTGGGGGTCCACAGCGGCGCGCGATGCGTGATAGGCCTCGAAAGCCGCCACAGCATCCTGTGCCACACGCTCGGCGGGGTAACGCAACCGCCCGTAGGCGCTGAACCCCGCCACTGCGTGCTGGTACTCGGCCAGCACCATCGTCATGGTGCCCACACCCACCGAATCCCCCGAGATACGCTCCGCCTGGGCCTTGATTCGGCGGCTGCGCAGCCGAGCCACCGCGGCATCGGCCTGGCGCTGAACGATGTGATCCGGCAGGTTGGAGGCCGCCGAGAGCACCCACACGCCCTCGAGCCGGCCGCGCTCCTCCAGCGCCAGAGGGACTGTGTCGGGCGCACCCTGTGCCCCGGGGATAGTGGCCGAGATGCGTCCCTCACCCCGAGGGTACCACCCCCAGCGCAGCAGCTCCGCCTCGGCGCGAAACCCGACGCGGCGAGCCGTGGGCAGGTAGACTTGAGAGATATAGTGATGCGGCGGACTCCACGGCACGTGGGTGCCGCCGATGAGCTCCACCGTGGAGGGGCGAGGGAGCCGAGCCAGCGCCAGCCACACGGCCTGAAACACCAGCGTGACGGACCCGGCGCTCGCCGTACCCGCCAAGCGCGAGACGTCCAGGCTGTAGGCGCCGGCCTGAGGGGCGGCGGTGGGCTCAAAAGTCAGCGCAGAGGCCCCCACCTCGCAGCCCGAGACCCGTGCCTGGCACACTGCGCCCACGGCGTGCACGGCCGCCATGTGCTGTGGCCGCAACCCGGGCCGGCTGCGGCCAGCGCGGATGTTGTGGACCCGCACAGGCCGCCCCGTGAGGGCCGATAGCGTTAACGAGGTGCGCAGAATCTGCCCCCCGCCCTCGCCAAAGGAGCCATCGATCTCTACGGCGGGCGCGGGGGCGGCCAAGTCGCTCACTCTGGATCGAGCTCGGCCACTACGATGTGGGGCTCGACGGCCTCTTTGAAGCGCCTCAAGTCGCGCTCGGTGCCCACGATATCGCCCCAATGCATGGGCACCACCCCCTTGGGGCGAATGCGCAGGGCCGCCTCGGCCGCCTCGCGCGCGTTCATGGTATAGGTGCCGCCGATGGGCAGCAGCGCGATGTCGCAGCGGATGCGCTCCATTTCGGGGATCAGGTCGGTATCGCCGGCGTGGTAGATGCGCCGCCCCTCCACCTCGAGGATCAGGCCCACATTGCCGGCCTCTTTGGGGTGGTTGGGTTTGTTGGTGTTGTAGGACGGCACGGCCTCCACGGTGGCGCTCCCCACCTGCAACGATTCTCCGGGAGCGATGATGCGCACATCCCCTTGTAGCTCGGCGGCGACGGAGGCGGGCGCGACGATGACTGTGTGCGGCGTGCGAATTTTCGCGATGTCGTTGGGCGAAAAGTGGTCGTGATGGCTGTGGGTGATCAGGATCAGGTCGGCAGGCGCTGCGGACTCGAGCTTCCACGGGTCGAAATAGGCCGTCACGCCCTTGGCCTCGATGCGAAAGCTGGCGTGCCCCAGCCAGTGGATTCCCTCAAACATATTCACCCCCTCTTTTTACGCGCGAGGCGATGCGTCGCTCGCGTACGGCATTCCGAGCTCATTCTATCCGCAGCGGGGCGCCGGGGCAAGGGCGATCACTGGGCGAGGGCGATCGCCGTCGGGCGTTTGTCCCCCTGGGCTCAGCCCGGCGCCTTTGCCAGCCACACCCCCCACAGGCTGTACGCCGCACCTTGGCGGGGGCCGCATATTGCGGTATACTGCCCCGGTATCATGCGATGTTGGCCCAATTGACGGCAGGAGGCGCCCCGGTGCACGCGATCGTCTGCATCAAATCCGTCCCCAGCACCACCGAGGTGCGCATCAACCCCGAGACGAACACTCTTATGCGCGGCGAGGTCGAGTCGATCATCAACCCGTTCGACGTCTACGCCATCGAAGAGGCGATCCGGCTCAAGGAAACACACGGCGGGAAGGTGACGGTGATCACCATGGGGCCCCCACAGGCCGAGAAGGAGCTGCGCGACGCGGTGGCCATGGGCTGCGACGAGGCGATCTTGCTGAGCGACGCCGGGTTCGCCGGCGCCGACACCTGGGCCACGGCGTACACGCTGGCGCGAGCGATCCGCAAGCTGGGCGATTACGATCTCGTACTGTGCGGCAAACAGGCCATCGACGGCGACACGGGCCAGGTGGGGCCCGGCATCGCGGGGCAGTTGGGGATCCCCCAGGTGACATACGTCTCCAAGCTGCGCTCGTTGGATCCGGCGGAGGGCACGCTGGAGGCGGAGCGCCTGCTGGAGGAGGGCTGCGAGGTGGTGCGCACACGGTTGCCCGCCCTGCTCACGGTGCTCAAAGACATCAACCAGCCGCGCTATCCGTCGTCGCGCGGAGTGCGCGCGGCGCGACGGATGGCCATCCCCGTCTGGGGCGCGGCGGAGCTCGGCGCCTCGGACGGCGGCTGCTACGGCCTGGAGGGCTCGCCCACCCGCGTGGTGGAGGTGTTCACCCCGCCCCCTCGCGCGCAGCGGGTGCGGATTGTGGGCGGAGACTCGGTGGACGCGGCCAGCGAGCAGCTTGTGGAATACTTGCTGGCCGACAAGGCGATCTAGAGGGGGCGCATGGCGCTGTTACGTATCGATTCGGGGGCCTGCATCGGCTGTGGGGCCTGTGTGGATATCTGCCCTTTTGGCGCGCTCTCGATGGCGGGCGACGTCGCCGTGGTAAACGAGCTGTGCACGGCCTGCGGCGCCTGCCTGCCGGTTTGCCCCGTGGATGCGTTGAGCCTGCCGCACCCCACAGAGGCGGTGCCGCGCACCAGCGACCATCGCGGGGTGTGGGTGTGGGTTGAGCAGCACCGGGGGTGCGCCGCCGGCATCTCTTGGGAGATGATGGGCCAGGGGCGCCTGTTGGCGGATCAACTCGGCACCGAGCTCACCGCCTGCCTGTTCGGGCACAGCGTGGCCAGCGTGGCGGAGGAGGCCATCGCCTACGGCGCCGACCGCGTGTTGTTGGCCGATGACCCGCTGCTCGGCACATACCGCACCGAGCCGTATGCGCTGTTGCTGTCCGAGTTGGCGCGCGAGCACCGCCCAGAGGTGCTGCTTTTGGGCGCCAGCTCCCGCGGGCGCGACCTCGCCGGCGCCGTGGCCACCTCGTTGCACACCGGGTTGACGGCGGATTGCACCGGCCTGGAGATCGAGCCCGATACCCGCCTGCTGCGCCAGACGCGGCCGGCTTTCGGCGGCAACATCATGGCCACTATTGTCACGCCGCACCACCGCCCGCAGATGGCCACGGTGCGGCACCGCGTGTTCGAGCCGCCTGCGCCGGACCCCAACCGTCGCGGCGTGGTGGTGCCCGTGGCCTGCCCGCTGACCGAGGACGCCGTCGCCACCAAAGTGGTGGGTTTCGTGCTGCAGGATGGCGCCGTGAACCTGGCCGACGCCCAGATCATCGTGGCAGGGGGCCAGGGCCTGGGGCGCCCCGAGGGGTTCGCTCTGCTGAGCGAGTTAGCCGATGTGCTGGGCGGCGCTGTGGGGGCCTCGCGCGCGGCGGTGGACGCCGGCTGGATCCCCTACGCGCACCAAGTGGGTCAGACGGGCCGTACAGTGCGGCCGGAGCTGTACATCGCCTGCGGCATCTCGGGCGCCATCCAGCACCGCGCGGGGATGTCCACATCGCGCGTGATCGTGGCCATCAACAACGACCCGCAAGCGCCGATTTACGATATCGCCACCTATGGCATCGTGGGCGACCTGTACGAGGTGGTGCCGGCGCTCACCCGTCGCTTCCGGAGCGCGCTCGACGTGCGCTGACGAGCGCTACACCGGCCCTTTGTGGGGCCGAGTCTCATTGCGATAGATTGTTGCTATGATAACCGATTTGACTATTGAGCAGATTGAGGCGTTGCGCGATGTTCGTTACCGCCGCACCGCCGCGTTACAGGTTCGGACCGAGCAGCAGGCGTTGGATTTCGTGAACGACGTGGGCTTTTGCTTCCTGTTCGGCGACAAGGGCGTCGAGATGCCCACCCTCTGGGCGGCTGCGTGCGGCAGCCGGCGGCCAGTGCCCCGCAACCATCACGACCCCAATCTGGGCCGCACTTGGGAGTGGAAGGATTCGCTGCCGGCCCAGGGGTTGTTGCATTACGGCAAGTTGCTGCGCGGCAAACCCACGTTGGTCTCGCTAGAGATACTGCCGTGCTTTTACGCCCTCTCGCCCAACTATGGCGAGCTGGATGACTATCTGGAGCAGTACGAGGAGGGGCGGCTGAGCATCGAGGCCAAGTCGATCTACGAGGTGCTGTTGAACGAGGGGGCGATGGCCACCAGCCGCCTGCGGCAGATGGCGGGGCTCCCCGGCGGCGGCGACAACGCCCGCCGCTTTGAGCGCGCCATCACCGAACTACAGGTGGAGCTCAAGATCGCCAAGGTGGGCGTCTCGGACGCCAACCGCTGGGGATACGCCTACGTGTACGACCTGTTCCTGCAGCACCACCCTCACGTGGCGGAGGTTGCGCGGGGCATCAGCACCGACGAGGCGATGGAGACCCTGCTGCTGCGCTACCTGCACAACACGGTGGCGTGCCCCCAAGACGCGGCCAAGCGCCTGTTCCGCTGGGAGCCGTGGGAGTGGGACAGGCTGCTCGCGCGGTTGCAGCAGCGCCAGTTGGTGCGTTGGGTGCCGGTGGGCGACGCACACGAGCCGTGGCTGGCGGCCGCCGATATCGAGGGGCCGCCCGAGGGAGCACGACGGGAGCCCTGAGGATCGAGGCGTACGACGCCGTGCGGGCACGCCCGCGGCATCCTAACAACAAAGCGAGGAAGGCATATGCACAACGAGAAGCGACAGCTGGCGGGGCGAGTGGCCTGGGTAACCGGATCGTCTCGCGGCCTGGGGCGCGTGATCGCGGCGCACTTGGCGAACCTGGGCGCGTCGGTAGCGGTCCACGGCACGTCTCCCACGTCCACACGGGCGTTTGACGAGGCGGACTCGTTAGAGGCCGTGGCGCAGGCTATCGCCGCCGAGAGCGGCAGCGTCACATTGGCCGTACACGGCGACCTGACGCAAGAGGCGGAGGTGCAGCGGGTGGCCGCGGAGATCAGGGATGGGCTGGGCCCCATAGACATCCTGGTGAACTGTGCCGGCGGCGATATCGGCTCCGGCGGCACGAGCGCGCCGCGCGCGGGCAAGCCCACGCGCAACGACGCCGTGTTCATCAGCTACAAAGATTTAAAAACGGTGCTCGACCGCAACCTCATGACCTGCATCCTGGCCTGCCGAGAGGTGGCGCCCGAGATGATGGAGCGCCGCGCGGGGAATATCTTGAACATCGGCAGCATCGCAGGGCTCGCGGGCGCGGTGGATTCGGCCATTTATGCCACCGCCAAGGCCGCAGTGCACGAGTACACGCGCTGTCTGGCGCTGCAGCTCCGCCCGTACAACATCCCCGTGAACTCGATCGCCCCCGGCGAGACGGTGACGCCCCGCTTCTTGGCCAGCCGCGTGGTCGAAGAGGACATGATGGTGGAGGAGGGCACCCTCGAACGCTACGGGCGCCCGATGGAGGTCGCACACGCCGTGGCGTTCCTGGTGTCCGACGCCAACACCTACATCAGTGGGCAGGTGCTGCGCGTGGACGGCGGCAAGCAGTGCTGGCCGTCGTAGGCGACGCTGGGCCCGAGCAACGCACAGCGCCCCCGTTCTCGGGGGCGCCGCCAATTCCGCGTCGGCTCGCCAGGGTCAGCGCAACGTGCCGATGTCCTCGCGCGCCAAGAGCGCCAGGAAGGCCTCGGCCTCCTCGGCCGACATCGACCGATCGATGCTCAGCATGAACCCCCTGCCGCCCAAGTTCTTCACGATCTCGAGCGCGCCCTCGGGGCTGACGAACAACTGGCAGAGCTTGCCGCCCTCAACGATCTGCCGGAGCAGATCGAGCCAATCCTCCGGGGGCGGCGAACCATCGCCGGGCACCCACTGGATTCCCCGCAGCCGCTCTATGCTCAGCAGTTGGTCCAGATGGGGGATCTCCCCTGGGCCGTCCAAGTGGTAGAACCCGTAATCCAAATAGTCGCAGCACGCCACGAGGTCGGGCATCACAAAGCGGCCAAACATCTCGGGCGAGATCATGTAAGAGAAGTCACACTGGAGCATATAGCTCGTGCCGTCGGACCAAATCGGCGCCCAGGGTGTGGTGCCGCGGCAAGCGGGGCGGATGATGGCGTCCAACTCTCGATAGTAGCGCACCCACAGCGACGTCACCTCGCGCACCAGGCGGTCGATCTCGTCGGGCACGTCGTAGAGATCCAGCAGCAGGTTCTGTGTGGTGCGAAACGACGCGATGATATCCAGGTTGCCGCCCAAATCCGTATGGCACACCTGTACCTGGCTCCCCCAGGCGTCGACGGCCGCCCGGGTGAGGTCGACGATGCGGCACCACCACAGGTTGTCGGCGTCGTAGGCAAAGTGCAGCTCCTCGGCCGGGTAGAGCTCCAGAGGCTCGAACCACACGGTATCGCGAACGCTGTGCACGCGTGCCCCCAAAAACCCGGCCATGATCCCGGGGCCAAAGTTGGGCCACCAACGGGGATAGGCGTCACCGAAAAAGCGCGACGCCTCCAGATGCGGCGCAATCCGGGCCACCACCTGCTCGGCGGGCAACTCCAGCGGAAAGTTGCTGGTAAAGGCCGGCGCCTCGGGGTACGTCACGCGAGGGTCGCGCTCGGCGCCCCCAATCTGCACCAGGGGGCGCTCCAGCTCGTGCGCCCACCACGCGGCATAGTCTCGCTCGATCCGCCCCCAATCGTCATCGCTGAAGCGTATCTCTATGGCCATCGGCCCCCCATCACGTTTGCGGTGCGCCGACGCCGGCGCCCCCGGGCGCGCATCGCCGGGTGTTCACACCGCGCTGCTACACCTTTGCTAGGACGAGCGCACCAACCAGCGCGCGCGTCGCCACGTACGCCAGAGCAGCACGCCGCTCACCACGAGGCCCAGGCCGCTGGCGACCAGTGGCACCACGGGAAAGGTCGCCGCTCCGTTGTCCATCACCACAAAAGCGTCCAACACCACCCGCTGCCCCTCGGGCGCCTCGCCACCCGTTGCGGGCGCCGTGGTGAGGGTGAGCGTGTGTTCGCCAGACCCCGCAGCGCGCACCAGAGGCACGTGCACGTTGAGCTCCACTCTCGGGCTGTATAGGTCCACATAGCTCGCGCCGCTGGCGTCCGTCGGCAAGCCCGACACCGGGTGGCCGTTGAGCGACACCAGCACCCGGCCGGCGTCGGGCCCCGCACGAGTGAGCATGTCGACGCCAGAGCCCCTGAAGCGGAACGTCAGGCTATCGCCCATCGTATCGGAGGCGATATAGGCGTGGCCCGACGCGCCCGGATCGAGCACAAGCTCCCAGGCGTCCGAACGGCTCACGGCCGGGCTGGTCTCCTGGTAGAGGCCGGGGCCCTCCGCGGGGGAGCTCTGCGCCGCCTCTTGCACGGCGAGGTACAACGGGCGGGGCGTAAAGTCCACATCTACCATGCGGAAATAGTAATCGGCGCGATCCGGCGAGATGCTGCCCACCTGCCGAAAGTACCAAATCATGAGCACCCCGGCCCAAGGCCACTCGCTGCGCGCCTTCTCAATGGCCTGCACAGTCCACTCGGCCTGCTGTTGCTCGTCCACCCGGCGCCACACCAGGCGATCGGGTGTAAAGGTATCGGGGGAGGCGTTCCAGCCGAACTCGTTGAACCAGATCGGTTTGTCGTTATCGTTGTGGCGCTCCATGATCTCGCGATGCAGCGACACGCGTTGAAAGTTGAGTGTGTTGGCGTCCGGCGGGTCGTCCGGGGGGAGATCCATGCCAAAGGCGTTGGCCGAATAGATATCGAAATAGTCGCGTGCGCCCTCTTGGTACATCTCTTCGAGGAACAACAGGTCGCTCATGGCCATCCACTTGCCGGGCTCGGGGTGCGGCTGGCCCAGCGTGATAGCCAGTGGCGCGCTGAGCACCACCACATTGGGGTTGGCCTCTTTGGCCCGGCGATAGGCTATTCTGAGGAGCTGAACGTATTCCTTCGGGTTGACGGCCTGGTTACCCCACTCGGGAAAGATGTTGGGCTCGTTCCACACCTGGATATAGTCCACCCGGCCGCGATAGCGTTTGACGAACTCGTAGACATAGTCGCCATAGTCTTCGAAATTGTCCGGCGGGCGCTCTTTGTAGGTGTTGTCTTGGCGCGTCCAATCCGGTGGGCGATCGAGCCGGGCCACGATCTGCAGGCCGTGGCGCTCGCAGGCCGACACGATCTCGTCGAATTTGTTCCAGCTGTTGGTGCCAGTGGCCGGGTCGATGAACTCGCCCTTGCGCACGGGCTCGACCTCCTCCCACGCGAACTGTTGCTTGACCCAGCCGAGGCCGCCCTCCGCCGCCTTTTGCAGGGTGAGGTCGCGCTTCCAATCCTCTACTTCGCGAGTGAGGAAAAAATTGGCGCCGTAGGGGTTCACATCCGTGAAGGGGATCTCGCGTGAGACGGCCGCGCCCCCCCCACCATAGCCCGAGAGGCCGGTGTAGAGGCTCTTGACAAAGAAGCCCAGCAAGATGAGGAATAGGGCGAGCAGCGCTACAAGCTGCAACCGCCATGTGGTTTGGCTGGAACGCCCGAACCTGGTCATGTCGCCTTTCTCGTGTGTCTCTGGGTTGCCCGGGACATGTGGCGAGATTATAGGGGCGAGGTGCCCCCTTGTCAACCGGTCTGGGCGGCGCTATAATGCGCTGCTAACAGGAGGCGGCGCCATGAAGATCATCACAAGCCACGAGCGAGCCGATATGGACGCCCTCGCGTCCATGTATGCGGCCACGCTCTTGTATCCGGAGCATGTCGCCATCCTGCCCCAAAAGTTGAACCGCAACCTGCGAGACTTGATCGCCCTGTACCGCGACGAGCTGCCGTTCGTGGAGCGGCGCGAGCTGCAACGCCGGCACATCAGCGAAGTGGTGTTGGTGGACACGACGGCCATCGCGCCGCTCAGGGGGATGAACGGGCAGACGCGCATCATCGTGATCGACCATCACATCCCCGAGGAGCCCGTCGGCGATCGCCCGGCGCAGCCGCCGACCCAGTTCATCGGCGAGCCCATGGGCGCCACCACGACGCTCATCGCCGAGATGCTGCAGGAGCGCGGGTTGCGCCCCTCGCGATTGGGCGCCAGCCTGATGCTGATGGGCATTTACGAGGATACGGGCAACCTCACGTACTCGGGCACAACCGCCTGCGACGCGCGCGCCGCCGCCTGGCTGCTGGAGCAGGGGGCCGATCTGCTCTTGGTGGACCAATTCCTCAACCGGCCGCTATCGCCCGAGCAACGCCACGCCCTCGCCGTGCTGCTGGAGCGCGCCCGCATCGAGACGGTGCACGGCCGCGCCATCTGCATCGCGGGCATCAAGCTCGACGACTATGTGGACGAGCTGTCATCGCTCATACACCAGATCATGGACGTGTACGAGCCGGATGGTTGCTTTATGCTGGCCGAATACGATGGGAATGTGCAGATCATCGGGCGCAGCGTGACGGATGCTATGGACGTGGCCGAGATTCTCCGCGAGTTCGGCGGCGGAGGGCACAGCAAGGCCGCGGCCGCCCATGTGAACGACGCCACGCTGGAGGCGATCCACCGGCAGCTTTACCAGATGCTCGAGCAACATGTGCGCCCGCCCGTCCTTGTGCGAGAGATCATGTCGACCAACGTGCACACGCTGAACCTCGACATCTCGGTGCGCGATGCGGCCCAGCTCATGGGCCGCTACGGCCACGAAGGGTTCCCCGTGGTGGATCGCGACCGCCTGGTGGGGATCATCACGCGCCGCGACATCGATCGCGCGCTTCACCATCGCCTGGGCGATATGCCGGTGCGCAGCTTTCTGCACACCGGGCCCGTGTATGTGAGGCCGGGCGACGCGGTGAGCGAGGTGCAGCGCGTGATGATCGACCACAACCTGGGCCAGGTGCCGGTGGCCGAAGAGGGACAGTTCATCGGCATCGTCACACGAACCGACCTGATCAAGCTGTGGTCGCCATCGTTGCATCCCTCGCGCGCGCAAGAGATCCATCTGCGGATGGAGCGCGCGCTGCCCGACCCGCTGTATCGGCTCTTGATCCAAGCGCGAGACGTGGCGGATGAGCTGGGGTACTCGTTGTACATCGTGGGCGGTTTCGTGCGCGACCTGTTGCTGGGCTCGCCCACGTTAGACCTGGATATGGTGGTGGAGGGCGACGCGATCCAGCTGGCCTACAGGCTCGCCCGCCGCATCGGAGGGAGGGTGCGCAGCCACGCACGGTTCGGCACGGCCAAGGTGATCTTGGAGGGCGAGCACGGTGCCGGCGTGCCGCCCTCGCTGGATTTCGCCACCGCCCGCACCGAGTTCTACGAGCGGCCCACGGTGTTGCCGCAGGTGGAGCGCAGCTCCATCAAGCAAGATCTCTACCGGCGCGATTTCACCATCAACACGATGGCCATCTGCCTCGACAGCAACCGCTACGGCGAGCTGCTCGACTATTACGGCGGCGAACGCGACATCCTGCAGGGCAGGATCCGCGTGCTGCACAACCTGAGCTTTGTAGAGGACCCCACGCGCATTCTGCGGGCCGTGCGGTTCGAGCAACGGTTGGGGTTCTCCATCGAGAGGCGGACGGAGGAGCTCATCACAGACGCGCTGGAGCTGCTCGATCACGTGACGGGCGAGCGGTTGCGCAACGAGCTGTACCTCCTGCTGGCGGAGGCCGAGCCCGAGCGCGCCCTGGAGCGCCTGGACCGCATGGGCGCTCTGTCTCATCTGCACCCCAGCCTGCGCTTCTCGAGGGAGATGGCCCAGCTCTTTGTGCGGCTGAGGAGGCGGGGTGTGGACCTGCCCGCGCCCGCGGAGGGGGGCCGTCGCGCCCCCGTGGCCGACGGGGAGGCCGAGGACGAGTCGCTGCGGCCGCCCACGCTCTCGCTCTGCTACCTCGCGCTGCTCACCAGTGTGTTGAGCAGGGGAGAGTTGGAGGAATCTGTGGAGCGCCTGCACATCTCGGAGCGAGATGCGCAGCTGCTGCACGAGGTGGTGCGGCTGCGCGAATCGCTGGGCGAACTCACGGCCAAGGTGATGCTCCCCAGCGCCATCTACCACCTGTTACGCCCCTACTCGCGCGAGGCGCGCTTTGTGTTGTCGGTGCTGACGGATTCCAAGCTGGCCAAGGAACGGCTGGATCTCTACGAGCGAGAGCTTGCGCGGGTGCGGCTGGCCGTCGACGGCCACTATTTGCGGGGGCTGCGGATTCCGCCGGGGCCCATATACCGCACGATTCTGGCGCGCACGCTCGACGCCGTGTTGGACCGCGAGGTGACGACGCCCGAGGAGCAGCAAGCGCTCGCCAGGCGGCTCGCCGAGACGGCACACAGCCTGGCTGCCGAGCATCGGTCTCAGAGCGACGAGGCGCAGGCCGACTAGGCCCTTCAGCTAGAACACGCGGGTGATCTCGTCCACATCGTAGCGGGGCAAGGGCTCACACCGCCCGTCGTGGTTCAGCCACAGCCCCTCCTCGGGGCGCAGCAGCTGCCCGATACGCGCGCACATGATACCCGCCTCCGCATAGGTGCGCAGCAGCGCGTCGGCATGTGCCGAGTCCACCGCCACGATGAGGGCGCCCGAGGCGATGGCGCCCAGCGGATCGAGCCCGTACTCGGCGCACAGCGGCACAGTGTCGTCGTAAATGTGCACCTGGTCGCCATCCACCCGTATGCCGGTCTCCGAAGCGGCGGCCAGTTCGTGCAAGCCGGTGGCCAGGCCGCCCTCGGTGGGGTCGTGCATGGCGTGGACGCCAGGGTGGCGCGATGCCACGCGCGCTACGTCCAGCACGCTGATGCCCGGATCGTACAGGTAATGCTGCGCTCTCTCGATAAAGGCGGGGGCGTAGCCACGGCGGAGCAAGTCGTCGGCTTTTTCGCGGGCAATGAGGGCCGTAGCCTCGATGGCGATCCCCTTCACCAGAAGCACGGCATCCCCCACCTGGGCCCCCGACGTGGTGAGAAGGTCTCCCTTGGCCACCTCGCCGAGCATCACCCCCACGACGATGGGTCGATCGAGCCCCCAGGTCACCTCTGTGTGGCCGCCCACCAGCGCGATATCGAGCTGCTCGCAGGCCTGATGCAGCTGCGCAAAGATCGATTCGACGAGCTCGGGCGTAGCCTGGCGCTCCGGCAGCAGGATGGTGTTGAGCATCCAGAGCGGGCGCGCGCCGCTGGTGGCGATGTCGTTAGCGTTCACATTGACCACATACCAGCCGATCTGGTCGGTGGCGAAGGTGATGGGGTCCGTTTTGAGCACGATGTAGCGATCGCCGATGTCGATGACGGCGACATCCTCGCCCACTGCGGGGCCGGTCACCACGCGAGGATCGGTGCGGGTGTAGGCCTGGAGGATGCGCTGCAAAAAGTCCATGGGCAGCTTGCCGGTGTGAAAACTCGAACCATTCTCGGTCATTGTGGGCGATAGAACTCCTCGGGTTGATCGGGGGGGGCGTCGGTTCACTGGGCCTCATGGCCCCGGTGCGGGGGATGGAACGCGGGCGCGGCGTCGGTCATTCGAGGTCCCAGTACACGCTGCCGTCGAGCTCCACCAGACACACCCGGTTGCCGCCAGCCTCTTTGGCCAAGTACATGCCGCGATCCGCCAGCCCCACCACGCGGGTGGCTTCGTAACGCGGCCCCGGCTCGAACACCGCCACCCCCACGCTGACGGTGACGTGCACTACGTGGCCGTTGACGACGAGGGGCGCCTTTCGCACCTGGTCGCAGATGCGTTGGGCGAGGATGTGGGCCTCGCGACGATCCGTCTCGGGCGCGAGGATGGCGAACTCGTCTCCGCCGTAGCGTGCTACGACATCGGCGCGCCTGACGCGGCTGGCCAGAAATTTGGCAAAGGACTTGAGCAGCTGATCGCCCGCCTGGTGGCCGTAGGTGTCGTTGACGGCTTTGAGGCCCATGGTGGGGGTGCGGTCCATATCCACCATGAGGAGGGCGAACCGCTCTCCATAGCGCTCGGAGCGGCTGATCTCCGCCTCGAGCAGTTCGTAAAAGTGTCGATGGTTGTACAGTTCGGTGAGGCCGTCGCGAGTGGCCAGCTCGTTGGCCCGCGCAAAGAGCTGCGCGTTGGCCAGCGCGGCACTGCCTTGGTTCACCAGGATGCTGAAAAAGCTCAGCTCCTCCTCCGAGAAGGGGCCCTCGCTATGGCGCCCGATAGCGACCACTCCCTTGGTGTTGCTAAAGCACGATATGAGCCGCAGTTCGGAGCAGTGCACCGGCTCGTCTTCCGGCGCCTCGTCCTCGATGCGGGCGAATTGCTCAAGCTTGACGTCGGCCAGGGCGGGCCGAGCCGGATCCGGCAGGTGGCTCAACATCGAATTCATCAGGCCGCGGTGAACCGCCGGCGCGAGTGGCTGACGGCTGCCCAAGAGCGCGCAGGGCGGTTTTTTGCCGGCGCGGCAGCTGAGCAACAGTCCCGCTACGTCACAGCCGGTGGCGTCGAGCAGCGAGTGGACGAGCACCTGCGCCACGTCCTCCTCGTGGAGCGCCCCCGCCAACGCCTGCCCGATCTGTTTGATGTAGCCGAGCTGCTGCTGCCGGCGTACCTCCAGCTCTTTGTTCGCAGCGCGCAGATCGTGCAGCAGCTGGCGGTTCCGCTTGGTGAGCTCCATCCGCTCCAGCGCCCTCGCCACGGTGATGAGGATTAATCGCAGATCCTGCACGGGCTTTTCGAGATAGTCGTACGCGCCGAGGCGCAACGCTTCCACCGCCGAGGGCACATCAGCGTACCCGGTGAGGATGATCACCTCGGTGAGGAGACCGACGCCCTGGGCGAAACGCAAAACCTCCAGACCGTCGCCATCCGGCAGGCGGAGATCCAGAATGCACACCGTGTAGGAGCGGCTGCGCAGCGCCTCGATAGCCGCAGCCACAGTCCCGGCCACCCCCACCTGGTAGCCGGCCCCGGAGAGGAACCTCTCCAGCACCGATGCTGCATCGGCCTCATCATCCACCACGAGGATCCACTCGTTTGCCACAGCGTTACTCCAACATGCGCAGACCGCTGCGCGATGCTACTACCACCAACTTGGTGATACCAAGGAACAGCCCATGCTCCACGACACCCGGGATGCCGTTGAGCTCACACGACAGGCCCGTGGGGTCGGTCAGGCCATCGTCGTACCAACAATCGACGATATAGTTGCCCTCATCGGTGATATACGGGGCGCCGTCACGCATCCTGAGGGCGGTACGTGCACCGGTGTGCTTCAGGGCCGCCTCGGTGTTGCGCCAGCCGAACTGGATAACCTCCACAGGTACGGGGCTCAGCGTGCCCAAGCGCAACACGAGCTTGGATTCGTCCACCACGATGACCTGGCGCGCCGTGGCATACGCGACGATCTTTTCGCGAAGCAGGCAGCCGCCGAGACCCTTGATGAGGTTCAACTGCGAATCCACCTCATCTGCCCCATCGATGGTGAGATCTATGCGCCCGTGCTCCTCCAGCGTCGTCAGGGGGATCCCCTCGCTTCTCGCCAGCGCCGCCGTCTCCTCCGACGTGGGCACCGCCAGAATGTTGGCGAGGTCGCCCGTGCGCAACCTCTCGGCTATACGCAGCGTGGCGTAACGCGCCGTCGAGCCGCTGCCCAGCCCCACGATCATATCGCTCTGTACCTGGTCCGCCGCAGCGAACCCGGTCGCCCGTTTCATTTCCTCCGTTGTCATGAACCCCATCACCTGTAATCGTTAGTATAGCGCCTGTGTGGGCGATGTCGACCGATCACGCAAAGGCCGACGCTAGCGCCATGTATCCTGCGGTCGCCTCCAGCAGCTGCTCGATGCTGAGGCGTTCATCGACAACGTGGGCCATGGCGTCATCGCCCGGGCCGTAGCCGATGCACGTAATTCCCGCGGCCGCCAGGAGGCCACCGTCGGTGGTGAACCGCCAGATGTCCACCGGCACCCGGCGCCCCAGCGCGCCCTCCAGAGCCGCCTGCGCAGCGAGCACTGTCGGGTCGTCCGGCGCCAGGCAAAAGGACGGCATATCGAAATCCACCCGACGCACCAGCCCGGTGTAGGCGCGCACCTCGCGCGAAGGGATCTCGACGCGACACACAATGCCGGGCTCGGCCGCCTCGCGGCCCAGCGCCTCCACCAGCGCGCAGGCCTCCTCGATGCGCTCGCCGGGCACGGAGCGCCAATCCAAATGCACACCCACCTCGCTGGGGATGACGTTGCTGCTGGTTTGATCTACAAAGGAGAGCGTGGGCGCGATGGTGTTGCCCCCAAAGACGCCGCCCTGTCTCAGAGGCAGATCTCTGAGGGCGAGGAGGAAACGGGCCATGCTATAGTGCGGGTTGAGCCCCAGCCGGGGGGCGCTGGCGTGCGCCGAGCGCCCGTGAAAGCTGACGACGAACTCAAAGCGCCCGCGATGCCCGCGGCGCAGTGTGTTGTTCGATGGCTCGCCGATGATGGCGCGGTCTATACAGAGCGACGGGATGAGGTGCAGCGTGCCCGAGCCGCCGACCTCCTCCCCCACCACAGCCGCCACCCACAGGTCGCCCGGCGGCACGACGCCAGCCTGCGCCAGTAACCCCGCGGCGTACACCTGGGCGGCGAGCGATCCCTTGTCGTCCACCGCACCGCGACCCCATAGATGCTCATCGGCGACGGCGCCGCCGAACGGCGGGAAGCGCCACCGCGAGGCATCGCCGGCGTCCACCACGTCCATATGAGAGTGCAACAATGTGGCCGAGCCTGAACCGCCGGCTATGCGCCCCAGCACATTGCCGGCCTCGTCGACGCGCACCTCCGCATAGCCCAGCGCGCGCATCTCCTCAGTCACCAGGTGCGCCACGTCGCCCTCTTGGCCAGAGTAGCTGGGGGTGGACAGAAGGCGCCGGCAGAAATCGATGACCCGATCGCGTGCGCCGTCCACCAGTGCGACGTAGGCGGGAGGCTGTGAGGACATGCAATTCTCCTGCGCACCGCCGCGCCCAAAGCGCGCGGCCACGTCGTGCGGGTTGTATAGGGCGCCCCGGCGCGCCGCTGCCACTACCAGGTCAGCGATGTCTGCACCTTGGGGGGCACCGAGCGATCGTGTTCATCGATCTCGATGATACGGTATCCGTAGGCGTTGACGACGGTCGTCGCGCCATAGTGCGAGATGTAGGGCGCATCCTGTCGATACAGGTGCATATGGCCATGCAAGTGCAGCCTCGGGCTGTGCCTATCCATAAAGTGCAGAAACGCCCTGAACCCGCGATGGCACAGGTCTTCTCCGTCGTGGATGCCGAACGGAGGGGCGTGGGTGATGAGGATGTCCAGCTCGCGCCGGCGCCTCTTTTTCCACCACCACAACCGGGGCCACATGCACAGCGTCAGCCGCTCCATCTCCAAGTCGGTGAACTGGTGTTCGCCCTGGCGGTAGCGCATAGAGCCCTCGAACCCGGCTATCAGAAGGCCCTGGTGATCAACCACCTGCCGGTGCAGGTTAATGCACCCCAGCGGCCCGTCTCGCTCCTCGCCCTGGCTGGTAAGCAGCCCCTTCTGCACGTGGTTGCCGTGCACATAGTAGAGGCGCTTGCCGAGCATGGTGGAGATGAACTCCAGGTATTCGATGGGCAGGTCACCGCAGCTCAGAACCAAGTCCACATCCTGGAATCGCTCCACAATTGCGGGGCTGTAGACCAGATCCACCACTACGTCGCTAATCGCAAGGATCTTCATGCGTTACGGTGTACCTTTGAGCCCACTCCCTTTCGCCACCATGGTCATCATACAGCTATTATACTCGTCACCAAGGGCGACGGCAACTTTGACGCACGAGAGCGTTTCTGGCAGAATGGAGGGTGTCTGAAACGCTAGAATGTACATCAGCCAAACCCGGAGTGAGTTCTATGCACAAGCTCGTTCTCGTAAGGCACGGACAGAGCACCTGGAACCTGGACAACCGGTTCACGGGGTGGACGGATGTTGGCCTGTCAGAGTTGGGCGTCACCGAGGCCCTGGCGGGCGGGAAGCTACTGAAGGAGGGCGGCTACACTTTTGACGTGGCCTATACTTCGGTGCTCAAGCGCGCCATCAAGACGCTGTGGCTCATCATGGAAGAGATGGACCTGATGTGGATCCCCGTGCACCGCAGCTGGTGCCTGAACGAGCGCCACTATGGCGCGCTGCAGGGGTTGAACAAAGCCGAGACGTCGGCACAACACGGCGAAGACCAAGTGCACATCTGGCGGCGGAGCTACGATATCCCGCCCCCAGCCCTCGACGAATCGGATGAGCGCTTCCCCGGCCATGATCGCCGCTACGCGGACCTCTCGCCCGAGGAGCTACCCCACACCGAGAGCCTGAAAGACACTGTGGCGCGTATGCTGCCCTACTGGCACGAGACCATCGCGCCGGTGGTGAGCTCGGGGAAGAGGGTGCTCATCGCGGCGCACGGCAACAGCCTGCGCGCGCTGGTCAAGTATTTGGATGACATCTCGGACGAAGAGATCCCAAGCCTCAACATCCCCACGGGAATCCCTCTCGTGTACGAGCTGGACGACGACTTGCGGCCGCTCCGCCATTATTACTTGGGCGATCCAGAGGCCGCCGCCGCGGCCGCCGCCGCTGTGGCCGCACAGAGCCAGAGCAAATAGCGCCGAGCCCCTTGGTACACAAGAGCCCCCTGATCAGGGGGCTCTTGAGCACGCGCACGGCCTAGCGAGCCAGTTTGTTGGCCAGTTCGAGGTAAGCGGGGTCGATCTGGCGCACGCAGCCCGTTACCTCCTCAAAGGGAGAGAAGACGATCTCGCCATCCACTATACCCACCATGAGGCCCGAGCGGCCCTCGTGCAGGCTGCGCACGGCCTCGGTGCCAAAGCGCGTGCCCAGGTACCGATCGCGCGACATGGGCGCCCCCCCGCGTTGGATGTGGCCCAGGATGCTCAATCGCACGGTAAAGCCCGTCTGCTCCTGATGCTCCTCCAGGTACGCGGCGATCTCGGCGGCGTGGGGCGACGCGCCCTCGGCCACGGTGATGACACAGTGCTTTTTGCCACGGATATAGGCGTTGCCCACCTCGGTGGCGATGCCCTCCAGGGTGAAAGGCACCTCGGGGATGCAGACCATCTCGGCGCCGTCGGCGATGCCGGCCATGAGCGCCAGATAGCCCGACTTTTCGCCCATCATCTCCACCAGGAAGGCCTGCTGCTGCGCAGTGGCCGTGTCGCGGATGCGATCGAGGGCGTCGAGTGCGGTGTTGAGCGCGGTATCCACCCCCACCGACACATCCGTCCCACAGACGTCGTTCTCTATGGTGCCGGGGATGCCCACCGTCGGCACGCCGGCGTCGTTGAGTGCTTGCGCGCCGCGCATGCTGCCGTCGCCGCCGATAACCACCAGGGCATCGATCCCTGCTTCGTTGAATGTGCGCAGCGCATCGCGCAGCCCTCGCTGGCTGTTGAACTCCCTGGAGCGGGAAGAGCCGAGAAAGGTGCCCCCGCGGCTGATGACTCCGCTCACCGAGCGCGAGTTGAGGCGGGATAGCTCGCCGTTCACCAACCCTTCAAAGCCTCGGCGGATGCCCCACGGCTCCCAGCCATAGTGCAGCGCCATGCGCACTACGGCGCGTATACACGGGTTGAACCCGGGGCTGTCTCCCCCGCTGGTGAGCACACCCAAGCGCCTGATCCTGTCTGCCATCGGCCTACCCCTCGATCCCAGCCGGATGCCCGGCCTATTTGTCCTGAAGTACCGCCACACCGGGCAACTCGGCGCCCTCGAGGAACTCGAGCGAGGCGCCGCCGCCCGTGGAGATATGGGTGATCTTGTCGGCGATGCCGGCTTGCTCCACCGCCGCCACCGAGTCGCCCCCGCCGATGATGGTGGTGGCGCCGGATGCGGCCAGCGCCCTGGCCACGGCAAAGGTGCCCTCGGCAAAGGGTGCCATTTCGAACACGCCCATGGGGCCGTTCCACAGCACAGTCTTGGCGCCGCTGATCTTGCTCGCAAAGAGGCTCACCGTTTTGGGCCCGATGTCCAGCACGCGCCACCCGGGCTCGACGCCGTCGGCGCCCACCACCTTGCGCGTCGCGTCCGCAGAAAAGGCGTCGGCCGCCACCACGTCCACCGGCACCACCAGCTTGTCGCCCGCGGCCTGCGAGAGCTCGGCGGCCGTGCTCAGGCTGGCCTCCTCCACCAAAGAGTCGCCCATCTCGTAGCCTTTGGCCCGCAGAAAGGTGTTGGCCATGCCGCCGCCGATGAGCAGGGCATCCGCCTTGGCGAGGAGGTTCTCGATGACGCCGATCTTGTCCGAGATTTTGGCGCCGCCCAGGATGGCCACAAACGGGCGCTCGGGGTTCTCGACGGCGCTCCCCAGAAAGTTCAGCTCTTTCTCCATCAGGAGGCCCGCCACGGCCGGCAGGTGCTCGGCCACGCCCGCTGTGGAAGCATGGGCGCGGTGCGCCGTGCCAAAAGCGTCGTTGACGAACAGATCGGCCAGCGAGGCCAGGCTTTTGGCAAAGGCGGGGTCGTTCCGTTCCTCTTCGGCGTGAAAGCGCAGGTTCTCCAGCAGCACCACATCGCCCGGCTTGGCGGCCGCCACGGCTTGCGCAACCGCGTCGCCCACGCTATCATTCAGTTTAGTCACGGGCCTGCCCAACAGCTCGCGCAGCCGCTCGGCCACCGGCGTCAGCCGCATACTGTCGACCACCTTGCCCTTGGGGCGGCCCAGGTGCGAGCAGAGCACCACCGCGGCCCCGTGATCGAGCAGATACTGGATCGTGGGCAGCGCCGCGCGGATGCGCGTGTCGTCTGTTATGTTGAGATCGGCATCCAACGGCACGTTAAAGTCGCATCGGACCAGCGCCCGCTTGCCAGACCAGGAGACATCCCTGATCGTCTTTTTGTCCATTTCGGAACCTCCTACAGGGTGATGGGGGGTTGCGCCCCGCCAAGCGAGGCCACATCAGCCGGACCCCCGCCGGCGCTTTTGCCGGTGTCATTTTAGCACACGCGTGGCGCGCTGCAAACGGGCGCACCCGCCTTGCGTCGCCCGTGGAGCGATCAACGGCTAGAGGCGACAAGAGCGCGCCTCTGAGGAAAGGACGGTGCAGCATGATACCTACCGCACACGTATCCAGAACGCTACGGCATGCATCGTGGCTGTTGGCCCTGTGCTTGCTGCTCACCACAACGGGGTGCCGGCTCATCATGCCCCCCACCCCCGAGCCGGTGGTGCTCCGGGTGGCGTATCGAGAGCACACTGTGGCGCTCAAGCCCCTGCTCGACGCCTACCAGCGCGAGAACCCCGAGATCACCATCGAGGTCGTCGAGTTGCCTCGCTACGGCAACGCCGAGTTGAACCGCGCCCTCGAGAACGACGATGTGGACGTCATCCTGAGCGACCGGGGCATCCTGTCGCATGTGAGGGCCGGGCGCCTGTTGCCGCTGCAGGACCTGTTGGGCGAGGATTGGTACGGCATCTACGACGACTATTACAACGGCGCGTGGGAGGGCCTGCAGGTGCAGGGGGCGCAGTACGGCATCCCCGCGGGGTTGGACACGTTCGCGCTGTACCTCAACCTGGACGCGACAGAGGCGCTGGGCCTCACCCCGCCGGAGCCCGATTGGACGACGTTCGATCTGTTGTCTCTGGCCGTGAACTTGAACTACCCCGATGGCGCGCCCGGCTCCGATCTGGGGCCCATCTATGGCTTTTGCACGGCGTGGGACGACTATGACCCCATTGTGTTCACCTACCTGCTGGGCGGCCGCATCGCCGACGACGTCAACACGCCCAGCGAGCCGACGCTGGACGAAATGGCCACCATCGAGGCCGTCAAATGGTACACCGACCTGTTCACCACCTACCAGGTGGCGCCCAAGCGGCAAGTGATCTCGGCGTTCTTCCCGCAGGGGATTCAACAGGCGGCCGCCGAGGGCTCGTGTGGGGTGTGGACGGGGTGGTTCAGCGATCGCGGCGGGATGGACACGCCGGAGCTGTGGCCCATGACATGGCTGATGCTGCCGATGCCCGCGGACCGCACGCCCATCACCCTCGCGGATGTGGAGGGGTATTATGTGGCGGCGAGCTGCGAGTACCCGCTGGAGGCGCTGGCTCTGATACGCGAGTTGGCGGATCACCCCGAGGCCTCTGGGCAAAAGCTTCCCCCCAGGCGCTCTCTGGTGATGGACGAGCGCTACGCGCTGGAGGTGGGGCAGGATGTCGCCACAGTCGCCTCCCAGTTCCCCAGCGAGATGGTGATTCTGCCCACGGAGATCAGCCCATCGCTGGAAAAGGTGGGGATGGCCTTTTTGGGCGCTATCCAACAGATCATCGAGCACGGCGTAGACCCCGAGTCGGCCCTCGTGGCGGCACAGGACCAGGTGCGCTACGCGTTCGACAACCCCTGATGCGCCCGGCGGGGCCTACCACACAAAGACGAAGGCGAGATCGTTGACGTTGGTGTTGGTGGGCCCGGTGAGCAAGAGGTCGCCGAGGGCGTCGAAAAACGGGTACGAGTCGTTGGCGGCCAGGTGCTCCCAGGGATCCAGGCCCAACGCGGCAGCGCGCTCTAGCGTGTCGCCCTCGGCCAGGGCGCCGGAGGCATCCGTGGGGCCGTCGGTGCCGTCGGTGGCCAGGCAGGCGATGGACACGTCGCTCAGCCCGGCGATAGAGATGGCGGCCGCCAGCGCCATCTCTTGGTTGCGCCCGCCACGGCCCCGCCCGCGCAACGTGACGGTGGTCTCGCCGCCAGCGATGATGCACGCCGGCCGGGGGATCGGCCGCCCCGAGGCCAACACCTCGCGAGCCACCGCCGCGTACACTTTGGCGACCTCGCGTGCCTCGCCCTCCACAAACGTAGAGAGCACCAGCGTGTGCATGCCCAGCGCCGCGGCCGCCCGCTCGGCGGCGCGCGCCCCCAGGTCGTTCGAGGCCACGATGGCGTTCTGCGCCCGGCAAAAGATGGCGTCTCCCGCTTTGGGCGTCTCGGCCACCTCGCCGCCACAGCCGCGCAGCAGATGCCCCCGCACCGAGGGGGGGATCTCATCCCAGAGCCCGTAGCGTTCGAGGAGCCGGCGCGCGTCGCAAAAGGTGGTGGTATCGGGCACAGTGGGGCCCGAAGAGATGACGTCCAGCGGGTTCCCCACAACGTCCGAGAGGATGAGCGAGATGATGGGCGCCGGGTGGGCCAGCGCCGCCACACGCCCGCCCTTGGCCTGCTCCAGATGTTTACGCACAGTGTTGATTTCGTCGATGGTGGCGCCCACCCGCAGCAGTGCGTCGGTCAGCGCGTGCATATCGGCCAAGCTCACGCCCTCCACCGGCAGGGTCATCAGGGCCGAGCCGCCGCCCGAGATCAGGCAGATGACGAGGTCGTGCGCTCCGGCGCGTTCCAGCATCCGCGCGATCTCGCGCGCGCCGCGCACCCCCTCGGCGTCGGGCAGCGGATGCCCCGCCTCGTGCAGCGTCACCCGCTCGGTGGGGAGCGTGTGCCCGTATTTGACGTTGACATACCCTGCGCTGACGCGATCGCCCAACACCTGCTCCACCGCACGGGCCATGGGCGCGCCCGCCTTGCCGGCGCCCACCACGTACACGTGCTCGTATTGCGTCAGGTCATAGTGGGCGTTGTTCACCCACAGCTGGTCGCCGTCGCGGCGCAACGTGGCGAGCACAGCATCAAAGGGGTCCACCGCTTCGAGCGCGGCCTGCATCACACGAGCGATCCGGCCGCGGCGCGGACCCTTTTCGCCGGCGTGCTGGAACAATCGGGGGGCGAACTCTATCATCGCGGGACCTCGCTCCATGGGGTTCGGGGGTTGTTGTGCTGGCACCGTCGCATTGTAGAGGGGCGGCGCCAGTTGTCAACGCGGCGAGAGGCCGCAGGCGCGCCCCGTCGTCCGGGGCGGAGCGCGGTGTCGTTGGGGGCGCGGGCCAACTCGAGGCACAAAAAACCCGGGGTATCCAGCCCCCCTAACGCGGCGAGCTATCCCCGGGGTTCACTTGTGCGATTGTTCGTGCGCATCCTGTGGGGGTGGTTGCCCTAGGCCTGTGCCAGGTTGGGCTCGCCCTTCAGGTGGAGTTCGAGCCAGTTATCCAAATCGGAGAGGCGAAAGCGCCAAGTGCGGCCGATTTTGATAGCCGGGATCTTGCCGTCTTGGGCCCATGAGTAGATCGTCGATTCCTTCAATTGCAGATACTGTGCAACCTGCTTCACATTGAGTAGTGCATCCTGAGCCATGATGTCCCCCTTGAAAATACAACCCGATCTCCCGCGACCGAGTATGCGAGCCCCGCCAACGTGCACCCAGGTGATTACGAACGATACGGGGCGAACGCGAGACCGGTGAGAGCCCAACACAACACGCCGCGATGGAGATCATCACTTGAGCGCGAGTATAGAGTAAAGCGCGGCAAAAGTCAATACAAACTGCACAATGGCCAAGGGCACCAAAAGCCAGCACAGATGGGCACTCACCTTGGCTTGTTATGGAGCCGAGAGCATTACGAAAAAGACCAACGCAGCGCATCCGTACCAACAGGTGAGAACCGAAGCCACAGGCCGTTTGCGCGGATCAAACGCAACATACAAGAGAGTGGGTGTGTTCGCGGTAGGGGGGCGGTGCGCCGCCCCACAGCCAACAGGGGGGATGGCTCCCCCCTGTGCAACACGTCGTGCCCTCGCGGGCGCGGACTCGCCTAGAGTGCGACCTCACTGCCGCTTGTTGCAGATTTGTAGATGCCCTCGATGATCTGTACTACCATAGCGGCCTGCTCGCCGGTGACGAGGGGCGGCTCCCCGGTGCGGATGCCCTCCACCCAGGCAGAGATCTCGCGCGCATAAGAGGGCGTGTCGTCCTCCACAAAAGACACCGGCTCCTCGGTGAGCTCATCGCCCTGCTCGCCAAAGAACCGCAGCGGCTGCTCCCTGCCGAACAGCTTGTCGTTCACCTCGATGCCGCCGTCGGTGCCAAAGAGCTGGATGCGGTGGCCGTCGGTGCCGTGGCTGGCCCAGCTCGCCTCCACGGTGAGTGTGAGCCCGTTATCAAAGCGCACGAACGCCGTGGTCAGGTCGTCTACGTCGTAGCGGGCGCCAAGGCCATAGTGGTCCATACCCCAACCGCCCAGGCCCTTGCCGCGCGGGCCGAACTTGGCGTAGGTGGACGCCGTCACCGTGACGGGCTTGGGGTGGCCAATGAGCCACAGCCCCATATCCAGGATGTGGCAGCCGATGTCCATCATGGCGCCGCCGCCGGCCAAGTCCTTGTTGGTGAACCAGCTGCCGTACCCGGGGATGCCGCTACGCCGCAGGTAGCTCACTTTGGCGTAATAGATCTCGCCCAGCTTGCCGCTAGTGACGACGTCTTTGATGGCAAACATGGCGGGCGTATGCCGCATGTGGTGGCCGATGGTGAGGCTCTTGCCCATCCGCTCAGCCGTTGCCACCATCTCTTGCGCATCGGCGTAGGCCAACGCCATGGGCTTTTCGCAGAGCACGTTAGCGCCCGCGTTCAGAGCGTCCACAGTCATCGCCTTGTGGAACGTGTTGGGCGAGCACACGCTCACCAGGTCGAGCGATTCCTTGGCGAGCATGTCGCGATAGTCGGTGTAGGCGCGAGGGATGTCGAGCTCCTCTGCCACCGACTTGACGCGATCCTCCAGCACGTCGCAGATAGCGACCACCTCAACGCCCGGTGTGGCTCGATAGCCGGGTACGTGGCCGTGCACTGCGATGGCGCCAGCGCCGATTACCCCTGCTCGAAGAACGTCAGCCATGTTGATTCCTTCCTCTGGAGTGTGAATTGCAGGCTTGGACTATAGCTTGATGGATTGCGCTCGTCAAAACACCCCCTTGCTGCATCGCCACGCGCCACCGAGCGCCCAGCACCCGCTCAACGCCGCTGCGCGCTGCGCCGTCGATCAGCCTCTTGTCGAGGCGCTCGAGGAGCTGCAAAAAGCATACCCACCACACGGGGAGGGGTCAAGCGTCAGCTGTGGTGCCGCGCAAGCGCAAAGGCCCCCGGCGGCCGCTGCTCAACGGCGGCGCTTCTCTCGCCCGTTCATGAGATAGATGAGAACACCTCCGACAACGATCAGAGCCAACTGCCCCAACCCCAAGCCAGCGTCGCTCTCCATGACGCTGTAGTATGGAAATGCGCGGAAATACCGCACCCGCACGGTGGATATGCCGTCGGCCCTCAGGAAGACGGCTCCGCCGATCTTTCTGCTATGGCCGTCGATCCGCTTGCCGTCGGTCGTAGAGAACGTATAGCCGATGCTGTACGTGTATCGCCCCGCAACGCTTTCGTCCCGCTCTCCGCCCTCGCGCCGAACGGATGTGAGAACGGCGGTGGCGCTCTCGCCCAAATAACCGAGGGCGATCTGCGAGCCGCCCAGCAGGATCAGTGCCACACCCAACAGCGATAGCAGCACACGGGGGACCCAATTCTTCTTCACGGCTCGTCTCTCCTCCGATAGACGCGATCCTCGCCGAGCCATAGCGTAGTATAGCTCTCGACATAGAAGGTCTGCGTCTCAGCATCGTACGCGATGCGATAGTTGCGCTGGATGCTCTCATCCGCCACCCACAGCACCGCGCCAGCGCCCCCGAAGAAGCGCTGGGGCACCTCCATCTCCTCAAACACCAGCTCCAGAGGCTCGGCCTGCGCGTTGTTGGAAGCCACTATCGCCTCGAGGATCTGTTGGTTGCTGGGCGTGGGCGGGAACGCCTCGCACGAGCAAAGCACGAGCGCCGCCAGCAACGCGGCGGCCGCGATACGGATGGCTCTCGTATCGGGGGCTCTCATACTGCGGCCTCCTTGCGCAGGTGGGCGGTTCGAGCCTCGACCTCCGACTCTACCGTGGCATAGTTCTCTGGCGTGCAAAAGAGCGCGATACGCTCCATCCAGCCGGCGCGCAACAGGATGGTCCTCTGCCGAGGGCGGTATTTCACCGAGGTGATCCGGCCCCAACGGAGGGTCACCCGCTGCCGCGACTGCGCCAGCAGCCCCGCCCCCACCGCGGCGGGCGTGCGAGAGAGCAGGCCGAGGAGCACCGCCAGCGCGTTGACGATGCGGTTCTTGCCCGCCTGCCTGGTCCTTGTCTGGCAGAGCACTCCGGCGGCGTCGAGCGCGAACTCTGCCTCGTACCTGTTTCGATAGACGATCAAAACGAAAAGCCACGTCAGAACGAGCGTTGCGGCGATGAGAGCCAGCGCATACAGGGCGTAAACACCGTCACCCGACACGAGCGCGATCAAGAGCACTATCGGGCCGAACGAGACGCCGAGAGCGAGCCCGAGTTGCTCCAGGACGACGGCGTTGCCGAGTATGGGCACGTCCACAGTCCAACGAAACGTTCGTTGTGTGTCGCCCATTGCGCTCTCCCCTCGGCTGGGCGCTATAGCAACCCCTGCAACAGCCCACCCGCTATGCCCAAAGCGCCCATCAGGACGAGCGACAGGCCCCACAAGACCGCTGCGATCAGGCCAAACACCAGAGCGGCGCGGGCAAAGTTCTTTTTGTTGAGGTTGTCTGTGCCCCCAAAAGCCCAAACGAGCAACAGGATGATGTTCAGGAGCGGTATGCTCAGCAGGATGAACATGCCGACGTATTGCCCCACGCTGAGGGGCGGGGAGCCACCGGCGGCCGCACCATAGTAGGCCTGGGGTTGGGCGACGCCGTATCCCGTTTGGGCGCCATAGGGCGCGTAGAGCTGTGTGGACCCCGCGGCAGCGGGCTGGGGTCTCGCCCCGCAGTTGGCACAGAACGTTGCGCCGGGGGGAAGTTGGTTGCCACAACGCTCACAGAACATGTCGCTTCCTCCGTTCTCACGAGACGATAACGCGCTTTTCGCTCCGTATGGATGGGCGACGAGCGTCTCCGGTCGCCCCGCCTGCCTCATTATACCCCGCTCACGCCGCCCGTCGAGCGCGGCGCGCCGCCCCTACAGCTGGCACGCCCGGGGACGCCGGGCTCAACCGTAGCGCCTGAACATCCTCCTGATGCCGAACGCCAGCACCAACACGCCGACCCCCAGCACCGCGGGGCCAGTCAGCCCTATACCTTTTTCTTCGGCGTTTATGTGGGGCCAAAAGGGTAGATACCGGATGCTGAGGGTCTCCCTCATGTGGCTGCCCCTGGGAAAGGCCCGCGTCACAGAGCCGGTGTACCGTTGGCCGTTGGCTGCGAACTGGTAGTCCAGCTTGTAGCGGTTGGGGTTCCTCGTGGATCCGTCGTTACTCTGATACATCACCTGCTCGTAACCGGTCACCTGCGCCGTCGCCGCCCTGCCGATCACCGTCAGAGCGACATAGCCAGACCCGATAAAGATCATCAGAATAGCGCCCACAAGCAATAGCCAATCCCCGGGCGTCCTGCGGGGGGCTATCCGCACGGTAGGGGTGTAGGAGGGCGTCGTTACGGGAGGGGCGGCCGCCCCGGCAGCGACCTGCGCTCCACAGCGGGCGCAGAAGCGTGCTCCGGACGACAGCCTGGCTCCACAATGCTTGCAGTACATGGTTGTCACCCCCTGTGTACATCGCTCTGGCGATACGGCAGCCGTGAATCGAAATCCGCGCGCGAAAGGAGCGTCGCCTCACCGCCCCGAGGCGGCGCTAGCCGAGAAACATCAGCAGGATGGTGAGGGTTACAGCGCTCAGCAGCGTGGAGAAAAAGATCACGCTCGTGACATAGTCGGCGTCCGCATCGAACTGAATGGCCATCAGCGCCGAGTTCACGGCCGTGGGCGTGGCGGCCTCGGTGATCACCACGCTGCGCGCGAGGCCCTCCAGCCCGAACATCGGCGCCATGCCGATGCCCACCAGCGCGCCCACCACCAGCCTGAGCACCACGCCCACGGCCACCTGGCCGTACCGGTGGGCGAGCTGCGTCTGCGAGAGCTGCATCCCCAACAGCAACAGCATCACGGGCACGGTGGCTTGGCCGATGAGCGAGGCGGCCCTGAACAGTGGCTCGGGCACGGTCCCCCCCACCACCAACAGCAGCACCGCCAGCCCAAAGGCGTACATACCCGGCAGCTTGGCGGCCTTTAGGATCCCCTGCCGGGTGCCGCCGTTGCCCCGAGCCGCAAAGAACGCCGCCAGCGTGTTACACGTGAGGTTGGAGGCCACAAAAAAGACCGTGCCGATCTCCAGCCCCGCCTCACCGAACGAAAAAAGGATCACCGAGAGCCCAAAGTTGCCGGCGTTCACAAAGCCCACGCTGAGCACCAGGGCATCCACCGTGCGCGGCGGCCATCGAAGCGCCCAGCCTACGGCCAGTGCCAGTGCACACATGACCGCCGTAGTGGCCAGCACGTAAGCGATGACGCGACCGAACTGGCCCACCGATAGCGACGAACGCACGATGGCCGAGAAGACCAGGCAGGGCGTGAGCACATAGATGGCCAACCGAGAGAGAACGATCTTGTCCAGACGCAGCTTGCGGTCGCTGAACACGCCGGCCGCCATGATGAGAAAGGCGGGTAGGATGTTATTTAAAAAGATATCACCGAACAGGGTCACAAACAAGCCTCCAGAGAGGGTACTTTGCGGGGGGCACGCACGGCATGTGGGGACCGTGGCCCCGGGGCCGAACGCGCACTCGGGCGGACGTCACGGCGCGACCACCATCTTGACGCCCATCCCCACCAGCACGGCCAGCGTGGCGTAGCGGAACGCCGGCGCGCTCATGCGGCGGAAGACCCGATGCCCCAGCATCGAGGACAGCACAGAGGGGACGAGCGCGATGGCGATGGCACCCCAACGCGCAGTCTGCCAGGTGGTTACACGGTGGCCGAACAGCAGCACCAGCCGCCACACCGTGATGAGGGCGAAATACGCCGAGAGCACCGCCTTGGCCTCGCCTTTTTGCCAGCCGCGCAGCAGGGAATAGAGCACTACCGGCGGCCCGCCCGTGGCCAACGCCCCACCGATGATCCCCCCGAGGGCGCCGGAGACGTAGCCCCAGGGAAACGCGCGATGCAGCAGAGCCTTCTTGGGCGACCAGAGCGCCACTACACAACCGAACAGGATGGTGACGCCGAGCAGCGCTTTGAGCACCCCCTCGTCGAGCACCTTGAGCGCATACACCCCCAGGATGGCTGCGGGCACCGCGCCCCCCAGCACCGGCCAGGTCTCGCGCCAGCTCACGTGCTCTCGCACCGACCAGAGGTTGTAGGCGCACGCAAACAGCGCCACAGCGTTGACGACGACCACGGCATCGCTCACCGGCATGATGGCGATGAGGACGGGCATGGCTACCAGGCCATAGCCAAAACCAGTGACCCCGTTCACCAGGGCGGCGAACAGCGAAATGCCGATCAGCAGCAGCACGTCATCCAAGCCCGTATGCCCTCCGTCCCACAGAGAGCTCGGGCGCGGGGCCCGAGCGATTTGACAAAGCATTAGCGAGGCAATACTATGAAGCGCTGTATGCTACACGCGGGTGGAGAACGCGTCAAGTTGAGGAGCGACCATGGCCAACGTATACGACATACTGAAGGAGCGCGGGTTCGTCGAGCAGGTATCTGATGAGGAGGGGTTGCGACGCGCCCTGGAGCAGCCGATCACCTGCTATATCGGCTACGATCCGTCGGCCTCCAGCTTTCACGTGGGCAACTTGCTCACCATCATGGCCTTGGCGCACCTGCAGCGCAACGGGCACCGGCCCATCGCCATCGTGGGCGGCGGCACCGGCATGGTCGGCGACCCCAGCGGCCGCACAGAGATGCGCCAGCTGCTCACGCCGGAGCGGATCGACAGCAACCTGCAGCGGCTCAAGGGCCAGCTGGCGCGGTTCCTGGATTTCGAAGCGGCGCCACGCGCGCCGACGAGCGCCTCCGAGGGCCATCGTGCGCTGATGTTGAACAACGCCGATTGGCTGTTAAAGCTCGGTTATGTCGAGTTTCTTCGCGACATCGGCCGGCACTTTAGCGTCAACCGCATGTTGGCCGCCGAGGCCTACCGCACCCGCCTGGAAGCGGGCCTCACTTTTCTAGAGTTCAACTACCAGCTGTTGCAGGCCTACGACTTTTTGTGCCTCTACCGACAGTATGGCTGCCTTTTGCAGATGGGGGGCAACGACCAGTGGGGCAACATCCTGGCCGGGGTGGACCTGGTGCGGCGCGTCGAGGGCGCAGAGGTGTACGCCCTCACCTTCCCGCTGCTCACCACCGCGTCCGGCGCCAAGATGGGCAAGTCGGCGCAGGGCGCTATCTGGCTCGACGCCGAGCAGTTGTCTCCGTACGACTTTTACCAGCACTGGATCAACGTCGAGGACGCCGACGTAGTGCGCTTTTTCAAGATCTATACCTTTTTGCCGATAGAGCGCATCGAGGCGCTGGGCAAGCTGGAGGGCGCCGAGATCAGGGAGGCGAAAGAGCTGCTGGCCCTGGAAGTGACGACCCTGGTGCACGGGCGGGAGGAGGCCGAGAGGGCGCGCGAGGCATCTCGTAGCCTGTTCGGCGGAGGACAGGCCGCCGACGCGGTGCCCACCACCGAAATCGACGCCGATGCGTTGCGAGAGGGCATCGCCCTGGCGGAGCTCTTTCAGATCGCGGGGCTGGCCAAGTCGCGCAGTGAGGCGCGCCGGCTCATCGAGCAGGGCGGCGCCTATGTGGACGAAGAGCAGGTGACCTCGGTGGACGAGGCGCTCACACGCCAGGATGTGCCGGCGGAGGGCGTGCTGTTGCGCGCCGGCAAGAAGCGCTACCACCGCATCCTTGTCAAGGGGGCCTAGTCTGCGCAGCACATCCTTTGGGGTAGAGCCCTCTCAGCGGACGCCATCCCAGCCGAGGGTCCTCTCGCCGTAACAGGGGAGCCGGTAGGCGCAGCGCCGGCAGGTGTCGGGCAGGTCATCGAGCGGCGTGTCGGGGTCGGCCAACATGGGGTAGTCGTCTATGTGCGCCCGGTTGAGCGACTGATCGCGCAGGAGGCCCTGCATGGCCGTGATACTGGATACGATGCGCGCTGAGGCGCGTTGCAGCGTGTCGTCGTCCAGCGACACCGCAACGGATGCTCCGTTGTGGAGATCCGCCACGAGGCACTCGATGGCGTCCACGGCCAGACCCCGCTTGAGCCGGAGCCCCAGAGCGTACACGAGCAGCTGCTGCTCGTACCCATCCATACGCTGCGAGACGCTGCGCCCCGTCTTCCAATCCACCAAGCGATGGGTGCCGCCCGGCAGGCGCTGTACCACGTCGGGCACGGTGTAGACCGTCACCCCCTGCAGCTCGTACCGATCGATGGTGTCGATGGCCAACAGGTCGTTGGGGTGCGCCAGCGCGCTCTGAAAGAGGGGGTGCGCCCAGAGCGCCCGCGTGTATTCGATCGTGCGCTCGAGCGCCTCCGCAGCGTGGTGGTCGTCAAAGGGGAGCCGGTAGTAGTGAGCGTCCAGTATCGCCGCGCTGCTCGCCCGTCCGCTCGGGGGCACGCGAGCGGCGCGCTCTGAGCCGCGCAGCGCCCGCTGGAGATAGAGCCGCGCCGCGGGGACGTACTCGTCTTCGCGCCAGGGAGAGCCGTCGTGCGCGTTGCGCAGCGCAGCCCGCGCCACGCGATGCACGCGATCGCCCACCAGCGCCGCGACGTTGGTCACGCGCCTCAGCACGTGGAGCCGCTCGCGGTCGGCCGTCTCCCAGGGGGCGTTGCCGCCATAAGGCGCGTAGTAGCGCCAGTAGTATTTGCGCAAACATTCGGCGAACAGCTGATCGCGCGCGTTGCTCCAGGAGAACGGCACGCGGCGGGTGTCTAGCGAGCTCAAAAGCTTCTCGTCCCTTCCGGCGCCGGCCACGATGCTAGCCGGGGCCATTGACGCCGCCAGCAGCAGGCGCTATAATCGCTTCGACCACACAACGAGGCAAACCATCAGGGAGGCCCCCGTGGAACAGATCGCGGACGGCACGGTCGAGATCCCCGACCGCGCAAGGCAGGTGCTCTCGCTCGTGCTCACCATCCTGGCGGCGGTGCTGTACGGCATTGTGCTGGGCTACGCCGTGGTACGAACCTATCTCGAGGGGATGCCCGTTTTTCCCCCGGGGATGTTGCGCATCGCCGCAATGTTGAGCGGCATGGTGGGCGCGGTCGTCACGGCGGGCTTTGCTCAGAGCGAGCGCCCCTCGTCCGTCCCGATCCGCGCACCGCACCCGTTGGGCGGGCACTCGCGAACAGGTTGGTCCACCCTCAAGCCGCCGTCGTTCCTGCGCTGCAAGTTCCTGGGCCTCGCCCGTGCGTTGGGCATTCACACACAGTTGGTGGCGCCCCATGCTTTTACCACGGATGAGCAAGAGTCGCAACAGGGCCAAGCCATCACCGCCGCCGTATGGGTGGCGGCGCTCTATTTCACCGTCTATTTTGCGGTGGGGCTCGCCGCCTTTGCGCTGGCGGTGTTCCGGCCCGCCGCGCCCGAGCTTATCCTCAACTCGGCCTGGGTCTGGCTGGGCACGGTGCTCTCGGCCGGCTATTCCTTTTTCGCCCTGGGCTCGCAGCAGCAGGCGACCTGATCTCGCCCCCTAGATCGTATGCTCTTTGGCACGGAACCGCAACATCCGCATGCCGTTGGCGCTGACGATGAGCGAGACGCCCACGTCGGCGAGCACGGCCATCCACAAGGAGGCCAAGCCCAGCGCCGCCAAGATCACGAACGCCGCTTTGGTGACGAGTGCCAGCGTGATATTGGCGCGGATGATGCGCAATGCCTTGCGACTGAGCGCGATGACAAAGGGCACGCGGTTCAGGTCGCTGGTCATCAGGGCGACGTCGGCGGTCTCCAGGGCCACGTCGCTGCCGGCCGCACCCATGGCGATGCCCACCGTGGCTCGCGCCAGAGCCGGCGCGTCGTTCACGCCATCGCCGACCATGCCCACCTTGCCGTCGTGCAGCGCTTGTAGCTCGTCCACAGCGTAGACTTTGTCTCCGGGCAACAAACCAGCTCTCACGTCCTCGATGCCCGCCTGATCGGCGATGGTGCGCGCCACAGAGGCGTTATCGCCCGTAAGCATCGCCGTGTGGGCCACGCCGGCCTCGCGCAGGGCACGCAACGCCGGCGCCGTCTCGGGACGCAACGCGTCAGACACCACCAGGAAGCAGCGCACATCGCAGCACGCATCCTGAATCACGAGCACCGTGTGCCCTCCGCCCTCCGCCTCGCGTGCAGCCGTGCAGAGAGGGTCCTCGGCGCCCACGGTGGCCTCGCAGTAGGCCACGCTCCCCACAGACACCTGGTGGCCGTCCACCTGACCCTGTACGCCGAGGCCGGGCAGTGCGCCCACCATAGTGGCGGGCTCGTAACGCCGAGACACGCCGAGTTGATCCGCGTATTGGGTGATGGCCTGTGCCAGCGCGTGTTCGGAGCGCGCCTCCACCGCGGCGGCTTTGGCCACCAGCTCTCGGCAATCATCGCATTCGCCGCGCAGATCGTCGCCCAGCTCGCAGCCGCCGCCCACGACAACGGGGCGGCCCACGGTGAGCGTGCCGGTCTTGTCAAAGGCGATGGCTCGCAATGTGGCCATCTGCTCCAGGTAGCGCCCCCCTTTGATGAGCACCCCCGCGCGCGCGGCGCGGGCCAGGGCGCTCACGATGGTCACCGGTGTCGAGATCACCAGCGCACAGGGGCAGGCGATGACCAACAACACGAGCGCGCGGTAGAACCACACGCTGAAAGCGCCCAGGCCCAACAGCGGCGGCACCGACGCGATGAGCACGGCGAGCCCGATGACGATGGGCGTATAAATTTTGGCAAAGCGGTCCACAAAGCGCTCCACGGGCGCACGGCGCGTCTGCGCATCCTCCACCATACGGATAATGCGCGCGATGGTGTTATCCTCCGCGCGGCGCGTCACCTCCACCACGAGTGCGCCGCGCCCGTTCAGCGTGCCCGCAAAGACCTCGTCGCCGGGCGACACGTCCACCGGCAGCGACTCGCCCGTTACCGGCGCTTGATCGATCGCCGAGCGCCCCTCGATCACCCGGCCGTCCATGGGCAAGCGATCGCCCGGGCGCACGACGATGCGGTCACCCACGTGGATCTCTTGCACCGCCACGCTGTGCTCACCGGTCGGCGAGAGCACAGTGGCTTTTTGGGGCGCGAGGTTCATGAGGGCACGGATGGCCCCCCGCGCGCGGTCGGCCGAGTAGCGCTCCATGGCCTCGCCCACAGAAAAGAGGAATACCGTTACAGCGCCCTCAGTGAACTGCCCCACGGCCATGGCGCCGATGGCAGCGATGGTCATCAGCGCGTTGATATCCAGCGTATGCCCCTTTACCGCGCCGATCCATCCAGCGCGAGCCATAGGATAGCCCGCCAGGACGATAGAGGCCCCCAACACCAGCTGCGTCGTCAGCGGCGGCGCGCCAAGCAAGCTCAGCAACGCGCCAGCGAGCAGCAAGACGCCGCCCACAACGGGGCTCAACACCTTCTCGCGGGCCCTGAGCCAGGCCACCAGCCCTTTGGCCTCGGCGGCGGGCTCGCCATCATGCACCACCTCATAGCCCATGGTGCCGGCCAGCTTGTGCAGGGCGGCTATCGACAGCTGTTGATGGTCGCCAGAGACGAACAGCTTGGACGTCGGATACACGAGGTGCGCCGAGGCGATGCCGGGAAGCTGTTGTACGGCCTTCTCAAAGCTCAACGCGCAATCGGGACAGTCGAGCCCTTTGACCTCAAAGGTCAGCTGCTCACGCGAACCGGTTTCCACCATAATACCCCCACCTATCGATACAATGCGGCGCGCCATTCGCCTCACCGATGGCGCACATGCTCCAGCCCGTAGCGAAAGATCATCTCTACGTGCTCGTCGTCCAGCCGGTAATACACGTGCCGACCCTTGCGGCGGGCCCTGACCATGCGGAGGCGGCGCAGAGCGCGCAACTGATGCGAAACGGCCGAAATGCTCAGATCGAGCAGGCCCGCCAACTCTCCCACGCAGCGCTCCGAGTCTATCAGGAGGGAGATCAGCCGCAGCCGGGTGGGATCGCCCAGGGCCCGGTAGATCTCGGCCAGATCTGCAATGAGATCGGCGCTCACCTGGCGATCATCGTGATCGCCCGCCACCGGCTCGGCCGCGGCAACGCTCAGTTCGTTCAGCACGGCGCCCCCTATACTTGAACGTTTGCTCAAGTATAGCATATATGCTTGTTTTGCGCAATACTGCTGCGTGTGTTTTGCGCGCGGACGGGGGATTGTGCCCCTCGCCGGGGGTAGAGGGTGGCCCGCCCCGTTTGAGACAAAAACAACAGCGGATCGGCGCGCAACCGATCCGCTGTGTGGCTATACAGCGCCCTATGGGGGAGCGCTACTCCCCCATCTCTTTGAGCCGCTGCAGTGTGCGCTCATAGATCTCGAAATGCTCGCCCTCGGTCTCCTCGGGGTCCACCAGTTTCATCCACATGCCGCTCTCTTTGCGCGCCCCAGCCAACACGCGGCGGCTGCGCCCCAGGTCGCTGTGCTTGTCGTGCCAGCGCACCTCGCCGTCCTGCAGCAGGATGAACTCGCCGGCGTAGCGATCCACATATTCGCGCATATGGTCGCGATAGTGCAGCGCCTGCTCGCTGGTGGTGCGCAGCCAACTCACCACCAGCGGGTGCGGGTCGGACTGGTGGCTGTCGAACTGGGCGATGGGCGCCTCCACCTCGCTCTCGAAATCGATCCGGTCGAGGAGATCCGTGCCAAAGCCATCCTCGGCGGCCACAGCGATGCTGTTGCGGTCGCGGCGGTAGGGCGGCTCGGGCCAATCGCCCTGTGGGCGGTGCCCCATGAGGTAGGCGCCGCAGGCGTCCGTGGCGATGACGTGATCGCCGGCCACCAGCGTATCCCCGATGCGGGCCTCACCGCCCCACTCGCCGCCGGATTGGCAGACCATGCCATCGAGAATGTTGAGCGTGGGCTGGATGATGCGGCCGAGATCCACCAGCACGTAGGGCAGCCTGACGAGGTGGTGAAAGTACACGCGGGCGCGGCCGTGGGGCTCGCGGGGCGGCAGGCCAAAGAGGTTCTTGAGGCACAGCGTGACGCCCATGAATCTGTGATTCTTGATCTTTTGCACCGAGATAAAGGCGTCGGTATCCACCACACACTCGGGCAGCAGGTATCGCTCGAACATGAGCCCGCCGCCGGGCACGTCGCACAGCCGATGCGGCGGCAGATCGCCATCGACCCAGCGCACGTCGAACTCGCGAAGCACCGGCATCAGCGTCATCGTCTGTTCGGACGTCAGTTGGGGGTTATCATCCACCATCACGCTGATCTCGGTGCAGACCAGCTCGGCCCGGGTGCGCTCGCGCAGCAGGCGGAGCAGCGCGCGCGCCACCTGCGGGTCAACCAGCTCCTGGAACTGTCCCTCGTAGCGCACCAGGCGATCGGGCTCAAAGGCCTGGTTGAATTTGATGGTAATCCTACTGGCGGCTTCCAGCTTGGCCCAAGCGCGATCCAGCGGGTCAGTCGCGCGTTTAAGGGCTTGGTAGACCTCTTGATCACTGGCGCGGTGGCTGCAACGCACCGCGCGCACACGGTAGGCCGGCGCTTCGGACATGGCTCCTCCAAGGGGGCTCATAAGTACTAGGATCGTTGGCGGCCTATTGTACATGCCCTCGAGCCACGGCACAAAGCGAGCGCGCCGCGGGTCTCAACCTGTGGCGCAGCTTGCAGAGCGATTCGCTGCGGGCGGTGCAGCGGGCAGGCCGCCGCATTCGCAGCCGGGTGCGATTGCCCAAAGCCGCCGTTTTGTCTATACTCTCTGGGGTTGGCACAGCCAGCTCCGCCCGGTTCGCCCGCAGCGGCGCCTCTGGCCGCGGAGCGATTCTTGCAACGCCACCTCTTGGCGGGTGCGGTTACCGAGGGTTATTCTTGAGACTACAAGCAACGCTAGAGCGCCTGCGGCGCGCGCCGCAGGGCGCTGGGGAGTTGTCCGACAGCGCGCTGCGGAGAGACGTCCTGCAATTGGGCTTGCCGGCGGTGGGCGAGCAGGCTCTGAGCCTGCTGGTCAACGTGGTGAACACCATGCTCGTGGGGCATCTTGGCGCGCCCGCCTTGGCGGCCGTGGGGCTGTCGGGCTCCATCTCCTCGGTGGCGGGCACGTTTTTTGCCGCCGTGGCCGTGGGGGGCACGGCGCTCATTGCGCAGGCCGTTGGCGCCGGCGATCGGCGCTCCGCCAACCGGGTGCTGCAACAGAGCCTGCTGCTCGGCCTGGTGCTGGGCCTGCTGGCCTGTGCGGTGCTGGTGCCGCTGGCCCGCCCCAGCCTGGTGTTGATGGGCGCCGAGGCCAAGGCTGTAGAGCTCGGCGCCGCCTACCTCACGTGGATCGCGCTGTCGTTGCCTTTCTCGTCGCTCATGTTCATCGGAAGCGGCTCCCTGCGCGGCGCGGGCGACACCCGCACGCCCATGATGATCATGGGCGGCGTCAACATCATCAACCTCGTATTATCGTTTGTGTTGGTTCGCGGGCTGGGCCCCATCCCCGTCCTCGGCGTGCGCGGGGTGGGCATCGCGGCCTTTACGGGGACGGCGTCGGGCTGTATCGCAGTGCTCGCCCTGCTTATGCGCGGCCACGGCGCGCTACACCTGCGCCGGCTGCCGACACGCCTCGACCTGCCGGTGCTCAGGCGCCTGGCGGATATCAGCTTGCCCGCCGGCGGCGAGACGCTGCTCTTCAGGCTGGCCTTTCTGGCCTATACGCGGGCCGTCTCCAGCCTGGGCACCGTGCCCTATGCCGCCTACCTGGTCACCATGCGTGTGGAGGCGCTCAGCAACACGCCGGCCTCTGGCTTTGCCGTGGCGGCCACCACACTGAGCGGACAGTCCATCGGCGCGGGCAAGCCGGACCTGGCTCGGCGGTATGTGCTCAAGGCGATCGAGCTCACGCTCTATGTGAGCTTGACAGCAGGCCTGCTCTTCCTGACGGTGCCACGGTTCTTCTTGGGGCTTTTCACCCCAGAAGTTGCGGTCGTATCTCAGGGGGTGGCGCCACTACGCGTGGTGGCGCTGGGGTTGCCCGCAGTTGCCTACGCTTCGGGATTCTCGGGCGGGCTGCGGGGCGCGGGCGATACCCGCACGGTGATGGCCTCCACCGGAATCGGGTCGTGGCTCGTACGAGTGCCCATCGCACTGCTCTCGGTGACGTGGCTGGGGCTGGGGCTCGCCGGCTTGCAGGCGTCTATGGTGTTGGATTACGTTGTGCGCGCGCTGATCTTGGGCTGGCGCTTCCGCCCTGCGGCGTGGGCCAAACGCGCCCTCGCGCACGCCCCGGGCGCCGCGAGCCAGCCCCAAAAGCTGTCATCGCAGCAACCCTGAGCCGTTCGCTGCAGCGCGCACCAGCGACAGCCGAGCTGAGAATATGGGCATGACCGAGCAGAGCACGAGCCAACCGACCGCCTCCCCCGCTTTTTCCATCGGCCCAGTGCCCGTACACGGACGCCTCATTCTGTCTCCTATGGCGGGCTACACCGATATACCGTTCCGCACCATCTGCCGCGAGATGGGATCGGCGATGAGTTACACACCCTGCATCATGGACGAGGGGGTCATCCACAACGTGGATCGCACGAGGCCGCTGTTCGCCTTTGCCGAGCGCGAGCGGCCCGTTGCGATGCAACTCTTGGGCAAAGACGACGAACAGCTGGCGCAGGCCGGCGCGGAGCTGGCCGAGCTGGGGCCCGACCTGATCGATCTGAACCTGGGTTGCCCGGCGCGACGCGTCTCGGGGCGTGGCCGGGGCTCGGGGTTGCTGCGCGAGCCGCAAACCATCGCTCGCATCGCGCGGCGCCTGGTGGATTCACTCCCTGTACCCATCACCGCCAAGATTCGGCTGGGGTGGGACGACCACACGCGCAACTATCTGCAAGTCGCGCGCATCCTCGAGGACTGTGGCGTGGCGGCCATCGCGGTGCACGGGCGCACGCGAGAGCAGGGATACTCGGGGCGGGCGGACTGGGGAGCCATCGCGGAAGTCAAGCGCGCGGCGGGGGTGCCGGTGTTGGCCAACGGCGACGTGCGCACGGTGGCCGACATCGACGCCATTGCCCAGGTAACGGGCTGCGACGGTGTGCTCATCGGGCGCGGCGCCATCGGGAATCCGTGGCTGTTCCAGCGGCGCGACATCCACGAGGTGGGCTACGAGGAGCGATTGCGCGTTGTACGGCGCCATCTGCTGGGTATGGTGGAGCTCTACGGCGAGCCCACGGGCGTGGCACGCTTTCGCAAGCACGTCGTGCGTTACATTCAGAGGTACGTAGGGGCCACCGACCGGCGAAGCGCGCTGATGGCCGCCGAGACGGTGCGAGAGCTGTTGCGCCTGCTGGGCAGCTGGGAGCCCGTTCTGGCCGCGAACGCGCCCAGAGGCGACGGCAGCGAGAGCGCATAGGGTCTATCGAGCGGGCTGCACGAGAGGAGTGGGCACAGTATGGCGACGGTACCCCACGACAACTGGCATCGCCGCGTCGAGCTGCACGACGGCCGCGTGGCCATCTTGCGCCCCGCGGTGGCCGCAGATGCGCAGGCGCTGATAGGCGCCATCGATGCCGTATCTCGCGAGCGGCGCTACTTTTTGCGCACCAGCTACAAACAGAACCCGGAGGTTGAGGCCGAGTTCATCGCGCTGCTGCGCCGCCACGGGGGGCGCGTGCTGGTGGCCGAGGTGGATGGCGATGTCGTGGGCTGGCTTTCGCTGCAACGTCGTACGCAAGCGTTCCGCCGCCACACGGCGGAACTCGGCATGGGCGTCCTCGCCACGCTGCGGGGCCTGGGCTTGGGGCGCGCTCTGCTGCAAGCGAGCTTCCAGTGGGCCGAGATGCTGCGTATCGAGCGGCTCGAGTTGAGCGTGCGCGCCAGCAATCAGCGGGCCTTGGCGTTGTATCATCAGGTCGGGTTTCGCGAGGAGGGGCGGCGCCTCAAGGCCATCAAAGACGACGAGGGCGTGTACGACGACGAGATTCTCATGAGCTACGCTGTCGCCCTTCCCTGACGCAGCGTGTTCGGCATCGAACACAACCAAGGGCCGGCATCGATCCGGCCCTTGGCCTCGTCAAAAGGCGCCCAGGGCTACCAATCCGCCACCGAGCCATCGGCGTGAGACAGCGCCGGCGTCTTCCAGCGGCCGTCGTAGACGCCCGCCCTCACGGCCTCCTCGTTCACCTGGATGCCGAGGCCGGGGCCGGTGGGCACGGGGATATGCCCCGCTTCCACCCGGAAGGGCTCCACCAAATAGTCCTCGCCCAGCGTCACCTGCTCCTGGATGAGAAAATTGGGCAGCGCCGCGTCGGCCTGTAGGCAGGCGGCCAGAGCGATGGGGCCCAGGGGGCAGTGCGGGGCCATCGCCGCATAGTAGACCTCGGCCATGGCGCCGATCTTGATCGTCTCGTAGATGCCGCCCGCGTGCGATACGTCGGGCTGCAAAATCACCGCCGCCTGCTTTTCCAGCACCTCGCGGAACCCCCACTTGGTAAAGAGGCGCTCGCCCGTGGCCACCGGGATGCTGGTGGAGCGCGCCACCGTCACCATGGTATCGACGTTCTCGGGCAGGCAGGGCTCCTCGATGAACATCAGGTCGTAGGGCTCGAACGCCTTGGCCGCGCGCACGGCCATCGCGGGGCTCACCCGCCCGTGGAAATCCACGGCGATGTCCATCCTCCAGCCCACCACCTCGCGAATCGTCTCCAGCTTGGCCACCGCCTCGCGCAGCACGTTGGGGGTCTCCACCGTGCGCATGGCGCCAAAGAACCCCGTCTTGAACGCCTCAAAGCCCTCGCTCAGCCGTTGGCGGGCCGACTGGCCGATCTCCTCGGGCGTGTTGCCGCCCACGTGGGCGTACACGCGGATTTTGTCTCGACAGCGCCCGCCCAGCAACTCGTAGATGGGCACCCCCAACGCCTGGCCGGTGATATCCCACAGCGCTTGCTCCACGCCACTGATGGCGCTGGTGAGCACCGGCCCGCCCCGGTAAAAGCCGCCACGGTACATGGCCTGCCAGTGGTGGTTGATGAGCCGCGGATCTTTGCCGATGAGGTAATCGCCCAGTTCGTGGACGGCCGCCTCGACGGTGACCGCGTGCCCCTCGACAATCGGTTCGCCCCAACCGACGAGCCCCTCATCGGTGCTCACCTTCAGAAAGAGCCAGCGCGGCTTGACGTGGAACGTCTCCAACTTTGTGATCTTCATGGCACAAACCCCGCTCCTATGACGCTTTCACATAGGGATTGTAGAAAAGACAAGTGACTATCCTTAAAGGTTAGCAAGACTAAAACCGGACTGGAAAGTGAAATTTCTGGTAAAGTCTCTATTTAGCTATGGCAAATGCTACAGTTAAGTGGGCATCCAGAATGAAAGTATGAGATCAGATAAGAGGAGCTATCGGTTCAACCCCGGGAAGCCGCCACAACTCGATCGTTCCATCCCAGCGTGCGACGGCTAAATG